>NZ_BMVU01000044.1 GCF_014650875.1 Streptomyces minutiscleroticus
GCCGAACACCACGACTGGCCCCAACCCACCCACACCGGAGCTCAAGCCGTCACCATCCAGCGACCACAACCCGCGAACCCGTAAAGCAACAGCATTGGGTCTAAACGGGCGGTTGCCTCTGAAGTCTTGTTCCGGCAGCGGCCGGGTTCACCGTGCTGAGGGCTGCGTGACCTCATGTGCGGTGCAGGCGTTGAACGGTGGGCTTCGTGTGCCTGGGGGTCATCCATGACGGATACACGAACCGAGAGGGCTCGCACCCGCTGTTCCGCTCGGGTACGATCCCTCGCTCTCCTCCTCGTGCACAGACACGGCCGGACACGGCTCACAGCCCCGGCCGCGGACATCGCCGACGGCCGAAGCGCGCTCTGTGTTCTCCGGCATCCGCCGCCCGCCCGCCTCCGCCACCTGTCGCCCGGCACCAGTGACCGTTCAGGAACAGGATCAGGCGTGCAGGGCGTGCCGGAGGTCGGGATAGCAGCCGAGGAGACCGGCGAGACCACTGAGTTCAAGGATGCGCTGGACGGGAGGTTGCGGGCCGGCCAGGCGGAGCCATCCGGAGGTGTCGCGCAGGACGCGGTAGGCAGCGACCAGGGCGTTGATGCCGCTGGAGTCCAGGAAGGTCACCCCGCCCAGGTCGACCACGATGCGTGGGGCGGGATCAGCGGTGTCGGCGGTGAGGGCCTGGCGCAGCCGCCCGGCGCTGCCCAGGTCGACCTCGCCCTGTAAGCGCACGATGGTGCCGGCCTGGGTGACGGTACGGATCACACAGAGCCGACTGGGGCCTGTCGTATTGCGAAAGTCGATTGCATACCCCTGTGCCTTGGTCAATGGATGGTCCGTCCGCGCTGGTCATGGACGCGCGGCTCTTCAACCCTAGGCGGGCACCAGGCGCGTGGCCCATCCATGTGCCCTGTGAACACTCCTTTGACCATGGTTTGCGTGCCGCACAACAGTGCGCACCACGCGGGAGCGTGCGGCCCGGGCGGGCGCACCCGGCACAGCATGACCCGCCACAGGGAAGGGCCGTTGGGCACGGCGTTGCACAACTGAAGATCATCCATGGCCACCAGCGCACCGCGGAAGGAGGGCCCGAGACGAACCGGTCCCGTCATGGGCCCTCCTGCTTTCCTTTTCGCCGGCTGCGCCACCACTCGGGCCCCGCTCACCTGCCGCCGCACATTCCCGCCCCCCCGGCCCTCGGCCCTGGCTTCCGGGCGCTGTCCGGGACCCGGGATCAGGCGTGAAGGGCGTGCTGAAGATCGGGATGGCAGGGGATGAGAGTGTCCAGGCCGACGAGCTCGATGGCGCGCAGCGCGGCGTCCGGGCAGCCGGCCAGGCGCAGCCAGCCGCCGGCCGCTGCGGCGGTGCGGTGGGCCTTGATGAGGACGTTCAGGCCGCTGGAGTCCAAAAAGCTCACGCCGGAGAAGTCCAGCACCGTCCGCGGGACCGCGGTGGCGTCCTCGGTCAGCAGCGCCTGGGTCAGCTGCGGGCAGGTGGCGTGGTCGATCTCGCCGGCTACCGCGACGATGCGGACGGCGTCGACGGTCTTCGTGGTGATGGACAGCTGTCTGGGGCGTGGGGCCGATCCGCTGGTGTGGGTCATGCTCTCCTCAAGCGCGCGGTGCTCCGGAACACGGCGCGCCGGACAGGGTCTGGGTCGAAGCTTCGCCGCACGGGTGCGATCCGATGCTATCGAGGCCAGGCCGCCACCTCGATGTCCGGGCCGATGGAGTATGCGGGAGAGGATTTCGGGTACGCAGGCGCCACAGAGCGGGGGGTGGAACAGCACGTGACACACGCACCCGAAGGCGAGGACGCCATGGTGCCCGGACCTCCCCACTCGAAGGCCTGCGTCGTCCTGGACGGCGACGACTCCTGCATCGCCTTCGCCCGCCACTGGACCGTCGACTACCTCACCCAGCTCAAGGACGACCACGGCCCGGCCGTGTCCGAGCGCGCCCGGGACCTGGCCCAGCTGGTGGTCAGCGAACTGGTTACCAACGCCTACAAGCATGCCCCCGGCCCCGCCCGCATGGAACTGCACGCCACCGGCGATCGGCTGCACATCACCGTCTGCGACAGCCAGCCCGTCCTGCCCTCCGCGCGCGCTGCCGATCCCGAACGCGTCGGCCAGCACGGTCTGGAAATCGTCGCCGCCATCACCGACAGCCTCGACATCCAGCCCGAGGCGGGCGGCAAGTGCATCACCGCCCGCCTCCCCCTCACCGACACCCCCACCACAACCGGCAAGGCTGTCTGAACAGGGGCGTACAGGCACAGCGGTCGTCCGGGTCCCGGCGGGGGCCACGGCATCCGCACGGGCGTACCAGCCGGCCTCCCAAGACCAGACCGCGCAACCGGGCGCCCGGAAGCGGACCATGCCGGGGGTGCCCGCGCACACCGGGACGAGACAGGAGCAGGACCGGCCGGCGGCAAGCGGCGGTGCCGACAGGCGCGTGCGCACGCTGCCGTCGCCCCACAGAGGCAAGCGTGCCGGGATCCGCCTGCTCATGCTTACGAGGGAAAACAAAGTCCAGCGCACCCCCAACCGGCCAGGCCAGCAGGTACGTACCGGCTGTTGTGTGATCATCCGGCACCTGGAGACCTCCGGCCGTCCGGGCACACTGGCCAGTGCTGCCGCGCGCAGATCTGGCAGCGCCGGGGCGGTTGTCGCCGTTTTCCCTGGCCGCTGCTGCGACCGCCCCGACTCCTTCCCGCACCGGCCCGTCCACACGCGCGCACGTGGCCGTGCCCGCGCCCGGGGCGTGCCACCACAGGCGCACGGCCAAACCGGTGCACCCGGCGCGGCGTGACCCGGCCCAGGAGCGTCCGTTGGACAAGCGGTCGCACCGATGGGCACGGCAGCCGTGCGACCAGGTGCGGCCCGGGATTGCGCCAGCTCCCGGGCCGCACCCTTGCTTCCCGAGCCCCTGTACGGACATGCAGGCGCAGCAGCACGACGGTTTCCAGCGGGAGAGATCAGCGCGGGGCGAGGGCGGGCCCAGGTACGGGAGAGGGCCGGAAACGCCACCGCGGCGCCGGCGCAGCAGATGTCTTCCCGGCCGGAAGCAGCCGTAACGCGCAGACCGGACCACCGAACCGGATTCCGCTGTGTGCCGACGTCCGTGAAATCGCAGGACATCGGCGCGCACGAGGTCGTGCGCCCGGGCGCCGCGCGCCGAGCCGGGCGTGACCTGCCACGGGGATGAACCGTTGGAGCAGGCGTCGCACGGCGCGCGCAGCACAGAGCCCTCATCGAGGGCCTTGCGCATCAGGAAATCCTATTGTTTCGTCGCAGATCGGGCTCGATGGGGTGTCACATGCCACTGCGGAATGGGCAGAAGCGCCTCGCAGAGTCGCGGGTTTGCGAGAGGTTTCCTGCAAGCGGCCTTGGGGGCACAACGGACGCAATCCGAACCTTTCGCAGAAGCTGCGCAGCTGGTCGTTTACGACCAGCACCGTCCGCGGCAGTCGTCACGCTGGAAGGGTGTGAGCATCTGATGGCTGGTCGACGCACTATGCCAGAATCCGCAGAGGAGCAAAGCCTTCCGCAGCCGACGCCGGGCTCGATGCCGTCGAGCCATCCGGCTGACGGGCATCGAGAAAGTCCGCGCATGGACGCCTCACCCGCCGCGGACCGGCCCGTTCCGGCGGTGCCGGCACGCGCTGCTTTTGAGGTGCACGTGTTGCCCGACCGTCCCGGGATTCGAGCCGGTGGCGAGATCAGCACAGCCACTGGTTCTGTCTGGCGAGAGGCCCTGTCACAGCTGGCCCGCCGGCACACAGGGGTGTCGTATGTGGACCTGTCGGACGTAGCCTTCGTGGATGTGGCCGCAGTGACAGCGCTGGCGGTCACCGCCCTGAACCTGCCAGAGGGCCGGATGGTGGTGGAGCATCCGCCACCACAGCTGTCGCGGGTACTGCAGATGTTCTGGCCGGGCCAGAACCGGATCGAGGTGAGGCCACGATGAGCGCGGCAGTGGCCGACGAGGCATTCGAGCATCCCGCGCTGTTCTACAGCAGCAAGCAGGAGTACACCGAGCAGACGGTGGCCTTCGTGCGGGAGGGCCTGGCCGCGGGCGAGCCGGTGGCGGTGGCGGTTCCGGGCCCGAATCTGGAGCTGATCAAGACGGCGCTGGCGGCAAGCGCCGAGGATCTGCTGCTGGTGGACATGGAGCGGGCCGGCCGCAATCCGGGACGGATCATCCCCGGGGTGCTCAGGCACTTCGCCGACGCGCACGCCGAGGCGCGCGTGCGGATCATCGGTGAGCCGATCTGGGCGGGCCGCTCCCCGGTGGAGTACCCGGCGTGCGCGCAGCACGAGGCGCTGATCAATGCCGCTTTCGAGGGCCGGGCGGCGATCATTCTGTGCCCCTATGACGAGTCGCGGTTGGAGGAGCAGGTGCTGGCCGATGCGCGGATCACCCATCCCACCCTCATCCGCGCCGGACAGGAGGAGGTCAGTGACGTCTACGACTGGCAGGAGGTGGTCGCCCGGTACAACCAGGCATTGCCGCCCGCGCCGCACGCCGCGACCTTCTCCTACGAAGCCGAAGACCTGCCCCGGGTCCGCCACTTCGCCGTCGAGCAGGCCGTACGGCTGGGGCTGACCGGAGGGCGCCTGCAGGATGCACAGCTGGCGGTGGCGGAGCTGACCACCAACAGCGTCCTGCACGGCGGCGGCAGGGGAACGCTGGCGATCTGGGCCCACGACGGCCAGGTCGTCGTCGAGGTCCGCGACGCCGGCCATCTGAGCGACCCACTCGCCGGGCGCAGACCGCCACAGCCCAGGCAGATCGGCGGCCGCGGCCTGATGCTGGTCCACTACGTATCCGACCTGGTACGCGTGCACACCGGCACCGAGGGCACGACCGTGCGCTTCTACCTCACCATCTGAAAAAGGCAAGCAGTTCGTCGCGGATATGCCCTCGGCACCGCGCGCGGCACGGCACTGCACTGCACTGCACTGCACTGCACTGCACTGAGAAACGATTCCCCAGCCAGAGCACCGCCTTCCCTTCGCCCCACCGCTCGCAGACCTGCCATCGCACCAGCACGTCGCAGGCACGACAGGACCAGCTATGCACAACCAGGCCATCCAGCTCGGCCAACCAGGCACGCGGCCAGTCCCCAGCCGTAAGCGCGTGAGCGCGGCCGGCGCCAGACGAGCCGGGATCCGCAAAACCGCATACGAACGCAACGGCAAGGACACGCTGCTGCTTTTGCAGGCCGAGGCCGGGCATTGAGCCTTAGCACGTTTGTCCGGCTTTGCGCCATGCGCGATGATTTCCGTTCGCTGCCCATACAACCTCGGCGCGCGGCACAGGAAGAGAGAACTTGTCGTGCAGGACCGTGTGGTGAGGGATGTACATCGTCGTGGCGAGGGCGGACCAGTGCTCTGGCGGCTATCCGCATCAGGGGTTCGGGCGTAGGCTGCAGGTAGTCCGTGAACCATCGGCCGTCCGTTGCTACGGCGCCGTGGTCCGACGATCGCTCGGGGCCCAAGGGGCGCTCCTACGTCAGCGGCTGTCTTCTGCGGGATCCTTGAAGCCCGCCTTTTCGGCACCGTCCGAGGAACCGCCGCGGCCCCCTCTCGTGACATCTCGGGAGCCCCTCACTTTCCCGGCAGTGCATGGCTTTAGGGAATCCTGGTCATGACCGACCACTACATCGACGACCTCATGTTCATCACGCCCCTGGGACATGCACCGGGCATCAGGCTCTTCGGCCAGGTCACAGCCGCTCACAAAAGCCCCGTCACCCTGGCCGTGCTGCACTGCCACGGACAGCACCAGGACACCACCGACGTCACCGTCGACCTCACCGGCGTCCACTACCTCTCCCAGGACGCACTCAAAGCCCTGATCGACGTCGCCCGCGCCCTGCCCCCCTCCTTGCGCCTGACCCTGCGGGCACGCCCCGAACTCGGCCTGCCCGAGCGGCTCGCCACCCACGGCTGGCACGAGATGGACAACCTCCAGGTCAACGAAGACTGAACGCGCCCCCACGGTCACGGCAGGCCACAAAGACACACGCCGCGCGCGATTCGGGCGGTCCCCGACAGATGGCGCGTCGGCAGCGACCACTCCGGCACAGAACCGCCGGGGCCGAAGCCGGCTTCGGCAGACCGGCCCCGCCCCGCCCCACTTCCTCGCCACCGTCGGCGTGCACGACCACCACGGCCGTGCTGCCCTTGCACGAAGGAGTCCCACGGAACTTCGGCCTCGTCCAGCCCTCAGGGCACTGCGCGCCCGCCAGGACTCCGAAACGCCCTCTTGGGGCCCGCCTGACCTGACGATCCTGGCGCTACGGCAACGGCCGGCAGCGTGCCGCACCCATCGAGCAGGGCGTGACGGACAGGCCGGGACGGTGGGTCCTGCACACCTCCCCAGGCCGCAGAGCCCACCGCCTTTACCCACGCTACGAAGGACGTTCCCGTCCCGCACGCGGGAGACCGGATCTGGGCACGACCGGCCGGATGCTTCCCGCACCTGACAGAAGCCGGACCGCTTCTCGTCGTCCGACCTCACCGTTATCAGCCCCTGCGAGCCGTTGCCGTTCTTGTTGTGGTCGGCGACGACCACCGCACCGTCATCGCACAGCACCAGCAGTGAAAGCTGTTCGTCTATCCGTGGGCGCTTCGCATGGCGTAGCCGATGCCGCTCGGCTGCACAGTGGTGCTCAAGGCGGCGCGGCGCCAAGGTGTGGGCAGTGCCAGACGGCGCCCCGGGCTATCCCTTCCGGTGGCGGCTCATGGGCAGGGACGGACCTTGGACCGGGGCTGCCCGGCCTGCGTGAGGCAGGCCGGGTTCCTCGTCACTACGGGGGTCGGGACGACTGCCTGTCGCCGGCCGGGCAGAGGGAGACCCTTTCAGGAGGCAGCTCAGCAACCAGGCGGTAAGGCTGTGCGGCGGTTCCTGCCGCGCCCTTGCTCGCTCGGCTTGTGCCGGCTCCTGAGCGCGGTCGCCTTCACCACGGCGGTGCGTGGACGGCCGCTTGATGAGCCGGGGTACGTCCGTACCGGCGATCAGTGCGATATGGGCAAAACCTCGCCGCCTGGCCTACCTCGGCCCTACGCTGCCGGGCAGACACAGGCGCCTATTTCAGATGGGTAAAGCATGCAATGGTCCGAGCTGGTACCTGATTTGCGGTTCGCCCTCACGCGCGGCGAGGAGCAGACCACCCTGCATCTGGCCGGTGAGCTCGATGTCGCCGCGGCCCTGGCGCTGTTCCGCCGGCTGCCGCTGCCCACGATGTGCTCGCGACGGCTGGTGCTGGATGTGAGCCGGGTGACGTTCTGCGACCTGGCCGGGGTGGACGTGCTGCTGGCCCTGCACCACCAGGCCGCCGCCAGCGGCGGGCAACTGGACCTGAAGGTCGCCCACAGCGCGGTGCTGCGCGCCCTGGCCCGCAGCGGGGAGACGGCCGCGGTGGAACTGGCCCGCGCCTGCACCGCCCGGATGCGCCGGGAGCACCACCCCGACCAGCGTCTGCTGCACCAGGCGATGGTCATGGCCCTGCGCCTGACCGAGACGTCACTCGGCACCGCCCAGATCTGGGACGCACAAGCCCAAACCCTGCGCGTCGTGACCCAGCACGGCTTCCCCTCAGATGTGGTCTCCTTCTTCGAAACCGTCAACGGCGGCGAGTGCTCCTGCGGCAGCGCCGCCCTGAAGCACTCCCCCGTCTTCGTCGAAGAGGTCGCCGGCCACCCCTCCTACAGCGGCACCCCGGCCGCCGACGTCCTGGGCACCGTCCCCGTCGGCGCGGTGTCCTCCCTGCCCATCATCAACCCGAACAGCCAGCTGGTCGGTATGGTCTCCGTCCACCACGACCGGCCCAGCCGGTGGCCGGCCGAACAGCGCCGCCGCCTGCACACCCTCGCCCACGCCACCGGCCAACTCGCCCAGCATTCGGCTTAGCCCCACCGCCCCGGCCTGCCGCACTGTCATCTTCGGACGGCACATACCGTTCCCCCTGACGGCACCGGCGCAGGCTCAGCCCCGTGCCCGGCGGCGAGGCCGGCAGGACCGGCGCGGGGCGCGTCGCCCACAGGAGGGAGCCATGTGGTGGCCGGGGAGCGCGCCTGCACTCGGACGAAGGCGGGGCAGGCAGATCCTCCTTGCAGGGCGCGCGCAGCCGCTGACTACCCAAAGGGACGGCTGCCGCCCGGGTCCGGACGGTTTCGCGCCCGGGACGTCCCCGGCACTATGCGGTCGGCCGGTGCGGCCGCTCGTGACGACGCGGGGTGCGGGCCGGGCGTGTCCACGGCCCGCCTGCAGTCGGCGCCATGGACAGCGAACTGCGCGAGCCGCAGGAGTCGCGGTCCGGCGCCCCGAGGACGGCCCCGAACCGCGCGTGAGGACCTGGCCGCCGGGCGACCGCCCGGCCCTGGCGGTGCGGGCCCACGGCACGTGGCGCTACGCGGCAGTGACCTCCCGACAGGACTGGACCGACGGCAGCACGCACTACCGGGTCGCCGTCGACCTGAAAGGCGACACCTCGGTGGTCTCGCGACTGTACCGCTGGCCCCGACCCGGCCCGCGCATCGCCCACGGCCCCACGCCGAGCCTGAGCACCCGGGAAACGCAACGGCATCGAGCAGGTCCTGAGCGCAGAGGCAGGGCGTGGTGCGAGGCACGGTCTGCACCGGCTGCTCATGGCGAAAATGGCAATCACAGCGGTTGCGGGCTCCGCGTCGGTACGCGGTGAACGGTGCGCGGGCAGGGTACGCACCGCCCGGCGCGGCCGTGCGCCGATGCGGAGTCTTCCCCGGCCGACGACCCTATGGCTTTGTATCTCAGCAGGGATGTCGTTGCGAGGTGGCTGCGGGAGACACCGTCCGGCCGAGGTCGCGATGCCGGTTCGTTTTGATGTCGCTCAAGGGCTTGCGAGGAGGGTGAGGTGTGCCGCTGCCGCAGGGAGCAACCTCAGGATGAGGTCCGCGCAGCCTGCCCGGCCGGATCTCATCTGCCGCGTCCGGCCGTTTTCGCTGCAGCGTGGGCCCGGCCCGCGACAAGCGCGCCGATCACGACGGCGAGGACGTAGACGGTGATGCCGGCCGTGGATCCGCCCGGCAGCCGGCCGAGCAGGCCGGCGTTGCCGTGGTCGACGAACTGGCGGATGGCTCCTTGCCCTCCGAGGGCGAGAAGGACCACCCCGAGGCCCTCGAGGATGCCGTACTTCATGCGATGCCCTTTCGATCCCGGGACGTTGTTGCCGTGTAAAAACACCGTGGCAGGCAGCTCTGCGCACCTCCGCGGCCCTCGCCGACACGGTTACAGTGCACTTGCACTGTAAAAGGATCGAAGCACCGTTCGCAATGCAGCCGCATGGTGAACGGTCGAGGAGGCGACGTGCCGAAGATCGTGGATCACGAAGAGCGCAGGACGCGCCTGGTCGAGGCCGTCTGGGCGCTGGCGGTCCGGGGTGGCATCGAACAGGTGACGCTGCGCAAGGTGGCCGACGAAGCGGGCGTCTCCATGGGCCACGTGCAGCACTACTACTCCTCGATGCAGGCCCTGATCCGCGACGCGCTCGACCGGGCCGTGCGAGCCGTGCACACCACCATCGAGAACACGGTCGGGACAGCCGGCACGAGCCCGGAAGCCGTGCTCCGCGCATGCCTTCACGCCTTGGTCCGTCCCGATGAGGAGAGCATGCGGCTCATGCGGTTCTCCCTGGCCGCTGCCGGGCGAGCCGTCTCCGACCCGACCACGGCCAACGTCCTGGCCCCGGGCGACGAGAAACTGCTCACCTTCACCGCCAAGCTCATCGCCGCAGCCCGGCAGGAACGCGGCAACCGGTCTCACGGCGAAGAGCGCACCGACGCCGACATCTGCTGGTCGCTCGCCACAAGCCTCGGCGTGGACGTCGCCCTCGGATACCGCTCCCCGGATGCCGCCGGACGCATGCTCGACCACCACATCAACCAGGTCCTGGGAGCGGACCAGAGCAAGGCAACGACCTGAGACACCATGCACGCTCGTTCGTGAACTGCAAAAGCCCGAGACGGCACCGGCAAGCCCTGCCGCCCTCGAGCGACATCAAAACTCACCGACTTTGACCATGGAGGGGGCCACGAAACGACTCCCCGAGCCGTCTCGGAATGACTTCCCCGGAGACTGATGCAGCCAACCCTTGGGCCGGCACCAGCACCAGGCCCCGTGTGGACGACATCCATGGCTTTTAAGCATGAAATTGCAAGGCAGAGGCGCGTTAGAAGGCGCGCGCCCGACCCGTACGCCCGCTGGTGCGTGACCTGGAACGAGTGAGGGTGCTTGGATCGGACACCGCGTACAAGCCGCGCATCCCGGCTCCCCGGGAGTACGCGGTCGGCGAGGGCCTGGACCAGCACGGGCTTTCGGCGAGGGCCTGAACCAGCACAGGCTTCAGGTCCTCGCCCTGCGCCTTCCCTCACGGCAGGAACGGACGGGTGCCTGCTCCTGCCTACCCTGCTGTCGCGCCCTCTTGCCTACTCGCCGACGTCATGGCCACAACGCTGACCTGGCCCGGCCGCCAAAAGGACCGGCAGCAAGGCTGCCGTCAACCGGACGCCGTACGTCCGGAAAAGGACCATGCGGGTACAGCGTCTTCCCGGCGTGAACAAGGCGCCGTCCAAAACGCGCCTCTCGTCCCTGCCCACCCTGCTCATGGCCCCCTTGTGGCCTGCATGCCGCAATGAGACGGTCCTGTCCGCGCATTGCGCATACCGGCGCGTCGCGCCTAACTGGTCCGGGAAGGCGCCCCACATGACGCGCCAGGAGAACATCCCACCGGCAGTTGCCGAGGACCGCGCGGCGGACACGGTCCGCCGCACCACCCCCGCGCCTCTGTCCTTGGCCCGCACCACCACATCCGACGGCGTCACCGTCCTGCGCCCGCACGGCGAGATCGACCACTGCACCGTCGCTCCGCTGCGCCAGGCCCTCACCGACACCCCCACTACCGCGCCGGCCCGCACCGTCGTCGATCTGAGCGAGGTCACCTTCATGGACTCCACCGGTCTCAACGCCCTCATCATCGGCCAGCGCGCCACCCGCGGCACCCCCGGCTGGATTCGCCTTGCCCACCCCCGACCATGCGTGCAGCGCGTCCTTCGCCTCTCCGGCCTGGACGCCTTCATCGACTGCTACCCCACCCTCGACCAAGCCCTGGCCCGCTGACACTCGCACCCCTTCGGCTGTCGCCTTCAGGGCGCGGGAGAACGGATGATCACTGGGTCGGTGAACGCGGTCCGATGCCGACACTTCGAACGGTTGGACACGCCAGCGTGAGGTCCTGACCAAGGGACTCGCCGACCGGCCGATCAGGACCGGCCACAACCCCAGGACCGTGGCTCGCCGCGGTTCCCTGCGGCTCAGGCAGCCAGCGCCCGGCGCAGGGTGGGATAGCAGTCGAAGAACGCTTGCAGACCGCTGAGTTCGAGCAGGCGCTGGACGGGCTGCTGTATGCCGGCCAGACGGACCCAGCCGGAGGCGTCCTGCACCGCCTGGTGGAGATCGATGAGGGCGTTGAGACCGCTGGAGTCCATGAAGGCGACGCCGTCCAGATCGATCACCATCCGGGCCGGGCCGTCAGCGCGGTCGGCGCTGAGTGCCTGGCGCAGCCGCGGCGCGGTGTGATGGTCGATCTCGCCCTCAAGGCGGACGACGGTGACGGCATCGGCGACGGTCCGGATCGCGGTAAGTCGGCTGGGGCTGTGCATGTTGTCGGGGTCGATCACACAGTTCCTCTGCAACAGATCGGTGGAGCATGTCCTGGGCACCCTCGTGTGAAGGGCAGTCTTGCGACCCTAGGCGGGGGAGGAGCACGTGGCCTACCCATACACGTGTCAAAGCCGCCCGGCGGCAAGACCTCGGCAGACAGAGCCCGCACCGCCGCGCCCGACTGCTTCCGGCTTCCGCCCCGGGCGGGGCCTCTCATCCGCCACCGGCTGCGAGCGGGAGCTGTTCGGCCACCCCCGTGCTCTCGAAGGCCAGCCGCGCCATCGCACTCACCTCCGCGATAACGACGCGGATGCCCACGACCTCCATGCCCCAGCACACGCCCAGCAGAGTGCAGGCGCTGTCGCGGCCGCAGTAGGAGACCTCGGACAGATCCAGCACCACCCGGCGCCCCTCGCCTTGCCCCCGCGTCAGCTGCTCGACCGCCTCGGTCAGCAACTGCACCTCCTTCAGCCCCAACTCACCGACCACGCTCAAAAACGCCGCACCGTCGTGCGTCCTGACATCACGGATCACCAGCTCACAACGTGGCGTGTGTCCCATGTCTGCCCCTTCCCTTCAGCGGTGACGACCCCTTGCGCCTGTTTCCGCAGCCGCCGCCTCCAGCCCGCCGGCGCCCCCTGGCCCGCGCATCGGTGTACGGGCCGAAAACGCCGTCGCACCGTCTACCCCGCTCCTGCCGCCCCATCGGCGCGGCAGGAGCGCGCCTGCGGCACACACCCCACCGGCCGCCACCGGGCACCTGCGGCAACGCGTCCGGCACCACCCCTCGGCGCACGCGAGCACGCCAGAGCGCACGGCTCAGGCGAACACAACCGCCACGGCGTGACCGGCCCCGCACACCGGCTTCGGGACTGGTGGGCTCGCAAGTTGAGGTGTCGCGTATTCGTAGCCGAGGTCGGCAGCCCCATGACGCTGAGTGAGCCGTCAGGGGCGGTCGATCGCAGTGGGGTGATCGCGTGGTGAGTGATGCGAGGGTGTTGGCCGCGGAGGCCGTTGAGTCACATGTCCGGGCGTTCTTCGAAGGGCACTCCGTGGAGGTCGTCGACTACGACCTCGGGCCGGAACGGCGCGAGGTGGCGCCCGATCTGCGAGTTCTCGTTGTGGGGCCCGGTCCCCGCAGCGACAGCTGGGCCTATGTGACCGCCGGGTGCTGGGCCGCGATGGAGAAGGACGGTCACGGCCTTGAGTTCGTCATGACCGCCCACGTCCGCGACCAGCGGTTCATCGAGCTCATGGCGATGATCGCCTACTACCACTGCGGAGGACATCAGCTCGACCTGGAGCACAGCATGCCGATCGGGGAACCGTGGGTGCCGGGGTCAACCTGCGATCACCTGCTGATCAGCCTGCCCTATCTCCACGGACCAGACCTTGAACACTGCCCCGTTCCCGGGGGCCACGCCCGCATCCTGTGGACCCTGCCCGTAACGACAGCCGAGATCGAGTTCCGCAGGTGTCACGGGCACGAGGCGTTGGAGCAGCTCTTCGACAAGGCAGAGATCATCCCCACCGATCCTTTCAGGGCGTCGGTTGCCTGAGTCTCCGTCCTCCGGCGGTCATCAATTGTGGTCGCCAGGGGCGTATCGGCTCCAGGTTCCGCCAGCCTCGGTGACCAGCCGGGTGGCGGCCTTGTCGTGATAGCCGAGTGCCTTCGCGACGACGAGGGCCGGGGCCTGCAGGACGAGCTGACGGATCGCGGAGGCTCTGCCGCGCTGTGGCGGGACGCCGATCTCACGCAGATGGGCTTGGAGGCTGACCGGGTTCATCGGCTGTCCGGGTTGGCGGCCGGGGAAGAGCCAGTGGGAGCTTCTGCTGCTGGCGTAGGGCAGATGCTGGCGGGACAGGATGTATGCCCGCATCAGGTCCGCAACGGGCCCGGGGAGCGGGGAGGGCGGATCATCCAGCCGGACAGTGACAGTGACTCCGTCGTCGATGATGTCGTCCATAGTGAGGCGAACGATGCGGCTGACGGGCTGGGCATAGGCAAGAACGAGTGCGGCAACGATGCGGCTCCGCAGAGGTAGGGAGTTGTCGTTGAGGACCCGTCGGAGCATGGGGAGTCGGCGGTGCTGGTGCAGTGGCGCCTGGTCCTGGGTGATGGCCTGGGGCGGAAGGGTGAGGCGGGGCATGCGGCCCGTCTTCATGCACCAGCGGAGGAAGGTCTGAGCTGGGCGCCGGGTGGCGAGGTTCTCGGTGTGCCAGGCGTCGGGGTCGGCCTGCCGACAGTGCTCGATAGTGCGGCCTCGGCCGGCGAGCCAGGCAAGGAAGGAGCCGGCCTGGGCGGTCTCCTGCTTGGCCTGGTGCGTCTGAGAGTGTCCCAGCGGCCCCTTCTCCGCCGTGGCCCGTAGTCGGCGCATCTGGTGCCAGGTAGCGAAGTGCCGGACGAGGCGGTGGTGTTCGGGGTCCTCGATGGTGGCGAGCCGTTCGGTCAGCCAGCGCTGGTAGAGCAGGAGCTGGTTGCGTCCACTGACGTGGTGTGCGGGTTCGACCTGATCCGGGGGTTTGTTCCGGCTTCAGGGCGGATGCCCGCATGGATGAACGGCCACCGGCTGATCTTCGAGGTGTCGAAGCTCGAAGGAGATCAGAACGATGACCGCACCCGACAGTCCGCCCCTGCACGCCCTCACCGAGGAGAATCCCGCCTGGGGGCGCCCCCGCTTGCGGGGGAGAGCCCCGATCTGCTGCGCACGATGGTCAAGACGTTCACCGACGCCCTCAGGTCCGCCAAGGCCGACACCCTGTGCAATGCCGCAGACGGGCAGGTCAGCGACGACCGCGTCAACCAGCGCAACGGCTACCGCCCGCACGAGTGGGACACCCGGACCGGCACGATCGAGCCCGCCACTCCCACACTGCGCTCCGGCAGCTACTTCCCCACCTGGCCCCTGGAGTGCCGCCGCCGGACCGAACAGGCCCCGATCAGCGTGGTCGCCACCGCCTACCTGCCGGGCATCTCCCCCCGCAGAGCCGAGAAGCCCGCCGAGTCCCCCGGTGTCACCCAGTTGTCGAAGTCGCAGGTCAGCGCGATGGCCAAACACCTGGACGAGCAGGTCACGGCCTTTCGCAACCGGCCCCTGGACGGCGGCCCCTACACCTTCGTCCGGGTCGACGCGCTCACGCAGAAGGTCCGCGAGGGCGGCCGCATCGCAGGCGTCCACGCCCTGGTCGCGGTCGGGGGCAACGCCGACGGCCACCGCGAGATCCTCGGCCTGGACGTCGCCTCCAGCCAGGACGGCGCCGACCGGCCGGCCTTCCTGCGCCCACGGGCCGCCCACGGCCTGTCCGGCGTCCACCTGACCGTCTCCGACGCCCACACCGGCCTGGTCAACGCCAGCGGCGCCACCCTGCCCGGTGCCTCCTGACAGCGCTGCCGCACCCTCCCCCACGCCCTGCACGGGCGCGGGCGGTACCCCCACCGCCAGAAACCTGCTCTCCCAGGCCCCGAAGTCGGCCCAGCCCTGGGTGGCCACCTTGCTGCGGACCGTCTTCGAACAGCCCGACGCCGACACGGTACAGGCCCAACTGCGCCACGCCCTGCACGCCCTGGAGGCCAAGTTCCCCAGGGCCGCGGCCCACCCGGACGCCGCCCAGCACGACCTGCCGGCCTTCACTGCCCTCACCCCGGACGATTCCTGCGATGAACGGCACGGAACAGTTCACGGGTCGCGCCGGAGCGCCAGCAGGTGGAAGGACGCGCCCCGGCGCTCCCTGGGCAGCGCTGCGACCGGCCCACAGGAAACCGGCCGCAGCCCCACACCACCACCACGCGCACGAGAGCATTCCGTGCACCCACCAACTCCCCCGGCTCCCCGACCGCAGGCTCGCCCAACAGGGTGATCATGCATGCAGCCCCGGCCGGAGGGATTTCCGGCCGGAGCTGCGGCGTGGGTCGCGGGAGGGGCGGTCGCCTACGCGGCGAAAGGCATTTCGGCGATCCGTGCAGGGCAGGACAAGGTCGACGGGCACATCCCTCGGTCCTGTCAGGTGGAGGCGGGGCGGAACGGCGTGCGGGCGGCCTTTCACGCGCCACTGACACGACCGGCGCGCCATCCGGTTCCCGCGCGGTCCGGCCTCACAGAATGGGCCGCCGGCCTGGGCGCCTGGCCGCTGTAGCGGTCGTCCGCTGCGGGCACGACCGCCCGGCGGGCGTGGCGGCCGTCCCGCGCCTGGACGGCTCGGCGGCCTGGTCCGGTGGCGTGGCCAGGGAACCAACGGGCTGTCCAGTTCTCTTCTTCGGCGAGAGATTGTCCGGTTACGCGGGGTGCAGTGACCGGAGCCGGTCCGCGATGTCGTACACGGTCAGGCGCAGCGCGCGGATGTCGGTGATCAGGTCGCGCCAGGGTTCGTAGGAGGTGTCCACGGTTTCGCCGGAGGCCCGGATGTAGGCCACGGCGACGCCGTATGCGAAGTACTCGTTGCGTGCAGGTAGCGGCCGCAGCAGCACCAGCTGTTCCAGCAGCGCGGCGGCCCGCCAGTACGCGTCGGGCTTGCCGACCTCGATGTGCGGGGTGTTCACGCGGTGCCGGGCCACGGCGGCGACGAGCCCGGAGTAGTCCCGTACGGCCAGTTCCTTGCCGAGCAGTTCCTCCTGCCGGTCCAGCAGCCAGCGGACATCGATGTGCAGGTCCAAGGTCAGGCCGCCCGGTGCATGCTGTCGGCGCTCTGGGGCAGGCCCCCGAAGTCACGGTCGAAGGCCTCGGCGATCCCGGGTTCGGCGATGACCTCGCGGAAGGCCGCGGTGGCCGCGCGCAGCTTGAGCTGGTTCTCCTCTTGGACGGCAAGCTCCGCCAACAGGGCGCGGACACTCGTGCCCCGGGCGGCAGCGATGCCGGCCAGCCGGTCTCGCGTCTCGGTGTCGATCTTTACCGTCGTGTCTGCCATGCTCACGAGTATACGTCCATGACTACCTTCATGAATACTTTTTCAGTGGTGCCGCTCGGCTCCGAGGGCGTGACGGTGCGCTCGGACAGGCGGGGCAAGGACTCGCGGCCACGTTCGAAGACGACGCCAGCAACTGGCTCCCGAACGAAGTGCGCGAAGACCAAGAACACACCAGTCCGTCCTTCAGCCACACTGGGCCGGAAGGGCCGGCCGTGATCGACTTCTTCCGCGCCCAAGGCATTGAGGTGCACGACCGCGGTCGCGTCCCCCGCAATGCCCGCGTCGCACCCCTCGGCACCGACCCTGCTCCAGGACAACCGACCGCCGTCCAGATCGGCAGCGGCTACGACCAGCAGCTCTACGTCTGTCCGATGGCGCAAGAACACCCCCACTCCGAGCTGATGCACTAGGTCGTTTCTGATGGCTCTTGGACGGTGTCGCGGAGCCGGATGACGATCGCGGTGACGGTGAGGGTGTCGTTGAAGATGTAGTCGCGCTTGTCGTAGCGGCTGGCCACGGCCCGGAACCGTTTCCACTTGCTGACGCACCGCTCGACCGCGCTGCGCCGCCGGTACCGGGCCTTGTCGAAGGCGGGCGTCGGCGTTCTGGACGGCGAGGAAGGCGGCGGCCGGCATGGAGCGTGTGATGTGCCGGTACCAGCCGTGGTGGGAGCGCACCTCGTAGCCGGCCAGTCAGGCCGTCTGCTGGGCCAACCGGATGGCCTCCTCCACCCGCCGGCGGGCGCCGGGCACCAGCACCGACTGCTCCACCGGGGTCTGCTGCGGCCCCCAGGCCAGGTAGCAGTCCCGCTCACTCGGGTCTTCCGGGCGGCGTCGGGTGATGAGCCAACGGGCCCACGCTTCGTCGCCGGCGGGTGTGTCCGGGTCGGGGATGCGCCGTACCCACCACTGCCGGCGGCGGCTGTCGAGCTGGGAGGGGCCCGCGGGCAGCTGCACCCAGTCCTCGTCCTGGGCGACGCGCTCGACCAGCCGGGCGGCGTGCCGCCGGCCCGGCCGCGGCAGCACCGTCTGGTTGGCCTGCACCATCCGCCGCATACGACAGCTCACGTGACTCCAAAAAGGTGCGGAAGGCGCCGTCGCGACCGTAGACCTCGTCCGCCGCCACCCACACCTGCCCCTGCGGCAGGTCGGACAGAATCCGGTCGATCAGCCGCTCCGCCTGGCGCGGCTCGACGGCAGAGCCCACCGCGTCGGGCACGTGCGCGGCACGACAGCGCGCCCGATCACGCGTCCACTCCTGCGGCAGATGGAGCTCTCGGTCGATGAGTGCCTGTCCGGCGCCGGTGGCCCAGGCGGCCATCACCCCCACCTGGCAGGGAGACCCCCCGCCGAGCGAGCCGGTGAACTGACGGTCCACTCCGGCCGAGACATGACCTTTCTTGGCGAAGCCGGCCTTGTCCACGACCAGCACTTCCGCGCCCGCCGGCCCGGCGCCGCAGATCAGCCCGCGGGAAAACGCTCCCGGCCCCAAGCAGCACATCCTCCAGCCGGTCCGACCACTCATCCGCCCGTTCGCGGTCGGTGGCAACCGGTGGAACGTCCAGCGATGGTGCCTGCATACCCGGTGGTTGACCGCTTCAGCAGATCACCGAACTGCAGCGGCGCAGTCGATCTCCAGCTGAAGGGCCAGCTGGTGCACCCCCAGCGGGCCTGGGGCCGCGGGACGCAGGGATTTGAGCGGTTGTCCGACCGGGGGCCGGGCAAGGGGCGCCAGGCTGGAGGAGGAGGCATGAGATGGGTGTCGTGGTTCATCGTCGACCTTGCATGGGCATTCCCGGCTTCGGCCGGAGGGGGAAACGCATTCCCGCCTCGGAGGCGCGCAGCCCCGGAGTTCGCTTCGCTGTCAGGGGCATGGGGCCGGTGGTGTCCCGGCTTGACGTAGTGTGCGGGCGGCCGCTTCCCTGGTGGCAGAGGCGGCTGCCGGGAGCGGTGTGACGCAGGACACTGGAACTCGACCGCACCTGCAGGCAGTTCAAGACGTGACCACAGATATGCGAACCCGGGTGCGAGCCGGAGATCCGGACGCCTTCGCCGGACTCTTCGACGCATACGCCCGCGCGGTGTACAACCACGCTTTCCGGCTGACCGCCGACTGGTCCGCGGCCGAGGACGTCATGTCGGCGACGTTCATGGAGGCGTGGCGGCGCCGTACGTCGGTCGAGGCCGAGGGCGGCTCGCTGCGGCCGTGGTTGCTGGGCATCGCGACCAACGTCGCCCGCTCCCAGTACCGCAGCAACCGGCGCTACCGGAACGCGGCCGAGGCGGCGGCGGCCGCGGGCGCCGCCGAGGAGAAGGTCGAGGACCACGCCGAGGAGACCGCCGGACGGCTTGACGACCGGCGTCGGATCGCCGCCACGCTCACCGCGCTCAGTCTGCTCAAACGTCCCGAACGCGAGGTCCTGACGCTGTGTCTGTGGGAGGGCGTGGAGTACTCCGAGGCCGCTCGCGCCCTCGGCATCCCCATCGGCACCGTCCGTTCCCGGCTTTCTCGCGCCCGCGGCAGACTCCGCAAGCTCGCCGACGCGGAACTGCTCGGAAGAGAACGGGAACCCACCGCCGCGAACCGGCAGACAACAGGTGATCGCGGATACGTGATCCGGTCCGCACAGGAAGGAAACCGATGAATGCCAGCCCCTTTCAGCCGCACCCGGCTGAGTGGACGGAGACCCAGGACCTTTTGCCCTCCGTCGCGCGGGATCTGCCGGCGGGCCGCCACCAGTTCCACAAGGAGCAGCTGATGGCCCAGATCCACGAGGACCTCCGCACCACCCGGGCCCCCGCCCGCCCCGTCGTCGCCCCGCGGCGCGGCAACCCGTTCCTGCGCCGTGCGGTCCTGCTGCCCGCCGCGGGCTTCGTCCTGGCCGGCGCGGTCGTGGCCGGCGTCGTCCTGTCCGGCGGCGACGGGGGCGGCAAGACCGCTCTGGCCACCGGTCCCGCCCTGACCACCCGGATCGGCGCCGCCGACGCCGAGGGCGCCCCCCGGCTGCTCGACCGCATCTCCCTGGCCGCCGCCGACGTGTCCGGACCCGCGCCGCGTGCCGGCCAGTACATCTACATCGCCTCGAAGGTGGCCGGCACCTACCTCAGGACCGTCGACGACAAGACCGAGGTCGTCAGTCAGGAGCTGCACTCCCGCCAGGTCTGGAACTCCCTCGACGGCCATGACGGCTGGCTGATCGAGGCGGGCGAGACGAGCGACGAGGGCATGGCCCTGTCCAGCGACACCCCACTCAGCTCGGCCTACGACGCCCTGGTCGAGCTGCCCACCGACCCCGACAAGCTGTTGCAGCGCATCTACCGGGACTCGGGCGCCGTCCGCGACCACGAAGTGCCGCGCGACCAGGCGGCCTTCGTCGCCATCGGCGATCTGCTGACCGAGAGCTACCCGCCGGCCGATCTCGCCGCCGCCCTCTACAAGGCCGCGGCCAGGATCCCCGGGGTCGTGGCGGTGGAGGACGCGGTCGACGCAATGGGCCGTCACGGAGTGGCGATCGCGCGGCAGAACGACGCGGACGGCGAGCGCACCGAGTGGATCTTCGACAAGAAGACCCTGCGGTTCCTCGGCGAGCGCAACGTGGTGGTCAAGAAGGTGGCGGACAGCCCGTTCGAGGTCGGCACCATCACGTTCACCAGCGCGATCACGCAGCGCGCGGTCGTCGACGACGGCAAGCAGGTTCCGGGACAGGCCGGCTGATACGCGTCGGTTCCTCATCGGCGGCGCCGGCCGTCCCGCTGGTCGCGGGAGTGACGGCGGGCCCCTCGGCGGCGGACACCGGTACCGGGCTCGGACCGCGGACGCGGACACCGCGCCTGCCGCCGGTACGGGCTGAGCAGCCGGACCGCCGGCGCGGCCACCGCCGCAGGGGCGGACGCCGGACCCCCGGTCCCATGCGTCAGCCCGGTCACCGGGGACCGGTCCTGATGAACGCCCGGGGCCGGGTGACCGGCGTACGGAGGGCACCGGGACGCGAGGACGTCCCGGTGCCCGTCGGCGCCTCGACGGTGAGCAGTACGTCGTGTCGGCGGATGCTGCCGCCCACGTCGGCCACAGCGCCCTGGACAAGCGGCTGTTCGACGTCGGCGGCCTCCGTACGCGAAGGACGGTGCGGCACCGGCGAGCCGGACCCGGGCGGGGCGGTGGTCCGAGCCACGCTCCCACCGGTTGACGGCGCCCGACGGTGTGCCCGACGGACGGACGACTGGGACTTCCACCTTGTGACACCCCGTTCGACCGGTGCTCGTGCCGCTGACGGGGGCCATTTCATCGTGTGCTGGGTCGGGGTGCGTTCTCGGCGGAGCGGGCGTCCGTGAACCGCCCTGGTGGCCGGCCCGGGCGCCGGGTACCGACCTGGCTGTGCCGCCGTCCTGGAGCAGGCCATGGTGGGAGCAGGGGCGCGTCCCGACGTCCTGTGCGGGATCGCGTTGTGTCGTCGTTACCGCGTCACCAGCTCCGTGAGGTCTGCGAGCACCTCGGACACGGTCACCGGGTCGAGTTCGGCGAAGGCGGGTCCGGACGGCTCCTGGGCCGGGTCCGACGCACGGGGGTGCCCGCACAGCTCGATGCGTTCCAGCGTCTGTTCGGAGGAGATGTCGACGGCGCCGATCACGAACCCCTCCGACGGACCGATGACGGCCCAGCGGTCCGTCGCGACCCGCTCGGACAGGCAGAGCTGGATGCCGGCGAACACCGGCTCGTCGCGCACCCCGCCGCGCCGTTCAGGCCGAGCAGCACGGCGGTCGGCACGGTGATGCCCTGGAACCGTTCCAACCGGTCAGGGTCGGCCGCCGAGACCGCGGTCGTGAGGTCATATGTCGCCTTCCGGCGGGGCGGTACGGTGAGCACGGTCAGGCAGCCGGTGACCAGGACGATGCCTGCCCATCCCAGCAGGGGGAGATGTTCCCCGACGACCCCCACGGCCAGGACGGCCGGACTGGCCGACTACGAAATGCGCTCCTACCACGGCTGGTACCGGCACATCGCACTCTGAGCCTTTTTCATCCTGCGTGGGCCGGGTTCTCGACGTGGTGCAGGACGAGGATGGCCTGCACGATCGCGGTCGCGCGACGCGGGCAGCAGCGCAGCTTGGCCAGGATTTTCCAGGTCTTGAGGGTGGCGATCGCGCGTTCGCCGCGGGCGCGGATCTTCGCGTGGGCGCGGTTGACCGCCTTCTGCCGGCGTGACAGCTGCGGCCGGAAGCGGCGCCGCTTGAACGGGCTGCGCACGCTGCCGCAAGCTCCTTGGTAACCCTTATCGGCGAACGTCATGACGCCGACGCTGGTCAGCGCGTCGATGATGCCATGGGTACGGGCGGCGGTCAGATCGTGAGTCGAACCGGGCAGGGCCGCTGACGCCCACACCAACCGTCCGGCCGGGTCCGCGATGACCTGCAGGTTGACGCCGTGACGCTTGCGCTTATCCGAGTAGTACGGCTTTTGATCGGCGACCCTGTCGATCGGGATCGGGGTGCCGTCGAGGATCGCGTAGGCCAGCAGCCGGATCCGGGTCATCGCCGAGGCCAGGTCGTCGGCGGTGACGGCGAGCAGGTCGATCGCCTCGCGAACGTAGCGCCAGGCCGTCGTGACGCCGATCTGGAACCCGGCGGCCAGGCGCGACAGCGTGTCGCCGTTGCGCAGGTGAGCCAGGGCGAGCAGGTCCTGCCGACCGGGGTCGAGGCGCCGCCATCGGGATCACCGCTGGTCACGGCGGGCTCGGATGAGCGCGGCGAGGTGGTTCAGGCTGCGGGCGGGCAACGCAATCGCGGCAGGGTAAGACAGCACAGCGAGGCTCCCGGTTGGGGCATCTGATCCTGGTTGATTGCTGTCTTACCGGGAGCCTCGTCCCATGTCGACACCAGCCGCCCGCACCACCTGTGGCCTTCACCGTCACGATGAAACGGCTCACTGCATCGCGACGGGCGCTCGCGTCCGTCGCGAGGGCGTCGGCGCCGCCCTCACCTTGCACGCACTGGCGTTGGCCCGGGAGGCGGGGCGAACGGTTGTCACGCTGCACGCGCATCGGGTCCGAGACCGTCGCTTACACGGTTTCCACACGTTCCCCGCCTCGTACGTCACGGCGAGGACCAGAGGCCCGGCGCACCGCGGGCCGGGCGTTGAAAACAGAGGCAGACGGTCACGGTCCTGAGGCATTCGACCACCCGTTCGCCCCGACCGAATTCCTACGATCGACCGGAAAGACGCCCGTCGAACAAGGAGAATCATGCAATTGCAAGGATGCACGGCACTGGTCACCGGCGCCGGTCGTGACCTCGGTCGCCTCTTCGCTGAGCACCTGCTGCGGCGAGGGGCGAAGAAGGTGTACGCGGCCGCGCGACGCGCCGAGCTCGTCGACCTGCCCGGCGTCGTGCCGCTGCGCCTGGACGTCACCGACCCGGCGTCGGTGGCAGCAGCCGCCGAGGCCGCCGGCGACGTGACCCTGCTGATCAACAATGCGGGCGTCTCGTTGGGTCAGAACCTGGTCGAGGGCGACCTGGACCAGATCCGGATGGTCGTCGAGACGCATCTTTTCGGCACCCTCAACATGGTCCGCGCGTTCGCGCCGGTGCTCGGCGCCAACGGCGGCGGCGCCATTCTCAACGTGCTGTCGAATCTGTCCTGGATGAGCTTCGACGGCAACAACTCCTACGCGGTGGCCAAGGCCGCACAGTGGAGCCTGACCAACGGAATCCGGCTCGAGCTGGCGAAGCAGCGGACCCTCGTGTCCGGGCTGGTCTTCGGGCCGACGAGAACCGAGACCATGAAGGCGTTCAACCCGGCTGCCGTGATGAACGACCCGGTCGACATCGTCAGCTCCGCGCTCGACGGTATCGAGGCCCGCCGGATCGAGATCGTGGCGGACGATTATGGTGCGGCGGCCAAGGCTTCGCTGACCGGCGAGCCGCGCGGTTTCGTTCTGGCGACCAGCGACTGAGTCCGGCGCGGCTCGCGTTGAGCGCAGTCCCGGGTGGCTACTCCGACGCCATCCGGGACACGGTGCGGTAGCGCAGCGGCGATTGCCCGCGAGCCCGCTGGAACGCACGGCGGAAGGCGTGCGACGAACCGTAACCGACGGTTTCGGCTACGACATCGATCGGGTCATCGGTGTCGCGAAGGCGGACGGCGGCCACGTCCATCCGCCACGAAGTCAGGTAGGCCCCTGGTGACATACCGAGCGCGGCGGGGAAACGGCGGCTCAGGGTGGCTCGCGACACCCGGACCGCCGCGGCGAGATCGGCCGTGGTCCACGGATACGCGGGACGCCGGTGCATGAGGGCGAGGGCATCGCGTACCACCGGGTCGGTCACCGTGGTCAGCCAGGGCGAAGCGGCGGGACCGGAGCCGCCGGCGCCGACCACCCGGACGAACTGCACGAGCAGCAGATCGACGAGGCTGTTGACCGCGGCAGTGATGCCGACCTCGGGGTGTGAGAGCTCGTCGCACAGCAGACCGATCGTCGCGTCCAGTTTGCGGCTGCGGGCCGCCTCGACGTGCAGGACGGCTCCCGGCATCGACACCGGCGTCTGGCTCACCGCGGGGTCAAGGTCATAGTGCACCGTGATGAACCGGGCCGACACCGGTCCGGATCCGAGTCGCACCACGCCGCCCCGGTCACGGGCCAGGGAGGCGGCGGCGCGATCGCAGGACCCCATCCGTACGCCTTCGCCGCTGGACAGCCCGTGGGCCGTGCCCGGCGGCAACAGCACCGCGTCGCCCGTCCGGAGCGGCCGGCGCGGCTCTTGCGGGACCTCCAGCCAAACGGTCCCGGAGGTGATGAGGTGCATCGCCGCGCCGGGGCAGGTGTCGAGCCACAGACCCCAGTCGCCGCCGGCGTCGGTCCGGGTCCCGACCGAACCGTGCGCACCGAAGAGACGTACGGTTTCGGCCAGCGGGTCGGACACCCGCGGCGTGGCCGGGGCCGGCCGACGGACCGGCGTGTCCGCGGCAGCGGTCATGAGCCGGCTTCGTGGCTCCGCCGCGCGACGCTGGCTGCGCTGTCCATCGATCAGCGATCCTGGTGCAGGCGGGTTGCTCATGACCAACGCAGCGCCGGCCGTGCTCCGGCGTATTCCCGGCCTTGTAACCAACGCGACCGTCTTGGCGCAATATGCGGCTCAGGTCGCCTGCGGCCCCGGGAGACACCAGGTCTTGTACAGCCGGATGGCTGTCGACTTCGACCTGGAGGCATCCATGAGCTCGGCGGCCGTTCCCGACGATGGCGGTCCAGGTCGGCCAGCAGATGCGTGGTGGTGCTCCAGAGGCCGCGCCGCCGGTACTCCTCGGCGATCTCGGCCGGCGGCCGGATGCCGGCGGGCCGCCACGACGGAGCCGTTGTCTCGATGTCAACCATTCACTGAACCTTTTCAACCTGGCGACGGGCCTGAGGCCGCCGGGCCGTTGATCAGCGGCGGCGCAGTGGGCTCTGGACACGTTGAAAAGGTTCTCTCCATGCCGGCCGCCGCCTTCCTCGCCGTCCAGGACGCCGACGCCCGCCGCACACCAGATCCACCGCCGGCCACGGCGGAGAGAGGGGGCCTGCAGAACGACCTGGAGGACCGTCCCACCCCGATCCGGTTCAGCGCCTATGAGATCCGCCGCCTGGTGGTGCCGGTGCAGCCCCAGCCGCCCCGAGCCGAGCGGATCCGGCACGGCCTGGCCTGGTCGTACTGGCGCCGCTGCCACCGGGCAGTGGCCCGCGCCCGCCACCGCCGACACAACGACCACGGCACCGCCCGGCCACCACCCCGAACTGCAGCGGCGCAGTCGATCTCCAACTGAAGGGTCAGTGGCGGTGCCCGCGTGGAAGGAGCCGTGCGAACGGCGCCGTCGAGACACCGAGTCGGCCGGAAAGATGCCGATCTTGTGCCGACCACCCTCGAGTACGCCCTCGCGGAGAACCTCTGGACGCTGATCATGACCGAAGGCCTGCGCAGCCGCACCTTCGCCACCCGGGCCGAGGCGAATCTCGCGCCCTTCGCATGCATCGACGGGTTCTACGGCAGCCGGCGCATTCGGAAACGCCCGGGCCACCCCGGCCCCGTCGAGCTCGAAGGGAAGCACCACGCCGAGCAGGCAGCGCCCGAACGAACGGACCTGAAACCCCGCCGACCCGCCCTGCCCAGCTGATCGACCTCCCCCCGGGCAACGGGGGAACCTCAGCTCACCTTGCCTGCAGTGGCGTGGAACGGGACAGGTGCCCATGAGCGGCCACCTGTGGAACGACGGGTGCCGAGCGGGCCCTGTCCTACGCGGTCGGCCGCCCTTGCTCGAACGTGGCTCTCATGCGGTGGTCGTCTTCGGGTAGTGCGGGCGCAGGGCGGCGGCGGCGACGCGGTCGAGCAGCCGGTCCGGCAGTACCCGCGACAGGCGGGTGAGCAGGGCCGCGTCCCGGCCGATGGTGTAGCGCGCGTGGGGCTTCCTGACGGTCACCGCCTTGGCGATCACCCGCGCGGCGTCCTCGGCGGACGAACCACCGGTGGTGCCGGCGACGGTCAGCGCCATGACCGCCTGGACCAACGGCCCGTAGCGATCCCGGTGTTCCGGTGACATGGCCTCGGCCAGCCGGCCCGTGGTGGCGACGCCCCGGTCGCCCATCTCGGTGCGGACGCCGCCGGGTTCGACGACCACCACCCGCACACCCAGCGGCGCCAGTTCCCGGCGCAGCGCGTCGCTCACCGCCTCCAGGGCGAACTTCGTGCCCGCATACGGGCCGAAGGTGGCCAGGGCGACCTTCCCGCCGACCGAGCTGATGTTGACCACCCGGCCGCTGTGGCGCAGCAGGCCGGGTAGCAGCGCCTGGGTGACGGCGACGTGACCGAACAGGTTGACCTCGAACAGCCGGCGCCACTCGTCCAGCGGCAGGGCTTCGACCGGGGCGTTGACGGAGATGCCGGCGTTGTTCACCAGCGCCCGCAGCGCGCCTGCCTGCGCGTCGACGCGGGCGGCGAGCTCGGCGATGTGGCCGGGCCGGGTGATGTCGAGGATGACCGGCTCGATGCCCGGGGCGCGGAGCGCGTCGGCGTCCCGGACGCGGCGGACGCCGGCGAGGACGTGGAATCCCTGGCGGGCCAGCTCGCGGGCCGACGCCGCGCCGATCCCGGTCGAGGCTCCGGTCACGACAACGCAACCACGGGTGTCCCGCGAATTCTCAGATGACTTTGTCACCTGAGTGACGGTAGGGCGCTCTGGATGACAGTGTCAACTGTAGAGTGGCGGGCATGGTCAGCCGAGTGGAATCCGCTGCCGCGACGCGGCGCGCCTTGCTGGACGCGGCCGCCGGTCTGCTCGACAGCGGCGGTCCGGGCGCGGTGACATTGCGCGCGGTCGGGGCGCGCGCGGGAGTCACCCGCGGGGCGCCCTACCGGCACTTCCCCGACAAGGACAGCCTGCTGACCACCGTGGCGGCCGAGGCCCTGGACCGGCTCGCGGATCAGGTACAGGCCGTGCGCGCCGACCCGCGGCTGTCCCCGGCCGACAAACTGCACAGGGGCCTGTCCGCGCTGATGACGGTCGGCCGCCGCCGGCCGCACCTGTACCGGCTGATGTTCACCTACCCGGCCGGCGACCCGGCCGCGATCCACGCCGCGAAGCGGGCGGGCGATCGCGCGATGGGCGAGTTCCTCGCCATCGTCGGCGGTGTGGTCGGCGCAGAGCACACCCGCCGATTCGCGCCGTTGCTGTTGACCAGTGTGCACGGGATCACGGACATGGAAGTCAACGGCCACTTGTCCGCGGACAAGTGGCACGTCACGGCCGAGGAACTCGTCACGACCCTGGTGGCCATGATCGACCGGCAGGCCCACAGCGGGTAGTCGTGCGGTGAGCGGCCCTGCACTGCTCCCGTTGCCATATGAGTTCTGCCTGCCGGACCGGGCCGCTCGCCCGTGGATCTTCCCCCTGACCTTGGGACACCTGGAGACGGGGACGTGAGGTTCCAGGGGAAGCAGTGCCCGGTGGGAACTATGAGCAACTGTGGCGGGCGGTACACGCAGGGGTTCGAGCGGGATGCGGTCGCGCTGGTGCGCTCCTCGGGCAGGACCGTCGCCGAGGCGGCCCGGAACCCGGCGTCAGCGCCGAGGGGCTGCGCACCCGGGTCAGGCAGGACCAGGCCGCCCGGGGCCAGGCGACCTCGGGATGCCGTGTCACAACGGCGTGGGCCCGGTCGAGCGGCCGGCTCGGTCCCCGCACCTCTCACCCGGGCTTCGCCCGACCGGGGCAGCGACCGGCACCCGGGCCTGTCCTGTGCCGCCGTCGAGCCGCTCACGCAGGCATGCGAACAGGACGCCCGCCGGCGCCAGGGCGAAGGGCAGCAGGACGAGTGCCACCGCGGCCGGGGTGATGACGACGAGGACGCCGGTGACCCACACGTTGTCATCGGTGGTGGCCAGCATGAGCAGCCCCGCCCAGTGCGCCACGTACGTCCCGAGCCACTTCAGCACCGTGAAGACGGCGGCGATCGCGGCCGTGCTCAGCAGAAGGGTCCCGGTGGTGCGCAGACGTGCCGTACGGGTCAGCGTCCAGGAACGGCGCATCGCCGCCGTCGCCGAGCAGCCGTCCGCCACCCGTACGGCGGTGGCCAGTGAGAAACGGATCAGGAGGAGGAGTCCGAGCGCCCAGATCACCACGGGCAGGATCCGGCCCACCAGGATGAACTGCACGGTCGCGGGTTCGTGGTACGTGGGCCACACGACCCCGGGCACCACCTCCAACTGGATGGCGACCAGGACGAACAGACCCGCCAGTCCCGGGACCAGGGCCCACATCAGGGTCAGCGACTGCACGCGGAGGGCGGCGCCGAGGTGCGGACGGGAGCGGCGCCACAGGGCGCGCAGGGTGAGCGCACCAAGGGCCCAGGTCGTGCCCGCCGCCGCACGTTCACGCGCGTGCGCGACGGTGACGGCCTGGGCGGTGAGCAGCCAGGCGACCAGAACCATGGCGAGGAGCAGCAGCAGCAGCGGGAACGCGCAGAGAGCGACGTCGACGAGGCTGTCCCACTGGTCGGCGTACGCGACGTAGGAGTCCTCGTATGCGACGGCGAGCTCGGCGGCTCTTCCCGCTTCCAGGAAAAGGCCCCATGACACGGCGAACGCGCCTGCCACGATCCCCCCTCCGACCAGCAGCGCCGCCACGCCGGCCAGGGCGGCGGAGCCGAACACGGGGCGCCGGTCGCGGCCGGTGATCCGCAGGGCCTCGGCCACGACGGAAGTGCCACCCGTCACGCCGCGCCCTCCCCTTCCACGGGTCCGTGGACGGCAGCGGTGGGCCTGGCGCCGTCGTCCTGCTCTTCCTCGCGGCCCTTGAGCGCGACAGCGGTGGTCCGCGGGTCGCTCACGAGGACGGTGCCGTCCGGGTGATCCTTCATAGTGGGACCGACGTCCGTGTCCGTCCGTTCGGTTCCGTTTCCCGACCGGAGGGGCAGACGGACCTGATGGCCTTCTCCCGGTTGCGGGCACGCATTTCACGCCGGACAAAACCCTCGCTCTCCAGCACGCGGACCGCGTCCGCCGTCGACCGCGCGTGGCGAAGGAGTCCCGTACGACGGGAATCAGTCGCGGACGAGGAGGACCAGGGCGGCGAGGACGACAGCGAGCGCCACCGCGAAGACCCCGTACACGAGCCGGTGCGCCCGGAGCACAGGAAGCGCGCGGTCGACGGCGAGCCGGCCCGGCCCGGTGAGCGCCAGCCCCGCGGCACCCGCGGCGAGCAGCAGCCCGTACTCGACGCCCTGCGGCACGAAGAAGCCGCCGCCCCGCTTCACGGCCATCGCGTTGATCATCGTCCCGAGGACGGCGGCGTCGGCGAGCGGCGCGAGGGGAGCCGCCGCCGGTGATCGCGCGTTCACAGCAGCAGGCGGTCGAGGCAGAGGTTCAACCCGGCCTCCAGATGTTCCGTGGAGCCCGTGGAGAGCAGGACGGTGACACCGCCCTGGATGGCACCGATCACGGCCGCGGCCGTGCGGTCGGCGTCGAGCTCCGGGTCGGCCTCGCCGGCCGCCTGCGTGGCCTCGATACCGGCCCGGACGCACTCCTGCCAGCGCCGCACCAGTTGGGCCGCGACGGCTTGCGAGGCCGGGCTGTAGCGGCCCACGTCGGAGATCAGCACCCCGAGCGGGCAGTACAGCCCTTGGTCGCGGTACTGCTCGACGATGAGGTCGCGCCATGCTTCCCAGGCCGCGCGCGACGTGAGTTCGTCCAGATACGGCTGCTGACCTTCGAACACACGGTCGGCCTCGTGTACGGCGACCGCGAGCAGCAGCTCCTCCCGGCCCTGTGGGAAGTAGTGGAACATCTGCCCTTTTCCGGTGCCGCTGCGCCGGCCCACGTCGTCGAGCGTGGTGGCGTTCGCACCGCGTTCCCGGATCTCGGCCGCGGCGGCTTCGACGATGCGCAGGCGGGTCGCCGCGCCCTTCCCCGTGGTCATCGAAAAAGTGTACTTGCAGGTACATTTTTTGGAGCCTAGCTTCGGCCGCATGAAGGCGATAGTCATCAGCGAAGCGGGCGGACCGGAAGTGCTGCGGCTGCAAGAGCGGCCGGCACCTCGTCCGGGTCCGGGAGAAATACTGGTGGACGTCCGGGTGGCCGGCGTGAACTTCTTCGACGTCGGCGTCCGCCGGGGACGGGCGGCCGAGGTGCCGGGCGCGGAGGGGGCCGGTGTGGTGGTGGAGACGGGCGAGGGCGTGCACGGGTTCGCTCCGGGGGACCGTGTCGCATGGCTGACGATCGACACCCACGGCAGTTACGCGGAGCAGATCGTACTTCCCGTGGACAACGTCGTCGCGGTGCCCGACGCCATCGACGACGAGACGGCCGCGGCCGTGCTGCTACAGGGGCTGACCGCACACCACCACTGCACCGTCTGCCACCCGGTGCGGCCCGGCGACGTCACGCTCGTGCACGCCGCCGCCGGCGGGGTCGGGCTGCTGCTCACCCAGTTGATCAAAGCCCGTGGCGGTACCGTGATCGGCCTGGTGTCGCGGCCGGAGAAGGTCGAGATCGCCACCGCGGCCGGCGCCGATCACGTCGTGGTCTCCACGGGGGACGCGTTCGTCGAGCCGGTGCGGGAGCTGACCGGCGGCGAGGGGGTGCACGCGGTGTTCGACGGCGCGGGCGGGCCGACGTTCTCCGCGTCACTGGAGGTACTGCGCACACACGGCACGATGGTGTTCTACGGGCCCCTGATCGGCGACGTGCCGACCATCGCGATGAACGAGATCCCGCGCAGCACCCGCCTCACCTACGGCACGCTTCCCGACCACATCCGTACGCACGAGGAGCTCACCACGTACGCGGCCGAGCTGTTCGCGCTGGTCGAGCGGGGTGAGCTGGTCGTCCGGATCGGCGGCCGCTACCCGCTGGCGGAGGCGGCGAGGGCCCACGCCGCCATCGAGTCGCGTACGACCACCGGGAAACTGCTGCTGATCCCGTGACCTGCGGCCGGTGGCACTGCCGGGCAGGCGGTCGCCGGCACCGCGGCGGGCCGGAAGGGTCCCGGTGATCGCCGGACCGGCGAAGAACGGCTGGTCATCACCGACGGCCCGCTTCGGGCCACCCAGACACACGAGGACACGCTTGACTTCCTCCCCCTCCTGAAGGAGGGGGATTCCTACGGCTCGCGCCGTAGGAGTTTCTGCTTCATCGCCGGCTGCCCGCCCGGCGTGCTCCGTTGAGGTCTTGCATCCGCTCCGCAGACAGACACCGTCAGCCCGACGGCCAGGATGTTCTTCACGGCGTTCACGTCCCGGTCGTGCACCGCCCCGCAGCCGCACGTCCACTCCCGGACACCCAGCGGCATCGTGTTCCGCACGGCGCCGCAGGCGGAGCAGAGTTTGGAGGAGGGGAAGAAGCGGTCGACCGCGATCACGTCGCGGCCGTACCAGGCGGCCTTGTACTCCGCATGCGCCGCAACTCCGCCCAGGCCGCATCGCTGATGGCACGGGCCAGGCGTCGATTCTCGATCATGGTGCGCACGGTCAGGTCCTCGATCACGATCGTTTGGTTGTCACGAACGAGCCGAGCGGTCAGCTGGTGCAGGTGATCGCGCCGGCGGCCGGTGATGCGGGCGCAGACCTCGGCGGTCCTCCGCCGGGCTTTGCGGCGGTTGGCGCCGTCGCCGGGGGCCACCATACTCACGGTCCAGGAAGCCAAGTCCCAGCCGGGCATCAAGTCCAACGCGGTCGGGCCCGGCACCACCGCCCACGCGTTCTCCGGCGGCGTGCTCCCCGGCGAGGGGCCGGCCCCCTCACTGCCATCGCCTCCCTCGACTACGCCGTCTCGCATACCGGCTGTCCCGCTCCCCTCCCGTCACGGCGGACTCCGTCCCCTCACGGATCCGCGAAGGCACCACGCCCCGTCCGGTCGTACCGGACCGGAGCGCCGAGAGCCATCCCGTACCGATGAGCCGGCAGGAGTGGCTGACCGCCACCCCGGCCGGGGTCGGCGGGCTCCGGCTCGTCCGGGACAGCGGCTCACCGGCGGTCATGCAGCCCCATGGGAGAAGGACGTCGTGTTCTACCAGAACCTTCTCGGCGCCTTCCGACTCCTTGCGGGAGGGGGGTCAGCGAGCACCGGCCCGGACCGCGCACCGGGAAGTGGCGCGTGAGCGCCCGGACCGCTCCCCGCCTCGGGCCCTGCCGGTGAACAGCCGTTCGCCGACAGACAGGTTGCCTTCGGGATCTCCTCGAAGCAATTACTTGGCCAGCCACACAATCGGTGCTACTTTTATGTGGCTGGCCACAGGAAGTGGTCGGCGCGGCATCCCACCCGAGGAGACCCAGGCATGAAGGCCATTGTTTTCGACGCGTTCGGCGGCACCGAGGTCCTGCACGAGGCGGAGATCGACATTCCCCAGCCCGGCCCCGGCCAGGTCCGTGTGCGCGTACGGGCTGTCGGCGTCAACCCGGTGGACGGCAAGATCCGCTCCGGGAGCATGGAGGCCGTCTTCCCCACCACCCTGCCCGCCGTGCCCGGCGGGGAGATCGCCGGTGTCGTCGACGCGGTCGGCGAGGACGTGCAGCACCTGAAGGTGGGGGACGAGGTCCTGGGCTGGTCCGACACCGGCTCCTACGCCCAGTACGCCCTGGCGTCCGCGGCCGTCCTCGCACCCAAGCCGGCCGGCCTGGACTGGACACACGCCGCCGCCCTGCCCGTGGCGAGCGACGGTGCCGAACGCGTCCTGGACCTGCTCGACGTCACCTCGGGCGAGACGCTGCTGATCCACGGAGCGTCCGGCGCGCTCGGCACCATCGCCGTCCAGCTCGCCGTCGCCCGCGGCGCCCGCGTCCTCGGCACCGCCGGTGAGGCCAACCAGGACTACGTCACCTCCCTCGGCGCCACCGCCCTGGTCTACGGGGACAACCTGGTCCAGCGGGTCCGCGCCCTCGCCCCCGACGGGGTGGACGCCGTCCTCGACGCCGCCGGCAAGGGCGCCCTGGAGGACTCCATCACCCTGCTCGGCACCACCGACCGGATCGTCACCACCGCCGACTTCCGCGCCCGCGAACTCGGCGTCGTCTTCGCCGAGGGCCCCCAGCGCCGCAACGCCGCCCGGCTGGCCGAACTGGCCCAGCAGGCCGCCGACGACACACTGGTGACCACGATCAGCGCCACCTACCCGCTGGCAGAGGCCGCCAAGGCACAGCAGGCCAGCGATGCCGGCCACAACCGCGGCAAGATCGTCCTCACCGTCAACCGACCGACCGCCCCACTCATGCAGTGAGGGAGCAGCGATGCCCGACACCACCTCACCGGAGCTGCCGAACACGGCGCGCGACGGGCGACTGTGCTACGCCCTCTTCCAGCTCGCCCGTGCCCACCGCGGCCACGCCGCCGCCGTGCTGCGCGCCCTGGACCTGCATCCAGGACAGGAGCTGCTGCTGATGCAGCTCTTCGACCGCGACGGCCAGACACAGTCGGAACTGCTGGAGCGCGTCGGCCTCGACCACTCCACCGTCCCCAAGTCGCTGCGCCGTATGCAGGAGGCCGGACTGGTCACCCGGGAGCCCGCTCCCCACGACCGGCGGGTCATGGTGGCCAGCCTTAAGACATGCGGCGGGCCGCCGGGCCCGGACGTGTACGGACTGTGGTCCGGCACGCCCCGCGACATCGTGGGGAGGGCCTCGTCCCGGGGCGCAACGGCGGGCGTTGGCGGAAGTGAGCACCTTTGAGCAGCCCGAAGCGGCGGGTCGAGCGGTCGCAATCCGCACAATGGAACAACGAGAACCGGCCGCGGCCAGGCAGTCCGTGACGGCCGGCCCCTCGCGGGCACTGTCACGCCGTTCGCCGTGGCACGTTTCTCGTCGGCCCGACCATCGCTCCGTCGAAGGTGTTCCATGCGCATTCTGTTCCCGGGCACTCCGGCCTACGGCCACCTGCTGCCACTGCTCCCTCTGGAGAGAGCCGCCCGCCGGGCCGGTCGCACCACCGCGTTCCTCACGCACCCGTCCCTCGCATCCGTGATGGCGCCCACGGCATGAGTCGGGGTCCGCGCCCGCCGACTCCCGCGTGGCGGACAACCTGCCGGTTCGCGCGACGCTGGACAGCCTTCGGGAGCATCGGTGTCGTGCGACCACCCGCGCTCAGGAAGACGCCCTGTGCGGCATGGGTGATCGTCGAATCAAAGGACGGCAGGACAGGTACAAGACGGCCGTCAGGGACCAACCGGGACGCAGCCGAGGAACTGCTCACGCGAGCCGCCTGACGAAGGTGCTCGCCCTGGCAGCTAGACGTCAGCGCGCCCCCCTGGGCCCGGCGCTGTCCTGTCGAGGGCTCGAGGCCATATCCCTGTGTCCCTCCTTCCCGTTGGGGCGTACTCATGCTGGAGCAGCCATTCTTCGGTCGCCGGCTGAAGCAGTTGAGGACCGAGCGGGGTCTGACGCAGGCCGCGCTCGCGGGCGACGGCATGTCGACCGGCTTTCTCTCCCGCCTGGAGTCGGGGGCTCGCCAGCCCACGGAGCGGGCCGTGGCCCATCTGGCACGGCAGCTGGGCGTCGGCCCGGAGGAGCTCGAGGGCATCCGGGCCACCTCGCTCGCCCGGGTCCTGTCCCTGGCGACCTCCCTGGACTCCGACGAGACCAATGAGCAGCTCGCACGGGAGCTGAAGTCGGCCCACGACCAGGACCCGATGCTGCGCTGGCAGGCCCTGTGGCTGCTGGCTCGGTGGAAGCGGCGGCACGGCGAGCAGGCCGCCGAGCGAGCCTACCTCGACGAGCTCGTGACCCTGAGCGAGGAGATCGGCCTGGCCGAGCTGCGCTGCCGGGCGCTCACCCAGTCCGCGCGGTGCCTGAGCGTCGAGGGCGAAGTGCTGCCGGCCGTCGAGGCGGCCACGGCGGCCCACCGGCTCGCCCGGGAGGGCTCCCTGTCCGCCGAGGACACGGCCACGGCCCTGCTGGTCCTGGTGTCGGTGGAGGCGGAGGCGGGCCGGATGCCCGACGCCCGGCAGCACGCCGACGAACTGGCCGCGCTGGTGGAGGGCCGCTCCGACGCGCTGTGGGCCGAGGCGCTGTGGACCGCGAGCGCACTGCTGGTGCGGCAGGGCGAACTGGACGCCGCGGAGAAGCTGTTAGAGCCGGTCCTGGAGAAGTTCGACAGCCGGGAGGACCTCACCCTCTGGCTGCGGCTGCGGGTGGCCATGGCCGATCTCCAGCTGCTGAAGTCGCCCGCCGGCACGGACGCCGCCCAGCGCTGCATCGAGGCGGCCGAGGCCGGGCTGCCCTTCGCCCGCACCGCGGCCCTGGAACAGTCGCTGACGGCGCTCAAGGCCCGGCTCGCCTTCCACGAGGGGCGGTACCCCGACGTACGCGCCCTGCTCGCCCGGCTCAACCGGACGGAACTGCGCCTGCCCTACCAGACCCGGGTCCGCCTGGAGGTCCTCGGCAACCAGCTGCGCATCGCCGCGGGCGAGGAGGAGGAAGGCATGGCCGGGTTACAGGAGCTCGCCCGGCAGGCCCAGCGCAACGCCGACGTCGAACTCGCCGCGGAGATCTGGCGGGTGGCCGCCGAGTCTCTGATCGCGGCCCGCGGCAGCCGGCGCGACCGGCGCTCCTGACCCGTTCCCGCCTGCGGTTCCGCCCCCTCCGCCCGGGCATTGCCAAGAAGAGCGGAACTATGGCGGCCTTATGCCACCTGACTGGCAAAAGCCTTTCCGGTGATCCACCACTCGTTCCGGAGCCAGTGCGGGACGCTGTGACGACCTCACAGACCGCCGACCTCGGTCGGCGCGGCGCCGAACCGTCCGCGAGAGAGCCGGGGCCCGTCCCCGCCGTCCGCTGTTCCCATGTGAGACCGGGGCTCCGCGGGCGTTCCCGCCGGCGGACCGGGACGGGGCGCGCACGGCCCGCCGGCTCTCTCGCACCGACACGATTGCCGAGGCGCCGCCATGAGTGAAGACCTGTCCCAGCGCGCGCTGCTGGAAGCCGCGGCCGAGGGGCTGCGCGAGCCGGCGTCCGGCCCACGGTGCCACCATGCCTTCGCGGCCCCGGCTCCGTACTGCGCGAACTCCTCCTCCCCGCCGCGCTGCGCTACGTCCCGGCGCCCGACCGAACCCGGTCCTGAAGCGGGTCGAGGCGCTGCGGGCCGAAGGGCATCGGGTGACCGCCGGGCTCGCGGGCGGGCAGGAGGGCGGCGGTCCGGCGCAGGTCGAGCGGTCCGTCGGGGAGTACCTGGCACTGCTCGCGCACGACGGCGGCCCCGACCGGGTCGGCCTCAGCCTGGCGCAGACGGGGCTGGCCCTCTCCCGCGAGCTGGCCGTGGAGAACACCGGGCGGATCGCGGCCGCCGCCGGGCGGCGGGACCGCGACGTCGTCCTCGGCGCGGACCGCGCGCCCGCCGTCGACACCGTCCTCTCCGTGCACCGCGAACTGGCCGGCCGCTACGGCAACCTGGGCGTCACCGTCCACGCCCAGCTGCACCGCACCGAGCACGACCTGGCCGAGCTGGCCCGGCCCGGCCGCCCCATCCGCCTGGTCAGGGGCGACTTCCGGGAACCGGCGGGCATCGCCCTTAACCCTGGACCCGCGCTGGACGACCGCTATCTGCAGCCGGCGGAGACCCTGGTGGAACACGGGGCACGGCTGAGCCCGGCCACCCGCGACCCGGCGGTGCTCGCCACGGCGAAGGAGACCGGGCTGCTCGCCCGGGTCGCGGACATTGAGATGCCGCACGGGGTCCGGCCGCAACTGGAAGCGGGCGGTGGAGAACGCAGGCGGACTCGGCCGGCATCTCGCCCAGTGGCTCATCGCCCGCGGCGAGAGCGTCGTCGGCATGCCTGCCGCGGCGACCAGCTGTGTGCGGGAGCTCTCCCGTGGTGGACGGCGCAAGAACGACCGGACCGACGCCGCGGCCGCGGCCACCGTCGCCTGCCTGCAGGGAGACGGACGGGATGTCGAGCCCGAGGATCACACCACAGCACTGGCTCCTCTGGACGAACGGCGTGTGAACCCGGCCCGGACCGGGGTCCGCACGGTCCATCAGCTTCACGCGCTGCTGCGTGATCTGCTCCCCGGCGGCGCCCCGACCCAGCTGTCCGCGGACCCGGCGGCCACACTGCTGCGGGCCGTCCGTCCCGTCGGCGACGTCGAGGCCGTCCGTAAGGACATCGCCTGGGACTTGGTCGCCGAGATCCGGAAGCTGGACAAGCAGCTCACGGACAACGCCGCCCGGATGCAGAGCCTGGTGGAGGCATCGGGCAGCGCGCTGACGGACACCCCGGGCATCGGACCGGTGAGGGCCGCCCGGCTGATCGGCCGCACCCGGCGGGCTCATCGCTTTCCCACCTCGGCGGCGTTCGCGAACTACGCGGGTGCCACCTCGGTAGAGATCGCCCGTGCGGAAGGCCCGCCACCGGCTCTCCCGCTCCGGTGACCGCCAGCTCAATTCCGTCCTCCACACCATCGCAGTCGTGCAGATACGGATGCCGAACTCACCCGGACACGCCTACTACCAGCGCAAACTCCCTGAGGGCAAGCCGCCGAAGGAAGCAGAGCGGTGTCCGAAACGCCGCCTGGCGGACCACGTGTGGTGCGTCATGATCGCCAACGAACGGCAAGTCAAGTCCCTTCTTGACCAGGCGGCTTGACAAGACACAGAGGCACCTCGGGTTCGATAGGGACTCGATCATTTGAGAGGATCGAGTTATGGCACGTCCTTCCCAGTATCCGCTTGAGCTGCGCCGTCGTGCGGTGCGGATGGTCGCCGAGGTGCGGCCCGACCACGACGCCGAGTGGGCCGCGATGAAAGCGGTCTTGATCAAGTTCGGTTCACTGGACAGACCCGGCAGAGGGGGATCACTGTGCTGTACGGTGGGCCGCCACTGAGCACGGGGTAAGGCAGTCGTGATCTTCCTCGGAAAGGGGATCGTCGTCAGCATGACGGCGATCACGTCGTTTTGATGGCGAAGGGATACCGGCATGGCCAAACCCGTTCGAGCGCAGTTGGGTGACACCTGGATCACCTGCCAGGTCTGTCAGGGTGATCTCTTTCGCGAGCGGCAGATCAAGCTCAACAGCTTCGGCATGGAGTTCGTGAAGATGGCGTGGGCCGACGAGTCGGCAACCGGTCTGATCTGCTGGAGATGCGGTTATGTCCACCTCTTCGTGAATGACGGCATAAAGCTCTCCCGAGTCGAGAAGTGACGCCAGAACGACGGCCGTGATCAAGCGACGGCCCCCATCACGGTCGTAGCGGTCGGCGCCCGCACCGCTTACGGTGCCTGCTTTCGAGTGAGGCGCGTTACTGGCATTGTGATCTGCACAAACACCACTCTGCGCCCGGGCCGACCGCTTCCCCGGGCGCAGACGGAGTGCCGCCCCGACCGGGTCTGCACGGTCAACGGGTCCGGCGCACATCCGGTGGTGACCGAGGGTGACGAGCATCGTGGGCGATCATGCTGCTCGTGAACTTCCCTGCGAGCAGGTCTTTTCAGGATCGTCAGCGCTGGTCGGGCAGGACCGTCACCGAGGTGGCCCGGGAACTCGGCGTCAGTCCCGAGGGGCTGCGTGACCGGGTCGAACAGGACCAGGTCGACCGGGGCCAGGGGGCGTCGGGTGAGCTGACGAGCGCGGAGCGGGAGGAGCCGCGCCGGCTGCGGCGGCGAAGCCGTGAGCAGGCCGAGACGATCGAGGTGCTGCGAAAAGCCGCGGTCTTCCTCGCGAAGGAGAGCGATCGATGAGCGCGGTCCATGCGTTCATCGAAGCGGAGAAGACCACCTACCCCGTTGCTCTGCTGCGCCGACTGCTCAAGGTGGCCCGGTCCTCGTTCTACGCCTGGCAGGCCGGCGAGCAGGAACGCCGGGCGAGGCGGCTTGCCCGTCGCGCCGTCAGTCCGGTTGGCGGTGCCGGTGCGGCTGGAAGGGATGCCGGCGGGTGTGTTGGCGCCGGGCTGTCAGCGCATCGTGCAGGTCCCGGCCCATCGGGGCCGGTCCGGCGAGGGCGCGGCGCGATGGAGTGCCGGGAGGTCGTCGCGGCCGTGGGCTTGGCCGTGGTGCCGGTGAAGATCGAGGGGGTGCGGTCGAAGCCTGCCCGTCCTGCCTCCGGGTCGAGGCAGGACGGGTGGGACACGTCAGGCGCCGTCCGGCACCACGGCGTCGGAGGGCCGCGGCGCGCTCGGGGTTTGCGCTGCTGATTCGCGTACGACCTTCGCCGATCCCGTGCGGTTGGCGCGGGGGCGCAGGAGGACGAAGGCGAGGACGGCCGCGAGGAAGGTCAGCGCGGCCGAGACGGTCAGGCACAGGCGCATGCCGTCGAGGAAGGCGCTTCCGACGGCGCCCCAGACCTGGCCGGTGCGCGCGCCGAGCGGCACCGAGCCGGCCGCGCCCAGACCGCCGTCCCGGACCGCGTCGGTGAGCCGGTCGGCGAGGGGGCCGTCGATTCCGGCGTCGGAGAGGCGGTCCGGCAGCGCGGAGACGGCGCGGCTGGTGAGGAGGGCGCCGAGTACGGCGGGGCCGAGCGCGCCGCCGACCTGCCGGAAGGCGTTGTTTCCCGCGGCGGCCATCCCGGCGAGCGGGTGCGGCACGGAGGCGACGGCGACGGCGGTCATCGGTGTCGTCACCATCCCCATGCCGAGCCCCAGCAGGACCAGCCGCCAGGAGAGCGAGCCGAAGGACGTGCTCGCGTCGGCGCCGAGCAGGGTGAGCAGCGCGGCGGTCACCAGAAGCAGGCCCGTGGTGATCATGAGGCGTGGCGCGATCCGGTACATGACGCGTCCGGCGACGCCGCTGACGAGCAGCGCGGCCCCGGTGATCAGGAGCATCCGCCAGGCGGTGCCGAGGGTGTCGAGGTGCTGGACCATGCCGAAGTAGAGGCTCAGCACGAAGAAGAAGCCGATCATGCCGAGGAACATGACCATGGCCACGAGAGTGGTGGCGGTGAAGCCGGGGCTGCGGAAGAGCGCGAGGTCGAGCATGGGGTGCGCGGAGCGCCGCTCGGCGACGACGAAGGCGGCCCCGCTGACGAGCGCGACGGCGAGCGCGACGACGACCTGCGCGTCGGCGAAGGAGCCTTCGCCGCCCTGGATGACGCCGTAGACGAGTGCGGTGATGGCGAGCGCCGCGGTGATCTGTCCGGGCCAGTCAAGGCGGCCGGTGCGCGGGGCGCGGGACTCGGGCAGCAGCCGCAGGGAGACGCCGAAGGCGGCCAGCGCGACGGGTATCGGCACCAGGAAGATCCACCGCCACTCCGTGTGGCCGAGGATCAGTCCGGCGATCACGCCGCCGACGGCGAGGGCGCCCAGCAGGCACATCGCCCAGAAGCCGATGAACTTCCCGCGCTCGCGGTGGTCGGGCACCGCGTGGCTGATGAGTGCGAGCGTCGTGGGCAGCAGCGCGGCGGCGCCGATTCCGGAGAGCGCCTGACCGGTCCACAACTGGCCGATGGAGTGCGCGGTGAGCGAGGTCGCCGCGCCGGCGGCGGAGAGCAGCAGTCCGGTGAGGTAGACCTTCTTGCGGCCGTGGACGTCGCCGAAGACACCGGCGGTGAGGATGAAGGCGGCCATCGGCAGCACGAAGGCGTCCGACACCCATGACAGTTGCGAGGTGGTCGTGGAGAGGGCCGACTGGATGGCGGTCAGACTCACCGAGACGCTGGTCACCGGCAGGTAGGCGACGAAGACCCCGAGGCAGGCCATGAGGAGCGTCGTCCCGCGACGGGGCTCGGCGGCGGGCGGTGACTGGGACAAGGGGAAACTCCTTCGGGGCACCGGGACGCCGGTGCGAGGGACGGGTCGAAAGACGTGGGAGACACGGCCGGCGCGGCAGTACGAGACGGACGGGTACGGACGACAGGCCAGGTTCTGCCACGGGGCTGGAGGGACGCACGGCCGGTCCGCCCGTACAGCCTCCGGTGCAGAAGTCTCCGCCACATCGGGCCAATCCCCCAATTTCCTGCCGTTCACATGGAGAAATGCGCTGCCGTAAGGCACTGCATGCGAAAATTCCGCCATGCTTGACGCCTTGGACAGTCTTATCCTCCACGCGCTGCACGTGGCGCCGCGCGCGCCGTTCCGGGTGATCGGGGAGGCGGTGGGGGTGTCGGAACAGACCGTGGCCCGCCGCTACCGGGCGATGCGGCGCGCGGGCACCATGCGGGTCGTGGGACTGGTGTCCCCGGCGGTGAACGGCTTCGCGTCGAGCATGGTGCGGATCACGCTGCGCCCGGACAGGATCGACGCGCTGGCCGAGGCGGTGACCCGGTTGCCGGAAATCTCCTTCGCCAACGTCTCCGTCGGCGGCTCGGAGATCGTCTGCGCGCTGGAGGCGCCGCACGACGGCCGGATCCCGGAAGTGCTGCGCCGGCTGGCGCGCTTTCCAGGGGTGGTGGAGGTCGCCACGAGCATGGTGCTGCACACCTACTCCCCTCCCGGTGCCGACTGGGCGCGGCTCGGCCCCTCGCTCTCACCGGAGGCGGTGGCGCTGCTCCTCGAGCGGCACCCACGGCAGGAACGTCAGGGTCCGCCGGTCGAGCCGCGGGAGGAGGACAGCGCGCTGCTCGACGTCCTGGCCGAGGACGGCCGCGCGAGTCAGGCCACTCTGGCCGAGAGCACCGGCTGGACCACCGGACGGATCGCGCGTCGCATGGAGACCCTGGAGCGCTCGGGCACACTCCTCTACGACGTGGATCTGGTTCCGGAGCGGCTGGGTTACCCCTTCGGCGCGGCACTATGGCTGCGTACCACCCCCGGAGCGCTGCACGAGACGGGCACGGCCGTCGCCGCGCTTCCCCGTGTCGTCTTCACCGCGGCGACGTCGGGCGAGCAGAACCTCATGGCGATCGTGATCTGCACGGGCGTCTCCGACTTCTACGACTTCCTCAGCCGCTCCCTCGCCACGGTTCCCGGCATCACCGACTACGCCGTGAGTGCGTGGCTGCGAACCCTCAAGAGAGCCGCGTCGCTCGTCTACCAGGGGCGGCTGGTCCCGTCGCCCATGCGACGGTGAAGGGAAGAACGTCGCGTGCCCCGGCTGACGCCGAGCCCAGGCCGGAAGGCCGGGTTCCCTGTCAGGGCGAAGAGTCCGCCCGGGTGCAGATCACCAGGGGCCGGAACCAGAGGTGTCCACCACTCGGGGACAGGTCCCGGTCAAGACTCTCTCGTCCGCCCTTCACGATCCTGCGGTGGGCCGGTGGAGAAGGGGAACGGCCACCGCGTGGTCACCAGCGGTCGTGCGGGCTTCTGGAGATCGTGCGGTGGCCGTGAGCCACAGCGTGGCCCTGTCCGATGACGGACGGCGTTCGGCCAGGTCACGGCCCGGATCTCAGGCCGTTTCCGCAGGGCTGCTCCCCGGGCCGCAGCCCGCGCGTACCTTCTCGCGCTCTTCTCCGGCGTCGAGCGCGAGGTCTGTCGGCGGCCGGCCGGACACGTGCGCCCGGGATCGATGAAGATCGCCCCTCATCGCCCGTTCGGGGGGTGAGGGCGCCGGGCCCGGGGAAGGATGCCGCCATGGCCGGAATCAGTGACCTGCTGTGGAACCAGGACATCGGAGCGTCCGCCTACCGCGAGGGTCCCACTGGGTCCGTGCAGTACCAGTCGGCGGTCATCGAGCAGTACAAGCTGTGCGTGGAGATGGCCGACCGGGTCAGTGCCCGCCGCAATCTGGCGAACACCTTCTTCCTGACACTGAACAGCGGCCTCGTCGCCGCGTTCGGTGCCTGGCGTTCCGGCCGGTCGGGCAACGGTCTCCCGGTCCTGTTGCTCCTGGCGGGACTGGTGGTCCTGCTCGGCGTGTGCGCCGCCTGGTGGTTCACGGTCCGCTCCTACCGGCAGCTGAACGAGGGGAAGTTCAAGGTGATCGAGGCCTTGGAGGAGCGGCTGCCGGCCCGCGCCTTCGTCGCCGCCGAGTGGAACGCCCTGGAGAAGGGGCAGAACTGGCGCGTCTACCTGCCGCTCGTCCACGTCGAGCGGTGGATCCCGCTCACCTTCGCCCTCGCCTACGTCCTCGGCTTCGCCGCCCTGGTGCGGTGAGGCGCGCACGAGGGGTGCGCGGACCCGGCCACGGCCGGCGGACGGCGCGCAGCCGCGCGAGGCGGGGACTTCACGTATGACGGACATAGCCGTGACCGGCCACATGGATCTGGCTCCTGAGGCGTACGGACCCGTACGCGCCCGCCTTCACGAGTTTCTGGCAGGCCTGCGCGACGAGAGGCTCGTCGGTCGTTCCTGCCTCGCCCGCGGGGCCGACTCGCTCTTCGCCGAGGCGGTCCTCTCCCTGGGGTGGGGACTCTCGGTGATCATCCCTTCCCGGGACTACCGGGAAGCGGTCGTACACGCGGCCGACCTCGCGCGCTTCGACGCCCTGTGCGAGGCCGCCGACGAGGTGACCGTCATGCCGTACGCACGCGCAGGACGCGAGGCCTACGAGGCGACCACCCACCGTCTGCTGCACGGCGCGCAGCGCCTGGTCGCCGTCTGGGACGGCAGCGCCCCCACGGGCCGGGGCGGCGGCACCGCCGACACGGTCGCCGAGGCCCGGTCGCTGGGCCTGCCCGTCGACGTCGTGTGGCCCGCCGGTGCCCGGCGCACCGGCGGGGCGTCCTGAGCAACTCCCGTGCCCGGCGGGCCCACAGGGTGGTCCGGCAAAGATTGTCCAACTGTTGCGGAACGGCTTCGATTGGCCGTTGTGCCGCCTTACTATCGACGCAACGTCACAATGTGAAGAGCCGGACGTCAACGAGGGAGACCACACCGGGCACGGGAGCCGCAGAAGGCCCGCCTCCCGGTGAGTCGTGTAGGTGAACGGGGACTTCTGCAATGCCCGGTTTCGAAAGAACCGGGGCAGCGCTGTTCGGACTGCCCCTGGTCGTGCCCAGAACCACGGAGTACACGCGTCTCGGTGTGCCGCCCGAGGCGACCGCCGAGGAGATCCGCGCGGCGGCCGCCCGCTACGACGCCCGCCTCCAGGCACGCGGCGCGAGCGAGGACGAGATCGCCGCCGCGCACGCCGTGAACATGGAGAACGCCGAGGCCCGTGCCGAGCACGACGCACGGCACCCACCGCTGTCCCTCCTGCGTGTCGAACCGACGTGGGAGGCCGTCCTCGACGACCGGGACGCCGGGCTGACCGTGCTGCGCCGCGAGATCGAGTCCTTCCTCGCGGCCGCCGGCGCGGACGTCCACCACCCCACGGACACCACCCGGACGGACTTCACCGCCGACTTCACCCGCGCTCACCTGCTCGACGGTTTCGCCGACGAGTGACCACCGGAGGACCGCCCCATGGCTGAAGAGCTGCACCGAGTCGTCGGCATCGACCTCGGCACCACCTACTCCGCCGTCGCCGCCTACGACCCCGAGGACTTCGCTCCGAAGATCCTCGCCGACCCCGGCCGCGAGGGCGCCGCCGCCGTCGCCATGCCCAGCGTCGTCCGGCTCGACCCGGTCACCGGCGCCCTCACCGTCGGCCACGACGCCAAGGACGCCATCGGCGACGGGACCGGCAACGCCGACACCCTCGTGGAGATCAAACGCGAGATGGGGGCGCTGTTCACACCGGAACTCCTCGACCACTTCGGCGCGCGGGGGGTCTACGCCGAGGGCGACCCGGTACGCGTCCGGCTCGGCGGCGACTGGCTGCGCCCGCAGGAGTTCAGCGCCCTGGTACTGATGAGGATGAAGCGGATCGCCGAACAGGCGCTGGGCAGCGACGTCCACGACGCGGTGGTCACCGTGCCCGCCTACTTCATGGAACGGCAGAAGAAGGCCACCGAGGAGGCCGCGCTGCTGGCGGGCCTCTATCCCCGCCAGCTCATCCCGGAGCCCACCGCCGCTGCCATCGCCTACGGCGTCGACCGGGCCGAGTCCGAACGGCAGATCTACCTCGTCTTCGACCTGGGCGGCGGCACGTTCGACGTGTCCATCATCGAGACCCGCGACGACCAGATCGAGGTCATCGCGACCGCGGGCGACCAGCGGCTGGGCGGCGGCGACTTCGACGACGCCGTGGCCCGGTGGATCGTCGCGGAACTCGGCGAGGCGCTGCCGAAGGGCTTCGACCGGCTGCGGATCAAGGCCGCGGCGGAGGCGGCGAAGCGGGAACTGTCCCTGCGCGGCACGACCACCGTCTCCCTCGGCGGGGACGTCCCCGGCCTGGAACTCGACCGGGCCACCTTCGAACGGCTGATCCAGCCGATCCTCGACCGGTCGCTGCGCCAGGTCGACGAGGCGCTGCGCTTCGCCGAGACCGCCAAGGGCGTCGTGCGCGAGGACGTCAACGCCGTGCTCCTGGTGGGCGGTTCCACCCGCATCCCCCAGGTCAAGCGCATGCTCTTGGACCACTTCGACCAGGACGAGGGGTTCGTACGAGGCGACGCGAACCCCGACACCCTGGTCGCCAGAGGCGCCGCCATCGTCGCCAACCGCTTCGAGCCCTCGCCCGTCTTCGACCTCGCCACCCGGCCGACCGCCGAACGCTCCGCCGAGGAGCAGGACTACACGGTGACGCTGATCACCGAGCACACCCTCGGCGTCGGCGTGCAGCAGGGCCGCTTCAACACCCTGATCCCGCGCGGCACCAAGATCCCGGCCCGCCAGGTGAAGACGTACACCAACCCCGAGCAGGCCGACCACATCGAGGTGGCCATCTACCAGGGAGAGGGCGAGTACATCTTCGACAACACGCTGATCGGCACCATCCACCTCGACGAGATCGAGCCCCGGCCCGAGGGCTACCACCAGTTCGACGTCGAGTTCTCGCTGGACGTGAGCGGACTGCTCGGCGTGCAGGTCACCCACACCAACACGGGACGGGAGTACCAGGCTACCTTCGACCAGAGCACCACCATCGGCCGGCTCGACGAACTCGGCGAACGCCGGGCGTTCCTGCTGGAACTGTCAGCGGGCGCCGCGCGTCCGGCACCGTCCGGACCCGCCGCGGCGAGGCCCGGCGTCTCCTCGCCGCAGGGCACCGTCACGGTGCCGGCTCCGGTCGGCGTCCCCGACCCGGTCGCCACCGTTCCGGATCCGGTCACTGTGCCGGCGCCCCCACCCGCCCCGGCCTCGGAGATCGATCCGGCCGACGTCCCGGCGGAGTACCGGCGCACGGTCAAGAAGGCGTTGCGCGCGGCGGGCGGCGTTCCGTCACCCGCACTCGACGCGGCACTGCGCGCGTTCGCGGACGCCGTGCGCGCCGGCGCCGACGAGGACACCCTCGACGAGCTCGCCGACCGCCTCGAGGACGCATATGACGACAGCCGCCGGTGAGCGCAGAAAGGCCGTCGAGGAGGAACTGGACGCGGAGTACGCCGGCGCCGGCTGGTGGGGCTCGCTCTACCGCGCCCCACACCACCGCCGCTGGTACCGGCTCATCCCGGTCGAGGAGCTCAGCGGCCGGCACCGCTCGGAACTGCTGGCCTGGCAGGCCCGGCCACGCCGCCCCGACCTGGTGCCCGTGGTGCCCACGGACCGCAGCGACCAACGGCAGTTCGCCGGCCGTTGGTTCCAGGTCGTCTGCTACGAGACCGACGCCCGGCGCAGCCTCGCCCACGCCGTCGCCGAGGACGAACCGGCGGACCGGATCGCGTCCGTGGCCGGCGTACTGCGCGCACTGCCCGGCTGGTGCGCTGCTGTCGGTGCCGGACTGGTGGCGTTGCCCGCCGATGTCGTTCTCGCCGGTCACCGTCCCCTGCTGCTGCCACTGCCGCCCTGGGGCCCGCCGCCGCTCGGGCGGGTCCTCGCCGAGCCGGAGCGGCTGGCGCACCTGACCCCGGAGGCGGCCCGCGGCCTGCCCGTCGGTGTCCGCCCGCCCGGTCTGCACGCCCTGCTCGTCGCCGCGCTGCGCTGCTTCGAGGAACTGCCGGACGGCGAAGCGGGACGGCTGCTCCAGCGCACCGCCTGCGCCGCCCTCTTCACCGACCAGCGGCGCGACGGCCGACTGCCCTCCTGGATGCGGCGGGTGGCACCGGTCAGGGACGTACGGCGCCTGCTGCGCGACCTCACCGGATTCGATCCGGCGGCCGCCGGCGCGGCCGACCCGCTGCACCTGGCCGACATCCTGGACACCGCGCGCTCCGCGATGGACCCGGTCACGGCGGTACGGGCCCGGCGCGCCGAGGGCGAGGCACGGCTGGCCGTCGGACTGGCCCACGCGGCCCTGGTCGACCGGCCCGACTACGATCTCCTGCTCCTCGCCGCCGAGATCGCCCGCGAGGACCTGCGGGACCCCCTCGAAGCGCTCTCCCTGCTGGAACGGGCCGTGCAGACGTCCTCCGAGCGCACCGAGGCCTACGCCGAACAGCTGTCGATCATCGGGGGTCTGTGGTCCGTCCTCCAGGGACGGCTCGCCGGGGCCATCGACCGGTCGTTCGCCGAGCGGCTCGAGGCCACCGCCCGTACGGCCTTCGACCGGCTGCCGCCCGCGCAGCGCCGGGACAAGGCCCACGAGATGGCCCGCTGTCTCATCGGGCAGGGACGGCTCGCCGAGGCCAACGCCTTCGTCCACCGCTGGCTGCACGACGGCGGCACGCTGATGTGGTGGCGCTTCGACCTCATGCTCGACTACGCCGAGACGTTCCTGCTGCTCGGCCGGACGGACGCCGCGGGACAGGTCGCCCAGGAGGTCCGCGCGGGCCTCGGCCGGGTACGGCAGAACGGACAGATGCCCCACCAAGAGATCCACCGGTACGGCATGCGGCTGGCGGACTTCGACCATGCGCTGCTGGCCGCCCGGAACCAGGAGGGGAAGGCGTGACCACGATCCTGTGGGCGGTTCTCCTGCCGCTGCAACTACTGTGGACGGTGGGGATCGCCGGGTACTTCTTTGTCCTGGTCCCCCGACGCTGGCGCGTGCCCTACCAGCAGTCGCTGGAACTGCTGCACAGCGACGACCGCGAGGACCTGCAACGGGCGGACCGGCTGCTGGGCGAGGCGGTCAACGCGGGGCCCCGGGGCCGGACCCTGAACCGGATCAGATTCGCCCAGGCCGGCGTGCGCGCGATGCTCGGCACCCACGACCCTGCCCGTTACGCCGACGCCGCCACCGTCCTGCACGAACTGATCACCGCCGAGGGCCGCACCGAGCACACCGCCTACCTCGAGCTGTGGGTCCAGGCACGGCTGGAGAACCACAGCCGCGTCACCGACCTGTACGCCGAGCACCGCACACTGCTGGACACCCGCCCGGAACCCCGCCGCATCGCGGCCGCCTCCCACCTCCACCTGGCCGCCGGGCACTGGCGGCGGCGCGAGACGGACGGCGCGCTGCACCACTTCGACCGGGTCAGGGAACTCGGCGAACTCACCGACCGGATCCCCCCGGAGGTCGACAACCTGCCCATGGTCAAAGGCGTGCAGGCGGTGTTCGACGGGCGCGGCGACGACGCCCGCGAGGCCTTCGAGGCCGCCCGCGACCGGGCCGCCGACCTGCGGCGGTCCGCCGTCGAGGCCGAACTGGGCCTGGTCGTCTGCGACTGGCGCGACGGCGACCCGCAGGAGCTCGGGACGCGGCTCGCACGCCTCTCGGAGGAGGCCGGGCGGAAGCCGCCCGAGCAGGGAGGAGAGAACCGCCTGGACGCGGCCGTCGCCGTCCTGCGTCTGGTGGCCCTGCTGCGCGAGTGGCGGGCCCGGCCCGCTCTGTCCGGTGCGCCCACCCCGGCCGACCTCGCGGAGCTGGAGCAGCGGGCGCGCGAGGTGCGCTCCGCCGACGCCGAACTCGGCGACGCCGACCTCGTCGAGGGACTGGTCCGCTACTACTTCGCCCTCAACCAGTCCGAGCGCTCGCACGCCCTCGACATGCTCGACCGGGGCACCGAGCTGGCCAAGGGCATCACCCTGCCCGAGGTGCTCGACCTGATGGAGCGCGAGCGGGCCCTCGGCGGCGAGGGCGACGCCATCTCCCGCTACCTCGCCCTCGTCGGGGAGTTCCTCGACGACCCCACGCGCTCCGCGGAGGACCGGGCCCACTTCCGGCGGCTGCAGGCGAGGTTCGCGCCGTTCGGCGACCCGGGCGATCTCCCCGACCAGCCCGTGCCCCACCAGCGGACTCCCGCCGAGGACCACCAGCGCCGCACGGAGGCGCTGCGCCGCCGTATCGAACTCATCGTCCAGCCGCGCATCCGGGACCTGCCCCAGGACGCTCCCGCCCGGCTCGCCCTGCGCGAACTGCTCGACGAACTCGACCACGCCGCCCGGGCGGCAGCCGACGGCGCGAGCATCCTGCACCAGGCGGAGATGAGGCTCATCACCAGCACCGCGCAGACGCTGCTCCCCGAAGACCCCGAAGACCCCACAGAGCACAGGGGGACCCATGATCAGGAACCTGCCTAGCCGCCGCCCGGGCACGCCGTCCCGGCTGCTGTCCGCGCTGCGGCCCGCGCGGCGCCACGGCGCCGACCCGGCGGGGCTGCTCGACCGGCTTCCGCCGGTGGAGCACCGGCCCGCCGCGGACGAGGACGAACTCTTCCAGCAGGCCCCGCTCGGCCAGGTGCTGCTCCTGATGGTGCGGATCGACCAGGAGACCGAGTACCGGCTGTGCCGGGACCTGGCCGAGCACGCGCTCGGCTCCGTCCCCGATCCGGACACGGCACCGGACTGACCGCGGTCGTCCGGGCCCGGCCTCCCGGACCCGGACCCGCCACGCCGCTCGACAGCAGTCGCATCACCACCCGGAAGGGGCACCCGTGACCGGCACCGGCCGTTACTACAACCTCCAGGAGATCGGCTCCGTCCGGGCGCTCCGGACACCCGCCTTCGAACTGCGGGAGGTCCGGGAGGACAACCTCTTCGCCGAGCACGACCGACGGCTTCAGGAGCTCGCCCTCGGCGCCCCCGAGGCCCCGGCCGGGCCCCGGACGCCGCTGCTCCTGTCCCCGCTCGTCGACGCATCGGTCGAAATGTCCCTGGACCTGGGCGACGACGGCGAGGACCTTCTCGCGGACGCCCGGACCAACATCGCCTCCGGCACGTACGACGTCGCCCTGGAACTGCTCGACGAGTACCTGCACCTGGTACCCGGTCACCAGGAGGCCCGCTTCCTGCGCGCGTTCTGCCTCTTCCGTCTCGGCGGTGAGCATCAGACCGAGGCGCTGCGAATCCTGCGGCCGCTGCGCGACGAGAACCCGGCACCCGAACTGCGCGACAGGGTACGGGAGCTGCGCGGCGAGCTGCGCCGCCGGCTGACCCCCCTGGAGATCACCGCCTACGCGGACACCGTGGGCCGCGACCCCGCCGGTGCACTGGACCGGATCGGAAGCTACCTCGAACTGGTCCCCGAGGAAGGCACCCTGTCCTACCTCCTCGCCCTCGGCCTGGCCCGCGTCGGCGATCCGGAGAAGGCCCTCGAAACCGCCGAGAAGGGAGCGGCCGAGGCGGACACCGACGTGCAGAACGTCGCCGCCCTGGCCCGCAGGCTGCGCCTGGTCCTGCTCACCCCGGTCGCCGAACCGGCCGTGCGGGCCTTCCTCTCGGGCTCCGTGCGGCACGCCCGCCTCCTGCTGGCCGGCGTCGAGCCCCGCTGGCGCGACGACCCCGTCCTGAAGGACTTCGACGCCTACCTCGCGGACCTCGGGAACGCGCACCGCCACGGCACCGCACCCCCCGCGCCACGGCTGCCCGACGACCGCGCCGAGAACCTGTACTCGTTGATCGCCGAGTCCGAGACCCGGTACGCCTCCGAGCTGATGCAGGCGGGCCGCCTGGAGGAAGCGGAACAGGTGCTGGCCGGACTGATGTCCAAGATCCCTGGTTTCCGCTGGCTCAACTTCCTCTACGCGCTCTGCCTCTACCAGCTGGGCCGCAGTCCTGAACAGGCCGCGGCCTGCGCCGAGACCGCCCGCCGCGACCCCACCCTCACACAGGCCCCGGAGCTGGTGAAGGCGATCCGCGGCTGGCAGGAGGCCGTGGCCGTCAACCCCGCGGTGGAGGAGTACGTCTCCGCCATGGAATCCGTCGCCGGCGGCGCCTCCGTCGAGCGGCTGACCGCGCTGCGCGCCCGGCTGCTCGCCCTCCGGGCCCGGCTCCCCTCACTGCGGCGGGAAACCCGCACCGAGGCCGGCGCCCAGGTCGTCCGGCAGCTCGACGAGGCGATCACGGACCGGCTCGCGGAGATCGCCGACGCGGTGGTCGTGGGCGATCTCTTCCAGGACTACGAACGGGTCATGTCCGCGGCCGGAGGCGGCATCACCAGCGTCGCGCAGGCAGACCGGCTGGCCGCCTCCCTCGACCTCCTGGCCCGGCGGATCAAGGACGCTCGCACGAAGGCGGGCAGGGGCCCCTCCGCCCGCGAACAGCTCGACGGCCTGGCCTCACAGGTGGCGGCCCGCCGCGCCGAGGCGGACCGGGTGAGGACCGCCGTCGAGGTCGCCGGCCTCGTGCGGCGGTTCAACAGCCTGGCCGAGCAGCGGTCCGGCGCCCCCACCGCGGTGCAGGCCGGCGATTTCCTGCGGATGCGCGGGGAACTCGACGGCATCCTCCGCGAGGCACGGCGGCTGCGCCGCGGCAAGGGTCCGCTGGAGCCGCGCGACCTGCGACTGCTCGACGACCTGATCGGGGCCATCACGAAGGTGCTGCGATGACGACGGACAGGAGCGGGGCCGGACCCGCCCCCGGCCGGTGGGACGTGTTCATCAGTTACGCCCGCGAGGACTACATCCAGGCCAAGGACCTCCACGACGCCCTGCTCGACTGTGTCACCGAGGAGGGCAGACCGCCGAGGGTGTACCTCGACGTCTCCCGCACGGGTACACCCGTAGGGGCGGACTGGCAGGTCTACCTGGAGGAGGCGCTGCGGGGCACCCGTCATGTGGTGGCGCTGTACTCGCAGACGTACTTCGACAAGAACGTCTGCCAATGGGAGCTGCACGAGACGTACAAGCTGGGGCTGACCGAGAGCGGCCGGTTCATCCCGCTGCTCATCGACCCGGGAGCCGCGCAGAAGGTCCCCTACGTCGTCAACCGTGTCAACTACATCCCGACCTCGCGACCGCACTGGATCGAGGAGGTGCGCACGGCCCTCGGCCTGTGCACCGCCGAAGCCCTCCCCGTCCTGCGGATCGACGTACCGCCGGCGGACACGACCGCCGGACACACCCTGCCGCCGCTGACCGTCACCGTCACGGCGTCCGGCGGTGCCCCCGCCTCCCTCGCCCCGAGGAGCGTCACCCTGTCGGCGGCGCCGGCCGGCGCCGCCCTGACCGGAACGCTCACCGTGCCGGCCGGCGACGGCGCGGCCGTCTTCGACGACCTGGCCTTCCAGTCCCCGGCCGACGAGGTACGGCTCACCGCCAGCGCCCCCGGCTGCCGGCCGGTCAGCACCGCGCCGTTCCGGGTGCGGGCGGTCCAGGAGCAGCCGTCCTGGCACGACGACGGCCGGCCGGTCCTCGCCGCGCACGGCCGTCCGGTGTTCTTCCCCGACGGCCACGCCCTGGCCGTGCACGACGGGCACACCCTGACCGTGCACACCGCGGCGCAAGAGGCCGCGGGCACCGCCGAGCTGAGGGACCGGCCCCGGCTGTGGGCGCACGGCCGGCACTGCCTGGCGGTCGCCGACTGGACGGGCCGGATCGTCCTCATGGCCCCGGACGGCCGCGTCCGCGTCTGGGACGTCCCGGCGGCGACCGAGGACGCGGCGTTCAACGTGCCGGGCGCGCTGGCCTTCGACGGGGACGTCCTCCACGTCGGCACCTGGGCCGGAGCGGTGTGGTCGCTGACCCTCGACGACGCACCGCCCGAGCGCACAGCCGTGCACGCCTCCGGTGTGCAGGCCCTGGCCGTCGACGGCGACCGGATGCTGGTGGGCGGCCTCGACGGCACGCTCACCGACCTCGTGGCGGGCCGGACCGCGGCGGAGCACACCCTGGAGCCGCTGCTGCTCTCCCTCTCCCTGACCGGCTGCTTCGCCCTCGCCGTCGGCGAACACCGTGTGCACCGGCTCGGCCTCGACACCGGTCAGGTCCTCCGCGTCGCACAACCGGTGACGCCGGTCGCCGCCGCGCTGCCCGGCGGCGAGCTGACCGCGATCGTCGACGCGGAGGGCCAGGGAGTCTCCTTCGACACCGAACTCGCGGTCCGTTCCGGTTTCCACGGGGTGCCGGGCGCGCGCCCGGTGGACTGCGGACGGGACGGACGGCTGCTGGTCCTGCGGTACCCCGACGGCACCCACGCCCTGGTCGAGGAGGGCCGCACCACCTACGTCCACGCACATCCGCTCGCCGTCTCCCCGGACGGGCGGCGCGTGGCGGTGTCGGACGGGCGGCGGCTGCTGATCCTGCCACCGGATGAACTGGGTGACGTCGGCACCGCACCGCACGAGGGGGGCGGGGCATGAACCCCCGTACGGCGCTGGAGAACCGGCCCGACGTGCTCCGGCGCATCGCCGACACACTGTGGGAACGGCTGGAACGGGGCGAACAGCTCACCGGGGGCCAGCACGAGGCTCTCGTCGAGGCGTCCTTCCGGCTGGGTGTGCACCGCCGCACCGAACCCGCCACCGCCCTGGAACTGCTGGCCCGCGCCCACCGACTCGACCCGGCCAACCCCAAGCACCCCTACCACGCCGGACTGCTCTATCTGCGCCACGGACACACCGAGCCGGCCGTCCGATGGCTCACCGCGGCAGCCGAACTGGCGCCCGTCAACCACCGTGTCTGGGCCCACCTGGCGCTCGCGTACCGGCAACTCGACGAGCGGCAGCAGGGAGCCGCGGACCGCACCGGGGAGCACCGTGCCCGCGCCGAGGCGATCGCCGACACCATCCGCGCGGGCCGCGACGACTTCGGCCCCGAGGGGGAACGGACCGCCCTGCCGCTGCTGCGGCCCGGCGAGTGCCGCTGGTCCGGCATCCACGACATGGCCGCCGACGGCCGGCTGCGCGGCCGGACGGCCGAACGCACCCGCGACGCCCTCCTCGACGAACTGGAACGGGTCGCCGGACTCGCCCCGCACCGCCGGGGCGGCACCGCGGCGTTCACCGTGCTCGCCGTGCAGTGGATGGTCTACGGCTACCCGGCCGCCACCGTGCGCCGACTGGCCGGGCGGCTGCCGTCCGACGAGGACGATCCGGCCCTCCGAATGCTTCACCTGGTCTGCGACCTGTTCGAGACGGACCGCGCGCGGCTGCCGGCCCGGCTCGCGCGGTGCCTGGCCGAACGCACGCTGCCCGATGTGCTCGTCGCCCTGATCCACCGGCAGCGGCTGCTGTGGCGTCCGCTCGGCTTCCCCGACCCGGGAGCACACGCCGCGGCCCGCGAGTTCACCGACGGCGATCCCGTCCGGCACGAGAAGGCGCTGCGTGCCGCCCGGCGGACGCTCAGCGCCCCCGAGCCCGAGCCGATGCCGGACGCGGTGCCCGGCCCCGCCGCCCCGCCGGTGACGGACCCCGACGCACGGCTCACGGCCTTCGAGTCGGCCGCGTCCGGGCTGGCCGCCCTCCGCGCCGACGTGCACACGCACGTCAGGGAACTGGCCCGGGACACGGTGGCCGACGCCGCCGACCACGCCCGGGTCTCGGGGGACGCGGCAATCCTGGCCGAGGTGATCGACCGGCTCCAGACGCTGCGCACGGCCTGGCTCCAAGACCTCCAGCGGTTCAAGGAGGACGAACCGGCCGGACTGGCCATGCCGTTCGACGAGTTCCAGCGGCGCCTGGAGAACTGCGAGGGCGAGTACCAGGAACCGCTCGGCAGCACCCGCAGCATCCTCAAAAAGCGGGTCGAGCGGAAACTGGCCGGGAGCGGACAGCGGTACGGTCCTGCCCCCGGTGCGCCCTCACCACGGGCACGGTCCCTGGAGAAACGCCTGACCGTCCTGGAGGCGCACCGGCGCACGTCCGACGGCCACGGCCGGCCGTCGGACGCGGTACCCGCGGCCCTGCCCGACGAGCGGCTCGCCGCCCTGGAGGAGGCGGCCGCCGTGCTCACCGACGTCCTCGACGACGCCGTGCGACACGCCAAGGCAGTCGCCAAGGACACGGCAGCGGGCGTCACGGACCTCGCCCGGCTGCTGGGTGACCACACGGCCCTCACCGGCCTGGCCGACGACTGGGAGACCGTACGGTTGTCCCGGCTGGCGGAACTCGGACGGTTCGCGGACGCCGAACCCGCCGGGCTGGTCATGGCCTTCGAGGAGTACCAGCGACGGCTGGGAGAGTGCCAGGCACTTCTCCAGCGCTCCGCGGGCAGCCTGCGCAAGATCCTGGACCGCAAGGTCCGCCCGCGGCTCGAGGACCGGCGACACGAGTCCTCGGCGACCGCGCCCGCCCCCTCGCCGCAGGCCCTCGCGCTGACGGCACGCCTGGCAGCCCTGACCGCACCTGCGGCGCCTTCGGCGGTTCCGCCGCGGGCCGGCCCGGGAGCAGAGCCGCCCGCGGAGCCAGAGGTCTCCCGGGCCCCCCACACCGACTCCGGGCCGCTCCCGGCCACCGCCTCCGCGCGCGAGCGCGTCGACCACGCCCTCGCCGCCGCCGAGGCGGCCCTCGACGCCAACTTCACCGAGGCACGGCAGACCCTCGACGCCTACCCGGCGGAGTTGAAGCGCCGCGAGGCGGTGGTCCTGCTCCGCACCTACCTCGACGGCCGGCAGGCCGAGGCCGACCTGCGTCTCGGGCGCGGCACAGCGGCCCGGCGCCGCTGGAACGCCATGCTCACGGACGACCCGCTGCACCCCGCCGTGCTGCACAACCTCGCGGTGGCCCACACCTCCGCCGGCGACACGGGCACCGCCGCCCAGGCCTGGAACCGCTACCTCGAAGCCCTCTATCTGCGAGACCTCCTGCACGGTGACATCCGGCGCGGCGCCGCCGAGCGCGCGCGGATCCACCGGGTGCTCGCCGCCTCCTTCGGCACGCTCCCGCTGTGCCGCGGCCTCGTCCCCGGCGACGAACGCGACGACGACCCGCGCCCGCTGATCACCACCCTGGCCTCCCGGGGCAAGGTCGCGACCGCCACCGCCCACCTGCGGCTGGAGGAACTCAACCACCTGCTCACGTACCGCGGTCCTGGCCTTCTGCTCGGTCTGGGGCGCAGCGCCGGGGGCACCGCCGCCGACGCCGCCCTCGCCCGCCGCACGACCCTGGTCGAGCACGCGGTGGCGGCGCTGCCCGAGCGGGTGCGCGAGCCCTTTGCGAAGCTGTGCCAGGACCTGTTCGACGGCGCGCACCGCGCGGCGGCAGAGGCCAAGGGGCGCACCCGCCGACCGGGCGACGAGGCCGAGGAGGAGACCCACACGCAGTGGGTGCGCGAACGGATCCTCTGGAAGGCGGCGCTCTTCGGCGCGGTCATGGCCGAAGACGCCGACTGGCCGCTGGCCGAGTACTCCGGTGACGTCATCGGGAACCTGCGGCTCGTCGACGCCCTGCCCCTGGACCCCGAGGACGAACTCCTGCTGCGCACCGTTCAGCAGCTGGGCGCGCGCGGGAGTGCGAAGGCGTTCGCGGAACGGTACAACCGGCTCGCCGAGCACGCCGCCGACCGGGCCCTCGGCCATATCCTCGACGCGGCCGGGGCCGCCGCGTCCACGACCGGCGGCCGGGACTTTCCCGACCGGTTCCGGCGCGTCGGCCGCTCCTGGGGCCGCAACCCCGTACCCAGCCCCTACGCCGAGGCACTCGACGATCCGGTCGTGCTCTATCAGGACACCGTCCGGTCGGCGGTCCGCGTGCTGGAGGCGTCGGGCACTCCCCGCGACGACCGGGAACGTGCCGTCGTCACCGCCGCGGTGCCCGGACTGGAACGCTGGGTGGCACGACTGCCCGGCGCCACCGGCCCCGCCCGTGTCCTGGCCCGCCTCCTCGGCACCCTGGGCCGGCACGACGAGGAGGCGAAGGTGCTGAACCGGGCCGAGCGGGAGGCGGCCGGCCCGCACGGACGGCGGCAGATCGCCCGGTCGTACGTCCGGCTCCGGATCGGCCGCGGTGAGTACGCCGAGGCCGTACAGCAGGCCAGGACCCTGTTGCGGCCGGCCCCGGACGACGAACAGCTGCGGGGACTGCTCACCGAGGCGTACGACCGCTGGCTCCGGTCCGACCCCAGCGCCACCGCCTCCCCGGGGCCCGCCTCCGGCACGGATCTGCCCTCCCCGGAGGAGATCGCGGAGGACTTCGCCCGCTGGACCGACCCCACATCCGTCCACAACCGCCGACAGCTCGTCGTGGCCGCCACGAGGGCCCGTCACGAGGCCCGTGCCGACGGTGCCGGGGCGGGCCCACTCGTCACGGACATGCGCGCGCTGTACACCGCGGACCCCGGGAACACGGAGGCCCTCTTCCACCTGACCCACAGCCTGTGCCTGCTCGCCTGGGAGGTCCGCAAGGAGATGGTCGGCGCCACGGGGACGCGGCGCCGGGAACTGCGTGACCGTCTGAAGGAGATCCGCACGGACTGCGTGGGGCACGCGGAGGAACTGCTGCCGCTGACCGACGGAGAACGGCACACGGAGGTGCGGCGGATACTCGACGAGGTACGGCCCGCACCGACGTAGGGCCGCACGGTCCGGCGCACGGTGCGCGGACCGGGCACGACAGGAGGAACCAGGGGGTAGTTCCGCTCGCCGCCGAAGACCTCACCGGCGTAGGGCGCCACGCAGGCGGCGAGCACCTCGACCAGCACTTCACCGTCGAGCGTCTCTGCCCATTCCCGCTCAGCGAGGTGCGGTGCCGCCCGCAGCCTCCGCTTTCAGGAGCGCGAGCAGTGCGGGGAACCTCTTCTCGACGTCAGCGCGCCGTAGTCGGATGCCCTTGCGGTTGCCGTAGTCGATCTCGTCGATGAGGCCTGCCTCGCGCAGGACCCGGAAGTGGTGGGTCTGGGTCTGTTTCGATACCGGAAGGTCGAACGAGTTGCAGCCCCGCTCGCTGTCGCCGCAGTCGGCGGCCAGCTCCGTCATCACCGAACGCCGGTGTCGGTCGGCGAGGGCGGGGAAGACCGCACCCAGATCGAACGCGTCGGCCTCCGGGCCTGTCCGGTCCCTCTCCGTCACGCGGCATCCCCTTTAGGTACGACTTGAGTCGTACCTGATCGGTGCGCTCCACTGAGGTACGAAATTTTTTCGTACCTGATCTGGCGGTGCTGCCCCGTGCCGCCGTTTCCCGCGACCCGGCACTGGCCGGGTGCCTGGTCATCGACACTCCGAGAGGTCATCGTCACGAAGAAGCCCGAGGTGCTGGTAGTCGGTGCCGGAATCGCAGGGCCCGCGCTCGCGTACTGGCTCTCCCGCAACGGATACCGGCCGACGGTCGTCGAACATACCCGGCAGCTGCGCTCCGGTGGCAGCGCGATCGTCGTGAAGGGGCCCGCGATCCCGGTCGCCCAGGACATGAACACCCTTCCGCAGCTCCGCGAGCTCGCCACCCGCAATCGGTCACTGACCCTGCTCGACCCCGACGGCAGGCGCATCCTGCAGATCCCGCTCACCTCGGACGGGGCGCCGACGCCTATGCCGGCGTGGCTTGGCGGGCGCCGGAACTCGTGGCGGCGTTCCTCGACCACCCGGCGCCGTTCTTCGACTCCCTGACCACCGTCCGGGTGCCCTCGTGGTCCCGGGGACGGGTCGTACTGCTCGGGGACGCGGCGGCGACAGCCCTGCTGGGCGACGGATCCAGCATGGCGATGGCGGGCGCGTACGCCCTCGCGGAAGAGCTCGCCGCCCATCCTGGTGATCACGCCCGCGCCTTCGCCGCCCACGAGACGCGACTTCGCAGGGAGGTAGGCCCGCGGCAGCGGCGCGTCGGCCTGCTCGCCAGGCTCATGGTGCCCCGCACCCGGCCGGGCCTCGCGATGCGCAACGCGGTGGGCCGTGCGGTCGGCCGCACGAACCGGACCGCCTCCCGCGAAGCCACACCCCGGTAGAGCGGGTCCGTACCCACCGGTCACCGGCCGATGCGCGGCTCCGCGGTAGCTCGCAGCGGGGTCGGCGCCGCCGTGTCCGACGGGTGCGGCTCTTGCCGAGTGACGGTGTCGGCCGGGCTGCGAGGGCGTGTGCGTCCTGACCGAGTGATCCGTGCAGGCGGTGGCGTTCGCGGGCGCGGTGGTGGTCCCCGTAGGCGCCGACGTCGTTGTTGCCGGTCACGGCGCGGACTTCGAGAACGGCTTCGGCACCGGCCAGGCCACGGCGGACGCCGGTGATGTCGAGCCGGCCGCCGATGAGGTGGCGGCGCCTTCGACACGCCGGTGGCGACCGGCCAACCGTGCGCTGGGGCCTGGTCGTAGTGCAGGAGGGGCGCCTTGCCGCTCGCACTCCCCGACGTCTCCGGCTCGTCGAGCAGACGGCCTGACTGGCCGGCTACGAGGTGCGCTCCCACCACGGCTGGTACCGGCACATCACACGCTCCATGCCGGCCGCCGCCTTCCTCGCCGTCCAGGACGCCGACGCCCGCCGCGCACCAGAGCCACCGGCCGCGACGGAGAGAGGGGGTCTGCAGAACGACCTGGATGACCGTCCCGCCCCGGTCGGGTTCAGCACCTATGGGATGCGCCGCCTGGTGGTGCCGGTGCAGCCCCAGCCGCCCCGGACCGAGCGGATCCGGCACGGCCCGGCCTGGTCGTACTGGCGCCGCTGCCACCGGGCAGTGGCCCGCGCCCGCCACCGCAGACACCACGACCACGGCGCCGCCCGGCCACCACCCCGAACTGCAGCGGCGCAGTCGATCTCCAACTGAAGGGCTAATGCCTGGGTCCGACGACCGCGTACGCCACGGTGCCGGCCACGCCCAGGACCAGGGCGGTCCATGTGGCCGCCGCCGTGTGCGGCGGCAGCGTCATCCAGGTCAGGACCTGCATCGGCCCCTCCGGGGCGGGCGGAGCGAACAGGAGCGGCGCCAGCCAGCCCAGCGGCAGCGTCCACGCGTACGCCGCACCGCACAGCACCGCGCCGGCCGCGGCCAGTCCCGTCAGGCCCGCGCTGTTGCGGAGGAGGACACTTGCGGTGCCCAGGTCCGCCCCCGCGGCCCGTACCGTCAGCAGCGCCCCGGCGGCCACCGCGCCGATCGCCAGCACGTGCGCCGCACGCCGGGGCACCCAGCGGACGGCCGCCGTACGGTCCAGCGCCACGTCCTGCCCGCCCAGGCCGACCGAGGCCGCCGCCACGGCCCCGGTGAGGGCGAGCACCGACAGCCGCGGATCGGTGGAGCCGCCGTCCGCGGCGAGGAACCACACCGCCAGGGCGGCGGCCAGCACCGCCGCCGCCGATGCGGGCACCTGCCGGGAGCGCGCGTGGAGCACCAGCCACCTCATCAGGACGCCTCCCCCGTCAGCACCCCGCGCGGGTCCTGCATGTCGCAGGCGAGGGCGGTGGTGTGCACGCCGGTGACCCAGGCGCGCCGCTCCGCCGGCGCCAGCGCCGTCAGCCGCTCCCACGCCGCCTCCGCCTTCTCCCGTTCTCCCGGGAAGCCGTAGTGACCGGCCCAGTCCATCAGGCGGAAGCCGCCGAGCGCCCAGCCCGCCGCGACGCTCTGCGCGGTCACATCGCTCCCGAAACCGCTCGACGAGGAGGAACGCGGCCAGCAGTTCGGTGCCAGCCCCTGGCCGACCAGGACCCGGGTCAGCCGCTCGCCCCGTGCCCGGGCGAGCAGCGGGTCGTCGAAGTCGACGAGCACCGTCTCCGCGGAGGGCTTGCGTTCCTCCAGGTTCCCGCGCAGCGCCGTGTCCTCCCGTACCGCGTCAGGCGCCTTCTCGCCCAGCGCCTCCCGCAGCACGCGCAGCGCCTCCTCGCCGTGCGGCGCGAGGGCCGCCAGCCGGTCGCGGTGCATCCTCGTCACGCACACCGGGCCGTCGCACACCATCTCCGCGGCGGCCTCGTCGACGACGTACGCGTCGCGCGGCTCGGCGGGCAGGATCATCAGGGCGAGCGCCGCGCCCGCCAGGACGGGGGCCAGGGCGAGCAGCCGGGCGCGCACCGAGACGGCGGCCAGCAGGGCGAATCCGGTGGCGAGCATGCCGAGCAGCCACAGGGTCTGGCCGAGGTGGACGGAGGAGGCGAGGGTGAGCAGTTCCTCACGGGGCAGCGCCACCGCCGGTGACAGCTGCGCGAGGAGGTTCGGGGCGTTGCCCGTCGGCCAGGCCTTCTCGGCGGGGAACTGCTGGAGCAGGACGGTCGTCGCGAACGCGGCCACCGCCATCAGCGGTGGGGTGAGCACGGACGGCAGTGCGCGCGCCACCCCCATCCCGAGCAGTGCCCCCGCGACCAGGGCCAGCACCGCCACCAGCACGATGGGCAGCCAGCCCAGAGGGGTGTACGTGGTGTCGCCCAGCAGTACCCGGGTCCCGCCTGTGACGGCGACGAGTACGAAGGCCGACGTCAGTGTGACGGCTGAGGCCGCCGCCGGGACCGCCACCCGCTGCCAGGCCGGCCGGGGCACCGTCTCCATCAGCTCGCTCACCCGGGAGCGGGGGTCGCGCAGCCCCTGCAGTGCTCCGAGCCCCACCGCGACGGGCCACGTGTAGTACAGCAGGCCGCGGAGGGTCAGGGCCATGGTCGTCCACTGGGCCGTCCAGTCCGCAGTGCCTTCGCCGGGGCCGAGGATCAGGAGCAGGAAGACCAGGCCGGTCGCCAGGACGACAAGACCGGTCCATGGGGCGACGGAGCGCCGCAGTTCGATACGCAGGACGCGGGCGTTCACCAGGCTCCCCTCTCCTGCGCGCAGCCGGCCGCGGGGTCGGCGAGCAGCGCCGAGTAGCCGCGCTCCAAGGGGCTGTCGCCCGGGTGGTCGGCGTTGCCCGCCGCGGCCATCTCGTCCGGGGTGCCCTGGAAGACCAGCCGGCCCTCGGCGAAGAGCACCACGTCGGTGCAGGCCGCTGCGACATCCTCCACCAGATGCGTGGAGACGACCACGCAGGTGTCCGTGCCCAGCTCCTGCAGCAGATCGCGAAAGCGCATCCGCTGCGTCGGGTCCAGGCCGACCGTCGGCTCGTCCAGCAGCAGAACCTCAGGGTCGTTGACGAGGGCCTGGGCGATACCGGCCCGCCGCACCATGCCGCCCGAGAGGGCCTTCATCCGCTCGTCGGCGCGGTCCGCCAGGCCCACCCGCTCCACGGCCCGCTGGACAGCCGCCGGGACGTCCGCCTTGGGGACCTCCTTCAGCCAGGCCATGTACTCGACGAACTCGCGCACCGTGAAACGCTTGTAGTAGCCGAACTCCTGCGGCAGGTAGCCGATCCGGCGGCGCACCGCACGGTGCCCACCCACGGAGGCCACGGACTCGCCGAACAGCTCCAGGGTGCCCTCCGTGGGGCGCAGCACGGTGGCCAGCGCCCGGATGAGGGTGGTCTTGCCCGCTCCGTTCGGGCCGAGAAGGCCGTGCACGCCCGTGCCGAGGGACAGGTCGAGCCCGTCGACGGCCGTCCGGGTCCGTCCGACGCGGATCCTCAGTCCGGCGGCCCGGATGGCATGGGTGTAGGTTCTCGGCCGGAGTTCGGCCGCACTCACCGCGCGTGTCATGCGCTGTTCCCTTCAGGTGGTCGGAGTACTCATCGGGTCGTTCCGGGGACGGTCGTGTACGCGGCCCGGCGGGCGATCACGACGCCGGTGCCGAGCGCGAGGAGCAGACCCCACACGGGCAGGCTGTCGGTGTCCAGAACGGTGGACTCGCTGCGGGTGATCAGGGGCGGCGCCATGACCCCGACCGCCCAGAGGGCCATCAGACCGAGCGCGGCGCGGGTCACCCCGATGGCAGCGCCGAGCGCCAGGGCCGCCGAGGTCAGGGCCAGGCAGGGCAGCAGCCACTGCGCGGCCGACACCCCCGCAGGCCCGCCCGCGACCAGCAGCACGGGGACGACCAAGGCCAGCACGGACACCGTGCGCCGCAGCACCAGGTGCAGTCCCGCCCGCGCGGCGGCCGCCGTCAGCTCGTACGCCGGATCGAGCCCCCGCGACCAGGCCGCGGCGACCCCGCACAGCGGCAGCACCGGGGCCAGCAACAGCACCAGCGACACCTCTCCGAAGCCGGGACCGGCCAAATCCAGCGCCAGCGCGATCAGGACCACGCCCACGGTCATGGCCAGCCACGGGGCCATCACCGGCGTCAGCCACGCCGACAGCCACACCGGCCGGCGCCGCCGCGGCCGCATCGTGGCAGTCGGCTGCAGGCTCGGCTCCAGGCCGGACCAGACGGTGACGACCAGCGAGGCGACGGCGGGCACCCCGGTCTCCACCGCGGCCGAGAGCCGGGCGCGGCAGGCCGCGCAGACCTCCAGATGCGCCTCCAGCGCCCAGACCTCGTCGGCGGCGATGTCCGTATCGCCGCGCGCGTAGTCGCCGACGAGCCGCACCGACGCGTGCTCTTCGCTCTCTTTGCTCATGCCAGCGCCTTCCGCATCGCGATCCGGGCCCGGCGGGCACGGGTCTTGACCGTGCCCTCGGGCAGTCCGAGCAGGACGGCGGTCTCCCGGACGGACAGCCCGTCGAGCACCGTGGCCTGCAGTACCTCTCCGAGTTCCGGTGCCAGGCGCCGCAGCGCGTCAGCGTCACCGCCGACGTCCGCCGCGAGCACCTCCTCCTCGGCCGCGGGCACCACCGTCCGCGCGGCGGCGGCCGCCGGTGGCTCGGCGTGATGGGCGCGGCGCCGGAAGGCGTCGACGAGACGGCGCGCCGCGATCATCCACAGCCATCCGACAGCCGTGCCGCCCACCGCGCTGCCGGCGAACGCCCCCGCGGCCCGCCACACCGCCAGATACGTCTCCTGCATCACCTCGGCGACGATCTGCTCGTCGGAGCAACGACGGCGCAGCCGGACCGCCATCCACGGCGACGTACGCCGGTACAACTCCTCGAACGCCGCGCGGTCGCCCCTGGCCACCAGGCGGACGAGGCGCTCCTCGTCCACCCGGTGCAGCGCTTTCCTGTCCGATGTCACACCTGCTGGACGCCGAGCAGAGCCGACAGGTTTTCCCTGCAGCGTGATCCACATCACAGTCAGGGGCGCGGCAGGGCCCCGAAAGCGTGGGAACAGCGCTCGACGAGCCCCCTCCCAAACCACCGCCCTTGATGACGAGCGGGCTCCCCTCCGAGACCCCCGATGACAGCGTCCCCGAACGCCTCGCCGTCCCGTCCCGTCCCGTCCCGTCCTACAACGGTGGTACCGAAGGCGTGAACAGCGAGACCGAGCCGGTCCCTCAGGCGCGCGTTCACGTGGACGCGACACCGGCAGGCCGAGGGCAGCATGTTGGTGACGCGACGGTGCGTTTCTGCGCCTCCTCGGCCTGATGGAGCTTCCGTCGGCCGCGGACCGCCGGAATACAGGGGAGTCAGTGACGGGTGCGTGCCGGAGCCGGTAGTGGTCGTGGCGGAGGCGTCCCTCCCCGGGGCGGCCGGTGACTACGACTTCGACATCGACGTGCCGGCCGCCTACCGGCCTCAGGGCAAGGGGCGGGTCGAGCGGCAGGTGAACATTGTCCGTGACCACGTCCTGGCCGGTCGGGCCTTCTCTTCCGTCGAGGAGTTGAACGCTGCCTTCGCCGCCTGGGTCCCACTGCGGCGGGCGAAGGTCCACGGCACCCACGGCGAAGTCATCGGACACCGGGCCGTGCGCGACCACAGACAGCCGGCACCGCTACTCGACCATCCGGACGATGACGGCTCTCTCACGCCCGGCGAATGTGCGGCCATGTTGCCCAGGCTGGAAGCAATCATCGATCAGCGCCAACGCGAGAGCAGTGACCCCGTCCTCCATCGACGCATCGACGACATCCGCCGACTGATCACCGTCATGAAGTACTGCTTGGGAAAGAGCGGCCAGCTCATCTTCGGCTGACAGCCGCAGAAAGCTCCCCTCGGAGATGCCTCACACTCACGGGACAGCCCTTGTCCAGGACGGCTCCGACGCCGTGATCACACCAACCGCGACGAGATCATCTCATCATTGACCAGCAGTTGAAGGACAGCCCCTGGGCCGAGCTCGTCAAGGCCGCAGAAAACGGCCAGGGCGGGGGTCATGAAGGCAGCGTGGAGCACGTCGAGGTCTTCCGGATGGGCAGCGTAGGAACCTCCACCATCGGAAGGCTTCTTCCCCCACCCGGCGACCGACGCGCTCAGCCGACTACACTCTTGATCGCGAAGAGCCGCTCAACGATCAGAAGCAAGTCGATTCTTGATCCGGGTTCAATCGTCGTCTTTGGAAGCCGGACTATGAACCTCGGACGACCTCATCGGCAGAGAATTGCCGGAGCCAAGACCCCTCGACTGCGCACGCAGTGAGACGCGGAACTCTCGCGGCGACATTCCAACAACACGCCGAAAAGCGGTACTGAAAGCACTTTCGGACTGGTATCCGATGGCATCCGCGATGGCCGTGAGGGAGTCCTCCGTGCGCAGCGCGGCACGCGCTAGCTGCATTCTCCACTCAATGAGGTAACCCAGAGGAGGTCTCCCCACTTTATTCCTGAAGTTCAAGGCGAAAGCCGACCGCGACATCTTCGCGATTTCAGCGAGCTCTTCGAGCGTCCAGTGATGGCGCGGGTCAGCATGTACGGCTCGTAGCGCCGCCCCGATCCCATCGTCGGCAACCGACGCAAGCCATCCCAGGGGCTCGTGGGACGCACCGGCGTGCGACCTCAGCATGTGCACCAGGAGAATCTGAGCCAGATGCTCAAGGACAAGAGGTCGGCCCACCTTCTGCGTCTCAAACTCGTGGACGAGGAGGGTTGCAATATTCCAGAGCAGCCTTCCGTCACTATCGTCTGCTTTGACAAGAACAGCCGGGGGCAGCGATGAAAACAGAATCGATGCATCGGAGTCTCGAAACTCGAAGTCGACGCTGCATATGTACGTGACGGAGGCTTGAGGAATCTCGGGTGCACTCGCGGAAACTCTCTTGCGGAGCGCCCCGTTCGAGTCGCTGGCTCGGGCTTCCTCAATCGAGCTCCCAAGGCCGTAAGAGGGTGGATTTCCGAGAAGATAAAAATCGCCCGCGCTCAGGAAAAGAGGTTCCAGGCCGTCGATGCACAGCCAGCACTCGCCTTCCACTATCGCGCCGAGCTTGATGTGCGGGAAGGGGGAGAACCGGGCTCCCCACGGCGCCGTCGCGTGGAGCGGGACGGGAACGACAGTCTGGGGCCGCGCCAGCGCCAGGGCGTGCCGGATGGGATCACGGGCGTCGAGGACGACCTCAGCGCTGGACGATCGGTAAGCATTACGGGACTCCATGTTATGGACTATACGCTCAGCGACAGGAACGATGAGTGTCTGGCGGCGAGGGCTGCCAGGTGTGAGGGCTACTCACGCCGGATCGACGCGAGGAGTGAGGAGAAGCATGCGTTACCGATTTCTTGGAGGATCTGGTCTGCGAGTATCGGAGCTTTCACTAGGGACAGGTAATTTCGGCATGGGCTGGGGGCACGGGGCGCACGCACCCGAGGCCAAGGCGATGTATGACACCTACAGAGAAGCGGGGGGAAACTTCATCGACACCGCTTCCAACTATCAGTCGGGGGAGGCCGAGAAGTACCTATCGGACATCATCTCCTCGGATCGCGAGGATATAGTCCTGGCGACGAAGTACACCATGGGGACTTCAGCAAGCAGCGGCCTCCAAATGACCGGTAACAGCCGGAAGGCGATGGTCCAGTCTTTGGAGCAGAGCTTGCGCCGACTGGGCACCGACCGGGTGGACGTGTTCTGGGCCCATGTGGCCGACGAATCCACACCGATCGAAGAGATACTGCGAGCTTTCGACGATCTGACGCGCGCCGGCAAGATTCTGTATGCCGGTCTCGCTAATTTCCCCGCATGGCGTGTGGCAACGGGAGTTACGCTGGCACAGCAGCGGGGCTGGGCCCCTCTCGTGGCAATTCAGGTTGAGTACAGTCTCGTCGAGCGCAGCGCCGACCGGGAACTGATGCCGATGGCGGAAGCCTTTGGCTTGGGCGTCCTCGGGTTCTCGCCTCTCGGCGGTGGTCTTCTGACGGGCAAGTACCGGCGAGGCGCAACAGGTCGCGCACAGAGCTCGATCAGCCAGTTCCTTCACAAGGAGGACGACCCCGCCAAGGCGAACATTCTGGATGCTCTCGAGAGCGTCGCCCAGGACCTCGATACGACTCCAGAGGGGATAGCGATCAAGTGGTCAATGTCGAAGGGGGTGATCCCCATCATTGGACCGAGGAGCGTAGATCAGCTCACGTCAAACCTCGCGGCCGGCGAACTGGATGTCCCAACGCGTCAACTTGAATGGCTGGACGAGGTGAGCGCACTACAGTTGGGATACCCCCACAGAATGTGGCCGGAGCATGAACGGACAGAGAAGAAGCGATTCGCCCAGCCGTAACAATCACCCATCAGGCTTTATCGAGGCGACGACATGAAAGCCACGCTTGAGGACAGGGGCATCGTGACTGACGTTTTCTCAACGGTGATCATTTCCAGATTCCGTTGAGGACGAGGGCGGCGCGGGCGATGTCGCCGATCCGGCGCGGGCTGAGGGTGACGTGCTGCGGGGC
>NZ_BMVU01000045.1 GCF_014650875.1 Streptomyces minutiscleroticus
AACGCCCGGTTACATTCCGAACCCGGAAGCTAAGCCTCACAGCGCCGATGGTACTGCAGGGGGGACCCTGTGGGAGAGTAGGACGCCGCCGAACAATCTTTGGAGGACCTTTGGTCCCAGCGACTCGCTGGGACCAAAGGTCCTTTTTGTTTTTCCCGAGCGCGCCGGGTACTCGGCTGCGTGAGAATGACTTGCGGTACCGAAGACAGGAGTCACCCGATGTCCACCAACTCTCCCGACGAGCGACCGGAGCGCGATCAGCGCCGCCGGGACGGTGGTGACCGCGGCGGGTACCGCGGAGGCCCGCGTCGCGATGACGACCGCGGTGGATACGGCCGGCGTGACGACCGCGACCGCCGTGACGACCGGCGCGACGGTGACCGTGGCGGCTTCCGCCGCGACGACAACCGCAGCGGCGGCTTCCGCGGCCGCGACGACCGGCCGGGCCGGCCCGCCTTCCGGCGCGACGACCGCCCCGGCGGACCACGCCGCGACGACAGCCGCGGCGGCGGGTTCCGCGGCCGTGACGAGCGTCCTTCGTACCGGCGTGACGATGAGCGTTCCTCGTATCGGCGTGATGACGAGCGGGGTTACGGGCGTCGTGACGACCGGCGTGAGGGTGAGCGGGGCGGTTTCCGCCGCGACGACCGCCGCGACGACCGACGCGACGAGCGTCGGGACGACCGCGGTGGATACGGCCGGCGTGACGACCGCGACCGCCGTGACGACCGGCGCGACGGTGACCGTGGCGGCTTCCGCCGCGACGACAACCGGCGTGACGACAGCCGCGGCGGCGGGTTCCGCGGCCGTGACGAGCGTCCTTCGTACCGGCGTGACGATGAGCGTTCCTCGTATCGGCGTGATGACGAGCGGGGTTACGGGCGTCGTGACGACCGGCGTGAGGGTGAGCGGGGCGGTTTCCGCCGCGACGACCGACGCGACGAGCGTCGGGACGACCGCGGTGGGTTCCGGGGCCGTGACGACCGTGGCGGCTTCCGCCGCGACGACAGTCGCCGTGAGGACAGCCGCCGTGAGGACAGCCGCGGCGGCGGGTTCCGTGGCCGCGACGACCGGCGCGACGACCGCCGTGAGCGTCCTGCCTTCCGGCGTGAGGACAACGGGGGCGGTTACGGCCGGCGTGACGACCGCGACCGCCGTGACGACCGGCGCGACGGTGACCGTGGCGGCTTCCGCCGCGACGACAACCGGCGTGACGACAGCCGCGGCGGCGGCTTCCGCGGCCGCGACGAGCGTGGGCGCGGCCCGCGGCGCGACGACAGCCGGGGGCGCCCGGGCGGCGGCTTCCGCCGTGACGACCGGCGGGACGACCGCCGCGGCGGCGGCCGCTTCCGTGACGAGCAGCGCCCCGACCGCGACCGCGAGCCGGTCAAGCGGCTGCCGATCCCCGAGGACGTCACCGGCGAGGAGATCGACAAGGACGTGCGGCAGGAGCTTCAGAGCCTGCCGAAGACGCTCGCCGAGGACGTCGCGCGCAACCTGGTGATGGTCGCCCGGCTCATCGACGAGGACCCGGAGGGCGCGTACGCGTACTCCAGGGTGGCGCTGCGGCTGGCGTCGCGTGTCGCCGCCGTGCGCGAGGCGGCCGGCTTCGCCGCGTACGCCAATCAGAAGTACGGCGAGGCGCTCGCGGAGTTCCGGGCGGCGCGGCGCATGACCGGCAACGTCGACCTGTGGCCCGTCATGGCCGACAGCGAGCGCGGTCTCGGGCGGCCCGAGAAGGCGCTGGACATGGCCGGCGCCCCCGAGGTGCACAAGCTCGACAAGGCGGGCCAGGTCGAGATGAGGCTCGTGGCGGCCGGGGCGCGGCGCGACATGGGGCAGCTCGACGCGGCCATCGTGACGCTCCAGAGCCCCGAGCTGGCCTCGAACTCCGTCCAGCCCTGGACCGCGCGGCTGCGGTACGCGTACGCCGACGCGCTGCTGGCGGCGGGCCGCGAGAGCGAGGCGCGCGAGTGGTTCGCGAAGGCCGTCGAGTCCGACCGGGACGGCAGCACGGACGCCTCCGACCGGCTCGCCGAACTGGACGGCGTCGAGTTCGTCGACGCCCTCGATGAGGACGCGGAGGACGGTGACGCCTCGGTCCTGCGGGACGAGGACGCAGCCCCGGCGGCGCAGACCGGACCCGCGTCGGCCGCCGGGTCGGACGGGGCGACGGAGTCCGGCGCTGACGACGGCGCCGAGGACAGTGAAGCCCCCGAGGCCGTCGGGCGCGACGGGGACGACAGGCCGCGGGACTGACGCGACCGCGGGAGCCGTGAACGGACCCGGCGGGAGGCAGGGCGCGCCGCCCGTGCCCCCCCGCCGGGACCGCGGACGGACCCACAGAAGCACCACGCGCACGGGCGGGGCTCCACCAGGAGCCCCGCCCGTCCGCGTCCCCGGGCCGGGCGGCCCGTCGTCTCAGGACTCCAGCGCCCGCAGCACCAGGCCCGTCGCCGGCTTCGGGCCGAACGAGGTGGACTTGCGGGGCATCCTGACCCCCTGGCTCGCCAGCTCGCGCACGACCTCCTCGTGCACCGGGTGCATCAGGACCGCGGTGCCGCCGTCGCGCTCCGCCTTCTCGACCGTCGCGGCCGTGTCGTGGATGTAGGCGATGTGGCCCGGGACGTCCGGGATCTGCCACACGTGGTCGAGGAGCGTCGCGTGCAGGACCGTCGCGTCCAGGGTGCGCCAGGCCTCGGGCCGGTCCGCCGGGACCGTACGGGCCAGGAGCCCCGGGTCCGGCCGGTCGACGAGGTGGAAGGCGCCGTCGCCCGCGAGGAGGAAGGCGTTGCCCTTCTCGGCGGCCGCGGCGAGCCGCTCCATGGCCTCGGGCAGGGGCACCTCCAGGCGGCGTACCCGGAACGAGTCCTCGAGCGCGGCCAGCGCCTTCGGCAGCGGCAGGCGGTGCAGGAGCCGGTGGATGGCGCGCACGCGCAGCGGATAGCGCGCGGTGTCCACGAGGAGCACGAGGCCGTGGTCCCAGGGGCTGGGGGAGCCGTGCTCGGCGCGCAGCCGCAGGTAGGTGGCCCAGCGGTGGTGGCCGTCCGCGATGAGGGCCTGCCGGTGCCGCAAGTCTGTCCGGATCCGTACCGTGTCCGCCGGGTCTGTGACGGCCCACAGACGGTGGCTGTAGCCGTCCTCCGTCACCGTGCGCAGGAGGGGCGGCCGCTCGGCGGTGCGCTCCACGACGGCGGCCGCGCCGGAGGCGGAGCCGTTGCCGGCGGGGGTGTCGCCGCGGTAGGTGAGCAGCAGCGGCTCGAGGTTCGCGCGGGTGGCGCGCATCAGGTCGGCGCGGTCCGCGACCACCTCGGGCATGACGTCCTCGTGCGGCAGGACGACGCCCTCGGACGCGTCCGACAGGCGCAGGGCGCCGATGAGGCCGCGCTGGAGCATGCCGTCGTCGCTGCGCTGCTCGTACACGTACAGGGCCGGCTCGGCGTCGGGGGACAGGACGCCCGAGGAGAGCCAGCGCCGCAGGGTGTCCGCGGCCTGCGCGTTGCGGGCGGCGGGGGTGTCGGCCTGCGGGAGGATCAGCCGGACGATGTTGTGCGGGTCGGCCGACTCCAGGTGGAGCAGGCCGTCCGGCCGTACGACCACGTCGTAGGGCGGGGACGTGACGGCCGCCAGGCTGCCCACTCTGCCGGGGACGTAGCGCAGACCCCTGAACGGGCTCAGATCAAGGCCCGTACCTGCTGTTACCTCCGCGGGACCAGCCATAGTCATTGGTGCATCGTAAGCATGCGGGCGCCATGCGCGATGATCGGGGGAAAGGGATCGGATGAGGAGCGATGCGCAATGAGCCAGACCGTCAGGACGCGGCCCGAGGGCAGCGGACGGGCCCTCAGTGAGGCGTACGACACGGCGCTGCTCGACCTGGACGGGGTGGTGTACGCGGGCGGGCACGCGATCGCGCACGCCGTCGACTCCCTGGGCACGGCCCGGGAGGGCGGCATGCGGCTGGCGTACGTCACGAACAACGCGCTGCGCACGCCGGACGCGGTGGCCGCGCACCTCACCGAGCTGGGGATCCCGGCCGAGGCCACGGACGTCGTGACGTCGGCGCAGGCCGTGGCCCGGCTGATGAGCGAGCAGTTGCCGGAGGGCGCGCGGGTGCTGCTGGTCGGCGGGGAGGGGCTGCGGGTCGCGCTGCGCGAGCGCGGTCTGGAGCCGGTGGAGTCGGCGGACGACGACCCGGCGGCGGTCGTGCAGGGGTACGGCGGGCCCGACCTGCCCTGGGGGCGCTTCGCGGAGGCCGCGTACGCCGTCAGCAAGGGTGTGCCGTGGTTCGCGTCCAACACGGACCTGACCATTCCGAGCGCGCGGGGCATCGCGCCGGGCAACGGCGCCGCGGTGGAGGTCGTCCGTATCGCCACGGGCGCGGAGCCGCAGGTGGCGGGCAAGCCGCTGCCCCCCATGCACCGCGAGACGATCCTGCGGACCGGGGCGGAGCGGCCGCTGGTGGTCGGCGACCGGCTCGACACCGACATCGAGGGCGCCTTCAACGGCGGGGTGGACTCGCTGCTGGTGCTGACCGGTGTGACCGACGGGGCGCGCCTGCTCGCCGCGCCGCCGCGGCACCGGCCGACGTACGTGGACGCGGACCTGCGGGGTCTGCTCACCGGGCAGCCGGAGGTCGAAGCGGCCGGTGAGGGCTTCCGGTGCGGCGGCTGGACCGCCCTCGCCGGACGGGAACGGCTGGAACTGGAGGGCGAGGGCGCTCCGCTCGACGGCCTGCGGGCGCTGTGCGCGGCGGCCTGGACGGCGGCCGGGGACGGGGCGGGCACGCTGGACGGGGGGAAGGCGCTGGCGCGGCTCGGCCTCTGAGCGGGGTCGACGCCGCGGACGGCGTGCGCGAGGGCCCGGGCGGGGCCGCCCGCGTAGGCGCAGGTCGGAGCGAGGATCGAGGAAGAACGGCAGATTAGGCTAACCTAACTACGTGTTGGTCGACAGTCCTCCCGAACAGCAGCGCGCGGAGACCGCCCCCGCGCCGCCGTCCCGCCGGGCGATACGCGCGCTGGGGCTCCTCGCCGCGGTCGCGGTCCTCGTGCTCGTCGCGCTGGCGAGCATCGCCATCGGCGCGAAGTCGCTGTCCGTGGGGGAGGTCTGGCACGGCCTGTTCCACGCCTCGGGCACGTACGGGGACGCCGTGGTCGGCGACCGGCTCTCGCGCACCCTGCTCGGACTGCTCGCCGGGGCCGCGCTCGGCCTGTCCGGCGCGGTCCTCCAGGCGCTGACCCGCAACCCGCTGGCCGACCCCGGGCTCCTCGGCATCAACGCCGGGGCGTCCGCCGCGGTCGTCACCGCCATCACCTTCTTCGGCGTGACCACGCTGAGCGGCTACGTGTGGTTCGCCTTCCTGGGCGCGGCCGCGGTCGGCGCCCTGGTCTACCTCCTCGGCGGCAGCCGCGGCGCGACCCCCGTACGGCTCGCGCTCGCCGGCACCGCGATCAGCGCCGCGCTGTACGGCTATCTGCAGGCCGTGATGATCATGGACAACGCGGCCCTCGGCAAGATGCGCTTCTGGACGGTGGGATCGCTGTCCTCGGCCACCGACCGGACGATCGAGCAGGTCCTGCCGTTCCTCGTCATCGGCACGGTCCTGGCCCTGGCGCTGGCCCGCCCGCTGAACGCCATGGCCATGGGCGACGACACCGCCCGCGCCCTCGGCGCCCACCTGAACCGCACCCGCGCGCTGTCCATGGCCGCCGCCACCCTGCTGTGCGGCGCCGCGACCGCCGCCTGCGGCCCGATCGTCTTCGTCGGCCTGATGATCCCGCACGTCGTGCGCTCCTTCACCGGGCCCGACCTGCGCTGGATCCTGCCGTACGCCACCGTCCTGTCGCCCGTGCTGCTGCTCGGCGCCGACGTCGTCGGACGGATGATCGTGCGGCCCGCCGAGCTCCAGGTCGGCATCGTCACCGCGATCCTCGGCGGCCCGGTCTTCATCTTTCTCGTACGACGGCGCAGGACGGCCCAGCTGTGAGGAGAGTCGTGAAGGACCCACGCACCCCCGGTCGCCCCGGGGCCTCCGGCACCGCCGAGGGCTCCGCGCGGGCCTTCCACCCGCGGGCCGTGCGCACCGGCGGCCTCTCCGTCCGCCTGGACGTGCGCGCCGCCACGGTCGTCGTGCTGCTCCTGGTGGCGGCGCTCGCCGCGAGCGTCGTCCTGATCGGCACCGGCGACTTCCCGATCTCCGCCGGCGACGTGCTGGCGACGCTGACCGGGAACGGGAACGCCGGGCAGGAGTTCATCGTCACCGAGCTGCGGCTGCCGCGCGTCCTCGTGGGCCTGCTGGTGGGGGCCTCGCTCGGGCTGGGCGGCGCGCTGTTCCAGTCGATCTCCCGCAACCCGCTGGGCAGCCCGGACGTGCTCGGCCTCGGGCAGGGCGCCACGGCCGGCGCGCTCGTCGTCATCGTGCTGTTCTCCGGCAGCGCCACCGCGGTCACCGCGGGCGCGCTGGCCGGCGGCCTGGTGACCGGCCTCGGCATCTACCTGCTGGCCTGGAAGCGGGGTGTGCACGGCTACCGGCTCGTCCTGGTCGGCATCGGCGTCGCCGCCATGCTCACGGCGGTCAACGGCTACCTGATCACCAAGGCCGACCTCGTCGACGCCGCCCGCGCGGTGGTGTGGATGACCGGCTCCCTCAACGGCCGCGACTGGACGCAGGTCTGGCCGCTGCTCGCCCTGTGCGCGGTCCTCGTGCCGCTGGTGCTGGGCAAGGCGCGCGGCCTGCGGATGCTGGAGATGGGCGACGACGTGGCGTACGCGCTGGGCGTGCGGGTGGAGCGGACGCGGCTGCTGCTGATGCTCGCCGCCGTGCTGCTCACCGCCGCCGCCACCGCCGCGGCGGGCCCGGTCGGCTTCGTCGCGCTCACCGCGCCGCAGCTCGCCCGGCGCCTGACCCGCTCGCCGGGCCCGAACCTGGTGCCCGCCATGTGCATGGGCGCCACCCTGCTGATCGTCGCGGACTGGGCCTCGCAGCGGGCCTTCGGCGCCGACCAGCTGCCCGTGGGCGTGGTCACCGGCGTCCTCGGCGGTGTCTACCTGCTGTGGCTGCTGGTCGCCGAGCGCAGGGCGGGCCGCGTATGAGACCGGCGGGACGCCGGGGCCCCGGGGGAGCCGGCGCGGGCGGCGGGGCGGGTACGGAGACCGGCGGGGCGCACCGGAGCGCCGACGGCGGAGCGAACGAGAACACCAAGAGGAGCACCGGCACTGTGAACCGCCTGTCCGCCGAGAACGTCACCCTCGCCTACGACCAGCGCGTCATCGCGGAGAAGCTGTCGGTGGAGATACCCGACAACTCCTTCACGGTGATCGTCGGTCCCAACGCCTGCGGCAAGTCCACCCTGCTGCGCGCCCTGTCCCGGATGCTGAGGCCGAGCGAGGGCCGGGTACTGCTCGACGGGCAGGTCATCCAGTCGATGCCCGCGAAGAAGGTGGCCCGTACCCTCGGGCTGCTGCCGCAGTCGTCGATCGCGCCCGACGGGATCACGGTCGGTGACCTGGTCGGCCGCGGCCGCTACCCGCACCAGGGCATCCTGCGCCAGTGGTCGGCCGAGGACGAGCGGATCGTCCAGGAGTCCATGGCCTCCACCGGTGTCGCCGAGCTCGCCGACCGCTACGTCGACGAGCTCTCCGGCGGCCAGCGCCAGCGCGTCTGGATCGCCATGGCGCTCGCCCAGCAGACCCCGCTGCTGCTCCTCGACGAGCCGACCACCTATCTGGACATCCAGCACCAGATCGACGTCCTGGACCTGTGCGCGGAGCTGCACGAGGAGCAGGGCCGCACCCTGGTCGCCGTGCTGCACGACCTCAACCACGCCGCCCGGTACGCCACGCACCTCATCGCGCTGCGCGGCGGCGAGGTGATCGCCGAGGGCGCGCCGAAGGACGTCGTCACGGCCGAGCTGGTCGAGCGGGTCTTCGGGCTGCGCTGCCAGGTCATCGACGACCCGGAGACGGGGACGCCGCTGGTGGTGCCTGCGGCCCGCAAGGCGCGCGCCTCCGCGGCGGCCGGCGTCGCGGAGGGCGCCTGAGCGTCACAGGAGGGACCTGAGCCGGAGCAGGTCGCGGAAGCCCGCCTCCAGCCTGACCCGGCCCGCGCCCCAGGCCCGGGCGAAGTGCAGCTCGCCGTCGACCAGCGCGACCAGGTCGTCGCCGGTCATGGCGAGCCGGATCTGGGCCTTCTCCCGGGGTGGTCCCTGGAGGGTGTCGAGCACCTCGATGCGGCCCTGGTCCAGACGGCCGGTGAAGGTGACGTCGAGATCGGTGATGTGGCAGCTCAGCGAGCGGTCGAAAGCCGCCGCGCTGCGCACCTTCCCGTTCGCGTCCGCCATGCTGTCCGAGAGTTTGTCGAGTGCGCTGCGGCACTCCTCAGTCGTCGCCATCGTGAGCGACGGTACCCCAGCGCTTCGCGGTAGCGTCGGGGCATGAACGACTCAGTGCGGGAGACCGGGGAGACCGGACAGGGTCCCCGGCCGGAACCCGCTCCCCGGCCGGGGACCGACGCCCGGCCGGAGCACGGGCGGGGACCGGAGCACGGGCGGGCCCCGGAGCGCGAACGGATTCCGGAGCCGGAGCAGGCCCCGGAGCCGGGGCGGCCCCCGGAACCGGAGCAGGCCCCGGAGCCGGAGCCGGAGCCCGAGCGCGACCCCGCCGCCCCGGCCCCGCTGGACGTGCCCCGCACCCCCACGGGCGACGCCGGGATCGACGCCCGGCTCGCACGGCTCTCCGACGTCGACCACCTCGCCACCGACGGACACGTCGCGGTGTACGAGGATGTGCACCGGGGGCTGCGTGACGCGCTCACCGAGCTGGACACCCGTCCGGGGCCGCCGGGACCGCAGGGGCCCCCGGGACCGGCGGGTCCCCCGGCACCCCGGCCGGCTCGGAGCGGCACGCACGCCCCGAGCGACATCCCAGGCAACACCCCTAGCAACAGGAGCTGAACCGAACGTGGCAGGAGTGGCACGACGCCGCCTCGACGCCGAACTGGTCCGCCGGAAGCTCGCCCGTTCGCGCGAGCACGCCGGCCAGCTGATCGCCGCCGGGCGGGTCACCGTCGGCAAGACGGTGGCGACCAAGTCCGCCACCCAGGTGGAGACGGCCGCCGCCATCGTGGTCGCCCAGGACGACAGCGACCCCGACTACGTCTCGCGCGGCGGCCACAAGCTCGCCGGCGCCCTCGCCGCGTTCGTGCCGCGGGGGTTGCGGGTCGAGGGCCGCAGGGCGCTGGACGCCGGGGCCTCCACCGGCGGCTTCACCGACGTGCTGCTGCGCGCGGGCGCCGCCCACGTGGTCGCCGTCGACGTCGGCTACGGTCAGCTCGCCTGGTCGCTGCAGAGCGATGAACGCGTCACCGTCAAGGACCGTACGAACGTACGCGAGTTGACGTTGGAGGCGATCGATGGGAAACCCGTGGATCTTGTCGTGGGCGACTTGTCCTTCATCCCGCTCGGTCTGGTGCTGCCCGCCCTGGTGCGGTGCGCGGCGCCCGACGCGGATCTGGTGATGATGGTCAAGCCGCAGTTCGAAGTGGGCAGGGAACGGCTGGGCAGCGGCGGCGTGGTCCGCAGCCCCCAGCTGCGTGCCGAGGCCGTGCGCGGGGTGGCCCAGCGCGCGCACGAGCTGGGCCTCGGCGTGCGGGGCGTCACCGCGAGCCCGCTGCCCGGGCCCTCCGGGAACGTCGAGTACTTTCTGTGGCTGCGCGCCGGGGCGCCCGAACTGGACCCGGCCGACGTTGACCGTGCAGTGGCGGAGGGGCCGCGTTGACTCAGACCGGAGCTCGTACTGTTTTCCTGCTCGCCCACACCGGACGGCCCGCGGCCATCCGCAGTGCCGAGCTCGTCGTCCAGGGGCTGCAGCGCGCCGGGCTCGGCGTCAAGGTCCTGGAGGCCGAGGCCGCCGACCTGCCGCTCCCGCCGTCGGTGCAGCTGGTCAAGGAGGCGACCCCGGAGTGCCTCGACGGGTGCGAACTGCTGATCGTGCTCGGCGGCGACGGGACGCTGCTGCGCGGCGCGGAGTTCGCCCGCGCCTCCGGCGTCCCGATGCTCGGCGTGAACCTCGGCCGGGTCGGCTTCCTCGCCGAGGCCGAGCGCGACGACCTGGACAAGGTCGTCGACCGCGTCGTCACCAAGTCGTACGAGGTCGAGGAGCGCATGACCATCGACGTCGTCGTGCACAGCAACGGCGACGTCGTGCACACCGACTGGGCGCTCAACGAGGCCGCCGTGCAGAAGGTCTCCGCCGAGCGGCTCCTGGAGGTCGTGCTGGAGATCGACGGCCGGCCCGTCACGGGCTTCGGCTGCGACGGCATCGTGTGCGCGACGCCGACCGGCTCCACGGCGTACGCCTTCTCGGCCGGCGGCCCGGTGGTCTGGCCGGAGGTGGAGGCGCTGCTGATGGTGCCGATCAGCGCGCACGCCCTGTTCGCCAAACCGCTGGTGACCTCGCCCGACACGGTGCTCGCGGTGGAGGTGCAGCCGCACACGCCGCACGGGGTGCTCTGGTGCGACGGACGGCGCACGTTCCCGCTGCCGTCCGGCGCGCGGGTCGAGGCGCGCCGGGGCTCGGTGCCCGTCAGACTCGCCCGGCTGCACCACGCGTCCTTCACGGACCGGCTGGTGGCCAAGTTCGCGCTGCCGGTGTCGGGGTGGCGGGGCGCGCCGCAGTAGGAGCGGGAGCCAAGGCTGGGACCAGGGCCGCGGCCGGGGCCGGGGTCGGAGAATCCCACTCCGTAGAGTGAAGTGGTACGGGACGGACCCCTGTCACCTGCGCCTTCGTCACAGCGGGGCGGGGCCCGTCGCACATTCGGCCTCTGACCTCGTAAGGTCGTGTGCGTGTTGGAGGAGATGCGGATACGGTCGCTCGGAGTCATCGACGACGCGGTCGTGGAGCTGTCGCCCGGCTTCACCGCCGTGACCGGTGAGACCGGCGCGGGCAAGACGATGGTGGTCACCAGCCTCGGCCTGCTGCTGGGCGGGCGCGCGGACCCGGCCCTCGTACGGATCGGCGCCAGGAACGCGGTCGTGGAGGGCCGCGTCACCGTGCCCGCGGGCGCCCCGGCGGCCGTACGGGCCGAGGAGGCGGGGGCCGAACTCGACGACGGGGCGCTGCTGATCAGCCGTACCGTTTCCGCGGAGGGGCGCTCCCGCGCCCACCTCGGCGGGCGCTCCGTGCCCGTCGGGCTGCTCGCCGAACTCGCCGACGAGCTCGTCGCGGTGCACGGCCAGACCGACCAGCAGGGCCTGCTGAAGCCGGGCCGGCAGCGGCAGGCCCTCGACCGCTACGCGGGCGACGCCGTCGCCGTGCCGCTCGCCAAGTACACGGGCGCCTACCGGCGGCTGCGCGCGGTCTCCGCCGAGCTGGAGGAGATCACCACGCGTGCGCGGGAACGCGCCCAGGAAGCCGACATGCTGCGCTTCGGCCTCGACGAGATCGCGGCCGTGGAGCCGCGCGCGGGCGAGGACGCGGAGCTGGCCGCGGAGGCCGAGCGGCTCGGGCACGCCGAGGCGCTGGCGTCGGCGGCCACCGCCGCGCACGCCGCGCTCGCGGGCAACCCCGAGGACCCGGAGGGCATCGACGCCGCGACCCTCGTCGCGGGCGCGCACCGGGCCCTGGAGGCGGTCCGCTCCCACGACACCGCCCTGGCGGCGCTCGCCGACCGCATCGGCGAGGTCGGCATCCTGCTCGGCGACGTGGCCGGCGAGCTGGCCGGGTACGCCGACGACCTCGACGCCGACCCGCTGCGCCTCGCGGCGGTGGAGGAGCGACGGGCGGCGCTCACCCAGCTCACCCGCAAGTACGGCGAGGACATCGACGCCGTCCTGGCCTGGGCCGAGCAGGGCGCGGCGCGCCTGACCGAGCTGGACGGCGACGACGAGCGGATCGAGGAGCTGACCGCCGAGCGGGACGCGCTGCGGGCCGAACTGGGCGGGCTCGCGCAGGCGTTGACGGACGCGCGCGAGGAGGCCGCGTCGCGGTTCGCCGCCGCCGTGACCGCCGAGCTGGCCTCGCTGGCCATGCCGCACGCGCGCGTGTCCTTCGAGATCCGGCAGACCGAGGACCCCGAGGGCGTCGAGGTCGGCGGCCGCACGGTCGCCTACGGGCCGTCCGGCGCCGACGAGGTCGAGCTGCTGCTGGCCCCCCACCCCGGGGCGCCGCCGCGGCCCATCGCCAAGGGCGCGTCCGGCGGTGAGCTGTCGCGCGTGATGCTCGCGGTCGAGGTGGTCTTCGCCGGCACGGACCCCGTGCCGACGTACCTCTTCGACGAGGTCGACGCGGGCGTCGGCGGCAAGGCGGCCGTGGAGATCGGCCGCCGGCTCGCCAAGCTGGCCAGGACCGCGCAGGTCGTGGTCGTCACGCACCTGCCGCAGGTGGCGGCCTTCGCCGACCGGCAGCTGCTCGTGGAGAAGACCAACGACGGCTCCGTCACCCGCTCCGGCGTGAAGGTCCTGGAGGGTGAGGAGCGGGTCCGCGAGCTCTCCCGGATGCTGGCCGGCCAGGAGGACTCGGAGACGGCCCGGGCGCACGCGGAGGAGCTGCTGGAGACGGCGCGGGCGGAGGTCTAGTCCGCACGGCGCGGGACGGCCGCCACCGGGGAGCCCTCCTCGGTGGCGGCCGTCGTCGTAGGGTGGCTCCATGATCATCGGGCGGTACGCGGGCACGGGCGCGGGCAGGAGCGGGGTGTCCGCCGTCGCCGCCGGGGCCACGCGGATCGCCGCCGCCGTGCTGCGGTCCCGTGCCCCGGGCGGGCGTGCGCGGTGGCTGCGGACCCACCACGCGGGCCGCACCGTGGAGTTGTACGCCGGTCCGGCCGTCGCCGCCGGGGCCGCGCTCGCCGCCGCCCGGGTGCGGGGCGCCGCCGGGTTCGCCGTCCTGGCCGCCGGGGCCTGCGGGGCGTACGACGACGTGGCGGGCGCGGGGGACGCACGGCGCGGCTTCCGGGCGCACCTGTCGGCCCTGCGCGACGGCGAGGTCACCAGCGGCGCGGTCAAGCTGTTCGGGATCTCCGCGGCGGGGCTCGCCGCCGGCGCGCTGCTGCGGGAGCGGCCCCTGGACAAGGTGCTCGCGGGTGTCGTGATCGCCGGGACGGCCCACTTCGTCAACCTCGTGGACGTGCGTCCCGGGCGGGCGGCCTGCGCGGTGCTCGTGCTGGGCGTGCCCGGCCTGCCGCGCCGGGGAGCCGCAGGCGCACTGGCCGCGGCGGCCGTGGGCGCCGCCGCCGCGGTGCTCCCCGACGACCTCGGCGGACGCGCGATGGTCGGGGACACCGGGGCCCACGCGCTGGGCGCCGCCCCCGGTGCGGCCGTCGCCGCCGGCTGCGGCCGCGCCGGGCTGCTCCTCCACGCCGCCGCGCTGGTCGCGGCGGCGGCCCGCGGCGAGCGGGTGAGCGCGTGGGCACGGGCGTCCGGCGCGCCGTGGGCCGCCGCGCGCCGACGGCTCCGCCGGGCGTAGTCGCCCCGGTCGGGCGGCGGCCGCACGGACGGGCGAATTCCGTCTCGTACGGACTCACTCGTGTGGGTGACCCCAGGGGGTGGCTCCGCCGCTCGCGTCACGGCCGTGCCGTCCTCGTGGTCCCGGAACACCCGTGCGTGCTGGCATCCTTGACGGAGAAACGCGGAGCACCACGCACGGGACGCACCACGGTGCGCTCCCTCCCAGTACGTTCCTTCGTGCCCGTCCGACGCCGAACCGGGAGCCCGGCCACGTGATGCACGTGAGCAGCCATCCAGCGCACGGCCAGTCGCCGCTGCGGACCGTACAAGTGCTCGGCGGCGGCAGCGCGGGCAGCAGCGCGCACGTACGGTCGCTGGCCGCGGGGCTCGTCGCCCGGGGCGTGCGGGTCACCGTGTGCGCCCCGGCCGCGGCCGGGCCCGCGTACGACTTCGCCGGGGCCGGTGCCCGGCACGTCCCCGTCGCCCGGCGCGCCGACCCCGCGTCGATGGCCGCGCTGCGGGCGGCGTGCGCGGACGCGGACCTGGTGCACGCGCACGGCCTGCACGCCGGGCTGCGGGCCGCCCTCGCGCTCAGCGGCCGGCGCGTCCCGCTCGTCGTCACCTGGCACACCCGTACGCACGTCGAGGGCGCGCGGGCGCACCTCGTCCGCCTGATCGAGCGCCGGGTCGCCCGCGCCGCCTCGGTCCTGCTCGGCAACTCCTCCGACCTCGTGGACCGCGCCCGCCGCCGGGGGGCCCGCGACGCCCGGCTCGCCGCGGTCGCGCTGCCGGGGGTGGGGACGACCGGGGCGGCGGGCGGCGCGTGGGCACCGCGGCGGTCCGCGGTGCGGGACGCACTGGGCGTCGAGGACCGGCCGTTGCTGCTGGCCGTGGGCCCGCTCGACCGGGACCGCGGCCATGGCACGCTGCTGGACGCGGCCCGCTCCTGGCGGTGGCTGGACCCGGTGCCGCTCGTCGTGATCGCGGGGGAGGGCCCGCTGCGTGGCCCGCTCGGGCGCCGCGTCGAGGAGGAGAAGCTGCCGGTGCGGCTGCTCGGGCGGTACGAGGACGTGGACGGCCTCCTCGCGGCCGCCGACCTCGCGCTGGTGACCAGCAGATGGGAGGCGCGCTCCGTGCTCGCCCAGAAGGCACTGCACGCCCGCGTCCCGCTCGTCGCCACCGCCGTCGGGGGCACCCCCGAACTGGTCGGCGACGCCGCCGAACTCGTCCCGTACGCGGACGCCGAGGCCCTCACCGAGGCCGTCGTCCGCCTCCTCGGCGACCCGGCGCGGCGCGAGCTGCTGCGGGACAGGGGCGTCCGGCAGGCCGCGACCTGGCCGACGGAGGACGCGACGGTCGCCCAAGTGCTCAGCGTCTACGACGAGTTGACCAACCCGCTGCCGCTGCCCTAGGGCCGACCGCCGTCGCGCGGTGCGGGCGGCGGGCGGCCGGCCGGGACACCGGACGCCGTGACCGGCGGCCGGTTCAGGGCACCAGGCGCCGCGCCCGCAGGGCCAGACTCAGCGCCAGGACCGTCTGCGGGTCCTCCAGGTCGGTGCCGAGCAGCTCGCCGATCCGGGCCAGCCGGTTGTAGAGGGTCTGGCGGTTGAGGTGGAGGTCGCGGGCCGTCTCCGCCTTGCGGCCCGCGTGCGCCAGGTACGCCTCCAGGGTGGGCAGCAGGGGCGGCCTCGACCGCGCGTCGTGGTCCCGCAGCGGGCCGATCGCGCGGTCCACGAACGCCGCCAGGTCAGGGTGGTCGCGCAGCCGCCACAGCAGCAGGTCGATGTCCAGGCGGCGGGCGTCGTACCAGGGGCGGTCGGCCAGGCCCTGCGCCGCCGTCGCCGCCTCGGCCGCGTGCCGCAGCCCCGCCGACACGGCCGCCCAGCCGCCGGGCGCCCCGACCACCACGACCGGCGGCCGGGCGCCGGGGCGCACCAGGCCCGCCCGCTCCGCGCCGGACCGCAGCGCGGCGGCCGCCCGGTCGGCGACGCCGTCCCGTCCGGACTCGGCGCGCAGCCCCAGCAGCAGCGGGACGCGGCCCTCCACGGGACGTACGCCGAGCAGCACCGGCACTCCCAGCGGCGCCAGCTCCTCGGCCACGGCGCGCGCCAGCACCGCCCAGCCGCCGCCGGAGGGCGGCCCGTCGGGGGAGAGGCCGTCCGCGAGCCGCATGACCACCGGCAGCATGGGCCCGGCGCCGGGCCGGAAGCCCAGCACACGGGCCTGCGCGGGCGCGTCCCGGGCGGTGACGCGGCCCTCCGCGAGATCGGTGAGGAAGTCGCCGCGGCCGCGCGCGGCCAGCTCCTCCTCCTGGCGCGCCTGCATCAGCACCACGGCCAGGATGCCCGCCGCCCGCTCCGCGGCGATCCGGTGCACCGGCGCGGGCGGGGAGCCCACGGGCAGCAGCACGAGACGGGCGCGCACGGAGCCGGTGCCGGGACCGCCGCCGGGCACGTCCACCAGCACGGTCCCCTCGGGCGGCGCGTCCCGCCGGCGGCCGCGCAGCCCCTCCCACACCTGGAGCGGGTCCGCGCCGCAGTCCCCGTCCCCGGCGGCGTAGAGCAGCTGCCCGCCGGCCGTCTCCAGGAAGACGGGGTTGCCCGAGAAGTCTGCGAGAATCCCCAGGACCTGCGGGACCCCGCCGCCGTCGAGCAGTGCCCGGGTGCACCGCCGGTGCACCTCCTCGGCCCGCCGGAGCAGCGCGTAGTGGCCGTTGACGATCTCGGTGTGCACCTCTTCGGTCACCGTCACGAACGGCACCTCGCGGTGCAGCTGGACCAACGGAAGACCACTCGTACGCGCCGTCTCCACCAGGGCCGCGGGCAGCCGGGCGAAGCGGGGGCCCAGCTCGACGACGAGCGCCGCGATCCCGCGCTCGGCCAGGGCCCGGACGAACGCCCGCTGCTCGGCGGGGCGCGCCCCGAGGCCGTATCCGGTGGTCAGCAGCAGCTCGCCGCCCTTGAGCAGCGAGGCGATGTTCGGCACCTCGCCCGCGTGCACCCAGCGCACGGTGCGGTCCAGGCGCTCGGCGCCCGCCAGGACCTCCGGGAGCCCGCCGCGCAGCCCCGGCAGCTCCAGGGCCCGCCGTACGCTGATCCCGCCGCCCTGGGCGTCCGCAACGCCGATGCCGCTGTCCATGGCGGGGACGCTACCTGCACGGACCCGCCCGGAGACAGCTCCGGGCGGGTCCGTGGACGATCACCGGCGGGCGCGGTCGGCGTTCGCCCGGCCGTGTGCCTCCAGTGCCGTGCCGGGCGTCGCGAGCCGGTGAACCCTTCCGGTCACGGCACTAGCCTCCGTACGCCCCGGAGGCCGTCAGCCGCAGGGCGGTGTCGATGAGCGGCACGTGGCTGAACGCCTGCGGGAAGTTGCCGACCTGGCGCTGCAGGCGCGGGTCCCACTCCTCGGCGAGCAGGCCCAGGTCGTTGCGCAGGGCCAGCAGCTTCTCGAAGAGCTTGCGGGCCTCGTCCACCCGGCCGATCATCGCCAGGTCGTCCGCCATCCAGAACGAGCAGGCCAGGAAGGCGCCCTCGTCGCCGGGCAGGCCGTCCACGTTCTCGTCGCCGCTCTCGGTGGGGTAGCGCAGGATGAACCCGTCCGAGGTGGACAGCTCGCGCTGGATCGCCTCGATCGTGCCGATCACCCGCTTGTCGTCCGGCGGCAGGAAGCCCACCTGCGGGATCAGCAGCAGCGAGGCGTCCAGCTCCTGGGAGCCGTACGACTGGGTGAACGTGTTGCGCTCGGGGTCGTAGCCCTTCTCGCACACGTCCCGGTGGATGTCGTCCCGCAGCTCCCGCCACCGCTCCAGCGGGCCGTCCGCGTCGCCGGACTCGATCAGCTTGATCGTGCGGTCCACCGCGACCCAGGCCATCACCTTGGAGTGCACGAAGTGCCGGCGCGGGCCGCGCACCTCCCAGATGCCCTCGTCCGGGTCCTGCCAGTGGTCCTCCAGGTAGCGGATCAGCTTCAGCTGGAGCAGGGAGGCGTAGTCGTTGCGGGCCAGGCCCGTCATGTGGGCCAGGTGCAGGGCCTCGGTGACCTCGCCGTACACGTCCAGCTGGAGCTGGTGGGCGGCGCCGTTGCCGACCCGCACCGGGGCGGAGCCCTCGTAGCCGGGCAGCCAGTCCAGCTCCGCCTCGCCGAGCTCGCGCTCACCGGCGATGCCGTACATGATCTGCAGGTTCTCCGGGTCGCCCGCGACCGCGCGCAGCAGCCACTCGCGCCAGGCGCGGGCCTCCTCGCGGTAGCCGGTGCGCAGCAGCGAGGACAGGGTGATCGCCGCGTCGCGCAGCCAGGTGTAGCGGTAGTCCCAGTTGCGCACGCCGCCGATGTCCTCCGGCAGGGAGGTGGTGGGCGCGGCGACGATGCCGCCGGTCGGGGCGTACGTGAGGGCCTTCAGGGTGATCAGGGAGCGGATCACGGCCTCCCGGTAGGGGCCGTGGTACGTACAGTGCTCCACCCACTCGTGCCAGAACTCCTCGGTCGCCTCCAGCGACTGCTCCGGCTCCGGCAGCGCGGGCGGCGTCCGGTGCGAGGGCTCCCAGGAGATCGTGAACGCGATCCGCTCGCCCGGCGCGACCGTGAAGTCCGCGAAGGTCGTCAGGTCCTTGCCGTAGGTCTCGGCCTCGGTGTCGAACCACACCGAGTCGGGGCCCGCGACGGCGACCGTGCGCCCGTCGTGCTTGTGCACCCATGGCACGACCCGCCCGTAGGAGAACCGCATCCGCAGCGCGGAGCGCATCGGCACCCGGCCCGAGACGCCCTCGACGATCCGGATGAGCTGCGGGGCGCCGTCGCGCGGCGGCATGAAATCGGTCACGCGGACCGTGCCGCGCGGGGTGTCCCACTCGGACTCCAGGATCAGCGAGTCGCCGCGGTAGGTGCGGCGGGACGCTCTCGGCGGCTCGGCGTCGGCCGGGTACGCCGGGCCCAGACGCCAGAACCCGTGCTCCTCGGTCCCGAGGAGCCCCGCGAAGACGGCGTGGGAGTCGAAGCGGGGCAGGCACAGCCAGTCGACCGTGCCGTCCCGGCAGACCAGCGCGGCGGTCTGCATGTCTCCGATGAGTGCGTAGTCTTCGATGCGCCCGGCCACGTGCAACTCCAGTCGAACGGCCGCGTCGCCCCCGCAGGGGCGGTCGCTCATGAGGTCAGGGGAACGTTTGTAATGCGTCGCCGCGCGACATCGACGGGAAACGCCGGCATTCGTCGCGCAACGGACTGACGAGCTCTCTGTGGTTCCGGGACAACGGTCGGGGTGGTGCCGCGTGCCGGCCCGGCTCGGCAGTTGAGTGTCCGAGCAGGATACGACGCACGTCGATGATCCGCTCGCCCCTCCCGGCAACGCGACTGCGCCGAATGAATGACCTACTCCGGTACGTGTGTCGACGCGTGTGCGGAGCGTGGCCGGAAGCGGTCTCGCTCCGCCGCTGATACGCTGGTAGCCCGTGGACCGGTGGGCGCCCACTCCGGACAGTGAGGAGAGAAGGGTCCCCCGAACCGCAGCGCCGGCACCTCCGGAACCCTCCGGGCAGGGCTGCCGATCCGCACTCCAGACCGCGACCACGGGAGCCCCCTCTTGGCCATGCCGCCCAGTGCTTTTCGCAACAGCACAGCCACGACGACCAAGCACATCTTCGTCACCGGGGGCGTCGCCTCCTCGCTCGGCAAGGGCCTCACCGCCTCCAGCCTGGGCATGCTGCTCAAGGCCCGGGGTCTCCGTGTCGTGATGCAGAAGCTCGACCCCTACCTCAACGTCGACCCGGGCACGATGAACCCGTTCCAGCACGGTGAGGTGTTCGTCACCAACGACGGCGCCGAGACCGACCTGGACATCGGCCACTACGAGCGGTTCCTGGACCGCGACCTCGACGGCTCGGCCAACGTCACCACCGGCCAGGTCTACTCGTCGGTCATCGCCAAGGAGCGGCGCGGCGAGTACCTGGGCGACACCGTGCAGGTCATCCCGCACATCACCAACGAGATCAAGCACCGCATCCGGCGCATGGCGACGGACGAGGTCGACGTGGTGATCACGGAGGTCGGCGGCACGGTCGGCGACATCGAGTCGCTGCCGTTCCTGGAGACCGTCCGCCAGGTACGGCACGAGGTCGGCCGCGACAACGTCTTCGTCGTCCACATCTCCCTCCTTCCCTACATCGGTCCGTCGGGTGAGCTGAAGACGAAGCCCACGCAGCACTCGGTTGCGGCACTGCGCAACATCGGTATCCAGCCGGACGCGATCGTGCTGCGCTGCGACCGCGAGGTCCCCACCGCCATCAAGCGGAAGATCTCGCTGATGTGCGACGTGGACGAGGCCGCCGTGGTGGCCTGCCCCGACGCCCGGTCGATCTACGACATCCCCAAGGTCGTGCACGCCGAGGGCCTGGACGCCTACGTGGTCCGCAAGCTGGACCTGCCCTTCCGCGACGTGGACTGGAGCACCTGGGACGACCTGCTCGACCGGGTCCACAACCCGCGGCACGAGATCACCATGGCGCTGGTCGGCAAGTACATCGACCTGCCCGACGCCTACCTGTCGGTGACCGAGGCGCTGCGCGCCGGCGGCTTCGCCAACCGGGCCCGCGTCAAGATCAAGTGGGTCACCTCCGACGACTGCAAGACCCCGGCGGGCGCCGCCGCCCAGCTCGGCGACGTCGACGCGATCTGCATCCCCGGCGGCTTCGGCGAGCGCGGCGTGTCCGGCAAGGTCGGCGCGATCCAGTACGCCCGTGAGAACGGGATCCCGCTGCTCGGCCTCTGCCTGGGCCTGCAGTGCATCGTGATCGAGGCCGCGCGCAACCTCGGCGGCATCCCGGACGCCAACTCCACCGAGTTCGACCCGGCCACCGCCCACCCGGTGATCGCCACCATGGCCGAGCAGCTCGACATCGTCGCCGGCGAGGGCGACATGGGCGGCACCATGCGGCTGGGCATGTACCCGGCGAAGCTGGCGGAGGGCTCGATCGTGCGCGAGGTGTACGACGGCAAGGAGTACGTCGAGGAGCGCCACCGTCACCGCTACGAGGTGAACAACGCCTACCGCGCGGAGCTGGAGAAGAAGGCGGGTCTGCAGTTCTCCGGCACCTCCCCGGACGGCAAGCTGGTCGAGTACGTCGAGTACCCCCGCGACGTCCATCCCTACCTCGTCGCCACGCAGGCGCACCCGGAGCTGCGCTCGCGCCCGACCCGCCCGCACCCGCTCTTCGCCGGCCTGGTGAAGGCGGCCGTGGAGCGGCAGCAGGCGGCACACGCGACGAGCGAGTGACACCTGGTTGTACGGTTGCCGGGGTGTGCGTCCTCATGACGCGCACCCCGGTTTTTCCGTCGGCCGGCCCGCCCGGCCGGCTCGCACAGGTGTGGGAGGACACGTCGACATGACCATCAAGGACACCGCCGAGGAGTGGGAGGTCAGGGCGACCGCGACCCCGTTCACGGGCAACAAGACCTCCGTCCGCACCGACGACGTGGTCATGCCCGACGGCTCGGTCGTCCACCGCGACTACCAGGTCCACCCCGGGTCGGTGGCGGTCCTCGCCCTCGACGAGGAGGACCGCGTCCTGGTCATCCGGCAGTACCGGCACCCCGTCCGCCACAAGCTCTGGGAGATCCCCGCGGGACTGCTCGACGTCCCCGGCGAGAATCCGCTGAGCGCCGCTCAGCGCGAGCTGTACGAGGAGGCGCACGTCAAGGCCGAGGACTGGCGCGTGCTCACCGACGTGTACACGACGCCGGGCGGCTGCGACGAGGCCGTGCGGATCTTCCTCGCCCGCGACCTGTCCGAGGCCGAGGGGCAGCGGTTCGAGGTCATGGAGGAGGAGGCCGACATGGAGCTCGCGCGGGTCTCCGTCGACGAGCTCGTGCGCGGCGTCCTCGCCGGCGAGCTGCACAACAACTGCCTCGTCGTGGGCGTTCTGTCGCTGGTCGCGGCCCGCGCGGGCGACGGCCTGGACGCGCTGCGCCCCGCCCAGGCCCCCTGGCCCGCCCGCCCCTTCGAGGCCTGATCCCGTCCCGGTGGCCGCCGCCGTGCGTCCGGAACCGGCCGAATCCTCCGTGCGGCGCCCTCCGGCCCCGTTCACCCTGATCGCGCAGGCCGGTGTGACGATCTGCTGATCCGATCGGGGGACCTGCCCGCCCCGCTCCGTCGGGATCGTCGCAGAGCGTGAACTAGGCTCGGAAAACGCCCCGTCCGGAAGATCCGGCGGGCACGCGCGCGCAGTGGGACGGGAGTGTGGCCCGTGACGGAGCAGGCGGTGGACACGGACGGTACGCAGGTGGCGGCGACCGGGCCGGACCCGGCCGTCGAGTCCTTCCCTACGGAGCGTCTGTTCCTGGGCAGGACAAGGGAGTTGAAGGAGCTCCAGGCCGACATCGAACGCGTCGGCCTGGACACCCTCGGGGGCCGCGCCGCGCCCCGCGCGCGGGTGCTGCTGGTCGCGGGGAAGCCCGGGTACGGCCGCACCGCGCTCGCCGAGGAGCTGGTCCGCCGGGTCGCGCACCGTTATCCGGACGGCGTGCTGCGCGCGCGCCTCAGCGCGCCCGACGGCACGCCCGTGCCCGGCGAGCGCACCGCCCGCGACCTGCTGACCGCCCTGGGGACGGCCGCCCCGGCCGGAGCCGCCGAGGACGACCTGACCGCGGAGGTGCGCGCGGCGCTGTCCACCCGCCGGGCGGTGCTGCTGCTGGACGACGCGGCCGACGCCGAGCAGGTCGACGTCCTGCTGCCGGACACCACCCGGTGCCTGGTCGTCGCCGTCTCCGACGGGCCGCTGACCGGCATCCCCGGCGTCCGCCCGTGCACCGTCGGCGGGCTCGACACCAAGGCCGCCCTGGAACTCCTGGGCCGCTACACCGGCTCGGTCCGCATCACCGTGGACCCGCGTGCCGCCGAGGGCCTGGTCGAGATCTGCGCGGGGCAGCCGGCCGCCCTCGTCCTGGCCGGAGGGTGGCTGGCCCACCGCCCCAAATCGGCCGTTTCCGACCTCGCCAAGCAGCTGCACGCCGACGGCGACGACGGCCCGGTCCTCGGCCGGGTCTTCCGGCTCGTCCTGGCGGACCTGCCCGCGGCCGCCGCCCGGATGCTGCGCCTGCTCTCGCTGGCCCCGGCCGGCCTGGTCGACCCGCACATCGCCTCCGGGCTCGCCGGGTGCTCGGTCGAGACCGCCCGCGCCGCCCTGGACGACTTCGTCGGGCTCGGCCTGCTGCGGGCCGTCGAGTCCCCGCTGCCGGAGTACGAGGTGCCCGGCTGCCTGCTGCCCCTGCTGCGCGCGCGCACCGCGGCCGAGGACCGCCCGGCCGAGCTGCAGCTGGCCCGCGCCCGGATGCTGGAGCGGACCGTACGGCTGCTGCAGTCCTGCCGCGCCATCACCGAGACCGACAGCCCGCAGGCCCGCGAGAGGCTGCTCGCGATGCCCCGCGCGCTGCGCTTCGCCGACCCCCGGGCCGCCGCCGAGTGGCTGCGCGTCCGGCAGCCCGCGCTGCTCGCCGCGGCCCGCCTCGCGGTCGCCGACGGAGAGCTGGACACCCTGGCGAGGCGGCTGATGTCCGCGCTGGTGCGGGCCCTGGTCGCGCACTTCGGGACGCAGGCGGCGGCCGCCGACCTGTACTGCGTCCACCAGCTCGTGCTCGACGTCGCCGAGCGCCGCGACCTGCCCCGCGAGAAGGCCGCGGCCCTGCTGAACCTCGCCGACCTGGACGCGCGAACCGGGCGCACCGCCGACGCGCTGGTCCGCTACCGGGCCGCGCTGGACGCCGGGCGCGCGGCGAACGACCCGTACGCGACCGGCCGCGCGATGGAGTCCGTCGCGGGCGCCCACCTGGAGCTGGGGGACTACGACCGGGCCGCCGACTGGTACGGGCGGGCGCTGGCGCAGCGGCTGGCCCGCGACGAGCGGACGGACGCCGCCCGGCTGTACGGCCGCATCGCCACCGCGCACACCTACGCGGGCCGCTACGGCGAAGCGCTGCGCACCTGGCGCTCGGCGGTCACCGCCCACCGCAGGAACGGCGACGTCGCGGCCCAGGCCCGTGCCCTGAGCGAGCTGGCGCGGGTGCAGGAGTACGCGGGCCGGCCCGAGGAGTCGCTGCGGACCTGCCAGGAGGCCGTCGAGTGGGCGCGCCGCGCCGAGGACGTGCGGCTGCAGGCCGCGCTGCACCTGCGGCTCGCCGACACCCTGGAGCGCCTCGGGGACCCCGCGGCCGCCCGGCTGCACCGCGGCGCCGCCGAGCGCATGCTGGGAGACGAGCTGCAGGAGCTCGAAGCAGACAGGGAACATGACGCTAACGCCTGCGAAACCCGCAGTACATCGTCTGAAGATTGATGCTTTGAAAGGCTAGACAGCCACAAGTCCTTCATTAGACTGGCTCCGCCGTGGTGTTCCGCGGTGTCTCCCGGTGTGCCGCCGTGCGTACCGGTATGTCGTGCATTGCTGCAAGAATCCCCCTGAGCCCAAGGACCGTGATCCACGTGAAGGTCGGCATCCCCCGCGAGGTCAAGAACAACGAGTTCCGGGTGGCCATCACCCCGGCCGGCGTGCACGAGCTGGTGCGCCACGGCCATGAGGTCGTCGTCGAGCGGAACGCCGGTGCCGGCTCCTCGATCCCGGACGGCGAGTACGTCGCGGCCGGCGCCCGCGTCCTGGAGAGCGCCGACGAGGTGTGGGCCACCGCCGACCTGCTGCTGAAGGTCAAGGAGCCGGTCGCCGAGGAGTACCACCGCCTGCGCAAGGACCAGACCCTCTTCACCTACCTGCACCTGGCCGCCTCCAAGGAGTGCACGGACGCCCTGCTGGAGTCCGGCACCACGGCCATCGCCTACGAGACGGTCGAGCTGCCGAACCGGGCGCTGCCGCTGCTCGCCCCGATGTCGGAGGTCGCGGGCCGGCTGGCCCCGCAGGTCGGCGCCTACCAGCTGATGCGCGCCAACGGCGGCCGCGGGGTGCTGCCCGGCGGCGTCCCGGGCGTGGCGGCCGCGAGGGCGGTCGTCATCGGCGGCGGCGTCTCCGGCTGGAACGCGGCGCAGATCGCCATCGGCATGGGCTTCCACGTGACCCTGCTCGACAAGGACATCAACAAGCTGCGCGAGGCCGACCGGATCTTCGGCACGAAGATCCGGACCGTCGTCTCCAACGCCTTCGAACTGGAGAAGGCGTGCCTGGAGGCCGACCTCGTCATCGGCGCCGTCCTCATCCCGGGCGCCAAGGCCCCCAAGCTCGTCACCAACGAGCTGGTGTCGCGGATGAAGGCGGGAAGTGTCCTTGTCGACATCGCGATCGACCAGGGCGGCTGCTTCGAGGACTCACGTCCCACCACGCACGCCGAGCCGACCTTCGCCGTGCACGACTCGGTCCTCTACTGCGTCGCCAACATGCCCGGCGCGGTGCCCAACACCTCGACCTACGCACTGACCAACGCCACGCTGCCGTACATCGTCGAACTGGCGAACCGCGGCTGGACGGAGGCGCTGCGCCGCGACCCGGCCCTGGCCAAGGGGCTCAACACCCATGAGGGCAAGGTGGTCTACCGCGAGGTCGCCGAGGCCCACGGTCTCGACCACGTCGAGCTGGAGTCCCTGCTCGGCTGATCTCCCCGAGGTCACAAGGCGATACGTCAACACGGATCGTCAACACGACGCACCCGGCCGGACCTTGCCCGACAAGGCCCGGCCGGATGTGCGTCGCCTCACTTTGGGATACTCGTTCAACTCGCGCCGAAGATGACCGTTCGACCCTTTCGAGCCCCAGTGAAACCTGCCGTGCGACGGTCGTACGCCCTTGACAGGGGGTTGTTCCGTTACCGACACATCGGCGCGGGTCCGGTGGATTGTGTTGCTGCGGAGCGGTGACACGCCATAGAGTCGCCAACCGTCGGCATGGTGCCACGCTGACCTATCTAGAAGTTTCCTGGTCACCAAGGAGGTAAGACGACTTGTGAATGAGTCGACATTTACTCCCGGGGGTGGTCAACCAGGAACGTCTGCGGGGGCCGAGGGCCCCACGGGGCTCAAGGCTGTCGGCTCCGTCGCTGTGCGCACCTTCGCAGCCCACCAGAGTCACCGCGAGGCAGGGGCGACTCAGACAGCACACCAGAGCATGGATGGCCATCACGTGAACGCCATGGCCGGCAACGGAAGTGGCGAGAACCACACCCACTTCGCCGACTACGACGAACTGCCCGAGGGGCACTTCTACGACCCCGACGCCGAGTACGAGCCCGACCCCGAGTACGCGGCCACGCTCGCGCCCGACGCCGCCCGCCAGCGTCGCGAGCGCATCGGCCCGACCGGCCGGCCGCTGCCGTACTTCCCCATCCCGGGACCGCTGACCGACCACGGCCCCGCGAAGATCATCGCGATGTGCAACCAGAAGGGCGGCGTCGGCAAGACGACGTCGACCATCAACCTGGGCGCCGCGCTGGCGGAGTACGGACGCCGGGTGCTGCTCGTGGACTTCGACCCGCAGGGCGCCCTGTCGGTGGGCCTCGGGGTCAACCCGATGGAGCTGGACCTCACCGTCTACAACCTGCTCATGGAGCGGGGCATGGCGGCCGACGAGGTGCTGCTCAAGACGGCGGTCCCCAACATGGACCTGCTGCCCTCCAACATCGACCTGTCCGCCGCCGAGGTGCAGCTGGTGAGCGAGGTCGCGCGCGAGTCCACACTGCAGCGCGCCCTGAAGCCGCTGATGGCCGACTACGACTACATCGTGATCGACTGTCAGCCCTCGCTCGGCCTGCTCACCGTGAACGCGCTGACGGCGGCCCACAAGGTGATCGTGCCGCTGGAGTGCGAGTTCTTCGCCCTGCGCGGTGTCGCGCTGCTCACCGAGACCATCGAGAAGGTCCAGGAGCGGCTCAACCCCGAGCTGGAGCTCGACGGCATCCTGGCCACGATGTACGACTCGCGCACGGTGCACAGCCGCGAGGTGCTGGCCCGGGTCGTCGAGGCGTTCGACGACCACGTCTACCACACGGTCATCGGGCGTACGGTCCGCTTCCCGGAGACCACGGTCGCCGGCGAGCCCATCACCACGTACGCCTCGAACTCCGTCGGTGCCGCCGCCTACCGTCAGCTCGCCAGGGAGGTGCTCGCCCGGTGTCACGCCGAGTGAGTCTGCCCGGAGCCGACGAACTGTTCCGCACCACCGGGGGAACGGCGCTGCAGGCGTCCACCCCCAGACGCCAGGCCAACGGGGAGACGCGGGTGCCGGGCCCGGCGGGCGACGGCGAGTCCGCCCCGGCGGAGGACGCGCCGCAGTCGGTGCCCGCGCGCGGCGGTGACGGCGTCGGCGCCGAGCACGTGGCCGCGGACGCCGAGTCCGAGACGGAGGGGTCGCGCAGCCGGTCCGCCGCCGCGGAGGCGGAGAAGCGGCCCGCGCGGCGCCAGCCGGACCGGGACGGGGCGGCGGGCGGTGCCGCGGCGGCGCAGCCGCGCCGGCGCGGGCGGACCGCCCAGCGCCGCCCCAGCGGGCGCGAGCGGCACGACGAGAAGATCACCGTGTACGTCTCCGCCGAGGAGCTCATGGACCTGGAGCACGCTCGGCTGGTGCTCCGCGGTGAGCACGGGCTCGCGGTCGACCGGGGCCGGATCGTGCGCGAGGCCGTCGCCGTGGTCCTCGCCGACCTGGAGTCCCGCGGGGACGCGAGCATCCTCGTCCGCCGGCTCCGCGGGCGGTGACGGTAGCCTTCGGGCTTGATGTCCCTTTCCGACGGCACCCCAGGCTCCGGCTCCGCCGGCCGTCGGCGTGCCCTGGGGCGGGGGCCGGGGACGGCGCCCGCACCCGTGCCGGTGCCGGTGCCCGTGCCCGTGCCCGCGGAGGAGCCCTCCGGGGCCACCGCCGAGGAGGCGCCGCAGGCGGCCGCGCCGGCACCCGCGCCGCGCGAGGAGGAGGCACGGCCGCCGGCCGCGCCCGGGACCGGTGCCGACGGGACACCGCCGCACGGTTCGGCCGCGGGGCCCGTGCCGCCTGCCGCCCCGGAACCGCCCGCCCGCGCGGCGGACGATGAGGAACCGATCCTGCCGGCCGGTCCGGAGACCGCCGGGGCACAGGCGACGGCCGTCGCCACGGCGGAGGCCGGGGCCGGGACCGCGGGCGGGGACGCCGAGCAGGAGCAGGCCGGCGGCGACGGGACCTTCAAAGTGCACCTCGCCAACTTCGAGGGGCCCTTCGACCTGCTGCTCCAGCTGATCGCGAAGCACAAGCTGGACGTCACCGAGGTCGCCCTGTCCGAGGTGACCGACGAGTTCATGGCGCACATCCGTGCCATGGGGCCGGACTGGGACCTCGACCGGACGACCGAGTTCCTCGTCGTGGCCGCCACCCTGCTGGACCTCAAGGCGGCCCGGCTGCTGCCCGCCGCCGAGGTCGAGGACGAGGCGGACCTCGCCCTGCTGGAGGCCCGCGACCTGCTGTTCGCGCGGCTGCTGCAGTACCGCGCGTACAAACGGGTCGCCGACATCTTCAGCGGGCGCCTGGACGACGAGGCGCGCCGGCACCCGCGTACGGTCGGCCTGGAGCCGCACCACGCGGACCTGCTGCCCGACGTCGTCATCGGCATCGGCGCCGAGGGCCTCGCGAGGCTCGCGGTCAAGGCGATGCGGCCGAAGCCCGCGCCGCAGGTGTACGTCGAGCACATCCACGCCCCGCTGGTCAGCGTGCAGGAGCAGGCGGGGATCGTCGTCGCGCGGCTGCGGGAGGCCGGGGAGGCCACGTTCCGGGCGCTCGTCGAGGACACCGACGACACGCTCACCGTCGTCGCCCGCTTCCTGGCGCTGCTGGAGCTGTACCGGGAGAAGGCCGTCGCGCTCGACCAGGAGACCGCGCTCGGCGAGCTGCTCGTGCGCTGGACCGGCGGGGACGGCGGGGCGGCGCCCCGGGTGACGGACGAGTTCGACCGGCCGCCGCAGGCGGGACCGGACGGGAACGAGGAGGAGAAGGCGTGAGCGGACGGGACACCGGGGCCCGGGAGGGCGCGGCGGGCCCGGCGGCGCCGGACCGCCGGGCGGGCCGGGACGGGGCGGCGGCCCCCGCGGGTCCGGACGCCGCCTCCGAGGTCGCGGGGCTCGGCCTCAAGCCCGCCCTGGAGGCCGTCCTGATGGTCGTGGACGAGCCCGCGGCCGAGGAGCACCTGGCGAGGCTCCTGGAGCGGCCCCGGCGGCAGGTCGCGGACGCGCTGCGCGAGCTGGCCGACGAGTACACCGCCCAGGGCCGCGGGTTCGAGCTGCGGCTCGTGGCCGGCGGCTGGCGGTTCTACACGCGGCCCGCGTACGCGGCCGCCGTGGAGCGCTTCGTCCTGGACGGCCAGCAGGCCCGGCTCACCCAGGCCGCCCTGGAGACCCTCGCCGTGGTCGCGTACCGCCAGCCGGTCAGCCGTTCCCGGGTCTCGGCGGTGCGCGGGGTCAACTGCGACGGCGTGATGCGCACCCTCCTCCAGCGCGGTCTGATCCAGGAGGCGGGCACGGAACCCGAAACAGGTGCGATCCTGTACAGGACGACGAACTACTTCCTGGAGCGGATGGGCCTGCGCGGCCTGGACGAACTCCCGGAGCTCGCGCCCTTCCTCCCGGAGGCGGACGCGATCGAGGCCGAGACGCAGGAAGGCGTACCGTCGTTCGATCCGGACGCACCGGACACAGACGACCACTCGACGACGACGGAACTTTGATGCGAAGCAGCGGCAGCGGCAAGAGCGGCGGGCGCGGTAACTACCGCGGCGCCGGCAACAACAGGGACCAGAAGCAGGGGCAGGGCCGCCCCCGCAAGCCCCGTCCCGAGGAGCGCCGCTACGACGTGGGACCCGGCGCCTCCCCGGACGGCCCGAAGTCCGGGCGCGGCAGCTCGGCCCGCGGCGGCGCCAAGGGCGGACCCAAGCAGGGTCAGGGGCAGGGGCAGCGCGGCGGCGGGCGGACGGCCCCGGCGCGCTCGCGCGAGTACGAGACGCGGACCGAGGAGCGCAACCGCGAGCGGTACGCGGGCAAGAAGGACGTCAAGCTGCCCAAGACCTTCCCGGGCGCCGAGCAGGAGGGCGAGCGGCTGCAGAAGGTGCTCGCGCGCGCGGGCTACGGCTCGCGCCGCGCCTGCGAGGAGCTGGTCGAGCAGGCCCGTGTCGAGGTCAACGGCGAGATCGTCCTGGAGCAGGGGCTGCGCGTCGACCCGGAGAAGGACGAGATCAAGGTCGACGGCCTGACCGTGGCCACGCAGTCGTACCAGTTCTTCTCGCTGAACAAGCCCGCGGGTGTCGTGTCGACGATGGAGGACCCCGAAGGGCGCCAGTGCCTCGGCGACTACGTGACGAACCGCGAGACGCGGCTCTTCCACGTCGGGCGCCTGGACACCGAGACCGAGGGCGTCATCCTGCTCACCAACCACGGCGAGCTGGCGCACCGCCTGACCCACCCCAAGTACGGAGTGAAGAAGACGTACCTGGCGCACATCGTCGGCCCGATCCCGCGCGACCTGGGCAAGCGCCTGAAGGACGGCATCCAGCTGGAGGACGGCTACGCGCGCGCGGACCACTTCCGGGTGGTCGAGCAGACCGGCAAGAACTACCTGGTCGAGGTCACCCTGCACGAGGGCCGCAAGCACATCGTGCGCCGCATGCTCGCGGAGGCCGGCTTCCCGGTCGACAAGCTGGTGCGCGTCGCCTTCGGGCCGATCACCCTGGGCGACCAGAAGTCCGGGTGGCTGCGCCGCCTGTCCAACACCGAGGTGGGCATGCTGATGCGCGAGGTGGACCTGTAGTCCGCCCACGCTCCGGCGCGCCTCGCCGGCCGGTCCCGGGTCTCCCGGGACCGGCCGGTTTTTTCGTGCGTACGGCGGGACTCTCCGTGTCCCCGGGGGCTTGTGGCGGACCTCCCGGCTATTTATAGTCTCAGTGACTATTAAGAGGGCGCCGTGCCGGGCGCCCGCGTGCGGGAGCAGGGCCCACGGGGGTGGTCCCGGTCCCGCGCGGGTGCCCGGCGGCGGCGCCGGGAGAGGGGAGGAGGGGGATGGAGGGCTACGACAAGCACGCCTTCGAGCCCTTCGCCGTCACCGTCGACCTCGCGGTCCTCACGATCCGGGAGGGCCGCCTGCAGGTCCTGCTGGTCGAGCGCGGACAGGAGCCGTACGCGGGCCGCTGGGCGCTGCCGGGCGGCTTCGTCCTGCCCGAGGAGTCCGCCGAGACCGCCGCCCGGCGCGAGCTCGCCGAGGAGACCGGCCTCGCCGACGTCTCCGGGCTGCACCTGGAGCAGCTGCGCACCTACAGCGAGCCGGACCGCGACCCCCGGATGCGGGTCGTGTCCGTCGCGTACGCCGCCCTGCTGCCGGACGCGCCCGAGCCGCGCGGCGGCGGCGACGCGGCGAGCGCCCGCTGGCTGCCGTACGACGGGCCGGGGCCGCTCGCCTTCGACCACGACCGCATCCTGGCCGACGCCCGCGAACGGGTCGGCGCCAAGCTGGAGTACAGCTGCCTGGCCACGGCCTTCTGCCCGCCGGAGTTCACGCTGGGAGAGCTCCAGCAGGTGTACGAGACGGTGTGGGGCACGGCCCTGGACCGGCCCAACTTCCGGCGCAAGGTCCTCGCGACCCCCGGGTTCGTGGCGGCGGTGCCCGGCGCCGCCCGGCTGACCGGCGGCCGGGGCAAGCCCGCCGCGCTCTACCGGGCGGGCCCCGCCACGGCCCTGCACCCGCCCCTGCTGCGGCCGGCCCCGGCCCCGGCAGCCGCTCGGACCACCACGGCCCCGCCCCCGGAAGGACGTCCCTCATGACCACGACCGTCGCCAAGCGCGCCGCCACGGGCTCCCTCCTGGGACTGGCCCTCGGCGACGCCCTCGGCTTCCCCACCGAGTTCAACGACGTGCCGTCGATCCTCGCCAAGTGCGGGCCCTGGCGGGACATGGAGCTGCCGAGGCCCGCGATCGTCACCGACGACACCCAGATGACGCTCGCGCTGGGCCGGGGCCTGCGCACCGCCGTGGAGAGGGGCCCCCTCGGGCCGGAGCGCCTGGAGCGGACCGTACGGGAGGAGTTCGTCGACTGGTACCGGTCGCCGGAGAACAACCGCGCCCCCGGGCGCACCTGCCTGGTCGCCTGCGGCCTGCTCGAGGACGAGGGCCGGGCCTGGCAGGACGCCTCGCAGATCCACTCCAAGGGCTGCGGCGCCAACATGCGCGTCGCGCCGCTCGGCCTCGTGCCCGGCCCGAGCGACGAGGAGCGCGCCGGGGCCGCCCAGCTCCAGGCCGCCCTCACCCACGGCCACCCCACCGCGCTCGCCGCCTCCGACCTCACCGCGCACGCGCTGCGGCTGCTCACCCGGGGCGCCGAGCCGACCGGGCTCGTGGGCCTGCTGCGCTCGTACGCCTACGACAACCGCACCCGCTACCACGAGCGGTGGCTCGGCGACCTGTGGACGCGCGGCCAGGACCCGACCCCGGAGCACTTCATCGCACGCGGCTGGGACGAGTGCCTGGCGGTGCTGGAGCGGCTGCGGCACGCGGTGCGCGAGGTCTCCCCGGAGACGGACCCGTGCCTGGCGACGGGGGAGGGCTGGGTGGCCGAGGAGGCCCTCGCCACCGGGCTGCTGTGCTTCCTGCTCTTCGTCGACGAGCCCGTGACGGCCCTGCGCCGCGCCGCCTGCACCTCGGGCGACTCCGACTCGATCGCCTGCCTGACCGGCGCTTTCGCGGGGGCCTACCTCGGCGCCGACGCCTGGCCGGCCGCGTGGACGGAGCGGATCGAGTACCGGACCGACCTCCTGGCCCTGGGAGCCCGCTGGGACGCTTGAGCCGCACGGCGCCGGACGGAGCGCAGGCCGTCCCCGGGCCGCCTCAGCGCCGCCGGACGTCCCGGTCGCGTGCGAGGCCCCGCGCGCCCCCGGCGTACGGACACGGCTCCAGGGGGCCGGCCTCCCGCAGGGCCGACGCGCGGCGCACCCGTACGACGAAGTCCTCCACGCGGGCCCGGTCCGGCTCGGGCGGGAGCGGGGAGCGGGCGGCCGCCTCCTCGGTCTGCGCCGCCAGCCGGGCCATCCAGGACTCGGCCTCGGGCCACGGCACCTCGCCGCGCCTGACGGCGAGGAGCCGCTCGCGGCCGTCGCCCACGTCGACCCCGAGCTCGCCGGTGCGCAGCAGGTCGCGGCAGCTCGTCAGGAGCCGCAGCAGGTGCATGGCGTGCTTCCAGCGCGGGGCGCCGTGGGCGCGTACGTCGGCGTCGAGCTTCCTGCGCTGGCTGAGGGCGTAGCGGGTGAACCTGTCGTGGACCTGCCGGGAGAGGAACGCGCCGCGCAGGGAGAGCAGTTCGCGGCCCGTGTCGTCCGCGTACTCGACGAGCGGGCTGTGCAGGCACTCCAGGATGTTGGGATCGGCACGCAGGGCCAGCTCGCAGAAGCGCTCCAGCTCCCACCCGAACTGCTCCGGCGCCGGGCCCTCCACGTGCGTCGGCGGCTTCTCGAACCGCCAGAAGAGCGGCGTCGGCGCCACGAAGACGCCCCGGCGGTCGGTGTCGCTGTCCTGCGTGGCGAGCCCGAAGGCCCGCGAGCCCATGACGCAGGAGTAGATCGTGTGGTCGCGCACCAGGTCCTCGGGGCTCATGCCGAGAAGCGTAGACGCCCTGGTCAGGCCCGGAGAACCGAATTACCGGCGACTTCGACCCGCAGCGGCGGGAGCGGCCGCCGGGCCGGGCCGTGCGCCACGGAGCCGTCGGTGATCCGAAACCGGCTGCCGTGGCAGGGGCAGCGGATCGTGCCGTCCGCGACGGAGCCGACCGCGCAGCCCTGGTGGGTGCAGACCGCGGAGAAGGCCCGGAAGACGCCCGGCTCCGGCTGGGTCACCACGACCCGCGGCTCTCCGAGGACCGTGCCGCCGCCCACGGGGACGTCGCCGGTCCGCACCAGTTCCTCACCCGGCCCGCCCCCGGGCCGCCTGTCCGTGCCGCCGCCCTCGGGGGTCCCCCCGGTCCCGGCCGGGCTCCCGGAGGCGCTGCCCCCGCCCCCGTTCCCGTACTCGGCGCAGCCCGCGGACAGCGCGGCCGCGCCCGCCGCGAGCGTGGCGAGGGCCGCGCGCCGGGCCGGGCCGGGCTTCACACCGTCACCCCGAACGTACGGAAGAACCAGAGGGCTGAGGTCAGCCAGACCACGGTCAGGACGGCGAAGACCAGGCCGCCGACCAGCGGCAGCAGCGGGCCGGGCAGCCGCTCCGAGCGCAGCAGCAGCATCTTGGCGCTGAAGGCGCCGAAGAAGACGCAGCCGAGGAGCGAGTGCCACAGCGCCCGCGGTTCGGAGGACCGGTACCCCAGCGCGTACAGACAGTGGACGGCGACCGGCACCGCCACCAGGAACGCCAGCCGCCCCGACCAGCGGTGCAGCGCGGGCGCCCGGCCCGGTCCCGGCAGCCGCCCGTAGACCATGAGCGCCGACACCACCTGGACGAGGGCGAGGGCGAACGCGGCCGTCGCCAGCCACGACTTCACCGCGCCCGTACTGCTGAACCCCGCCAGGTTGAAGGCGGTCCCCGCCGGAGCGTGCACCTTCCCGTAGGCGCCCAGGGCCACCGCGACGGCCGCCGCGACCAGCGCCGGGACGAGGTAGCGGGCGGCGCCCCCACCGCCGGCGGCGGGCTCGGGGGAGGGGACGCCCTGCGTGGCGGCGTTCGGGTCCACGGTCATGATCGGCTCCCTGCGCGGGCGGGCGGGTCAGTCGGGAGGGGGGAGGGGTGCGGCGGCGATCAGGGCGTCACCGGGCGTACGGCCAGCCGCCGCCCGTCGACCGTCACGGCGCCGGCCTCCGGGTCGATCCGCGGCGCGGCCGAGCGCTCCCCGTCGCGGCCGAGGACGCCGACCTGGCGGCCGTCCGGCAGCACGATCCAGCCGCCGTCGTACTCGGCGCCCCGCACCGTCGCCGTCGCCCGGTACAGCCCGGACGGCTCGACGGCCCTGTCTGCGGTGAACGCGTACGTCCGCCCGCCGACGCGCACGTCGCCCCGGACGTGCCGGCCGGTGAGCGTGCCGGTCAGCTCCGCACCCCGCTCGCCGGTGAGCGCCAGGCCGCCGTCCTCCCCGGCCTCGCCCTTCAGCCACGCCTCCCGGTCGCGGCCGTCGCAGAAGTACGCGACCGCCCGGCCCTCGCGCAGCGAGACGGCGACCGCCGAGGAGCCGTCGTCGGTGCGGCCCGCGTAGTCGGCGTCGGGCGGGACGTCCGGCGAAGGGGAGGCCGAGGAGGTCCCGGCGGAGGTCTTCGACGGGGACGGGCCGGGCGGCTCCCCGGCCGGCGGTCCGGAGGAGGCGGGGGCGGGCGCCGCCGCGTCCCCCTGCGCGTAGGGCGCGGCGCGCGTCCCCGTCGTCGCGTTGAGGGTCAGCATGCACAGGGCCAGCAGCAGTCCCGCGAGCAGGGTGAGAAGGGGCCCGGAGCGCTTCATTCCTGCCTCCCCCCGAGGCGTGGCACCAGCGGCCCCGTCCATGCAAGCGGACCGACGGGTGCCGCGTCCAGAGGCCCGCAAGAGCGACTTCCGTCCGCCTTCGCGGCGACTTCGCCGCAAGTGACGGGACAAGGGAGGGAAAGGGGTGTTCCGCGGTGCGCGTCCACGGTCCGGGAATCCGGGGAAGGGGAGGGGCGGCGGTCCGGCGGCGGTGCCGTGCCGCCGCCCGCGGTCCGTCGCCCGCAGATCGTCTGGGCAGGGGCGCCCCGGCCCTGCGGCCCGTCCCGGCAGGGAGGGGTGCCCCGGCCCCGCGGTCCGTCTCGGCAGGCGGGCGGTCCGGTCCCGCGGACGCCCGGCTGACTAGGCTGGTCACCGAGCCGATACCCACGTCGAACGAGGAGCATCACCGTGGCGGTACGAGCGGTCCGGGGCGCGGTCCAGCTGGAGCGGGACGAGGCCGGGCACATGGACGAGCAGGTCAGCGAGCTGCTCACCGCCGTCCTCGAGCGGAACGCGCTGACCGCCGACGATCTGATCAGCATCTGGTTCACGGCCACGCCCGACCTGCACAGCGACTTCCCGGCGGCCGCCGCGCGCAAGCTCGGCATCGTCGACGTACCGCTGATCTGCGCCCAGGAACTGGACATCGAGGGCGCCATGCCCCGCGTCGTACGGCTCCTGGCGCACATCGAGTCGGACCGGCCCCGCTCGGAGATCGCGCACGTCTACCTCGGCGCCGCGGGCGCGCTGCGCAAGGACATCGCCCAGTGAGGACCGCCCTCGTCATCGGAACCGGGCTCATCGGCACCTCCGCGGCCCTGGCCCTGGCCAGGCGCGGCGTCACCGTGCACCTCAGCGACCACGACCCGGGACAGGCGCGCACGGCGGCCGCCCTGGGCGCCGGCACGGACGAGGCACCCGAGGGGCCGGTCGACCTGGCGATCGTGGCGGCCCCGCCCGCGCACGTGGCCGCGTCGCTCGCGGACGCGATGCGGCGCGGTGCCGCGCGCGGCTACCTCGACGTGGCGAGCGTCAAGGGCGGACCGCGCCGCGAGCTGGAGGAACTGGGCCTGGACCTGTCCTCGTACATCGGGACGCACCCCATGTCGGGGCGGGAGAAGTCGGGCCCGCTGGCCGCCACCGAGGACCTCTTCGAGGGCCGCCCCTGGGTGCTCACGCCGACCCGCGACACCGACACCGAGGTGCTGAACCTCGCGCTGGAGCTGGTCTCGCACTGCCGCGCCGTGCCCGTCGTCATGGACGCGGACGCCCACGACCGGGCCGTCGCGCTGGTCTCGCACATGCCGCACCTGGTGTCCAGCATGGTCGCCGCCCGCCTCCAGCACGCCGAGGAGGCGGCGGTGCGCCTGTGCGGGCAGGGCATCCGCGACGTGACGCGGATCGCCGCGTCCGACCCCCGGATGTGGATCGACATCCTCTCCGCCAACCCGGGCCCGGTCGCCGACCTGCTCGCGGACGTCTCCGCCGACCTCGACGAGACGGTACGGGCGCTGCGCGCGCTGCAGTCCTCCGACGAGGACAAGCGCCGCGAGGGCGCCGCCGGCATCGAGGGCATGCTGCGCCGAGGCAACGCCGGGCAGGTCCGCGTCCCGGGCAAGCACGGCGCGGCCCCCGCCGTCTACGAGAGCGTCGTCGTCCTCATCGACGACCAGCCCGGTCAGCTGGCCCGCATCTTCGCGGACGCCGGCCACGCGGGCGTCAACATCGAGGACGTCCGCATCGAGCACGCGACCGGCCGCCAGGCGGGCCTGGTGGAGCTGATGGTGAGCCAGTCGGCGGCACCGGTGCTGACCGCCGCCCTGCGCGAGCGGGGCTGGGCGGTCCGGCAGTAGCACCCCTGCCCGGCCCCGACGCCGGCACCGCTCGGACCCGGTGACGTCCGCCCCCGGGCAGGCGCCGCTCGGGCCCGGCACGGGTGTCCGCCCCCGGACGCCTGCCCTCGGGCTCGGTGGCGCTCGCGCTCGGACCGGCTCCGGCCGCCTCCAGGCCGGCGCCGCCCACCCTCGGGCCGCCCGTCCTCGCGCGCTCGGGCCGGCCCCCTCGCCCCGGCCTGCGCCCTGTCCCCGGCTCGGCGCCGCCCGCGCCGTATGCCGTAAGTCCGTCGGCCGCACGCCGGCGGGAGCACGGGGCGCGCGCCGGGGCGGCGGGTGGCAGGCGCCGGGTGCGGCCGGGGCCGGGGAGGCTCCGCGGGCGCCGGGAAGCGGTCCGCGGGGACGGGCGCGACGGCCCGCCGTCCGGGACGCGGGGCCCCGGCGGCCCGGGCCGCCGGGCCCGTCGGAGGGGCGCCGGGGAGCCATTACCCTTGTGCGGGGCGCGCTCGCGCCCAGCGCCACCCACCACCCCGTACTCAGGAAGGTGCCCGCACCCGTGGAAACCAGCGCCGCCCGGACCGCCCCGGCAGTGATCGTCGCCATCGACGGCCCCTCCGGCACGGGCAAGTCGAGCACCTCCAAGGCCGTGGCCGCCCAGCTCGGCCTCAGCTACCTGGACACCGGCGCCCAGTACCGCGCGATCACCTGGTGGATGGTGACCAACGGCATCGACGTCGACGACCCCTCCGCGATCGCCGCCGCGGCCGGGAAGCCGGACATCGTCTCCGGCACCGACCCGTCCGCGCCGACCATCACGGTCGACGGCACGGACGTCGCGGGCCCGATCCGCACCCAGGAGGTCACCTCCAAGGTCAGCGCGGTCAGCGCGGTGCCCGAGGTGCGCGCCCGGATCACCGAGCTGCAGCGGGCCATCGCCGCCGGCGCCGTGACCGGCATCGTCGTCGAGGGCCGGGACATCGGCACCACGGTGCTGCCCGACGCCGACCTGAAGATCTTCCTGACCGCGTCCCCCGAGGCCCGCGCCGCCCGGCGCAGCGGCGAGCTGAAGGGCGCGGACGTGAACAGCACCCGCGAGGCCCTGCTCAAGCGGGACGCGGCCGACTCCAGCCGCAAGACCTCCCCGCTGGCCAAGGCGGACGACGCGGTCGAGGTGGACACCTCCGACCTCACGCTCCAGCAGGTCGTCGAGTGCGTCGTCACGCTGGTCGAGGAGAAGCGGGCCGCGAAGTGAGCGCGGCCCCCGCCGCGGCGCCCTCCGTCCGGGGAGCCGAGGTCGGCCGCCGCATCGGCGTCGGCCTGATGTACGGGCTGTGGAAGCCGCGCGTACTGGGCGCCTGGCGGGTCCCCGCGGCCGGCCCGGTGATCCTCGCGGTCAACCACTCGCACAACATCGACGGCCCGATGGTCATGGGCGTGGCGCCGCGGCCCACGCACTTCCTGATCAAGAAGGAGGCGTTCGTCGGTCCGCTCGACCCCTTCCTGCTCGGCATCGGGCAGCTGAAGGTGGACCGCACGTCCGTCGACCGCACCGCGATCATGCAGGCCCTCGGCGTGCTGGAGAACGGCGGGGTCCTCGGGATCTTCCCCGAGGGCACCCGGGGCGAGGGCGACTTCGCCTCGCTGCGCGCGGGGCTCGCCTACTTCGCCGTGCGCAGCGGCGCCCCGATCGTCCCGGTGGCGGTGCTGGGAAGCACCGAGCGCCGCGGACGGTTGATAAAGGGGCTGCCCCCGCTGCGCAGCCGCGTCGACGTCGTCTTCGGCGACCCCTTCGAGGCCGTCGAAGGGGCGCGGAGCCCCGGCGCGGGTGGTGGCGGGCGGCGCACGCGCAAGGCGCTGGACGAGGCGACCGTGCGCATCCAGGAGCAGCTCACCGCCCACCTGGAAAACGCCAGGCGCCTCACCGGGCGCTAAGGGACACTTGAGTAGTGGATCTCCCGGTACGGGAGGTCCACCGATCACCACGATGAACGAGGTACGGACTTCATGAACGACCAGATCCAGCCCGAGGACTCCCCGGAGTTCGAACACGGGGCGCTTGGCGACGCCGAGTACGCGGAGTTCATGGAGCTCGCCGCCGAAGAGGGCTTCGACATCGAGGACGTCGAGGGCGCCATCGAGGCGGCCGGGCACGGCCCGCTGCCCGTCCTCGCCGTCGTCGGCCGGCCGAACGTCGGCAAGTCGACCCTGGTGAACCGCATCATCGGCCGCCGCGAGGCGGTCGTCGAGGACCGCCCGGGCGTCACCCGCGACCGCGTCACCTACGAGGCGGAGTGGGCGGGCCGCCGCTTCAAGGTCGTCGACACCGGCGGCTGGGAGCAGGACGTCCTCGGCATCGACGCCTCCGTCGCCGCCCAGGCCGAGTACGCCATCGAGGCCGCCGACGCGGTGGTCTTCGTCGTCGACGCCAAGGTCGGCGCCACCGACACCGACGAGGCGGTCGTCCGGCTGCTGCGCAAGGCGGGCAAGCCCGTCGTGCTGTGCGCCAACAAGGTCGACGGCCCGAGCGGCGAGGCCGACGCCGCGTACCTGTGGTCCCTCGGCCTCGGCGAGCCGCACCCGGTCTCCGCGCTGCACGGCCGCGGCACCGGCGACATGCTGGACGCCGTCCTGGAGGCGCTGCCCGAGGCGCCCGCCCAGACCTTCGGCACCGCCGTCGGCGGCCCGCGCCGCATCGCCCTCATCGGCCGCCCGAACGTGGGCAAGTCCTCGCTGCTCAACAAGGTGGCGGGCGAGGAGCGCGTGGTCGTCAACGAACTCGCCGGCACCACCCGCGACCCGGTCGACGAGATGATCGAACTGGGTGGGAAGACCTGGAAGTTCGTCGACACGGCGGGCATCCGCAAGCGCGTCCACCTCCAGCAGGGCGCCGACTACTACGCCTCGCTGCGCACCGCGGCCGCCGTGGAGAAGGCCGAGGTCGCGGTCGTCCTCCTGGACGCCTCGGACACCATCTCCGTGCAGGACCAGCGGATCGTCACCATGGCCGTCGAGGCCGGGCGCGCGCTCGTGCTCGCCTACAACAAGTGGGACACCCTCGACGAGGAGCGCCGCTACTACCTGGAGCGGGAGATCGAGACCGAGCTCGGCCAGGTGGCGTGGGCCCCGCGGGTGAACGTCTCGGCGCGCACCGGGCGGCACATGGAGAAGCTGGTCCCGGCGATCGAGACGGCCCTGGCGGGCTGGGAGACCCGCGTCCCGACGGGCCGGCTGAACGCCTTCCTCGGTGAGCTGGTCGCCGCGCACCCGCACCCGATCCGGGGCGGCAAGCAGCCGCGCATCCTGTTCGGCACGCAGGCGGGCACGAAGCCGCCGCGGTTCGTGCTCTTCGCCTCCGGCTTCATCGAGCACGGCTACCGGCGCTTCGTCGAGCGCCGGCTGCGCGAGGAGTTCGGCTTCGAGGGCACGCCGATCCATATCTCGGTGCGGGTCCGCGAGAAGCGCGGCGCCAAGAAGAAGTGACCGGCCGCCGACCGGGCTCGGCCGAACGGACGAAAGGGCCCCCGTCCGGGGGCCCTTTCGTCCGTTCGCGAACCGGCGGCTCAGTTCTCCCGGCGCTGGCCCGGCGGCAGCGGGGCCGGGATCAGGCCGGTGGAGCGCAGCCGTCCGACCGGCTGCCAGCCGCCTCCGGAGGCCGGGCCGCGCCCGCCGGGTCCGCTCCGGCCGTGCTGCGTCTCGTGCCGCTGCTCGGGCAGGGGCACGGGGTGACCGGTCGCGTGCTGGGCGGAGGCGTGCCGCCCGCCGTACCCGCCGTGGTAGTACGACGAGGGCGGGGCGTCGTAGGAGCCGGGGCCGTACGACGAGGTGCCGAAGGCGGTGAAGCCCATGTCCTCCTCGCCGCTGCGGTCGCCGGGCAGCGCCCGGAAGGACCGGCGGTACTCCGCGTAGAGCGCGTCGTAGATCGGCGTGGCCGAGTGGCCGCCCTGGGAGGCCGAGGGCTCGGCGGCCCGCACATGGTGCAGGGCCTGGGGGCGCAGGGCCGGGAGCGGCGACGAATGGGGCTGGCGGCGGGAGGAGTCGTAGGTGTGCACGTACGGGCCAACGACTCGCGGAGCTCTCGGATGCGGCTTTCGCCGTGAATTTCGCAGGTCAGCATAGATAACACCGGTACGCGGCGGTTGTCGCGCGCCCGTGTCCCCGGACGGACGCACACCTCTCCCGGGCGGGGCCTGCGCCCGCGGCACACCTCACGCGCGGAGCCGATGTCCGCGGCACGTCTCTCGTACGAGCCGCTGTCCGCGCGCACGCCGCCCTCGTACGAGCCGTTGCTCGCGCGCACGCCGCCCTCGTACGAGCCGCTGTCCGGGCGCACGGCCCTCCGCACGGAGGCGCCCCTTCGCGCGTACGCCCTCCCGTGCCGGAGCCGGCGGCCGCGGTGCGTCTCTCGCGCGGCGCGGGTGGCCGCGCGTACGTGCCGTGCCGCGTCGTCGCTCCGTACGCACGCGGCGCGCCCCGCCCGGAGGCGGAGCGCGCCGGGGGGCGGATCGCTCAGGTGCCGGCGAGCGGCAGCGCGGCGGCCACCAGCTTGCCCTCGGCGGCGGCCTTGTCGAGGGCCTCGCGGAGCAGGTCCTCGCGGGGCTGGCGGCCGATGGATCCGACCGGGGCCGCGAAGAGCAGCACCTGCTGGTGCTTGTTGGCCGCGGCCCGCCAGCTCTCGGTGACCTGGAGCGGCTGGTGGGCCTGCCACCAGGCCACGGGGGCGCCGCCGTCCGCGCTGGGCTGGAGCACGGCGTGCAGCTGGCCCATGGCGAGCAGGACCGACCAGCCGTGCAGCACGGACGGCGCCCCGGTCAGCTCGGTGACGGGCATGAAGCCCTGCTCGATGAGGAGCGGCAGGAAGTCGTCGCCGGGGCCGCCCTCCGTGCCGGGCCGGGCGATCGGGCCGGTGGGCTCGACGACCAGCGCCGGGTGCAGCTCGCCGGAGAGCAGGACGAGCCCGCTGGTGACCCCGAGGACGGCCTGCTCCGGCGGTGCCCCGGCCGGGCGCTCGGCACCGGTGATGGAGCGGACCGCGCCCTGCAGCTGCTCCTCGGTGACCTGGACGACCTGGGAGGGGAGACAGGTGGCGTGGGCGAAGGCGAGGACGGCGGTCTCCTCGCCGACGAACAGGACGGTGCTGGTGCGCTCCTGTTCGGAGTCGCCCGGGGTACGGCAGGAGGTGCAGTCGTAGCTGCCCGGGGCGTTCTCTCCGGCGAGCAGCCGGTCGGCTTCTTCGTCGCCGATCTCGGCGCGTACGTCGTCGCTGACGTCGAGCATGCGCGGCACGGTGGCTCCCTCGGATGCGGTGCGTGACGGCCCGGGCGGCTCCCGGTCCACGAGCGCGGGGTGGTTCCCGGCTCATGAAGAAGACAACGGGCGACCTGTGGCCGGAGTCACGCCCGGGAGCGAACGGAATCGAACCATCGGGTGCGCAGGGTGAAATCCGTGCCGTTTCCGGTCACTCCGCGCCAACTCCTCTGACGTCCGAGGAAGTTGGACCGGTGAGGTGGCTCACAGATCACGTGGGGCGAGAGGAGAAAAATCAGTATATCGAGGTGCGAAACGGATGTCCGAACCCTCTTGATACTTCCGGTAACAGATGACTGGCCTGGCATGACGGGTTTCCGGTTGATGACAGGCGGACCGGCTCCCTACATTCCTCGGCCGTGTGCAGCGAGCACCGCTCGGGCACGTCCGCCGACCGCGTCACACGTCTCTCGGTACGGCCCCGCAGGCGGACGGGGCGGAGCGCGACGACCGCGTCCTGTGCGCATCCGGTCGCGCCCCGCCTTCGGGGCGACCCGGGTCCTTCGAGAGGGAAACACATGTCCGAATGTGCCGTGAACACCCGTAAGACCCGTACGGCGGCGGTCCTCGCCGGGGCCGCCCTCCTCGCCCCGCTCGGACTGCTGGCCGCCCCGGGCGGCGCCGCGGCAACGGACGGCGGGGTGTGGGACCGCATCGCGCAGTGCGAGAGCGGCGGGAACTGGCACATCAACACCGGCAACGGCTTCTACGGCGGTCTGCAGTTCACCCCCAGCACTTGGCGCGCCTACGGCGGCGGCGCCTACGCGGCCAGCGCCCACCAGGCGTCCAGGGCGCAGCAGATCGCCGTCGCGACCAAGGTGCAGCGCGGTCAGGGCTGGGGCGCCTGGCCCGTCTGCTCGGCCCGGGCCGGCGCGTACGGCAGCGCGCCCGCGGCGGCCGCGCCCGCCGCCGAACCGGCCAAGTCGGCCAGGGCGGCGGTCCCGAAGCAGCGGTCGCAGGCGCCCGCGCGCAGCGACCGCGGAGCGTCCCGCGGCGGCTACACCGTCCGCCGGGGAGACACGCTGGGCACCATCGCCGCCCGGCACGGCGTCGGCTGGCGGCAGGTGTACGCCGCCAACAAGGCGGCCATCGGCGCGAACCCCCATGTCATCGTCCCCGGTCAGCGGCTCATGATCTGAGCCCCGCTCCCCGCGTCCCGGGACGACGGGCCCCGTCCGGCCGCCCCGCCGGGCGGGGCCCCGCCGCGTCCGCGGCCGCCGCGCGCGACGGTCACCGCACCGGCCCCGACGCGCGATCCCGCCGAAAGGTTCCGGAAATCGCCTACCGATGACGCAACCGTTCGAGAACAAGATGATGAGGACGCCCAACCACGCGTACGCGGAACCGGTCTAACCATGTGGAAGGCGGACCGGTCAGCGGATTCGGGGGATTCGAGGACGCATGCACATCTCTTTTCTCATACACAACGCGTACGGGATCGGAGGGACCATCAGGACGACCTTCAATCTCGCCGACGCCCTCGCCGACCACCACGACGTCGAGGTCGTCTCGGTCTTCCGCCACCGCGACGAGCCGGTCTTCGCGCACGACCCGCGGGTCCGCGTCCGGCACCTGGTCGACCTCCGCAAGGACTCCCCCGGCTACGACGGCGAGGACCCCGAGCACCGCGCCCGGGCCAGGGTGTTCCCGCGCGCCGAGGGCCGCTACGCGCAGTACAGCGCCCTGAGCGACCGCCGGATCGCCGCCCACCTCGCGACGGTCGAGGCCGACGTGGTGGTCGGCACCCGGCCGGGCCTCAACGTCCACCTGGCCCGCCAGACCCGCCGCGGCCCGCTCCGCGTCGGCCAGGAGCACCTCACGCTCGACAGCCACTCCGCCGCCCTGCGCGCGGCCCTGCGGGCCGTCTACCCGTGCCTGGACGCGCTCACCACGACCACCGAGGCCGACGCCCGCGCGTACCGCGGCACGATGCGGCTGCCCGGCGTACGGATCCAGGCCGTGCCCAACCCGGTGCCCGCGCCCGTCGTGGAGCCCGCGGACGGCTCGGGCAAGTGGGTGGTGGCGGCCGGCCGGCTGGCTCCGGTCAAGCGGTACGACCTGCTCATCAGGGCGTTCGACCGGGTGCGCGGACAGCGGCCCGACTGGCGGCTGCGGATCTACGGCGGCGGCAAGCAGAAGGAGAGGCTGCGCGCCCTCATCGACGACCTGGACCTCTACAACCACGTCTACCTGATGGGGCCGGCCAACCCCATCGAGCCGGAGTGGGCCAAGGGCTCCATCGCCGCCGTCACCTCCAGCCTGGAGTCCTTCGGCATGACGATCGTCGAGGCCATGCGCTGCGGCCTGCCCGTCGTCTCGACGGACTGCCCGCACGGCCCCGGGGAGATCATCGACAACGGCGTCGACGGCCGCCTCGTCGAGGTCGGCAACGTCGAGGCCATCGCGGGCGGTCTGCTCGAACTCATCAACGACGACGCGCTGCGGCACCGGATGGCCGTCCGCGCGCTCCAGGACTCCGCCCGCTTCGACCCGGCCCGCATAGCGGAGCGCTACGAGTCGCTCTTCTCCGGGCTGTCCCGGCGCAGCGGGCCCTCGCGGCTCGCCCGGGTGCGCGAGTCGCTGCACCGCACCAGGGGCGCGCTGCTCAGCGGCGCGTACGCCGTCCGGGACGCCGCCGGACGCGACGGACTCAGGAAGGGGCGTACCGCATGACGACGCTGGTTCCCCGGCCGCCTCAGCCGCAGCAGCCGTCCGTACCGCCGCAGCCCGTGCCGCGGCGGGCCGAGGAGGACACCGCCGTGCCGCCCCGCGCCGACTGCGTCGCCGACTCCGCGGGCGGGCTGACCTTCGACGTCACCGAGACCGGGGAGTCCGGCGCCGCGCTGCTCGTGCTGCGCCGCCGCGACGACGGCGCGGAGGTCAGCCTGCCGCTGACGCCCGTGTCCGAGGGACGGCTGCGGGCCGCGCTGCCCAGCGGCGTCGCGCTGCCCGAGGGCCGCTGGGACGCCTACGTCCGGCTGGCGGACGGCGAGCCGCAGCGCCTCGTGCCGGGCGTCAACGACCTGCGCTCCCTGGTCGACCGGATGCCGAGCGGCTCCCTCGGCCACGTCGCGGTCCGCATCCCGTACGCGACCAAGCACGGCAACCTCACCGTCCGCAGCTGGCTGCGCGCCCCGCACGCCGAGGCGGGCGAACTGCACGTGGGGGAGCGGGTCCTCGAGGTGCGGGGCCGGGTCTACGGCGTCGCCCTCGGCCCGGACGCGTACGCCGAGGTGAGCCCGCGCGGCGGGGACACGGCGCCGCTGCGGGCCGAGGTGACCGGCGACGCGCCGGACTTCCGCTTCGACGTGCCCTACGACGAGCTGGCGGAGGGCGTCTGGGACCTGTGGCTGCGCCCGGCGGGCCAGGCGGGGCCGCGGGTGCGCCTGGCCCGGCTGCTCGACGACGTCGCGGACAAGAAGGCGATCTTCACCTACCCCAAGGCGGAGCTGCGGGGCGCGCACGGACCGGTCGAGGCGCACCCGTACTACACGGTCGACAACGACCTGTCGGTCGCCGTCACGGCCCGGTCACCCAAGGGCCCCGCCCCGAAGACCTCCTGAAGGCCGTCGCGCGCCGTCCCGCCCGCGGTCCCCGCGGACCTCACGGCCGCGGCGGACCGGGGGCCTCGCGCCCCTGGCCGGAGCGGGTCTGGGGCGGGGTGATCGCCGCGTACCGCGGATGGTGCAGGTCGAAGGCGGGGGACTCGGAGCGGATCCGGGGCAGCGTGACGAAGTTGTGCCGGGGCGGCGGGCAGGAGGTCGCCCACTCCAGGGACCGGCCGAAGCCCCACGGGTCGTCCACCTCGACCCTCCGGCCGTACTTCGCCGTGCGCCAGACGTTGTAGAGGAACGGCAGCGTCGACAGGCCGAGCAGGAACGCGCCGACGGTGGAGACGGTGTTGAGCGCCGTGAACCCGTCGGCGGCCAGGTAGTCGGCGTAGCGCCGCGGCATGCCCTCCGCGCCCAGCCAGTGCTGCACCAGGAACGTGGTGTGGAAGCCGATGAACAGCGTCCAGAAGTGGAGCTTCCCCAGGCGCTCGTCGAGCATCCTCCCGGTGAACTTCGGCCACCAGAAGTAGAAGCCCGCGAAGGTGGCGAAGACGACCGTGCCGAACACCACGTAGTGGAAGTGGGCGACCACGAAGTAGGTGTCCGTGACGTGGAAGTCCAGCGGCGGCGAGGCCAGGATCACGCCGGTCAGACCGCCGAACAGGAACGTCACGAGGAAGCCGGCCGACCACAGCATCGGCGTCTCGAAGGACAGCGACCCCCTCAGCATGGTCCCCGTCCAGTTGAAGAACTTCACGCCCGTGGGCACGGCGATCAGGAACGTCATGAAGGAGAAGAACGGCAGCAGCACCGCGCCCGTGGCGAACATGTGGTGCGCCCACACCACCACCGACAGCCCGGTGATGGACATGGTCGCGGCGACCAGCGTGGTGTAGCCGAAGATCGGCTTGCGGCTGAAGACCGGGATGATCTCCGTGACGATCCCGAAGAACGGCAGCGCGATGATGTACACCTCGGGGTGCCCGAAGAACCAGAACAGGTGCTGCCACAGGAGCGGGCCGCCGTTCTCCGCGGCGAACACCACCGCGCCGAACCGCCGGTCCGCCTCCAGCACCAGCAGCGCGGCCGCCAGCACCGGGAACGCCATCAGGACCAGGATCGACGTGAACAGCGTGTTCCAGACGAAGATCGGCATCCGGAACATCGTCATGCCCGGGGCGCGCATCCCGATGATGGTGGTCAGGAAGTTCACGGCGCCGAGGATCGTGCCGAACCCGGACAGCGCGAGCCCCATGATCCACATGTCGGCACCGACGCCCGGTGACCGTTCCGGACCGCTGAGCGGGGTGTAGGAGGTCCAGCCGAAGTCGGCGGCCCCCGACGGCGTCAGCAGCGAGCCGAGCACGATCAGGCCGCCGAGGAGGAAGAGCCAGTACGCCAGCATGTTCAGCCGGGGGAAGGCGACGTCGGGCGCGCCTATCTGCAGCGGCATCAGCTCGTTGGCGAACCCGGCGAAGGTCGGGGTCGCGAAGAGCAGCAGCATGATCGTGCCGTGCAGCGTGAAGAGCTGGTTGTACTGCTCGTTGTCGACGATCTGCAGGCCGGGGCGGGCCAGTTCGGCCCGCATCACGAGCGCCATCACCCCGCCGGCCAGGAAGAACACGAACGATGTGATCAGGTAGAGGTGCCCGATCTTCTTGTGGTCCGTCGTGGTCAGCCAGTCCACGACCAGCCGTCCCTGCCGCCTCACCGGCGCGGTGCGGACCTCCGCCGCCTGCGCGGTGTCCGTGCCCATGCTGCCCCCTCGCTCGTCGCGTCCCGGGCCTGCCGTGGCTCACGCCATGATGCGCGCCCGGGCCGGACTCCGACAGAGGGTGTGCGCGGATCGTGTGGGGGAAACGTGCGCGTCCCGTGGCCGAGAAGAATCGGCGGGTTTCCGCGTGGCGATCCGGGAAATGCGGAGGGAAAAAGGCCGCCGCCGTGGCGCGGCCCTCCGCTATTCCCGGGCAATTCGAGCGGCGCCGGGCGGGGACGGAATTCCGGGTGGCTTGTCGGGAACACGCCGTGAACCGCTCGTACGTGTGATGCCGTTACGCCAAAACGCCTGTCGTCGTCCTGTGACGTCGGTGTGACTGCGGGGGCGCGTGACGCACGGTGGCGGGCCCGGGCTTCCGCCGCGGCCGCGGGCGGCCTACCGTGGCGGGCATGGCACCGATTCCCACTCCGCCCGCGGAGCCCCAGGACAGCCTCGACGCCTACGTGGGACTGGAGGCGGCGGGCGCCGAGCGCCGGGCCCGCGAACACGGCTGGTCCACCGTCAGGTCGCTGCCGCCGGGGGCGGTGGTGACCATGGAGTACCGCGCCGGACGGCTGAACTTCGAGGTCGCCGACGGCCTGGTGAAGCGCTGCTGGAAGGGCTGAGCGAGGTCCCGCCCGGCGTGCGGTGACGGAAGAGGGCCCCGGTTCCGGGAAGGAACCGGGGCCCTCGTGCCGTGCGGGACGGTGTGCGCGGCCCGTCCGCCGTGCCGGCTCAGCCGCCCGTCAGGGGGCGGGCCGCCGAAGCCGGGCCGCGCGGCGGCCGGTCCGCGTGCGGCAGCCGGTCCGCGTGCGGCGGCCTGCGGCTGCCCACGGGGGTGACGGGCGTGCGCTCCGAACGGGTCAGGTGCGGGCCGGGCGCCAGGTGGACCGGCGTCCGCGGCGTGCGGGCGGTCGGCTCCCGCGGCGCCTCGCGGGAGGCCGGTTCGCGCGCCGCGGGCTCCTGGGCGGCCGGCTCCAGCACCGTGAGCTCGTGCGGCGCGGCGCCCCGGGCCGTGCCCTCGTGCGGGGCGGCCTGACGGACCGGCGGCCCGGACGGTACGGACTCCCCGGCGGACGGCGCGCCGTCCTGGGCCAGCAGCGCGCCGGCCGGTGTCCTGGCCGGGGCCGGGACCGGGACCGGAGCGGTGCCGCGGCGGCGCCAGGCGTCGCGCAGCGCGAACAGGGTGGCCTCCGCACGGGCGATCAGCGGCTCGAACCAGGGCAGCGCCAGCAGGATCAGCAGACCCGCGGTCCAGCCCAGCAGGACGTCGCTCAGCCAGTGCGTACCGAGGTAGACGGTGGTGAGACCGACCCCGAGCGAGACCACGGCGGAGAGCGCGGACAGCCAGCGGCGGGCGCGCGGCGTCGACGCCAGATAGGCGAGGATGCCCCATGTCACCACGGCGTTGGCGGTGTGGCCCGAGGGAAATATGTCGCCGCCGAGCCACATCTCGTTGGAGCCGATCTCGGTCGCGTAGTGCGGTCCGAGGCGGCCCATGCCGAGCTTGGCGGCGCCCACGGTGACGTTCAGGAGCAGCAGCGCGGCGCCCAGCGTCAGCAGCGGGCGGAGCGTGTGCTGCCGCCACGAGCGCCAGCCCAGCCAGGCGGCGACCATCACGGCGGTGGGCCCGCGCTGGCCCAGGACCACGTAGTAGTCGAGGAAGGCGTGGATCTCCGGCCACTGCTGGTAGGGCCGGAAGAACATGACCTGCCAGTCGAGCCGGACCAGCCACGAGGTGATCAGCACGGCCCACACGATGGCGCCGTAGAAGGCGAGGGTGGCGGAGAAGAGGACCACCCGGTGCCGGCTCATCCTGGGCACGTCGATGTGGGCCGGTCGTTCCGGCTCACGGTCAAGCCGGGCGAACACCCGGTCCAGACGAGTCAGCTTCCGTTCGGTACGCACGTCAATCGACGTTACAGCGAGTGAGGTGCGTTCCAGGCCCAATCACCGGCTTTGTGATGACGATGTGATGTGGGATTCCTCTCAGGGAGATGGTTTATTCGCCGGGATATGCAATCGCGGGGGCCGGTGCTCCGATAATTCCCGGTGATCCATAAGGGTGGCCGTTTTATCTCCCTTATAAATTCGTTCACCGGAAGATCCGACGAATTTATCCGGCCGCTCACGGGTCGTCAGGGGGCCGGTCAGGGCGGGCCTGAGCCGTTCAGCCAGAACGCCCCGTACACCGCCGACACCGCGGCCACACCTCCGAGCACCCCCGCCGACCTGGTGGGACGCAGCCGCGCCAGAGCCCGCGCGAGCGGGAACAACAGGGGAAAGGCGGGCAGCAGCAGGCGCGGCTTCGAGCCGAAATAGCCCGACGCGCACAGGGCGAGCGCGAGGACGATCCCCGTGTACGCCAGCAGCGCGGGCGGCTGGCCCTGCCGCACGCCGGCGGCGTACAGCGCCAGGAGCAGGGCCACCGAGGCGACCAGCGCGAGCCCGGCGAGGGCCGAGGGGAACGACGTGAACCTGCCGGCGACGAAGCGGGTGAAGGCGTACCCGCCGTCGAAGCCGTTGCCCCAGCCCGCCTGGACGTCGAGGTAGCCCAGCGGGCCCGCGCCCGTGCGGCGGCCCACCCACAGCACGTAGCCGACGGCGCCCAGGGGCGAGACGGCGACGGCGACGGCCCGCGCGCCCGTCGCCCTCCGCCACGCCGCCGAGGCCGCACCCCGCGCCTGTCCGTCCGGGGCGCCGCTCCGCGTTCCGCCCTCTGCGGCCGCCGCCCGCCGGTCCCGTGCGAACGAGGCGAACGCCGCCGTCCACACGGCGGCGGCCACGGCCATGCCCACCGGTCGGGTCAGCCCGGCCGCCGCCGCCAGCGCGCCCGCCGTGAGCCAGCGGCCCGTCAGCACCGCGTACAGCGACCATGCGGCGAGCGCGGTGAACAGCGACTCGCTGTACGCCATCGACTGCACGACCCCGACCGGCAGCACCGCCCACGCCAGCACCGCGCAGATGCCGGCCCGCCTCCCGTACAGCAGGTCGGCGACCGCGAAGACCCCCCAGGCCGCGGCGAGCGAGGCGAGCGTGCTCACCAGCAGACCCGCGTCCGCGTACGGCAGCGGGGTCACCGCCGCGACGGCCCGTTCCAGCCACGGCAGCAGCGGGAAGAACGCCAGGTTCGAGTGGACGTCCCCGCCGGGCAGCCGGACCTCGTAGCCGTATCCGGAAGCCGCCACCCGCACGTACCACACGGAGTCCCAGCGCGCCGTGAGCAAGTGGTGGGCGCTCGTTCCCCGCGCCGCGCTCCACACCGCCAGCACCGCGACCCCCAGCGCACGCACCGCCGCGTATCCCAACAGGGCGGGCGCGGCCCGGCGTACGGAGGGGCCCGCGCGGGGCGGGACGGCGGGCGTCGCTGGATCGGTCACGGGCTCGATTATCGGGCGGAGCCGCAACCGGAAGGGGCACGCAGACGCGTCGTACCGGGAGACGGCGTGGCGCACACCACACCGTACGGCCCGCAGACGTGAGAGGTCCGCCACGCGACACTGGCCTGAACTCGCGTAACCTGACGGCTCACTCGCCCTTCGGCGCGCGGGTGCCGGAGGACCGCCCCTCCGCACCGCAGCCACCGCGGGAAGTCCCCGCCCGCGGAACCGCCGACCGCGAGGGAACATCTGGGAGGTACGTACATGTCCGGGACGACCACGGCCGCAGTGCGACGCCGTCGGGAGGCCGGGGCCGGTGCCAACCGCTGGGTCGTCCTCGTCGTCCTCTGCGCCAGCCTGCTGCTGGTCGCCCTCGACGCCACGGTGCTGCACGTCGCGGTGCCCGCCGTCACCGAGGACCTCAGGCCCGGCGCGATGGAACTGCTCTGGATCGTCGACGTCTACCCGCTCGTCTGCGCCTCGCTGCTGATCCTCTTCGGCACGCTGGGCGACCGCGTCGGCCGCAGACGCGTCCTCCTGCTCGGTTACGCGCTCTTCGGCGTCGCGTCCGCCGCGGCGGCCCTGTCCGACGACGCGCGGCTGCTGATCGCGGCGCGCGCCCTGCTCGGCGTGGGCGGCGCGATGATCATGCCCGCGACGCTGTCGATCCTGCGCCAGGTCTTTCCCGACCGGCGCGAGAGGGCCCTCGCCATCGGCGTCTGGAGCGCGGTGGCCGCGGTCGGCGCGGCGGTCGGACCGCTGCTCGGAGGCTTCCTCCTGGAGCACTTCTGGTGGGGTTCGGTCTTCCTGATCAACATTCCCCTGATGCTGGTCAGCCTGCCGGTCGGCCGGCTGCTGCTGCCCGAGTCGACCGGCCGGCGGGACGGCCCGTGGGACGTGGTCGGCGCGCTGATGGCGGCGGCCGGGCTCTTCGGCCTGGTGCTCGGCGTGAAGCGGCTGGGCGGCGGCGAGGCGCCGCTGGGCCCGGCCACCCTCGTCCCGCTGCTGGCGGGCGCCGCCCTGCTCGCCGGCTTCGTCCGCAGGCAGCGCGGGCGCGCACACCCCCTCGTCGATCTGCGCATGTTCACCCGGCCCGCCTTCAGTACGTCGGTGGGCTGCATCGTGCTGGCCATGCTCGCGCTGGTCGGACTCGAACTCATCGCCGCGCAGTACCTCCAGCTCGTCCTCGGCCTCTCGCCGCTCCAGACGGGCCTCAGGCTGCTGCCGCTGACCGTGGCGGCGATGGCGGCGGGGCTCCTCGGCGCCCGGATGCTGCACCGCTTCGGCCCGCGGACCATGGTCGGCCTCGGCTTCTGCCTCACCGCGGCGGCCGTGCTCACGCTCACCGCGATGGGCCGCGAGGACAACGCGCCGCTGCTGCTCACCGGCTTCGTGCTGCTCGGCTTCGGCCTGGAGACCACCCTGTTCGGGGCGTACGAGTCGATGCTGAGCGAGGCGCCGCCGGAGCAGTCGGGCGGGGCCGCGGCGATCGGCGAGACCTCGTACCAGCTGGGCGCGGGCATCGGCATAGCACTGCTCGGCAGCGTGATGAACGCCGCCTACGCGCCGCGCCTGTCCTCCGTGCCGGGCGTGCCGGCCGCCGACGCGGCGGGGGCGAGCCACTCGCTGGGGGAGGCGTACGAGGTGGCCGACCGGCTCGGCGGCTCCTCCGGGACGGCGCTGCACGACGCCGCCTGCGCCTCCTTCGTGCACGGGCTGCACGTGACGCTGCTCGTCAGCGCCGGACTGCTGCTGCTCGGCGCGGTGATGGCGCTGCGGCTGCCGCGCACCATGGAGTGCGGGGCGCCGCCCGCCGGAACCCTGGCCGAGGTGCCCTCGCCCCGCGAGCCCTCCGCGGCATCCGCGTCCTCGTCCTCCCCGGTGCGGGCGGAGTCGGTCGGCTGAACCGACCGGCCGTGCGGGGGACGCACGCTCTGGACGCGCGGGACACCGCGCCGTAACGTCGGCGCCGATCTGTGACTAACAGTGCTAGTTTTCCGTGCCGGAGGCCCCATGTCCGCTTCCTCGAAGCTGCCGCCCTTCGACCCCGCCGACCCGCTGGGCGTCGACGACCTGCTCGAACCGGAGGACCTCGCCGTCCGCGACACCGTGCGGCGCTGGGCCGCGGACCGGGTGCTGCCGTACGTCGCCGAGTGGTACGAGAAGGGCGAACTGCCCGGGATCCGGGAGCTGGCGAAGGAGCTGGGCGCCCTCGGCGCGCTCGGCATGTCCCTGGAGGGCCACGGCTGCGCCGGAGCCTCGGCCGTGCAGTACGGCCTGGCCTGCCTGGAGCTGGAGGCCGCCGACTCCGGCATCCGCTCGCTCGTCTCGGTCCAGGGCTCCCTCGCGATGTACGCGATCCACCGCTTCGGCTCCGAGGAGCAGAAGCGGGAGTGGCTGCCGCGCATGGCGGCCGGCGAGGTCATCGGCTGCTTCGGCCTGACCGAGCCCGACCACGGCTCCGACCCCGCGTCCATGCGGACGTACGCCAGGCGCGACGGCGCGGACTGGGTGCTCGACGGCCGCAAGATGTGGATCACGAACGGGTCGGTCGCGGGCGTCGCCGTCGTCTGGGCCCGCACCGACGACGGCATCCGCGGCTTCGTCGTGCCCACCGACCGGCCCGGCTTCTCCGCGCCCGAGATCCGGCACAAGTGGTCGCTGCGCGCCTCGGTCACCAGCGAGCTGGTCCTCGACGGCGTACGGCTGCCGGCCGACGCGATGCTGCCGGAGGCCACCGGGCTCAAGGGCCCGCTGAGCTGTCTGTCGCACGCGCGGTACGGGATCGTGTGGGGGGCGATGGGCGCGGCGCGGGCCAGCTTCGAGGCGGCGCTGGAGTACGCGCGCTCGCGGGAGCAGTTCGGGCGGGCCATCGGCGGCTTCCAGCTCACCCAGGCCAAGCTCGCCGACATGGCGGTCGAACTGCACAAGGGGATTCTGCTCGCGCACCACCTCGGGCGGCGCATGGACGCCGGCCGCCTGCGTCCCGAGCAGGTCAGCTTCGGCAAGCTCAACAACGTGCGGGAGGCGATCGGGATCTGCCGCACGGCGCGGACGGTCCTGGGCGCGAACGGCATCTCGCTGGAGTACCCCGTGATGCGGCACGCCACCAACCTGGAATCGGTGCTCACCTACGAGGGCACCGTCGAGATGCACCAGCTCGTGCTGGGCAAGGCGCTCACCGGGCTCGACGCCTTCCGGTGAGCCGGCGGGGGAGGTCCCCGTGGGGAGGCAGGGCCGGTGGGCGGCCCTGCCTCAGCTCTGGTTGAAGAAGCCGTCCGAGTGACGGCGGGCGGGCTCCCCGCTGACGATCTCGGTGTCGGCGGGGGTCAGCAGGAAGACCCGGTTCGACACGCGCTCGATGGAGCCGCGCAGGCCGAAGATGAGGCCGGCGGCGAAGTCCACCACGCGCTTGGCGTCGGCGGCCTCCATCGACGTGAGGTTCATGATCACCGGGACGCCGTCCCGGAAGAGCTCCCCGATGTTCCGGGCGTCCCGGAAGCTGTCGGGCGTGACCGTGCCGATCCGGCGGCCCTTCTCCTGGGCCGTGTCCGAGGCCACCTTCACCCGGGGGTCCGTGACCCAGGCGTCCCCGGTTTCGGCACCTTCGGAGTAGTCGTCGTCGTAGTAACGCTCGTCATCGTTGTCGTCGACGAGGCCAAGCCAGGCACTCGCCTTGCGCACCGATCCCATGGACGCCTCCTCTCACAGCGGTCTTGCTAGCTCTTCCGTATCCCTATCGTCGTCCATGATGCGGATGACGTGCCAAGTGGATAGTCGCCGCGCGGGGGTTTCGTGACGGTACTGGTGCAGAGCGATTTAGTCGAGAGGCCCGGTTTTCCAAGGTTCTGGCTGTGAACGCCTGCTGACTGAGAGTGAAATATGATTTCCCGCGGCGGACGGGTGACGCCTGGGGCGTACGGGTGAACGAGGCGGTCGCTACGATGCCGCAGCTCAACGCCGATCGGTCCACGGGGGAATCATGTTCGGAATCGTCAGGCCGTGCGTCCATCGCCTCGGGGAACGGCTGAGAGCCGACTGGACGGCCCACCTGTGCGGGCTCTGCCTCGCGCTGCGGGGCGACCACGGCCAGCTCGCACGGCTCGTCACGAACTACGACGGGCTGCTCGTCTCGGTCCTGACGGAGGCTCAGGCCGCACGTACCCCCGCCGGGCGGCGCACCGCCGGGCCCTGCCCGCTGCGCGGCCTGCGGACCGCGTCCGTCGCGCGGGGCGAGGGCGCCCGGCTGGCCGCCGCGGTCTCGCTGGTGCTCGCCGCCGCGAAAGTGCGCGACCACGTCGCCGACGGCGACGGCCTGTTGGCGCGCGGACCGGCGGCGGCCGCGGCGCGCCGGGTCGCCGTGCGCTGGGACCGGGCCGGTGCCAGGACCGGTACCGCCGTCGGCTTCGACACGGCGGTGCTCGTCGACGCCGTGGACCGCCAGCTCGGCGTGGAGTCCCTCGCGGGCCCCGGCACCCCGCTGCTCGCCGTGACCGAGCCGACCGAGACCGCCACCGCCGCCGCCTTCGCGCACACCGCCGTGCTGGCCGGGCGGCCCGGCAACGCGGAGCCGCTCGCCGAGGCGGGCCGCCTCTTCGGCCGGCTCGCCCACCTCCTGGACGCCGTGGAGGACCGGGAGGCCGACGCCGCGTCGGGCGCGTGGAACCCGCTGACCGCGACGGGCACCCCGCTCGCGGAGGCGCGGCGGCTCGCCGACGACGCCCTGCACGGCGTCCGCCTCGCCCTGCGCGAGGTGGAGTTCACCGACGGCAGGCTCGCGCACGCGCTGCTCGCGCACGAGCTGCGCGTCTCCGTGGACCGCGCCTTCGGCACCGCGTCCTGCGCCCACCGGCCCGAGCGGTACGGCACGCCGCCGCCGGGCCCGTACGCGCCCGGCGGCCCGGCCGGTCCCGGCGCCCCGCCGCCCGGGCCGCCGCACCGGGACCGCCGGGGCCTGGTCGCCGGGTGCCTGGTGTGGGCGGGCCTGGCCTGCACGTGCCGGCTGTGCTGCGGCACGTACGAGGACCCGTGGTCCCGCGAGCGCAAGGACGGCCTGTGCAGCCAGTGCGACTGCGACGGGTGCAGTGACTGCTGCAACTGCTGTGACTGCTGTGGGAACTGCTGCAGTTGCTGCGAGGGCTGCGACTGCGGGTGCGACTGCTGAGCGGGCGGGCCGGGGAGGGGAGCGGGACCGGTGGGCGCGGCCGGACCGGCGGGGGCGGCGGGCGCGGGACCCACCGGCGGCAACCGGCCGGTTGTGCCATGAACCTGACCAGGCGCCGGACGAGGGGGCGGTCGGCGTGCTGACCTGGCCGTGTGCGGGTGAGGGGAGCGGCCGGCGTACGCGACCGGCCGCGCTCCGGCGGTCCGCCGCGGCCGTAGCGACCGAGATGTCCGCTTCCGCAGTCGCCGATCATGGCGTGTTCCCTGCGGTGCGGACCGGTGCGGCTCCTCGATCGCGTCGGGGAACCGCGCGCGGCGTACGTCCGGGCCCGTGCGGGCAATCGCCGCGGCAAAGGCATTTAAAGGGCCGGCAAAGCCCGCGGTTGAGGGCCGCCGCGCGCGACGGCCGCCCGTCGCGGGATGTCCGCGGAGCCTGTCGGGCAGCCGCCGGGCGGGTCATTCGGAAGAGTGAATTCCGGACACTGGCGGGAGCGCGGGGCCCGGCGGCGCGCGGGCGTACGGGGGGCGGCGCGAGGACGCCCGGAAGGCGCCTGCCGGCGGGCGGGGCGCGGGCCGCTCCCGACGGCCCGGCCCGAGGGCGGGGCGGACTCCGGCCGTCCGTCCGTGCGGCGCCCGTGACCTGGGACGGATGCCCGGGCGGATCCGGCGCCCGGGGTCGGCCCCGGGTGTGGTCGCCGGCCCGTCCGGCCGTCCCGTCCCCGCGTCCGTGCGCACGCCGGACCGGTGCGGTCGCGGTACAGGGGGGCACTTCCCCCGGATCGGTCGCTTCCGGGCGGCTCGGCGCCGCGCGGACCGGGCGCGGAACCCGGGGGTGGCGTCCGAAAGGTGCCCTTGCGGCGCTCGTCCGCGCGGCCGAATACTCCCGACCAGCGCTTGTCAGGGGCACGACGTGTTCGGAATCCGAACAGTGCCCCCGGCTGCGCCTCACGGGCCCCGACCCCCACGCGGGCCCCCGACTCCTCTGGGAGGAACGAGAAGTGAGGATCAAGCGCACCACTCCCCGCAGCGGCATCACGAGACGGACCCGGCTGATCGCCGTGGGCACCGGACTGGTGGCGGCGGCCGCGATCGCGGTCCCCCACGCGAGCGCGACCGACGCGCGGGCCTTCAGCGCCGCCCGGCTGGCGCAGGCCAGTGAATCGGTGCTCCGGTCCGACGTCGCCGGCACCGCGTGGGCGGTCGACTCCGCGACGAACCGCGTGGTCGTCACGGTCGACAGCACGGTCTCCGACGCCGAGATCGCGCGGATCAAGAAGGACGCGGGCGCCGACGCCGGCGCCCTCACGATCAAGCACACCCCCGGAAAGTTCACCAAGCTGATCTCCGGCGGCGACGCCATCTATGCGAGTAGCTGGCGCTGTTCGCTGGGCTTCAACGTCCAGGACAACAGCGGGAACTACTACTTCCTGACCGCCGGCCACTGCACCGACGGCGCGGGCACCTGGTGGTCGAACTCCTCGCACACGACCACGCTCGGCACGACGTCCGGCTCCAGCTTCCCGACCAACGACTACGGCATCGTCCGGTACACCAACTCCTCGGTCGCCAAGGACGGGACCGTCGGCAGCCAGGACATCACCAGCGCCGCCACGCCCTCGGTCGGCACCACCGTCTACCGGCGCGGCTCCACCACCGGCACCCACAGCGGCCGTGTCACCGCGCTCAACGCCACGGTCAACTACGGCGGCGGCGACATCGTCTACGGCATGATCCAGACCACGGTCTGCGCCGAGCCCGGCGACTCCGGCGGCCCGCTGTACGGCGGCACCACCGCCTACGGCCTGACCTCCGGAGGCAGCGGCAACTGCTCCTCGGGCGGCACCACGTTCTTCCAGCCGGTCACCGAGGCGCTGAGCGCCTACGGGGTGCACGTCTACTAGGACCGACGTGCCGTGACCCCGTCGCCACCCCCCACACCGCACCGCGACACCCGCACGGCAGTCGGCGCCGGGCGGCCCCCGCACTCCGCGAGGAGCGCGGGGGCCGTCGTCCGTCCGGGGCCCCGAGCGGTCCGGGCGGCGCGGGGCCCGGCGGTCAGGAGGCCGCCGGCGACGCGCCGGACAGCCAGTCCAGGACCTCCGGCAGGGCTTCGAGGGCCGAGAAGTGACCGGCCTCGGGGTCCAGGACGGGACGGGCCCGGGGGATGCGGTCCGCCAGCCAGTGGAAGTGGCCCACGGGGGTGAAGGCGTCCTGCCCGCCGTGCCACAGCAGCACGGGCCGGGTGATCAGGTCCGGGTCGAACCCCCAGCGGCTGAGCAGCGCGAGCGTGTCGTCGAGCCAGCCGTACGCCGACGTGGCCAGCCCCTCGCGGTAGCCGCGCAGCAGCATCTCGCCCGCGGGCGGCGCGGAGACGGCCCGGCGGTCGGCGTCGGTGAGCCCCTCGCGCAGGGACGCGAGGTGCGCGGCCGGGTCCGTGCGGATCTCCGCGGAGCGCGCCGCGAGCCGGTCCGCGAACCGCACCGGCTCGGTCAGCGCCCGGGAGTACTCCTGCGTGTGCGCGCTCGTCATGCCGTCGAACCAGCTCAGCCCCTCGGCGTCGGGCGGCGCCGGGCAGGCCAGCACCGCCGCCCGCCGCACCTTCCGGGGCAGCAGGGCGGCGCAGGCCAGCGCGTGCGGGGCGCCGCCCGCGACGCCGAGCACCGCGAACCGTTCGAGTCCGAGCAGGTCGGCCAGTGCGGCCACGTCCCGCGCGGCGTGCGCGACCCGGCGGCCCGGGTGCCGGTCCGAACCCCCGTACCCGGGACGGTCGTAGGCGATGAACCGCAGCCCGGGGCGCGCGTCCGTCACCTCGCGCGGCACGACCGCGCGCCGGGAGCCGGGCGTGCCGTGCAGCAGCACCACCGGGCTGCCCTCCGGGTCGCCCCACTCCTCGACCGCCAGCCGGCGTCCGTCCCGCATGCGTATGCCGCCGTGCACCTGTCTCCTCACTCTCCCTCTCTCCTCCACCGCGGAGTTACGGTCGAAGTACACACCGGGTGCGTCCTGTTCGGATCTTCGGGGGGCGTCATGGTCGAGGAACTGGTGACGGCGGGAGTGGCCGTCGCGTCCGCAGGCGCGGTGTACGCGATGGCGGCGGCGCGGGTGGTCCGGCAGTACGAGCGGGGGGTCGTGTTCCGCCTGGGGAGACTGCGCTCCCGGGTGCGCGGCCCCGGACTCACCCTGATCGTGCCGTTCGTGGACCGGCTCCACAAGGTCAACCTGCAGATCGTCACGTTGCCGGTGCCGGCCCAGGAGGGCATCACGCGCGACAACGTCACGGTGCGCGTGGACGCCGTCGTCTATTTCAAGGTGGTGTCGCCGGCCGACGCGATCGTGCGGGTCGAGGACTACCGGTTCGCGGTGGCGCAGATGGCGCAGACGTCGCTGCGCTCGATCATCGGCAAGAGCGAGCTGGACGACCTGCTGTCGAACCGGGAGAAGCTCAACCAGGGCCTGGAGCTGATGATCGACAGCCCGGCGGTGGAGTGGGGCGTCGCCATCGACCGCGTCGAGATCAAGGACGTCTCGCTGCCGGAGGCGATGAAGCGGTCCATGGCGCGGCAGGCCGAGGCCGACCGGGAGCGGCGCGCCCGGATCATCAACGCCGACGCCGAGCTGCAGGCGTCGAGGAAGCTGGCGGAGGCGGCCCAGCAGATGGCCGACACGCCCTCCGCGCTGCAACTTCGGCTGCTGCAGACCGTGGTGGCGGTCGCGGCCGAGAAGAACTCCACGCTCGTCCTGCCGTTCCCGGTGGAGCTGCTCCGCTTCCTGGAGCGGGTGCGGCCGGACCCGGAGCAGCAGCCTCCGCACCAGGGGCAGCGGCAGGTGCGGGGGCGGCAGGCGGAGCAGTAGCCGCCCGGCGGGCCGCTGCCGCATCCGGACGACGGAGGGGCGAGAACAAGACAGGTCTAGACCTCACCGGCTGCAACGCTGTCCCTTCCGCGCGATGTTTGCATAGTGAATCGACATGCGGTGATCGAGAGCGCGCGGGACACGGAAGGCGCGCGGCCGCCGTCGATCGCGCGTCCAGAAGTCGACCTTGTGTGCGCCCCGAGGGCCTAGGAATAGTGGGCGTCGTCCGTTGGCATGGACGCGGCTTTTTTGGTCCTCCGCGTCCTTTGTCATATGCCTTCCGGTCTCGGGATCCCCCCACACGACCCGTGGCCGACCCCCCACAGGAGGACGTGACAGTGAACCACCGACGCATACCCAAGCGGCGGGCCGCGATCACCGGGGCGAGCGTCGCCGCCCTGGTCGTCGCCGGAACGACGTTCCAGACTGCGAACGCGAGCGAGGACACCTCCGCTTCCGTGCCCCGTACCCTCTCCGCCGCGGCGGCCGGAAAGCTCGCCTCGACGCTCGGCGAGGACCTCGGCGCCGACGCGGCCGGCACGTACTACGACGCCGAGACGAGGAACCTGGTCGTCAACGTGCTGGACGCGGACGCGGCGGACGCCGCCGAGGCGGCCGGCGCCCGCGCCAGAGTCGTCGAGAACTCCCTCGCCGACCTCAGGAGCGCCCGCGCGACCCTCGGGAAGGAGGCGGCCGTCCCCGGCACCTCGTGGGCGGTCGACCCGAGGGCGAACAAGGTCGTCGTCACCGCCGACCGCACGGTGTCGCAGGCGGAGTACGCCGAGCTGGGCGAGGTCGTGGACGGCCTGGGCGGCACCGCCGAACTGAAGCGCACGAAGGGGGAGTTCAAGCCCTTCGCCGCGGGCGGCGACGCCATCACCGGCGGCGGCGGGCGCTGCTCGCTCGGCTTCAACGTGGTCAAGGGCGGCGAGCCGTACTTCATCACGGCCGGCCACTGCACCGAGTCGATCTCGACCTGGTCGGACGAGAGCGGCCAGGCCATCGGGGAGAACGAGGACTCCAGCTTCCCGGACGACGACTACGGCCTGGTCAAGTACGCGGCCGGCGTCGACCACCCGAGCGAGGTGAACCTCTACGACGGCTCCTCGCAGCCGATCACCCAGGCCGGCGAGGCCACCGTCGGCCAGCGGGTGACGCGCAGCGGCTCCACCACCCAGGTCCACGACGGCACGGTGACCGGCCTGGACGCCACCGTGAACTACGGCAACGGCGACGTCGTCAACGGACTCGTCCAGACCGACGTCTGCGCCGAGCCCGGCGACAGCGGCGGCTCGCTCTTCGCGGGCAGCACCGCCCTCGGCCTCACCTCCGGCGGCAGCGGCGACTGCACCTCCGGCGGCGAGACCTTCTTCCAGCCCGTCACCGAGGCGCTCTCCGCCTACGGCGCCGAGATCGGCTGACGGGGCGCCGGAAGCGGAACCGGCAGGAGCCCTGACCCTCGCGCGAGCGTGGGGGCGGGGCTCCTCGCCGCGCGCCGCCCGGCCGGACGGCCGGGCACCGGGCCGTCGCGCACTGGACCGCCCGTGCACCGGGCCGCCGTACGCCGGACCCGCCCGGCCGGCCGGGCGGTGAGGGCGGATCAGGTCCGGGGCAGAGGTCGCGGCCGGAGGCGGGGGTGGCGGGTGCGCAGGGCCGCGGCCGCCAGGGCGACCACGGTGCCGGCGGCCGCCCAGGCCGAGAGCACCAGCAGGGAGCCGGTGAGGCGGTTGCCCTCGAAGTACGCGATCGAGCGGGCCGCCCAGGTGCCGGCGCCCGGCGGCAGGGCCGGTCCGACCGCCGCCCAGAAGGGCGGCAGCATCGGCAGCGGGAAGGCGCCGCCCGCGCTCGGGTTGCCCGCGATCACCACCAGCAGGATCGCCAGACCGATACCGACGACGCCGAAGAGGCCCTGCAGTGCGAGCGTCGCCGCACCGACCGCGAACGTGGTGAGCGCGCCCAGGCCCCAGAGTGCGGCCACCCCGCCCGGCAGCGCGCCCAGGACCGGTCCCACGACGACCGCTCCGCCGAGTCCGCCGACCGCCGCCACCAGGGCCATGACGATCAGTCTGATCAGCGCGCGGCGCGGCCCGGCGGGCCGCGCGCCGGCGCTGATCGCCAGGATCGACGCGCACAGGTAGCCGCCCACGCACCAGCCCACGACCAGGTAGAAGGACGAGAGCCCGTCGAAGTCGCGGGCGGAGGCGGGCGCCACGTCCACGGTCTTGACCGTCCGCCGCTCCTCCTTCTCCGCGGCCGCGGCCAGCTTCTCCAGGGTGGTGGCCAGGACGGTGCCGCCGCCGGAGGCGACCAGCAGCGTGTCCGTGGTGCCGGACGGGTCGGCCACCAGGGCGCCGTCGATGTCCCGGTGCAGGATCTGCCGGCGCGCGGTGGCCTCGTCGGGCAGCGCGCGCGGGTCCAGGGGGCCGCCGGGCAGCGCCTCCAGCCGTGCCGCCGTCTCCCGCGCCGCCGCCCCGGGCGCCACCACGCCGAAGGGCACGTCCCTGGGCTTCGGGTCGTGCAGCGCTCCCACGTACGAGGCGATGAAGAGCAGTTGCAGGGCGATCACGCCGACGACGAGCAGCGTGGCCCGCGGGGTGACGGCGTCCCGCACCTCACCGAGGAAGGAGTGCGGGGAAGTCCCGGCTGTCTGTGTCATGTCACCACGGTCCGGGAGGACCGGCGTCGCCGCAGGTGGAGGCGCCCGTGCGGATGTAGTACACATGTTCGATAATGTGCCTCATGGTGCAGGCGAGGAGACGGGAACGGGTCGGACGCGGGGCGGGCGAGCAGCCCGCGGGCCCGCGGGAACGGGAGGCGCGGGTGCCGGAGTTCACGCATCTGCACGCCGTGTCCGGGTTCTCCCTGCGGTACGGGGCCTCGCACCCGGAGCGGCTGGCCGCGCGCGCCGCCGAACGGGGCATGGACGCCCTCGCCCTCACCGACCGCGACACCCTCGCCGGCGCGGTCCGCTTCGCCAAGGCCTGTGCCGAGCACGGGGTGCGCCCGCTGTTCGGCGTCGACCTCGCGGTCGGCGGGCCCGGTCCGGCCGGGGGCCGCGGGACCGGTGGGACCGGCGGGTCCGCGCCGCGGCGCACCCCCGTGCGCGGCGGCGCCTTCGTCGACGAGTCGGCGCCCCGGGCCACCTTCCTCGCCCGGGACGGCGCGCGGGGCTGGGCCGGCCTGTGCCGCCTGGTCACCGCCGCCCACCGCGCGGGGGGCCGGCCCCTGCTGCCCGGCGCCGACCGGTACGCCGAAGGGGTGACCGTCCTGCTCGGCCCCGCCTCCGACGTGGGCCGCGCGCTCGCCGCGGGCCGCCCCGACCTGGCTGCGCGGCTGCTGGCGCCCTGGCGGGATGCCTACGGCGACGCGCTGCGCCTCGAAGCCGTCTTCCACGGCCGCAAGGGCACCGGCCCCGGTTCGCTGCGCCTGGCCGCCCGTACCGTCGGCTTCGCCGCCGAACAGGGGATACGGCCGGTGCTCGGCAACGACGTCCGTTACGCCGACCCCGGTCAGGGCCCGGTCGCCGACGTGCTGGACGCCGCCCGCCGCATGGTCCCCCTCGACCCGCGCGGGGAGGCGGACTCCGGCGAGGCCTGGCTCAAGGACCCGGCCGCCATGCTCGCCGCCGCCGAACGGGTCGTCGAGGCCGCGGGCTTCCGCCGCGACGCCGCCCGCCGCCTGCTCGACCGCACCGGGGAGACGGCGCGGGAGTGCCGCGTCGACCCCGCGGCCGACCTCGGCGTCGGCGGCGTCCGCTTCCCCGAGCCGCACCTCGTCGGCGCCGCGCGCCGCACCGCGCAGCGCGTCCTCGCCTCCCGGGCGGCGGCGGGCATGGTGCGGCTCGGGTACGCCGGGCGGCGCGCGTACTGGGAGCGGATGCACCAGGAGCTGGACGTCATCGCCCACCACGGCTTCGCCTCCTACTTCCTCACCGTCGCCCAGGTGGTGGAGGACGTGCGCGGGCTGGGGATACGGGCCGCCGCGCGCGGCTCGGGCGCCGGCTCCCTGGTCAACCACCTCCTCGGCATCGCGCACGCCGACCCCGTGGCGCACGGCCTCCTGATGGAACGTTTCCTCTCCAAGCGCCGCGCCGTCCTCCCCGACATCGACATCGACGTCGAGTCCGCGCGCCGCCTGGAGGTCTACCGGGTGGTCCTCGGCCGGTTCGGCGCCGAGCGGGTCGCCGCCGTCGCGATGACGGAGACGTACCGCGTGCGGCACGCCGTCCGCGACGTGGGCGCCGCCCTCTCCCTGGACCCGGCCGAGGTCGACCGGATCGCCAAGTCCTTCCCGCACATCCGCGCCCGCGACGCCCGCGCGGCCCTGGCCGAGCTGCCCGAACTGCGCGCCCTCGCCGGGGAGGAGGAGCGGTACGGGCGCCTGTGGGAGCTGGTCGAGGCGCTCGACGCCCTGCCGCGCGGCGTCGCCATGCACCCGTGCGGGGTGCTGCTCTCCGACGCCTCGCTGCCCGCCCGTACGCCCGTCGTGCCGAGCGGCGGCGAGGGGCTGCCGATGACGCAGTTCGACAAGGAGGACGTCGAGGACCTCGGACTGCTCAAGCTCGACGTGCTGGGCGTGCGGATGCAGTCCGCGATGGCGCACGCGGTGGCCGAGGTGGAGCGGGCCACGGGCACCGCCGTCGACCTGGACGCGGTGCCGCCGGACGACCCGGCCACCTACCGGCTCATCCGGTCCGCCGAGACGCTCGGCTGCTTCCAGATCGAGTCGCCGGGCCAGCGCGACCTGGTCGGGCGGCTGCGCCCCGAGACCTTCCACGACCTCGTCGTCGACATCTCGCTCTTCCGGCCGGGACCCGTCGCGGCCGACATGGTGCGGCCGTTCGTCGAGGCCCGGCACGGCCGGGCGCCGGCCCGCTGCCCGCACCCCGACCTGCGGGAGGTGCTGGAGGAGACCCACGGCGTCGTGGTCTTCCACGAGCAGGTGATCCACATCGTGCACATCATGACCGGCTGCGGGCGCGACGAGGCGGACCGGGTGCGGCGCGGGCTCTCCGACCCCCGGGCGCAGGAGCGCATCCGCGTCTGGTTCGCGGAGCACGCGGCGGCGCGGGGGTACGACGCCCCGACGATCGCCCGCACCTGGGGGATCGTCGAGGCCTTCGGGTCGTACGGCTTCTGCAAGGCGCACGCCGTGGCGTTCGCCGTGCCGACGTACCAGTCGGCGTGGCTGAAGGCCCATCACCCGGCCGCGTTCTACGCCGGACTGCTCGCGCACGACCCCGGCATGTACCCCAAGCGGCTGCTGCTCGCGGACGCGCGGCGGCGCGGTGTGCCGATCCTGCCGCTGGACGTGAACCGCTCGGCGCCCGCCCACCGTATCGAACTGGTGTACGGCGAAGGAGAAGTCCGGGCGCGGCCGGGTTCCGGAGCCGGAGGCGGAGCGGAAGGGGAAGTGGCGGCGCGGGGGGACGGTACGGGCCGGGCGGCGGTCTGGGGGGTCCGGCTCGCGCTGTCCGACGTGCACGGCATCACCGGGGACGAGGCGGCGCGGATCGCGGCCGGGCAGCCGTACGCCTCACTGCCCGACTTCTGGGAGCGGGCCCGGCCGAGCGCTCCGCTGGCCGCGCGGCTCGCGCAGGTCGGCGCGCTGGACGCGTTCGGCGCCAACCGCCGCGACCTGCGCCTGCACCTGGCCGAGCTGCACCGCGCCGCCCGGGACGCCGTGCAGCTCGGCCGGCTGCCTCCGCCGCTGCTCGACGCCCGGGCGGCGACCCCGGACGGCGGACGGGGGACGGCGCCCTCCGGTCTGCCCGACCTGGACGACGCGGAGCGGCTCAGCGCCGAGCTGGGCGTGCTCTCCATGGACGCCTCGCGCCATCTGATGGACGACCACCGGGAGTTCCTGGACGAGCTGGGCGTGCTGCCGGCACGGCGGCTGCGCGCGGCGGGACACGGCGAGACGGTCCTGGTCGCGGGCGCCAAGGCGGCCACGCAGACCCCGCCGGTCCGGTCCGGCCGGCGGGTCGTGTTCACCACGCTCGACGACGGTACGGGGCTGGTGGACCTCGCCTTCTTCGAGGACTCCCACGACGCCTGCGCGCACACCGTCTTCCACTCCTGGCTGCTGCTGGTGCGCGGCGTGGTCCAGCGCCGCGGCCCGCACGGCGTCAGTGTGGTGGGCGCCGTGGCGTGGGACCTCGCCGAACTGGTGGACCTGCGGCGGGAGGGCGGCCTGGACGCGGTGGCGCGGCGGCTGGCCGAACGGGGGACGGCGCCCGGCGGGGAGGGGAACGCGGGCGGCGGCGTGCGGAAGCTGTGGTACCGGAGCCCGGGGAGCGCGGGGTGACGCGGGGCCCGGGGGATGCGGGAGACGCGGGGCCCGGGGGATGCGGGAGACGCGGGGCCCGGAGGACAGGAGCCCGGGGCGTCCGGGGACTCGGGGAGCGCGGAGGGGCCTTGGCCGGTCGCCGGGACCGTCCGGTCAGGACCCTCTGGGCACCGGCGCGGTCACCGGCACCGGACCAGTGCGGTCACCGGCACCGGTCCCATGCGGGACCGGTGCCGGTGACCGCG
>NZ_BMVU01000046.1 GCF_014650875.1 Streptomyces minutiscleroticus
GGTGATGGGCTGCGTGGTCAACGGTCCGGGCGAGGCCCGCGAGGCCGACCTGGGCGTGGCCTCCGGCAACGGCAAGGGCCAGATCTTCGTCAAGGGCGAGGTCATCAAGACCGTCCCCGAGTCCAAGATCGTGGAGACCCTCATCGAGGAGGCGATGAAGATCGCCGAGCAGATGGAGAAGGACGGCGTCGCCTCCGGCGAGCCCGAGGTCTCGATCGCGGGCTGAGCACCCGGCCCGGCCGGATCCCGGCCGGGCCACCACGGCCCGGGCGCACCCCGGACACCCGTCCGCCCGTCCACGCGGACCCGGGCGCCCTTTCGCCCGGGCAGCCCCGGGCCGCTGTCCGTCCGTGCGGACCCGGGCCGCCGCTCGCCCAGGGCGAACTCCTGGGCGCCGCCCCCGATCGTCCCCGGACCGTTCCCAAGCCGTCTCCGGGCCGTCGTCCGCCCAAGTGGGAGCCGTTCCGGCGGACGGTCCCGCACCGCCGGGTCCCGCCGTCCGAACCCCTTCGGAACCGTGCGGGAGCGGGCCGCGGACGCGCCGGACCCGGGCCCGACCGCCGTGCCCGGTGCCCGCGGCCGACCGGCATCCGGCGGCGCCGCACATTTTCGGCAGGTACAGTGCGGAGATCAGCAGAACGCATGGTGAGGCCCCGCACGTGTTGACCCAGACCACCATCAGGGTTCTCGAGCCGAGTGACCTGGACGCCGCGCTCGCCGTCCTCGACCGCGAGCCGGTCGCGAACGCCTTCGTGACCTCCCGGGTCCAGGTGGCGGGCCTCGACCCGTGGCGGCTCGGCGGCGAGATGTGGGGCTGGTACGAGGACGGCATGCTCACGTCCCTGTGCTACGCGGGCGCCAACCTCGTCCCGATCTGCGCGACTCCGCGCGCGGTCCGCGCCTTCGCCGACCGCGCCCGCCGCGCCGGCCGCCGCTGCTCCTCCGTCGTCGGCCCCGCCGAGCCCACCGCCCAGCTGTGGCGGCTGCTCGAACCCAGCTGGGGCCCCGCCCGCGAGGTCCGCGCCCACCAGCCGCTCATGGTCACCGACCGCCTCCCCGACGACGTCGCCCCCGATCCGTACGTCCGCCGCATACGCAAGGACGAGATGGAAACGATCATGCCGGCGTGCGTGGCGATGTTCACCGAGGAGGTCGGCGTCTCGCCGCTCGCCGGCGACGGGGGGCTGCTCTACCAGGCGCGCGTCGCCGAACTCGTCGGGTCGGGGCGCTCGTTCGCCCGCGTCGACCAGGACGGCCGCGTCGTCTTCAAGGCCGAGATCGGCGCCGCCACCCCGCAGGTCTGCCAGATCCAGGGCGTCTGGGTCGCCCCCGAGTACCGCGGCCGGGGCCTCGCCGCCCCCGGCATGGCCGCGGTCCTGCGCTACGCCCTCGCCGACGTCGCCCCCGTCGTGAGCCTCTACGTCAACGACTTCAACACCGCCGCCCGCGCGACCTACCGCAGGGTCGGCTTCCGGGAGGTCGGCGCCTTCATGAGTGTCCTGTTCTGAGCCGCGCCCCGGCGCGCCGTACGGACACCCGTGCACGCCCTGTAGTCTCCCCGGCATGCTGCACTTCCCCGGCCAGGGCCCCGTCACCCCCGGCGACGTCGTCGTCGGCCCGCTGGATCTCGCCGCGCGCGTCGACGAGGCGCTCGCCGTGCAGGCCGTCGCCTTCGGGCTGGGAGCCGACGAGATCGCCGTACGCCGGCAGATCGTGCTGCGCCACCTGGCCTTCCCCGGGGCCCGCGCCCTGGGCGCCACCACCGCCGACGGCCGGCTCGTCGGCTTCGTCTACGGCATGCCCAACGACCGCGGCCACTGGTGGTCCACCGTCGTCGAGCCCTACCTGCGCGGCCAGGGCCACGAGGACTGGCTCGACGACTCCTTCGTCATCACCGAGCTGCACGTCCACCCCGACTACCAGAACCGGGGCGTCGGCCGCGCGCTGATCACCACCATCACGGACGGCGCGGCCCAGCCCCGCTCGATCCTCTCCGCCATCGACGTCGAGAGCCCGGCCCGCGGCCTGTACCGCTCGCTCGGCTACACCGACCTGGCCCGCCAGGTGCTGTTCCCCAGCGCCGCGAAGCCGTACGCCGTGATGGGCGCCCCGCTGCCGCTGCTGCGCCGCTGACCCCGCCCGCGCCCGGGCCGGCGCCGGACGGCCGCCGGACCGGGTGTCCGAACCGTCCTGGCACGAATCGATTTCCGCCGGGCCGGACCGCAGGGCTAACCTCCTAGCCATCACCCTTTCCCGGCAGGAGTCGTAAATCATGGCCCAGGTCCAGCGCATGTCCCGTTTGATGGTCAAGACACTGCGTGACGACCCGGCGGACGCCGAGACGCTCAGCCACAAGCTCCTGGTCCGCGCCGGGTACGTCCGCCGGAACTCCGCGGGCATCTGGACCTGGCTGCCGCTCGGCAAGAAGGTCCTCGACAACGTCTCGCGCGTCGTCCGCGAGGAGATGGACGCGATCGGCGCCCAGGAGGTGCTGCTCCCGGCCCTGCTGCCCAAGGAGCCCTACGAGGCGTCCGCGCGCTGGGAGGAGTACGGCGACCTGCTGTTCCGCCTCAAGGACCGCAAGGGCGCCGAGTACCTGCTCGGTCCGACCCACGAGGAGATCTTCACGCTGGTCGTGAAGGACCAGGTGTCCTCGTACAAGGACCTGCCGGTCATGCTCTACCAGATCCAGACCAAGTACCGGGACGAGGCCCGTCCGCGCTCCGGCGTGCTGCGCGGCCGCGAGTTCCAGATGAAGGACTCGTACTCCTTCGACACCACCGACGAGGGGCTGGCGGAGTCCTACCGGCTGCACCGCCAGGCGTACCAGAAGATCTTCGCGCGCCTCGGCCTGGACTACCGCATCGTCTCCGCCGTCTCCGGCGCGATGGGCGGTTCGGCCTCCGAGGAGTTCCTGGCCCCGGCCGCGGCCGGCGAGGACACCTTCGTGGACTGCCCGAACTGCGACTACGCGGCGAACACCGAGGCGGTCACCTTCGCGCTCAAGGCGGTCGAGGGAGCTGAGCACCCGGCGGTCGAGGAGCTGGACACCCCCGACACCCCGACCATCGAGACCCTCGCCGAGCACCTGGGCGTCCCGGCCTCCGCGACCCTGAAGAACCTCCTGGTCAAGGTGGACGGCGAGATCGTCGCCGTGGGCGTGCCCGGCGACCGCGAGGTCGACCTCGGCAAGCTCGGCGAGCACCTCGCCCCGGCCGAGGTGGAGCTGGTCACGGCCGAGGACTTCGAGGGCCGCGAGGACCTCGTGCGCGGCTACGTCGGCCCGCAGGGCCTGGAGAAGGTCCGCTACATCGCCGACCCGCGCGTCGCCCCCGGCACCTCCTGGATCACGGGCGCCAACAAGGAGGGCAAGCACGCGAGGAACGTGGTGGCCGGCCGCGACTTCGAGGTCGACGACTACCTCGACGTCGTGGTGGTCCAGGAGGGCGACCCCTGCCCGAAGTGCGGCACCGGCCTGAAGCTGGACCGCGCCATCGAGATCGGCCACATCTTCCAGCTGGGCCGCAAGTACGCGGACACCTTCCAGCTCGACGTCCTCGGCCAGAACGGCAAGCCGGTCCGCGTGACCATGGGCTCGTACGGCATCGGCGTCTCGCGCGCCGTGGCCGCGCTCGCCGAGCAGTCCGCCGACGAGCAGGGCCTGTGCTGGTCCAAGGAGGTCGCCCCCGCCGACGTGCACGTGGTCGCGGCCGGCAAGGCGCTCCAGACCGAGCTGGCCCTCGAGGTCTCCGAGAAGCTGAACGCCGCGGGCGTGCGCGTGCTGGTGGACGACCGCGCGGGCGTCTCGCCGGGCGTGAAGTTCACGGACGCCGAGCTGATCGGCGTGCCCCAGATCCTGGTCGCGGGCCGCCGCTCGGGCGAGCGCGTCCTGGAGCTGAAGGACCGCCGCACGGGCGAGCGCGAGGAGCTGACGGTCGACGAGGCGATCGCCCGCCTGACCGCGTAGTGACCGCGTAGGGCGCGCCGGACCGGCTTCCTCCGGGCCGGACCGACCGCGGGAGGCCGCCCCGGCCCCGCGGCCCGGTCCGGCCCGGACGTGTCTTCCCGCGCGCCGCCGGGACGCCCCTTGGCGTCACCGGCGCGCCGCCCGCGGCCGGGTACGCCCCGTGCGGGAGGCACTGCGGACACCGCCGCCCCGCGGCTCCGGAGACGTACGGCGCGCCGTACGTGGTCGGCGTGTCATACGCGGTCGGTGTGCCGTACGTCGCCGTGCGCTGCGGCGCACCGGGGGCCGTGTCCCGCCGCCGGGCCGCGACGAGGGGCGGCGGACCGGGGGCCGGGGCCCTGGCCGGCCCTACAGCCAGGTCGCGAACTCCAGCAGCAGTTCCGCGTCCTGGAGGCGGCCGACGCGGGCCGCGCGGGTGCCGGACTCGACGGCGCGGAACAGGGTCCAGCCGCGCAGCCGCTCCTGGTCGACCTCCAGGGACTCCGCGAGCCGCTTCACCCGGCGGCGCGTCGTGGCCGGGCCCGACGGCGACGCGATCAGGTCCTCCACCCGGTCGCGTACCAGCCGGGCCAGGTCGAAGGCGGACTCGCCGACCACCGGGTCGGGCCCCACGGCCAGCCACGGCACGCGCTCGCCGGCGAGCACCTTGCTCTGCCGGAAGGTGCCGTGCAGCAGCAGGTGCTCGGGCGGTGCCGCCAGCAGCTCCTCGCGCGCCGTGAGCGCCGCGTCGACCAGCGGCGCGACCTCGGGGTCCGCGTCCGCCCGCGCGCGCATCGCCGCCGCCTGCCGCCCGGTCCGCTCGGCCACCGTCTCGAAGCCGTGCCCGGCGGGCGGCTCGACCCACAGCCTGCGCAGCGTCCCGGCGGCCTCCAGCAGCGCCTTCGCCTCCGGCAGCGAGCGCACCGAGACGTCCGGGTGCAGCCGTTCGAGCAGCAGGACGCCCCCGGCCGACGGCGGGTCCTCCGGCGCGGAGCCGGAGCCGGGACCGCCGTCGGGTCCGGCCGCGACCAGGTGCACGGCTCCCCGGCCGGCCCAGTGCGCCAGCGCGGCCCGCTCGCTCTCCGGCCGGGCCCGGGAGGGCGCCAGCTTCAGCACGGCCGGGGACCCGTCGGCCCGCCGCACCAGCACGACGAGGCTGCTGCGCCCGCCGGGCACCTGCACCCGCTCCACGGTCAACTCGCGTAGAGCGACGGCACGACGAGCGGTGCCGGGCAGGTGCTCCAGCCACTCGTCGCCCTCGGGCGTGCTCTCCCCGAGGGCGGTGACGAGGCGGCGCGGCGGTTCGAAAGCCATGCGCGAGGTGTTCCCTTCCTGGGCGCGTCACGCCCGTGGTGTCGCCGCCCCCGAAGGACCGGCGGCCCGCTCGGCGAGCCCAGGGAAGGCTACGCTCCCGCCGCGCCAGCGGGCCGCGCGCACCGCCGCGTCGCGCAGCGCGCCCGCGGCGTCGCGCCGCCGCTCGCCCCGCGCCGCCCGTACGAGGTCCGAGTAGACCGCGGCCACGCGGTCCTCCAGCTCGGCCGCCAGCCGGACCGCCGTGTCGGTGCCGGACACCGTGAAGGGCAGGGCGTACGCGGCGGCCGCGGGCTCCGGCGTGCCGCCCAGGTCCCGCACGGTGCGCGCAAGGGCGTCCCGTTGCGCCCGGTGCGCGTCGTACGCGGCACGCGCCTCGGCGCGCCGCTCCGCGCCGACCCGGCCGCCGACCACGCCGTAGCCGTAGACGGCGGCGTGCTCGGCGCCGAGCGCCGCCTGCGCCGCCTTCAGTACGCCGTCCGCACCGTCCTCGCCGTCCTCGGCGCCGAGGACGCGTCCGTACGCGGCGGGCACGGCCCTCGCCGGGTCCTCCGAGGCGGCGGCCGAGCCAACGTTTCGCCGGGCCGCCCGCCGGGTCCCCGCGGCGCCCTCCTCGCCCCGGTCGGGACGGTCCGTCCGGACGGCGCGGTCGTACCCGGCCGGCGCGGTTCCCGCGGTGGCGGGAGCGCCCATGATCCTTCGAAGCATCCGCCCCGGCGCGCGCTGCGCTCCGCGCTCCGTCCGTTCTCCGTTCACTTCGTCTCCTCCGTCAGCAGGAAGGCGTGCGCCGCGCCGGCGGCCGCCACCGAGGCCAGCAGCCGCGCCAGTTCGCCCGGCGCCTCCAGCAGGGCCGTCGTGCGCCGGTCCGCCAGGGCCCGTTCGGCCGAGGCGAGTTCGGACAGCGCGTCCGTCTCGCCGGCCGGCACCGAGGGCGACGGGCCCGGCGAGGACGAGGCGGACGCCGCCGGCGACGCGTCCGGCGCGGAGGCGGACGGCGACGCCGTCGCGCCGTCGCCGCCGAAGGCCCGCGCGTGCCGCAGGACCTCGGCCCGCAGCGGCGTCAGCAGCCCGTCCAGGGAGGGGTGGACGGCGAGCACGGCCGCGTACCGCTCGGCCAGCGCGAGGCTGTCGCGCGCCGCCCGCGCGCGGGTCCGCTCCGCCGCGGGCGTGTCGCTCTCCGTCTCCTCGCCGGACCCGTCGCCGGTGCAGCCGGCGACCGACAGGACACCGGTGGCACCGACGGCCCCGGCGAGCAGCAGACTCCTACGGCGCGGCCCCGCGGGACCGCGCGAGGGCAGGGGGAAGGGCACGGCAGACGTCCTCGGCAGGCTCGTACGAAAAGGGACGGGAGTGGCCGGCAGCGGCCCGGGCGTGCGCGGGGACCGGCTGCCTCGGATCAAGGTACCCGCGGTCCTGCACCGGTGGACGGCAACACCCCCCGGGACCGGATACCCTTTGACCTGACACGCGACCTTCCCACAACAGCACACGCGGCCGAGGAGTCACCCGGATGAGCACCACCCAGAGCGAGAGGCTGCGAGTACTTCTGGAACCGCTCGTCAGCTCCCAGGGACTCGATCTCGAGGAGCTCGAAGTGGAAGCGGTCGGACGCAAGCGTGTGCTGCGTGTCGTCGTCGACTCCGACGAGGGCGCTGATCTCGACCGCGTCGCCGAGGTGAGCCGCGCGCTCTCGGCCGCGCTGGACGAGACGGACGCGATGGGCGAGGGCGAGTACACCCTAGAGGTCGGTACGCCCGGCGCCGAACGCCCCCTCAAGGAACACCGCCACTACGTACGGGCCGTGGGCCGGCTGGTGAGGTTCCAGCTCGCGCAGGCGGCCGGGGGCGGCGAGCTCGTCGCCCGTGTTCTGGAGGTCGACGACGAGGGTGTGGACCTGGAGGTGCCCGGCGTCAAGGGACGCAGGGCCACGTCCCGCAGGCTCGCCTTCGCCGACATCGACAAGGCGCGTGTCCAGGTCGAATTCAACCGCAAGAACAAGCACGAAGAGAGTGCGGAGGAGGCGTAGCCGTGGACATCGACATGAGTGCCCTGCGGGGTTTGGTACGGGAGAAGGAGATCTCCTTCGACCTGCTGGTCGAGGCGATCGAATCGGCCCTCCTGATCGCCTACCACCGCACCGAGGGAAGCCGCCGCCACGCGCGCGTGCGGCTCGACCGCGAGAGCGGCCACGTCACCGTGTGGGCGAAGGAGGACCCGGAGGACCTCGAGGAGGGCCAGGAGGCCCGGGAGTTCGACGACACCCCGTCCGGTTTCGGCCGCATCGCGGCGACCACCGCCAAGCAGGTCATCCTGCAGCGTCTGCGGGACGCCGAGGACGACGCGACGCTGGGCGAGTACGCGGGCCGCGAGGGCGACATCGTCACCGGCGTGGTCCAGCAGGGCCGCGACCCGAAGAACGTGCTCGTGGACATCGGCAAGCTGGAGGCCATCCTGCCGGTGCAGGAGCAGGTCCCGGGCGAGACGTACCAGCACGGCATGCGGCTGCGCTCCTACGTCGTCCGGGTGGCCAAGGGCGTGCGCGGTCCCTCCGTGACCCTCTCGCGCACCCACCCGAACCTGGTGAAGAAGCTCTTCGCGCTGGAGGTGCCGGAGATCGCCGACGGGTCCGTCGAGATCGCCGCCATCGCCCGCGAGGCCGGCCACCGCACGAAGATCGCGGTCCGCTCCACCCGCTCGGGCCTGAACGCCAAGGGCGCCTGCATCGGCCCCATGGGCGGCCGGGTGCGCAACGTGATGGGCGAGCTGAACGGCGAGAAGATCGACATCGTCGACTGGTCCGACGACCCCGCCGAGATGGTCGCCAACGCGCTGAGCCCGGCCCGGGTCTCCAAGGTCGAGGTCGTCGACCTCGCCGCCCGCTCCGCGCGGGTGACGGTGCCCGACTACCAGCTCTCCCTCGCCATCGGCAAGGAGGGGCAGAACGCCCGTCTCGCGGCCCGGCTCACCGGCTGGCGGATCGACATCCGGCCGGACACCGAGCAGACCGGGGAGTAGACCGCCGGCCGGTCCGGGGACCGGATCACCGGCCGGGCCGGGAATGAACCGCCCGGCCGGCCGGGAAGAAGACCGTCCGGCGGGCCGGGAATAGATCATGGCGTTCGTACGCTGTGATCATCACGGCACGAGGGCGTGATCGCGACGGGTGACCGCTGCGATCACGTCAGTTTGACGCACGGCAAGTGTTCGATTCTTGCCCCAAAGGGGTGAGGTCGGCTGGGAGAGGTAGACTTAAGAGTGTCTGGCCGGACGCGAGCCCGCGCATGCCCTGAGCGAACCTGTGTGGGGTGCCGGGAGCGAGCGGCCAAGACCGATCTGCTGCGCATCGTGGAGATCGAGGGCGCCTGTGCCCCCGACCCTCGCGGTACGCTGCCCGGCCGGGGTGCGTACGTACACCCCGCCCTGGCCTGTCTCGACCTGGCGGTCCGCCGCCGGGCGTTCCCGCGGGCGCTGCGCGTCCCGGGACCGCTCGACACGGAGGCGTTGCGCCACTGCGTCGGGCAGGCGACACCGTAAGACGTGGCCGCACGGATCCCCGTGCGGCTCTGGTACCTCGCGAGTCGGAAGTAGGTCGAGATTGCGATGAGCACTCGATGAGTACGCGATGAGTACGCCCATGAAGTAGCGACGGTCCGGACGCAACCCGGACCTAAAAGGAGCGAAGTGGCTAAGGTCCGGGTATACGAACTCGCCAAGGAGTTCGGTGTAGAGAGCAAGGTCGTCATGGCCAAGCTCCAGGAACTCGGTGAATTCGTCCGTTCGGCGTCCTCGACGATCGAGGCGCCCGTAGTTCGTAAGCTGACCGACGCCTTCCAGCAGGGCAGCGGCAATGGCAAGTCCGCCAGGCCCGCGCCCCGGAAGGCCGCCCCCAAGCCCGGCGCGCCCTCTCCGGCGCAGGCCGGGGACACCCCCCGCGCCGCCCAGGCACCGGGGGACCGTCCGGCTCCCGCCGCACCGCGGCCCGCGCCGGCTCCCAGGCCCGCCGCCGAGCGCCCCGCCCCCGCGGCCGGCGCGCCGACGCCGGGTCCCCGTCCGACGCCGGGTCCCCGTCCGGGCCCGAAGCCCGCGCCCGCGGCTCCCGCCACGCCGGAGTTCACCGCTCCGCCGTCGGCTCCCGCCCCGGCCGCGCCGCGTCCCGGCGCCCGTCCCGGTGCCCCCAAGCCCGGTGGCCGTCCGGCCCCCGGCCAGGGTCAGGGCCAGGGCGGTCAGGGCCGCGGCGACCGCGGTGACCGCGGTGACCGTCCGCAGGGTCCGCGCCCCGGTGGCCAGGCCCCGCGTCCGGGCGGCCGTCCGGCCGGCCCGCGTCCGGGCAACAACCCCTTCACGTCCGGTGGCTCCACCGGCATGGCGCGCCCGCAGGCGCCCCGTCCGCAGGCTCCGCGCCCCGGTGGCGCCGGCGCTCCCGGCGGCGGCCCGCGTCCGCAGGCCCCCGGCCAGGGCGGCGGTCCCCGTCCCCAGGCCCCGGGCGGCGCCCGTCCGACCCCGGGCAGCATGCCCCGTCCGCAGGCTCCGCGTCCCGGCGGCGGCCCCGGCGGCAACCGTCCGAACCCCGGCATGATGCCGCAGCGTCCGGCTGCCGGCCCGCGCCCCGGTGGTGGCGGCCCCGGTGGCCGCGGTCCCGGCGGCGGCGGTCGTCCCGGCGGCGGTGGCGGTCGTCCGGGCGGCGGCGGCTTCGCCGGTCGTCCCGGCGGCGGCGGCGGTGGCGGCTTCGCCGGTCGTCCCGGTGGCGGCGGTGGCGGCGGCGGTTTCGCCGGTCGTCCCGGTGGCGGCGGTGGCCGTCCCGGCTTCGGCGGTCGTCCCGGTGGTCCGGGCGGTCGCGGTGGCACGCAGGGCGCCTTCGGCCGTCCCGGCGGTCCCGCCCGTCGCGGCCGCAAGTCGAAGCGGCAGAGGCGCCAGGAGTACGAGGCCATGCAGGCCCCGTCCGTCGGCGGCGTGATGCTGCCCCGCGGCAACGGCGAGACCATTCGCCTGTCGCGCGGTGCCTCCCTCACCGACTTCGCGGAGAAGATCAACGCCAACCCGGCGTCGCTCGTCGCGGTGATGATGAACCTCGGCGAGATGGTCACGGCCACGCAGTCCGTCTCCGACGAGACGCTGCAGCTCCTCGCCGACGAGATGAACTACACCATTCAGATCGTCAGCCCCGAGGAGGAGGACCGCGAGCTGCTCGAGTCCTTCGACCTGGAGTTCGGCGAGGACGAGGGCGGCGAGGAGATGCTCGTCTCCCGTCCGCCGGTGGTGACCGTCATGGGTCACGTCGACCACGGTAAGACGCGGCTCCTCGACGCCATCCGCAAGACGAACGTCATCGCGGGCGAGGCCGGCGGCATCACCCAGCACATCGGTGCCTACCAGGTCACGACCGAGGTCAACGACGAGGACCGCAAGATCACGTTCATCGACACCCCCGGTCACGAGGCGTTCACCGCCATGCGTGCCCGCGGTGCCAAGTCGACGGACATCGCGATCCTGGTCGTCGCGGCCAACGACGGCGTCATGCCGCAGACGGTCGAGGCGCTGAACCACGCCAAGGCGGCCGACGTCCCGATCGTCGTCGCGGTCAACAAGATCGACGTCGAGGGCGCCGACCCGACCAAGGTGCGCGGTCAGCTGACCGAGTACGGTCTGGTGGCCGAGGAGTACGGCGGCGACACGATGTTCGTCGACATCTCCGCCAAGCAGGGTCTGCACATCGACTCCCTGCTGGAGGCCGTGATCCTCACCGCCGACGCCTCGCTCGACCTGCGGGCCAACCCGGAGCAGGACGCGCAGGGCATCGCGATCGAGTCGCGGCTCGACCGCGGCCGCGGTGCCGTGGCGACCGTCCTCGTCCAGCGAGGCACGCTGCGGGTCGGCGACACGATGGTGGTCGGCGACGCCTACGGCCGTGTCCGCGCCATGCACGACGACATGGGCAACAACGTCGAGGAGGCGGGTCCGTCCACGCCGGTGCAGGTGCTGGGTCTGACCAACGTCCCGGGTGCGGGCGACAACTTCATCGTCGTGGACGAGGACCGCACGGCCCGTCAGATCGCCGAGAAGCGCGCCGCCCGTGAGCGCAACGCCGCGTTCGCCAAGCGCACGCGCCGCGTCTCGCTCGAGGACCTGGACAAGGTGCTCAAGGCCGGCGAGGTCCAGCAGCTCAACCTCATCATCAAGGGTGACGCTTCTGGTTCCGTCGAGGCCCTGGAGTCCTCCCTGCTCCAGCTCGACGTCGGCGAGGAGGTCGACATCCGGGTGCTGCACCGCGGCGTCGGTGCGGTCACGGAGTCGGACATCGACCTGGCGATGGGCTCGGACGCCATCGTGATCGGCTTCAACGTGCGCGCCGCCGGGCGTGCCGCGCAGATGGCCGAGCGCGAGGGCGTGGACGTCCGGTACTACTCGGTCATCTACCAGGCGATCGAGGAGATCGAGGCGGCCCTGAAGGGCATGCTCAAGCCGGAGTACGAGGAGGTCGAGCTCGGCACGGCGGAGATCCGCGAGGTCTTCAAGTCGTCCAAGCTGGGCAACATCGCCGGTGTGCTCATCCGCTCCGGCGAGGTCAGGCGCAACACCAAGGCGCGCCTCATCCGCGACGGCAAGGTGGTCGCGGAGAACCTCAACATCGAGGGTCTGCGTCGCTTCAAGGACGACGTCACCGAGATCCGCGAGGGCTTCGAGGGTGGTATCAACCTCGGAAACTTCAACGACATCAAGGTCGACGACGTCATCGCGACGTACGAGATGCGCGAGAAGCCGCGCGCGTAGGCGGCAGCTTCTCGAATGTCGGTCCGGTCCGGGGCCGGTCGGCGGGAGTATTTTCCGTCGATCGGCCCCGGCCGTTCGTTGTACGGTTCTGATGTCCCTGCCCATGTGGTGGCGGGGCCATCGATCCCGTACCGGCGGGTCATCCGGACACACATGTACGTGGGGACCCTGTCCTTCGATCTCCTGCTCGGCGACGTACGGTCGCTGAAGGAGAAGCGCTCCGTCGTCCGTCCGATCGTCGCCGAGCTCCAGCGCAAGTACGCGGTGAGCGCGGCGGAGGTGGGCGGCCAGGACCTCTACCGCAGGGCCGAGATCGGTCTGGCGGTGGTCTCGGGCGACGCGGGGCATCTGACGGACGTACTGGACCGGTGCGAGCGCATGGTCGCGGCCCGGCCCGAGGTGGAGCTGCTGTCGGTACGGCGGCGGCTGCACGGCGACGACGACTGAACCGTGCACGTCGACACGACCGTGCACGCGGAAATGCAAGAAAGAGGGAGACGGACCAGTGGCCGACAACGCGCGGGCGAAGAGGCTGGCGGACCTCATCCGAGAGGTGGTGGCCCAGAAGCTGCAGCGCGGGATCAAGGACCCGCGGCTCGGTTCGCATGTGACCATCACGGACACCCGGGTCACCGGTGACCTGCGGGAGGCGACCGTCTTCTACACGGTGTACGGCGACGACGAGGAGCGGGCCGCGGCCGCCGCGGGCCTGGAGAGCGCCAAGGGCGTCCTGCGCTCCGAGGTGGGCCGGGCCGCGGGCGTGAAGTTCACGCCCACCCTGACCTTCGTCGCGGACGCCCTGCCGGACACCGCCCGGACCATCGAGGACCTGCTCGACAAGGCGCGGGCCTCGGACGAGAAGGTGCGGGAGGCGTCCGCGGGCGCCGCGTACGCCGGCGAGGCGGACCCGTACCGCAAGCCGGGCAGCGAGGACGAGACGGACGACGCCGCCGAATGACCCAGAAGCAGTCCACGCCCGACGGGCTCGTCGTCGTCGACAAGCCGTCGGGCTTCACCTCGCACGACGTGGTCGCCAAGATGCGCGGGATCGCCCGGACCCGCCGCGTCGGCCACGCCGGCACCCTCGACCCGATGGCGACCGGCGTGCTGGTCCTCGGCGTCGAGAAGGCGACCAAGCTCCTCGGGCACCTGGCGCTCACCGAGAAGGAGTACCTGGGCACGATCCGGCTCGGGCAGAACACCCTGACGGACGACGCCGAGGGCGAGATCACCTCATCGGCGGACGCCTCGGGGGTGACGCGCGAGGCGGTCGACGCCGGGGTGGCCCGGCTCACCGGCGACCTCATGCAGGTGCCGTCCAAGGTCAGCGCCATCAAGATCGACGGCGTGCGCTCGTACAAGCGGGCCCGGGAGGGCGAGGACTTCGAGATCCCGGCGCGGCCGGTCACGGTCTCCTCGTTCGCCGTGTACGACGTGCGGGAGGCGGTCGCCGAGGACGGCACGCCCGTGCTCGACCTGGTCGTCTCCGTGGTGTGCTCCTCGGGCACCTACATCCGGGCGCTCGCCCGCGACCTGGGCGCCGACCTGGGCGTCGGCGGCCACCTCACGGCGCTGCGCCGCACCCGGGTGGGCCCGTACAAGCTGGACTCCGCGCGCACGCTGGAGCGGCTCCAGGAGGAGCTGACGGTCATGCCGGTCGCGGAGGCGGCCGCCGCCGCGTTCCCGCGCTGGGACGTGGACGCCAAGCGCGCGCGGCTGCTGACGAACGGCGTGCGGCTCGACATGCCCGACGAGTACGCGGGCAAGGGGCCCGTCGCCGTCTTCGACCCCGAGGGCCGCTTCGTGGTCCTGGTGGAGGAGCAGAAGGGGCGGGCCAAGAGCCTGGCCGTGTTCGGCTGAGGCCGGTGTCCGTGGAGCGGCGTACACGAGGTTCCTGTACGCCGCTCCACGGTCCCCCCTCGATTCCCCCACCCAGAGTTGTATCCATCCCCTTGCGTTCATTCACCCTTTCGGCCGGGCGCGCGGAGGGGACCGAGGGAGCGGAAGGGGGCTCGTTCGGCCCGCGATCTGTCCCGGCGATCACCGCACGCCTACCGTCGACAGCGCACGACCAGTGCGTACGGCGGGAGGTGCGAGCATGGCGGGACGGGGCCCGCGGACCGGCGACGGCCGTCGCACGGCGCAGGAGGCACGCGCAGCGCGGGGGGCGTACGAAGCACGGAGCGCGCACGCGCCGCGCGGAGGACGGCCGCACGCACCGGACGGGACCGAAGCGACCGGTGCGGCTGGCGCGGCCAGCGGGACCGGTGCGGCCGGGGAGCCCGGCGTGTCCTTCGGGACCTCCGGGGCCGGGACGGCCCCCTGGACCGGAGCCGTCGACGACGTGTCCCTCGTCCGGATCTGCGACCTGGCGGGACGGCCGCGCGGCCTCGGGTTCGCCGCCGACCGCCTCGGCACGGTCGTCACCGGCCACGAGACGGTCGACGGGCTCGCCCGGCTGGTGCTGCACGCCGGCGACCGCACCCGCGTGATCTCGGCGGACGAGGTCACCGCCCTGCCCGGCGCCGGGCTCGCCCTGATCCGCGCCCGCGGCCTGGGGCTGGTCCCGCTCCCCGTCACCGTGCGGGCCCGCGTCGACGCCGGGGCCCACGTGCGGATCGCCGCGGGCGGCTGGCGCGCGGCCCGGGTGCTCGGCACGGGCCCCGCCACGTACACGGCGACCGACCGCTTCCACACCCTGGACGCCGTGCTGGAACTGGCCGTCGGCACGGCCGGCAGCGACGCGCTGCGGCTCGGCGGGGGAGCGGCGGGCGGACCGGTGGTCGACGCCGCCACCGGCGCGGTCGTGGCCGTCCTCGGCACGGCGCTGCGGGCGGACCACCCGGCGGCGGGCCGCGCCGTCCTCCTGCGGGCCGCCGCCGCGCCCGGCGGACCGCTCGCCGCGCTGCTGGCGCGCAACGCGGCGACGGTGCCCGCGTACGGCGACGACCTCAACCTCGCCGCGGTCATGGAGCTCACGCACGCGTCCCGGGCGGCGGACGGCCCGCGGGGCGCCCGCGCGGCCGGCGCCGTTCCGGGGCGGACGGCGGACGGCGGCGCGTACACCCCGGCCGAGCCCGTCGAGCGCGCCGCCGTGGTGCGGGAGTTCGCGGCCTTCGCCGCCGGGTCCGCCGTGGTGCTCGGCCTCGTCGGCGCCCCGGGCAGCGGCCGTACGACCGAGCTCGCGGCCCTGGCCGAGCGCCGCGCCCGCGCACCGGAGCCCGCGCCCGTCCTGTGGCTGCGCGGCGCGGACCTGCGCGGCGACGACCTCTGCGTGGCGGACGCGGCGCGCCGTGCCCTGGAGCGCGCCGGACGGATCGTTTCCGCCGCACCGGACGGAAGGAACGCGGCGGACACGGGCGGCGCACCGCGTGCGGCGTACGCGGTGGACGGCCGGGGGGACGCGGTGCCGGAGCCGTTCTCGGCGGACCTGCTGCCGCCCGCCGGGTACGACGGCGCCCTGGGCGACCTCGGGCCCGACGGCCCGGCCCGGGTCGCGCACGCCGCCGGACGCCCGCTGCTCCTGCTGCTCGACGACCCCGAGGAGATGCCGTCCGCCCTCGCGCGGCGCCTGCACGGGTGGACCGCCGCCACCGCCGACTGGCTGCGCGCGTGCGGAGCCCGCCTGGTGGTGGCGTGCCGCCCCGAGTTCTGGGAGCAGGCGGGCGCCGGGTTCCCGCCGGAGACCCTGCACGAACCGGTCACGGACGGCGCCCGCCCGCCCGCCGGCACCCGGCCGCCCGCGTGCGTACGGCTGGGGGACCTGGAGGCGGACGAGGCGCGGGCGGCGCGGGCGCGGCACGGCGTCCCCGAGGGCGTCCTGGGCGGGGCCGACGCCCGGCACCCGCTCACGCTGCGGCTGCTGGCCGAGGTGCGGGCCGCGGCGCCGGACGCGGCGGACGGCCGGCCGGGCCGCGACGAGGTCCTCTCCGCCCACCTGGACCTGGCGTGCCTGCGCGTCGCCGAGCGGCTCGCCGCCGCGCACGGGCTGCGCGGCACGGCCGTCCGCCGCCTCGCCGCCCGGGTCGCCGGGCGGGTCCACGAGGCCGCCCGCCGCTGTCTCGGCCCCGGCCAGGGGAGGCTGGACCACGCGGCCTTCGACGAGGTCTTCCCCTGGGGGTCCGTCCGCGGGCGCCGGTTCGGCGGGGTCGGCGGATGGGCACCCGCCGTCCTCGCCGAGGGCCTGCTGGTCCCCTCGGGCGGCGGCTACCGCTTCGCCCACGAGGAGCTCGCCGACTGGCTCCAGGGCGTCCACCTCGACCTGGACGAGGCGCTGAGCGCGCTGGTCCACCGCCGCCGCGACCGGCCCGCGGCCCGGACGGCGCCCGTGCCCCGGCACCGCATCGGCCCCGTCGTCCAGGCGCTGCTGTACCTCGGCCGGCAGCGCGGCAGCGCCGAACTCGCCCGCCGACTGGAGGAGTTGCTGCACACCCTGGACCGCATGGACCGGCCGGACGCCCCGGCGGGACCCGGCCGCGGGGAGGCGCGGGACCGGCCGGACCGGGCCGCGGACGACCCGGCCTGGTGGGCGGCCCGGCTGCTCGCGGACGTGCTGTCGGCCGTGCCCGACGCGACGCCGTACGTCCCGCTGCTGCGGCTGCTCGCCCGGGCCGTCGTGGACTGGCGGCGCCTGGGCCGGGCGGTGCCGGAGGAGTTCGGTCCCGCCTTCTGGGACGCGCTGCCGGTGTCGCGCACCGAGCGGCTCGACCTGCTGCGGCGGCTCGTCGTGGCCGACGGCGCGCCCGGCGACGGCCGGCCCCGCCACCTGGACGCCGTGTCCCGGCTGCTGTCCGCCGCCCCGGCCGCCGTCCAGCCGCTGCTGACCCGCTGGTTCGACGACGAGCGCCCGCTGCCCGGCGCCCCCGGCGTCACCGTCGCCGCGGCCGCCCAGGTCCTGCTGCACACCCACCGGCGGCAGGCGCCGGACGACCTCACCGAGGCCCTGGTGGCCTGCGCGCACCCGCGCGGCGACGCCCTGCTCACCGTCCTGTGCGAGGAGGAGCCCGCCGCGGTCTGCCGGGCCGTGGACCGCTGGGCCCAGGACGAGCGGCCCGCCCGGCGCGCGGCGGCCGTGACGTACGCGCTGCGCGCCGCGCCGCACCTGCGCACCGACGCCGACCGCGAACTGCTGCGGTACGCCGCGCTCGCCCTGCTGGCCCGCCCCGGCGACGACGCCCTGCACGGCGGCGCGCTCGCCCTCCTCGTCCGCGACGGGCGCACCCGCGCCCGCTATCTGCCGCGCGCCCTGGAGCGGTTCACGGCCGGCGACCCGCACCTGCCCGCGAGCGCGCTCGCCGTCGCCCTCACCACCGACCCCGAACCGGTGCTCGCGGCCTTCCGCATCCGGCTGCGCGGACCGGACGCGGGCGAGGTCCTGCGCACCCTCGCCGACGTCACCACGCCCGCCCTGGTCCCCCGCGTGGCCGCGCTCGTGCGCGACGCGGTGGAGCCGGGCCCCGCGACGGCCGCGCACGTCGCCACGTACGTCGACCGGCGCCTGGAGCGCGGGCCCGCCGCGCGCGCCGTCCTCCTGCCGCTGGTCACGCACCTCCTGGACGACGGGTCCGTCCCGGTGCGCACGGCCCTCGCCGGCGTTCTCGCCACCCCCGGCACGGACGTCTCCCGCTCCCTGCGCCGCGAACTGCTGGACCTGCTGCTGGCGCGGGAGGACGACCCGGCCGTCCTGGAGGAGGTGCTGCGCGCCGCGGCCGACGGCGGTGCCGGCCACGGCGAGGAGCGCACCCGCGCGCTGGTGCACCGCGCCGGCTCGCTGCTCGCGCGCACCCCGGACGGCGCCGCCCGCTGCGACCGCGTCCTCGTCGGCCTCGGCCACCGGGTCCCCGGCTTCGCCGGCCGTCTCGTCCGCTGGCTCGACGAGGCGCCCGGGGAGTGGTCGCCGGTGGCCGGACCGGGCACGCGGCGCGCCCTGGAGTCCCTCGCGGGGGCCGGTGTCCCGGCCTGACCGGCGGACACGTCCGCGGGCCCACCGGCCGCGGTACCCATGCCGATGCGGGACGGCGGCACCCGGCATGGCACCCTTAGACCTGCGTATCAGGCAGTCAGGACACGGGTTCGACGAGGAGCGGTCACAGTGCAGCGCTGGCGAGGCTTGGAGGACATCCCCCAGGACTGGGGGCGCAGCGTCGTCACCATCGGGTCCTACGACGGGGTCCACCGCGGACACCAGCTGATCATCCGGCACGCCGTGGAACGCGCCCGCGAGCTGGGCCTGCCCTGCGTCGTCGTCACCTTCGACCCGCACCCCAGCGAGGTCGTGCGCCCCGGCAGCCACCCGCCGCTGCTCGCGCCGCACCACCGGCGCGCGGAGCTGATGGCCGGACTCGGCGTCGACGCGGTGCTGGTCCTGCCCTTCACCAAGGAGTTCTCCAAGCTCTCGCCCGCCGACTTCGTGGTGAAGGTCCTGGTGGACAAGCTCCACGCCCGGCTCGTCGTCGAGGGCCCCAACTTCCGCTTCGGCCACAGGGCCGCGGGCAACGTCGGCTTCCTCGCCGAGCAGGGCGGGACGTACGACTTCGAGGTCGACGTGGTCGACCTGTACGAGAGCGGCGAGGCCGGGGGCGGCGAGCCGTTCTCCTCCACGCTGACCCGGCGGCTGGTCGCCGAGGGCGACGTCGCGGGCGCCCGGGAGATCCTGGGCCGTCCGCACCGCGTCGAGGGAATCGTCGTGCGCGGCGCCCAGCGCGGCCGCGAACTGGGCTACCCGACGGCCAACGTCGAGACGCTCCCGCACACCGCGGTCCCCGCCGACGGCGTCTACGCGGGCCTGCTGCACGCGCAGGGCGAGACGATGCCGGCCGCGATCTCGGTCGGCACGAACCCGCAGTTCGACGGCGTCGAGCGGACCGTCGAGGCGTACGCCATCGACCGCGTCGGTCTCGACCTGTACGGCCTGCACGTCGCCGTCGACTTCCTCGCCTTCGTGCGCGGCCAGGCCAGGTTCGACTCGGTCGAGGCGCTGCTGGAGGCGATGGCCGAGGACGTGAAGCGGTGCCGGGAGATCCTCGCGGGGGACGCGGGCGACGCAGGGGAGTAGCGCCGGAGCGGGTGGCGCGGCGTGCCGCCACCCGCCCGCTCCTGCCGCTCGTGCCGGCCCTGTCGCCCCGGTCGACGGCGGCCGCCCTACTCGCGCGGCTCCGCCTCCCGCTCCGTCGGCGCGGAGGTCTTCTCCGCAGGCGCGGAGGCCCTCGCCCGCGCCCAGTGGCACGCCACCTGCGCCCCGCCGGCGCCGGACAGGATCCCCAGGTCCCGGGTCCGGCAGTCCTCCGCCACGCCCGCCCGGGCCGCCTCGCCGCTCGCGAGGACCTGGCAGCGGGCGTGGAAACGGCAGCCGGACGGGACGCGCGACGGGTCCGGGGGCTCACCGGTGAGGACCACCGGGTCGCCGGGCGCCTCCGGGAGCACCGACAGCAGGGCCTGCGTGTACGGGTGCCGGGGCGCGGTGAGGACCTGCTCCACCGCGCCGGTCTCCACGATCCGCCCCAGGTACATCACCGCGACGCGGTCGGCGATGTTCCACGCCAGGCCCAGGTCGTGCGTCACCACCAGCGCGGACAGCCCGAGTTCGGTGCGCAGCCGCAGCAGCAGCGCCAGGATCTCGCCGCGCACCGACGCGTCGAGGGAGGCCACGGGCTCGTCGGCGACGATCAGTTCGGGCTCCAGGACGAGCGCGCCCGCGATGACCACGCGCTGGCGCTGCCCGCCGGACAGCTCGTGCGGGTACCGCAGGAAGAACCGCTCCGGAGGCCGCAGCCCGGCCCGCGCCAGCGCCTGCCCGACCGCGGCCCGCTCGTCGCCCCCGTAGTCGTGGATGCGCAGGCCCTCGGCCACCGCGTCGTACACCGTGTGGCGCGGGTTGAGCGAGCCGCTGGGGTCCTGGAGGACCAGCTGGACGCGCCTGCGGTACGCCTTCAGGGCCCGTGAGGAGTAGGCGAGGGGCCCGCCCGCGAAGGTGACCCGGCCCCCGGTCGGCGGCACCAGGCCCAGCAGGGCGCGGGCCAGCGTCGTCTTGCCGCAGCCGGACTCGCCGACCAGCGCGACGATCTCGCCGGGGCGGATGTCGAGGTCCACCCCGTCGACGGCGCGCGCCCGGGGCGCGCCCCGCCGGCCCGGGAACGCGACGTGCAGATCCTGGGCGCTGAGCAGCGGCGGGGCCGCGGAGGCGGGCGTGCCGGGGGTGGCCGCGGTCGTCGTCATGTGGTGCTCCTCGCGTCGTCCGTCTCCACCGCGACCGGGTCGGTCCCCACCGCCGTGGGCACACCCGCGTCCGCGTCCACGTGCACGCACGCCGCCCGCCGGCCGGTCCCGGCCGCGCGCAGCGGCTGGTCCTCCACCGCGCACGAGTCCAGTGCGACGGGGCAGCGCGGATGGAACGTGCAGCCGGGCGGCAGGTCCGCCGGGTCCGGCGGGTCGCCCGGCAGCCCGCGCGGCGCGAACCGCGACGCCGTGTCCCCGATGCGCGGGAACGCCGCCGACAGCGCCCGCCCGTACGGGTGCCGCGCGTCCTCGTACACCTGCCGGGCCGGGCCCTCCTCGACGACGCGGCCCGCGTACATCACCGCGAGCCGGTCGCAGGTGTCGGCGAGGACCGCCAGGTCGTGGCTGATCATGATCAGGCCCAGCTCCTGCTCCGCGACGAGCTGTTCGATCAGGCGCAGGATCTGCGCCTGGATCATCACGTCCAGGGCCGTGGTCGGCTCGTCGGCGACGACGACGGCCGGGTCGCAGGCCAGCGCCATGGCGATCATGACGCGCTGGCGCTGCCCGCCGGACAGCTCGTGCGGATACGCGCTCGCGCGGGCCGCGGGCAGCCCCACGTGCTCCAGCAGCTCGCCCGCCTTCCGCCTGGCCCCGGCGGGCGTCGCCTTCCTGTGCAGCAGGATCGGCTCGGCGATCTGGTCGCCGATGCGGTGCACGGCGTTCAGCGAGTGCATCGCGCCCTGGAAGACGATGGACGCGCCCGCCCAGCGCACCGCGCGCACCCGGCCCCACCGCATCGTCAGGACGTCCTCGCCGTCCAGCATGATCTGGCCGGTCACGCGCGTACCCGCGGGCAGCAGCCGCAGCAGGGCGAGGGCCAGCGTCGACTTGCCGCAGCCGGACTCGCCGGCGATGCCGAGCTTGCGGCCCGCGTCCACGGTGAGGTCGACGCCGCGCACGGCCCGCGCGCCGCCCGCGTACGTGACGTTCAGGTCCCTGACTTCCAGCAGGCTCAACGGGCCACCCCCAGCCTGGGGTTGAGTACGGACTCCACGGCGCGCCCGCAGAGCGTGAAGGCGAGGGCGACGACGGCGATCGCGATGCCCGGCGGCACCAGGTACCACCAGTTGCCCGAGCTGACCGCGCCCGCCTCGCGCGCGTCCTGGAGCAGTCCGCCCCACGACACGAGCGTCGGGTCGCCGAGCCCGAGGAAGGCGAGCGTCGCCTCGGAGAGGATGGACGAGGAGATCATCAGCGTGGTCTGGGCGAGCACCAGCGGCATCACGTTCGGCAGCACGTGCCGGGTCATGACGTGCCCGTGGCCGCCGCCGAGCGCCCGGGCGCGCTCGATGTACGGGCGCGACTCCACGGCGAGGGTCTGGGCGCGCACCAGACGCGCCGTCGTCGGCCACGAGGTCACCCCGATCGCCACGATGATCGTGAGCAGCGAGCGCGACATCACCGTGGCCAGCGCGATGGCCAGCACCAGCGTCGGCATGACCAGGAACCAGTCCGTGACCCGCATGACCACGGTCGCGTACCAGCCGCGGAAGTGGCCCGCGGTGATGCCGACGAGCGCGCCGATCAGCACCGACAGCACGGCGGCCAGCAGGCCGACGAGCAGCGAGACCCGCGAGCCCCACAGCACCAGGCCGAACAGGTCGCGCCCGAACTGGTCGGTGCCCAGCCAGAACTCCCCGCTCGGCTCCTCCATCGGCCCGCCCGGCGCGTCCGTCACGCTCTGCACGTCGGCGCCGACCGTCAGCGGGGCGGTCAGCGCGAGAAGCGCGAAGAGCACGAGCGCGGCCAGGCCGACCACGCCCGCGCGGTGCGTGCGGTACTGCCGCCAGAACCGGGCGGCCGAGTGGCGTCTGCGCTCCCACGCCAGGGCGCGCGGGCTCTTCGTCCCGCCCCGTACCGGGGTCTCGGGAGGTTCGGCCGGTCCGGCCGCGGTCGTGTCGGTCGTCATCGGCCCACCCGGGGGTCCAGCAGCGGATAGATCAGGTCGGCGAGGGTGTTCATCACGATCACCGCCGCGGCGAAGACGAAGAACAGGCCCTGCACCAGCGGCAGGTCGGGCACGCTCAGCGCCTGGTAGAACAGCCCGCCGAGGCCCGGCCAGGAGAAGACCGTCTCGACGAGGATCACGCCCGCGACGGTCCGCCCGAGGTTGACGAAGATCAGCGTCACGGTGGGCAGCATCGCGTTCGGCACGGCGTGCCGGCGGCGTACGAGGTCGTCCCGGAGGCCCTTGGCCCGCGCGGTCGTCAGGTAGTCGCTGCCCATCTCGTCCAGCAGCGCCGACCGGGTCACCAGCAGGGTCTGCCCGTACTCGACGGCGACCAGCGTGAGGACCGGCAGGACCAGGTGGTGGGCGACGTCGAGGACGTGGGCGAGGCCCTCCTGGCCGCCCGACTCCATGCCGCCGGTGGGGAAGAGACCCGGGATCGGGCCCATGCCCACGGCGAGGACGATGATGAGCAGCAGGCCGAGCCAGAACGAGGGGATCGAGTACAGCGTCAGGGCGAGCCCGGTGTTCAGCCGGTCGCCGAGGCGGCCGTTGCGCCAGGCGGAGCGGGTGCCCAGGAGGACGCCGAGCGCCGTGTAGAGGACGAAGGCGGTGCCGGTCAGGAGCAGCGTGTTCGGCAGCGCCTCGGTGATCCTGTCGATGACCGGCGTCCGGAACTGGTACGAGGTGCCGAGGTCACCGGTGAGCGCCTTGCCGCAGTAGTCGGTGAACTGCCGCCACAGCGGCAGGTCGAGCCCGAACTCCCGTCTGTAGGAGGCCAGTTGCTCGGCCGACACCTGGCGCCCGCCCGTCATGAACTTGACGGGGTCGCCGGGGATCAGCCGGAAGAGGAAGAAGCTGGTGACCAGGACGGCGAGCAGCGAGACGGCCGCGCCGCCCAGCTTGCCCGCCACGTACCGCAGGTACGCGGTCCTGGTGCGCGCCTTCGGCCCGCGGATCGGGGGCGCGGCCGGAGCCGGGCCCTCGGCCCTGTCGACCGGCGCGGATGTGGCGTCAGCGGTCATGAACACTCACTCGGTCGGAGAGGTGCGCGGCCCGCGGCACGGCGGCCGCGGGGCGCGCACTGCTGTCATTCGCGGTCGTCGGCCGTCGAGCGGCGGCGCAGCGCGAGGAGGCCGGCGGCTCCCGCGAGGACGACCACGCCCGCGACGATGCCGACGACGACGCCCGTGGAGCCGCCGGAGCCCGAGGAGCCGTCCGAGCCGGCCGGCTGCGCCGACCACCAGCTCCAGTAGCCGTCCTGGCCGAAGATGTTGCCCGCGGCCTCGGGCATCGTGGTGATCGAGGCGATCTGGTCCGTGCGGTAGGCCTCGACCGCGTTCGGGTACGCCATGACGTTCATGTACCCGGTGTCGTACAGCCGCGACTGCATCTGCTTCACGAGGTCTGCCCGTTTGGCCGGGTCGTACTCGGCGAGCTGCCGGTCGTAGAGGCCGTCGTACTTCTCGTCGCAGATGAAGTTGTCGGTCGCGCCGGTGTCCTTCGGGGTGGCGGGCAGGGCCGCGCAGGTGTGGATGGAGAGCACGAAGTCCGGGTCGGGGTTGACCGACCAGCCGTCGAAGGCGAGGTCGTACTCGCCCGCGAGCCAGGGGTCCGTCACGTTGTCCAGGCAGTCCAGCGTGATGCCGATGCCGAGGTCGCCCCACCACTCCTCGAGGTACTTGCCGACCGCCTTGTCGTTGGGGTCGGTGGCGTGGCACAGCACGCGGTAGTTCAGCGGCCTGCCGTCCTTGCCGACGCGCTTTCCGGCGGCGTTCTTCCTGTACCCCGCCTCGTCCAGCAGCTTCGCGGCCGCGGCCGGGTCGTAGGAGAGCTCCTGGTCCCCGGACGGCTCCCAGTGGTAGGTGTCGAAGCGCGGCGGGATGTAGCCCTTGCCCTCGACGGCGTGGCCCTGGAAGACCTTGTCGACGATCGTCTTCCGGTCCACCGCCATGAACAGCGCGTGCCGTACCCGCTCGTCGAGCAGCGACGGGTCGCCGTCGCCGAACTCCTGGCCGTCCTTGGACCGCGCCCCGGGGTTCGTGGCCAGCGCGTAGAAGCGGCGCCCGGGCGCGTCGTTGACCTTGATGTTCTCCTGCTTCTTCAGCGCCGCCGACTGCGCGGGCGTGAGGTTGTAGACGAACGAGACCTCGCCCTTCTGCAGGGCGGCGACGGCCGCGTCCCCGTCCTTGTAGTACTTGAAGACCAGCTCGTCGAATTTCGGTGCGCCGCGCCAGAAGCTCTTGTTGGCCTTCAGCCGCACGTAGCTGTCGGCCTTGTAGCCGGTCAGCACGAACGGCCCGTCGCCGACGATCGGGAAGTCCTTGTCGTTGTTGAACTTCGAGAAGTCGCCGACCTTCTCCCACACGTGCTTGGGCACGATCGGCACGTCCAGCGCGGCCATCGTGGCCTGCGGCTTCTTCAGCTCGATGACCAGCTTGGTGGGGCTCGGGGCCGTCACCTCGCGGAAGTTGCCGACGAAGCTGCCGTTGGCGGTGGCCGCGCCCGCGTCGGTCATCATCTTGTTGAACGTCCACGCCGCGTCCTCGGCGGTGACCGGCTTCCCGTCCGACCACTTCGCGTCGGAACGGATCGTGTAGGTCCAGGTCAGCTTGTCGTCCGAAGCCGTCCACTCGGTGGCGAGCCCCGGAACGGCGCTGTTGTCCTTCGCGCTGTAGCCGGTCAGGTACTCGTACGTCAGGCGGAGGACGCTCGTACTGACCAGCCGGACGGCCAGGAACGGGCTGAGCGAGTCCATGCTCTGCGCGACCGCGACGGTGAGCACCTTCTTGCCGTCGTCGGCCCGGGCCTGCTGGGGTGCGGGGTTCAGCGGGGTCGCGAGGCCGGCGGTCAGCGCGAGCGCGGCGGCGCCGGCGGCCACGGTGAGCCGGAGGGAGCGGAGAGGCCGGGTGAGGCGGCGGGTGAGGCGTGGGGCGCGGGTGCGGCCGGCCCGTGGGCCGGGGCCTCCTCTGCCGTACTGGTCTTGCTGAGCTCGTGTGTCCATGGGTCGCTGACCTCGCGTCATCGCTCGCACGGGAAGGGCTGCTGGATCAAGGGCCGTCGGCTGGGTCGACTGAGTGTGTATCAGCGCCGCTCTGCACGCGTCAACGGCAGGTGAACCCCATGTGGCCTGCGGAAATAACGAGTTGACGCGGATTTCACGCTCATTGGTCGAGACCACTGACGCCGTGCTGGCCAGCGCGTGGCGCCGGGTTTCGTGCCTGGACACGCGAGGGACGCGCCACGTCGGGGAGGAGCGCGCGCCCGGACACGCGAGCGGCCTCCGGCCGCTCCTCCTGGAGGAGCGGCCGGAGGCCGCGGTGCTCCCGTGGTCCCCGGCCCGGCCGCCGCCGGGCGCGGGTCACTGCCGCGGGGGAGCGGGCGGGGGCGGGTTCTGCCCCTCCGCCTGTCCCTGCTCCGGGGCGGGGGCGGGCGGAACCGGCGGGGCGGCGGGATACGGCTGGTAGGGCGGGCCGGGCGCCGGGGCCGGAGGCTGCTGGGCGTTCGGCTGGTACGGCTGACCGGGCTGCTGGTACGGCTGACCGGGCTGGAAGGGCTGACCCGGCTGGTACGGGGGCTGGGGAGCCTGCGGCTGGGGCTGCGCCTCGTGGGCGGCCGGCGGCTGACCCGGCTGCGGGTACTCCTGACCGGGGTGGGGATAGGCGTAGCCCGGCTGCTGCGGATGGGGCTGCTGAGGCGGCAGACCGTACGCAGGCTGCTCCGGGACAGGCCGGCCGTACGGGGGCTGGTCCGGAGCCGGCTGGCCGTACGGAGGCCGGCCCGGAGCGGGCTGGCCGTACGGGGGCCGGCCCTGGACCGGCTGGCCCGGCATCGGCGGGGCGGCGACCGGCGGCGGGTTGCCGTCCGACGTCCACAGGCCGTGCGCCTGCTGGTGCCGGACGAAGTCCTCGGCCACCATCGCGGACAGGTTGAAGTACGCCTCGCGCACCTTCGGCCGCATCATGTCGAGGTCGACCTCGGCGCCGGCCGCCAGGTGCTCGTCGAACGGCACGACCACGACACCGCGGCAGCGCGTCTCGAAGTGGGCGACGATGTCCTCCACCTTGATCATCTTGCCGGTCTCGCGCACCCCGGAGATGACGGTGACGGACCGGGAGACGAGGTCGGCGTACCCGTGCGCGGAGAGCCAGTCGAGCGTCGTGGAGGCGCTGCTCGCCCCGTCCACGGACGGCGTCGAGACGATGATGAGCTGGTCGGCGAGGTCGAGCACGCCGCGCATCGCGCTGTAGAGCAGACCCGTGCCCGAGTCGGTGAGGATGACCGGGTACTGCTTGCCGAGCACGTCGATGGCGCGCCGGTAGTCCTCGTCGTTGAACGTCGTGGACACGGCCGGGTCGACGTCGTTGGCGATGATCTCCAGACCGGACGGCGCCTGGGACGTGAACCGCCGGATGTCCATGTACGAGTTGAGGTACGGGATCGCCTGCACGAGGTCGCGGATGGTGGCCCCGGTCTCCCTGCGCACACGGCGCCCGAGCGTGCCGGCGTCCGGGTTGGCGTCGATGGCGAGGATCTTGTCCTGCCGCTCGGTGGCGAGCGTGGCGCCGAGCGCGGTGGTCGTGGTCGTCTTGCCCACGCCGCCCTTCAGGCTGATGACGGCGATCCGGTAGCAGGAGAGCACGGGCGTGCGGATGAGGTCGAGCTTGCGCTGCCGCTCGGCCTCCTCCTTCTTGGCGCCCAGCTTGAACCGGGAGGCCGCGGCGGGCCGCCCGCTCTTCGCCTTCTGCTTCTTGTTGTTGAGCAGCCGGTCGGAGGACAGTTCCACGGCGGCGGTGTACCCCAGCGGCGCGCCCGGGTTGGTGGGCTGCCGCTGGTCGTGCTGCACGGCCTGCGGCCAGGCGGCCCCGACGCGGGGGTCGACGGGCGGCTGGGCACCGGGCGCCTGCGGCTGGCCGGGCTGCGCCTGCGGCTGCCCAGGGGCCCCGGGACCGTCGGGGGCCTCGGGGTTCCGGGGCTGCGGGAACCCGTAACCGGCCTGCTGGGCGGCGGGGTCCGGCTGTCCCGGGGACTGCGGCGCGGCGGGGGCGCCGGGGTGGGGGAAGCCGTAACCGGCGGGCGGGGCCGGAGGAACGGGCGCGGCGGGAGCCGCGGCACCCGGCTGCCCGGGCTGCGGGAACCCGTAGCCGGCGGGCTGGGCGGGAGCGGGGACCTGGGGCGGTGCCGGCGGCTGCGGGAACCCGTGACCGGCCGGCGGGGCGGGCGCGTGCGGCGGCTGCGGCGCGGGCTGGGGGAATCCGTAGCCGCCGGGCTGCTCCGGCGCACCGGGAGAGGCCGGCCAGGCCGGGGGAGCGGGCTGCGGAGCCTGCGGCTGGAACGGCGGGAGATCCGGCGCGGGCGCGGGGGCCTGCGGCTGGGCGGCGGCCGGGACCTGCGGCCCCTCCTGCCCCTCCTGCTCCTCGGCGGACTTCGGCGGCTCCGCGGGCTGGGCCGTGGGCCACTGGGCCCCCGGTACGGGTGCCGGTGCGGGCACGGCGGGCTGATACGCGGGCGGCAGCGGGGGCAGACCGCTCTGCGGCAGCGGCGGGGGCGGAGTCCACGCGGACGCGTCCTGTCCGGCGGCACCGGTACCGCCGGGGACGTCGGCGGAGACCTCGGTGGTGGCGCCGGGTACGGAGCCCTGGGACTCGGCGCTCCCGGCGCTTTCGGCGTTCTGGCCACCCTCGGTGTCCGGCGCGTCGGCCGCGGCACCGGAGGCGGCGGCCGACGCCCCCGTCTTGCCCGCTTCGGCGGACGGGCCGTCCGGGGACCCGACGGCTCTCCGGGCGGCGCCCTCCTCCGGACCCGAGGTGTCGGCCGCGTCCCCGGCGGGCGCGTCTCCGGTAACCGCGTCTCCGGCACTGTCACCGGCGTCGGTACCGGTGGCGGCATCGGTATCGGTGGCGGTGTCGGTACCGGTGGCGGCGTCGGTATCGGTACCGGCGGCGTCGCCGAGGTCAGCGCTCGTACCGGAAGCCGTCGGGGAGGCCCCCGCGGCGGAGGACTCCGCCGCCGTTCGCTCCTCGATCTCCTGCTTCAGCGCGGCAGCGGAGATGCGCATGGTGGCGCCGTTGTCGACCTCTCCGCTCCAGGCACCGGTGCCACCGAACGCGCCGGTGCCGTCTCCGGACCCGGCCTCGCCGCCCGCCGGTGCCTCCGGCGTCACCGCATCGCTTCCGGGGGCCGAGGCGGACGTACTCCCCGCGTCGGGGTCCGCGTCCGGCTCGGCACCGGTTTCCGCGGTCGTACCCCCGAAGTCCCCGGCGGACGGAGCCGCACCGGCCTCCGGGTCCCCGGACGCCGAGGGCGGCTGCGAGGACGGATCCTGCGACTGCTCCTGGGAACCGAAACCGGAACTCGCGCCCGAACCACCCGACGCGTTCTGCGTGTACCAGGCAGGTGGTGCGTAGTCGATGGTGAACTCGCCCGTCGTCTCGATGGCGGACTCCGCGTCGGACTGGTCATCGCCGGGTGTGGCCCAGCCCCCGCGGATCCCGTCCCGATCGCTGTTCACAATTCCTCCTGGTGTGGTCGAGCACCCGCATGCCGTGCTGGGGCGACCGCTCTTTCCGTTCGAAGTCGTCCGAATCCGCACGGCTGTCCCCCTGGGGGCGCCGACTGCCTGTTCGCGGTTTCCATGGGTGCGCCCGGTCCCAGCCTAATCACCACGAGTGTGCCAGGGCAGGCCCGTCCGCCCCTCCGCGCCCGTCCACCACGTCACGTCCGCCCCGGAGGTGACGCACGCGCCCCTCGCATCCCCGAACAAACCGGGTCTTCACGGCGCTCCGAAGGGAACAGAATCAGCCGGGAACCGAACCCGGCCACGCCGTACCGGTCCACCGCCGCGCCGGCTCAGTCCATGCGGCGAGGCGTACCCAGCAATCCGGTCTCGGCGTCGGTGGGCTGTGTCATCACGTACTGGCGGTCCCGGTCGGCGCACCACAGCGTGACACCGTCGGTGAGCGTGGGCAGCGACTCCACGTCCTCCCGAGGAAGGGCCAGCGTGCGGCTTATCTCGGCGGCCTCGTCCGGCGAGACCTGCTGCACTCCGACGAGCCGCGCCTGACGCATCAGCCGCGGAGCCACCGGACTGAGGTACGGCAGCAGTGTCAGCACCGCTTGCCAGGGTCCCGAGACGACCCGCCCGCGGGGCGGCCGCATACCGCAGTCCCGTACCACCAGCACCGAGTTGCCGGCCGAGGCCCCCTGAGGCGGCACCCGGCCCACGTCGTACACGGTCATGCCGGACTGCCCGCCGCCCACGGCCTGCACCAACTGCGCCCAGGCCTGGGCCCGTCCGGTCTCCACGGCGACGCGCGTCCCCGTGGCCGCCGCCCGCAGGGCGATGACCTGGGCGGTCCACAGACCGCCGATCAGGACGACGTCGTACGGAGTCGGCCGGTTCAAGCCCAGCACCGCGGGCTGCCCCTCGGCGTCGACGCCGACGACGACACCGTCGTCCCCGATGGGCAGGGCGAGGGTGTCCAGCTGTTCCGCGGACAGGGTGTGCCGTCCGTGCCGGGGGCCCCGCAGCCCGAACCCGCTGCGCACGCGATCGCGCAGCCGTTCCGCGGCCGAGGGCTCCGGAGGACCGCCGGCCGTGGTGTACGCCGCCGGTGGATACGCCCCGGGGCCGTTCGTCGTCCGTGAGGTCATGGCCGTCACCGGGCACCTCCGAGAGGCAGAGTGGCGAGTACGCCGGGCAGCTGCTGGCGGTCGAGACGGGCCAGGCCCGTACCGGTCTGCCGCGCGGCCTGCTCCAGCGCGTGCCGTGCGGCGACCAGCTCGCTGTCGCTGCGCCCGGTCACCCGCATGTGGCCGGTCAGCGTCACCTCCCGCCGCTCACCGCGCGCCAGTGTGAGGCTGAAGGTCGTGGCCAGCGCGGGGACGGCGGTGAGCAGCGCGACCAGCTGAGGGAGGGAAGGACCCCGTCCGCCCAGCTGCGGCCACTGGCGCACCCAGTACGCCGTGTGCCTGCGGTTGTCGCAGCGCCAGCTACGGCTGGTCTCCTCGGTCCTGCGCTCCGGCACCTCGGTCCGTCCCGCCTCCGCCGTCACCAAGGGGTTGGCGCACGCCGACGTGGCCACGGCGGCCGTCAGCTCCTCCTCGTCCAGCACGGTGGCGCGGAAGCCCGCTCCCGTCAGCCGGCTGGCGAGGTGGTCCGCGACGCGCACGACGCACTTCTGCGCCCCGGTGAGCCCGCCTCCCCGCGCGGCCACGGCCTCCGGGCACAGCTCCGGATCCAGCTTCAACGCGATCCAGGTGATGCGCACGGCGGGTGCTCCGGTCTGCGCCTGCAATGGGGCGTAGTTGCTCACCGCGACGGACTGCTGCGGCAGGTGCAGCGCGGGCGCGGGCTGCGTGTGCAGCACGACCTGGGCGGACTCCAGGCGGATCCCGTCCACCTCGAGGGCGTCCCGTACGAGACCCAGCGGCAACGGCTGCCGACTGCGCTCCGCCCGCAGCGCCGTCGCGTCGGCCTCCACCTGCAGGACGGCGGTGACGAACGTGCCGTCCCCGACGATGCCCACGGACCGGCGGTCACGGCCCCCGTAGGTGTAGGTGCGCAGACTCGGGTCGCACTCCACCGCGGGCGCGAGCCCCGGCTCCGTCCCAGGAGGCACCGGAGTGCCGGCCGCGTGGCGCTGCCGCGCCTTCAGGGCTCGTGCCGTGCCGAGCCATTCGGGCAGGGAGCGACCTCGGCGACGCACGAAGGCGAGCAGCACCAGGACCACCGCGACCACGGCCGCGGCGATCAGGGCCATGGGGCCGACGGCCCATCCGACGAGCAGTACGGCGGCCGCGAGTTCCAGCAGGACGAGTCGTTGCAATCGGAACGCCCCGGACTGCCCGGAATGCGCCCTGAGGTGGAACGGCCGTGCCTCCCGCGACTGCGCACCCGGTCCGGAGGAACCCTGCGCGGGAGAGGCCGGGGGGCCGTCCGCCTGCGACCGGTCGCGTGACCGGGACCGCGTTCTGGAAGCCATCACTCCATCCCCCGTTTTCGCTCACATCCCGCTGGAATTCCGTCACAGGACCGGGCCCTTGAAGGCCCGGGTACCCTACCCGCTCCACGGGACCGCTCCTGCAACAGGCATAGTAGGGGGCCGGTCCGACAACGGAGGCGGGGGACGGCGTCCCTCGAGCGCGACCCAGGCCAGACACGGGGAGAAGCAGGCACACATGGCATCTCGGCGGGACCAGCTCAATGCCTACACCTTCGCGAAGCGCCGTATGCTCGCGGCCTTCGTCCAGTCGTCCCCCGACGGCTCGGAGGAGGGGGCGCCGCGTCCGTTGCGCGCCGTCCTGCCGGGCGTCATCGCCGGGGTGGTCGTCGTGGCCGCGTTCGGCGCGTGGGGGATGTTCAAACCGACCGCACCGAAGGGCTGGGACGAGCCGGGCAAGAAGGTGATCGTCGCCAGCGACTCCACCACCAGGTACGTCGTCCTCAGGACCGACGGGAAGGAGCAGCTGCACCCCGTGCTCAACATGGCGTCGGCGAAGCTCCTCCTCGACGACCCGGGCCGGGCCGACGTCGTCACCGTCGACGAGTCCGTCCTCGACAAGGGCGACATCCCGCGTGGCGTCACCATCGGCATCCCCTACGCTCCTGACCGGCTCCCCTCCGCCAAGGAGGCGGGCGCCGCGAAGCGCTGGGCCGTCTGCGAGCGCCCGAGCGCGGGCGACAACACGATCCAGAAGGCCGCGTTCGTCCTGGCCTCCCGCGACATGAAGAAGACCGAGGGCGCGAACAGACTGCGTGGCGGCGAGCTGCTGTACGTCGCGGGTCCGGACGGGACCCGTTACGTCGTGGACGCTCGCGGCACCGCGTACGAAGTGGACAAGTCCGACGAGTTGCTGCTGCGCACCCTCGTCGGCTCCGGCCGCGAACCCCAAAGGGTGTCCGCGCCCTGGCTGGAGACCCTCCACAAGGGTGACCCTGTCACCTTCCCCGAGGTCGAGGGCACGGTCGGCGCGGCAGCGGGAGTCGACGGCACCCTGCCCGACGAGGCGAACCAGGTCGGCATGATCCTGAAGGCCACCAACGGCGACGCCGAGCAGTACTACATCGTCGAGCCGGGCAAAGTGGTCCCCGTCTCGGACTTCACCGCCAAGCTGCTCCTCAGCAGCCGGGAACTGGCCGGCCTCGGCCAGGCCGGCCAGGCGCTCGGCGTCAGCGCGGGCATGTTCGTGCCCACCACCACCGGGTTCTACGAGGACCGCAGGTGGCCGAGCCAGTCCCCGACGCCCGTCAACGAGGCGGACACCGCGGAGGGCAGCCGCAACACGGTCTGCAACGTCCTGCGCGACGTCGACGAGGGCAACGGACGGACCACGTTGAGCACCTGGGCGGGCACCGACTTCCCGGCGACCCTCCCCACCGGCTCCGACAGCGCGTACGTCACTCCCGGCTCCGGTCAGCTCTACCGCCAGTTCCAGGGTGAGGAGACCAAGGCGGGCGGTGTCTTCCTGGTCACCGACACCGGTCTGCGCTACGCCATGCAGTCCAACGACGACGGCGCCACGGACGACGCGGGCATCGGCCTCACTGCCAAGAAGCGCAAGGAACTCCAGCAGCAGGCCCAGCTGGCCCAGATCCACCTGGGGTACGGCGACGTGGACCCGGCACCCATTCCTCTGGAGTGGTCCAAGGCCCTGTCCACCGGCCCGCGGCTGTCGACCGCGGACGCCCGTCAGCCGCAGGGTTCCTGAGGCTCGCGAGGGAGACATCATGCGATACGCACTCTCCACGGGCCCGCGGCGCGCGGTCGCGGTGACCGCGTCGGCACTCATCACCGTCGGAGTGGCCCTGGCACCTCCCGCCGCCGCGGACCCGGCGACCGGCCAGTGCACGTTCCCCAACAAGAAGTACGAGGGCCGCCCCTGGTCCCTGCAGCGCGTCCTCCTCGAGGAACTGTGGAGCCAGTCCAAGGGCGAGAACGTCGAGGTGGCCGTGATCGACACAGGGGTGGACACGAAGAACCCCCAACTCAAGGACGCGGTGGACGCGTCGAAGGGGGCAAACTACCTGCCTTCCAAGGACGACAAGGGCGAACCGATCGACCGCGGCAGGTCCAACGGTACGACCGACAAGGTCGGCCACGGCACGCGCGTGGCGGGCATCATCGCGGCCCGCCCCGCCGAGGGCACGGGTTTCGTGGGCCTGGCCCCCGAAGCGAAGATCATCCCCATCAAGCAGAACGACGCGGAGGGCCACGGCACGGCCAAGACGCTGGCCCGGGCCATCGATCACGCGATCGCCGTCAAGGCCGACATCATCAACATCTCCCAGGACACCGCGAACGCCGCCGAACCCGATCCCGTACTCAAGGAGGCGGTGGACAAGGCGCTGACGCAGAACATCGTGGTGATCGCCTCGGCGGGCAACGACGGCCTCGGCGGCGGCTCCAAGAAGACGTATCCGGCGTCGTTCGAGGAAGTCCTGGCGGTGGCCGCCTCGGACCGCAACAACGAGCGCGCCTCGTTCTCCCAGTCCGGCGACTTCGTCGGAGTGGCGGCTCCCGGGGTCGACATGATCTCCACGGTCCCCGGGGGCGGCCACTGCTCCGACAACGGGACGAGTTTCTCCGCCCCCTATGTCGCCGGTGTCGCCGCCCTCATCAAGGCCAAGCACCAGGACTGGACCGCCGGCCAGATCGTCGCCCAGATCGAGCAGACCGCGGAACGCTCCGTCGACGGCCGCGACAACCGCGTCGGCTGGGGCGTCGTCGACCCGGTCCGCGCTCTGACCGAGGACGACCACCCGATCGAGTCCCCGAGCCCTCACGAGGGGCTGACCGAGGCGAAGGCTCCCACCCCGGCCGAACTCCACCTCGGCGAGACCGCCGACGAACGCAACGCGCGCCTGGCGACCTACGCGGCCGTCGGGGCGATGGTGCTGGTGGCAGGCCTGGGCGGCACGGCAGTGGCGATGCGGGACGCCCGCAGGAAGCGGGACCACGGGATCGGAGCGTCAACGCGTTGACCCGCTTCTACCTCCCGGTTTTTGTGGTCGCAAAGATCTACTGATGCGGGTGTCGGTGACCGGGGCAGCGGGAAGGAAGCAACGGTACTGCCGGAACCCATGCCCACTTCAGGTACGTATGGGGCGATCGACGCTTCTTGTTCGGCGGGCGGGCGGCCCAACGGCTCTGTGACCGACTAAGTACGAAGTCGGATTGGCTGAGATTTACACAATGGCTACAGTGACCGATGGGTGTTCAGGTGGTCACTGTGCTGCCGCGTACATCCACCAGCGGTACACAACGGGGTACGGGGAAACGGGGAAGGTGGTGCGTCATGCCTCCTGGGGAGAGCGGCGCCGATCTGCGGCGGGGCCTGGAAGCGCTCACGACGTTCAAGAAGCGGGTGGACGGCCTGCTCAAGACCCTTGAAGGCTCCGCCGGCAGTCCTACCAAGGTGGAGGCGCAGCGCATCTCCCGCGCGTCGTTCAGTGGACCCGGGACGTTCCACGAGGCTTCCGGCCTCTACGCCCAGTACAACAACGTCCACGAACGTCTCGTCTCCCTCTCCAAGACGCTCGGCCTGCAGATCGAGTCGATGCGGATCGCCGTCCACGGCGCGGACATCGGCTTCGACAACCTGGAAGAGGAGCAGCGCCGCCGCTTCTGGCAGATCCAGACACGCGTCGACCGTGATCACCGTGAGTACACGCAGGAGCAGCGCGAGAGGGAAGCGGCGGAGCGCGGGCAGGACGGCAAGACGGAAGAGAAGCGTACCGACGACACCACGGCCGGGTACTGATGGGCGACGAGAAGCAGCAGCAGAACGACCACAAGGCCGACCTGGAGCAGGTGGCTCAGCAGGTCGGCATCATCGACGCGGCCAACACCGTGTCGGACATGCTCAGCGGCACCTTCTTCGGCAGGGTCCGCTTCTTCGGCACGACGAGCTTCGAGGGCCACCGGCTCAACGACATGATCGATCTCGTCGAGTCCGCGAACCCGGCCGACCTGGAGAGCGCCGGCGAAGCCCTGTGGAACGCCCGGACCGCCATCAACGAGGCCGCCGAGGAACTGAAGGGCCACATCGAGCGGGTCGACTGGGAGGGCGAGGCCGGCGACGCGTTCCGCACCTGGGGCAGTCAGCTCGTCAAGGACACGCAAAAGCTCGCCGAGTACGCCGACGCCGCGGGCACCCAGATCGCGGCCGCGGGCACGGGCCTCGCCTCCGTGCGCAGCTCCATGCCGCCGCGCGACAACCGGTCCGACCCCAAGACGGTCGACGACATCCCCAAGGACAAGCGCGTCGAGAGCAACGACGAGTACACGGCGGCCGTCAAAGCGGAGAAGCACCGCCAAGAGGCGATCAACCAGATGAACCGCCTGGCGTCGTTCTACAAGGTCTCGGAGGAGGCCCTGGCGAACCAGGAGCCGCCTGTGTTCCGGCCTATGGGGAATGTGGGGGTTCCGCGGCCGGAGAGGCCGCGCGACTGGAGAGGCCCGGGAGCAGCGCAGGAAGGTGCGACCGCCGGTAGCGTTCGCGAGACCGATTCGGTAGTCCGTTATGCCTCGCACAGCGCTATGGGTGACCCGGACCTGGGCAGGGACACCCCACCGTTGCAGGAAGCCAAAGAGGGGATCACCTACCCGGACAGAGCTGTCGGCACGGAGATCAACAGCGTCGGCACCCTGCCTCAGGAGACCAGGCCGGCGACCTCCGCGCCATCGGTGACCACGTCGGGCGGATCCTCCGGAGGAACGGCAATTCCTCCGTTCGTCAGTGGATCCGCAGCCCCCGCTTTCGGCACGGCAACCGGGCGCACTTCTGGGCTCAGCAAGACGAACGGCCCCCGGACTCCGTTCCCGGCACAGGGGCGTGCGGGTACCCCTGGTGGCACCGCCGCAGGCAGCACCGGACGTGGCTCCTCTGGCCAGGGACAGGTGGGACGAGCTGCCGCGACAGGGCAGGCCGGAGCCCGTGGAGCCACCGGACAGGCGGGCCGGGCTGCGGCCACAGGCCAGGCAGTGGCTCGCGGAGCCACCCCGGCTGCCGGCAGGACACCCATGGCGAACGGCATCTCCGGCGGCACGTCGAGGACCGGTGGCGCGGCGGCCGGTCGCGTCGGAGGTACACCTGCATCTGGTGCCGGACGTGCAGGTGGTGCCGTCGGTCGAGCGAAAGCCGCAGACGCCACGGGTGCCGGACGTAGTGGCGGGGTCGTCGGTGGGAAGCCGGTCACAGGAGGTACATCCGGTACGAGCGGTACCAAAGTGCCGCGTGGCACGGTCGTCGGTACCGAGGGTGCGACCGGCCCACGGAAGACGAGCGGTACACCCGGTCAACGCGGCGTGATCGGCGCGGCTACCAATCCAACACCAGGACGGACTCCGCGCCGGTCGACGAACAACCCGGACGGTGTGGTGGGTTCGCCCAAGAACCTCACCTCCAAGTCCAGGAACCGAGGACGCTTCTCCGGCGGCACCGGTCTGGTGCGTGGTCCGGCGAGCGAAGAGGATCTTGGTACGACCGGTGGCGCACGTCGACCGCAGCGTGAGCGATCGAGCGGTGAGGACGAGAGGCGCTCACCCGACATCGAGCGGCGGAACGCGCCGCCGACGAACGACTGACCGGACACGAGCGAGGACCTACAGAGGCATGTTGTCAGCGATCAGCCGACGCGGCAGGCGGCCCGCGCCCTTCAGCGGGCCGCGCAGGAGACGACGGGTGACCACCGTGTGCTCGGCACTCGGCGCTCTGGCCGTCGTGTCGGCCGGCCTGGCCCCGAACGCGGCGGCCTACGACGTCCAGTCGAAGCAGTGGTACCTGTCGGTGATGAAGGCCGACCAGATGTGGAAGACGAGCACCGGCAAGGGTGTGAAGGTGGCCGTCGTCGACACAGGGGTCAATCCTGCTACGCCCTCCCTGGAGGGGCAGGTACTCGCCGATGAGGTACCGGAAGCCGTCGCGTACCACGCCACCAAGGACTACGGGGCCCATGGGACGACCATGGCAGAAGTGATCGCAGGTACCGGAGCCGGTGGCGGCATGAAGGGCCTTGCACCAGGAGCCAAAATTGTGCCCTACCGGATCGTGCTAGAGGGTGTACCCAAGGAAGAGAAGAAAAGGACAGCCGAAGCAGCGGATGCCGTCAGGGCTGCCGCTGACACAGACGTAAAGATCATCAGCATGTCCTTCGGCGATGACTACATCGATCCGGAGCTTGAGGAATCCCTCAAGTACGCCCATTCCAAGGGAAAGTTGCTGTTCGCCAGTGTAGGTAATAACGCGGAGACGAATAACGACATCGGTTACCCGGCCGGTTACCCCTACGTCGTCGGTGTTGCCGCGGCCGACAAGTCGGGCACAGTGGGCAAGTTCTCCGAGCACGGTAACTATGTCGACCTCGCGGCGCCGGGGCTCGACATTCCTCGCTGGTGCGACACGACGTTTCGTTCCTACTGCGACGGCGGGGACGGGACCAGCCCGGCCACTGCCGTGGCCTCCGCCTCTGCCGCTCTGATCTGGTCCGCCCATCCAGACTGGACGGCCAACCAGGTGCTCAACGTCCTGCTGGATACCGCGGGCCGGGACTGGCCGAAGGAGACGCCCAGCAACTACCTCGGTTATGGACTTGTCCGTCCCCGCGTGGCACTCGCCGACAAGGACATCGATCCGGGTGCGGCCGACAAAGACCCGCTCAGTTATGAGAACGGCACCGGCGTGATCGAGGAAAGTCCCTCCGCTTCCGTCTCAGCCTCGTCACAGCCCTCGAAAAACACTTCAGGCAGCAAGGCTTCAGCGGCAGAATCGAATTCCGAACCGTCCGAAGGAAACACGCTCTGGGTGGTCCTGGGGATCGTCGCGGTGGCGGTGATCGGCGGCGGTGGCTATGCCGCGATGCGCGCACGGCGCAGCGGCTGAACTCATTGTGGGCCTTCGGCTCGTCGTAGCGGGCCGGGGTTCCGCGTCCCGCCCCGTGGCGGTGTGCGCATCAACCATTTCTGACGGTATCCCGGGAAGGGGAGTCCATTCATGGCAGACGGCCAGCGGCTATCAGATGCCCAGGTAGCCAAGCTCGAGCAGGACATCCTGCTGAAGTTCGACTCGATCAAGGGGCAGCTGCACCGCCTGCAGGGGGTCATCGACAGCCTGGAGTCCGGGCAGTGGAAGGGCATCGGTGCCGGTGCCTTCAACACCAAGCAGCACGAGATCAACGTGTCGATGGTGAAAATCGGCAACATCCTCACCAAGTTCGTCGAGGCGATGAGCGCCACCCGCAAGATCAAGGACGGCACCGAGGACGACATCCGTCAGGCGGTGCAGAGCATCAACGTCTACGACGGTGCTCCCAAGTCCAGCATCGACAGCTTCTGAGCTGACAGCTCGGCCGGCCTCCGAGGCCGGACCCATCGCCGCGAACGAAAAGGAGTGAGGCAGGCATGTCTGACAGTGGCTACGGTGAACTTGTAGTCAAGTACGGGGCGCTGGACGCAGCGGCCACCGAGATCGGCAACCAGGCCAAGCAGCTCGAGCAGGACCTGGAAGAGATCAAGAAGATGGTCGCCAGCGTGGCGTCGGGCTGGGAGGGCGAGGCCCACACCACGTACACCGAGCAGCAGGCCGCGTGGGACAAGGAGGCCCGGAACATCCACCAGGCCCTGGTGTCCATCGCACAGGTCGTGGGCCGCGCCGGCGGCGACTACATGGGCGGCGACAAGAAGGCCGCCAGCTACTACCTGTAAGCCGGGCGGAAACGAACGAACCATCGGGGTGGACGCGCACGGGAGGCGCCCACCCCGGTAGTTTTTGTCGATGTGCGATTTTTGAGGCGAGGTATGTCCTTCAGCGGCAAGGTCTCCTGGTCGAAGTGGGCGATTGACTCACGCGCGCTCAGCGCGGCGTTTACCCATTGACGTTGGACGGAATATCGCATTTAGCCTTGCTGTGCGCGTACGAGGCCGCGCTCTTTACCAGATCGATGAGCCGGGTGCGAGCCGCCTTCTGATCGGTCTCCTTCTGCCGCTTCAGTTCGACAGAAACGCTGATGTTGTACTGCCCGCCCGGAATCTTTCCGGCAGAGGCGCACGGCAGGAATAGACCTGCGAATCGATCAGAGGCGATGGCTGTATCACCGGCTTCGAAGGGCGTGAGCGAGCGGACGGAGGCGTCGTTCGTGGCGGTCCCCTTCAGCCAATGTGCCCAGTCTTCCTTCGGCTCGTTCGCCATCATTCTCGCTTCTGCGACAAGCAGTTGCTCACCATCTCCGGAGACGAAGCAGCTTGTTTCGTATGTGTCGTCCGCATCGTCGGTGCGAAGACTCGCCGCCCTGTCGTCGAAAGTGTACGACTCCTTGTCGGGCAACAGCTTTTCTAGACTACTGACGGCGCCGGACTGAGAACCAAGGGACGCGCACACCTCAGAAGCCTTGATTTCGCCCTTCTTTTCGAAGGGAGGAAGGGAGAAAGCATAGAAAATTCCGGCAAGTAGAACCAGTGCGAGGACACCTCCGCAGGTGAGCAGCATCTTGGGGCGGGTGGGTATCAACTTCCAGTTCTCCGTCCGAGTGGCCTGGGGGTTCCCTGGCTGTCGAGGTACTTGCGGATCTCGGCCGCCGCGCCGCTGAACCCAGCCTCTGCTGAGGCCGTCACCGCGGCTTCGATCAGCGGACAACGGTGAGCAGAGTTCTCTCGCTCAAAATTTGGCGATTTCAGTCGCGGCAGGGCAGCCTCTACTTGCCTTGCAGGGGTCCCGCCGTGCATGCTTCGGAGGCTTCGATCTCCTTGGTGAATGAGGCGATGAGACGCTTCATGGCGTCGGCATCCCTGTGTTCTGACCCTTGTGCCTGCACTGCGGTGTACAGCTCCTGTTTGTGCCTGCGATCGACGCAGTCCTGGGTCTTTCCGAAAGCCTCGGAGTCGGAGAAGCGAAACCGGCCCGCATCTGCTGAGTGCTCCGGGGCTTCAAGGCTCTGGCCGGCGGAGAAATAGGCTGTGGTCTTTCCCTCCTCCAACCATGCGAGAGTGGTGGTCACAATGAGCTTGTCATCGACGACGACCTCACAGTTCTTGACCCCTGAGTAGGGCTTTTTCCTGACGGTTATCCTCTTTCCTGGCGGCAGGAAATTGGCAAGGTCATCGGTGTCGATGGCTGTTCCGCACAGACTGCGCGGAAGAGTGTATTCGCGTTTCTGATCACTGCCACTGCATCCTGAGGGTGCTGCGGAAAGAACGGCAACGGTGACTGCCGCGGCCGCAGTGGGGCGCCCTGGAAAGTTGCGGCGACGGTGTACAAGCATCTTCTGCTCAGTTTTCGTGAAGGCCGTCATGCGCACTTTTTCTCTTCTGTGCCCGCTTGGTATAGCCGACAATCAGACGCTCTATTGCGTCCTCGTCTTCTCTATCCTCTGCGAACATCTGCAGAACGGTGAACAGAGGTTGGTCCGGGTGAGATCTATCGATGCAATCCTGAATTTTGCTGACGGTCTCAGTTCCCGAGTAGAGGTAACGCTTATCGTCCGTCGCTTGCGCAGGATTGGCCTTGGTCTGGGCGGAGGCGACCTCGGTGGCGTCCGCTTCGGCGTCCCGCCATACTCGGTCTGCAACGAAAGCAATTTTTCCGTCGACGCTGACTTTGCATCGCTCGGTTCCGCCGCTGGGAGATTCCTGTTGCTGAGAAATCTCTTTCCCGTTTGGAAGGGGGGCAGCAGATCGGGATTCACGCTCGCACCGCACAGTGACTTCGGTAGCGTGTACTCCCGTGTCTCATCCTTCGAGCAGGCTGATAGTTCGGTTCCCGCAATGATGAAAGTGTCCAGGAGGGCACCGCTGCTAAGTCCGAGCGAGGAGCGGATTAAGGGTCTATTGGCCATCCTGCCAGCCAGCGTCACTGACAAGCACTCGAACGTCCAACCGCTTTAGTGTAAGCCGCGATAAGTTTTTGCATGGTTGATTCATCGATTTTGTTCGACGAATCGGCTCGTATTGTAGTGTACAACGCCTGATCCGGATGGTCAGGGTTTGTGCAGGATTTAACTCGCCCTACGCCGCCAGTACGCGAGTAAATATATGTGCCGTCATCAGTCGGCTCGGCCGAATCAACCTCAGGATTTCCCTTGGCCACGTCAATGATATCGTCCCCGCCTTCCCACCACTCTTCGCTTGCAATCAATGCCATTTTGCCGTCAACGTTTACTTGACAGCGTTTCAGATTAGGGGATGGGTTCTTCTCCTGAATTTCGATCCGTTCTCCCGAGGGAAGAAAAGGGGCAATCAGGTTCTGATCCACTGAGACGCCGCACAAGGCCTTGGGCGTATCGTACTCTTTCTTATCTGTTGGTTCCGAGCAGCTGGTCAGTATGCCGATTGCAACGATGATTGTTGATGCCTCCATGGCTCGTCGGGCGATCAAGTGAATGCCTCTCATGTGCGGGGAAAGTAATACCTGGGAAGGATTTGGTCGTGTCACTACCGTGCTTCTATCTGGTCAGATATTCGTCAGAAGTTCTGGGCCTACCCGTTCCATATAATCACCGGCGCTCAAGAAGCCCTTGCGCGACTCGTTCTCAGCCCAGGTGGCTATATCACCCTGATGTGCTAGGCCGTGTGCCCTTGCAGCCTCTGCTGCGGCCCTTCGGGTGTACTTCAAGTTGTTGTCCTGTCCGTTCTCCCAGTTCTCGCCCATCTGGGCGCCGGCGTTGTCCTTCTCGCTGCCTTCCGCATCCTTGAAAATCTGTTCCAGGACTACGCTGGTGACGGTCCCGGCGGCACCGCCGACACCGGCTCCGACGGCAGGGCTGGCGATAAAGGATGTGCCGACGCCGACCCCGGTGCCGATAGTTCCCGAGATGACGTTCTTCCACTGAGAGACTGCGTGGTCGTAGTCCTCGTCTTTCACGTCGGCGGGTCCTGCAATTGCCTGGTTCCGTCCCATGGCCAGAGTCCCGGATACCTCGCCCGAGTGACCTGCGATATCTCGAACCGTCAGTTCCAAGTCGTGATCTGGGCGCCTATTCTCCGCTAGATCTGGATTCAGATGGTAATCCATCAAGTCGGACATGTATTTCTTCTGCGCCACCTCGACTGCCGCGTACCCTTCTGGGTTCTGCCCGACTGCGAAAAGGAAGCGAGACACATCGCGGTGGTTCATTTCGGCAGAAGATCCAACAACGGGATAAAGCTTTTCAACCCGTTCCCGCTGGCGTTGCCCTTCCCAGTCACTCTTGTCCGGGTTTAGGTCCGTATCTGTTGCTGCACGATTTATGTCCGAAAGATACTCTGAAGCGATCTGCCCCATGCTGTCCGACATGTAGCTGTGGTCTGTGAGGCGCTCATTATTGTCGGAGACGGAAGCCACGATGCTTTCGAACAGCTTGGTCTGCCCCTCATTGTGAGCACGAGTGTCTGCGGTGGGCAGCTCACCCGCCGGATGCCCCGTAGTAGCAGCCTCCAGGGCCATCGCCAGGTTGTTCCGGCCTGCGATGCTGTCCTCGCCCTTGTCGTCCTGGTCCACAGGCCAGTCCCGCTCCTCGAAGAGGTACTCGAAGTTCGACAGGGACCTCTTGACCTCCTTGCCGTCCTTGTTCTTCTCGGTGAAGTCGTGGTCCTCGTCCTTCGTCAGGAACGAGTCGTTGAAGAACTCGGTGGCGGCGTCCGGGCTGTTCGACAGGGCCCTCAGATACCCGGTCATAGGGTCCCAGCCGGAATCCGTGCCGGTGCGGTTCAGCATCGGGTCCGAGGGGATGTACTGCCAGGCGCCATGACGGCCGTTGCTGGTGGCCTTCTTCTCCGTCTCGATCAGCTTGTCGCCGTAGCCGGTGAGGAACCGGTCGTCGTAGTCGCCCCAGCGCATCAGGTTGGTCATGACCTGGGCGCCGAGCACAGGGCTGTTGCGATTGATGGGCTGGTCGACCATCTCGATCATCTTGTACTTCCACTGGCTCATGTCGGCCGAGTCGCTCTGCGACGCGGTGGCCAGGGTGAGGCTGAGGTTCTTCTGCAGATCGTCGAAATGGTCTCCCCGCTTTTGGGTCAGCTCCCAGGCGGCTCCCGGCTGGTTGATGCCGGCCCAGAAACCGAGCGTGCCCTCGGCCCCCAGCTTCGTCGCGAATTCCTCCGCGAACAGATCGTCGTTCGCGTACTTCTTCAGGCCCGCGTTGAGCTTGTCGAATTCCTCGACCGTCAGGTCCTCAGGCTTCTTCTTCGCCAGGGCGGCCAGGTCGTCGGCGGCCTTGAGGGCGTCCGCCGCCTGGTCCCGGTCCGAGTAGCTCGCGTCGGAGAAACCCAGACGGCTCTGGTCGACCAGGGCCTGGAGCACCTTGTTGGCCGAGTCGTCCCGTTCCGTCGCCTCGTTGAGGATCTTCTGGATTTCGTCGCGCAGGGCGGTGACATCGCTCTCGCTGTGCTCGGGGACCGTCGTCCCCTTCGCAGCGCGGTCGGGGTGGATGTTCATCGTCACGGTGAACCCACCGCCCCCGGTGGTCGTCACCGTCAGGTTCTTCTTCAGACCCCGGTCGATGGCGTCCTCGAGTTTCTTCTTGTAGTCCTTCAGCTCGTCACGCACGTCCCTGAGGATGTTGCGGATCGATGTCGCCTGGGTGTGGGCGTCCGCGAACTCGCCGGCCGTCTTGCCGATGAACTCCCTGGAGACCGTGGCGTTGTAACCCGCCCATTCGGCCTTGTCGGCTGCGCCTTTGAGGCCTTTGCCAGCGGCCTCCTTGAGGTCGTCGAGGTCTTTGACCATCGACGTCCAGTCCTCGACGGCGTCGTCCAGCAGCTTGAAGTTGGCGAAACGGAGCGCGTCGAGGTCCATCACTTGTCCTTCTTGTCGTCCGCGTCTCCGTACACCGGGTTCTTGTCGCCCGGAGCACCGACCCTTTCGTCGAAGCCCTGGTCCAAGGTGTCGATACTGCTCATCTGGCGCTGGATGTAGTGGTCGTTGTCCGCGTGCAGGGACTTGGTGACCCTCATGTGGTTCGAGATGTGTGCACACGCGTCCCTGAGGGAGGCCAGCTGTTCGTCCCATCGGGTCGCGACGTGCTTGAGTCCGCCGCCCAGCGCGAATCCTTGCGTGCTGAGGTCACCCGCGGCCTTGTCACTGCTGGGGAGTGCCTTGCGGCCCCTGTCCCAGAGGTCGTTGTACAGCGTGAACGCGTGCTCACCGATCTTGGCCAGGTCGCCCTGGGTCACTGTGAGATCGCCGTACCGGGAGGGCAACGGCGGGGCGTTCCCGCCGGGCTCCAGCTGGTTCAGCTGCATCTGCGTCGACTGGTCCGCCGCCTGCGTCTTCAGTTGCTCCCACTCGTCCCACGCCATCGGCGCGCTCCTTCCCCCGTGTCACTCCCCCCGGGTCCGCGCCCGGGACGATCGTGTTCCGATCAGCGTATTGACGTACGCCCGTGTCCTGGCCGTACTGCTCAGACCTTTCACAAGAGATCCGGTACGGCGGGTCCGGTGCGACCCCACGTCAGGGGCATCGCACCGGAGCGCCCCGGCCCTCTCAGTCCTCGAGACCACCGGACTCGAAGTAATCAATATTGGTGAACCACCACACGGCCATGACCACCATCACCGCAGCCATGACCAGCAGGAGGACGCGCCGGCCCCGGTAGCCCGCCTCCGAGGGCTCGTTGGCCTCGGGGTCGCTGAACCGGCGGGCCTGGAAGCGCCACCACAGCGCCTTCTGGTCCGCCAGGCCCATGCCGCCGAGCCAGACCGCCAGGAGCAGCATGAAGATTCCGACACCGATCATCAGCGTGCGCCTTCCTCGAGCATGTCCCCGGTGGGCATCTCAGTACGTCTCCTCCGGCATCAGGCCCGTCTGCACCAGCGGCTTGCCCCGGCGGCGAGAGACGAAGACGCCCCGGCCCGTCGGCATCGGCCGCGGCCGGACACCGCCGATGATGTCTCCCTCGCTCGGGTCGCCGGCCAGGACGAGGCCCTGCGCGCCCAGCTCCTTCATCCGCTGGACGAACGGCTCGTAGGCGGCGCGCCCGGCGCCCGCGGTGGAGCGGGCGATGATGAAGCGCACGCCCACGTCACGGGCGAACGGCAGCAGCTCGGTCAGGCCCCCCAGCGGGTTCCCGCTCGACGTCGACACCAGGTCGTAGTCGTCGACGATCACGTACACCGTCGGTCCCTGCCACCAGCTGCGGTCCCGCAGTTGCTGGGCGGTGACCTCGGCCGTGGGCGAGCGGCGCTGTATCAGGTTGGCCAGCGCGGTCATGTGGTGGTCCATGGCGTTGGACATCGGGATGTACTCCGCCAGGTGCGAAGCGGGGGCCGCGTCCAGCAGCGAGCGCCTGTTGTCGACCACGAACAGCTTGCACTCGTCGCCCGAATAGCGCTCGGTCAGCTGCTTGATGAGCAGGCGCAGCAGGTTCGACTTGCCCGACTCGCTCTCGCCGAAGACCAGGAAGAACGGGTCCTGGTCGAAGTCGAGGAAGACGGGTTCGAGGTTGTCCTCGTCGAGGCCAAAGGCCACTCCGCGCCGCGGGAAGCGGTCGCCCCGGGGCAACTGCTCGGCAGGGAGCCGGCGCGGGAGCAGGCGGACCTCCGGCGCGCCCGGGGCCTGCCAGTGGCGGGAGACCTCCGCGACCAGCGCCGAGGTCGCGTCCGGCAGGTCGGTGTCCGAGGTGACGCCGTCGATGCGCGGTACGGCGGCCATGAAGTGCAGCTTCTGCGGCGACTGGCCGCGGCCGGGCACGCCCGTGGGGACGTTCGCCGCCACCTTGCGGTCCAGCTCGGAGTCCATCGTGTCGCCGAGCCGCAGCTCCAGGCGGTTCATCAGGTGGTCCTTGAGGTTCGCGCGGACCTCCATGGACCGTGACGCCGTGAGGACCAGGTGGATGCCGTAGCCGAGGCCACGCGCGGCGATGTCCAGGACCGCCGGTTCCAGACCCTCGTAGTCGGTGCGGAAGTTCCCCCAGCCGTCGATGACCAGGAAGACGTCACCCCAGGGCTGGTCCGCGACCGCGATCTGCCCGCGGGCGCGCCGGGTGCGGTAGTCCGCGATCGAGGCGATGCCCGCCGAACGGAAGTACTCCTCGCGGCGTGTCATCACGCCGTACACCTCGGAAACCGTGCGCCGCACCTTCTCCGGGTCGAGACGCGAGGCGACGCCACCCACGTGCGGCAGCCCGGCGATCGCCGCCATACCGCCGCCACCGAAATCGAGCCCGTAGAACTGCACCTCGTACGGCGTGTGCGTGAGCGCGAAGGACGAGATCAGGGTGCGCAGCAGCGTCGACTTCCCGGACTGCGGGCCGCCGATGATCTGCATGTGGCCCGCCGCGCCCGAGAAGTCGACCCACAGCGGGTCGCGACGCTGCTCGTACGGCTTGTCGACGAGGCCGACGGGGACGACGAGGCGCCCCGCTCCCTCGTATCCGGGCTGGGTGAGTCCCCGGCCCTGGACCGCCGTCAGGTCCGGCAGCAGCCCGTCCAGCGCCGGCGGGCTGTCCAGCGGCGGCAGCCACACCTGGTGGGCCGCCGGGCCCTGCGACTCGAGGCGGCGCACGATCACGTCGAGGACCGTGTCCGCCAGGGCGTCGTCCGTGGTGGAGGACGTCTCCGGGCGCTGCTGCGGTACCGCCGAGTACTGCACCGGCACTTCGGCCGCCGTGAACACCACAGGTCGCCGGTCCACCGGCAGGGGTCCGCCCGCCTGCGCGGTCCGCGCCGAGCCGGAGCGGTACACGCCGGAGACGTACGCCGCCTTGAAGCGCACCATCTCGTCCGTACCGAACTTCAGGAATCCGGAACCGGGGACGTTCGGCAGCTCGTACGCGTCCGGGACGCCCAGCGCGGCCCGCGACTCGGCGGCCGAGAACGTCCGCAGGCCGATGCGGTACGACAGGTACGTCTCCAGGCCGCGCAGCCGGCCCTCCTCCAGGCGCTGCGAGGCCAGCAGCAGGTGCACGCCCAGCGACCGGCCGATGCGGCCGATCTGCACGAACATCTCGATGAAGTCCGGCTTCGCGGTCAGCAGCTCGCTGAACTCGTCGATGACCAGGACCAGGGACGGGATCGGCTGCAGCGGGGCACCGGCCGCGCGCGCCTTCTCGTAGTCGTGGATGTTGGCGTAGTTGCCCGCGTCGCGCAGCATCTCCTGGCGGCGGTTGAGCTCGCCGCGGATGGAGTCGCCCATGCGGTCGACCAGTGTCAGGTCGTCCGCGAGGTTGGTGATGACGGCTGCCACGTGCGGCATCTGCGCCATGCCGGCGAACGTCGCGCCGCCCTTGAAGTCGGCGAGGACGAAGTTCAGCGTCTCGGAGGAGTGCGTGACGGCGAGACCGAGCACCAGCGTGCGCAGCAGCTCCGACTTTCCGGAGCCGGTGGCGCCCACGCACAGGCCGTGCGGGCCCATGCCCTCCTGCGCGGCCTCCTTGAGGTCCAGCATCACGGGTCGGCCGTCCTCGCCGACGCCGATCGGCACGCGCAGCCGCTCGGCCAGCGAACGCGGCCTCCAGGTGCGCTTGGTGTCCACCGACGCGGCGTCCCCGAGGTTCAGCAGGTCGGTGAACTCCAGATTGGCGAGCAGCGGTTCGTCGTCGTCGCCGCCCGACGCCATGCGCAGCGGGGCCAGCTGACGGGCCAGGGCCTCGGCGGACTCGGGGGAGAGGACGTCCGGAACGCCCTCGTAGACGACGCCGTGGGCGGACTCCAGGTGCAGCGCCTCCGGCCGGACGACGACGGAGAGGTCGCCGCCGGCCCCGGTGAGCTCGCCGGGCACGACCTCGATGACGGTCACGCCCTGCAGCCCCTCGGCCGAGGCCAGGACGGAGTCGGGCAGGAGCGACAGGCCGTCGAGCACGACGACGATGTGCGGCTCCTCCAGGAGCGGGTCGGCGTTCGGGTGGAAGCGGGGACGGCCGGTCAGCCGGGAGGCGAGCAGGTCCTCCAGCTCACGGGTGTCGCTGCCGATGAGACGGCGGCTGCCGGCACCGTCGACCGCGCCGGGCGCCTGCACGTGCGGCAGCCACTTCGCCCACTCCCAGTGCGGCAGGGCCTCACGCCCCGCCGCCACCACGATCATCAGGTCCTCGGGGGAGTGCAGTGAGGCCAGCGAGCCGGTCAGAGCGCGTACGGAAGACCGCACCGACCGCGGTTCACCGCTGACCGTGACGTGGTAGAAGGCGCGCAGCGAGACCGCCATGGGCAGGTCGTCCAGCGTGCTGTGGGTGGCGACGAAGCGCTGCATCGCGCCCGCGGTCAGCGGTTCCAGCTGGTCCACCGGGCCGGTCTCGGGGCTGACGAGCGACGTGGCGAGCGGCTGCGGACCGAGGCCGATGCGCACCTGGGCGAAGTCCTCGTCGCCCGGGCGCCGCTCCCACACCCGACTGCCCTCGGCGACGAGCGCCCACAGCTGCTCGGGGGAGGGGTGGAGGTAGTACTGGGCGTCGCGCTGCGCCTTCGCGGTGTCCACGGCCGCGCGCCGGGTCTGCGACAGGTAGCTGAGGTAGTCACGGCGCAGGTCGGCCAGCTGTCCCTGGGAGCCACGCCGGAAGCGGACCACCATCGCGATGGACATGGCCACCGTCGACGCGATCATCACCATGCCCATGACCTTCATGAACGGCTGCCCGCTCGTGAAGAAGAAGACCACCGAGCCGCCCATGCCCAGGGTCGGCAGCAGTTGCATCAGGACGCTCTCCTGATTGCTCCGCGGCAATTCGGGCGGAGGCTGCAGAAAAACGTCTTCCGTGGGCACTTCGGACGGCAGCGCCCTCGGCGGGCGCTTCACGACGATGTGGCTCACTGCTCACCCAATCCCTTGCCGGCCCAGGGTCCTCCGCCCGCCGCCCCGTGTCAGGCGGACGTGGGCCGCCGCGTGATCCTACTGACTTCATACGGGACCGGTGAGCGGTAAGGTGCCGGATGTTCGCGTGAGCACACGCGGCCAGGCCGGACAATCACGGCATTCCATGTGATGTGGAGGCGCGCGGAGTTCCTTGACGCACCGTGCGGGCCGCGGTCCCGCACCTCGTGGGGGAGCGGCGGAGCGCACAGGAGGAACGGGCGCAAGACCTTCACATCACGGACGCGCAACCATCACTGAGGGGGAGCAGCAGGTGAGCATGACGGCCTCCGCGGCGGCCGCCGGGGCCGCCGGTCCCGGCACCGGAGCCCCTTCCGGGGCGGGCACGGGACTCGGTTTCTGCCGGGTGACCATCGTCGCGCCGGACAGCCGGATCGACGTGGCGCTGCCCGACGACATCCCGGTCGCCGACATCTACCCGGAGATCCTCCGGCTCTCCCAGCAGAGCCCCGCCGAGGGCGCGCCGGTCGGCTACCACCTCGTACGCCGCGACGGCACGGTCCTCGACAGTTCCCGTTCCTTCGCCGCCCAGCGCATCCTCGACGGCGAACTCCTCACGCTGAGGCCCTTCGCCGAGTCGCTGCCGCCCGCCGTCTTCGACGACGTGTCCGAGGCCGTGGCCTCCGCGGTCACCCGCGAGCGTGCCCTGTGGAGCGGGGCGTTGACGCGTGGCGCCGGCCTCGTCGGCGGAGGCGTCCTGCCGGCGCTGCTCGCCTTCGTGGCCTGGACCGCCGATCCGCGGCACGACATGCACAGCCTGCCGGGCATCCTCGCGGCCGTCGCCGGCGTCCTCCTGGTGGTCCTCGCCGCCGTACGCGCACGGGTCTACGACGACCGCGCCTCGGCGATCGCGCTGGGACTCGGCGCCCTGCCGAACATGGCGGTGGCGGGCTCCGGACTGCTCCCCCTCGCCGACGGCCAGGGCGTCAGCAAGCTGCAGTTCCTCCTCGGCTGCGCGGCGGTGCTCGTGGCCTCGGTGGTCCTCACGCTCTGCTCGCCGCGCGGCGACGGCCCGTTCGTGGCCTTCGTGTTCGCCTCCGCCATCGGCCTGATCACCGTGTTCGTGGCGATCCTCGCGCACTGGACCCCGACCGAGACGGCCGCGCTGTGCGCCCCCGTGGCCGTGGGTGCCCTGGCCTTCCTGCCCGGTCTCTCCCTGCGCTTCGCCCGCCTGCCCATCGGCTTCGACCCGCCGAGCAACACCCAGCGCAGCGCGTACGGAGCCGAGCCCGCCGCACCGGAACCGGTCGACGCCGAGCGCATCGAGGCGCAGGCCCGCCGCGGTCACGAACTCCTCGTCGGTCTCGTGGGCGGCTGCGCGCTCGTCGCCGTCGCGGCCTGTGCGGTGCTCGGTTTCTCCGACGACGTCTGGGGTCAGCTGCTCGCGTGCGCGACCGGCGTCGCGCTGCTGATGCGCGCCCATCTGTTCCGGTACACGGCGCAGGTGGCCCCCGTGCTGGCCGCGGGTCTCGCCGCCCTCGTCCTGCTCGGCCTCGGGCTGGCTCTCAATCCGCCGCAGTCCCTGATGCGCGAGGCCCTGGCCGGCGACCGTACGGCCCTGGACATCCGGACCGTCTGGCTCATCGCGGTGATCGCCGCGGCCGCCGCCCTCGTCACCATGCTCGGCCTGATGCTTCCGAAGGGTGGGATCACCCCCTTCTGGGGCCGTTTCCTGGAGATCGCCGAAGGGTTCGTCCTGCTCACCCTCGTGCCGCTGGCCCTCGCGGTCTTCGACGTCTACGCGTCCGCCCGCGCCATGACCAGCTGAGAGGCCCCGTTCCGTGAGCTTCGGCCCGCCTCCTTCCATGTACACGCAGTCCGCCCTGGCCGCGGACGGCCGGCAGAGGAACCACCGCAAGAAGGTGTTGTTCCTCGTCGTCGGAGCACTTCTGGCCGTCCTGCTGGGCGGGGGTGCCTGGCTGTTCCTGCCGGCCTCCGGTGACTCCGACGGGACGTCGGACAAGTCGGCGGCCGCCGCCCAGGGACGCCTCGACGTCAGGGAGACGGTCGAACGGCGGCCCGCGAATGTCGCGGGAGCCATGGCCTTCCGGTTCTCGGTCGACGACATGAGCCCCGGCGAACGGTACGAGATGCCCGGCATGTGGGCCACGGACAAGATCCTCGCCAAGGGCATCAACAGGACCCTCGTGGGCTTCCGGATCGGCACGGACGCGGCCGTGGGCGACGAGGAGTGGAACCTCCGCCTCTCCGGTCCTCTCTGCGGTGTCACCCGGCGTGTGACCGTCGAGAACCGCACGGCGGTGCTCTTCAAGGAGGACGACGCCCAGGGCGCGCTCTGCGACCGGCTGGCCTTCGTCGACCTCGACACGGGCGAGAAGCTCTGGGAGACCGGCCTGCCCACTTCCGGGCTCGGCACCGTCTCGGACCCCGCAGAGTACCAGAGAACGCCCAGCGTGACCCTGACGCGCGCCACGGTGGTCGTCACCTGGGGCGGCGGTTCGGACGCGTACGACATGGACCGCGGCAAGCGCCTGTGGCGCAGCACGGCCGGCGAGTGCGCGCACATGGGCGCGGCCGGCGGGCGGGCGCTGCTGGTCCGGCTCGAGTGCCGGGACGCCGGCGCCGGGCCCGGCTCGTCCGACGCGCTCACGTACAAGGTGCGCGAACTGGACCCGCGCAGCGGCGGGACGCGGTGGACGTACTCGGTGGCCCGGCACGTCAAGGACGTCCGGCTGGTGTCGGCCGACCCCGCCGTCCTGGCCACGTCGGCGGGCGACGCCGAGGTCACGGAGCTGATCTCGCTGGACGGCCGGGGCGGGCACCGGGCGACGATCGCCCTCAGGAGCGGGCAGTACCTCGGTGAGTGCACCGATGAGACGGACCGTCTCAGCGTCGAGGACTGCCCGACGATCGTCGTCGGTGCCGGCCAGGTCTTCCTCCGCAGCAAGGAAACGGGCGATCCGCACACGGCCAACTGGATCGTGGGATTCGACCTCGCCACGGGCAAAACCGTGAAGAAGTTCGAATCAGGGCAGGATCAGTTGCTGTACCCCCTACGGATGAGCGGCGACCGGCTGCTCGCCCTGCGGGAGAGCGGCGACCACATCTCGCCGATGGGACTCGTCGCCCTGGATCCGGACACCGGCGAGGAGACGCCCTACCTGTACTTCGACCTGCCCGTCGAGGGATGGACACTGACGGACATGCAGGAGAGCGACGTCCTCGTCCAGGACGGGCGGCTGTTCTTCGGCGTCAAGGCCGCGACCGGCCCCGACAAGGGCAAGTCCTGGCAGTGGCTGGTCCTGGGCGTCGAGAGCGCCGCACGGAGCGCCGGGTCCGCCGCGAGGTGAGGCGGTCGCTCCGCCTCGCCCGCCCGGGTCGGGACCGGGACGGTGGGCGACCGTCAGCGCGCAGAGCCCCGGTCCGCTCCGCCGTCGCCCGACGCCGGCTCCAGATCGAACTCCCCGTCCCGCGCCCCCAGCACGAAGGCGCGCCACTCCGCCTCCGTGTACCTGAGCACCGTGCCGGGGTCCAGGGACGACCGCATGGCCACCGCTCCCTCGGGCAGGTACGCGATCTCGACCCGCTCCTCGTGGGCCTCCGTGCCCGGCGCGCCGTGCCACTCGACGTCCGAGATGTCGAGCGCGTACAGCTCGTCCCTCTCCCGCTCCTTGCGAGCCCTGACGTCCTTGTCCTCTGCCTCGGCCATGCGAAGCGACCCCTTCCCGGCACACGGAACGATCCGAACGATCTGCGGGTCCAGCCTAGTGGCCGGGGCCTGCCCGACCAGGGGGATCCCGGGGCCCGGGCCGGGAGGTCCCACCGGGCTGGTACGCTGTGTGACGGCCGTATGTGTACGCACCCCCGGACCCCGCCGGAGGCGCTCCGTCAGGAGTCGTCCAGGGAATCTGGAGGTCGCGCCCAGCGGATCCCCGCCTCCCGAGTCACGGAAGCTCCCCTGAGAAGTGGACCAGGGGCACTCGGTGGCCATCAAGAAGACTACGAGGAGTACGCGTGTCGCTCGACGCCGCCACGAAGAAGCAGATCATGTCCGAGTTCGGTACCAAGGAGGGCGACACCGGCTCCCCCGAGGTCCAGGTCGCGCTGCTGTCCCGCCGCATCTCGGACCTGACCGAGCACCTCAAGACGCACAAGCACGACCACCACTCCCGTCGTGGTCTGCTGATCCTGGTCGGTCAGCGCCGCCGCCTGCTGCAGTACCTGGCCAAGAAGGACATCCAGCGCTTCCGTACGCTGGTCGACCGCCTCGGCATCCGCCGCGGTGCGGCGGGCGCCCGCTAAGACGCCGTGAAGGGAGCGGTTCCCACTCAGAGGGGGCCGCTCCCTTTGCTGTACGTGCGGAGTGTCACCACCCCTTTGTAGGGTGGTAGCACAACGGCATACGTACGACGCGGCGCGGGTACCGCGACAGAGCACGGCGATGACGTGCGACACCGCGCCGCACCAGGAGGAGCGCACCTCGCCGCCGGTCCTCGGTAGTGGCCCCCGGGAGGACACCGACCCCCGGGTGCTTCGATCGAAGACCGGCCCGAACAGACGGAGCGCTTCTCCGCCCCAGCCCTCCCGCCACACGGGCAGGTGGGCGAAAGACGAAAAAGTATGGAGAAAACGCTGGTGGAGAACGAGACCCACTACGCCGAGGCCGTCATCGACAACGGCTCCTTCGGCACCCGCACCATCCGCTTCGAGACGGGCCGCCTGGCCAAGCAGGCCGCCGGTTCCGCCGTGGCGTACCTGGACGACGACACCATGGTGCTGTCGGCGACCACCGCCTCCAAGAACCCCAAGGACCAGCTCGACTTCTTCCCGCTCACGGTGGACGTCGAGGAGCGGATGTACGCCGCCGGCAAGATCCCCGGCAGCTTCTTCCGCCGTGAGGGCCGCCCCTCCGAGGACGCCATCCTCACCTGCCGCCTCATCGACCGCCCGCTGCGCCCGTCCTTCAAGAAGGGCCTGCGCAACGAGATCCAGGTCGTCGCCACGATCATGGCGCTCAACCCCGACCACCTGTACGACGTCGTCGCGATCAACGCCGCGTCCGCGTCCACGCAGCTGGCCGGCCTGCCCTTCTCCGGCCCGATCGGCGGCGTCCGCGTCGCGCTGATCAACGGCCAGTGGGTGGCCTTCCCGACGCACACCGAGCTCGAGGACGCCGTCTTCGACATGGTCGTCGCGGGCCGCGCCCTGGAGGACGGCGACGTCGCGATCATGATGGTCGAGGCCGAGGCCACCGAGAAGACCATCCAGCTCGTCAAGGGCGGCGCCGAGGCGCCCACCGAGGAGGTCGTCGCCGCCGGTCTCGAGGCCGCGAAGCCCTTCATCAAGGTGCTCTGCAAGGCCCAGGCCGACCTCGCCGCCAAGGCCGCGAAGCCGACCGCCGAGTTCCCGATCTTCCTCGACTACCAGGACGACGTCCTGGAGGCGCTCACCGCCGCCGTGCGCACCGAGCTCGCCCAGGCGCTCACCATCGCCGGCAAGCAGGAGCGCGAGGCCGAGCTGGACCGCGTCAAGCAGCTCGCCGCCGAGAAGCTCCTGCCGGAGTTCGAGGGCCGCGAGAAGGAGATCTCCGCCGCGTACCGCTCGCTGACCAAGTCCCTGGTCCGCGAGCGTGTCATCAAGGAGAAGAAGCGCATCGACGGCCGCGGCGTCACGGACATCCGTACGCTCGCCGCCGAGGTCGAGGCCATCCCGCGGGTGCACGGCTCCGCGCTGTTCGAGCGTGGCGAGACCCAGATCCTGGGCGTCACCACCCTGAACATGCTCCGCATGGAGCAGCAGCTCGACACGCTGTCGCCGGTGACGCGCAAGCGCTACATGCACAACTACAACTTCCCGCCGTACTCCACCGGTGAGACCGGCCGCGTCGGCTCCCCGAAGCGCCGCGAGATCGGCCACGGCGCCCTCGCCGAGCGCGCGCTGATCCCGGTCCTGCCGACGCGCGAGGAGTTCCCCTACGCGATCCGCCAGGTGTCCGAGGCCCTCGGCTCCAACGGCTCGACGTCCATGGGCTCGGTCTGCGCCTCCACCATGTCGCTGCTGAACGCCGGTGTGCCGCTGAAGGCCCCGGTCGCCGGTATCGCCATGGGCCTGATCTCCCAGGAGATCGAGGGCGAGACGCACTACGTGACCCTCACCGACATCCTCGGTGCGGAGGACGCCTTCGGCGACATGGACTTCAAGGTCGCCGGCACCAAGGAGTTCGTCACCGCCCTCCAGCTCGACACCAAGCTGGACGGCATCCCGGCCTCCGTCCTGGCCGCGGCCCTCAAGCAGGCCCGCGACGCCCGCCTCCACATCCTCGACGTGATGATGGAAGCGATCGACACGCCGGACGAGATGTCCCCGAACGCGCCGCGGATCATCACCGTGAAGATCCCGGTCGACAAGATCGGTGAGGTCATCGGCCCCAAGGGCAAGATGATCAACCAGATCCAGGAGGACACCGGCGCCGAGATCACGATCGAGGACGACGGCACCATCTACATCGGTGCCGCCGACGGCCCGGCCGCCGAGGCCGCCCGCGCCACGATCAACGGCATCGCCAACCCGACCATGCCGGAGGTCGGCGAGCGCTACCTGGGCACCGTCGTGAAGACGACGACCTTCGGCGCGTTCGTCTCGCTGCTCCCGGGCAAGGACGGTCTGCTGCACATCTCCCAGATCCGCAAGCTCGCCGGCGGCAAGCGCGTGGAGAACGTCGAGGACGTCCTCGGCGTGGGCCAGAAGGTCCAGGTCGAGATCGCCGAGATCGACTCGCGCGGCAAGCTCTCCCTCATCCCCGTGATCGAGGGCGAGGAAGGCGACGAAGAGAAGAAGGACGACGCCGACAAGTGACGTCCCACGGCTCCAAGGCGACGGCCCGCACCTCTTCGGAGGCGCGGGCCGTCGCCCGTACCCAAACCCTCATCAAGGGCGAGAACGGCATCGGCACGGTCCGCAGGACCGTCCTCCCGGGCGGCCTGCGCGTCGTCACCGAGACGCTGCCCTCCGTGCGCTCGGCCACCTTCGGCATCTGGGCGCACGTCGGCTCGCGCGACGAGACCCCGGCGCTCAACGGCGCCACGCACTACCTGGAGCACCTGCTCTTCAAGGGCACCTCCCGCAGGAGCGCGCTGGACATCTCCGCCGCGATCGACGCGGTCGGCGGCGAGATGAACGCGTTCACGGCGAAGGAGTACACGTGCTACTACGCGCGTGTACTGGACACCGACCTGCCGCTCGCCATCGACGTGGTCTGCGACATGCTCACCGGCTCGCTGATCCGCGAGGAGGACGTCGACGTCGAGCGCGGCGCGATCCTCGAGGAGATCGCGATGACGGAGGACGACCCGGGCGACTGCGTGCACGACCTGTTCGCGCACACGATGTTCGGCGACACCCCGCTCGGCCGCCCGGTCCTCGGCACGGTCGACACCGTCAACGCCCTCGACGCCGACCGCATCCGCCGCTTCTACAAGAAGCACTACGACCCCACGCACCTGGTCGTCGCGGCCGCGGGCAACGTCGACCACGCCAAGGTCGTGCGCCAGGTCCGCGCCGCCTTCGAGAAGGCGGGCGCCCTGCGCGACACGGGCGCGGTGCCGATCGACCCCCGGTCCGGCCGCCGCGCCCTGCGCACCGCGGGCCGTATGGAGCTGATCGGCCGCAAGACCGAGCAGGCGCACGTCGTCCTCGGCATGCCGGGCCTGGCCCGCACCGACGAGCGCCGCTGGGCCCTCGGCGTGCTCAACACCGCGCTCGGCGGCGGCATGTCCTCCCGCCTCTTCCAGGAGGTCCGGGAGAAGCGCGGCCTGGCGTACAGCGTGTACTCGTACACCTCCGGCTTCGCCGACTGCGGCCTGTTCGGCGTCTACGCGGGCTGCCGTCCGAGCCAGGTGCACGACGTGCTCAAGATCTGCCGCGACGAGCTCGACCACGTCGCCGAGCACGGCCTGTCCGACGACGAGATCGAGCGGGCCATCGGCCAGTTGTCCGGTTCCACCGTCCTCGGCCTGGAGGACACCGGTGCGCTCATGAACCGCATCGGCAAGAGTGAGCTGTGCTGGGGCGAGCAGATGTCGGTCGACGACATGCTGGCCCGGATGGCCGCCGTCACCCCGGACGAGGTCCGCGAGGTGGCACGCGACATCCTGGGACAGCGGCCGTCGCTGTCGGTCATCGGCCCCCTGAAGGACAAGCAGGCCGCGCGCCTGCACGAAGCGGTCTCCTGAACCCCGGGCCGTCCGAGTCGTCGATCAACTCCCCGAAGGAATTCACGTCAATGAGCAAGCTGCGTGTGGCGGTCCTCGGTGCCGGGGGCCGCATCGGCTCCGAGGCGGTGCGGGCCGTCGAGGCCGCCGAGGACCTGGAACTGGTGGCCGCCCTCGGCCGCGGCGACTCCCTGGAGACGCTGACCGCCGCCGGCGCCCAGGTGGTCGTCGAGCTGACCACCCCCGACTCGGTCATGGACAACCTCGACTTCTGCGTGCGCCACGGCATCCACGCGGTCGTGGGCACGACCGGCTGGACGGACGAGCGCCTGAACCAGTTGAACGGGTGGCTCGCCGAGTCCCCGCAGACGGGTGTGCTGATCGCGCCCAACTTCTCCGTCGGCGCCGTCCTGACCATGATGTTCGCGCAGGTCGCGGCCCCCTACTTCGAGTCCGTCGAGGTCGTGGAGCTGCACCACCCGAACAAGGCCGACGCCCCGAGCGGCACCGCCGCGCGCACGGCCCAGCTCATCGCCTCGGCGCGGGAGAAGGCCGGCACCCCGGCCCAGCCCGACGCCACGGCGACCGCGCTGGAGGGCGCCCGCGGCGCGGACGTCGACGGCGTGCGCGTCCACTCGGTGCGGCTGCGCGGTCTGCTGGCCCACCAGGAGGTGCTGCTCGGCGGCGAGGGCGAGACCCTCACCGTCCGCCACGACTCCCTGCACCACCGCAGCTTCATGCCGGGCATCCTGCTCGGCGTGCGCCGCGTGGTGACGACCCCGGGCCTGACCTACGGCCTGGAACACTTCCTCGACCTCGGCTGAGCGAGACCCCGGAACATGCGCGCGAAGATCACGTACGTCGTCACGGCCGCCGTCCTGGTGGTCTACTTCGTCCTCGTCGGCAGCCGCGGGGTCATGCTCATCGAGACCGGTACGCCGGTGACGGTCGCCCTCGGCGCCGCGGTGCTCGTCCTGCCGCTGATCGGCCTGTGGTTCCTGTGGAAGAGCACCCAGTTCGTCCGCCGGGCCAACCAGCTGGCGGCCGAACTCGACGCCGAGGGCGGCCTGCCCGTCGACGAGCTGAGGCGGACGCCGGCCGGCCGCATCGACCGTGACTCGGCCGACGAGGTCTTCGCCCGGCGCAGGGCCGAGACGGAGGACGCCCCGGACGACTGGCGCACCTGGTTCCGGCTCGCGGTCGCCTACCACGACGCCCGCGACACCCCGCGCGCCCGCAAGGCGATGCAGCACGCGATCGCCCTGCACGACGGCAAGCCCGTACGGGCCTGAGACGGCCCGCAGGAGCTCGTTGAGGCGGGGCCCGGCGCGCGGGGCCGAGGGCACGCGACGGCGGCCGAGAGGCGTAGTACGGCGCGGCCGTCGACCGCGGGCGGAAGGCGCACGGGGCATGGCCGTCGTGGCCGGGGACGTGGGCCGGCGGCCGGAGCGGGAGGCGTACGAGGCAACCGTCGGCGGGAAACGTGCGCCGACGGCCGAGGGGCCGGTCCGCATCACGCGGACCGGCCCCTCGGCCGTGTGTACGGAAGGCTCCGCGCCTCAGCCCGGCCTGTGCTCGTCCGCCCAGACCTCGACGGCGTCCGCCGCCCGGTCGAAGGCCTCGGGGCGCTCCAGGAAGTCGGCGTTGTGCGTGGTCAGCAGCGGCGGCACGTCCTGCGGCGCCCGGCCGTGGCGGGTGAGGACCAGGGCCTGCCCCTGCACCGTGCGCGGCAGCCCGAGCCAGCGCACCGGCTGCTGGACGGTGCGGACGGACCGGACCTGCGCCCACGGCACCGTGCGCGTGGTGAGGAAGGAGATGTGGCGCAGCCCCTGCGAGCTCACCCACACGCCCATGCGCAGCAGGCGCAGCGCGCAGGCGATCACGGCCAGCGCGATGCCGAAGCAGACCGCGGCCGAGCCCAGGGGGCCGGCCACGGCGATGATCACCGCGGCGAACAGCACGTAGGAGGCGAGCAGCAGCACGAGCGCCGCCGCGCCGACGCGCCAGGGCCCGGGCCGGTAGGGGCGGCGCCAGCGGTCGCGGTCGGCGAACGGCAGCGCCGTGTCGTCCGCCGCCTCGTCGAAAACGCGGTCGGCCGTCAGGAAGGGCAGGGGCACGACTGATCCTCACTCGATCCACGCCGGGACAGTGCCCGGTGAGGCTATCGAGCCGTGACCCCGCTCACCACCCTTGGGGGTCCCAGGGGGGTCCCGTCGGGCCATTCGGGGACGGAACCCGAGGTCAGCGTCGGTCGGACGCCTCGGAGTGCTGCGTCGCCACGGGCGACCGGTCGGGCGAGAGGGCGGGCATCCCGAAGATCAGGGACCCCACGAGCCCGGCCACCACGGTGAGCCCGATGAGCGAGCGCCCCGCGATCTGGCCGGCGGTGGCGCGCTCGCGCGGCGGGGGAGCGACATTGCTGCGGAACTTGTCGGCTTCGGCGATGAAGGCGAACGGAACAGGCTCGCGCCGACGGAACATGGGTGGTGCTTCTCCTCTGGAGGTGCGAAGGGACGGATGGGTCTCGTAGGTCTCGTACGGAACCGGTGCCCCGACCGAAGCGGCCGACCCGTACGTACCACTCTCATCTGTACAGACGAGCGAATGCTTCAGGACGTGCCCGTTTCTCCGAACTTCGCAGAGGTTCGACGGGTTATGTCGACGCCGCTCTCGTAAACCTGTGCATAACCCCCCGAAACGGCGACCCGCATGTCGGCCGTAAAGTGGGCGCCGCCCGAGCCTGTGATGGGAAGGACCCCTCGAACCGTGAGCGACGCACCCGCCGCCGACAACAAGCCCAGCTTCCGCAGCGACGTGACCGTGGAGCTGGTCAAGCACAGCGCGGCCGACACCGACGTGCTGTGGGCCGCCCGCGTGTCCACGGCCGGCGAGCAGTCCCTGGACGAGCTGCAGAAGGACCCCGAGCGCTCCAAGGGGCTGATCAACTACCTGATGCGCGACCGGCACGGCAGCCCGTTCGAGCACAACTCGATGACCTTCTTCGTCAGCGCCCCGATCTTCGTCTTCCGCGAGTTCATGCGGCACCGCGTGGGCTGGTCCTACAACGAGGAGTCCGGGCGCTACCGGCAGCTCCAGCCGGTCTTCTACGTCCCCGACACCTCCCGCAGGCTGGTCCAGGAGGGCCGCCCCGGCAAGTACCGGTTCGTGGAGGGCACCCAGGAGCAGCACGAGCTGGTCGGCCGCACCATGGAGAACTCCTACGCGCAGGCCTACGAGGCGTACGAGGAGATGCTGGAGGCGGGCGTCGCCCGCGAGGTCGCCCGCGCGGTGCTCCCGGTCGGCCTCTACTCGTCGATGTACGCGACGTGCAACGCGCGCTCGCTGATGCACTTCCTCGGCCTGCGCACCCAGCACGAGCAGGCCGCGGTCCCGTCCTTCCCGCAGCGGGAGATCGAGATGGTCGCCGAGAAGATGGAGGCGGAGTGGGCGAAGCTCATGCCGCTGACCTACGCGGCGTTCAACGCCAACGGGCGCGTGGCCCCGTAGCGGCCGCCGTCCCGCAGGCCCGCCGGCCCGTCAGGGCTCGTCGCCCGGCAGGACCCACCGCCCCGCAGAGGCTTGAGTTCCGCGGGGTTCCCGGGCCGCGAGGGGCTCCCGGGCCCTGCGGGGTCCCGTGCTCCCCGGGGTGTGTCACGCCGCGGGACCCGTCGCCCTTCACTCTGTCGTTTCGTACGGCACAGATGTACGCATCAGCCTTGCGAAGTGTCCGTATTGCGGCATTTCGAGAACGTCATCTAGCCTGATCAAACGGACCCGGCACTGTCTGAACCCCCGAGCAGGCAGTGCCGGGCTCCACCCTTGTGACCGTCTCTGTGCCGACTTGTCGCCTCACCCGAGGGCAGACCCCGCCTTGAGCAGCGAGTAGCGTGTTACCCATGGCTCCGACCTCCACTCCGCAGACCCCCTTCGGGCGGGTCCTCACCGCCATGGTCACGCCCTTCACGGCGAATGGCGCACTCGATCTCGACGGCGCGCAGCGGCTCGCCGCCCACCTGGTGGACGCCGGCAACGACGGTCTGGTCGTCAACGGCACCACCGGCGAGTCCCCGACCACCAGCGACGCGGAGAAAAGGGATCTCGTCCGGGCCGTGGTCGAAGCCGTCGGCGACCGCGCCCACGTCGTCGCGGGCGTCGGTACGAACGACACCCACCACAGCATCGAGCTGGCGAAGGAGGCCGCGCAGGCCGGCGCCCACGGCCTGCTCACCGTGACGCCGTACTACAACAAGCCCCCGCAGGAGGGCCTGTACCGGCACTTCACGGCCATCGCCGACGCCACCGGGCTGCCGGTCATGCTGTACGACATCCCCGGCCGCAGCGGCGTCCCGATCAGCACCGAGACCATCGTCCGGCTCGCCGAGCACCCGCGCATCGTCGCCAACAAGGACGCCAAGGGCGACCTCGGCCGCGCCAGCTGGGCCATCGCCCGCTCCGGCCTCGCCTGGTACTCCGGCGACGACATGCTGAACCTGCCGCTGCTCTCCGTCGGCGCGGTCGGCTTCGTCTCCGTCGTCGGCCACGTCGTCACGCCCGAGCTGCGCGCGATGGCCGAGGCCCACGCGAGCGGCGACGTGCAGAAGGCGCTGGAGATCCACCAGAAGCTGCTCCCGGTCTTCACCGGCATGTTCCGCACCCAGGGCGTCATGACCACCAAGGCCGCGCTCGCCCTCCAGGGTCTGCCCGCCGGTCCGCTGCGCGCGCCCATGGTCGAGCTCTCGCCGGAGGAGATCGCCCAGCTCAAGATCGATCTTGCCGCCGGCGGGGTACATCTCTGACACCAGACTTCACAACTGAAGACGCAGGGCCCAGGCGCCTGCACCCCACACACAACTGCTTTTGCACGAACGTCACGCGCGCCACGTGCCACGAAGGCACGTGGCGCGCGTGGTGAGGAGAGTCTTTTGAGTCATCCGCATCCCGAACTCGGCCCGCCGCCGAAGCTCCCCCAGGGCGGCCTCCGGGTCACCCCGCTCGGTGGCCTCGGCGAAATCGGCCGCAACATGACCGTCTTCGAGTACGACGGCCGCCTCCTGATCGTCGACTGCGGGGTGCTCTTCCCCGAGGAGGAGCAGCCCGGAATCGATCTGATCCTGCCGGACTTCACGTCCGTCCGGGACCGCCTCGACGACATCGAGGGCATCGTGCTCACCCACGGGCACGAGGACCACATCGGTGGCGTCCCCTACCTGCTGCGCGAGAAGCCGGACATCCCGCTGATCGGCTCCAAGCTGACCCTCGCCCTCATCGAGGCGAAGCTCCAGGAGCACCGCATCCGCCCGTACACGCTCGAGGTCGCCGAGGGCCACCGCGAGCGCATCGGCCCCTTCGACTGCGAGTTCGTCGCGGTCAACCACTCCATCCCGGACGCCCTCGCGGTCGCCATCCGCACCCCCGCGGGCATGGCCGTCCACACCGGCGACTTCAAGATGGACCAGCTGCCGCTGGACGGCCGGCTCACCGACCTGCACGCGTTCGCCCGGCTCAGCGAGGAGGGCATCGACCTCCTCCTCGCCGACTCCACCAACGCCGAGGTACCGGGCTTCGTCCCGCCCGAGCGCGACATCTCGAACGTACTGCGCCAGGTCTTCGCGGGCGCCCGCAAGCGGATCATCGTGGCGAGCTTCGCCAGCCACGTCCACCGCATCCAGCAGATCCTGGACGCCGCGCACGAGTACGGCCGCCGGGTCGCCTTCGTCGGCCGCTCCATGGTCCGCAACATGGGCATCGCGCGCGACCTCGGCTACCTGCGCATCCCGCCGGGCCTGGTGGTGGACGTCAAGACCCTGGACGACCTGCCCGACCACGAGATCGTGCTCGTCTGCACCGGGTCCCAGGGCGAGCCCATGGCGGCCCTGTCCCGGATGGCCAACCGGGACCACCAGATCCGCATCGTCGCGGGCGACACGGTGATCCTCGCGTCGTCCCTGATCCCGGGCAACGAGAACGCGGTCTACCGCGTCATCAACGGCCTCACCCGCTGGGGCGCGAACGTCGTGCACAAGGGCAACGCCAAGGTGCACGTCTCGGGCCACGCCTCGGCCGGCGAGCTGCTGTACTTCTACAACATCTGCAAGCCCAAGAACCTGATGCCGGTCCACGGCGAGTGGCGCCACCTGCGGGCCAACGCCGAACTCGGCGCCCTCACCGGCGTCCCGCACGACCGCGTCGTGATCGCCGAGGACGGGGTCGTGGTCGACCTCGTCGAGGGCAAGGCCAAGATCGTGGGCAAGGTCCAGGCCGGATACGTGTACGTCGACGGCCTCTCGGTCGGCGACGTCGGCGAGCCCGCGCTCAAGGACCGCAAGATCCTCGGCGACGAGGGCATCATCTCGGTCTTCGTGGTCGTGGACTCCTCCACGGGCAAGATCACCGCGGGTCCGCACGTCCAGGCGCGCGGCTCCGGCATCGAGGACTCGGCCTTCGCCGACGTCATCCCGAGGGTCGCCGAGGTACTGGAGCGGTCGGCCCAGGACGGGGTCGTCGAGCCGCACCAGCTGCAGCAACTCGTCCGCCGCACCCTCGGCAAGTGGGTGTCGGACAACTACCGCCGCCGGCCCATGATCCTGCCGGTCGTGGTCGAGGTCTGAGCACCTCACCGGTGTGGCTCCGGAGCGGGGCGCCCTCGATTTGCATCGGGGCGCCCCGCTCCAGTACGTTTGCGGCTCCGCCAGAGGGGAACCCGACAGCTTCGGCGCGTCGGACGACTCTCCGAAGGGGTGGAAATTCCGACTCAGAACCTCTGATAAAGTCGGAGTCGCCGGAAAGGGAAACGCGAAAGCGAATACCTGGAAAGCACCGAGGAAATCGGATCGGAAAGATCTGATAGAGTCGGAGACGCAAGACCGAAGGGAAAGTGCCCGGAGGAAAGCCCGAGAGGGTGAGTACGAAGGAA
>NZ_BMVU01000047.1 GCF_014650875.1 Streptomyces minutiscleroticus
ACCCGCAACCCGCTGCAGACCCTGCCCCTGACCGAGACCATCCAGCACGAGAGGTTCGACGCGGTCTTCGGCGGCGGCCGCCGCGACGAGGAGAAGGCCCGCGCCAAGGAACGCGTCTTCTCCCTGCGCGACGAGTTCTCCCAGTGGGACCCCCGCCGCCAGCGCCCCGAACTGTGGAACCTCTACAACGGCCGCCACGCCCCCGGCGAACACGTCCGCGTCTTCCCCCTGTCCAACTGGACCGAACTGGACGTGTGGCAGTACATCGCCCGCGAACACATCGACCTGCCCGCCATCTACTTCGCCCACCACCGCGAGGTCTTCCAACGCGACGGCATGTGGCTGACCGCCGGCGCCTGGGGCGGCCCGGGCGACGGCGAGCGCGTCGAGACACGCCTGGTGCGCTACCGCACCGTCGGCGACATGTCCTGCACCGGCGCCGTCGACTCCGACGCCACCACCCTGGACGCCGTCATCGCCGAGATCGCCGCCTCCCGCCTCACCGAACGCGGCGCCACCCGCGCCGACGACAAACTCTCCGAGGCCGCGATGGAAGACCGCAAGCGCGAGGGGTACTTCTAGACATGACCAGCACCACCGGCCCCACCCAGCCGCTGCCGGCCGAGCAGCTGTCCGCCACGACCCTGCTGCGCTTCGCCACCGCGGGCTCCGTCGACGACGGCAAGTCCACCCTCGTCGGCCGGCTGCTGCACGACTCCAAGTCGGTCCTGGCCGACCAGCTCGAAGCCGTGCAACGCGCCTCCGCGAGCCGCGGCCAGGACGCACCCGACCTCGCCCTGCTGACCGACGGCCTGCGCGCCGAACGCGAACAGGGCATCACCATCGACGTGGCCTACCGCTACTTCGCCACACCACGGCGCCGCTTCATCCTGGCCGACACCCCCGGCCACGTGCAGTACACCCGCAACATGGTCACCGGCGCCTCCACCGCCGAACTGACGGTGATCCTCGTCGACGCCCGCAACGGCGTCGTCGAACAGACCCGCCGCCACGCCGCCATCGCCGCCCTCCTGCGCGTCCCCCACGTCGTCCTCGCCGTCAACAAGATGGACCTCGTCGACTACGAGGAGCCGGTCTTCGCGGCGATCGCCGAGGAGTTCACGGCGTACGCGACCGAGCTGGGCATCCCCGAGATCACCGCGATCCCGATCTCCGCGCTGGCCGGCGACAACGTGGTGGAGCCCTCCGCCACCATGGACTGGTACGGCGGCCCGACCGTCCTCGAGCACCTGGAGACGGTGCCGGTCAGCCACGACCTCGCCACCTGCCACGCGCGCCTGCCCGTGCAGTACGTGATCCGCCCGCGGACCGCCGAGCACCCCGACTACCGCGGCTACGCGGGCCAGATCGCGGCCGGCGCCTTCCGCGTCGGCGAGGAGGTCACCGTGCTGCCCTCGGGCCGCACCTCGCGGATCTCCGGGATCGACCTGCTGGGCGAGCCCGTCGACGTGGCCTGGACGAGCCAGTCGGTGACCCTCCTGCTGGAGGACGACATCGACATCTCGCGCGGCGACCTGATCGTGCCGTCCGCGGACGCGCCCGCGACGACGCAGGACATCGAGGCGACCGTCTGCCACGTCGCCGACGCGCCGCTGACCGTGGGCCACCGGGTGCTGCTCAAGCACGGCACCCGCACGGTCAAGGCCCTCGTCAAGGACATCCCCTCCCGGCTGACCCTCGACGACCTGTCGCTGCACCCGCACCCGGGCCGCCTGGTCGCCAACGACATCGGCCGGGTGAAGATCCGTGCCGCCGAGCCGCTGCCGGTCGACTCCTACGCGGACTCGCGGCGCACCGGTTCCTTCATCCTGATCGACCCCGCCGACGGCACCACGCTGACCGCGGGCATGGTCGGCGAGTCCTTCGCCGCTCCGGAGCCGGTCAGGGCGGAGACGGACGACGACGGGTGGGACTTCTGACCATGTCGGCCCTCACGGAGGTCTTCTCCACGTTCGCCAAGGAGGGCGGACGGGTGGGCAGCGGTGCCCTCGGCAGCGGGCAGGGCGGGGTGGCGCGATGTGTGCGCTGACGTACGCGCACTGCCCGCGCGCCCGCACCCCCCACGCAGTGAGACGAAGACCTGCCGACCTCCCGGCCACGACCTGAGAGACCGTGACCGCCGGGCCAACGAGAGGAACACCTCCCGTGCCTGCCACCTCCCGCTCCACAGCCCTGCGCCGCGGCCTCGCGGCGCTGGCCGCGCTCCCCCTGCTGGCGCCGGCCGCCTGCGGTTACGGCTCCGCGAACGACGACGAGGACACCACGTCGAACGTCTCCGCGGGCGCCGAGAAGATCGACGGCCTCGACTCCGTCAAGATCGGCTACTTCGGCAACCTGACGCACGCGACCGCGCTGGTCGGCAACCAGAAGGGCTTCTTCCAGAAGGAGCTCGGCGGCACGCGGGCCAAGTACTCCGTCTTCAACGCGGGCCCCTCCGAGATCGAGGCGCTGAACGCCGGTTCCATCGACATCGGCTGGATCGGCCCCTCCCCGGCGATCAACGGCTACACCAAGTCGGACGGCAAGAGCCTGCGCATCGTCAGCGGCTCGGCGTCCGGCGGCGTGAAGCTCGTGGTCGACCCGAAGAAGATCAAGTCCCTGGACGGCGTCAAGGGCAAGAAGATCGCCACCCCGCAGCTGGGCAACACGCAGGACGTGGCGTTCCTCAACTGGATCGCGGAGCGCGGCTGGAAGGTCGACGCGGAGAGCGGCAAGGGCGACGTCTCCGTCGTCCGCACCGACAACAAGATCACCCCGGACGCCTACAGGTCCGGCTCGATCGACGGCGCCTGGGTGCCGGAGCCGACCGCGTCCAAGCTGGTCGCCGAGGGCGCGAAGGTGCTGCTCGACGAGGCGGACCTGTGGCCGGACAAGAAGTTCGTGATCACGAACGTCATCGTGTCGCAGAAGTTCCTGAAGGAGCACCCGAAGGCCGTCGAGGCCGTGCTCAGGGCGTCGGTGAGGACCAACGCCTGGATCAACGACAACCCCGACGAGGCCAAGGCCGCGGCCAACGAGCAGCTGAGGAAGGACTCCGGCAAGGCCCTGCCGGACAAGGTCCTCGACCCGGCGTGGGAGTCCATCCGCATCACCGACGACCCGCTGGCCGCCACCCTCGACGCCGAGGCGGAGCACGCGGTCCAGGCCGGTCTGCTGGAGAAGCCCGACCTGAAGGGCATCTACGACCTCACGCCGCTCAACAAGATCCTCGAGGACGAGGGCGGCGCGACGGTCGACGACGCCGGGCTCGGCGCGAAGTAGCACCGACCGTCCCCCGACCGACACGAAGACGACCACGAGTCCCCAGGAGGTGACGACCATGGCCACCGCGCTCGCCAAGGCCGCCGACGGCACCGCGGCCGTGGAGCACGCCGCGCGCATCGAGCACGTCTCGAAGTCCTTCGCCGGCCCCACCGGGCGGCAGCTCGTCCTCGACGACATCACCCTCGATGTCGCGCCGGGCGAGTTCGTCACCCTCCTGGGGGCCTCCGGCTGCGGCAAGTCCACGCTGCTCAACCTGGTCGCGGGCCTGGACGCCCCGACCGCGGGCAGCATCACGACCGACGGCCGGCCGGCGCTGATGTTCCAGGAGCACGCGCTCTTCCCGTGGCTGACCGCCGGCAAGAACATCGAGCTGGCCCTGAGGCTGCGGGGCGTGCCCAAGTCCGAGCGCCGCGCCCGGGCGGAGGAACTGCTCGAACTGGTGCGGCTCGGCGGCGCGTACGGCAAGCGCGTGCACGAGCTGTCCGGCGGCATGCGGCAGCGGGTCGCGATGGCCCGCGCGCTGGCGCAGGACAGCGGGCTGCTGCTGATGGACGAGCCGTTCGCGGCGCTCGACGCCATCACGCGGGACGTGCTGCACGACGAGCTGACCCGCATCTGGCGCGAGACGAACCTGTCCGTCCTCTTCGTGACGCACAACGTGCGCGAGGCCGTGCGGCTCGCCCAGCGCGTCGTGCTGCTGTCCTCCCGCCCCGGGCGGATCGCGCACGAGTGGACGGTGGACATCCCGCATCCGCGCCGCATCGAGGACACCGCCGTGGCGGAACTGTCCGTAGAGATCACCGAACAACTCCGTGGGGAGATCCGCCGCCATGGCCAGCACTGACACCACGACGGCCGTCGAGGCGGGCGCGGCCGGGCCCGGCAAGGCGGGCGACCTCGCCGGCCTGGAGGCCGGGCTCGACGCGCTGGAGACCGTGCAGCCGGGCCGTCCTCCGCTGCGCGAGACCCTCGTCCGCAAGGTCCTGCCGCCGGTGACCGCCGTCGTGCTGGTCCTGGTGGTGTGGCAGGCGCTGGTCTCCTTCGGCGTCGTCGACGACCCGACCAAGCTGCCCACGCCGGCCGACGTGTGGGGCGAGATCGAGGACGCCTGGCTGCAGGGCACGCTGCTCGGCTACATCTGGACCAGCGTCTCGCGCGGCCTGCTCGGGTTCCTGCTCGCGCTGGTGATCGGCACCCCGCTGGGGCTGCTGGTGGCGCGGGTGCGGTTCGTGCGCGCGGCGATCGGCCCGATCCTGTCCGGGCTGCAGTCGCTGCCGTCGGTGGCCTGGGTGCCGCCCGCGGTGATCTGGCTGGGTCTGAACGACTCGATGATGTACGCGGTCATCCTGCTCGGCGCGGTCCCGTCGATCGCCAACGGCCTGGTCTCCGGCGTCGACCAGGTGCCGCCGCTGTTCCTGCGCGCGGGCCGCACGCTCGGCGCCACCGGGCTGCGCGGCACCTGGCACATCGTGATGCCGGCCGCCCTGCCGGGCTACCTGGCGGGCCTGAAGCAGGGCTGGGCGTTCTCCTGGCGCTCGCTGATGGCCGCCGAGATCATCGCCTCCTCGCCCGACCTGGGCGTGGGCCTCGGCCAGCTGCTGGAGAACGGCCGCAACACCAGTTCCATGTCGATGGTCTTCCTCGCCATCTTCCTCATCCTGATCGTCGGCATCGCCATCGACCTGCTGATCTTCAGTCCGCTGGAGCGGTGGGTGCTGCGCAGCCGCGGCCTGCTGGTGAAGAGCTGATTCCCATGCGTGATCCGGTCCTCCTCCTCGTCGCCCACGGCAGCCGCGACCCGCGGCACGCCGCGACCGTGCACGCCCTGGTGCGCCGGGTGCGCGCCCTGCGGCCCGGTCTGCGCGTGGAGACCGGCTTCCTGGACTTCAACGTCCCCTCCGTGGGCGCCGTCCTGGAGTCCCTGGCAGCGGAGGGCGTGCGCGACGTCGTCGCCCTCCCGCTGCTGCTCACCCGCGCCTTCCACGCCAAGTCGGACATCCCGGCGGTGCTGCGCGAGGCGCCGCCGCGGCTGCGGGTGCGCCAGGCCGAGGTCCTCGGCCCGTCGCCGCTGCTGACGGCGGCGCTGGAACGGCGCCTGTACGAGGCCGGGCTCACCCCCGGCGACAAGCCCTCGACCGGGGTCGTGCTGGCCTCGGCGGGGTCCACCGACCCGGAGGCGATCGCAGTGATCGCAGAAATCGCGCGGGAGTGGCGGCACACCGGTTGGTGCGCCGTGCGGCCTGCGTTCGCCTCCGCATCCCTTCCCCGCACCGAGGACGCCGTGCGCGAACTGCGCGCCCTCGGCTGCGAGCGGGTGGCCGTCGCCCCGTACGTCCTGGCCCCCGGCCGGCTGCCGGACCGCATCGCGGCCGGCGCGGCCGGGGCGGACGTCCTGGCCGGCGTCCTGGGTCCCGCGCCCGAGGTGGCCCGGGTGCTGCTGGAGCGGTACGACGGGGCGCGGCGGCCGGCACTGGCGGCGCTGGGCGCCTAACGGCCGGTGGCCGGTGCCGTGACCGGAGAGGCCCACCGGCTCGCGACGCCCGGCACGGCACTTCCCCAGCTCTTCGAGCAGGGGGACCCCCACGCCGCGTTGCCGGAGCCACCCGGGTACGTCCGGTACGAGGGCGGCCCTCCGCCTCGCGGCGCACCGCACCGGACGCCGCGAGCCCACGGCAGACCCTTCCGGTCACGTCACTGGCCGCGTGCCGCGGTGGTCCGCGGGTCCCGTCCGCTGAGGGCCAGCGCCCGGTCGAACACGGGGGCGTCGTCCGGGACCGGCACCGGGTCGGCGAAGCCGTCGTACTTCCGGTAGAGCTCGCCGTGCTCCCGGACCACGTCCAGGACGAGCCGGGCGGCGTCCTCGGACACCTCGTACCGCTGTCCCGTCGCCACCGCGACGTCCCAGCCGTGCACCGCCATCTCCTTGATGACCATGCAGGCGAGGTCGCGGGCGGGGAAGGGGCCCATGCCGAGGTCGATGTCGCCCTCCCACACCGCCGGGTCCGCCCAGGCGGCGACCGCGCGGTCGAGCTGCGCGGCGTAGGCCCGCGCCCAGTCCGGGTCCGCGGTGAAGTCGCGGGCCGTCAGCTCGTCCGGCAGCGGCGTGCGCGAGGCGCGGTGCTCCAGGCCGTACGCGGTGTAGAGAACCCAGTGGTTCACCAGGGCCCGGACGTCCCAGCCGGGGCAGTGGGTGGGGTCGGCGAGGCGCTCCGCCGGGACGCCGCGGGCGACGCGCGCCGCCTCGGCGGCGCACTCGCCCATGTACGCGTGCAGTTCCTCGGTCGTGTGCCGGTGCTGGTGCCGTTCGTGAGTGCTCATGCACCGCACGCTAGGGACGGGCGGCCCCGGGCTCTTGAACAAACGCGACAGCCTCGTCGGCCAGGCGCGCCAGCTCGGCGACGGGCAGCGAGCCGGCCGCCCGGCGCTCGCGCGCGAAGGTGTTCGCCAGCCGCCGGAGCAGGTCGTTCAGCGGGGTCGGCACGCCGTGCAGCCGGCCCAGCAGGCAGATCTCGCCGTTGAGGTAGTCGGCCTCGATGGTGCCGGTGCCCCGGCTCAGGGACTGCCAGGAGGAGCCGCCGCCGCGCGCCACGCCGTCCGGCGGCCGCAGTCTCACCTTGTCGCCGCGCACCGCCCTCTGCTCGTCCCCGCCGGCGTACGGCAGGCCCGCCGCGGTGAGGACCGCCTCGCCCTCCGCGCGGACCCTGCGGTACAGCGCCCGCCCCTCGTCGCCGTCGATCACTCCGCTGACCGCCTCGACGGCGTTGGCGAGGTTGTCGAGGAGCTTGGCGTACTGCCAGCGCGTCACGTCGGCCACGACCGGCGCCTCGAAGCGGGACTCCTCCAGGTCGGCGGCGATGCGGCGGGCGGTGTCGTCGGTGCCGGACGGGTAGCGGCCGAGGTGCAGGAGGCCGGTGAGCGGAGCGCCCGCGGCGGAGACCACGCCCGGTTCGACGAACGTGGCGGGCAGCCAGACGCACACGCCGTACACGCGGGAGAAGCGGCGCAGCGCGATGCGCTGGCTCTCCACCCCGTTCTGCGCGCAGACCAGGGGCAGCCGTTCGGCGGCGGTGCCGCCGCCCTCGACCGGTGCGGGGCCCCAGGCGTCCAGCGCCGCCACGCTGTCCTGGGTCTTGACCGCGAGGACGAGCACGTCGTCCTCGCGCAGCGTGCCGAGGGCGGCCGGGCCGTCGACCGCCGGCAGGCGGTGGACGTGCGTGCCGTCGGGGGTCACCAGGCGCAGTCCGTGCGTGCGCAGGGCCTCGTACTGGGCGCCGCGAGCGACGAGGACCACCTCGCGCCCGGCCCCGGCGAGCCGCCCGCCCACGGCACCGCCGACCGCCCCTGCTCCGATGATGATGTAGCGCATGCCCCGAGCCTCGCACAGGGGGATCATGCGGCGGGGGCGGGGTGGGGCCGTCGCGAGCCCCTGCCGCCGACGTCCCGTCAGGAGCCCTCCGGCGCGGACGGCGTGCCCTGGTGGAAGTAGAGCAGCCACTCCCCCGCCGCCCGCCGCCACAGCGAGCTGCGGTGGGCGCGGCGGCCGTCGTGCTCGGTGTCGAAGGTGAGGTGCACCAGGTCGGGGGCGAGCCGGACGCCGCGCATCCCCGAGACGGCGACCGGGGCCCCGGCGCCGGTCTCCGCGGCCAGGGAGGCGATGACCGACGGACGGTCCCAGAGCCGCCCCGAGGCGCCGATCTCGTGGAAGCCGGGGTGCAGCAGCGCGTCCACGAGCCCGGGCGAACGGCGCACCTCGGGGTCGAGCAGCCGCAGTTCGCGCTCGACGGCCGCGGCGACGGCGGGGTCACCGGCGAGGGAGAAGTCAGCCACGGGTCAGTTCCGCGAGTTTCACGGCGGTGTTCCAGTTGCGGGTGGTGGCGACGGTGTTGCGCAGCAGCCGGGGGCGGGAGAGGGCATCGGCGAGCTTCGAGCGGCCGAGGCCGTCGGGGGCGTACAGGTAGAGCACGCGGTCGCCGAGGCGGAACTCCTCGGGCAGGAAGGACTCGCGGTCGAGGGAGGCGAACCGCTCCGGGCCGACCGGCTCGGAGAAGTAGACGGCGTGCAACTGCCTGCCCTCCAGCTCGGCGGCCGGAAAGGGACAGTCGTCGACGACCGAGGCCAGGTAGGTGTGATCGCGTACGAGGACGTCGACGGCGAAGCCGAAGCGCTCCCCGACCGCCCCGGCGAGCTCGGCGGCGAGCGCCTCCTCGCCGTCGTCGCGGCCGGTGGTGAAGACGGCGTTGCCGCTCTGCAGGTGCGTGCGCACACCGCCGTGGCCGAGGCCCCGCAGCACCTCCCTCAACCCGGCCATCGGGACCTTCCTCCTGCCCCCCACGTTGACGCCGCGCAGCAGCGCCCCGTACGTCGTCGTCATGCGCACACCCTAGAGCGGCGGTCCTCCGGCGGAGCGTACGGGGCCGGGGTGCGCGCCCCGGCCCCGTCGTGCGTGCCCCTCGGGGATCAGGCCGCCTCGGCCACGGTCTCCCGGTCGAAGGAGTCGAGCGTGCGGGTGAAGGGGCGCGTGGACAGCAGCGGCTTGTGGATGACGGCGAGTTCGACGACCAGCGGCAGGGCGCCGGAGACGATCGTCGCCTCGGTCACCGCGTCCAGGAGCGGGCCGACGATGAAGACGCCCGTCCGGAACTCGACGCCGCTTCCGAGGCGGGCGCGGCCGGTGCGGCCCTCGCGGCGGGCGCGGGCTGCGGCGCCGCATCCGGTCCGGCCGCCGCCTCCACGACGCTGCGGGAACGCGTGGTCCGCGCAGCGTGACCCGGACGGCCGCGCGGGCCCCGCCCCGCGCCCTCAGCCGCGCAGCTCCGCCTCGATGAGGTCGGCCGCCCGGCGCGTGCCGCCCTCCTCGGCCATCTGCGCCCGGATCGCGGCCAGCCGGCGCGCCACCTCGGGGTCGCCGGCCAGGGCCAGCACCGCCTCCCGGAGGGTCTCGGCGCTCGCCTCCTCCATCGGCACGTGGCGGGCGACGCCGAGCGCCTGGAGCATGTCCGCGTTCCCGAACTGGTCCACGGCCTGGGGCACGGCGACCATCGGCGTGGCCGTGGCGAGGCCCTCCTGGCTGCCGCCGGCGCCCGCGTGCGTGATGAACGCGTCGGCCTGCTTGAGGATCGCGAGCTGCGGCACCCAGTCGCGCACCTCCACGTTGGCCGGTACGTCGCCCAGTTCGGCCGGGTCGACGCGTTTGCCGATCTGCAGCACCATGTGCCAGCCGGGCAGGTCGCCGAAGGCCTTGACGCACTCGCGGTAGAAGCCGGGCTGCTTGGTGAAGGCCGAGCCGAGCGACACGAGCAGCACCTTCTCGGCGCCGGCGGGACGCCGCCAGTCCCCCTCGGCCGTACGGTCGCCCTGACAGGCGCCGACGAAGGTGTACACGCGTCCGTCGACCCGGTCGGCGTTCGGCTGGAGCGCCCTGGGGACGAGGACGAGGGAGCGGCCGGGGCGGCCGTAGAAGTCGTCGGGGTCCTCGGTGATCCCGTTCTCCTCCAGCCAGGCGCGGAAGCGGGCGAAGTACGCCTTGCCGCGCTCGGTCCGCTTCGGCTCCCGCCACATCGGCTCGGCGACCTCCTCCTCGTACCCCTCCCAGGCGACCATGTGCGTCGAGAGGGAGATCGCCCCGACGCCCCAGCGGCGGGCGAGGACGGCGCCCGGATAGGAGGTGGTGTCGTACAGCACGAGGTCCGGTTCGTCGCCCTCGTACGCCTCGATCAGCTGGGGAAGGGCCTGGATCGCGTCGTCCAGGAAGGGCTCCACGTTGTCTAGGAGCGTGTCCCCCCAGTCCTCGGGGTCGGCGTCCGGGGCGGGCAGCGTCGAGTTCCAGAGCTTGAGCTCCGCGCCGGTCTCCGCGACCTTGTCCGCGAGCGCGGGCGGGATCGCGTACGTCACCCGGTGCCCGCGCGCGACCAGCTCGCGGACCACTTCGAGGTGGGGGTTCACGTGCCCGTGGGCGGCGATGGAGAACATGGCGATGTGCGCGGGACGGTGTGAGGTCATGCCGTCATCCTGTACGAGACGTTTCGTCTCGCGCAAACGGGTTTTCCCCGGGCGGCACGGTGCGGTGCGGCACGGTCCGCGCCGCACCGCGTTCAGCGCTGGTAGCGCGCCAGCACCAGGTTGCCGTCATCCTCCAGGCGCCTGCGCAGCTCACCGAGGCCGATCGCGCCGCTGTAGTACTCCTGGAACGCGGGGGTGGCGATCTTGTCCTTCCACTCCGGGTAGCCGCGTACGGACTGCGCGGGCGCCGGGCGCAGGTGCCCGGCGAGCGCGGTGCCCGTCGCCCAGCCGTCCTCGTCGGTGTGCAGCGCCGGGTCGCGCAGCGCCTCGGTGCCCGTGGGCAGCATCCAGTCGCCGAGCGCCAGGCGGACCATGTTCGCGGGCCGCAGCAGGAAGTCGAGGAAGGCGGCCGCCTCCTCCTTGTGCGGGCTGTCCTCGGCGATCGACAGCGTCTGCGGGCTGACGCCCTGGCTGAGCCCGGCGGCGCCCGCCGGGGCGGGCAGGACCTGCCACTCGAAGCCCTCGGGCGCCTGCTGGACGATCTGCTGGCGGTAGGAGAAGCCGAGCGGGACCATCGCGTACCTCCCGGCGAAGAAGCCGGGCAGCGTGTCGGAGCCGCCGCTGCCGAGCGTCGTGCGCGAGGCGCTGCCGTCCGTGCCGGTCTGGGCCCGGATCGTCTCCGGCACCACCTGGTCGGCCGGGCCGAAGCGGATGCGCGCCCTGCCGTCCGCGTCCCGGTGGAAGAGGCGCCCGCCGGCCGAGAGGGAGAGGTTCAGCGTGGCGGAGACCGGCTCCTTGAGCGGCCAGGCGACACCGTGGACGCCGTCGCCGCTGAGCCTCCTGGTGACGCGCCGGAACTCCTCCCACGTCCAGGGCTCCGCCACCGTCGGGACGCGGACGTCCGCCGCGCGCAGCAGGGCGGTGTTGGCGATCAGTACGCGCGGCTCCTGGAGGAAGGGCACGCCGTAGACGCCGTCCCCGAAGGTCGCCGTACGCCAGGTGCGCTCCGGGATGTCCGCCGTCAGCCGCTCGGACAGCAGGCCGCGCAGATCGGCCAGGTAACCGCCGTACGCGAAGTCGGCCAGGTCGTCCGAGGCGTCGTGGATCACGTCCGGCGCCTCGCCGCCCTCGAAGGAGGTGAGCAGCTGGTCGTGCACGCTGTCCCAGCTGCCCTGCACGTACTCCACGCGGACGTCCGGGTGCGCGGCGTTCCACTCCGCCACCAGCTCCTCGGTGGCCGCCACCGACTCCTGCTGCCAGGCCAGGGACTGGAAGCGGAGCGTGACCCGGCCGTCGTCCGCCTCCCCGCCGCCGGAGCAGGCGGTCAGCAGCGTGCCGAGGAGCGCGAGGACCGCGCAGAGCACCGGCGTCCTGGCGCGCATCAGCTCTTCACCGCCCCGGCGAGCAGTCCGCTCGTGATCCGTCTCTGGACGATCGCGAAGACCACCAGCGACGGCAGGGTGGCGAGGAGGGCGGCGGCGGCCAGCGGCCCCAGGTCGGCCACCCCCTCCGCCCCGACGAAGTGGGTGAGCACGACCGGCAGGGTCTGCTTCTGCGGGGTCTTGAGCAGCACGAGGGCGAAGAAGAACTCGTTCCAGGCGCTGATGAACGCGAACAGTCCCGTCGCCACGACGCCCGGCGCGAGCAGCGGCGCCGTGACCGACACCAGCGTCCGCAGCCGGCCGGCCCCGTCGACCGCGGCGGCCTCCTCCAGCTCCGCGGGCACGGCCCGGACGTAGCCGGCGAGCATCCACAGCGCGAAGGGCAGCGCCCACACCACGTACACCATGACCAGGCCGGGGACGGAGTCGACCAGCCGCAGGTTCTTCAGGACCAGGAACAGCGGGATGATCACCAGGACGAACGGGAAGGCCTGGCCGACCACCACCCAGCCGGTGGCCGCCCGGGAGAGCCGGGTGCGCAGCCGCGCCGTCACGTACGCCGCCGGGGTCGCGACCAGTACGGCGATCACGGCGGCGCCGGCCGCGACGGCCAGGGAGTTGAGCGCGGCGTGCAGCAGGGGCTGCTCGTCGAAGGCCTGCCGGAAGTTGGCGAGCGTCGGGTCCTTCGGGATCCAGGTGGGGTGCAGGCTCGCCAGCTCGCGCGGCGGCTTGAAGGCCGTGGAGAGGAGCCAGAGGAAGGGGAAGGCGAGGAAGAGGAGGTAGGCGAGCAGCGCGGCGTACTGTCCGCCGCGGGCGGCTCTCCCCGGTCGCAGGTTCACGCGCCCGCCCTTCCCGGCCGCGGGCCCGCGCGTCCCGCCCTCTCCGGTCGCAGGTTCATGCGTCCTGGCCTCCCCTCAGCCGGCCGGCGAGGAAGCAGGCGAGGACGACCGAGATCACGGCGACCATCACGCAGCCCATCGCGGCCGCGTAGCCGTACTGGCCGTAGCGGAACGCCTCCTCGTAGGCGAAGAGCATCGGCAGCCGCGTACGGCCGCCGGGACCGCCGCTGGTCAGGACGTAGACCAGGGCGAAGGAGTTGAAGTTCCAGATGAGGTTGAGCGCGGTGACGGCCAGGGCGACCGGTCTGAGGGCGGGCCAGGTGACCGCGCGGAAGCGGCGCCAGGCGCCCGCGCCGTCCATCGCGGCGGCCTCGTGCAGTTCGCGAGGGGTGTTCTGGAGTCCGGCGAGCAGGGTCACCGTCGTCTGCGGCATGCCCGCCCAGACGCCGACGACGATCACCGCGGGCAGGGCGGTGGCCAGTCCGCTCAGCCAGTCGCGGCCGTCGCCGAGGCCGAGGTCGCGCAGGGTCTCGTTGAGGACGCCCGCGTCCGGGTTGTAGACGAGCCGCCACATGATGCCGACCACGACCTCGGGCATGGCCCAGGGGACGATCGCGAGCGCCCGGGCGAATCCGCGCAGCCGCAGCTCCTGGTTCAGGAGCAGGGCGAGGCCGAGCGCGAGCAGGAACTGGGGCACCGTCACGCCCACCGCCCACAGCAGGCCGATCCGGAACGAGTCCCAGAACAGCGTGTCGTGCAGCAGGTCGCGGAAGTTGAGGGCGCCGATCCACCGGGTGGGCGCCGTACGGCCCGACTGCGCGTCGGTGAAGGCCAGGGCGACGCCGTAGAGCAGCGGGCCGACGCTCAGCACCAGGATCGGGATCAGCGCGGGCAGCACCAGGAACCACGCGCCGCGCTCGGCGGTCCGGCCGCCGCCGGGCCCGTCCGGCGCACGCCGCGCCGACCGCTTCGTCGCGGTCGCCAAGGTCACGGATCGGCTCCTTCGGGCGGCTCGTGGGGGGGCGGCCGTCCGGGCGGCCTCCGTCATGGTGCTGACGGTCCCCCGGCGCGTCAAGGCGTCGCGCACGCCCTTGTCGCGGCTCCGACCAGTGCGAATGCGACACTGGGCCGCGTATGGGGCGCCGTGGGCGGCGCGGACCGCGGCGGGCACGGGAGAAGCGGGAGAGACGCGATGGACGAGGCACGGGCGCGGGCGGTGCTCGCCGGGGCCGGGTACGACCGACAGGCCCCGCTGCTGGCCCTCGGTGAGAACGCCGTGTTCGCGGTCGGCGACGTGGTGGTCAAGGTGGGGCGCGACGCCGAACTCCTCGACCGCGCGCGCCGGGAGCTGGCGGTGGCGGACTGGCTGGCAGGCGAAGGTGTCCCCGCGGTGCGCGCCGCCGAACCCGAGGCGCGGCTCGTGGACGGTCATCCGGTCTCCGCGTGGCGGCGGCTGCCCGACGCCGTGCGGGCGGCCGGTCCGCGCGACCTGGCCGTCCTGCTGCGGGCGGTGCACGCCCTGACCGTCCCCGACGGCCTGCTGCTGCCGCGCCGCGAGCTGCTGGGCGGCGTCGAGCGCTGGCTGCGGCTGGCCGGGGACGCGATCGACCCGGCCGACGCCGCGTACCTGCGCGAGCGCCGCGACGGCTTCGCCGCGGCCGCCGCCGCGCTGGAGCCGCACCTGCCGCCGGGCCCGATCCACGGTGACGCGCTGCCGCGCAACGTGCACGTCGGTCCCCACGGGCCGGTCCTGGTCGACCTGGAGACCTTCTCCGCCGACTTCCGCGAGCACGACCTGGTGGTCATGCTCCTCTCCCGCGACCGCTACGGGCTGCCGCCCGGGTCCTACGCGGACTTCACGGACGCGTACGGCTGGGACGTGCGGGAGTGGGAGGGCTGCGGTGTCCTGCGCGGTGCGCGCGAGACCGCGAGCTGCGCCTGGGTCGCCCAGCACGCGCCGGGCAACCCGAAGGCGCTGGCGGAGTTCGAGCGCCGGGTGGCGTCGCTGCGGGAGGGCGACGAGACGGTGCGGTGGCACCCGTTCTGACCCCCGGCCGCCCCGGTACAACCCCACGGCGGCCCCGGAGGACCGCCGGCCGTCCCGGTCCGGCGCCACGGCGGCCCCGGAGGACGCCCGGCCGCGAAGGGCGTGCGGTGCGGAAGGCGCCCGGCGCCCGGCCCGAAGGGGACTCCGCCCGGAAGGCGCCCGCCTCCAGGGGCGCCCGCCCTCGGCCGGTGAGGGTCCCCGCCGTGGCCGGGGGCGGCCGTCAGACCCGTTCGTCCGCGAGCTCGCGCAGCGGCCACGTGCCGTCCACCACCGCCGTCGCGTCGCCCTTGCGGCGCAGGAAGTCCTGGAAGTCGGCCGCCCACGCGGCGCACCAGCCGATCTGGCGGCGGTGCAGCTCCGCCGGGTCGAGCGCGGCGACCTGCGGGTGGCGGCCGGCTATCGCGCGGGCGAGCCGGGCCGCGGCGAGCGCGTCGGCGGCGGCCTCGTGGGCGGCGTCGAGCACCACGCCGTACTCCGCGCACACCGCTTCGAGGGTGCGCTTGCCGCGCCGGTAGCGGTCCACGGAGCGGTCGATCGCGTACGGGTCGACGACCGGGGCCGGGGCCTCGCCGCCGAGTCTGTCCTGCAGCGACGGCAGGCCGTGCCGCCGCAGCTCCGCCGCGAGCAGGGTCAGGTCGAAGGAGGCGTTGTACGCGACGACCGGCACGCCCGAGCGCCAGGCGGCGGCCAGGGCCGCGGCCATCTCGTCGGCGACCTCGGCGGCGGGCCGGCCCTCGGCCGCAGCCCGCTCGCTGCTGATCCCGTGCACCGCCACCGCGTCCGCCGGTATCTCCACGCCCGGGGCGGCCAGCCACTCCAGCCGCCGCTGCGGCTCCCCGTCGCGGACCTCGATCACCGCGCCCGAGACGATGCGCGCCTCGCGCGGGTCGGTCCCGGTCGTCTCCAGGTCGAAGCCGATCAGCAGCTCCTGGTGCCAGCCCATGGCGGCCCCCTTCTCATGTGGTGCGTTCCCCCATTGGTCACCACCATCGCACGGGCCACTGACAAGCCCGCGCCCGCGTTCCGCCCGTCGGCCGGCACCGCGCACCGCCGTCCGGACGGGCGCCCGGCCGCACACGGCCGCCCCGGACCGCCTCGGGGAGCCGACGGCCCGTCAGGGCGCAAGCCACGGACACCTCTACGGGGCGCCGCCCCCGGGACCGGCTCAGGACCGCCTCAGGACACCGGCCGCGAGTCCGCCCAGGCATGTTCGAACTCCTCCCGGTACGTCTCGAAGAGTCCGCCCTCGCCCGTCTCGTCCGCCTTGAGGACCCGCCCGCCGCCGCGCAGCACGAGCACCGGCGCCTCCATCCCCCGGGAGCGTCGCAGGTAGGACTGCACGACCGCGACGCCGTCGGAGCCGTCCCCGTCCACGAGGTACGCCGTGAAGCGGGGCGTCTCGTCGTAGACCTGGATCTCGAAGGCGCCCGGGTCGCGCAGCCGGGCCCGCACCCGCCGCATGTGCAGGATGTTCATCTCGACCGAGCGGCTCAGCTCGCCGCGCTTGAGCCCCAGCTCGCGCTCGCGCCGCTTCACCGCGCTGGAGGCCGGGTTGAGGAAGAGCAGCCGCACCCGGGTGCCGGCCTCGGCCAGGCGCACCAGGCGCCGCCCGGAGAAGTTCTGCACCAGCAGGTTCAGCCCTATGCCGAGGGCGTCCAGGCGGCGGGCGCCGCCGAAGATGTCCTCGGCCGGGAACTGCCGCAGCAGCCGCACCCGGTCCGGGTGGACGGCGACCACGTCGGCGTACCGGTCGCCGACCAGGTTCTCGACCGCGTCGACGGGCAGGCGCCGCGCGGACGGCACGTCGCCGCCCGCGCCGAGCATCTCCAGCAGGCGCGCGGCGGCCCGTTCGGCCTGTGCGAGGACGGCCTCGGACAGCGCCCGGTTGCGGGAGACGACGTTGCGGGTGACCTCCAGCTCGTCGAGGGCCAGCTCGACCTCGCGCCGGTCGTCGAAGTACGGCTCGAAGCACGGCCAGTGCTGCACCATCAGCTCGCGCAGCTGCGGCAGCGTCAGGAAGCTGATCACGTTGTCGTCGGCCGGGTCGAGCAGATAGCCCTTGCGGCGGCTCACCTCGCGCACGGCGACGGCCCGCTGCACCCACTCCTGGCCCGCCGGACCGGCCGCGGCGACCACCCAGTCGTCCTCGCCGTGCACGGGCTCGTACACGGGCCGCAGCACGGCGCAGACCACCGCGCGCAGCCGCTGCTCGACCAGGTTCAGCCAGATGTAGGCGCGTCCGGCCCGCTGCGCGCGCGTGCGGACCTCCCGCCAGGCGTCGGCGTCCCAGTCCAGCTCCGCCCCGATCTCCATCGGCCGTGCCAGGGACACCGCCCCGGGCGGGGCCTCCGTGGAGTCTCCCTCGTGACCACTGTCACCAGGGGGCAGCTCCAGCCCTCCCGAGCCCACCCGCGCACCGCCTTCCGCTCCCCCGAGCACTGCCCCGCCCAACGATCAAGGAAGGGTACTCCGGGAGCGGCGGACGATGCAGCCGGATGGACAGGTCGTTTCCCAACCACCGCCTTCGGGCCGCCCGTTCCGGCCCGCCGGCCGCCGCGGCGCGGGCGGATCCGGGGCGGTGGCGCCGCGTGGGAGGCCCGGGAATCCCCGCCGGCGGACCGGCACGGGCCGCCGGTCCTCGTCCCGGGCGACGCGGCGGGACCCGGCGTCGGTCCAGGTGGCGTGGTGGACCGGGGTCCGCCCGTCGACCCGCCCGTCGACGGACCGGCCGGTCCCGCTCCCGCAGGTGCGCGGGTCGTCTCTCGCGAACTGTTCGCACTTCCCGTACTCGGTGAAGCAGATGCCGTGCTTCGCGAAGCTCCGGCCGGGGTACTTGGCGGAGGGTCCGGGGACGATCTCGTACGGCCGCGGACGCCCGTCCCTGCCCCTGCCCGCCGTGCTCACCACGCGCCACCGGCGCACGTTCCCCGCGCCGCCCGCCTGCTCCACGGTCACCCGGCTCCGGGTGGTCCCGGTGCCGGCGCGGCGCCGTCCCGCCCCGCCCCGGCGGGCCGACGACCGAGTCGTGCCGCCCGACCCTGTTCCTGGAGGAGCCGTCGAGACCGAAGTCCAACCGCCGGAAGACGCCGCGGCCGCGGCCGGTGGCGCAGGAGGCGGCACTCGCGGCGGCGGGTCCGGCGGCCGGGGCCGTCCCCGCCGTGCGTGCGGCCGCCGTGGGGTCCGACGCCCGGATGCGGGCACGGCCGCACCCGTCGCCGGGCACGAGGAGGCGGCTCCCTTGCCGGGGAGGACGGGAAGCCGTGCGGCGAGGGGGCGGGCGCCGTGGCCGGCCCGGGCGCGGGAAGCGGCTCTCCCGGGGAGTGCGGCCCGCCCGGAGGGCTCGGCCCGTCTCCCGGACCGCGCGGGCGCTCAGGCCGACGGCCGCGGAGCGGCCGCCGGTCCGGGGGCCGCTCCCGGTCCTCGGGAACAGGCGCGGACCGCGGCGTCCGCCGCCCTCGTCCGGGGCGCCCGCCGAACCGGCGGGGGCGCGGAGGACCGCGCCGCGACACGCCCGGCCCCGACGCCGGTCAGGGGGGCGCGTCCCCGGCCCCTCTCCCCCTCGTCGGAGGTCTCCTCCACGACGACGCCCGGGCGGACGGCGGCGACCCGCTCCCGGCGTGTCGCCGCCCGGTCCCCGACCGGCCCTCCCGCCGGCCCCGGCGGGCGCCGCCACGGCGGTGCCGGCCGGCACCGGCGCCTCGTCCGCCACCGCCCCGCCCGGGTGGCGGTGGACCGTCCCGCACGCTCTTCCCCCGAAGGCCCCCCGCCCCGCGGACGCGCTCCGCGAGGCGTCGGCCCGCATACCGCGTATGCGGGGAACGACCGGTAAGAGGGACGTAAGTCCTAGGTGGTTCCATCACTTTCGGGGACACTCGGCTCGGAGTCGCCCTCAGTGGCGCAACACAACTGAAAGAGTCGTATCCATGCAGGTCTGGCCTGGAGAGGCGTATCCGCTCGGCGCCACGTACGACGGCGCGGGCACCAACTTCGCGGTCTTCTCGGAGGCCGCCGACCGGATCGAGCTGTGCTTGCTGCACGACGACGGTTCGGAGACGGCGGTCGAACTCCGCGAGACCGACGCTTTTGTGCGGCACGCGTACCTGCCCGGCATCATGCCGGGACAGCGCTACGGCTTCCGCGTGCACGGTCCGTACGCGCCCGAGCGCGGCCTACGGTCGAACTCGGCGAAACTGCTGCTCGACCCGTACGCGCGCGCCATCAGCGGCAGCATCAAATGGGGCGAGGAGGTGTACGGCTATCACTTCGAATCGCCCGAGAAGCGCAACGACCTGGACTCGGCCCCCCACACGATGACCTCGGTCGTGGTGAACCCGTACTTCGACTGGGGCGACGACCGCGCACCGCGCACCGAATACCACCACACCGTCATCTACGAGGCCCACGTCAAGGGCCTGACCATGCGCCACCCGGCGCTGCCGGACGAGCTGCGCGGCACCTACGCGGCGCTCGCCCACCCGGCGATCATCGAACACCTGACGAAACTGGGGGTGACGGCGCTCGAACTGATGCCCGTACACCAGTTCGTGAACGACCACCGTCTGGTGGACATGGGCCTCAACAACTACTGGGGCTACAACACCATCGGCTTCTTCGCCCCGCACAACGCGTACGCCTCCTGGGGCGACCGCGGCCAGCAGGTGCTGGAGTTCAAGTCGGCGGTGAAGGCGCTGCACGAGGCCGGGATCGAGGTCATCCTCGACGTGGTCTACAACCACACGGCCGAGGGCAACCACCTCGGCCCGACCCTGTCCTTCAAGGGCATCGACAACCCCTCGTACTACCGGCTGACCGACGACCCCCGGTACTACATGGACACCACGGGGACGGGCAACTCGCTGCTCATGCGGTCCCCGCACGTCCTGCAGCTCATCATGGACTCCCTGCGGTACTGGGTGACCGAGATGCACGTGGACGGGTTCCGCTTCGACCTGGCGGCCACCCTGGCCCGCCAGTTCCACGAGGTGGACCGGCTGTCGTCGTTCTTCGACCTGGTGCAGCAGGACCCGGTCGTCTCCCAGGTGAAGCTGATCGCCGAGCCCTGGGACGTCGGCGAGGGCGGCTACCAGGTGGGCAACTTCCCGCCGCTGTGGACGGAGTGGAACGGCAAGTACCGCGACACGGTGCGGGACCTGTGGCGCGGCGAGCCGCGCACGCTGGCGGAGTTCGCGGGCCGGCTGACCGGCTCCTCCGACCTCTACCAGGACGACGGCCGACGCCCGCTCGCCTCCATCAACTTCGTCACCTGCCACGACGGCTTCACGCTGAACGACCTCGTGTCGTACAACGAGAAGCACAACGAGGCCAACGGCGAGGACAACCGCGACGGCGAGAGCCACAACCGGTCCTGGAACTGCGGGGCCGAGGGCGAGACCGACGACGAGGACGTGCTCGCGCTGCGGGCGCGCCAGCGGCGCAACTTCATCGCCACGCTGATGCTCTCCCAGGGCGTGCCGATGCTCGCGCACGGCGACGAGTTCGCCCGCTCCCAGGGCGGCAACAACAACGCGTACTGCCAGGACAACGAGATCTCCTACGTGCCCTGGCCGAAGGACGGCAGCGAGCTGCTGGACTTCACGCGCGCGATGGTCTGGCTGCGGCGCGACCACCCGGTGTTCCGGCGGCGGCGCTTCTTCCACGGGCGGCCCGTGGAGGGCACGCACGACGAGCTGTCGGACATCGCCTGGTTCACCCCCTCGGGCGAGGAGATGACCCAGGAGGACTGGGACTCCTCGCACGCCCGGGCGCTGACCGTGTTCCTCAACGGCCACGCGATCTCGGAGCCGGGTCCGCGCGGCGAGCGCATCACGGACGACTCGTTCCTGCTGATGTTCAACGCCTCCCCGGAGACGATCGAGTTCGTGGTGCCGGTCGACCACGGCCGGCAGTGGCAGGTGATCGTCGACACCGCCTCGGACGAGGGCGTGGCGCCCGGCACGGGCGCGAAGGTCCAGGCCGGTGACCGGCTGGCGCTGGTGGACCGGAGCATCATGGTGCTGCAGCGGCCCGCGTAGGGCCGCACGGGGCGGGGCCGGAGGGCGGGTTCGCGCGAGCCGCGGGCCCGCCCTCCGGAGACGTGGGCGCGAGGCGGTCCCGTGCCCCGCGCGCACAGGGGACGGGCCCCTGAGCCGCGTCCCGCGCGCGGGACGCTTCCGCGCTCCGCGACGGCCGGCGGGGCCGCGGGCCCGGCCGAGGTCCGGCGGCGCCGGCGGGTCCGCGGCCCACGCCCGCAGGACGCTTCCGCGCTCCGCGCGCGGCGGGCCGCAGGTCCGGTCGCGGGCCCGGCGGCGCCGGCCGGCCTCCGCGGCCGCGCGCGCAGGGCCGCCGGCCGTGCCCGCCCACCGGTCCGCGCGGCCTTTCCCGGCCCGCGCAGGGCCGGCCCCCGGCCCTCCGGGAGGCCGGAAGACGCCCTCGTCGTGCGGGGCGTACGGCCGTCCGTGCGGGGGGTGACACGAACGGCGGCCGGGCGGGTACGTAGATGTCCATGACTGCCGACCGCCCCGCCCCGGCGATCCCCGCCGTGCCGACCGCCACCTACCGGCTCCAGCTGCAGCCGGAGTTCCCGTTCTCCGCCGCCGAGGCCGCCGTGCCCCACCTGGCCTCGCTCGGCGTCTCGCACCTGCACCTGTCCCCCGTCCTGGAGGCCGTGCCCGGCTCGCTGCACGGCTACGACGTCGTCGACCACTCCCGCGTACGCGCCGAACTGGGCGGCGAGGAGGGGCTCAGGGCCCTGTCCCGCACCGCGCGCGAGCACGGCCTCGGGCTCGTGGTGGACATCGTGCCCAACCACATGGCGGCCTCCCCGCGCCACAACCGGCCGCTGTGGGAGGTGCTGCGCGAGGGCCCCGAGTCGCCGTACGCGCGCTGGTTCGACGTCGACTGGGACGCCCAGGACGGGCGGCTGCTGCTACCGGTGCTGGGCGGGCGCCTCGGCGACGAGGCGGAGCACCTGGAGGTCGACGGGGACGTCCTGCGCTACTACGACCACGCCTTCCCGCTGCGCGCGGACACCGGGAAGCTGCCGCTGCCGCAGCTGCTCGACGCCCAGTGGTACCGCCTGGCGTGGTGGCGGCTGGCCCGCACCGACCTGAACTACCGGCGGTTCTTCAGCATCTCCGAGCTGATCGGGGTGCGCGTGGAGGACCCGGAGGTCTTCGAGGCCACCCACGCCAAGATCCTCCAGCTGCTGCGCGACGGCGTCGTCGACGGGCTGCGGATCGACCACCCCGACGGCCTCGCGGACCCCGACGCGTACCTGCGGCGGCTGAACGAGGCGACCGGCGGGCGCTGGACGGTCGTCGAGAAGATCCTCGCCGACGGCGAGGCCCTGCCCGCCGCCTGGCCGGTCGCGGGCACCACGGGCTACGACGCGCTGCGGCACGTGGACGGGGTGCTCACGGACCCGGCGGGCGCGGAGGAGCTCGCGGAGCACTACCGGCGGTTCGCGGCCCCGCAGGCCGACCGCGGGGGCGTGTGGGGGGCGACGGCGCGGCGGGCCGCGTACAAGGTGGTCCAGCACGAGCTGGCGACCGAGGTCGAGCGCCTGACGCGCGAGGCGGACCGGCTGTGCCGCACCTCGCCGGAGCTCGCGCTGCGCGACCACGCGCCGTGGGCCCTGCGCACCGCGCTGCAGGAGCTGCTGGTGCGCCTGGAGGTGTACCGGCCGTACTCCTCCACGGACGCCTCCGCCGTCCTGACGGAGCGGGCCGCGGCCGAGGCCCGGCGGGCCTTCGCGGTCCCCGAGGAGGCCCACGCCGTGGACACGGTGCGGGACCTGGTGCTCGGGCGCGCCGGGGACCGGCCGGAGCACGAGGCGTTCCGGGCGCGGTTCGCGCAGGTGGCGTCGGCGCTGCGGGCCAAGTCCACGGAGGACACGGCGTTCTACCGCTACGTGCCGCTGCTGTCGGCCAACGAGGTCGGCGGCGACCCGGGCGCCCCCGCGGTCTCCCCGGAGGACTTCCACGCGTACTGCGCGCGGATCCAGCGCGACTGGCCCGCCTCCGGCACCGTGCTCTCCACGCACGACACCAAGCGCAGCGCCGACGTCCGCGCCGCGATCTCGGTGCTCTCGCAGTGCCCCGGGCGCTGGGCGGAGCTGCTGGACGACCTGGCCGGCCGGGACGCCGGCGGCCCCGGCGCGCCCGACGGGCAGGTGGCCTGGGCCGCCTGGCAGACCGCGCTCGGCCTCGGCCCGGCCGACCCGGAGCGGCTCCGGGAGGCGCTGCTGAAGCACGTCCGGGAGGCCGGTCTGAGCACGTCGTGGACCGAGCAGGACCCGGCGTACGAGGAGGCCGTGGCGGCGTTCGTGGCGGCGGGCCCGGGCGGGGCGCCCGCGGAGCGCGTGGCCCGCTTCCGGAGCACCCTGGAGCCGTACACGCGGGCCAACGTCCTGGGGGCCGTCCTGCTCCAGCTGACGATGCCGGGGGTGCCCGACCTCTACCAGGGCACGGAGGCCGAGTACCGGGCGCTGGTCGACCCGGACAACCGGCGGCCCGCGGCGTTCCCGCCCGAGGAGGCCGGGACACCGGAGAAGACCGGGGTGACGCGGGCGGCGCTGGCGCTGCGCGGGCGGCGGCCCGGCGCCTTCGGCGCGTCGGCGTCGTACACGCCCCTGGCCGCCGAGGGGCCCGCCGCCGCGCACTGCGTGGCCTTCGCGCGCTCCGGGCAGGTCGTCACGGCTGTCACGCGGCTGGCGCTGCGCCTGGAGGAGGCGGGCGGCTGGGGCGACACCGTGCTGCCGCTGCCGCCCGGGCGGTGGGCGGACGTGCTCGCTCCGGAGCGGGGCTTCGAGGGGCATGTGCGCGCGGCAGACCTGTTCGGCAGGCTCCCGGTGGCTCTCCTGGAGCGGACCGACGCGGACGGTGCGCGGGACGAGTAGTCCGGGAGCCCGGGGGAATCGGTCCCTACGCCGGTGCGAACCGGCCGGAAGGCGACCGCTCCCCCGGGCCGACGGCCGCCTGCCGTCCGTCCAAGGTGCCCTGGTCCCGGCACCGCTCCTTCCGCGCCTCGACAGGCCCCGCGGTCCACGGGCTGCTGCGGAAGGCGACGCCGGGCGGACAACTCGGGGGTGAGACTCCTGTCGGAGCAGCGCTACCCCACTGTGAGGGAACTGTTCTCGTCCGCACGGACGCTGGTGACCGACCGGCCGGGCCTGTGCGTGCTCAGACAGGTCGGTGTCTCACGCGGCGGCCGCCCGCTGCATCTGCTCTCCGTGGGCGGCGCCGCGCGCGCGGTGCTCGTGGTGGCGGGCGCCCACGCCAACGAACCGGTCGGCGGTTCGACCCTGCTGTCGCTGGCCCGCCGGGTGGCCGAGGAGCCCGGCCTGCGGGCCGACACCTCCTGGCACTTCCTGCTGTGCGCGGACCCGGACGGCGCCGGCCTGTACGCCGCACCGGCGCCGCGCACCCTGCTCGACTACCACCTGGGCTTCTTCCGGCCGGCCGGTCCGGAGCAGCCGGAGTGGGCGCCCTCCGTGCTGCCGCCCGACCGGCTGCCGCCCGAGACGCGCGCCCTGCTGCGGGTGATCGACGAGGTGCGGCCCTACCTCCAGGTCACCCTGCACGGCACGGACCTGGGCGGCAGCTGGGTGCAGCTGACGAAGGACGTACCGGGGCTCGCGGAACCGTTCGCCAAGTCGGCGGCGGAGCTGCACATACCGGTGGAGACCGGCGCCTCGGACGCCGCCGGGTGGCCGGCCTCGGGCCCCGGGGTGCACGTCATGCCGGCGCCCGGCCTCGACACGGCGTTCCCGAGCATGCCGGACGACGCCCGGCACTCCACCTGGTACCACGCCCACCGGTACGGCGGGCTGACCGCGGTCGTCGAGGTCCCGATGTGGGCGAGCGACCTCGTGGACGACCCGGCGCCGCACCCGTCCCCCGCGGCCGCGATGCGGCGGCTGGCGCGGCGGCTGCTGAGCGACGCGCGCGAGGTGGAGTCGGTGCTGGCCGAGGCGCTGCCGCGACTGCCCGCGCCCGAGGGGCCGCTGCTGCGGGCCGCCCGGTGGGCGCTGGAGCTGGTGCCGGGGCTGGCCGGCGACTGGGTCCAGGGACCGCCGGCGGACCCGTCGATGGCGTACGTCGGGAGCGTGGACGCCTTCGGCCGCCGGCTCCCGCTGCGCGCCGCGGCGATGCTGCTGCGGGTCCTGCGGGAGGCCGACGACCGGGCGGCGCCGCGGCTCGAACGGCTCGTGACCGACTGGAGCGAGGCCTTCGCCGAGCGGTTCCGAGCCCGCTGGGTGCCCTTGGAGCACCAGGTCGAGCACCAGTCCCGGACGGTGCTCGCGGCGGCACGCCACGCGCGCGAGCAGGCGGTCTGAGTCCCCGTCACAGGGGAGGGCGGCCCTCCGGGCGCACGGCACCGGCGTGTTCCGGGCCGCGACGACGCCGTCCGGGGGCGGGGCGGGGTGCGCCAGCGCCGTGAGCGGAAGGGTCCGCCGTGGGCTCGCGGCGTCCGGTGCGGTGCGCCGCGAGGCGGAGGGCCGCCCTCGTACCGGACGTACCCGGGTGACTCCGGCAACGCGGCGTGGGGGTCCCCCTGCTCGAAGAGCTGGGGAAGTGCCGTGCCGGGCGCCGTGAGCCGGTGAACCCTTCCGGTCACGGCACTAGGCCCGGGGCGCCGCGTGCGGTCGCCTGCCGGCCTCGGGCCCACGGCCGGCCTCGGGCCCACCGCCGGCCTCGGGCGCACCGCCGGCCTCGGGCGCACCGCCGGAGGACGTCTTTCCGGAGGACGCCTCACCGGAGGGCTTCCGGCCGGAGGACGCCTCTTCCGGGGAGGCCCCGCCGGCGGGCCCGTGGCCCTGGGGCTCCCGGTCGGCGGGGGCCCGGTCGGCGGTCAGCGCGAACACCGAACCCGTCCGCGACGCCATCACGCACGGGCTGGAGAACGTCTGCCGGTAGTCGACCGCGCGTCCGTTCCACCGCCCGCGCGCGGTCACCGAGACCGGGGCGTGGACCATCGGGCAGGGCGTGTCCTTGAGAGCGACCCGGTCGACACGGCCGTCCGCCGCCCGCAGTTCGTCGCAGGCCTGGGCGGCGTGCGCGTGGCCCCGGGGCGGGTCGCAGGTCAGCAGCGTGCCCCGGGTCTCGCGGACGTGCGCGTCGCCGCGGCTGACCGTGACGTAGAGCCAGTCGCCGGAGACCGGGTCGCGGGGCGCCGCCTGCGCCGGGACCGCGCCCGCGGCGAACAGGACGCAGACGGCGGACAGCCCGGCGCGCAGCAGGACCGGCACCCTCCCCGGTCTCCTCGCTCGTGCCGTTCTCATCTCGTGGGTCGTGTTCGTCATGTCATATACATCGGCACACGGGGCCCGCGGCGCAGCCCGCCTCACTCGAACGGCACGTCCGCCGTAGCCCGGCAGGAGGGCACCGCGCGGGCGGTCCCGGCCGGCCGCGGCCCGCCCTCCCCGGCCAGGTCCGCCAGGGCCAGCACCACACCGGTCTGGTACTCGACCTGCCGCGCGACCGGGATCCAGCGGGCCCGGTAGACGTGCTCGTACTCGGCGCACCACGCGTCGAGGAGCCGGTCGAGGTCGGCCAGGACGCCGGTGAGGCCGGGCGCGGCGGCGGTGACGAGCTGGTGCAGCAGCCCGGCGGCGCGCAGCGCGAGGCGCCGGCCGGAGATGCCCAGGGCGGTCAGACGGGCGGTGCCGAGCGGCGGCAGGCGGTGGCCGCCACCCGGGGCGCCGGGGTCCCAGGAGTCGGCGATGCCGGGGCAGACCAGCAGGTAGTCGTCGACCGGTGCGAGCAGCCGGGCGGCGTCCGGCAGGTCGCCCAGGCGCGGCCGGATGCGGGCGACCAGTTCCTCCAGGCGCCGCGCGTCCCGCCGCAGGGCGCGGCTCACGGTCCGCAGGGCCGCGTCCGCGTCGGCGGGCGGCCCGTCGTCCTGCACGGCGTGCACGCCCCACATGGGCGCCTCGACGACGGCGGTCACCGTGCCGTACGCGTCGGGGTGGAACCAGGTCGACTCGACCGCGGCCTCGGTGATGGCGGCCGCCAGGTCGCCCGTCCTCGGGGGCGGTATGCGGTAGACCCCGGGTCCCAGGGTGGGCCAGTACAGCGTGTCGTACGGGCCGAGTTCGAGCGGGACGCCCAGGCCGTCGGCGATGTGGGCCAGGCGCGGGGCGAGTCCCGGCAGGTCGCGGGTCAGCTCCACGAAGCCCCCGCCGACGTCGACGCCGTGCAGGGAGCACTGCAGGACGGGTCTCAGCTCGTCCTGGAGCCCGAGCAGGACGCGGGTCTCGGGCAGGACGGCGCCGTCCGCGCCCTCGGGCAGCCACTCGGGCTGCTCCAGGAAGCCGGGGCGGAAGAAGTGCCGGAAGTAGTGGCCGAGGGTGTACGGGCCGGAGAGCCAGCCCTCGTTGCGGCGCGCGCCGTCCGGATCGAGGCACAGCAGCAGGTTCCAGGTGGTGCCGGCCGTGCCGGGACCGGCCAGGAGGCGTTCGGCGAGGTGCAGGGCGGTCGCGCCGCCCACGGGCTCGTTGGCGTGCGGCCCGGCGACGACGAGGACCTGCCGGTCGCCGTGCCCGACGGAGAGCAGCCACATCGGGGTCCCGGCCCGCGAGGCGCCCACCCGGCGCAGCCGGGCGTGCCCGGGGCTGCGGGCTGCGAGCGCGGCCGCCCGGGCGCCCAGCTCGTCCACGGACGGGTAGCGGAGAAGTGGCGGCAGACTCGTGCCCTTCGCTGCGAGGGGGCCGTGACGGACAGGACGTGCACGCGGTACGCACAGTGAGTCATGGGCCGCGTCGTTTCGTCAACACCCGCCGGTGTCAAGGAAGTTAATACTTCCCCGCGCGCCGCCGCCGCGGCCCGGAGCCCGGCGGGGGCCGTCCGCCCGCCGCCGTACGGTCGCTCTCCGGCGCCCGCCGGACCGGACCCCGCCGGACCGGACCCCGGCGGACCGGGAACGGCGGTCCGACGCAGGCCGGTGCCGGCCGGCGCGGGCAGGGGCGGCCGGTGCGGACAGCGGGGTCGCGGTCGGTGCGAGGGCCGGCGCCGATGCGGACCGATGGCCAACGGTCAATGGTCAATGGCCGGTGCCGGCCGACGGCCGGTGCGGACCTGTGGCCGGGGCAGGCCGCTGGCCGACGGCCGGTGGCCGGCGGTCCGTTCAGGCCGAGGCGAGCCGGAACTCCATCCGGCCGAAGCTCACCTGGTCGCCGTCGCGGACGACGGCCGCGCCGACGACGCGCCGGCCGTTGACCGTCGTGCCGTTGGTCGAGCCGAGGTCGCGCAGCACCCACATGCCGCCCTGGTGCCTCAGTTCGGCGTGGACCCGCGACACGGACTCGTCGCTCAGCCGCAGCCCGCTGGCCGGGTCCCGGCCGATGCGCAGCGGGTACGAGCTGCCCGGCGACGGCAGCAGCAGCTTGGGCAGCCGCTCGGCCCGCCAGGCCCGGCCGAGCCGCGCGGTGAAGCCGGACACCGCCTCGACGGTGCCGAACAGCGCCCGCGTCCAGCCCTTCTCGGCCCGCAGGTCGGCCGTGAGCAGCGCGATCTCGTCGGCGGTGCGGGCGGCGAGCGCCAGTTCCATGCGGTGCACGAACGTGTCGTGCGAGAGCCGGCCCGCGGCGACGCCCTCCCTGAGCACCTCCAGGGCCCTGTCCCGTTCGGCGTCGGAGAGCCGTACGGGGTGCGCGGGGAACGGGAAGGACGACGTCACAGTGGTGATTGTCGGTCAGCTTGGGCACAGGTGTCCAGGACGGGTCGCGACAGGGCACTTCCGGACGCGATGCGCCGATCGGCGCGATGCGGCGGCGAATTGATCGTTTCTGTCGCACCATGGACGGGCGACGTCACGGAGAGCGAACGAGGGAGAACGGTCCGTGCAGTTCGAGGTGTGGGCACCAGAGGCGGAACGGATGACGCTCCACTGCGCGGGCGCCGCGCACGCGTTGGAGCGCGACCCCGCCCGGGCGGGGTGGTGGACGGGCGGGGCGGAGGCCGGCGACGGCACGCGGTACGGGTTCGCGGTGGACGACGGGCCGGTGCTGCCCGATCCGCGCTCGCGGCGGCAGCCGGACGGCCCCGACGGACTCAGCGCGGTGGTCGACCACGGCCGGTACGCGTGGCGGGCCGAGTGGGCGGGGCGCGGACTGCCGGGCGCGGTCCTGTACGAGCTGCACGTGGGCACGTACACGCCCGAGGGCACCCTGGACGCGGCGGCCGCCCGCCTGGAGCACCTGGTGGAGCTGGGCGTCACGCACGTCGAGCTGATGCCGCTGTGCCCGTTCCCGGGCCGGCACGGCTGGGGGTACGAGGGGGTCTCGCTGTGGGCCGTACACGAGCCGTACGGCGGGCCCGAGGCGCTGAAACGCTTCGTCGACCGCGCCCACGAGCTGGGCCTGGGCGTGGTCCTCGACGTGGTGCACAACCACCTCGGCCCGTCCGGCAACTACCTGCCCGCCTTCGGGCCGTACTTCACCGACACCCATCACACGCCCTGGGGCTCGGCCGTGAACCTGGACGCCCCCGGCTCGGACGAGGTGCGCGCCTACTTCCTCGGCAGCGCCCTGGCCTGGCTGCGGGACTACCGGATCGACGGGCTGCGCCTGGACGCGGTGCACGCGCTGGCGGACACGCGCGCGTGCCACTTCCTGGAGGAGCTGTCCACGGCCGTGGACGCGCTCGCGGAGGAGGTGGGCCGGCCGCTGTTCCTGATCGCCGAGTCGGACCTGAACGACCCGCGCGTGATCACCTCGCGCGCGGAGGGCGGCCTCGGGGTGCACGCGCAGTGGAACGACGACTTCCACCACGCCGTGCACACCGCGCTGACCGGTGAGGACCAGGGGTACTACGCGGACTTCGCGCGCGCGCCGCTCGCGGCCGTCGCCAAGACGCTCACCGGCGGCTTCTTCCACGACGGCACGTACTCCAGCTTCCGGGGCCGCGGCCACGGCCGCCCGCTGGACCGCACCCGGGTCTCGGCGCACCGGCTGCTGGGCTACTCCCAGACCCACGACCAGGTCGGCAACCGCGCCCTGGGCGACCGGCTGTCCATGTCGCTGTCCCCGGGGCTGCTGGCGTGCGCCGCCGCGCTGACCGTCACCGGGCCGTTCACGCCCATGCTGTTCATGGGCGAGGAGTGGGCGGCGGGCACGCCCTGGCAGTTCTTCACGGACCACACGGACCCGGAGCTCGCGGAGGCCGTGCGGCGCGGCAGGCGCCGGGAGTTCGCGGCCCACGGGTGGGCCGAGGAGGACGTCCCCGACCCGCAGGACCCCGCCACCCGCGACCGCTCGTGCCTGGACTGGTCCGAGCCGGAGGGCGGCCACCACGCGCGCGTGCTGGACTGGTACCGGCGGCTGATCGCACTGCGGCACGCGTACGCGGACCTGTCGGACCCCGACCTCTCGGACGTCAAGGTCGCCTTCGACGAGGAGGCGCGCTGGCTGGCCTTCCGGCGGGGCGACGTCCGGGTGGCGCTCAACGTCGGCAAGGAGTCCGCGGCCGTCCCGCTGGGCACCCGGTCCGTGCGCGTCCTGGCCGCCTGGGAGCCGGTCGACGGGCCCGGCGAGGACGGCCTGCTGCACCTGCCGGGCGAGTCCTGCGTGGTGCTGCTCCAGCAGTGAGGGGCCGTCCGGCCCGGCCTCCACCGCCGGGGAGGCGGGCCCGGGCCGCGGGGGCCGTCAGAGCGGCCCTTCGTCCGGCAGGTCCGTCAGGCGTTCCAGCAGGATCGCCTCCCAGGCGTGCCGGAGCCGGGCGCGCAGCGCCGGGAGGGGCTCCTCGGTGCGGCCACGGAGGCGGTCGGCGAGGCGGACCACCGCCTCGCAGCGGGCCAGCCACAGGCCGCGCAGGCAGGGGCGGGCCCCGTACCCGGCGAGGGTCGCCGCGCGGACCGCCGCGGGCGCACCGACGGCGAGGGCGAGCCCGGCGATGTCCTCCGCCGGGTCGCCGACGACCGCGCCGGTCCAGTCGGCGACCCCGCACACCCGCCCGTCGGCGCCCACCAGCAGGTGTCCCTCCCCCAGTCCGTGGTGGACCAGGACGGCGGCGTCGGGCCGGCCCCCGAGCTGCACGGCGGCGGCGCCGGTGAGCTGGCGCAGCCGGGCGGGGTCGAACTCGTCGGCCACGCGCAGCCGTTCGGCGGCGCCCGCGGCGGCGACCTTGAGCGACTCCAGCGAGCGCGGCCGGACGCGCGGCACGCCGAGCGTCTCCGCCTGGCGCACGGGCACCTCGCGCAGTCCGCTCAGCAGCCCCGCGAGGTCGGCCTCGCCGAGCGCGGACACCGTGCGGTACTCGCCGGGGCCGTCGGGGATCCGGGTGTCGAGCGCGCAGGGCAGGCCGTCCGCCCACTCGCCGTGCGCGACGGTCGCGGGGACGGCCACCCCGGCGTGCGGCCGCACCAGCTCGCGCAGCCGCAGCTCGCGCCGGAGCGCGGTGCCGGCGTCGCGGTCCGGGGCGAGCCTGAGGACGTACCGGGCGCCCACCAGCCAGGTGAAGGGCGCGCCGTCGCCGGCGGGCCCGATCTCGACCGCGCCGCCGTCCGGGAGGAGGGAGCGGACCAGCCTGCGTACCGTGTCCGCCGTGGGTGCTGCTGCCTGGGTCATGGTCGCGCCGTGGTCGTGGTCCGGGCGGGGGACGCGTGCGGGGCGGTCAGTGGACGACCGCCAGGTCGCGCGGGGTGTCGTTGAGGCGGCGGCCGCCGTCCCCGGTGACGGTGACGATGTCCTCGATGCGCACCCCGAAGCGGCCGGGGAGGTAGATCCCGGGCTCCACGGAGAAGCACATGCCGGGTACGAGGGGCAGTTCCTCGCCCTCGACCATGTAGGGCGGCTCGTGCGTGGTGACGCCTATGCCGTGCCCGGTGCGGTGGATGAAGTGCTCCCCGTACCCGGCCTCCGTGATGACCGCCCGGGCGGCCCGGTCCACCTCCTGGCAGGCGATGCCCGGGCGGACGGCCCGGAAGGCGGCCTCCTGGGCCTCGCGGACCACGTCGTGCACCTTCCGCTCCTCCGCGTCCGGCTCCCCCACGTGCACGGTGCGGGAGGTGTCGGAGCCGTAGCCGTGCTTCAGGCCGCCGAAGTCCAGGACGACCGTGTCGCCGTCCTCGATGACCCGGTCGCCCGCCTCGTGGTGCGGGTCGGCGCCGTTGGGCCCGGAGCCGACGACCGTGAAGTCGACCCGGGAGTGGCCGTGGGCGCGCAGCAGGTCGGCGAGGTCGCGGGCGACGTCGGTCTCGCGGCGCCCGGCGAAGGGCACCCGCAGGATCTCCTCGTACGCGGCGTCCGCGGCCGCGCCGGCCGCCGCCAGGCGCTCCAGCTCCGCCGGGTCCTTCACGGCCCGCAGCATCGGCAGGGCGTCGGTGAGGGAGGCGTACGCCGTGCCGGGCAGGGTCCGCTGCAGGCCCAGCAGGTGCATCGCCCAGGTGTTGTCGCTGACGCCGTAGCGGCCGTCCGGGTCGAGGAGCGGGGCCGTGACGGCGTACGGGTCCCTGCCGTCGGTCCAGTCGCGCAGCGTCAGCGCCGGGGCGCCCACCGCCCGGGCGGCGTCGGGCGCCTCCAGGGCGGGCACGACGAGCACCGGGTCCTGTCCGGGCGTCAGCACCAGCAGGGTGAGCCGCTCCGTGTCGGCCGGCGGCGCGTACCCGGTGAGCCAGACCAGGTCGGGGCCGGGTGCGACCAGCAGCCCGGCGAGTCCCGCCTCGGCCGCCGACCGCGCGGCGCGCTCCATGCGGGCGCGGTGGTCGGCGGCGGTGAAGGGGGCGGGCGCGGCGGTCATCGCGGCTCCGTTCGTCGGATCGTCGGAAGGCTACGGGCAGCATCCTGCCCGTACGGCACGGGCCGCGCGAGCGGTCGGCACGCCTTTCGGCGGCACCGCCCCGCCGCCGCCCCCGCCGAGCGGCCCGCCTCCTCCCCCGCCCCGGTCACGTGACGACCGCGGGCGTCACCGACAGCTGCTGGTGGACGCCGCTCGCGTGGCGGACCGTCAGGACCAGCGCGGTGCCGGGCTCGGCGGCCGCGACGGCCCCGACGAGGTCGGCGACGGAGTCGACCCGGGTTCCGCCGAGGGTGAGCAGGACGTCCCCGCGGACCAGCCCCGCCGCGTGGCCGGGTCCGGGGACGTGCACGCCGACGAGGAGCGCGCCCGGCCCCGCGGCGGCGTCCACCGCCTCCACGCCGAGCGTCGCGCGCACCTCCCGGGCGGCAGGTCCCGCCTTCGGCGACACGGACGCGGACGCGCCCGGGGACGGCGCGCCGCCGGCCCGGGCGGCCGCCGCCCGTGCGCCTTCCGCCCCCTCCCGCTCTCCTCCCGCCTGCGCACGGGCCCGCGGGTCGGCGGGCCCGTGCGCGCCGAGCACCGCGGTGCCCACGGTGCCCAGCCCGACGCCCGCCAGCACCAGGGCCGCCGCGGCGACCGGGACGAGCAGCGCGATCAGCAGCCGCCGTCCGCGCCGGGGCGCGGGACGAGGGCCCCGTGCGGACCGGGACGGATCGCCCGGGACCGTCTCCCGGCCGGGCATGGGCCTGGGACGCAAAGCCGTCGGTTCCATGGCTTCGACCACCTCCGGGCACAGCCCTACCCCCCGCGCCGACGTGCGACGATCCTCGAACGGGTGATGCCGCCGCCCGCCGTTCGGCCGGTCCGCCCGGCCCGGCCCGGCGGACCCGCTCCCGGGCGGCGGTGGCCTCAGTCCGGACGGCCGCCCGGGGCCGCGTGCCCGTCGTGCCCGCCGTGCCCTCCCCCGTGGTCGAACCTCAGCACCTCGGCGGGCAGCACGACGAAGGGCCGCATCATGCCCATGTCCTCGTGCTCCAGCAGGTGGCAGTGGTACATGAAGCGGCCGTACGCCCCGTCGAAGCGGCCCATGATCCGCAGCAGCTGGCTCCCCGGCACCTGGAAGACGTCCTTGTACCCGTGCTCGTTGGGCGCGAGCGGGATCGTCCGGTCCGGGTCGTGGGCGACCGGCGTCCGCGTGCCGCCGAGCGCCGGGTCGAAGCCCGACACGTCGTACGCGTCCCGGCCCAGCACCTGGAAGTCGGCCAGGTGGACGTGCATGGGGTGGACGATCGGGGCCAGGTTGAGGAAGCTCCACTGCTCGTGGGCGCCCTCGGCGACCGTGAAGCCGAGCCCGTCGTTGAACGTCCGGGCCGTGCGCCGGTAGGTCCTCGTGGTCCCGTCGGGGCCGGTGAGCCGGATGACGCCCTCGGTGGGCACCTGCACCTCGCCGGGGTCCTCGACCTCGGTCATCTCCCAGATCTCCGGGTGCCCGCCGCCGCCCTTCGTGGCCGGCGGGGTCAGGACGATCAACCGGTGGCCGTGCTCCACGTCGTGCGTCAGCCGGCGGAAGGAGCCGGAGAGCACCTCCGGCGGTTCGAAGGCGTCCGGCTCCGCGGCCGGGCCCACCCGGAACTCCATGACCGCCGGGTACGGCACGCCGTTCACCGGGTCGGGCACGCCGGGCGCCTGACCGCGCCCCTTGTTCACCAGCCGCAGCCGCCGCCCGGCGAACGCCCGGAAGTCCACCAGCAGGTCGAACCGCTCGGCCGGTGCCGCGCTCAGCGTGGGCATCGCCGTGTCGAAGTCGACCGGCACCGGCCGGGGCAGCAGCCCGCCGTCGCTGCCGATCTGGTGGACGGCGCCCGGCACGGGGGTGCCGTCCTCGTCGATCAGGACGAGCTCGTAGATCCGCGCGTTGGAGACGTTGACCAGGCGGAAGCGGTACCAGGCGGCGTCGACCTCGGCGTACGGCCAGATCCGGCCGTTGACCGTGGTGTACGGGCCGGTGAAGGGCAGGGTGACCCGCTTGCCCGTCTCCGGGTTCTCCTCCTGGGCGATCACGGTCTTGTGCAGCAGGCGGCCGTCGAGCCGGCCGTCCTCGTCCGTGTCGAGGTTGCGGTCGGCGAGCAGCAGCGGGATCTCCCGCGCGCCGCCCGGGAGGCCCAGCGCGTCCTCCTCGTCGTCGCGGACCAGGTAGGCGCCGTACAGGCCCGCGTACACGTTCCACCGTGTGATGTTCATGGCGTGGTCGTGGTACCACCACTGCGCCGCCTGGTGGTCGTTCGGGTACTCGGAGAGCTGGGCGTCGCCGGAGCCCACGGCGTTGTCGGCCCAGCCGTCGTTGCCGCCGCCGGTCTGGGCGCCGTGCAGGTGGGTCACCGTCCAGGCGGGCAGCGCGGCCACGCCCGGGTCGGGCGCCGCGCCGCCGCGGCCCGGCTCGGTGGTGGCGGGCGGCGTGCCCGCGGGCCGCGACGGCACCTCGACCGCCGTGACCGGGTACTCGCTGCCCCTGGGCACGCGGTTGGTCCAGGCGATGCGGACGCGCTGCCCGCGGCGGACCTCGACGGTCGGGCCCGGCACCCGGCCGTCGTAGCCCCACATCAGGGTCGGCGGCAGCTGCGGGTGCAGCCGCACCCAGGCGGGCCGCACCGCGATCTCGGTCTCGCGCAGCACGTCGGACGTGCCGGGCCGCAGGACCGGCGGGACGGGCAGCGGCGCGACGTACGGCGTGAGTCCGTCGGCCGCCGCCGGCGCGGGCTCCTCGGGCGACCGCTCCGGAGTCCTCTCGATGATGTCGGTCAAGGTTCGAACACCCCCGTTGTTCCGTTCGTGCGTTCCTCTCACCGCACAGGACACGGGGATGACCGGCGAAGTTGCCTGAATGCACCATTCCGCAGAAAAGGAGCGAAGGGGCGCGAAAGGTCGGGAGACGGGCGCGCGCCCGCCCCAGCGCGCCCCTGCGCCGTTCGCGGCGGCCGTCGCACCCCTCCGCCGGCCGCGACGGGACCGGCGCGCACGACGGCCCCGCTGCGTACGACGGCCCCGCGGCGTACGGCGGCCGGAAGGGCGGTCAGAAGGCGGCGACGGCTCCCGCGCGCCGCTCGGGGAACGGCATCGAGGGGATCCTGCCCGGCACGAACCGGTGCGTCCGGCGGGCCAGGTCGTCGGCGCCGTAGCGGTGGCACCCGCGGTGCCAGTTGAGGATGCCCGCCATCCAGTTCTGCAGCTCGACGACGTGCCCCTCGATGATCGCGCGGACCTCGCCGGAGAGGCCGAAGTCCTCGTACAGCACGGGCAGTTCGTGGGACGCCACGTGCTGGAACTGCTTCATGCGCTGGTTCATCAGGTCGTGGACGACGCCGAGGGCGGTCGGGTAGTCGCAGCCGAAGAAGTTCTGCACCACGAGGATGCCGTTGTGCACCTCGCCCTCGTACTCGATCTCCTTCTGGTACGAGAAGACGTCGTTGAGGAGCATCGCGTAGTCGGCCGCGGCGTTCTGCAGGGAGCACACGGGCCCGGTGCGGTAGACCTCCTGCGGCACCTCGGGGCCGTGGCCGAGGCGGCACAGGCTCATCGTGAGGTCGGTGCCGAAGGTGGCGCGGCGCATCTCCAGGTAGTCGACCGGGTCCGGGACACGGTGCTGCGCCTGGTTGGCCAGCTCCCACAGCCAGCTCTCGGTCATCACCACCACCGACTCCTTCAGCGGCCGGCGCGCGTCCGGGGTCATGCCCGCGGTCGTGAGCCGCCACAGGTCGGCGAGGCCGCGCTCCAGGGCCGTGACGGGCGGCGGGACCGGCTCCTCGGCCAGGGGCATGCAGGCGGCGAGCCGCCGGGTGAGGAGCCGGGCGGAGGCCAGGTCGCGGCGGTGCCCGAAGACCACGGGGTAGTAGTCGTCCCCGTACGTGCCCCAGGTCAGCCAGCGGGCGCTGAGGTCCAGGGCGTCGGGCGTGCCGTCCGGGTCGAGGCCGGCCGAGCACAGCGGCAGGTCGTAGGCGAGGAGCTTGTCCTCGTCCCAGACGCCCTCGTGGAGGATGCCCGTACTGTGCGCCCAGGGCGTCAGGCGCCTGCGGGCCCCGTCGAGGGCGGGGTTGAGCCGGAGCTCGAACGGCATGTCGAAGTCGGGCAGCAGCGAGGGGCCGACCTTCCGGAACGGCACGTGGGTGTACGCCCGCAGCCTCTCCCCCCGCCCGGGTGACGCGGAGAGCGCCCCCGTACCCCCGGCGGACGTGAGCAGGGCCCTGATGTCCTGGCCGGCGGTGCCGAGGCCGGCCGGGCCGGCCGGCGCGCCGGCCGGCCGGGCGCGCTCGTTCATGTACCGGCTGGAGCGCAGGTGCCACTCGTGGCCGCCCGACTGCCAGTCCTGCAGCCCCTTGGTGTACGCGGCGATCGCGGCGACCTCCGCCGGGCCGAGTCCGGCGTCCAGGGCGAGCGCGGGCACCTCGGTGAGCGCCGTGTGCTCGAACTGGTGCAGCCGCGAGGTCAGCACGTCGTTGACGGTGTCGGCCGCCTCCTGCGTGGTGCAGCCGAAGAAGGTCTCCACCACCAGCACGCCGTTGCTCAACTCGCCCTCCTCCTCGACCTCGCGCTGGTAGGAGAACAGGTCGTTGCGCAGGTGCACGGCGTCGGAGAAGGTCTCCATCAGCACCCGCAGCGGACGGGAGCGCGCCACGGACGCGGGCACCTCGGCGGTGGCGTACTCCACGAGCCCGGCGGACCAGGGCGCGCCGCCCACCTTGCGGCGCATCTCGATGTACTCGACCGGATTGGCGACCCGCCCCTCACCGATGTTGGACAGCTCCCACAGCGACTCGTTGAGCAGGTGCTCGGTGGATTCGGCGAAGCGCTCCCGCCAGGCCGCGGACATCGCGGGCACGGTGCGGGCCCACAGGTCGGCCAGGCCCGCCTCGACCGGGTTCTCCGGTTCGGGCACGGGGGCCGCGGGATCGGCGGGCATGAACAGCGGCAGCCGCTCCAGGTGCGCCTTGCCGGCCTCCCGGTCGTTGGTGCGCTTGAACATCTCCAGGAAGTGGTCGTCGAAGAAGAAGACCCACACGTACCAGTCGGTGATCAGCGACAGCGCGGGGCCGTCGCAGTCGGGGTGCGTGTACGCGCACAGCAGGCCGTAGTCGTGCGCGTCGAGGTCGGCACGGTCCCACACGCCTGATCCCTCGAGCATGCCCATGGCGCGCGCCCACTCCGCGGAGTGGGCCCGCGCCTCGTCCAGGTGCGGGTTCAGCCGCGCCGGGTACGGCATGTAGAAGTGCGGAAGTTCGAACGGCTGGCTCATGGCCCGGCCCTACCCGGGCCCTTCCGGGCGCATCCGCCCGGCGGTACAGGACCGCACCATCGCGTGAACGGCGACTAGGGGGGCGCGGAAGGGGGAAGGACGCGGGGCCGTGCCCGGCGGAGGCGCACGCCCCCGGCTCCCGCCCGCCCCCGCCGGGGCGCGCACGGCGCTCGCCGAGGGGAACACCAGTGCCGCCGCGGGGAACGTCAGTGCTGCTGCGCCTTCTGCGGGGTGGCCTCGCCGGGGCGGACGATCACGTGCCCCTCGCCCTGGAGCATCAGCTGCACCGCCTCGCCCGAGCCGCCGCGGAACATCGAGCCGATGGACTGGGACCGGTGCAGCGAGGTCGGCAGCTGCGCGGTCCAGCCGACCACCGCGTCCGTGTCGACGTACACCGGCTGCTGCGGGGAGACCGGGACGACCAGCGGTTCGCCCTCGCAGACCGGGCCGAGGCGGCCGTGGCCGGTGAAGACGCTGTTGAACAGGCCGCCCCGGTGATGCTTGCCCCCTTCACCGTCCTGATCTCGTACGAGAGGGCCGCGTCGAGGCACAGGACGTTGCGGCCGTTGACGGTGAGGACGTCGCCGGGCTCCAGGTCGACCACGAAGACGTTCTGCGCCTCGTGCGCGAACCGGGCGTCGCCCCGGCCGCGGCCCGCCATCAGCGGCAGCCCCTCCCCGGTGACCGCGCGCTTGGGCACGCCCCCCACGCCGGGCCCGTTCCGCACGCCGTCGGCGCGCCCCGCGCTCTGCCGGGCGCCCGCGGGCCGCCGCGCACGGATGCCGGACGAGGGCACGCTCTAAGGTGCAGCCATGAACACGCATGGCACGAGGGGTTGGGAGGCCGCGGTGCTCGTGGGAGGGCCCGCGGACGGCTTGCGGATGAAGGTCGCCGAGCGGCCGCCGGTGGTGCAGGTGACGTATCCCTGCGTCCTGGAGGAGCAGGCGGACGGGGTCCGGGCGGAGGCGCTGTACATCTACCGCCGCGACCTGCGCACCGAGGAGGAACCGCTGCGCTACGGCTTCGACGGGGCGAGTCCCTGACCGGTCCGGGACCCTCCTCCGCATTCCCCGGGGCCCGCTCCGTACGGGCTTTCGGGGCGCCCGGAGGGCGCTCGGAAGGGGGAGTGCACGGCGCACAAAAAGGCGGATGGACTTCACAGCCCGAGAAAACGCCTCTGCTATTCCGAGCGCCGGAGTGAAGAACGCGGAATCCGGGCAAGAATGTGCGCCGAATGGAGGTGTGAAACGGCTGCCCGATGACACGGGATGCGCAAGACTGAGTTTTTCCCGTCGGCGCGACACGGGCGCAGGGGGCGAGGCACAGAGGGGACAGTGATGCCGGTGGAGCCAGAGGTGGCGGTGTCGTACGACGAGCTCCAGTCGTTACCCGCACTCTTCCGCGCCGGCTCGGGCGGACCCGGACCCGGGACCCGGTGGCAGGCTCTGCGCGCGCTCCTGCAGGCCACCGAGGTGGCCCTGCTCAACCTGGAGGAACTGGCGGCCGAGGCGACCGTCAGACTGCGACAGGGACGCGGGGCGGAAGCGGTCCGGTCCCTGGAGTGGATGGTGGGCTTCGGCCGCGCGTGGAGCGAGCTGGCCTGGCTGGTGAGGGATCTCGCCCCGGTGGACGAGGACGGCGGCGGACACCTCCTCGCGGTGACCGCGTCCCCGTCCTGGCACCGGCTCACCCTCGCCGAGAAAGAACTCGCGCTCGAATTGAAACCCCTCGCCGACCACCCGGAACCCTGCGAGTGGAAACGCCGTCTGCTGCGTTACGTCATGCTCCAGCGCATCGGGGTCGAGTACACCTGCGTCGGCGGGGCACCGTCGGCGTACGAGGATTTCGTGCGCCCGGACGCCATTCGAGAGGCCGTACGAGAAAAAAGGTTGCCGGGGGAGAACCTTTTCACTCCGTTCCGTGCCGCCCATCAAATGCCCGAACTGCTGGCGCGGGCCGCCAACGACCACATCGGCCGGGCGGTCGAGGAGATCGAGGGCGGACGGGCGGACCGCGCGCTGCCCCTGCTCGGCCGCGCCGACCGGCTCCTGGACGCGGTGGTGCGGCTGACCGATCTGCTGGTGGACCGGCTGACCACCGACGAGTACCACGCGATCCGGAAGGCGCTGGGGCGCACCAGCGGAAGCCACTCCGTGGGGCTGCACTACGACCTCATGCGGGATCTGTACCCGGCGCTGGCGCGGGCGTCGCAGCACCGGGACGAGGAGATCGGGCTGCTCGCGCGCACCATCGGACTGCACATCGACCGGTGGCGGCTCGCTCACGTCGACCTGCCGCGCACCAACCTGGGCGGGGCGGGGACCGGGACGCGGAGCCTGACCGGTTCGCCGGACGCGTTGCGCACCGTGGCGCGGATGCGGGAGACCGGACGGGAGCGTGATCCCTATGCGCACACCGGGCGGACCTTCTGCGCCACCGACTGGGACTCGGACGTCCCGCCGCTCGCGGAGATCGAACGGCGGTTGCTCGGCGGGATCGCCGGGCACACCCAGGAACGTTTCCAGGACGTGCAGGAGCGGACCGGACGGTACGCCGGTCCGTCCGGTTTCGCCCCACCGCCGAAGAGGTGTCCGGCCCGGCCGACCTGAGGGGGAACGAGGCCATGCCAGAATCCGACCTGCGGCGCTTCCTGCGGCGCCACTTCACCGCGATCGATCTTCTGAAAGTCATTCTGTCCCTGGCATCCGGATACGGGATAGCCCTTCTGGTGGAGGACACCGGGATCGGAGTCGGAATACTGGCACTGTCACTGCTGGCGTCGTCCGGGGCGTTCGCCATCGACCGGCTGCGACTGGCCACGGAGGACGAGGTCTCCGGCGCCCTGCGGGAGACCAAGGAGCAGGTGCACACCGACCTGAGCGCTCTGAGCGGGCAGGTGTCGACGCATCTGATCCGGTTGCGCAACCAGTTGGACCGGCACATCGACCTGGTGCACGCGGGCGTGCGGTTCGTACCGGACAGCCAGGACGACGAGGACGACGGAAGCGGTTACAACGTCGCCACCGAGGCCGTACGCAAGGCAGGCCAGCGCATCTACGTCGTCAGCGACTACAGCCCGCCCGAGGGCGAGGGCGCCACACTCCTCGATCCGCCGGACAGCCGGTCGGAGTACCTCGAAGCCATCGAGGACTGCCTCGCCTCCCACCTCTCGCGCAACGGGCCGAGCGCCACGCTCTCGTACCACCGGCTGATCCAGCGGCCGCCCGAGATCTACGCTGAGATAGCGCGGCGCTCCCCCCTGAACGGGGTCGAGTTGCGGCGCGAGGACATGGAGGGCGATCAGCAGGCGTTCGAGCACCTGGTGCGGGTCATGGAGCTGGCCCGGCGCGCCGGTGCCAACCACCGGATCGACATCCAGATGCGGCTGATCCCCTTCCTGCCCAACTGCCCGTCGATCCTGCTCGTGGACAACACGAAGCTGCAGTTCACCATACCGACGCGGATCGACCAGCCGGGAGACCGGTTCGCCCTGCTCGGGCTGCACGGCGTGATGGTGATGGAGGACCGGGCCTCCGGCAGCCAGTTGTGCCACCACTTCGAGAACTTGTTCACCCGTCTGAAGATGAAGTCGCTCCCCATCGTGCGCGTGCAGGTGTGACGCCGTCCGGCCCGGCCCCGGCGGCCGCGAGGTAGCCGAGGGCCTGGGCGAGCGCGACCCTGCCGACCGCGTCCTCGGGCGGCAGGAAGCGCGGGCTGTGCAACCCGGCCGGGGTGAAGTCCGGGGCCCCGGCCAGGCCGAGGAACACCATCAGGGACGGCCATCGGGTCCCGTAGCGCGCGAAGTCGTCACCGCCGCAGGAGCGCCAGGGCGCGGCGAGGGCGATCCCCGCCTCGTCGGCGAGGGCGCGGAAGGCCGCCGTGAGTCCGGCGTCGTTGACCAGGGCGGGCTCGTCCCGGACGGTACGGACGGTGCCGGCGCAGCCGTGGGCCGCGGCGATCTGCTCCACGGTGGCACGCACGGCCTCGCGCAGTCCGGCGGTGTCGTCCCCGTCCATGGTGCGCAGCGTGCCGAGGGCACGGGCGGTGCCCGGGATGACGTTGTCGCCCGCTCCTGCGGACAGGGCGCACACGCTGAGCACGGACGGGTTCAGCGGATCGGCCCTGCGTCCGGTCAGTGTGTGCAGGGCGACGACCGTCTGGGCGAGGGCGAGCACGGGGTCGCGCGTGGTGTGGGGGTAGGCCCCGTGCCCGGCCCGCCCCTCGACGAGGACCTCGAACCCGTACGTGGCCGCGTTGACCGTGCCGGGATCCGCCCCGAGTCGCCCCCAGACGATGCCGGGATGCACATGGACGCCGACCGCGGCGCGCACCGTACGCGTCAGCTCCTCGTCGGCCAGGACGGTCTCGGCTCCGGAGGGTGTGCGTTCCTCACTGGCCTGGAACACCGCGACCAGCGGGGCCGGCAGCTCGTCCGCCAGCGGAAGAGCCGCCCGGACCAGCGCGACGAGAGCCGCGCAGTGCACGTCGTGGCCGCAGGCGTGCATGAGGCCGTTCCTGGCAGCGTGCGGGCTGCCGGTCTCCTCGTGCAGCTCCACCCCGTCGAGCTCGGCCCGGACCAGGACGCCGGGTCCCTCCCCGCCCACGCGTACCACCAGGTTCGTGCTGTCCCCCAGCCGCCGGACCGGCACGGGCAGCGCCTCGGTGAGGAGGCGGGCCGTGGCGGACTCCCGCCCGCCCGGCTCGGGGCAGGTGTGGAGCCTGCGCCGCAGGGGCACGGCGTGCGCGAGTTCCCTCTCCAGGCTCGGGACCAGCTTCGACAGCACGGCGCCCCCTCACGGCTTCGTCCCCCGAGCATGGCAGACCCACGGGGTCGCCCACGGGAGCGCGTACGGGGCGACACCCGCGCGATGGCGCACGTACGGAGCGGACTCGGACCGAGCACGCCCGCCAACGGCGCGGACGGCACCTCGTGCCGTCCGCGCCGTCCCGTCTCAGCCCTCGGCGGGCGTCAGCCGCAGCGAGATGCTGTTGATGCAGTACCGCTGGTCCGTGGGGGTGGGGTAGCCCTCACCCTCGAAGACGTGGCCCAGGTGCGAACCGCACCGGGAGCACCGCACCTCCGTGCGCACCATGCCGTGCGAGCGGTCCTCGATCAGCTCGACCGTGTCCGCGTCCTTCGGGTCGTAGAAGCTCGGCCAGCCGCAGTGCGACTCGAACTTCGTGTCCGAGGTGAACAGCTCGGCACCGCAGGCGCGACAGGAGTACACGCCCTTGGTCTTCGTGTCCGTGTACTCACCCGTGAACGCCGGCTCGGTGGCGGCCTGGCGCAGCACCGCGTATTCCGCCGGGGTCAGCTCCGCGCGCCACTGCTCGTCCGGCTTTTCGACGTCGTACGACATCAAGCTCAACCCCTTACTCGTCCAACAGCTTCGCTTACCGGGCCAGGCGGGCCAGGATCTCGGGTCCGAGGTCCGTGACGTCGCCGGCGCCCATGGTGAGAACCAGATCGCCGGGTCCGGACATTCCCGCCACGACCTGCGCGACCTCGGCCTTGTCGTGCACGGCCCGCACGTCCGCGCCCGCCGCCCGGGCGGCCTCGACGATCAGCTCGCTGGTGACCCCCGGGATCGGGTCCTCGCGGGCCGGGTAGATGTCCAGGACGACCGAGGAGTCGGCCAGGGCGAGCGCCTGCCCCATCTCCTCGCCCAGCTCCTGGGTGCGCGAGAACAGGTGCGGCTGGAAGACGACCAGGATGCGCGCGTCGCCCACCGCGCCGCGCATCGCCTCCAGGTCCGCGGTCATCTCGGTCGGGTGGTGCGCGTAGGAGTCGATCACCTGCACGCCCGCCGCCTCGCCCTTGAGCTGCAGGCGCCGCTTGACGCCCGTGTACGCGGCCAGGGCGGGGGCCAGCTCCGCGGCCGGGACGCCGAGCGCCGCGCCCGCCGTCAGCGCCGCCACCGCGTTGAGCGCGTAGTGCCGGCCGGGCACCGACACCGCGAAGGTCAGCTCGGCGCCGTCCAGGACCACCGTGACCTCGCTCCGCAGGCCCTGCGGGACGATCGACAGGACCCGCACGTCGGCGTCCGGCGCCTCGCCGTACGTCACCACCCGCAGGTCCCGGCCGGCCGCGCGGGCGCGCACCCGGCGCGTGAACTCGCGGGCGCCCTCGTGGTCGGCCGAGACCACCAGCGTGCCGCCCTCGGTGATCCGGTCGGCGAACGTCTCGAAGGACTCGTGGATCTCGTCCATGGAGGCGTAGTTCGCGTGGTGGTCCAGCTCCACGTTGAGCACGATCGCCACCTCGGGCGCGTACTTGTGGAAGCTGCGGTCCGATTCGTCGGCCTCGGCGACGAAGATCTCGCCGTCGCCGTGCAGCGCGTTGGTGCCGGGCGCGTCCAGGTCGCCGCCGATCGCGTACGACGGGGCGAGGCCCAGCTCGGACAGGGACACGGCCAGCATCGACGTGGTCGTGGTCTTGCCGTGCGTGCCGGCCACCGCGATCGGCCGCAGGCCGTCCATCAGGGAGGCGAGCGCGTCGGAGCGGTGGACGACCGGGATGCCCAGCTCGGCGGCGCGGGCCAGCTCCGGGTTGTCCGCGCGGATGGCGGAGGAGACGACGACGCAGCTGGCGTCGTCGGCGAGGTGCTCGGCCGCGTGCCCGATGTGCACCGTGGCCCCCAGGGTGCGCAGCGCCTCGGCGGTCGCGGACTCCTTGGCGTCGCTGCCGGCCACCTTCGCCCCGCGCTGGGCGAGGATCTTGGCGATGCCCGACATTCCGGCGCCGCCGATGCCGATGAAGTGCGGTCGGTCCATGGCGGTGGGGAGGCCGGGTGCCATGCGTGTGTCTCCAGGAGTACGAGGTGAACGGTGGTCGGGTGCCGGTCGTCCGCGGGCGGCCGGTGGACGGCGCCCCGTCGCCGGGCCCGTCGTCGGCCGGTCCGGGCGGCCCCCGCGCCGTGTCCGCCGCGGGGTGGTGCGGCGTACGCGGGCGGGCCCCGCCGACGGGCGGGCCCCGCCCGTCGGCGGGGCCCCCGCCGGAGCGCGGGCCCTTAGCCTATGCCTTGCTGTGGGAGAACAGTTTCAGCACCGGCACCCCCACCTTGTGCCGCGCCCTGGACGCCCAGTCCCGGTGGAAGAACTCCTCCACGTAGTGCGGGTCGGTCAGCACGATGACCTCGTCGGCCTTGACCTCGCCGACGAGCGCCTTCAGCGCGTCCAGGGGGTGGTCCTCGATCAGCCGGCCCTCGGCCTCGCTCCCGGCCGCGCGCAGGGCCGCGAGGGAGACCTGCAGGGCCCGCTGCGCCGGGGCCGCGGCCTCGTCGCCCTCGGGCCGCTCGCGCTCGCGCGCCGCCTCGTCGAGCTCGCCGAGCGCCACGTCGTCGATGGCCCGCAGCAGCCGGTCCGCCTGGTCGCCGCGGGGCTGCAGCAGGACGTGGAAGGAGACCGGCTCGTCCCCGTGCAGGGTGGTGACGAACTCCACGTCCGCGGACGTCAGGGCCTTCTCGATCATCAATACGCTTCTGAACACGACACCAGGCGCCCTTCTCTCCTTCGTGGGCCGTGGGTAGGCCCCTGCGGAAACCATCCTGCCCCGTGACCGGGCGGAGGCAGCGAGAATCAGTGTGCCCGGCGGGAACCAAACGGAACGGATAGTTCCACATAACCGCCGCGGCTACGCCTCGTCCGCCCCCGAGCACCTCGTCCGGCCCGAACGCACCGGCCGCCCTGGGCACCTCGTCCGGCCCGAGCGCACCGGCCGTCCTGGGCGCATCGGCCGTCCTCGACACCCCGGTGGTCCCGGGTGCCCAGGACGCCGCCGCGTCACGCGCGGCGCCTGCGGTACCGGCCGAAGAGGAAGCCCTCCTCCTCCAGCAGCGCCGCCAGCTCGAACCGCTGCGGCACGGCCACCCGCGGCCCGCCCGCGATCCGCTGGGCGTCGCCCGCCGTGAGCGTCGGGGAGAGCGTCAGGCACATCTCGTCCAGGGCGTCCGCCCCGATCAGCGGGCCCAGCAGCCGGGGGCCGCCCTCCGTCAGCTGCCTGCGCAGGCCCCGGCCGGCCAGGACGCCGGTGATCCGGCCGGGGTCCACGCCGGTCCCGTCGCCCGCGACCACCACCTCGGCCCCGGCCGCCTCGGCCGCCGCCACCCGGTCGCGCGGCGCGCCGGCCCCCGTCAGGACCAGCGTGGGCACCAGGGGCGAGGTGAACAGCGGCAGTGAGAAGTCCAGGTCCAGACCGGCGGTGACGACCGCGATCGCGGGCGCGGGCCCCTGCCCGGCCGCCGCGCGCGCCCCGGCGAACTCCTCCCGCGCGCGGGCCGGGCGGTACCCCTCCCGGCGCACGGTCTCGGCGCCGACCACGACGACGTCCGCGAGCGCGCGCAGCACGCCGAAGATCCGCATGTCGGCGGCGCCGGAGAGGGGCTGGGAACGGCCGTCGTGCTGGGCCGCGCCGTCGAGCGTGGAGACCATGTTGGCGCGCAGCCAGGGCTCCGGCCCGTCGGGGTACGCGTACGCCTCGGCCAGTTCGCGCAGGCTCCACTCGCGGTCCGCCGCACGGTCCGCGCCGTCCGGCCCGGAACCGCCCTTCGGGGCCTGGGCTGCTGTTTCGTCGGTCACAGGGAACAGGCGTCGCATGGGGTGCAGTGTGGCACGGCGCTTAGCATGGGGGTGTGTCGTCCCACACCGCCGCCTCAGGCCCCCGCCCGATAGCCGACGCGGCCCCGCTGTCGCTGTGCGCCCGCGAGCCGCACGTCCCCGCGGACCGGCTCGTCGCCGAGATGGTGCCGCCGCCGCGCTTCGACTCGGTCCGCTTCTCGACGTACATCCCGGACCCGGGCCGGCCGAGCCAGACCGAGGCCGTGGGGGTCCTCGAGGGTTTCGCGGCCGGGCTGGACGCGCACCGCGGCGCGGGCTCCGGGAAGCGGAGGTTCTTCGGCCTCGGCGGCGGCAGGAAGGCGGCCGCCCCGGCCGGGCCCCGCGGCGTCTACCTCGACGGCGGGTACGGCGTCGGCAAGACCCACCTGCTCGCCTCGCTGTGGCACGCGACCCCGGCCGAGCCGGAGCTGAAGGCGTTCGGCACCTTCGTGGAGCTGACCAACCTCGTCGGCGCGCTGGGCTTCCAGGAGACGGTGCGCACCCTGAGCGGCCACCGGCTGCTGTGCATCGACGAGTTCGAGCTCGACGACCCGGGCGACACCGTCCTGGTGTCGACGCTCCTCGGCCGGCTGGTGGAGGCGGGCGTGGCGCTCGCGGCCACGTCCAACACGCTGCCGGGCAAGCTCGGCGAGGGCCGGTTCGCGGCCGCCGACTTCCTGCGCGAGATACAGGGGCTGTCCGCGCACTTCCGCACGCTGCGCATCGACGGCGAGGACTACCGGCACCGGGGGCTGCCCGAGGCGCCGGCCCCGTTCACCGACGAGCAGGTCACGAAGGCCGCGCACGCCACCGCGGGCGCCTCGCTCGACGCCTTCCCGCACCTCCTCGACCACCTCGCCCGGGTGCACCCGAGCCGCTACGGCGCGCTCACGGACGGGATCGCGGCCGTGTGCCTCACCGACGTCCGGCCGATGCCGGACCAGTCGACGGCCCTGCGGCTGGTCGTGCTCGCCGACCGGCTGTACGACCGCGAGGTGCCGGTACTGGCCTCGGGACTGCCCTTCGACCGGCTGTTCAGCGAGGAGATGCTCAACGGCGGTTACCGGAAGAAGTACTTCCGCGCGATCTCCCGCCTCACCGCCCTGGCCCGCGACGCCAAGGGCCTGGTGGGCGACTAGTGCCGTGACCGGAAGGGTTCACCGGCTCACGACGCCCGGCACGGCACCTCGCCGCGTTGTCGGAGCCACCCGAGTACGCCCGTACGAGGGCGATCCTCCGCCTTGCGATGCACCGCACCGGACGCCGCGAGCCCACGGCAAACCTTTCCGGTCACGGCACTAGAACCCGGGGAGACCCGCGCACAGCCCTGCTTCAAGGCCCGGAGAGCCCGCGCGGCGCCGGCCCCGGAGCAGGGCTTCCCCATGGCTGCCCGCGTTCGCACCGAGGACGGAACCCCCGGCGGCGGGGCCCGGCCCGGGCCGCCGTCCGGTCACCTTCGCCCCATTGCTTGTGCATATGCCAAAGGCGCAGCGTTACGTACACGGGCCTTTGCGTTCGGTGCGCGGAGATGCGGCCCGTGCGAGGGAATGCCCGCAGATGGGCGGAATTTCGCCACTGACCGCTCCCTTCAGGCTCTCTTAAGGCTGAAACGTTAAGTTAACCCTGCAAACACCTAAGGGCATTATCTTAATGAGCGACACTGGTGACGCCGGACGAGCGACCGGACACGACCGGAGGGGGGCGCATGCGACGCGGCACGACGGCCCGGACCCTGTTCCCCTTCCTCGCCGCCGTCCTGCTGGCGCTGCAACTCCTCGCCCCGACCGCGTCCTTCGCGTCCGCGCACGCGCCGCCCGTGGCCTCGGCCTCGGACTCCGCCGCGCCCGACGCCGGGCGCGAGGTCGTCAACTGCGGTGAGAGCGGCCACCACTCGGGGCCCAACGGCCCGCTGCGCACCCGTGACCGGCACCGCGCCTCGGCCGACTCGGCCTCCGGCGCGCCGGTGCGCCCGCTGCTGACACGTGATCCGGCGTGCGGGCCGGTACCCCTGGCGCTCGTCGCCCACGACGACGCCCATCGGCCGTCGAGATCGTCGACGGACCGCACCCCCGCGGCACTTCAGGTGTTCCGCTGCTGAGCTGCCCCTCGCCGGGCAGGCCGACCTGACTCCCCCACACCACGCCACGTCAGCCGAGCGCGTCGACGTGGAGTCGTGTCCGCGTGCCCGTGCATCTGCCATGTTCTCGTACACCGACGCGCCGCCAGAGGCGCGCCAGGAGGAACTGACAATGCAGCCCCTCATCGATCACGCTCGCTCCTTCCGCAAGCAGTGCACAGAGCGTCCCGAGGAATTCGCCCGCCTCGCGCAGGGCCAGTCCCCGCAGGTTCTCTTCATCACCTGCTCCGACTCCCGGGTCGTCCCCGCCCTGATCACCGGGGCCCGGCCCGGTGAGCTCTTCGAACTGCGCACCGCGGGCAACATCGTTCCCCCCTACGGTTCGCAGCAGCCCACCGGCGAGGCCGCGACCATCGAGTACGCCGTGGAGGTCCTCGGCGTCCAGGACATCGTCGTGTGCGGCCACTCGCACTGCGGCGCCGTCGGCGCGCTGGTGCGCGGCGACGACCTGACCGCCGTCCCCGCCGTGCGGGACTGGCTCGCGCACGCGGCGCCCCGCCCCGACGGCGCCCCCGGGGACCCGGCCGTGGCCGAGGCCGTGCAGAGCCACGTCCTGACGCAGCTGCTGCGGCTGCGCTCCTACCCCTGTGTCGAACAGCGCCTGAACGACGGCCGGCTGCGCATGCACGGCTGGTTCTACGAGGTCCACACCGGTTCCGTACTGGCCCACGACGGCCCGTCCGACTCCTTCCTCGAGCTGTGAGCCGGGAGATGCGGTTCCCCCACCTGCGGCAGGACTTCGCCGCCTCGCTCGTGGTCTTCCTCGTCGCCCTGCCGCTGTGCGTGGGCGTCGCCGTCGCCTCCGGCGTCCCGGCCGAGGTCGGCCTGGTCACCGGCATCGTGGGCGGCCTGGTCGTCGGCATGCTGCCCGGCAGCAGCCTCCAGGTCTCGGGCCCGGCCGCGGGCCTGACCGTGCTCGTCTTCGAGGCCGTGCAGTCCTACGGCCTGGCCATGCTCGGCGTGCTGGTCCTGGTGACCGGCCTGCTGCAGCTCGCCATGGGCGCCCTGAGGCTGGGGCGCTGGTTCCGGGCCATATCCGTCTCGGTCGTGGAGGGCATGCTGGCCGGCATCGGCCTCGTGCTCATCGCCGGGCAGCTGTACTCGGCGGCCGGCATGGAGGCGCCCGCCTCCGGCATCGACAAGATCACGGGCCTGCCCGGGGCGCTCGTCGAGGCCGCCGGGAGCGGCGAGGCGCTGTGGTCCCTCGCCATCGGCGCGGGCACGGTCGCCGTGATGGTGCTGTGGAACAAGCTGCCGGCCAGGTGGCGGGCGGTCCCCGGCGCACTCGCGGCGGTCGTCCTGGCCACGCTCGTCACGCTGCTGCTGGACCCGCCGGTGGCCAAGGTGGAGGTGCAGGGCCTCCTCGGCTCCATCCAGCCGCCGGGCCTCGACGCCTTCGGCGAGCTGGCGAACCCCGGCGTGATCGGGACCGTGCTGGCGTTCACGCTGATCGCCTCGGCGGAGAGCCTGTTCAGCGCGGCCGCCGTGGACCGGCTGCACGACGGTCCGCGCACCGAGTACGACAAGGAGCTGATGGCCCAGGGCGCGGGCAACACCGTGTCCGGGATGCTCGGCGCGCTGCCGATGACCGCGGTGATCGTGCGCAGCTCGGCCAATGTGGCGGCGGGCGCGCGCACCAAGGCCTCGCGCGTGCTGCACGGTGTGTGGCTGCTGCTGTTCGCGGCGCTGCTGCCGAGCGCGCTGGCACTGATCCCGCTGCCGGCGCTGGCCGGCATCCTGGTGCACGCGGGCTGGAAGCTCATCCCGCTGCGCTCGATCGCCAAGCTGTGGCGCGAGCACCGGGGCGAGGCGCTGATCCTGGTCGTCACGGCCGTGTCCATCGTCGCGGTCAACATGTTCGAGGGCGTCCTGATCGGTCTGGCCCTGTCGGTGGTCAAGACCGCCTGGGATGCCTCGCACGTCCGCCTGGACGTCACCGACGAGGGTACCGGCCCGATCACGGCCCACCTGTCGGGCAACGCCACCTTCCTGCGGCTGCCGAAGATCCTGGACAGCCTGGAGGCCCTGCCGCAGGACCGCCCGGTGGAGCTGGACCTGTCCGGCCTGCACCACCTGGACCACGCCTGCCGCACCGCCCTGGAGAACTGGGCGGAACGGCACAGCCGCTCCGAGGTGGGACCGGTGAAGATGACCGTGTGACCGGTGCGCGGACGACCGTACGGCCGGTGGCACGGACGACCGTGCGACCGGCGTGCGGACGACCGTGCGACGGGCGTGCGGACGACCGTGTGACCGTGGCGCGGACGACCGTGTGACGGACGCGGATGGCCTCCGGTCACCGGTCGGAGCACCGCGGGATCGCGGGACGCCCGCGGAGCGATGCGCTCCGCGGGCGTTCCCGTTTCCGCGCGGGGACGGGGACGCCGCGTTGCGCGCGCGGTTCCCCCGAGTTCCACTGCGTGATACACACAGCCGGGTCACAGTCCTGTCCGCCAGCAGGAAGGTCGCCCCATGTCCACAACACGACGTCAAGTGCTCGCCCGCTCCGGCGCCCTGGGAGTGGGCATCGCGTTCACCGGAGCCCTGTCCGAGCTGTTCGCCGGGACGGCGAGCGCGCTGGGCCGCTCCGGATACGGCCCCCTGGTGACCGACCCGAAGGGCCTGCTCGATCTGCCGGAAGGTTTCCGCTACACGGTCCTGTCCCGCGAGGGCGACCCACTGCGCTCCGGCGAGGGACCGGTCCCGAGCAACCACGACGGCATGGCGGCCTTCGCCGGCAGACACGGCCGCGTCCACCTGGTGCGCAACCACGAGAACCGCAACACCGCGAAGATCCCCGTCCCGGCCGTCGAGGGCCTCACCTACGACCCGGCGGGCAAGGGCGGCTGTACGGCCCTGACGCTCGACGGGCGCAACAGGGTCCTCGGGGAGCGGGTCGCGATCGCCGGTACGGCCGTCAACTGCGCGGGCGGCCCCACCCCGTGGGGTACCTGGCTGACCTGCGAGGAGACCGAGGACAAGGCCGGCACGAACGGCTACACCAAGGACCACGGCTTCATCTTCGAGGTGGACCCCGTCGACCCGCGCCGCAGCGGCGCCGTACCGCTGACCGCGATGGGGCGCTTCCAGCACGAGGCGATCGCCGTCGACCCCGAGCGCGGCGTCGTCTACGAGACCGAGGACGCCTTCGAGCGGCCCTTCGGCCTCTTCTACCGCTTCCTGCCCGAACGCCCCGGGGGCGGGCCCGGTTCGCTGCGGGCGGGCGGCCGGCTGCAGGCCATGCGCGTCCCGGACGTGCCCGACCTGTCCTCGATCCAGGAGACCGGCGCGTCCTTCGAGGGCGTCGAGTGGGTGGACGTACCGGACCCGCTGGCCGCCGGGACCCCCATCCGCCTCCAGGACTTCGGCCCGAAGGGCATCACGCACGCGCAGAAGCTGGAGGGCTGCTACTGGGGCGGCTCGTGCGTGTACTTCGTCTCCTCCTTCGCCCGCAGCGCGGAGGGCTCGGCCGCCGACCACTACGGCCAGATCTGGCGCTACGACCCGCGGCGGCGCCGGCTGACCCTGGTGATCGTCTTCGGCCCCGACACCGACGTGCAACTGCCCGGCGAGTCCCCCGACAACATCTGCCTCGCCCCCAGCGGCGGCCTGATGGTCTGCGAGGACGGCAACGGCGCCCAGCACGTCTTCGGCGTGACCCGGCGCGGCGAGGTGTACGCGATGGCCCGCGGCCGGCAGAACCTCGGCACCGAGGAGGCCCCGGAGTGGGGTGAGTTCGCGGGCGTCACGTTCTCGCCGGACGGCCACACGATGTTCGTGAACTGCTACAAGCCCGGCACGACGTTCGCGGTGACGGGCCCCTGGCGGAGGTAGCCGGCCGGGAGACCGGCACGGACGAGGGACCGGCACGGACGGACGAACGGAGGCGGGACCCGGCCGCGGCGGGGGGGCGGATCGAGGCCGGGGGCGGGACGGCGGGCAGGACGGGAGCCGGGCGACACCGGAGCCGCGACCTGCCCGGATATCCCTTTTCGTCCGGTTAATGTCACTCGGTGAACAGTCTCGTCCGAAGAGTCACCGCCGCCTGCCTCCTCGGTGCCGCGGTCGCCGCGTGCGGCGGCCACGGCACCACCGCCCCCGCCCAGCGGCCGGAGCGGCGCGCCACCGCCGCGGGCCCGGCGCCCTCGCTCGCGCCCGGCCCCACCGGCCTCGCCCCCGTCTTCGCCCACGGCCCCCGCCGGGAGAAGGCCGTCGCGCTCACCTTCGACGCCGACATGACCGCCGGCCAGGGGGCACGGGCCGCGGCCGGCGAGCGCTTCGACAACCCGCGGCTCGTCGCGACCCTGCGGCGGCTGAAGGTCGCCTCGACCGTGTTCATGACCGGCCGGTGGGCCGAGGAGTACCCGGAGCAGGCCCGCGCCATCGGCCGCGACCCGCTCTTCGAGGTCGCCAACCACTCGTACAGCCATTACGCCTTCACCGCCGACTGCCACGGGCTGCCGACCGTGCCGGGGAGACGGATGCGCTCGGAGGTGGAGCGGGCCTTCGCCGCCTTCCGCGCGGCGGGCGTCGAGCACGCGATGCCGTACTTCCGCTTCCCCGGCGGCTGCTACGACCGGCGGGCGCTGCGGAGGCTGGGCACGGCGGGCGTGACCGCCGTGCAGTGGGACGTGGTCAGCGGGGACGCGTTCGCGAAGGACGCCGACGCGGTGGCCCAACAGGTGCTGGACGGGGTGCGCCCCGGCTCGGTCGTCGTCATGCACTGCACGCGCAGCGCCGCGCCCGCCACCGAGCGCGCCGTGCGGACGGTCGTGCCCGAGCTGCGCGAGCGCGGGTACCGGTTCGTGAAGGTGTCCGAGCTGATCGGGGCGGCGGACCGGGACCGACGGGACCGCCGGGGCCGTCACACGGCGTCGTGAGGCCCCGTTCCGCCCGGCGGCCGGTACCGCGGCGGCGGATCTACGCTGGAGACATGAGCGAGGAGCACGACACCCGCGACCACGACGAGCGCGGTGGACGCGACGCCCGCGGCGACCACGACTACTGCGGCACCGCCGGCGTCCCGGCGCCGCCGTGGGGGTCCCCCCGCGCCGTCCGGGCGGCGGAGGACGACGGGCCGCCCCACGCCGAGTGCGTGCTGTGCCGCGAGCCCACCGAGTACCCGGAGTCGTACAAGGGCATCACGCTGTGCCCGGCCTGCGCGTGGCAGGAGGCCCAGCGCAGCGCCTGCTCCGGGTGAGGGGACCGGGCGCTCCGGGCGGCGGACCGGACCGATCTTGCGACTGGCAGACTGGAGGGGTGAGCAGCGAGCAGACTCCCGCCGTCGACGCCCCCGGCGCCGCTTCCGCCCCCGGCGACGGCCCCTCCCAGGACGGCCCCTCCCAGGACAGCCCGTTCCGCGACGGGCGCACCGCGCGCGACGAGGCGCCGCAGTTCGTGCTGCCGCTGGTCGTACGGATCGAGCGGGCCGCTCCCCCGGCGCGCACGGACGCGCTGGAGACGGCAGCCCGGGCCGTCCTGGTCGTCCTGAGCGACGAGCGGTCGCTGGGCGAGGGCGAGTGGGCGCGGGCGATGCGCGACTGGCAGGACGCGCGCATCCGCAAGGTGGTGCGGCGGGCGCGCGGCGCCGAGTGGCGGCGCGCGGAGGCCCTGCCCGGCATCACGGTCACCGGGAGCGCGGAGAACGCCGCCGAGGTGCGGGTCTTCCCGCCGGTCCCGCTGGACGGCTGGCCCAAGGACCTGGCCCGGCTCCAGGTCTCCGGCACCGACCTCGACGACCCGGAGCCGCCCGCGCCCGCCGACCCGGCCGCGCCGGTGCTCTGGCTGAGCCCCGACCTCGACATGTCGGCGGGCAAGGCCATGGCGCAGGCGGGGCACGGCGCCCAGCTGGCGTGGTGGGAGCTGTCCGACGAGGAGCGCGCGGCCTGGCGCGCGGCGGGCTTCCCGCTCGCGGTGCGCACCGCCGAGCCCGGCCGGTGGGCCGAGCTGGTGGCGAGCGGCCTGCCGGTGGTCCGCGACGCGGGCTTCACCGAGATCGCCCCGGGTTCCTGCACGGTGGTCGCCGACCACCCCGCCCTGCGCCGCGGCGCGGCCGCCTGACCGCCGGGCCGGGCGGACGGACCGGGCGCGCGGCCTCTCCGGCCCGTGCCGTGCCAGGGCGCGCCTCCGGCCGGGCCGTTTGAACATCACCGCCGCCGGGTGCGTATCTTCCGGCGGCGGTCCGGCGGTGTCGTCCGGGCCCGGCGGCGGTCCGTTCTCCCCGGGAGGTCCGTGTGCGGCGGCGTGCCGACGGTTCGGCCCTCGCCATCGCGGCCCCGGTCGCCACCGACCGTCCCGGGCCCGGCGGGGACCCGGCCGCCCCGTCGCGGTGAGCGGGGTCCGGGAAGCGGCGAGCAGGAGGCGCACGGTGCGCAGCGGGCCGCGGGAACCTCAGATGTTGCTCTGAAGGTCCCGGGCAGTGGGTTCGGCGCGCGGCGGACCGGCGATGACACCGTCACGCGGCGGGCGGGGGAACCGCCGCGCGGAAGGAGGGGACGATGCGGAACACGCACACCTCGGACCGGTCCGTCCGGCTGGGGACGGGGATCGGCTGGCGGCCGGAGATCGCCGAGGCGGTCGAGCGGATGCCCGGCGTCGACTGGGTCGAGGCCGTGGCGGAGAACGTGTGCCCCGGGCACCTCCCCGAGTCGCTGCTGCGGCTGCGCGAGCGCGGCGTCACGGTGGTGCCGCACGGGGTGTCGCTGGGCCTCGGCGGCGCGGACCGCCCCGACGCGGGCCGGCTCGCCGCCCTGGCCGAGCGGGCCGAGGCGCTGGGGTCCCCGCTGGTCACCGAGCACATCGCGTTCGTACGCGCGGGCGGCCCGCTCACCGCCTCCGGGCCGCTGGAGGCGGGCCACCTGCTGCCCGTCCCGCGCACCCGGGACGCGCTGGACGTCCTGTGCGCGAACGTCCGCGTCGCGCAGGACGCGCTGCCGGTGCCGCTCGCGGTGGAGAACATCGCGGCCCTGTTCTCGTGGCCCGACGAGGAGATGACCGAGGGCCAGTTCCTGTACGACCTGGTGGACCGCACCGGCGTACGGCTGCTCATCGACGTCGCCAACCTGCACACCAACCACGTCAACCGCGGCGAGGACCCCGCGAAGGCGCTCGACGAACTCCCCGTGGAGGCCATCGCCTACGTCCACGTCGCGGGCGGCTTCGAGCGCGACGGTGTCTGGCACGACAGCCACGCCCACCCGGTGCCGCCCCAGGTCCTCGGCATCCTCGCGGACCTGGCCTCCCGGGCGACCCCGCCCGGCGTGCTCCTGGAACGCGACGAGAACTTCCCCTCCCCCCGGGAGCTGGAGGGCGAACTGAACGCCATCCGGGAGACGCTGGCGGGGGCACGTCCCGAGGGGACCGGCCGCGCCGACGCGACCGGCAGCGCCGCACCGGCGCCCCTCAGGGCGGGCGGGCCGCCGGCCACCGCCCCGACGGCTCCGCGTCCCGTGACCGGCGACGACCAGGCAGGTCCGTCCCCCGCCGCCGACGGCGGCCCGGCGGGCACGTCCGCCGCCGACGGCGGCCCGGCCGGTGCGTCCGGGGCCGGCGGCGACGCCGGTACCGCCGCCGCGCGGCAGCGGCTCGGGCTGGCGCAGGCCGCGCTGCTGTCCGCGCTGGTCGCCGGGGCGCCCGCCCCCGAGGGCTTCGACCGGGCGCGCCTGCGCGTACAGGCCCGCGCGCTGGCCGGCAAGCGGGCCGACGTCGTGGCCAAGGTCGCCCCGGAGCTGCCGGAGATCCTCGCGGACGCCTACCGGCCGGCCTTCCTCGCGTACGCGCAGAGCCACCCGATGACCGGCGGCTACCGGCGCGACGCCCTGACCTTCGCCGAACGGCTCCTGTTCGGCGACGAGGAGGGGAACGGCGCCGGGGGCGCGGGGCGGATCGAGGACGCGAGGGTGCGGCGCCGGCTGGACGCGTGGTGGCGGGAGCGTTCCGGGCCCGCCCCGCTGTCCCGGCGCCCGGCCGCACGGTTCGCCCGGGCCGCGCGCCGGACCCTGCTCCGCCGCTGAGGCGCCCGGCCGGGGCTGCACCCCGCGCCACCAGGGTCGGGGCCGCCCGGCGGGACCGCGGCGGCCGGCGGTCCCGGCCGCCGGCCGTGACGGACGAGTCGGCCGATGCCCTCTGAGCAGCAGGTGACCAGGGACGACGCACCGCGCACGGCGGCCGTCCACCGGCACGTCACGTACTCGCAACACTTCGTCCGCATCGTGGACGAACCGTGGCGCACGCGCGTGGTGTCGCATACAACACGGACATGCTCTGGGTGGTTCTCCTGCTTCTGGCCTGGGCCGTGGCCGGTACGGCCTGTACGCGTCTGTGTCTCGCCGCGGTGCGCGCCGCGGCCGCCGGCAGACGGGCGGCCGGCCCCCGCGATCTCACGCTCTACGAGGCGGCGTTCCTGTCCGGCGGCCCCGCCCGGGTCGCGGACCTGACGCTCGTCGCGATGGCGCGGCAGCGCCGGCTGCTGCTCGCGCACACGGGCTGGGCGACCGTGGTGGACCCGCGCGGCCGGGACGACATGGAGCGCTCGGTACTGGGGGCGATAGGGCCCGGGGGGCAGTCGCGGATCGCGCCGGTGCGGACGGCCGCGGCCACCGCGGACGCGGTGCGCGCGCTGGCCGACCGGCTCGTCGCCGCGGGCCTCGCCGTCCCGGACGGCGCCCGCACGACGGTCGCGGGCGCCGTCCGGCAGGTGCGCGCGGCGGCCGTGGCCGTGGCGGGCCTGGGCGTCCTCGCACTGCTGATGCCCCATCAGGCCAACGACACGCAGGGCCCGATCGCCCTGTGGTTCGCGCTCCCGCTCGTCCTGGCCCTGAGCTGCCTGGCGATCGCCCGCGTCGAGGCGCACCCCTACACCCGCTGGGCCTCGCCGGCCGGGCAGCGGCTGCTCGGCGCCCTGCCGCGGCTCGCGCGGGCCGGCGGCGACGACCGCGCGTACCTCGCGTCGGTGGCCCTGCACGGCGTCCGCGCGATCGGCGAGCCGGACCTGCGCGCCGCCTTCGCCCACCGCGACCAGCGGGACTGAGCGGCCGGCTCCGGCCTCTCCTCCTCCCCCGCCGCCTCCGCCCTTCCCGGCCCCGCCCGGACCCCCGCCCGGACCCCCGCCCGGACCCCCGCCCGGCAGGCGCCGGCCCGCGCACTGGTGTTCACCGCGCCGACACCGGCCGCACGGTGCTTTACAAGCCCGGTCCGCCGCCCGAGCATCCCTCTGGTCGCCACCGCGCACCGAAGGGACACCACCACGCGATGAGAGCCGCCGTCGCCGTCCGCGGAACCGCCGCCTCCCTGGTCCTGGCCGCCCTGGCCGCCGTCCCCGCGACCGGTGCGCCGGCCGGGGACGCACCTTCCCCGGTCGCCGGCTCCCCGGCCGCGACCTCCGCGGCCGCGGGCCGCGCCGAGGCGCTCGGCACCGCCGTCGCCGCCGGGCGGGCCGCCGCCGAGGGCATCCGGTTCGGCCCCTGCCCGGAGGGCCGGGACGTCCCCGGCACCTTCCGGTGCGGCACGGTGACGGTGCCGCTGGACTACGCGCACCCGGACGGCGAGCGGATCGGACTGGCCGTCAGCCGGGTCCGGGCCACGGGCGGGACCGGCGCCGGGAAGCCCGGAAAGACGGAGGGACCCGGGAAAGCGAAGGGCCCCGGAACGGCGGAGGGGCCCGGAACGGCCCGGGGCTCCTCCGGGAAGGTCGCCCGGCAGGGCTCCCTCGTCTACAACCCCGGCGGGCCCGGCGCCTCCGGCCTGTCCTTCCCGATGGTCGGCACCCTGCCGAAGTGGAAGCGCATCGCCGCCGCGTACGACCTGGTCGGCTACGCCCCGCGCGGCGTCGGCCGCTCCGCGCCCCTGTCCTGCCGCGACCCGCGGTCGCTCGGGACGAAGCCCGAGCCGGCGCCGGAGCACCCCTCGGAGGCGTACAAGCGGGAGCGGATCGCGCGGGCCGAGGCGTACGCGCGGGGCTGCGCGGAGCGTGCGGGCGACGCCCTGCGGCACTACACCTCGCTGAACAACGCCCGGGACCTGGAGGTGCTGCGCGCCGCGCTCGGCGAGCGGCGGCTGACCTTCATGGGCGCCTCGTACGGCACCTACCTGGGCGGCCTGTACGCGACGCTGTTCCCCGGGCACGTACGGCGGATGGTGTTCGACGCCCCGGTGAACCCGGACCCGGAGCGGATCTGGTACCGGAACAACCTCGGGCAGTCCCTCGCCTTCGAGCGGCGCTGGGCGGACTTCCGCTCCTGGGTCGCCCGGCACGACCGGGCCTACCGCCTGGGCCGCACCCCCGGGGAGGTGCAGGCGGCCTACGAGCGGGCCGGCGCGCGGCTGGCCGCGAAGCCCGCGGGCGGCACGGTGGGCCCCGGGCAGCTGCACGACGCGCTGCTCCAGGCGGCCTACTACGACAGTCACTGGCCCTCGCGCGCCGAGGCGCTCTCCGCCTACCTGCACGGCGACGAGAAGCCGCTCCTCCGGCTGGCGGGCCCGCACCCCGGGGCGGAGGCCGGGCAGGAGAACGGCAGCGCGGTCTACACGGCCGTCGAGTGCAACGACGCGCCCTGGCCGGCGGACTGGCGGGTCTGGGACCGGGACAACACCCGGCTCGCGCGCGTGGCCCCGTTCGAGACCTGGGACAACGTGTGGGCGAACCTGCCCTGCGCGTACTGGCCGGTGGCCCGGCGGCGGCCGCTCGACGTGGGCACGCGGCCGGGGCAGCTGCCGCCGACGCTGATCCTGGCGGCCGAGCGGGACGCGGCGGCGCCGTACGAGGGGGCGCTGGAGCTGTGGCGGCGGCTGGCGGGCTCGGTGCTGGTGACCGAGCGGGACGCGGGAACCCACGGCACCGGGGGCGGGGCCAACGCCTGCGTCAACGCCCACCTGGAGGCGTATCTGCTGGAGGGCGGGCTCCCGGCGCGGCGGGCCGACTGCGCGGCGCGCGCGGAGCCGGAGCCGGCCGCCCGGGACGGACGCGCGCGGCAGGGAGCGGCCGGCGGAGCCGTGCGGCACGGCCCCGCCTAGTACTACAGGGCTAGATTTTGATCATTTGGAGCCGTAGCCGCCTTCGGAAATGGCGCCGTCGTGCCTCCGCCTGATGCGCACGCCGCCAGATCGACCAGCGAAGTCCCTGGTGGA
>NZ_BMVU01000048.1 GCF_014650875.1 Streptomyces minutiscleroticus
CCCCACCGTGCGGGCGGCCGCCCGCACGGCCCCCGCCACGCCGGCGGGCCCGGCGCCGCCCCCGCCGACGGCGACGCGCACCCCGACCGCGCCCACGCCGCCTCGCCGCCCGGCGGCCCCCGCCGGGGCCCCGCCCGGCACAAGGAGCCCGGCGGCGGCCTGCTCATGGGGCGGCCCTTCGGCGTACCCGTCTACGTGGCGCCCAGCTGGTTCCTGGTGGCCGCGCTGATCACCTGGGTGTTCGGCGGCCAGCTCGACCGCGTCCTGCCCGAGCTGGGCGGCGCCCGCTATCTCGTCTCGCTCTTCTTCGCGGTCGCCTTCTACGCCTCCGTCCTCGTCCACGAGCTGGCCCACACCGTCGCCGCCCTGCGCTTCAAGCTGCCGGTGCGCCGCATCCAGCTGCAGTTCTTCGGCGGCGTCTCGGAGATCGAGAAGGAGACCGAGACGCCGGGACGCGAGTTCGTCCTCGCGTTCGTCGGCCCCCTGCTCTCCCTGGTCCTCTCAGGCGTCTTCTACGTCGCCCTGCAGACCGTGGAGCCGGGCACCGTCCCGGGCGTCCTGCTGGCCGGGCTGATGGTCTCCAACCTGATCGTCGCCGCCTTCAACCTGCTGCCCGGCCTGCCCCTGGACGGCGGCCGGATGCTCCGCGCCGTCGTCTGGAAGATCACCGGCAAGCCCATGAGCGGCACCGTCGCCGCCGCCTGGGTCGGCCGCGCCCTCGCCCTCTCCGTCCTGGTCGGCCTGCCGCTGCTCACCCGGTCCGGCGCGCTCGGCGGCGGCGTCGAGGACACCGGCGGCATGGACACCGTCACCGACGCGCTCCTCGCGGCCATCCTCGCCGCCATCATCTGGACCGGCGCCGGCAACAGCCTGCGCATGGCCCGGCTGCGCGAGCACCTGCCCGAGCTGCGTGCCCGCGCCCTCACCCGCCGAGCCGTCCCCGTCTCGGCCGACACCCCGCTGTCCGAGGCGCTGCGCCGCGCCAACGAGGCCGGCGCCCGCGCCCTCGTCGTGGTCGACGCCGACGGCGAACCCCGCTCCGTGGTCCGCGAGGCCGCCATCGTCGGCGTCCCCCAGCACCGCAGGCCCTGGGTCACCGTCGGCGGCCTCGCCCAGGAGATCACCGACGGCATGCGGGTCTCCGCCGAGCTCGCCGGCGAGGAGCTGCTGGACACCCTGCGCGAGACGCCCGCCACCGAGTACCTGGTGGTGGAGGAGTCGGGCGAGATCTACGGCGTCCTGTCGGCGACCGACGTCGAACGCGCCTTCGTGAAGGCGATGGCCCGCCGGCCCTGACGGGCTGCTGCCCGGTCCCGCCGGGCCCCGCCTGCGGGCGGTCCGCCCCGGTGGACGGTCCGCCGACGGCCCCCGGCGGGGCGCGCACATGGTCGGCCGCCCCCGCCGGGACCGGTAGGCTGTTCACATGTCCGAACCGACCGGTGCCGCCCGCAGGCGCGGGCCCTTCAAGGTCGGGGACCAGGTTCAGCTGACCGACCCCAAGGGCCGCCACTACACGTTCACGCTCGAGGCCGGGAAGAACTTCCACACCCACAAGGGTTCCTTCCCGCACGACGAACTGATCGGCGCTCCCGAGGGCAGCGTTGTCCGCACCACGGGGAACGTCGCCTACCTCGCGCTGCGCCCCCTGCTCCCCGACTACGTCCTGTCCATGCCCCGCGGCGCAGCCGTGGTCTACCCCAAGGACGCGGGGCAGATCCTGGCCTTCGCCGACATCTTCCCCGGCGCACGCGTCGTCGAGGCGGGCGTGGGCTCCGGCTCGCTCAGCAGCTTCCTGCTGCGCGCCATCGGCGACCAGGGCATGCTGCACTCCTACGAGCGCCGCCAGGACTTCGCCGACATCGCCCGGCAGAACGTCGAGCGCTACTTCGGCGGCCCCCACCCCGCCTGGCAGCTCACCGTCGGCGACCTGCAGGACAACCTCAGCGACACCGACGTCGACCGCGTCATCCTCGACATGCTCGCCCCCTGGGAGTGCCTGGAGGCCGTCTCCAAGGCGCTCGTCCCGGGCGGCATCCTGTGCTGCTACGTCGCCACCACCACCCAGCTGGCGCGGACCGTGGAGTCCATCCGGGAGATCGGCTGCTTCAACGAGCCGACCTCCTGGGAGACCATGATCCGCAACTGGCACATCGAGGGCCTGGCCGTCCGCCCGGACCACCGGATGATCGGCCACACCGGCTTCCTGCTCACCGCCCGGCGCCTCGCCGACGGCGTCGAGCCGCCCATGCGCCGCCGCCGCCCCGCCAAGGGCGCCTACGGCGAGGACTACGCCGGCCCCAACGCCGACGGCGGCACCGGCCGCTGAGCACACCGGTACAACGCACCACGGCCGTGGCCCGGTTCCCGCACAGCCCGCGGGAACCGGGCCACGGCGTCCTCCCGTCGGCACCACGGCACGATCGGCGACCCCGCCGTTCCCCCGCGATGTGACGTGTGGCACCATGCTGGCCACCCCACCGGCACAGCCCTCACAGGAGACACTCCTAGTGCAGCACTCCGCCGTCCCGGAACTGGCTCACACGCACACCCGCCCCGTGCACTGGCTCGCCACGGCGACCGCCCTGGCCGCCGTCGTCGCGCTCTCCTCGGTCCTGCAGCCCGGCGCGGCCACCGCGGCCCAGGCGAAGACCCCCACGGCGAAGTCCGCCCCGGCCGACGTCGCGCCCCCGGACGCGGACGCCGCCGACTTCCCCCTGGACTGCGGGCCCGTGGGCGTCGTCGTGCAGAAGAAGGCCTCCGGCGACCTCGACGGGGACGGCCGACCGGAGACGGTCGCCGTGGTGCGCTGCGACGCGGGTTCCGGTACCCCGCCCGACGGCGTCTATGTCCTCACCCGGGCCGCGGACGCGCCGAAGCCCCGCGTGGTGGCCACGCTCGTCGACCCGAAGGACCGCATGAGCGTGACCGACTTCGCCGTCGCGGACGGCGCCGTCACCGCCACGCTCCTCGGCTACTCGTCCCTGGACGTGCCCAGTTGCTGCCCCGACGTCCGGGACTCCGCCCGGTGGCAGTGGCGCGACGGCTCCTTCGTCCGCTCCACGCCCGCCGGCGCCCGCGGGGTCTGATCGAAAACGGGCGCGCGGGGCTCAGTGTGAGAAAACAGACACTCCAGGTCTCACCCGAGCCCCGTGCGTCACTCCGCGCCGGGCCCGTAGACCTCGGTCCTGTCCGAAACCCGCCGTACGTGGATGCACTCGCCCGGACACTCCTTCGCGGAGTCCACGACGTCGTTCAGCAGCGGCAGCGGCACGGGCGCCGTGGCCCCCGGGGTCTGCAGCAGCTCGTCGTCGGCGCTCTTGACGTAGGCCAGGCCGTCGATGTCCAGCTCGAAGACCTCGGGCGCGTACTGGGCGCAGATGCCGTCGCCCGTACAGAGGTCCTGGTCGATCCAGACCTCCAGTTCCTCGACGCCGGTACCGGCCTCCTGCTGCACGTTCATGTCTCCTGCCGTTTCCTCCGCCGCCCGGACCGAGTCGAAAGCAATTCGGCACGGCCCTGACGGGTGTTGAACGCTTCGAGCCTACAACCGTCGGCTTTCCAATCTTGTTGGGTGGGTATTCCCCTGGCGTGAGGGAGAGCGCAAGGGTGAAGATCGGACACGCCCCCACCGTCTTTGTGATCTAGGGGTTTCAATCGACACCCACCCAGGTAGGGTCTGGAAGCGTCCAGCTCCCCTTGGAGGAGGTGAGGACCGTGGCAGCCCACGACGACGACATGAACCGCGGCATCCGCCCGGGACGAGGGTCCGAGGACCCGGCCGGTCAGATTGCCTATCTCGAGCAGGAGATCGCCGTCCTGCGGCGCAAGCTCGCCGACTCTCCGCGACACACGAGGATTCTCGAAGAGCGGATCGTCGAGCTGCAGACCAACCTGGCGGGCGTGTCCGCGCAGAACGAGCGGCTCGCCAACACACTCCGAGAGGCCCGCGACCAGATCGTGGCCCTCAAGGAGGAGGTCGACCGGCTCGCGCAGCCGCCGGCCGGATTCGGTGTCTTCCTCACGGCGAACGAGGACGGCACGGCCGACATCTTCACCGGCGGCCGCAAGCTGCGGGTGAACGTCAGCCCGAGCGTCGACCTCGACGTGCTCAGGCGCGGCCAGGAAGTGATGCTCAACGAGGCGCTCAACGTGGTCGAGGCCATGGAGTTCGAGCGGGTCGGGGACATCGTCACCCTCAAGGAGATCCTCGAGGACGGCGAGCGGGCCCTGGTGGTCGGGCACACCGACGAGGAACGGGTGGTGAGGCTCGCCGAGCCGCTGCTGGACGTCACCATCCGCCCCGGCGACGCCCTGCTGCTCGAACCCCGCTCCGGCTACGTCTACGAGGTCGTCCCCAAGAGCGAGGTCGAGGAACTCGTCCTCGAAGAGGTGCCCGACATCGGCTACGAGCAGATCGGCGGTCTGGGCGGCCAGATCGAGATGATCCGCGACGCGGTCGAACTGCCGTACCTCTACCCCGACCTGTTCAAGGAGCACGAACTGCGGCCGCCCAAGGGCGTGCTGCTCTACGGGCCCCCCGGATGCGGCAAGACGCTCATCGCCAAGGCCGTCGCCAACTCGCTGGCCAAGAAGGTCGCCGAGGTCACCGGCCAGGCCGCCGGCAAGAGCTTCTTCCTCAACATCAAGGGCCCCGAGCTCCTGAACAAGTACGTCGGCGAGACCGAGCGGCAGATCCGCCTCGTCTTCCAGCGAGCCCGTGAGAAGGCCAGCGAGGGCACCCCCGTCATCGTCTTCTTCGACGAGATGGAGTCCCTCTTCCGCACCCGCGGCTCCGGCGTCAGCTCGGACGTGGAGAACACCATCGTCCCGCAGCTGCTCGCCGAGATCGACGGCGTGGAGGGCCTGCAGAACGTGGTCGTGATCGGCGCCTCCAACCGCGAGGACATGATCGACCCCGCCATCCTGCGCCCCGGCCGGCTCGACGTGAAGATCAAGATCGAGCGCCCGGACGCCGAGGCGGCCAAGGACATCTTCGGCAAGTACCTCACCGAGCGCCTCCCGCTGCACGTCGACGACCTCGGCGAGCACGGCGGCGACAAGGCGGCCACGGTCCAGGGCATGATCCAGACCGCCGTGGAACACATGTACGCCGAATCCGAGGAGAACCGCTTCCTCGAGGTCACCTACGCCAACGGCGACAAGGAAGTCCTCTACTTCAAGGACTTCAACTCCGGCGCCATGATCGAGAACATCGTGGGCCGCGCCAAGAAGATGGCCATCAAGGCCTTCCTCGAACAGAACCAGAAGGGACTCCGCGTCTCCCACCTCCTCCAGGCATGCGTGGACGAGTTCAAGGAGAACGAGGACCTCCCCAACACCACCAACCCCGACGACTGGGCCCGCATCTCCGGAAAGAAGGGCGAGCGGATCGTCTACATCCGCACCCTCGTCACCGGAAAGCAGGGCGCGGACACCGGACGCTCCATCGACACGGTGGCCAACACCGGTCAGTACCTGTAGAAGGCAGGGCGGCTGCGGGTGCCCACCCGGGCACCCGCAGCCGACTGCTTTTCCGGTACAGCAGGAGCGAGCAATGACGCAAATGATCTCCCCACCAGCGCAAAGGCGTTCTAGGCTCTTCCGTACCGCCGAGTCGCGCAGTGCGGGGACGGGCACCGCACACGCACCGGAGAAACAGCGGTACTTGAGCGCCGCCCCCGACCGAGGGCGCCGCCGGGCAAGGAGGGCCGCATGACCGTACGGCGAGTAATGGGCATCGAGACGGAGTACGGGATCTCCGTCCCCGGCCACCCCAACGCCAATGCCATGCTCACCTCGTCCCAGATCGTCAACGCCTACGCGGCGGCGATGCACCGGGCGCGCCGCGCCCGCTGGGACTTCGAGGAGGAGAACCCGCTGCGGGACGCGCGAGGCTTCGACCTCGCCCGCGAGGCCGCCGACGCCAGCCAGCTCACCGACGAGGACATCGGCCTGGCCAACGTCATCCTCACCAACGGAGCACGGCTCTACGTCGACCACGCACACCCCGAATACAGCGCCCCCGAGGTCACCAACCCCCGGGACGCCGTCCTCTGGGACAAGGCCGGCGAACGCATCATGGCCGAGGCCGCCGAACGAGCCGCCCAGCTCCCCGGCGCCCAGCCCATCCACCTCTACAAGAACAACACCGACAACAAGGGCGCCTCCTACGGTACGCACGAGAACTACCTGATGAAGCGGGAGACCCCCTTCTCGGACATCGTGCGCCACCTCACCCCCTTCTTCGTCTCCCGCCAGGTCTTCGCCGGAGCGGGCCGCGTCGGCATCGGCCAGGACGGCCACGAACACGGCTTCCAGCTCAGCCAGCGCGCCGACTACTTCGAGGTCGAGGTGGGCCTGGAGACCACCCTCAAGCGCCCCATCATCAACACCCGCGACGAGCCGCACGCGGACGCCGAGAAGTACCGCCGCCTCCACGTGATCATCGGGGACGCCAACCTCTCGGAGATCTCCACCTATCTGAAACTGGGGACGACGGCCCTGGTCCTCTCCATGATCGAAGACGGCTTCATCGCCGTCGACCTCGCCGTCGACCAGCCCGTCCGCACCCTCCACCAGGTCTCCCACGACCCCGCCCTCAAGCGCCTCGTCACCCTCCGCAGCGGCCGCACACTCACCGCGGTCCAGCTCCAGATGGAGTACTGCGAGCTGGCCCGCAAATACGTCGACGAACGCTACGGCGACGACGCCGACGACCAGACCAAGGACGTGCTCAGCCGCTGGGAGGACGTCCTCGGCCGCCTGGAGAACGACCCCATGAGCCTCGCCGGCGAACTCGACTGGGTCGCCAAACGCGAACTCATGGAGGGCTACCGGCGCCGCGACGACCTCGACTGGGACGCCGCCCGTCTCCACCTCGTCGACCTCCAGTACGCCGACGTGCGGCCCGACAAGGGCCTCTACAACCGGCTCGCGGCCCGCGGACGCATCAAGCGCCTCCTCGACGAGAGCGACGTCGAACGGGCCGAGACCACGCCCCCCGAGGACACCCGCGCCTACTTCCGAGGCCGCTGCCTGGAGCAGTACGCCGACGACGTCGCCGCCGCCTCCTGGGACTCCGTGATCTTCGACCTGCCGGGCCGCGACTCCCTGCAGCGGGTCCCAACCCTGGAACCGCTTCGCGGAACGCGTAATCACGTCAAGGAACTCCTGGACCGCTGCCGCACCGCGGAAGACCTGGTCAGGGTGCTTTCGGGCGGCTGAACCAATCCACGGGCCGGGCCGGTCCGAAAGGTGGAAAAGCCCGGCGTCCGGGAATCATCGAGATGGTCCCCGGACGTTGAGCGAACCACCGGGCCAATGTCAGACCGGGCTTGTAGGGTCTGATCATGACCGATCGGCAGGAATGCCGACCATGTCGGGCGAACTGAGCGGGGTGAGGGTTATGGCGACCAAGGACACCGGCGGCGGCCAGCAGAAGGCCACACGCTCCACCGAGGAAGTCGAGGAGCAGGCGCAGGACGCGCAGGCGACCGAGGACCTCAAGGAGCGCCAGGAGAAGTTGAGCGACGACGTGGACTCCGTCCTTGACGAAATTGACGATGTACTCGAGGAGAACGCCGAGGATTTCGTGCGCTCCTTCGTGCAAAAGGGTGGAGAGTAAAGGCTATCCGGTCGCTTTCACCTTCGAAGTGAAGGCTGCGGGGGATAGGGATGGCTGACGAGCCAAACGCAAAGCAATGCACGGGCTGCAAGAAGGATCTGCCCGTCGCCGCATTTGCGCGGGACAGGAACCGTCCCGATGGTCTCCAGGTGCGGTGTCGGCAGTGTGTGGCGCAATACAGCGCCACGCATTACCGGCGCCGCCGGGAGGCCGAGGGGAAAACGGTCCGCGAAAAGGTGGACGTTCCGGCCGGGCATAAACTCTGCCGGATATGTGGCGAGGTCAAACCGCACAGCGAATGGCATCGCAACGCTTCTGCGTCCGACGGGCTGTCGACACGCTGCAAGGCGTGTCGGGCGGTTCGAGGGCGCCAGGACCACCTGAAGCGCCAGTACGGCATCACCGGAGCCGAACGGGACGAGTTGCTCGCCGCCCAGGCGGGCGTCTGCTGCATATGTCTGGCTGCTCCGGCGGCAGATGTGGATCATTGCCACGAGACGGGTAGGGTCCGTGGCGTACTGTGCTTCAGCTGCAATGCCGCACTGGGGCAGCTCAAGGATCGGCCCGACGTCATGAGGCGGGCTGCCGCATACGTGGAAGGAAACGCGTGGAAGCCAACACTCGTAGCACCGGGCGTCTACCAGCTGCCTTCCTGACGCCCGGGTCCTCCTCCTTCATGGACTTCCTGTCGGAGCACCAGCCGGAGCTCCTGCCGGGCAACCGTCAACTGCCGCCCGTGCAGGGTGTGGTCGAGGCCCCGCACGGCACGACGATCGTGTCCGTGACGTTCCCCGGCGGCGTGGTGCTGGCCGGCGACCGGCGGGCGACGATGGGCAACGTGATCGCGCAGCGCGACATCGAGAAGGTCTTCCCGGCGGACGAGTACTCGGCGGTGGGCATCGCCGGCACGGCGGGTCTGGCGGTGGAGATGGTGAAGCTGTTCCAGCTGGAGCTGGAGCACTTCGAGAAGGTCGAGGGCGCGCAGCTGTCCCTGGAGGGCAAGGCGAACCGCCTGTCGACCATGATCCGTTCCAATCTCGGCATGGCGATGCAGGGTCTGGCTGTGGTGCCGCTGTTCGCGGGGTACGACGTGGACCGCGGCAAGGGCCGCATCTTCTCGTACGACGTGACGGGCGGCCGTTCCGAGGAGCACGGCTACGCGGCGACGGGTTCGGGCTCGGTCTTCGCGCGCGGTGCGATGAAGAAGCTGTTCCGTGACGACCTGACCGAGGACCAGGCGACGACCCTGGTGGTGCAGGCCCTGTACGACGCGGCGGACGACGACTCGGCGACCGGTGGTCCCGATGTCGCGCGCCGGATCTATCCGATCGTCACCGTGATCACCGAGGACGGCTTCCGTCGGCTCACCGAGGAGGAGTCCTCCGGGATCGCCCGCGCGATCCTGGAGCGGCGTCTGGCGCAGCCGGACGGCCCGCGGGCCGAGCTGCTCTGACGGCGGTTCCCCGCCATCCCGAGGTGATCCAGTGACTTCGACAGAAAGGGACGGATAACCGGTGTCGACGCCGTTCTATGTCTCACCCCAGCAGGCGATGGCCGACCGCGCGGAGTACGCGCGCAAGGGCATCGCGCGTGGCCGCAGCCTGGTCGTGCTGCAGTACGCCGACGGCATCGTGTTCGTCGGTGAGAACCCGTCCCGCGCGCTGCACAAGTTCAGCGAGATCTACGACCGGATCGGTTTCGCCGCCGCCGGGAAGTACAACGAGTACGAGAACCTGCGGATCGGCGGTGTGCGCTACGCCGATCTGCGGGGGTACACCTACGACCGCGACGACGTGACGGCCCGTGGCCTCGCCAACGTCTACGCGCAGACCCTGGGCACGATCTTCTCCTCGGCGGCCGAGAAGCCGTACGAGGTGGAGCTGGTGGTCGCCGAGGTGGGCGAGACGCCGGCGGGGGACCAGATCTACCGGTTGCCGCACGACGGGTCGATCGTGGACGAGCACGGTTCGGTCGCGGTCGGGGGCAACGCCGAGCAGATCAGCAGCTACCTGGACCAGCGCCACCAGGACGGCATGTCGCTGGCCGAGGCCCTGAAGCTGGCCGTGCAGTCCCTCTCCCGGGACACCAACGGCAGTGAGCGGGAGATCCCCGCGGAGCGCCTCGAGGTGGCGGTGCTGGACCGTACGCGTCCGCAGAAGCGCAAGTTCAAGCGGATCGTGGGGCGGCAGCTGGCGGCCCTGCTGGAGCGGGACGGTGCGGAGACGGCCGCGGAGGCCGAGGCGCAGGCTCCCGACGAGAAGGAGTGACGGTTCGCGGCGCCGCGTCGATGTTCTGAGCCCTGAGCCCTGAGCCCTGAGTTCCACGCCCGCGTGCCCCGGCCGGAAAGGCCGGGGCACGCGGGCGTCGTGCCGGGTGCGGCCGGGTGTGCCGGCCGCTCAGGCCGCCGTGTGCGGCGGTGGGGGCGCCGTGGAGCCGCGCACGACGAGTTCGACGGGGATGTCCTCGCTGGTGGGGGTGCGGTCGTCCAGGACGGCGAGGAGGGCCTTCATGCCGTGTTCGCCGAAGAGTTCGGCGTCGAGGCGGACGGTGGTGAGTTCGGGGTCGATGGCGATGGCGAGGCCGAGGTCGTCGATGCCGGTGACGGAGAGGTCGTCCGGGACGCGCAGGCCGAGGCGGCGGGCGGCCTTGTAGGCGCCGACGGCGAGTTTGTCGTCGTCGCAGACGACGGCGGTGGGGCGGGGGCCGGGGGCGGTGAGGGCGGCTTCGGCGGCGGTGGTGGCGTCCTCGATGGTGATGGGGGCGGCGGCCGTGCGCAGTGCGGTGCCGGGGACGCGGGCGAGGCGCGTGGCGAGTTCGCGGGCGCGGACGTCGAAGGTCCAGGAGGGGATGTCGGCGGCGAGGTGGAGGAAGCGGCGGTGGCCGAGTTCCAGGAGGTGGCCGGCGATCTGCCGGATGCCGTCGGCGATGTCGAGGTTGACGGTGGCGGCGCCGAGGCTGCCGTCGGGGTCGCTGTCGAGCATGACGAGGGGGAGCTGGTCGCCGCGGATGTCGGTGAGGGCGTCGGCGGCCATGGAGGAGGCGAGGACGCCGTCGAGGGCGGCGCGTGAGGAGGGGAAGGGGTCGCGGGCGGGGCCGACGCCTTCGGGGGAGGGGTAGAGGACGACGCCGAAGCCGTGGTGGGCGGCGACGCGGGCGGCGCCGGTGTAGACGCCGGCGAAGAACTCGGTGGTGAGGGCGGGGACGACGAGGAGGACGGTGCGGGTGCGGCCGAGGCGGAGGTTGCGGGCTGCGAGGTTGGGGCGGTAGCCGAGGGCGCGGGCGGCTTCCTTCACCCGTTCGGCGGTGCGTTCGGAGACGCGTCCGCGCCATTTGTCGCCGAGGACGAGGGAGACGGCGGCCTGGGAGACGCCCGCGGCCCGGGCGACGTCGCGGCTGGTGGGGCGGGTGTGCGCTGCTGCCACCGGGGGCCTGCTCCTTCGTCTGGACGTGCGGACAGCGCACATGGTACGTATGACGCGCGACGTTATACGTAAAACTTCGTTCTCTTTCCGTCGGTGGACCCGAGTGAGGAGCAGCCGGACATGGCCGCGGGGTACCTGGAGATCCTCAAGGCGCGGCACGCCGCGCGGCTGCTCGTGGGCACGCTGGTGGGGCGGCTGCCGAACGCGACCGCCGCCATCGCCGTCGTGCTGTTCGTGCGCGACGAGGGCGGCGCCTACGGCCTGGCCGGGGCGCTGGCCGCGGTGTACGGCGTGGCGAACGCGGTGGGGCAGCCGCTGCTGGGCCGGCTGGTGGACCTGTACGGGCAGCCGCGGGTGCAGCTGCCCGCGGCGCTGGTGTCTGCCCTGGGCATGGCGGTCTTCGCGTTCACCGGTACGGGGAGCCTGCCGGTGGCGTACGTCTCGATGGTGGTCGCGGGGCTGTTCGCGCCGCCCCTGGAGGGCGGTCTGCGGGCGCTGTGGCCGTCGGTGCTGCGCCGGGAGGACCAGGTGCACACGGCGTACGCGATGGACGCCGTGGCGCAGGAGGTCATGTTCACGGTCGGGCCGCTGCTGGCGACCCTGTGCACGTCGCTGTGGTCGGCGCGGGCGGCGCTGCTGGTCCTGAACGTCCTGGGGGTCCTGGGGGCGCTCTCGGTGGTCGCGTCGGCGCCCTCGCGGGCGTGGCGGTCGGCGCCGCGGGAGGCGCACTGGCTGGGTGCGCTGCGCTCGCCGGGGCTGCTGGCGCTGCTGGGCGCGTTCCTGTTCGTCGGGATCGCGCTGGGGTCGATCACGGTGGCGGCGGTGGCGTACGCCGACGGGCACGGCGGGGACGCGGTGTACGGCTGGCTGATGGCGGCGCTGGGCCTGGGCGCGCTGGCCGGCGGGCTCGGGTACGGGGCGTGGCAGTGGGGCGGTGCGCCGGAGCGGCGGCTGCGGGTGCTGGTGGCGCTGCTGGCGGTCTGCTACCTGCCGCTGACGCTGATGCCCGGGGCGGTGGCGATGACGGCGCTCACCGCGCTCGCGGGGGTGTTCCTGGCGCCGTGCATCGCGTGCGCGTTCGTCATCGTGGACCGGCACGCGCCGCGCGGGACGGTCACCGAGGCGTTCTCCTGGCTCGTGACGACGTTCACCGTGGGGTCGTCGGTCGGGACGGGGGCGGCGGGGCCCGTCGTGGAGGCGGGCGGGGCCCTGTGGGGGTTCGCCGTGCCGGGTGCCGCGGGGGCGGCCGCGCTGCTGGTCCTGCTGGCCACGGGGCGGGTCCTGACGGCACCGGGAGCGGGCCCGGTGCGCGCGACCTCGTCGGAAAATGATCCAAACCGTACTGCCGAACCCCGTTTCAGTTCCGGGGATCGGGCGTAATGTTCAGTCATGGACCGCCGCATTTTCGGGCTGGAGAACGAGTACGGCGTCACGTGCACGTTCAGGGGACAGCGGCGCCTGTCTCCTGACGAGGTGGCGCGGTACCTCTTCCGCCGTGTCGTGTCATGGGGCCGCAGCAGCAATGTCTTCCTGCGAAACGGCGCCCGCCTCTATCTCGACGTGGGATCGCATCCGGAATATGCCACACCCGAATGCGACAACGTGACGGAACTCGTCACCCACGACAAGGCCGGCGAGCGCATTCTCGAAGGACTCCTGGTGGACGCCGAACGACGCCTGCACGAGGAGGGAATCGCGGGCGACGTCTACCTCTTCAAGAACAACACCGACTCGGCGGGCAACTCCTACGGATGCCACGAGAACTACCTGGTGGCCCGGCACGGGGAGTTCTCGCGGCTCGCGGACATCCTCATCCCGTTCCTCGTCACGCGGCAGCTGCTGTGCGGCGCGGGGAAGGTGCTGCAGACGCCGCGCGGCGCCGTGTACTGCGTGAGCCAGCGCGCCGAGCACATCTGGGAGGGCGTCTCCTCGGCGACCACGCGCTCCCGGCCGATCATCAACACCCGCGACGAGCCGCACGCGGACGCCGAGCGCTACCGCCGGCTGCACGTGATCGTCGGCGACTCGAACATGTCCGAGACGACCATGCTGCTCAAGGTGGGCGCCACGGACCTGGTACTGCGCATGATCGAGGCGGGCACGGTGATGCGCGACCTGACCCTGGAGAACCCGATCCGGGCGATCCGCGAGGTCAGCCACGACATCACGGGCCGCCGCAAGGTGCGCCTGGCCAGCGGCCGGGAGGCCTCGGCCCTCGAGGTGCAGCGCGAGTACTACGAGAAGGCCGTGGACTTCTGCGAGCGCCGCGGCATCCGCACCGGCACCGTGGAGCAGGTCCTGGAGCTGTGGGGCCGCACGCTGGACGCGATCGAGTCCGAGGACCTGGACCGGATCGGCACCGAGATCGACTGGGTGATGAAGTACAAGCTCATCGAGCGGTACCGCACCAAGCACAACATGACGATGTCGCATCCGCGAGTCGCGCAGATAGACCTCGCCTATCACGACATCCACCGCCGCCGGGGCCTCTACTACCTGCTGGAGAAGAAGGGCCAGGCCGCACGGATCTGCAACGACTTGCGGATTTTCGAGGGCAAGTCCGTTCCGCCGCAGACCACTCGGGCGCGGCTGCGCGGTGATTTCATCCGGCGCGCGCAGGAACAGCGCCGCGATTTCACCGTCGACTGGGTCCATCTCAAGCTCAACGACCAGGCACAGCGCACGGTGCTGTGCAAGGACCCGTTCCGTTCCGTCGACGACCGGGTGGAGAAGCTCATCGCCGGAATGTGACCGGAAAAGGGCACGGGCGCGGTCGTGAACGCGGCGGACCGCGGGCCCTGTTCGCGGAACGCGACGCGGGCGCCGTACGTTTCCCGTACGGCGCCCGCGTCACGACGTAGAGTTGCGCGCACGCCCATACAAGATCGATCGATACGAGGCCCCCACCGTGCGCCGACGCTCACTCCTGATTGCCGCCCCCGCCGGACTGCTCGCGCTCGCCGGCTGTGGTGATGACGACAGCGGCAAGGACGGCTCCGGCGACAGTTCGTCCGCCTCGTCCTCCCCCTCCAGCGGTGCGGCGCCGGCCCCGAAGATCGTCGACGGGCCGCTGCCGAAGATCACCGACGGGGAGAGGTTCGGCGAGAAGCCCACCGTCGCCAAGGGCGAGGGGGACCCGTCGAAGGACCTCGCGGTGGAGACGCTCATCGTCGGCACGGGCGCCACCGTCGCCGAGAACGACTACGTCCAGGCGCACTACCTCGGCCAGGTCTGGGACACGGCGAAGGTCTTCGACAACTCCTACGACCGCAAGGCCCCGCTGCTCATCCAGCTCGCCCAGGGCTCGATCATCGACGGCTGGCGCTACGCCCTGCAGGGCAAGAAGGCCGGCAGCCGCGTGATGACGGCCGTGCCGCCCACCTGGGGCTACGGTGAGCAGGGCAACGAGCAGGCGGGCATCGGGGGCGACGACACGCTGGTCTTCGTCATCGACGTGCAGAACACCTTCAACGCCAAGAGCTCCGCCAAGGGCGAGAAGGCCGGCTCCGGCGCCGCCGACCTGCCGCAGGTCGGCACGGGCACCGACGGCAAGGCCCCCTCCATCGACATCCCGGAGACGGACGCGCCGACGAAGCTGGTCGCGGAGTACGTGCTGGAGGGCGACGGCGACGAGGTCGGCGAGAGCGACACCGTCCTGGTCCAGTACAAGGGCGTGCTGTGGGACACCGGCAAGGAGTTCGACTCCACCTACGAGCGCGGGCAGCTCACCTCCTTCTCCCTGCAGCAGGTCGTCAAGGGCTGGGCGCAGGGCCTGACCGGCAAGAAGGTCGGCAGCCGCGTCGTCATCGTCATCCCGCCGAAGCTGGGCTACGGCGACAACCCGCCGAGCGGCAGCGGCATCAAGAAGGACTCCACGCTCGTCTTCAGCGTCGACATCCTCGCCAAGATGTGACGCCGCGTCCTCGGCGGGGCGCGGCCGCGCCGGGATGCGAGACTGTGCAGGTTGCCCTATCGCACACACAGCAGGAGCTAGAGACGTGAACATCGAGAAGCCCGAGATCGACTTCCCGGGCGGCGAGCCCCCGGCCGACCTCGAGATCAAGGACATCTGGGAGGGCGACGGCGAGGAGGCCAAGGCGGGCCAGACCGTCACGGTCCACTACGTGGGTGTCGCCTTCAGCACGGGCGAGGAGTTCGACGCCAGCTGGAACCGCGGTACGCCCTTCCGCTTCCCGCTCGGCGGCGGCCGCGTCATCGCCGGCTGGGACCGGGGCGTGCAGGGCATGAAGGTCGGCGGCCGCCGCCAGCTGACCATCCCGGCCCACCTCGCCTACGGCAACCAGAGCCCGACCCCGGCGATCAAGCCCGGCGAGACCCTGATCTTCGTGGTCGACCTCCTCGGCGTCTGACCGCCCGGGGGAAGCCCCGAGAGGCCGCGTCGCGGTCCCGCCGCCGTACGGTGTCGGTACGGGATCCGACCGGAGCCGATCATCCGGGGCCCACGCCTGTCCGGGCGTGGGCCCTCGGCTTTTGTCCTGGTCCTTCGGAGCGGTACGGTCGACGACCGGAAGTATGAGAGGGAAGGGCGTCGATGGCCATTGCCAAGGCCGAGCGGCTGATGAACCTGGCGCTGTGTCTGCTCGGGACGCGGCGGCCGCTCAGCAAGCGTGAGCTGCGCGAGTCCATCGAGGCCTACTTGGAAGCGAACTCGGACGACAGCTTCAACCGCATGTTCGAGCGCGACAAGGACGACCTGCGCGAGCTCGGACTGATCATCGAGACCGTGGAGAACCTCGACGGCGAGGTCGGCTACCTGGCCCGCCGCGACAGCAACCGGCTCCCGCCGATCACCCTGGACGCCGAGGAGGCCGCGGCCCTGGGCCTGGCCGCCAAGGTGTGGCAGCAGGCCCGCCTCGCCGGCGCGGCCAGCGGCGCCCTGCAGAAGCTGCGCGCCGCGGGCCTGCCCGAGGACGTGGACCCCTACGAGGCGCACGGCGCGCTGGAGCCCCGCATCCCCGTGCACGAGGCGGCCTTCGAGCCGCTGATGCTGGCCTGCCGCGACCGCAGGCCCGTCTCCTTCGAGTACCGCAAGGCCACCGCCGCCCGCCCCGAGCCGCGCACCGTGGAGCCGTGGGCGCTGGAGTGCTGGCGCGGCCACTGGTACCTGGCCGGTTTCGACCGCGACCGGGGCGCCGAGCGCGTCTTCCGGCTGTCGCGGATCACCGGGAAGGTGCGCTCGCGCGCCGGGAGGTTCACCGCCGAGGTGCCCGACGTGGTCACCGTGCGCGAGACCGTGGCGAGCTGGGCGGGGGAGACCGCCGACCGCTCCGCCCGGATCCGGCTGCGCACCGGCGCCGGCTACCCGCTGCGGGCGAAGGCCTCCTCGGCGCGGGAACTGGGGAACGGGTGGGACGAGTTGGAGATTCCGTACGGGCACGGTCTGGATGCCTGGCTGGTGGAGTTCGGACCCGACGTGGTGGTCCTGGAACCGGCCGAGCTGCGGGACGATGTCGTGGACCGGCTGCGCGCCGTGGCCAAGGGCTGAGGGGAACGCGAAGAACGTGGCAGGAAAACCGGCCAGGCCCGCCAACGCCATCGACCAGACGCGGCGGATGCTGTCCCTGGTGACGTATCTGCGCGAGCGGCCCGGCGCCCGGGTGGGCGACGTCGCCCGCGCCTTCGGGATCACCGAGGACGAGCTGATCTCCGACCTCGACGTGCTGCCGCTGTGCGGGACCAGCTTCCGCGGCGGCGACCTGCTGGACATCGACACCGACGGCGACCGCATCTGGTGGCACAACCCCGCCGCCCTCGCGGCGGAGGCGGCCGAGCCGCTGAGGCTCGCCGCCGACGAGGCCACCGCGCTGCTCGTGGCCGCCCGGGCCGTGGCGACCCTGCCGGGGCTGCGCGAGGGCGACCGGCAGGCGCTGCTGCGGGCCACGGCGAAGGTGGAGACGGCCGCCGGCGAGGCGGCGGGCGCCAGCGCCCGGCTGTCGGTGACGTTCGAGTCCGAGGGCGGCGTCTTCGCGGACGTCGACCGGGCGATCTCCGAGCGGCGCCGGCTGTGGATCCGCTACTACTCGCCCGCCCGCGACGAGGTCACCGAGCGCGAGATCGACCCGATCCGCCTGGTCAGCGTCGGTCACACCTACGTCGAGGCCTGGTGCCGCCGCTCCGAGGCGCGGCGCACCTTCCGCCTGGACCGGGTGGCCGAGATCCGCGTCCTGGACGAGCCCTCCGCGCCGCCGGAGATCGAGCTGCGGGACCTGTCGGAGGCGCTGGTGCAGCCCTCCGCCGAGGACCCCGAGGTGGTCGTGGAGGTGGGCCCCGGCGGCCGCTGGGTCGCCGAGTACTACCCGCACGACAGCGCCGAGGAGCTGCCCGACGGCGGCCTGCGCATCACGCTGCGCACGCCCGACCCGGCCTCGCTGCGCCGCCTGGCGCTGCGGCTCGGTCCGGACGGCCGGATCGTGTCGCCGCCGCAGCTGGCCGACAGCGCCCGCCGGGCCGCTCTGGAGGCGCTGGCGGCGTACGACGCCCCGGCGGACGGCACGGGCGGCGCGGGCGGCACGGGTACGGGCACGGCCGGAGCGCCGGCCGCCACAGGCACCGCGGCCCCGGCCCCGGGCCCGTCCTCGTACGGCGACGGGGCGCCCACCGCGTACGAGGCCGCCGCAGCGCTGCACGCCGCGCCGCGGGACGTGGTGGACGGGCCGCGCGCCGCGCGGCAGGGGACCGGTGACGGGCGGTACGACAGGCAGGAGCAGGGGCTGTGAGCAGCAGGTCGGCGACGTCCGGTCCCGAGGAGATGACGGTCGTGAAGGCGTTCGCCGGGATGACCCGGGTGCCGTCCGTCACCTTCAGGGCCGCCTGCCCGGAGTGCCGGGCCTACTCCGAGCTGTCCGCCTCGGCCCTGCTGCTGGCCATCGGCGCCACCAGCAGGACCACCTTCTACTCCTTCACCTGCCCCGAGTGCGGGGAGTCGGTGCGCAAGCCGGCCGGCGAGCGGATCGTCGAACTGCTCACCGGCGGCGGGGTGCGCACCCTGCGCCTGCACTCGACCCTCTAGGCTCGTCACCATGTTCTGGCCGATGCTCGCGATCGTCGTGGGGTTCCTGGGGCTCGCCGTGCTCGGCGTGCTCGCCGTCCGTGTCTTCGTGGAGACCCAGCGTCTGGGCCGGCAGGTCGCCGACTCCGCCCAGCGGATCGGCCGCGCCGCCGAGGACCTGGAGAGGGCGGCGCAGAGCACGGCGCGGGCCGTCGACGCGCTGTGACGCACCCTTCCCCGGCCTGCCCGTCCGCTGTGACCCCGGCCTCTCCTCCCTGCCGGTCCGCTGTGACTCCCGCCTCTCGCACCCGCCGGTCCGCGGTGCATTCCACCCGCGCCCGGCGCCGCCCTCCCGGGCGTCGCGGTCTGTCGACGCGCAGGCAGGGGCGGGTACGCTGCTCGGGGCGGGCCGGAACACGAGGCACGGGCCGCACAACTGGAGGACGCACGGGCATTGCCCCGCGTTCACCCCTGGGCGTTACGATCGCTGGCAGCGCGATCGTCGGACGGACGTTCCGGCGGCTCGGGCAGCACGCCCCCAACGCAGTCTCGGTGAGAAGGTAAAGGCTTATGTTCGGAAGGCTCGGAGCTCCCGAGATCATTCTCATCCTCGTCGTCATCATCCTGCTGTTCGGCGCGAAGAAGCTTCCGGACATGGCGCGGTCGCTCGGCAAGTCCGCGCGCATCCTCAAGAGCGAGGCCAAGGCGATGAAGTCCGAGAACAAGGACGACAGCGCCGCCCCGGCCGGCCCGCCCGCCGACGAGCAGACCCCGGCGCAGCGCACCATCCAGGCCGCTCCCGGCGACGTGACCAGCTCCCGCCCGGTCACCGAGCCGACGGACACGACCAAGCGCTGACGAAAGGGCCGGACGCCTCCGGCCCGCCGCACGAGATGAGGACGTGGGTTGCTCAAGTCTGCCCGCAAGAAGGAGAAGGACCCCGAGGGGCGGATGCCCCTCGCGGAACACCTGCGTGAGCTCCGCAACCGGCTCGCGAAGGCCGTGCTCGCGATCGTCGTCGTCACGGTCGTCGGCGCCTTCTTCTACAAGGACATCATCCAGTTCTTCACGGACCCGATCCTGGAGGCCGTGGGGTGCGGGGCCAGCTTCGAGGAGCTGGCGAAGCAGGAGAGCGGCACGTGCGCGCGCATCGTGCTCAACGGCCTGCTCACACCGTTCACGCTCGCGCTGAAGGTCTCGCTGATGGCGGGCGTGATCTTCGCTTCCCCGGTCTGGCTGTACCAGCTGTGGGCGTTCATCGCCCCGGGCCTGCACCGCCACGAGCGCAAGTACGCGATGGCCTTCGTGGGTGTGGGCTTCCCCCTGTTCGTCGGGGGCGCCTTCTTCGCGTACAAGACGCTGCCGACGATGGCGACGGTCCTGCTGGAGTTCTCGCCGGCCGACCTGGACAACCAGCTGCCGCTCGACGACCTGCTGAACCTCATCACGCGCATGGTGCTGGTCTTCGGCCTCTCCTTCGAGCTGCCGCTGCTGCTGGTGATGCTGAACCTCACGGGTGCCATCACCGGCAGGCGCATGCTCGGCTGGTGGCGCGGCATGATCATGGGCATCACGGTGTTCGCGGCCGTCGCCACGCCCAGCACGGACCCGCTGACCATGCTGGCGCTCGCGGGCCCGATCTGGGTGCTGTACTTCGCCGCGACCCTGTTCTCCCTGCTCAACGACCGCCGCAGGAGCCGCCGCGACGCGGCGGGCCCCGCCGACGACGAGGCCTCCGAGCTGGACCTCACGCCGGAGGACATCGGCGAGGTGGAGCCGGTCCCGGCCCCGCGGCCCGCGCTGACGAAGCAGGACGGCGAGCGGGAGCGGATCAACGGTTATGACGACGTGACCTGACGGGCCCGGGCGGATTGTAGGGTCCGCCCGTGACCAGCGAGATCTCCCTCTTCGTGAATCCGGCCGCGGGCCGCGGCCGGGGCGCCCGGGCCGCTCGGTCCGCGGCCGCCGTGCTGAGGGACGCGGGCTTCTCCGTGCGCACGGTCCTCGGCACCGGCCCGGCGGACGCGCTGCGCCGGGCCCGCGCCGCCGTCGCGGCGGGCACCGGCGCGCTGGTCGCCGTCGGGGGCGACGGCATGGCGCACCTCGCGCTCCAGGCGGTCGCCGGTACCCGCACCCCGCTCGGGCTGGTCGCCGCCGGCACCGGCAACGACTTCGCGCGGGCCCTGGGGCTGCCCCTGCGGGACCCGGCCGCCGCCGGGCGCGCCGTCGCCGGGGCGCTGGAGGAGGCGCGGCTGCGGGACGTCGACCTGGGCCGGGCGGGCGGCACCTGGTTCGGCACCGTGCTGGCCTCCGGCTTCGACTCCCGCGTCAACGACCGGGGCAACCGCATGCGGTGGCCCGCCGGGCGTCTGCGGTACGACCTGGCGATGCTCGCCGAGCTGGCCGCGCTGCGGCCCCTGCGCTACCGGATCGCCCTGGACGGCGGGGCGGTGCGGGAGGTCGAGGCCACGCTCGTGGCCGTCGGGAACACCTCCTCGTACGGCGGCGGCATGAGGATCTGCGCGGGCGCCGACCCCGGCGACGGGCTCTTCGACGTCACGGTGGTCGGGGCGTGCGGCCGGGCGACGCTGCTGAAGGTCTTCCCCCGGGTCTACCGGGGCACCCACCTGGATCACCCCGTGGTGAGCGTGCACCGCGCCGCGCGGATCGAGCTGGCGGCCGAGGGGGTCACCGGCTACGCCGACGGCGAACCGCTCGGGCCGCTGCCCCTGACCGCCGCGTGCGTGCCGGGCGCGGTACGGATCGCCGGGCCCTGAACCGTGCGTTCCGCGTTGGCGGCGAGGCGCTGAGCTGCGTGGACCGGCGGCCGCCCGGCGACAGATCCGGATAATGATCGTCCTTATGTCGGTGGTGGCCGGTAACCTCGAAAGTACGATGACAGAGGACCTCTCACCGGCCGAGCGGTACGCGGCAGCGCGCAAGCGGGCTGCCGAGCAGGCCACCGCGCTCGCCTCCTTCCGCGAGATGTACGACTTCGGTCTCGACCCCTTCCAGATCGAGGCCTGCCGGGCGCTCGAGGCCGGCAAGGGCGTGCTGGTGGCCGCGCCCACCGGCTCGGGCAAGACGATCGTCGGCGAGTTCGCCGTCCACCTCGCCCTGCGGCAGGGCAAGAAGTGCTTCTACACGACACCCATCAAGGCGCTGTCGAACCAGAAGTACGCCGACCTGTGCCGCCGTTACGGCGCCGACAGGGTGGGCCTGCTCACCGGCGACAACAGCGTGAACTCCGACGCCCCGGTGGTCGTGATGACCACCGAGGTGCTGCGGAACATGCTGTACGCGGGCTCGCAGACCCTCAGCGGTCTCGGGTACGTGGTCATGGACGAGGTGCACTACCTCTCGGACCGCTTCCGCGGCGCCGTCTGGGAGGAAGTGATCATCCACCTCCCGGAGTCCGTGACGCTGGTGTCGCTCTCGGCGACCGTGTCGAACGCCGAGGAGTTCGGCGACTGGCTCGACACCGTCCGCGGCGACACCGAGGTGATCGTCTCCGAGCACCGGCCGGTGCCGCTGTTCCAGCACGTGCTGGCCGGGCGGCGGATGTACGACCTGTTCGAGGAGGGCGAGGGCCACAAGAAGGCCGTCAACCCCGACCTGACGCGGCTGGCCCGCATGGAGGCGAGCCGCCCCTCGTACCAGGACCGCAGGCGGGGCCGCGCCATGCGCGAGGCCGACCGCGAGCGGGAGCGCCGGCAGCGCTCCCGGGTGTGGACGCCCGGCCGGCCCGAGGTCATCGAGCGCCTGGACGCCGAGGGACTGCTGCCCGCCATCACGTTCATCTTCAGCCGCGCCGCCTGCGAGGCGGCCGTCCAGCAGTGCCTGTACGCGGGCCTGCGGCTGAACGACGAGGAGGCGCGGGACAAGGTCCGCGCCCTGGTCGAGGAGCGCACGGCCTCCATCCCGGCCGAGGACCTGCACGTGCTCGGCTACTACGAGTGGCTGGAGGGCCTGGAGCGGGGCATCGCCGCGCACCACGCGGGCATGCTGCCGACCTTCAAGGAGGTCGTCGAGGAGCTGTTCGTGCGCGGCCTGGTCAAGGCGGTGTTCGCCACCGAGACCCTGGCGCTGGGCATCAACATGCCGGCGCGCTCGGTGGTCCTGGAGAAGCTCGTCAAGTGGAACGGCGAGCAGCACGCCGACATCACCCCCGGCGAGTACACGCAGCTCACGGGCCGGGCCGGGCGCCGCGGCATCGATGTCGAGGGCCACGCCGTGGTGCTGTGGCAGCGCGGCATGAACCCCGACCACCTGGCCGGTCTCGCGGGCACGCGCACCTATCCGCTGCGCTCCAGCTTCAAGCCCTCGTACAACATGGCCGTGAACCTGGTGCAGCAGTTCGGGCGGCACCGCTCGCGCGAGCTGCTCGAGACGTCGTTCGCGCAGTTCCAGGCCGACAAGTCGGTCGTCGGCATCTCCCGCCAGGTGCAGCGCAACGAGGAGGGTCTTGAGGGCTACAAGGCCTCCATGACCTGCCACCTCGGCGACTTCGACGAGTACATGCGGCTGCGCCGGGAGCTGAAGGACCGCGAGACGGAGCTGGCCCGCCAGGGCGCCTCGCAGCGCCGGGCCGAGGCCGCCTCGGCCCTGGAGAAGCTCAAGCCGGGCGACGTCATCCACGTGCCGACGGGCCGGTTCGCCGGCCTGGCGCTCGTCCTGGACCCGGGCCTGCCCGCGGGCCGTTCCAACGGGCACCGCGGCTTCGAGCACCACGACGGCCCGCGCCCGCTGGTGCTCACCGCGGAGCGGCAGGTCAAGCGGCTGGCGTCGGTGGACTTCCCGGTGCCGGTGGAGGCGCTGGACCGGATGCGCATCCCCAAGTCGTTCAACGCGCGCTCGCCCCAGTCGCGGCGCGACCTGGCCTCGGCGCTGCGCACCAAGGCCGGGCACATCGTGCCGGAGCGGCACCGCAAGCGGCGGGCCGAGGCGGCCGACGACCGCGAGATCGCCCGGCTGCGCACGGCGATCCGGGCGCACCCCTGCCACGGCTGCTCCGACCGCGAGGACCACGCCCGCTGGGCCGAGCGCTACCACCGGCTGCTGCGCGACACCTCGCAGCTGGAGAGGCGCATCGAGGGCCGGACGAACACCATCGCCCGCACCTTCGACCGGATCGTGGCCCTGCTGACGGAGCTGGACTACCTGCGCGGCAACGAGGTCACCGAGCACGGCAGGCGCCTGGCGCGCCTGTACGGCGAGCTGGACCTGCTCGCCAGCGAGTGCCTGCGCGAGCGCGTCTGGGAGGGCCTCGGCCCGGCCGAGCTGGCCGCCTGCGTCTCGGCGCTGGTCTACGAGTCCCGGGTCGGCGACGACGCGATGGCGCCCAAGCTGCCCTCCGGCGGGGCCAAGGCCGCGCTGGGCGAGATGGTGCGCATCTGGGGCCGCCTCGACGCCGTGGAGGAGCAGTTCCGCATCTCCCAGACCGAGGGCGTCGGGCAGCGCGAGCCCGACCTGGGCTTCGCCTGGGCGGCGTACTCGTGGGCCTCGGGCAAGGGCCTGGACGAGGTGCTGCGCGAGGCGGAGATGCCCGCGGGCGACTTCGTGCGCTGGTGCAAGCAGGTCATCGACGTGCTCGGGCAGATCGCGGCCGCCGCGCCCGCGGGCGGGGAGTCGACCGTGCCGAAGAACGCGCGCAAGGCCGTCGACGCGTTGCTGCGGGGTGTGGTCGCCTACTCGTCGGTGGGCTGAGCGCTCCGCCCGCGGGCGCGTTCCCCCGCACGTGCGCCGTCTCCTCCGGGAGGCGGCGTACGTGCGTTATGGGGCCGTTCCGGACACCGCCTCACCCGTGACGGTGAGGCGTTTTCGTTTGTCCTGCCGCCATTACGGAGCGTGTTCGATTGTGCTCCCCGATGCGTGAAAGGGGCCGAGACTACTCCGCTCCGGGGGCCATTTCAGGGCCTTGGAGAAGAGGGTTCGACGGTGATCCGGCGGGGCTAAGCTCGCCCGCGGCGCACCGAGTTGAGACGTATTCGTGCGCATGTTCCCCGATGCCTTGAAGGCGCAATGTGTACCCCCCACCTTCTTCGTGGACTCCCCGAACCCCCAGCCGATATCTCAGAGGGCATACATGGTGAGTGTTCAATCGCCTCCCGGTGGCCGTGACGTTCCCTACGCGCGCGTGCTGCTGCTGCCGGCCGTACTCATGGCCGCGGCCACCGGAGCCGCCGTCGCCGCGGTGGCGGAACCGGCCCGGATGGCCGTCGGCTGGTGCGGCGCCGTCGCGACGCTGCTGGTGACCGCGACCGCCACCGAGGCGGTCCGCCGGGGCCGGGTCCTGCGCCGGGCGCGCGCCGAGCACGCCCGGCGGACCGCGCTCCTGGAGGAGCGCATCGCCGGCCAGGAGGAGGACCTCGTCGCCTTCTCCAACGACCTGCTGCCGACGGCCCTGTCGGAGCTGCGCACCGGCGTCTCCCCGCCCGAGGTCATCCGCAGGCTCGTGGACTGCGACCCCCGGCACCGCGACCTCCCCCTGTCCCAGCGCGAACTGCTGCGCTACGTGCTGCGGATCGTCGACTACGAGGAGGCCAGGCGCGACTCCTCGCAGCGCTCCTTCGTCAACATCGCCCGGCGCGTCCAGGCCCTCGTCCACCAGCAGGCCAAGGAACTGCGGGAGATGGAGAACGACCACGGGAACAACCCCGACGTCTTCGACGACCTCCTGCGCATCGACCACGGCACCGCGCTGATCGGCCGGCTCGCCGACTCCATCGCCGTGCTCGGCGGCGGCCGCCCCGGCCGCAAGTGGCCCAAGCCGGTGCCGCTGTACAGCGTGCTGCGCGGCGCGATGTCGCGCATCCTGGAGTACCGCCGCATCGACCTGCAGTCGATCTGCAAGGTCGGCGTCGACGGCTCGTCGGTCGAGCCGGTCATCCACGCCTGCGCCGAGCTCCTCGACAACGCCACCCGTTACTCGCCGCCGCAGACCAAGGTGCACGTCACCGCGGTCGAGGTGCAGACCGGCGTCGCCATCGAGATCGAGGACGGCGGCGTCAGCCTCAGCGAGGAGGCCCGGCTGCGGGCCGAGAAGATGCTCGCCGACGCCCGGGCCGGCGTCGACCTCAACGCGCTCGGCGAGTCCCCCCGCCTCGGCATGGCGGTCGTCGGCCGCATCGCCCAGATGTACGACATGCAGGTCTCGCTGCGGCAGTCCGCGTACGGCGGCGTACGGGCCGTGCTGGTCGTGCCGCGCGCCATGCTCTCCACCGGCCCCGCGCCCGGTCTCGCGCACGGCATCGGCGCCACCGCCGTGCCCCGGGCCGACTACGGCGGCGTCGAGGGGCCCAAGCGGCCGCCCAAGAGGCGCCGCCCCACCGCGGGACCGCGCACCTCGGCGCCGCTGTCCGCGTCCATGGAGGACGACGTCCCCGAGGTCACCGAGTGGACGGACAACGGGCTGCCGCAGCGCCGCAGCCGCGTGAAGATCCCCTTCAGCCAGCGGGTGGCCGAGATGCGGGCGGCGGAGGCGGAGGCCGCCGCGGCCCGGGCGGCGGCGCCCCCGCAGTACACCCCGCCGGAGCCGGCGCCGCAGAAGCAGGAGCGCGAACCCGGCCTGTGGGTCGAGGCGTTCATGAACGGACTCAAGGGCGACCCGCAGCCGGGCGCGCAGGACACCACCGACCGGGCGGCCCGTACGGAGGCCGACGACGAAGGGGAGCGCAAGTGATCCAGCAGCGAGCCAACTTCGACTGGATGCTCAAGGAGCTCGCCGACGGGGTGCCCTACACCCGGCAGGTCGTCGTGCTCTCCGCGGACGGTCTGCGCATCGCGCGCCACGGCGGCGACCCGGACGCCGCCGACCGCATCGCCGCCGCCTGCGCCGGACTGCAGAGCCTGGCCGGCGCCGTCGCCACCGAGATCCCGGACAGCGACGGCCGGATGCGCATGGTCATCATCGAGATCAACGGCGGCTACTTCTACCTGATGGCCGCCGGGCCCAACGCCTACCTCGCCGTGCTCGCGGACGAGACCGTGGACGCCGGGCTGATGAGCAACCGCATGCGCGACCTCGTCGTCCGCATCGGAGCCCATCTGACCAGTCCGCCCCGGCGGAACGGGCAGACCGTATGACGCCTCCGAAACGACAACGGCGCTCGCCCGAGGCCGTCCCCCCGGAACCGTCCGAGCCCGCCGGCGAGCAGGGCGAGGGCAGCCAGCCGGAACGGCTGTACATCATCACCGGCCAGGGCGACGACGACGGCGCCCGTGCCTCCATCGACCTCGTCACCCTGATCGTGGCCCGCGCCGAGCCGCCGCCCACCACCCCGCCGGAGCAGTCCGCGGTGATCGGGCTGTGCACGGCCCCCCTGTCCGTGGCCGAGCTCTCGGCCTATCTCGACCTGCCGTTCAGCGTGATGTCCGTCCTGCTGACGGAGCTGCTGGCGGCCGAACTGGTCCAGGCGCGCGCCCCGATCGTCCGCTCGGCGCTGCCCGACCGTTCCCTCCTCGAAGCGGTGATGCATGGACTTCAAAAACTCTGACACCGTCACGGGTCCTCGCGCCGAGGACCACCTGCCGCACACGGCGCAGTCCGCCGTGAAGGTCGTGATCGTGGGCGGATTCGGAGTCGGCAAGACGACGATGGTGGGCTCCGTCAGCGAGATCAGACCGCTGACGACCGAGGAGACCATGACGCAGGCCGGCGTCGGCGTCGACGACAACTACGGCTCGGACACCAAGACCGCGACCACCGTCGCCATGGACTTCGGCCGCATCAGCATCACGGACCAACTGGTGCTCTACCTGTTCGGCACGCCCGGCCAGGAGCGCTTCTGGTTCCTGTGGAACGGCCTGTTCGAAGGCGCCCTCGGCGCGGTCGTCCTGCTCGACACCCGCCGCCTGGAGGTCAGCTTCGACGTCATAGGGCGCCTGGAGGAGCGCGGCGTGCCGTTCGTCGTGGCCGTCAACGACTTCCCCGACGCGCCCCGCTACTCCATCGACGACATGCGCTCGGCCCTCGACCTGACCGACGAGGTCCCCATCGTGCGCTGCGACGCGCGGCGCCGGGCCTCCAGCCGGGACGTCCTGATGACCCTGATGCGCTTCCTGCACTCGATCGCGATGACGTCGGCGCCCGCCTGAGCCTCCCGTCCGGCGGCCACAGCTCGCCCGGCGGCCGCCGTCCGTCCGGCGACCGCCCCTCGTGCGGCCGGGGCCCACCGGTGCCCGGCCGTACGACGGCCCCCACGCCGCCCTCCCCAGACCCCGGAACCCCCAGCCCCGAAAGCGATCACCGTGACGCCTGAATCCCCCTTCCGCACCGGTACGGACGACACCGCCCTCGCGCCGCCGCCGGGCTGCCCCGCCCACGGCACCGGACCGGGCGGACTGCACCGCCTGTACGGGCCCGAGGCGGAGGACCTGGCGGGCCTGTACGAGAAGCTGCGCGCCGAGCACGGCCCCGTGGCGCCCGTGCTGCTCCACAACGACGTGCCGATCTGGGTGGTGCTCGGCCACACCGAGAACATGCACATGCTGCGCACCCCCTCGCAGTACACCCGGGACAGCCGCATCTGGACCGCCGTCCAGAACGGCATGGTGGGATCGGACCACCCCCTGCTGCCGCACATCGCCTGGCAGCCCATCTGCGCCTACGCCGAGGGCGACGAGCACCTGCGGCTGCGCGGCGCGGTCACCGGCGCCATGTCGACCATCGACCACCGCGGCGTGCGCCGCTACATCAACCGCGCGACCCAGCAGCTGGTCAACGGGTTCTGCGAGAAGGGCACCGCCGACCTGGTCGGCCAGTTCGCCGAGCACCTGCCGATGGCGGTCCTGTGCGAGATCCTCGGCATGCCCGAGGAGTACAACGACCGCATGGTGCAGGCCGCCCGCGACATGCTCCGGGGCAGCGAGACCGCGATCGCCAGCCACGAGTACGTCATGGGGACCCTGGCGCGGCTCACCGCCCGGCGCCGCGCCCACCCCGAGGAGGACTTCGCCGGCCACCTGGTCATGCACCCGGCGCGGCTCAGCGACGACGAGGTGACCCAGCACCTGTGGCTGGTGCTGATCGCCGCCTACGAGGCCACGACCAACCTCCTGAGCAACGTGCTGCGCATGGTGCTGACCGATCCGCGCTTCCGCGCCCAGCTCAGCGGCGGCCAGATGACGGTGCCGGAGGCGGTCGAGCAGTCCCTGTGGGACGAGCCGCCGTTCAGCACCGTCCTCGGCTACTTCGCCAAGCAGGACACGGAGCTGGGCGGCCAGCGCATCCGCAAGGGCGACGGGCTGATCTTCGGGATCGCGCCGGGCAACGTCGACCCGCGCGTCCGCCCCGACCTGGCCGCCAGCATGCAGGGCAACCGCTCCCACCTCGCCTTCGGCGGCGGCCCGCACGAGTGCCCGGGCCAGGACATCGGCCGCGCCATCGCCGACTCCGGCGTCGACGCGCTGCTGCTGCGCCTGCCGGACCTGGAGCTCGACTGCGCCGAGGAGGACCTGGGCTGGACCCACTCCATCGCGTCGCGGCACCTGGTGGAGCTGCCCGTGCGGTTCGCGCCCACGCCGCCGCAGGACATCGACCAGCGCCCCGGGCACCCGGTGCCGCGGCCGCGCACGGACTGGCACGTCACGATGCCGCCGCCCGCGCCCGCACCGGCCCCCGCCGTGCCGGAGCCGCCCGCACCGCCCGCGGCGCGGACCCCGGCCCCGTCCGCGGCGCGGCCCCCCGCCGAGCCGGTGCGGCGGCCCGGTGCCTGGCGGCGCTTCCTGCTCTGGTGGCGCGGCTACTGAGCGGACCGGGCCCCGGAAGAGGACCAGGTCCCAGGGGATGGCCAGGCGGCCAGCTCCCGGCCGCTGACGAACCGGTGCCGCCGCCCCGTGGCCGGATCGGTGAACTCCAGCACCCGCGCCAGCAACTGGAGCGGGTGCCGGAAGTCGCCGGCCGGCACGGGGCCGGTCACCACCGGGTAGAGGGGATCGCCGAGGATGGGCACCCCCAGCGCGTTCATGTGCACCCGCAGCTGATGGGTCTGCCCCGTGCCGGGCAGCAGCCGGTAGCGCGCGAGCCCGCCGCGGTGCTCGGCCGACTCGACGCGGGTCACGGCGTTGGGTTCGCCCTCGACCTCGCGGGCGGTCAGCACGCCCCGCTCCTTCACGATCCGGCTGCGCACGGTCCGCGGCAGCGCGAGCGCCGGGTCGTGCGGGGCCACGGCCTCGTACTCCTTGCGGACGCGCCGGTCGCGGAAGAGCCCCTGGTAGGCGCCGCGGTCCTCGGGGCGCACGGTGAACAGCACGAGCCCGGCGGTGAGCCGGTCGAGGCGGTGCGCGGCCGTCAGCGCGGGCAGGCCCAGTTCGCGGCGGAGCCGGGCGAGCGCCGTCTCGGTGACGTGGCCGCCGCGCGGCACGGTGGCGAGGAAGTGCGGCTTGTCGGCGACGACGATGCGCTCGTCGCGGTACACGACGTCCACGGCGAACGGCACCGGCACCTCGGGCCGCCGCTCCCGGTGGAACCACAGGTACAGGCCCGGCACGTACGGCGCGTCGGGCGGCACGGGAGCGCCGTCCGCGTCCACGATCTCCCCGGCGCCGAGCATCCGGTCGATCACACCGTCCCCGGCCGCGAGCCGTGCCACCAGATGGTCCCGCACGGTGGGCCAGGCGCCGTCGAGCGGCAGCCGCACCCGCACCGCGTCGACGCCGTCCCGCTGCGGCAGGGGGGAGGGCGGGATCCCGCGCTTGCGTCTCACCCGGTCAGCCTACGAGGCGGGGTCCGGGCCGCGCCGGACCGGGACACCGGTGACGGTCGTCGGGCAGGCCGGGGGCCGGGGCGCTGTCCCTTCCTCGCGGGTACGTCCGGGGCCGTGCGGTCAGGACGCCGCCGGGGCGGCGCTCTCCTGCTCGGCCTCCACGCGGGCGTTCCACTCGCGCTTGGACGCCTGCCAGCCGTCCTCGTCGTGGCCGAGCCGCCAGTAGCCCGTGACGGACAGGTCCTCGCGGGGCACCTGGAGCTCCACGCGGAGCAGCTTGCGCAGCTCCTTCACGAAGCCGGCCTCGCCGTGCACGAAGGCGTGCACCCGGCCCTGCGGGAACGACAGGCCCCGTACGGCCTCCACCAGCGCCTCGCCGACCGGCCGCGTGCCGCGGTGCAGCCAGACCACCTCCACGTCGGAGTCGATCTTCTGCTCCTCCTCCGGGCCCGCGACCTCGACGAAGGCGTGCGCGCGGGCGCCGGCGGGCAGCGACTCCAGGGCGGCGGCGATGGCGGGCAGCGCGCTCTCGTCACCGGCCAGCAGGTGCCAGTCCGCCCCGGGGTCGGGCGCGTAGGCGCCGCCGGGGCCGAGGAAGCGGACCAACTCGCCGGGCCGGGCCCGGGTGGCCCACGGCCCGGCCAGGCCCTCGTCGCCGTGGACGACGAAGTCCAGGGTCAGCTCCCGCACCGCCGGGTCCCACGCCCGCACGGTGTACGTCCGCGTCACCGGCCACTGCTCGCGCGGGAACTCCTCGCGGATCCGCGCCATGTCGAAGGGCTCGGGGTAGGTCACGCCCTCGGCCCCGAACAGCAGCTTCACATAGTGGTCGGTGCAGGTGTCCGCGGCGAAGTCCGCCAGGCCGTCGCCGCCGAGGACCACACGCTGCATGCGGGGCGTCAGCCGTTCGGTGCGGACGACCCGCGCGGAGTGGGCCTTGGGCACCCTGCGTGCCGGACGCTCTGCCATGACGGCCTCCGAATGTGCTGGATAAGGCTTACCTAACAAGGATGCCATCCTTCCTAGCACCTCACCCGGGCCGAGCGCAGGGCCGACCCGTCGGGACCGGTCATGTGTCGTCATGGGAACCGGTTTTCGACAGCCTTCCGGGCTGTCCTCCCCCCAGTCTTCCGGATCATCCCTCCAACGTCGTGAGCAGCCGCTGGAGCGAACCGCCCAGGCCCCAGCGGCGGCCGAGCCCCTCCAGGGCCTCCGCGTCGCGCGGCGTGCGCGGCAGCGCCGTGTCCACCTCCGGCAGCGGTACGTCGGAGGCGACCCGGACCACCTTGGGCGCCGCCTCGACGTACGCCCGCGAGGCGTCCAGGCGCTTGCGCTGCGACGGCGTGAGCGCGGAGGCCGGGTCGTCGACGGCGGCCATGATCCCGGCCAGGTCGCCGAAGGCGTCGAGCAGCCTGGCGGCCGTCTTCTCGCCGATCCCCGGCACGCCCGGCAGGCCGTCGCTGGGGTCGCCGCGCAGCAGGGCCAGGTCCGCGTACCCCGCGCCGTCCACGCCGTACCTGCCGCGCAGCCACGTCTCGTCGGTGACCTGGAGCGAGCCGACGCCCTTGATCGGGTACAGCACGCGCACCCGCCGGGCGTCGTCCACCAGCTGGTACAGGTCGCGGTCGCCGGTGACGATGTCCACCGGGCCCGTGGCGCGGCCCGCGAACGTGCCGATCACGTCGTCCGCCTCGTACCCGGCGACGCCGACGCGGGCGATGCCCAGCGCGTCCAGCACCTCCTCGATGACCGGGACCTGCGGGGAGAGGGTGTCCGGCACCTCCTCGGTGTCCGGTCCGCCGTCGGACTCCCGGGCCACGCGGTGCGCCTTGTAGGAGGGGATGAGGTCGACCCGCCACTTGGGCCGCCAGTCCGCGTCCATGCAGGCCACCAGGGAGTCGGGGGCGTGGTCCCGGACGAGCCGGTCGATGAAGTCCAGCAGGCCCCGCACGGCGTTCACCGGCGTGCCGTCGGGGGCCTTCACCGAGTCCGGGACGCCGTAGTAGGCGCGGAAGTACAGCGAGGCGGTGTCGAGAAGCATCAGGCGTCGGGTCACGGCAGGCATCATGCCGTACGCCACGGACAGTCACCGTCCGGCGCCGTATGCGGAACGAGAAGCGGAATCCTGTCCGCGGGCTTTGGTCAAAACGTAAACAAAATGTGAGCAGAGCCACTTCTACGTTTGCTGTCGAAGGTGCCGGGAATGCGCCGACCCGGAGCGGACCCGGTCAAGATTTTTGCCCGCCAGGCAAGGCGAGAACCGGACGTGCGGGCGGAACCCGCGTCGCTCCACGGCCCGTTGGCGGGGGAGGCGGGCCGTTCTTGGTACGACCCGAGAGGTACGTGTGTCATCCAGGCTGCAGGCCGAACACCTTTTCAAAGTGTTCGGCAGACGACCCGACGACGCGGTGGAGAAACTCCGCCGAGGCTGCGACCGAGAGGAACTGCGCGCCGACGGCACGACCGCCGCGGTGATCGACGCCTCCTTCACGGTCGAGCCCGGACAGATATTCGTCGTCATGGGTCTGTCCGGGTCCGGCAAGTCGACGCTGCTGCGCATGCTCAACGGCCTGCTGGAACCGACGGCGGGTCACGTGCGCTTCGACGGACAGGATCTGACGGAGCTGAGCGACCGCGAGCTGCGCCAGGTCCGCTCGAAGAAGATCAGCATGGTCTTCCAGCACTTCGCGCTGTTCCCGCACCGCAGCGTCCTGGAGAACGCCGCGTACGGCCTAGAGGTGCAGGGGGTGCCCCGCGCCGAGCGGGAGAAACGCGCCACCGAGGCCCTCGAACTCGCCGGTCTCGCGGGATGGGAGAAGTCCTGGCCCGACGAACTGTCCGGCGGCATGCAGCAGCGCGTGGGCCTGGCCCGGGCGCTCGCCACCGACGCCGACCTGCTGCTGATGGACGAGTCCTTCAGCGCGCTCGACCCGCTGATCCGCCGTGACATGCAGGACCAGCTCATCGAGTTGCAGGACAAGCTCAAGAAGACCATCGTCTTCATCACGCACGACCTCAACGAGGCGATGCGGCTCGGTGACCAGATCGCCGTCATGCGCGACGGCCGGATCGTCCAGACCGGCTCGGCCGAGGACATCCTGGTGCGCCCCGCCAACGACTACGTCGCCTCCTTCACCCAGGACGTCGACCGCTCCCGGGTGCTCACCGCGGCCTCCGTCATGGACACCGACGTACGCGGCGACGAGGCCGGCTGCGGCTGCCCCACGGCCACGTCCGGCACCCCCTTCGGCGAGCTGTGCGCGATCAGCGCGCGCGTCTCGCACCCCGTCGCCGTCGTCGACACGGTGAACGGCGAGCGCAGGCTGGTCGGCGTGGTGCCCCGGCAGCGGCTGATCGGCTCCCTCGGCGACGAGCAGGGCGACCCCGCGCCGTGCGACAGCCCGCGCGCCGGCGGGGAGAAGGTGGCCGCCCGTGCCTAGGATCCCCCTCGGCGACTGGGTCAACGACGCGGTCGACTGGCTGCTGGACCACGTGGCCTGGCTCTTCGACTTCTTCAAGACCGTCTTCCTCGGCGCCTACGACGGCATCAGCGCGGTCCTCCAGGCGCCCGAACCGCTGCTGCTCGCGGGCATCTTCGCGGTGATCGCCCTCTGGCTGCGCGGCACGCTCGCCGCGGTCCTCGCCTTCCTGGGCTTCGCGTTCATCGACTCCATGGAGTTGTGGGACGACGCGATGGTGACGCTGTCGCTCGTCCTCGTCGCCACGATCATCGCGCTGGTGATCTCGGTGCCGGTCGGCATCTGGGCGGCGCGCTCCAGCCGCGTCAGCGCGGCCGTGCGCCCCGTGCTCGACTTCATGCAGACGCTCCCGGCGATGATCTACCTCATCCCGGCGATCCTGTTCTTCGGCACCGGCGCCCCCGCGGGCATCGTGGCCACCCTGATCTTCGCCCTGGCCCCCGGCGTCCGCATGACGGAGCTGGGCATCCGCCAGGTCGACAAGGAGCTGGTCGAGGCCGCCGAGGCCTTCGGCACGACTCCGCGCAACACCCTGCTGCGCGTCCAGCTGCCGCTCGCGCTGCCCACGGTCATGGCCGGCGTGAACCAGGTCATCATGCTGGGCCTGTCCATGGCCGCGATCGCCGGCATGGTCGGCACCGGCGGCCTCGGCGGCGACGTCAACGAGGCCATCGGCCAGCTGAACGTGGGCCTGGGCTCCGAGGCCGGCGTCGCCATCGTCATCCTCGCCATCTACCTGGACCGCATGACCGGCGCGCTGGGCACGCAGGTCTCGCCGCTGGGCCGCCGCGCCGCCGCCCGGGCCCGCGCCGCCCAGGGACTGAAGATCTGGTCCTACCGTCCCCGGCCCGCCGTCGCCGTGGTCGGTGTCGTCGTCCTCGCGCTGGTCGCGGGCGGCATGGGGATCTTCGGCCCGGCGAACGACAGCACCACCGCCGTCGCGTCCGACGGCAAGAACGTCGGCCAGGGCAAGAAGGTCACCATCGGCTACATCCCCTGGGACGAGGGCGTCGCCTCCACCTTCCTGTGGAAGGAGATCCTTCAGGAGCGCGGGTTCGAGGTCGAGGCCAAGCAGTTCGACGCCGGGCCGCTGTACACCTCGCTCGCCCAGGGCAGCGTCGACTTCCAGACCGACGCCTGGCTGCCCACCACGCACGAGCAGTACTGGAAGAAGTACGGCGACCGGCTGGACGACCTGGGCTCCTGGTACGGCCCCACGTCCCTGGAGCTGAGCGTGCCCTCCTACATGAAGGGCATCGACTCGCTGGAGGACCTCAAGGGCCGGGCGGCGGAGTTCGGCGGGAAGATCACCGGCATCGAGTCCAGCGCCGGCGAGATGGCCCTGCTGAAGAGCAAGGTGCTCAAGGAGTACGGGCTCGACGAGGAGTACGAGGTCGTCGACAGCTCCACGCCCGCGATGCTGGCCGAGCTCAAGCGCGCGTACGCCAAGAAGGAACCGGTCGTCGTCACGCTCTGGTCGCCGCACTGGGCGTACAACGACTACGACCTGAAGAAGCTGAAGGACCCCGAGGGCGCCTGGGGCGAGGGCGACGGCGTGCACACGCTGTCCCGCAAGGGCTTCGCCGAGGACAATCCCGAGGTCGGCCGGTGGCTCAAGGACTTCGAGATGGACGAGAAGCAGCTCACCTCCCTCGAAGCCGAGATCAACAAGGCGGGCAAGGGGCAGCAGCAGGAGGCCGTGCGCACCTGGCTGAAGGACAACCCCGGGGTCGTCGACGAGCTGGCCCCGGTGGAGGGCGGCACGACGGCCGCCGCCGAGACGAAGCGCCCGCTGGACGTCGCCTGGTTCCCGTGGGAGGAGGACGTCGCCGTCACCTACCTGTGGAAGAACGTCCTGGAGAAGAAGGGCTACGAGCTCAACCTCAAGCAGATGGACGTCGGCCCCGTGTACACGGGGCTGTCCACCGGCGACCTCGACCTCAACTTCGACGCCTGGCTGCCGTACGGGCAGAAGAGCTACTGGGACAAGTACAAGGACGACCTGCACGACCTGGGCAGCTGGTACGGCCCGACCTCGCTCGACGTGGCCGTGCCGTCCTACGTGAAGGGCGTCGAGTCCTTCGAGGACCTCAAGGGGAAGGCCGACGTCTTCGACGGCAGGATCGTCGGCATCGAGCCGGGCACCGGCCAGATGGACCTGCTGAAGAACAAGGTCCTGCCCGGGTACGGCCTGGACGGCGAGTACAAGGTGGTCGACGGCTCCGGCCCCGCGATGCTCGCGGAGCTGAAGCGCGCCTACGCCAGGAAGGAGCCCGTCGCCGTCACCCTGTGGTCGCCGCACTGGGCCTACAGCGAGTACGAGCTGACCCGGCTGGAGGACGGCAAGAAGCTCTTCGGCGACAGCAACAGGCTCCACACCGTCTCCAGCAAGGACTTCCCGGAGCAGTACCCGCGGCTCACGAGGTGGATCGAGAACTTCGAGATGAGCGAGGACGAGCTGGGCACGCTGGAGAACGAGATCAAGGACCGCGGCCGGGGCCACGAGGAGCAGGCCGTCGCCGCGTGGCTCGAGGACCACCCGGACGTCGCGGAGCGGATGACGTCGTGACGGTCCGGCAGGCCGGGCGGGGGCGGTAGGTCCCGCCGGGCCGAGGGGGTCCGTTCGAGGGGCGGGTCCCGGCGCGAAGCACTTCGCGCCGGGACCCGCCCCTCGCGGCGTTCGCCGAGGTCTGTCGCGGCTGTCGGACCGGGGTGATGGAATACCTCCGACCGCGGTGGACGGGACACCGCCCGTGCACGGGGTGTGACAGAGATGTCACGGGCGGATGAAACCGTTTGCCGAACATGCGTAGGGTGCAGACAACTCATCAAAGGGCGGCGCGTACGGGACGTCGCCGGCACGACGACGCAAGGGAGGGAGCCGAAGCCATGGACGACAGCAAGGAGAACCTTCGGGTGGGTGCGGCCGTACGGCGAAGGCGCCGGGCACTGGAGCTCACCCTCGCCGTCGTGGCCCGGCGCAGCGGCCTGTCGGTGCCGTTCCTGAGCCAGATCGAGAACGAGCGGGCCCGGCCCAGCACCCACTCCCTGCAGCGGGTCGCCGACGCCCTCGGCACCACCGCCGCCGAGCTCCTCGCCGCCGCCGACCGGGCCCGCTGCGTCGACGTGGTCCGCGCCGGGGACGAGCCGGGACCCGACCCCGAGACGGGACCGGTCCCAAAGGCCCGGGTGCGCCCCCTGGTGCGCGGACACCACCAGATGCACGCCCTGGAGTACACCGGCGACCACGGGGAGAGCAGCGAACTGCAGCACCGCAACGACGAGTTGATGTACGTCGCGGAGGGCGCCGTGGAGGTGGAGGCGGAGGGCCGCGCCCACCGCCTGGGCCAGGGCGACACGCTCTACCTGACGGGCGGGGTGCGCCACCGGTGGCGGGCGACGGTGCCGGACACGCGCGTCGTGGTCGTGACCGTCGCCGACCACATCGACGCGGTCGACGATCCGCGCAGGTGAGCGGCGGATCCCGGCCGTGAGGGTCGTCTCGCTGGTGCCTTCGCTCACCGAGGCGGTCGCGGTGTCGGCGCCCGGCGTCCTCGTCGGCGCCACCGACTGGTGCACGCACCCGGCCGGGCTCGACGTCGTGCGCGTCGGCGGCACCAAGAACCCCGACACCGGGCGGATCGCCGCGCTCGCCCCGGACCTGGTCCTCGCCAACGAGGAGGAGAACCGCGGGCCCGACCTCGACGCGCTGCGCGGGGCGGGCCTCGAGGTGCTGGTCACCGAGGTACGGGACGTGGCGCAGGCGTTCGCCGAGCTGACCCGGGTGGTGCTGGCCTGCGGGCTGCGCGGCCGGCCGCGCTGGCTGGACGAGGCGGAGGCGGCCTGGGCCGCCGTGCCGCCCGCGCCCCGCGCGCCGGCCGCGGCGGACCGCCCCCGGGCCGTCGTGCCGGTCTGGCGGCGGCCGTGGATGGTCCTCGGCCGGGACACCTTCGCCGGGGACGTGCTGGCCCGCCTCGGCGTCGACAACGCGTACGCGGCGCATCCGGACCGCTATCCGCGTGTCCCGGTGGAGGAGCTGCGGGCGGTCCGCCCCGACCTCGTCGTCCTGCCCGACGAGCCCTACCGCTTCACCGCCGACGACGGACCCGAGGCGTTCCCGGGCACGCCATGCGCCCTCGTCGACGGGCGCCACCTCACCTGGTACGGGCCGTCGCTGGCGACGGCGCCCCGGGTGCTGGGCGCGGCGCTGCGGGCGGCGGCGGGCTGATCCCCGCCGGGCGCCGCGCCGTCCGTCCGGACGGGAACCCCCGTGCGGGCGCGTCCGAAGGGCGGCCGGACGCGCCCGGAGGCAGGGCGCACCCGGGGGCAGGGCGTGCCGGTGCCGGGCGCGGTCAGGAGGCGGCCGCGCGGACCAGGCCCGACATGACGCGCAGGTCCACGTCCATCTCCGGGTGCCACTGGACGCCGAGGACCCAGCCGGGGCCGGGAAGTTCGACCGCCTCCACCGTGCCGTCCTCCGCGAACGCCGACGCCGCCAGGCCGCCGCCGAGGCGGTCCACCGCCTGGTGGTGGTAGGCGGGCACGGACGCCTCCTCCGGGACCAGGCCCGCGTACAGCGTGCCCGGGACCGGCTCGACCGCGTGCCGGCCGAAGACGCCGATCACCTCGGCGTGCCCGTCGATGTGCTGGACCAGCGTGCCGCCGAGGGCGACGTTCAGCAGCTGCATGCCCCGGCAGACGCCCAGCAGGGGCGTGCCCGCGGCCAGCGCCGCCTCGATCAGGGCCAGCTCCCAGGCGTCCCGCTCGCGCGCAGGGGGACCCGTACGGGGGTCCGGCTCGGCGCCGTACCGCGCCGGCTCCACGTCCGGGCCGCCCGCGATCACCAGTCCGTCCAGCCGGGCCACGGCCGCGGCGGCCCGCGCGGGGTCGTCCGGCGGCAGCATCACGGCGAGGCCGCCCGCCGCCTGCACCAGCCGCGGATACCCGACGGGCAGCAGGGCCGCCTCCAGTTCCCACGCGCCCCAGCGCGCGCCCGACTCCAGATACGTGCTGACGCCGATCAGCGGCCTGTCCGTCATGCCTGGTGCTCCTCGTGCCTCGTACGCCGTGCGGCCGCCGTGCCGGCGGCGCCGGTCCATGATGCGCGCGGCCGGTGCGTACGACGGCAATGGCCCCCTCCCGTACCTTTCGGCGGTCCGGGCCGTGCCCTTCGGGGTCCGTGGGCCGCCGGCCCGCTCAGGCCAGGAAGCCCCGCAGCAGGGCCGCCGTGCCCGCGCAGTGCTCGCGCATCGCGGCGCGCGCCGCCTCCGCGTCCCCGTCCAGGACCGCCTCCACCAGCGCGGTGTGCTGGCGCTGCGAGTGCTCCAGGTTGCGCACCAGCAGCGGGATGCAGTCCAGCAGGTCGTTCACGCGCGCCCTGGCCCCCGCGTACTGCGCGGTGAGCGTCGGCGATCCGCTCAGCTCGGCGAGCGTGAGGTGCAGCAGCGTGTCCCGGCGCCGGTAGTCGGCGAGCGGCGCGTCGTGCGTGCGCGCGAGCGCCTCGCGCAGCCGCCCGGCCCGTTCGCCGGACAGCCGGTGCGCCGCGCACAGCTCCGCCGCCCCCACCTCCAGGACCTCGCGGAAGCGCAGCAGGTCCTCGATGTCGACGTCCGCGACCCGGCGGCGCAGCGCGTCCCCGCCGGCCGCCTCGGCGCGCGGCAGCACGAACGTCCCGCCGTACCGTCCGCGCCGCGCCTCGACCAGGCCCTGCTCCTGCAGCACCTTCAGCACCTCGCGCAGCGTCACCCGGCTGATGCCGAGCCGGTGCGCCAGGTCCCGCTCGGCCGGCAGCCGCCCGCCCGTGGGCACCAGGCCCAGGCGCATCACCTGGAGGACCTGCTCCAGAGCCTCCTCGAAGCCGTTGCCCGCCCGGACCGGGCGCAGCACCTGGGCGAGCCGGTCGTGTGCGTCGTGCGCGTCCGTGCGCGACATCGGGCCGTGCCCCCTTCCCAAGCAAAGGTCTTCCGCCATACCTTATGGCTCCCGGCCGACCGAAGGAGCCCCTCCGTGGCAGACCGCACCGCGCCGCTCGGCGTCGAGGAACTGCACGCCCTCGTCGCGAGCGGGGAGATCGACACCGTCGTCCTGGCCTTCCCCGACATGCAGGGGCGCCTCCAGGGCAAGCGGTTCGCCGCGCGCTTCTTCCTCGACGAGGTCCTGCACCACGGCACGGAGGGCTGCAACTACCTCCTTGCCGTCGACGCCGAGATGAACACCGTCGACGGGTACGCGATGTCCTCCTGGGAGCGCGGTTACGGCGACTTCGCCATGTACCCGGACCTGACCACGCTGCGCCGGGTGCCCTGGAACGAGGGCACCGCCCTGCTCGTCGCCGACCTCGCCTGGAGCGACGGCTCGCCCGTCACCGCCGCCCCCCGCCAGATCCTGCGCCGCCAGCTGGACCGCCTGGCCGCGCTCGGCTACACCGCGCAGGTCGGCACGGAGCTGGAGTTCATCGTCTTCAAGGACACCTACGAACAGGCCTGGGACGCCGGCTACCGGGGGCTGACCCCCGCCAACCAGTACAACATCGACTACTCGGTGCTCGGCACCGGCCGCATCGAGCCGCTGCTGCGCCGCATCCGCAACGAGATGGCGGCCGCGGGGCTCACCGTGGAGTCGGCCAAGGGCGAGTGCAACCCCGGCCAGCACGAGATCGTCTTCCGCTACGACGAGGCCCTGGTCACCTGCGACCAGCACGCGATCTACAAGACGGGCGCCAAGGAGATCGCTGCCCAGGAGGGCGTCTCGCTCACCTTCATGGCCAAGTACAACGAGCGCGAGGGCAACTCCTGCCACATCCACCTCTCGCTCACGGACGCCGACGGCGGGAGCGCGATGTCGTCGGACGGCGAGAGCGGCATGACCGACGTCATGCGCCACTTCCTCGCCGGGCAGCTGGCCGCGCTGCGCGACTTCTCCCTGCTGTACGCGCCGCACATCAACTCCTACAAGCGGTTCCAGCCGGGCTCCTTCGCGCCGACCGCCGTCGCCTGGGGCCACGACAACCGCACCTGCGCGCTGCGCGTGGTCGGCCACGGCCGCTCGCTGCGCTTCGAGAACCGGCTGCCCGGCGGCGACGTCAACCCCCACCTCGCCGTCGCGGGCCTGGTCGCGGCGGGCCTGTACGGCGTCGAGCACGAGCTGGAGCTGCCCGAGCCCTGCGCGGGCAACGCGTACGCCGGGGAGTACGACCACGTGCCCACCACCCTGCGCGAGGCCGCGGCGCTGTGGCGGGACAGCCCCATCGCCCTGGCCGCCTTCGGCGAGGAGGTGGTCGCCCACTACCACAACATGGCGCGGGTCGAACTGGCCGCCTTCGACGCCGCGGTGACCGACTGGGAGCTGCGCCGCTCCTTCGAACGCATGTGAGGGACCCGGTCCGCCCGGTCCCTCCCGCACGGCTCTTCCGGGGGCCTTCCCCGCCCGAACGACCGCCTGTGAGGCCCCACTTGTCCGATCCGCGCGCATCCGCAGACCGCTCCGGGAACCCGTCCGCTGACCGGTCCCGGAACCCGTCCGAGGACCGGTCCGGCGAGCAGCGCGTGCTGCGCGTGCTCAACCCGGCCACCGAGGAGGTCGTCGCCACCGTCCCCGCCGCGACCGCGGCCGACGTGGACGCGGCGGTCGCCCGCGCCGCGCGGGCCCAGGAGCGCTGGGCGGCGCTGGCCCCCGGCGACCGCGCCCGCCTGCTGCGCCGCTTCGCCGCCGCCGTGGACGGGCACCTGGAGGAGCTGGCCCTGCTGGAGGTGCGCGAGGCCGGGCACCTCGTCGGCAACGCCCGCTGGGAGGCGGGCAACGTGCGCGACCTGCTCGACTACGCGGCGGGCGGCGTCGAGCGGCTGATGGGGCGGCAGATCCCGGTGCCCGGCGGCCTCGACGTCACGATCCTCGAACCCCTCGGCGTCGTCGGCGTCATCGCGCCCTGGAACTTTCCCCTGCCGATCGCCGCCTGGGGCACGGCCCCGGCCCTCGCCGCGGGCAACGCCGTCCTGCTCAAACCCGCCGAGACCACGCCCCTGACCGCCCTGCGCCTGGCGGAGCTCGCCCTGGAGGCGGGCCTGCCCGAGCACCTCTTCCAGGTGCTGCCCGGTACGGGCCCGGTCGCCGGGAACGCCCTCGTCGAGCACCCGGGCGTAGCCAAGATCGTTTTCACCGGTTCGACGGCCGTGGGCCGGCAGGTGCTGGCCAAGGGCTCGGCACGGCTCAAGCCCGTCACCCTCGAACTCGGCGGCAAGAGCCCGAACATCGTCTTCGCGGACGCCGACGTCGAGGCGGCCGCCGCGGCCGCGCCGATGTCCTTCCTCGACAACAGCGGCCAGGACTGCTGCGCCCGCACCCGCATCCTCGTCCAGCGCTCCGTCCACGACCGTTTCCTGGACCTGCTCGCCCCGGCGGTCGAGTCCGTGGCCGTCGGCGACCCGGCCGACGAGAGGACGCAGATGGGCCCGCTGATCTCCGCGGCCCAGCGCGACCGCGTCCGCTCCTACGTCCCCGACGACGCGCCCGGCATCCGCGGCACCGCCCCCGGGGGCGCGGGCTTCTGGTACCCGCCGACCGTTCTGACCGGCGTCGACCCGGACGCGCGCGTGGCCGTGGAGGAGGTCTTCGGACCGGTCGCCGTCGTGCTGCCCTTCGACGACGAGGCCGACGCCGTCCGGCTCGCCAACGCCACCGACTACGGCCTGTCCGGCTCCGTGTGGACCCGCGACGTCGGCCGCGCCCTGCGGGTGACACGGGCGGTCAGGGCGGGCAACCTGTCCGTCAACTCCCACTCCAGCGTCCGCTACTGGACCCCGTTCGGCGGCTACAAGCAGTCAGGGCTCGGCCGCGAGCTGGGCCCCGACGCGCTCACCGCCTTCACCGAGACCAAGAACGTCTTCATCAGCACGGAGGACCCCGCACAGTGACCGAGCACGTGACCGGGGGCCTCGCCCCGGACCCCGCCGCCCAGGACCCCGCAGAGGAACCCGTCTGCCGCCGGCTCGTGGGCCGCACCGCCGTCGTCACCGGCGCCGGCAGCGGCATCGGGCTGGCCTCCGCGCGCCGGCTGGCCGCCGAGGGCGCCCACGTCGTCTGCGCCGACGTCGACGAGGAGCGTGGCAAGGCCGCCGCCGAGGAGACCGGCGGCCTCTTCGTACGGACCGACGTCACCGACGCCGGACAGGTGGAGGCGCTGTTCAAGGCCGCGTACGACACCTACGGCAGCGTCGACGTCGCCTTCAACAACGCGGGCATCTCGCCCCCCGACGACGACTCCATCCTGGACACGGGCCTGGAGGCGTGGAAGCGCGTACAGGAGGTCAACCTCACGTCCGTGTACCTGTGCTGCAAGGCGGCCATCCCCTACATGCGCCGCCAGGGCAGGGGCTCGATCATCAACACCGCGTCGTTCGTGGCCCGGATGGGCGCGGCCACCTCCCAGATCTCGTACACGGCCTCCAAGGGCGGCGTGCTCGCCATGTCCCGTGAGCTGGGCGTGCAGTTCGCCCGCGAGGGCATCCGGGTCAACGCCCTGTGCCCGGGGCCGGTGGACACCCCGCTGCTGCGGGAGCTGTTCGCCAAGGACCCCGAGCGGGCCGCCCGCCGCCTGGTGCACATCCCGGTCGGCCGGTTCGCCCGCGCGGAGGAGATCGCCGCCGCCGTCGCCTTCCTGGCGAGCGACGACTCCACGTTCGTGAACGCCACCGACTTCCTTGTCGACGGCGGTATCTCGGGTGCCTACGTCACGCCTCTCTGACCGGACGCCGTTGTCGGTGTACGGTCCACATTCCATGCGACAACGACGTGCACTCGCGTGGATCCTGGCCGCGGCCGCCGCCCTGGCGGCCGCCCCGCCGGCCACGGCCGCCGCCACGGCCGACCGGCAGCAGCACCACCCCTCCCCGTCCTGCCCGCGGCTGTCCGGGGCACTGCCCTGGTACGGCGAGAACCGGGAGCGGCTGCAGGAAGTGATCGACGAGCGGGGCGACTGCTCCGGGCGCGGGAGCCTCGCCCGGCTCCCCCGCCCCGCCCGCGCCGGGGGAGCCCCCGTGGCCGCCTTCGACTGGGACAACACGGTCACCAAGAACGACGTCACCGACGCCACGCTCGCCTGGGCCCTGAAGCACGACAAGATCCTGCGGCCTGCCCGCTGGAAGGCCACCAGCAAGTGGCTCACCGACGCCGCCGACAAGGCCCTGACCGGCGCCTGCGGCACGGACGTCCCGGTGGGCAGGCCGCTGCCCACCTCCAGGGACGCCGACTGCGCCGACGAGATCCTTCAGATCCGCGAGAAGGCCGCGACGATGAGCGGCGCCGCCGCCTTCGCGGGGGAGTGGAACCACCGGCGCACCGTCCCGCAGTACGCCTGGGTGCCCCAGCTCTTCGCCGGGCACACCGTCGACGAACTCTCCTCGTACGCCCGCCGGGCCCGCGCCGAGGCCCTGGCCGCGCCCGTCGGCGCCACGCAGCGGGTCGGCACCCACACCCTCCCCGCCTACGTCCGCTACTACGCCCAGCAGCGCGACCTGATCCGTACGCTCCAGAAGGCCGGCTTCGAGGTCTACATCGTCTCGGCCGGCTCGGAACCGGTCACCGAGGTGTGGTCGCGCGGCGTCGGCGTCGACGCGGACCACACGATCGCGATCCGCTCGGTCCTCGACCGGCGGGGACGGATCACCACCAAGAACGAGGGCTGCGGCGGCGTCCCCGTCAACCACGGCGAGGCCATTCCGTACATCGACGGCAAGCGCTGCTGGATCAACCAGGAGATCTACGGCGTCAAGGGCGCGGCGGCCTGGGAGAGGCAGGACGCGCGGCACCGCATCTCGATCGGCGGCGGCGACGCGGACACCGACGTCACGTTCGTCGGCGACGCCACGGACGCCCACCTCGTCCTGAACCGCAACAAGGACGAGATCATGTGCCGCGCCTACGACGACGCGGACGGGCGCTGGCTGGTCAACCCCATGTTCATCGACCCGCTGCCCCGGCGGCAGGAGCCCTACCCCTGCTCGACGGGCGCCTACAACGAGCCCGCCGGCGGCAAGGGACCGGTGCGGCGCGCGGACGGCTCGGTCGTCCCCGACCAGAAGGACACCGTGTACTGACCACGGGTTTCCGGCCCCGGCGCCCCGGCCCGCCTCTTCGCGGACGGGCGGTGGGGGAGCGGCGAGGGGCCCTAGAGTGCCCGGATGAGCATGACGCCTCCGCCCGGCTGGTACCGCGACCCGTCGGCGCCGTCCGCGGAGCGCTGGTGGGACGGCACCGCCTGGACCGGCCACCGGCGCACGCCCGGCGCCCCGCCGCTGCCGCCCGCCGGGCCGGGGACGGCCGCGCCGGTCCCGGCCCCGGCGGCCGGAGGCGGGCCGGGCCGCGCCAAGGGGATCGTCCTCGTCGCCGCCGGGGCCGTCCTGGTCGCCTCGGTCGTCACCGGCGCCGTCGCCCTGAACGGCGGCGACGGCGGCGCCGCGAGGGGACCGGCCGTCCCGGCGACCACGGCGGGCACCGCCCCCGCGAGCGGCACGACGGCGCCCCCGTCGTCCGGGCCGTCCGCCGGCGCGTCCGGCACCCCCGTCGTCGTGGACGACCTCAACGGCATCACCCTGCCGGTCCTCGACGGCTGGGAGGAGCCGCGCAACGTCTCCGAGGACGACGTCGTCCTGACCACCCCGGGCACGTACGACTGCCCGGGCGACCCCGGCCTGTGCCGGCACGGCAAGGTCTTCTCCCGGACGGTCACGGGCGACGACGAGACCGACCCGCGGGCGCTGGCCGAGGCCGACATCGAGGAGGCCGCCGACCGCGCGTACGACCGGGACGCGCTCGGCCTGCGCCCGTACGGCGGCATCGAGTCGCACGCCCTCGTCGGGCGGGGACAGGTCGCGGTGGCGGGCCGCGCCGGGTACTTCGTGCGCTGGCGGGTCACGACGGCGGCCGGACCCGGCGGCTACGTCCAGTCCCTGGCGTTCCCCTCCGGCACCGGGTCCCAGGCGCCGGTCGTCGTGCGGTTCGTCCTCGACGCGGGTCCCGGCGGCCCGCCGCTCGCCGACATGGACCGCATCACCGAGGGCATCCGCCCGGTGGGCGACGCGGACACGGGCGGCGGCGTGGGCAGCAGCGTCGGCCCGTCCCGGTGACGGCCGCGGACCGGCGCGGCGCCCAGGGGCCGGCGGTGGCGCTCAGAGGAAGGTGCGGCCCTCGCCCCGGTACGTCGGCACGGTCGCCGTCACCTTCTCTCCCGACACCAGGTGCAGCGCGTCGAACCGCTCGCACAGCTCACCGGCCTTGGCGTGCCGGAACCACACCTTGTCGCCGATGAGCAGGTCGTCGGCCGCGTGCCCGAGCAGCGGCGTCTGCACCTCGCCCGCGCCCTCCTGCGGGTCGTGGCGCAGCCCCTCCGGCAGGTACGGCACCGGCGACCGGTCCGGGCCCGCCGCGCCCGACGCCGGGTAGCCGCCGCCCAGGACGGTCACGACGCCGACGCCCGGCCTGCGCACCACGGGCTGCGCGAACAGCGCCGCCGGACGCCCGCGGAACGACGTGTAGTTGTCGAACAGCCGCGGCACGTACAGCCCCGAGCCGGCCGCGACCTCCGTGACGGCGTCCTCCCCGGCGGTGTGCTGGACGCTGCCCGTCCCGCCGCCGTTGACGAACTCCAGGTCCGGGGCCACCGCCCGCAGGGCGCGCACCGCCTCCGCCCGCCGCGCGGCGAGCTCCCGGCGGGCCGCCGCCTGCATCAGCCGGACCGCCCGCGAGCGCACCGGCCGCTCCCGCACCGCGTCACCGACGCCCGCGATGTGCGCCTCGTACGCCATCAGGCCCACCAGCCGGAACCCCGGGCGCCGCACCACCGCGCGGGCCAGCTCGGCCAATTGGGCGGGGGAGTGCAGGGGCGAGCGCAGCGCGCCGAACCGCACACGCCCGCCGAGCAGCCTGAACGAGGTGTCCAGTTCCAGACAGACCCGCACCTCCTCGCGCCCGCCGCCCCGCGCCCCGTCGATCAGCCGCAGCTGCGCCGGATCGTCGATCATCACGGTGACGGCCGCCGCCAGCTTGGGGTCCGCGGCCAGCTCGGCGTACGCGGCGCGGTCGGCCGACGGATAGGCGAGCAGCACGTCGTCGAAGCCGGACCGGGCCAGCCACAGGGACTCGGCGAGCGTGTACGACATGACCCCCGAGAAGCCGTCGCGCGCCAGGACCCGTTCGAGCAGGGCGCGGCAGCGCACGGACTTGCTCGCGACCCGGACCGGCTTGCCCGCCGCCCTGCGGACCAGGTCGTCCGCGTTGGCGTCGAAGGCGCCCAGGTCCACGATCGCCAGCGGGGCGTCGAGATGGGCGGTGGCCCGGTCGTAACGGGCCCGGTCGGCGGCGCGCGCAGTCATGCGGGCAGCCTGCCAGACAGGACTACCACGGGGTAGGGGGACGTTCCCGGGCAGATGCCCCGGGCTCGCGCACTGGTTCCCATCCGCACAGCGGCAACCCGTAGAGTGACGCGCACGCGGGCGGGAACGGACTCCCGGAACGCCCGCGGCAGACGGGTCGCCCGGAGACGACGGAACGGGGGGTGCATGAGCACGGAAGCGCGGCGCGCCTCCATCCCTCCGCGCCCGGTCGCACCGCCGTCGAGGCCCCCGGCGGCCCCGGACGCACCGGCCGCGCCGGACGCACCGGCCCCCTCGGACGTGTCGCCGCCCGGTCTTCCGCCCCTGCCGTCCGCCGTGCCGCCCGGGGGCGCGGCGGTGCCGGGCGGAGGTCCGGGGACCGGTCCCGGCGGCCCGGGCGACGGCCGCCGCGCGCAGAGACCGGGCACGGAACCCGGCGCTCCGTCCGCACGCACCGACGGCGAGACCTCGGGCGTTCCCGGTACGCGGGCCCCGCGGACACCGGGTGCGACGGCGCCGCACGCCGCCGGCACGCCGGGCGGACGGCGGGAGCGGACGGACGGGGACGCCTTCCCGGGCGTCGCCTCTGCGAACACCGGCAGCGGAAGAACCGGCTCTTCCCCGACGGGCCTCCCCTCGGCGCGCCGTCCGGACGGCGCGCGCGGCGACGGGAGCCGCCGCGGGTCCGGAGCGGCGAAGACCGACGGGGCCGGCGAAGGGCCCGCGGGCACCGGGGCCGCCGTGGCCGGTACCGGCCCCGGGCGTCCGGACCCGGAGCCGAGGCAGGACCCGTACCAGGAGCCGTGGCAGGACCGATACGGGCGGCAGGACCCGTACGGGACGTACGGGAGCCCGCGCCGCGAGGCGTCCCCGCGGGCCGGACGCGACACGGACCGCGGGCCCGGCGCCGGGCGGGGCGGCCGGGCCTCGTCGCCGCCGCCTCCGCCGGCCTCCGCCCGGTTCCCCGACGCGCCGCCGTCGGTGGGAGGGGCCGCCCCGCGCACCGACGCCCCGGCGGTCCCGCCGCGCCCGGCGTCGCAGCCGCGAACGGGCCGGGACGCCGTGCCCCCTCCGGCCCGTCCCACGGCGCCGCCGAAGCCGGCCGCGCCGCCGCGCCCGGCCACGGCGCCTTCGCACGACCAGGACGGCGGCGCGGGCGTGGTGTACCGGCGGGTCCCGCCGGGGGGCACGACCGGCCCGGACCGGACCGGCGCTCCGCCGCACCGCACCGCCGCGGGCGCCCCCGCCGGCGCCCCGGACCCCGCGCGCCGTACGGGTGCCGCAGACCGTGCGGACCGCGAGGGCTTCACAGGCCGTGCGGATGGTGCGGGTTCCATGGATCGTGCGGGTTCCATGGACCGTGCGAGTTTCACTGATCGTGCGGACCGTGCAGGCTTCACAGGCCGTGCGGATGGTGCGGGCTCCACGGACCGTGCGGCCGCTCCGGGTGCGCCCGTCTCCGCCTCTCTCCGGGGTACGCCCGTGCCCGAGGAGCGCCCCGACGAGGCCACGCACCGTCTGCGCCCGGTCCCCGCGGAGCCGGCCGCCCCGGACGCCGCCCGGCCGGGCGCCGGGGGACGGGGAACCGCCCCCGCCCGGCCCGTACCGCCCGCACGGCACCCGCAGGTCCCGCGCCCCGCGGCTCCGCCGCCCGCCACCGGACCGGCCGCCGACGCGCCGACCGCCCACGCGCCCCGTCCCGCCCCCGGCGTCGACCCGGTGCTGGGCACCGCCACCGGCCGGCCCTTCTTCTCCCTGGGGCACCCGGACACCGGCGACCGCGACACCACGCGGCCGCGGCCCGGCACGCGCGCCGGAGCGCGCGCGGCGGCCGCCGCGGCCTGCCTCGTGCTGGGGCTCGGCCTCATCGGCGGCGCCGTCACCGGCAGTTGGCTGACCGGCGACGAGGCGGGCGCGGCGGGCGGGCGCGAGGGCTTCGCCGCCGCCGGCGACCTCTGGCACAGCGTCCCCGTCGACACCCTCTTCCCGCCGACCGTCGACGGGGAGGGCGCGGGACCTGGCGGCGCCGACCGCACCTGGACGCGGGTCGCCGTCGCGCCCGACAGCGGCTGCGAGGGCGCGTTCGACCCGCTGCTGCGCAAGGCCCTCGCCCCGGCCGGCTGCCTGAGGCTGCTGCGCGCGACCTACACGGACGCCACCCGCAGCCACGTCACCACCGTGGGGCTGCTGTTCACCAAGGCGGACCCCGCGACCACGGCGGCGCTGCGCAAGCGGTTCGAGGACGGAGGGCTCGACCGGCGCGGCGACCTGATGCCCCGCCCGTACGCGGCGAAGGACACCGTCGCGGCCGGCTTCGGCGACGAGCAGCGCGCCGCGTGGACGATCTCGGTGCTGACCGACGCCCCGGTCGTGGTCTACGCGGTCTCCGGCTTCGCCGACGGCCGCACCGTCGCCGACCCCCGGCCCGCCGCCGAGGCCATGCGGGCCGACGCCACCACCGCCCCCGCACAAGCGGGCCTCGGCCACGAGGCGCAGGGCCTCGCCGACCGCGTCGAGCGCGGTCTGCGCAGAATCGCCGACCCGGCCACGGAGACGCCCTCATGACCCGCAAGGCAGGCACGCCCCGCAGGAGACGCGCGGCAGGCACGCCCCGCGGGGCCGGAACCGCTCGCAGGGCCGGACCGCTCGGCGTCCTGCTCGCCGCCGCACTCGTGCTGCCGCCGTCCACCGCGGCGTACGCGGACGGCATCCGCGCCAAGGAGTGGGCCCTGGAGGCGATGCGCACCACCGCGGCATGGCAGACCACCAAGGGCGAGGGCGTCACCGTCGCCGTGCTGGACACCGGCGTCGACGACCAGCACCCCGACCTGGAGGGCAACGTCCTGCAGGGCAAGGACATGGTCGGCTTCGGGGCGGGGCGCGGCGACCGGGCCTGGGCCCGGCACGGCACCGCGATGGCGGGCATCATCGCGGGCCACGGCCACGGTCCCGGCGGCACCGACGGCGTCCTCGGTGTCGCCCCCGAGGCCCGCATCCTGCCCGTACGGGTGATCCTGGAGGACGGCGACTCCGCGCGCGCCCGGGCCCGCAGCACCCGGGGCAACGCGCTCGCCGACGGCATCCGCTGGGCCGCCGACCACGGCGCCGACGTCATCAACCTCTCCCTCGGCGACGACTCCAAGTCCGCGCACCCCGAGCCCGCCGAGGACGAGGCCGTGCAGTACGCCCTGAGGAAGGGGGCCGTCGTCGTCGCCTCGGCCGGCAACGGCGGGGAGAAGGGCGACCACATCTCGTACCCGGCGGCCTACCCGGGCGTCGTCGTGGCGACGGCCGTCGACCGCTACGGCACCCGCGCCTCGTTCTCCACCCGCCGCTGGTACGCCACCGTCAGCGCGCCCGGCGTCGACATCGTCATAGCGGACCCGGACGGCAAGTACTACGAGGGCTGGGGCACCAGCGCCGCCTCCGCGTTCGTCTCCGGCGCGGTCGCGCTGATCAGGGCCGCCCACCCCGACCTGACGCCGGCGCAGATCAAGCGGCTCCTGGAGGACACGGCCCGGGACGCGCCCGGCGACGGCCGCGACGACTCGCGCGGCTTCGGCTTCGTCGACCCCGCGGCGGCCATCGAGGCGGGCGGGCGGCTCGCCCCCGAGCGTGCGCGCCCGGCCGCGCACGCGGGCACGTACTTCGGCGACGGGCCCGACGCGGCTCGGGACGACGAGGGCGTGTCCGGCTGGGTCGGCCTGTCCGCCGGCGGCCTCGGCGTGCTGCTGCTGGCCGCGGCGGTCGTCCTGTGGCGCGGTCGAGGAGGCGCGCGCCCCCACGACACGCGCCCCCTCGAGTTCTAGCGCCCCCGCTTCTTTCCGCGCACCACTGGCCGTTTCAGGCCACGAAGGTGATCGTTCCGGCCCGCAACGCGACCGCCCTCCGGCCCGCAACACGACCGTCCCGGATCGCCCCGCACCCATCGGTCCCGCGGGCCGGGCCGACCCGTCCCGGGCCGACCCGCCCCGTACCGGTCCGTTCCGCACCTGCCCGTTCCCGGACCCGCCCGCCCCCGCTACGACCCTGCGCCGCCCAGCGCCGAGACGGCCGCCCGCGCCGCCGCCTCGACCAGCGCGACGCCCTGCTCCTTGGTGGAGTTGCCGTCGGACAACACGGCGACCAGGTACTCCCGCCCGTCCGCGGTCACCCGCCCGATGCTGTTGACGTCCCACAGCCCCGTCGTGCTCCGCGCCAGCCAGCCGTTCTTCAGGGCCCACCCGGACCCCGCCGCTGACACGCCCCAGGCCTGGTCCTCCACCACGCTCTCCATCAGACCCTGCAGATACGTGCGCGAGGTCTCGCTCAGTTCCGAGTCGCCGTCGGCGCCGAACACCTGCCTCAGCAGGACGAGCTGGTCGGCGGCCGTGGTCTGCGTCAGCCCCCACAGCCCGCCTTCGCCGCCCTCGGTGGCGGTGAGCCCGAACCGCTCGTTGGCGGCGTCCAGCCCCGCCGCCCGCCCGATCACCGCCCACAGCGCCGAGGCGGAGGCGTTGTCGCTGTTCTCGATCATCGCGGTGGCGTACGCGCGCTCCTGCGCCGTCGGTCCGCGCCCCGCGTCCTGCGCCTGGAGCAGCAGCGCCGCCAGGATGTCGACCTTCACGATGCTCGCCGTGTCGAACGCCCCGTCGCCGTACACCGCGCCGTCCCCGGACGACGGGTCCAGCACCGCGACCGACACCGCCGCCCCGTCCTCCGGGGCCACGGCCGCCATCGCGTCCGCGAGCAGTCCGTCCGTGTCCGGCGCGGGGGCCGCCACTCGTTCCACCGATGCCTCCGACCTCGTGCTCTTCGACGCATCCGACGACCGCGACGTCCTGGAGGACGATACGAGGTCCGCTCCGGTGTGCGCCTGCGCCCGTACGTACACGGTGCCGGCGGCCGCGGCGCCGACGAGGACGGCGCAGGCCGCCGCCGTGCGGACGAGGGCCCGACGGCGCCGGGGCGGCTCGGCGCCGTGCCGGCGGCGCGTTCTTCGGGAGTCCATGCCGCGATGCTCGGACGCGGCCCTGTGCGCGGGGTCGGATCCGGGTGAGACACCGGTCAGGGAATCCTGAGAAACCGATGAGTCGTATCAGCGCCTTGTCGCACACGCGGGACGGGACCGGCTCCGGCCACCGATAGGGTCGGTCCCCGTGGCGAACAAGAACATTCCCGACCCCGGCTACTCCGACGACGACGGCTCCGCCGACCCCCGGCTGGCCGCCGCGCTCGCGGCCTGGGCGCAGGACCGCACCGCGCACGAACCGGTCCTCGCGGCGCTGGCGGGCGCCCGGCTCCTCGTCCCCGTGGTCGCGGTGCTCGGCGAGGTCGAAGAGGACGAGCACGGGCTGCGCCGGGAGAAGACCAGCGACATGGCGGTCCCGACGCTGCGGGCGGGCAGCCGTACGGCCCTGCCGGCCTTCACCTCCACGGACAGCCTCGCCCGGTGGGACCCCCAGGCCCGGCCCGTCGCCGTCCCCCTGCAGCAGGCGCTGCGGGCCGCCGCCCACGAGAACGCGGACACGATCGTGCTCGACCTCGCGGGCCCGGTGCCCTACGAGCTCACGGGGCCCGCGCTGCGCGCCGTCGCCGAGGGCCGCACGAGCGCGGACCCGATGGACGACCCGGCCGTGATCGAGGCGGTGCGGGCGGCGCTGCACGCGGTGCCGTCGGTGCTCGCCGCGTACCTGCACGAGGGGGACACCGACGGCACCCTCGCCCTCGTCATGACCCCGTCCGCGAGCGCCGCCGAGACCGCGCGCGCCCTCACCCAGGAGCTCGCCGCCGACGAGACGCTGCGGGCCCGCCTGGTGCGCGGCCTCGACCTGATGTTCCTGGCGCCCCACGTCATGCCGGAGGGCGAGCCGCTGTACGCGCGCGACTGAGCGCCCGGGCCGCGTCGGGCGGGCGGTACGGAAAGCCGCGAGCGGGGGACCGGCCGCCCCGCGCGCGGCGGACGGCGGCGCCGCCTCCCGCGGGCGGGAGTGCGCGGCCGACCTGCCCGGCCGCCGCGGAGGACGGCCGGGCAGGTCTTCTGACCGCAGACCTAGTGCCGTGACCGGAAGGGTTCACCGGCTCGCGGCGTCCGGCACGGCACTCCCCCTGGCTCTTCGAGCAGGGGGGACCCCCACGCCGCGTTGTCGGAGCCACCCGGGTACGCCCGGTACGAGGGTGGTCCTCCG
>NZ_BMVU01000049.1 GCF_014650875.1 Streptomyces minutiscleroticus
ACCGGCACCTGTCGAGGGCGCTGGCCGACGCCACCGCCATCTCCCTGGTCCAGCAGGCATCCCTGGACCACCACCGCACCGTCAACCGCCAACTCCAACGCGCCCTGGTCGCGACCTGCCCGCTGATGCCGCTCTGCACGGCCTGTGACGTACACGAGGGGCGTAGCGACCGCCCTGCGGGGCACGATGAGCTGCACCAGGTATGCCCCACCACAGGGGACCCTGGCTGACGGCGATCACCCCGGGTCTGGAAAAGAGTGGGAGCGCCTGCCCGGCCGCCGCACCCAGGCACAGAGCGTTGGGCAGGGAGATAACCACCGTGGGTCCAGTCCGTGCCGTCGCAAGGGGCCGGATCTGCACCTTCGGCCCGAGACGTCTGCCCTCCCGCGAGCCGCAAAGCGAGTGGCGAAGGCCGGCCGAGGCGACCTCACCGCCTTCACGCTCCCGCCGCGCGGCTGTGAACACCACTCGATGGACGTGACCGTGTCGGCTACGGCATCCGGACCGCCCCGCAGCAGACGCCGCCCTCGTGCACGGCATGCCCAGAGCAGGCGATCGCGTCTGTGCCGTGCGCAGGAACTGGAAGAGGTAGACCAAACTCCTGCACATGGTGCGGGCCCGACCGGACTGTGCGAACCAGACCTGGTGGATGCCTTTACCGGCAGGCGATGTCCGACTGTTACGGCTGCATCACCCGGCCCGCCACTGTTATACGGGCAGGCTCGGAGGCGTCGTCGCCGTGCGATCAGATCTACTGTTGTTCCTGCTTTCGTCCTTGGTCAGGTGACTGTTCCCCGCGGTCGTCAGGGGCCCTTCTGGGTGGCTGCCCACCTGGTTCGTGAGGAGGCGGGGGAGCGGGGTCTCCCACTCCTGCCGCACGCGCAATAATATACCGATGGAATCCGTAGTACCGTTTCTATAGGTAGTAGTGCATCGTGACGACAGGAGCCCGGGATGCCGGCAGCAGGTGAAAGTGAGCGCGCTCCCAACATTGCCAAGGATGTGTGGGATGCCGCCGGGATCCGCGCCAAGTCGGAGGGGCTGCCCCTGATCTGGATCATGAGCCGCGCCTTGGCAGAGTACGCCGCCGGCACTCTTTCCCTGTCTCGTACTGCCACCGGGGCGCGGGCGGGCAGTCGGCGTGGCCGCAGCATCTTCGCGACCGACGCGGTGTGGTCCGGTGCCGACGAGCAGCGGGCGAAGGACCGGATCCGGTCCATGTCCGCACTCTGCGAGATCCTTCTGGACGCCTACGCCCGCGGCGAGATCCACCCCTACGCCCGTATGGTCACCACCGCCCAGCGCGACGCCCTCGCCGCGCCGTCCACACCCGACGGCGCCACACCCGGCCCGTCCCTGCCCGCAGCCGCATGACCTCTGTGGCCACCACGAAGGAGTCCGCTCGATGACCGCCTCCACCGTCGGCATGCGGGGATCCGTGCCTCCCATGCCCGAACGCACCCCCAAGGCGCTGCGCGCCGCCATCGCACGGCACACCCCCAAACTTCTGCCCGACTTCGACCGCAACTGGCGCGAGAAGATCGCCGACGCCTACGACCTGGCCCCCGTCCCCGCCTTCATGACCCGCTGGTGGGCCGAGTTCGCCCTCGCCCGCGACCCCCGGCTGGAGGCCGAAGTCCACCGCCTCGAGGACGAGGCCGCCCGGGCCACGGACAACGCACACGCCAAAAACTGCATCGAGGAGGCCGGACGGCTGCGCCGCGAGGCGAGCAAGGCGGAACCCGGCCAGTGACATTCCCCTTCATGGGCCCTCCCTGGCAGGCCGACTGGACCAAGGAGGCGGAAGACAACAGAAACGCCCTTCCCGCACCGGCCCGCGCCCTGGTCGACGCCGCCCGCGCCGAACTCGTCACCGCCAAGGACCCCTACTTCCGGGGCATCGACACCGCCGCAGACCTTCCCACCGGCATGAGCGTCGAACCCGTTCAGTCCACCCGCCCCGGCGGAGCCCACGTCATCTACTTCGACCACGGCCGCGGATGGCTGCGCTACCTCTTCACACCCCGCACGGCCGACCCCCAGATCATCATCGACGAGTGCATCTGGCAGTAGACCGACACACGCGCACTCTCTCCCGGCACGGATGCGCCTGAACGCCCGCCGCGCCTGGGAACGCTTTGGCCGACAAGAACCGACGCCGAGATCGAGTCGAACTACGTCGACACCCACGGCGTCAGCGTGGTCGGCCTCGCCTTCACCGAGCTGCTGAACTTCCGGCTGCTGCCCCGGCTGAAGAACATCGGCAGCATCCGCCTGTACCGCCCGGACGACACTCCGCCCGGCTGGCCGGCCCTCGGCGCTTCCCTGACCCGGCCGGTCAAGTGGGACCTGATCGCCCAGCAGTACGACCAGATGGTCAAGTACGCCACCGCGCTCCGCCCGGGCACAGCGGAGGCCGAGCAGGTGCTGCGTCGCTTCACCCGAGGCGGACCCAAACACCCCACCTACGCCGCGCTCGAAGAACTCGGTCGCGCGGTCCGCACCGTCTTCGCCTGCGACTACCTCGCCAGCCCGGAGCTGCGCCGCCACGCCCTGAACGAGGTCTCCAGGAAAGTAACTCAGGCGCCCGGCGCCGCCGTGCTCACCATCGCGCAGCCGGACGGCACCGTGCTGGGCCAGTTCACCGCCGACGTCCAGGACGCGGACATTCTCACCCGGCGCCTTCACGAGCTGGACGTCGACCGGTACGGCCAGATCGCCAGCGACGACCTCAAGCGCCTCATGCCCTGAAACCGCGGCCGCCGGTCAGCCGCTCCTGACCGTGCGGGGTGCCGCGAACTGGCGGGCGGGGCGGCCGGTGTACGTCTCGACCAGGGCCGCGGTGGTCGCCGCGGTACGACTTTCGGTGGTGTCAGGACGGGTAGTTACCCGCGGCGAGCTCGGCGAGCAGGCCTGGTTCGGACGGGGCCCAGCCGAGGCGCTCACGCGTGAGCGTGCTGGATGCGGGGAAGTCCCCGCCGGTGAGTCGTGCGAACCCGCCGAAGTGGTCGGATGCCGCGTCTGCGTCGAGTGACCTGGTGGGGACGCCGAGGATGGTTGCGATTCCTTCGGCGATGTCACGGAAGGCCACACCCTCTTCGGCGACTCCGTGCAGGACTGTGCCAGCGGTTGCTTTTTCGAAGGCGAGCCGGAAGAGGGCCGCGGCGTCATTGCGGTGCACCGCGGGCCAGCGATTGTCCCCCGCTCCCACGTAGGCCGACTGTCCGGTTCGACGGGCGAGCGTGATGAGCTGGGGGATGAACCCGGTATCGCCTGTGCCGTGGACCGTCGGGGGAAGGCGGACAACGGACGAGCGTACCCCGTGCTCGGCGAGACCGAGGATATGATCGACTGCCTCGATGCGCTTACCCGCAGGCCCGTGTGCGACTGCTTGGTCGGTTTCTGCTGCTACCTGACCCTCGGGGAGACCTGCGAGGCCGACGGCCATGACGAAAGGCCGCTGGGTCCCGGCCAGGGCTTCACCCATTGCCGTCACGGCCTTGTACTCCGTCTCGGCCGCACCGGCTGGGTCCGTGGTGAACGCAACGTCGTGGCGGTATGCGAGGTGGATCACCCCGCCGCTTGCGTCAGCGGCACGGCGCAGCGATTCGGGGTCCTGGAGGTCTCCCCGGACAGGCTCAGCGCCGAGTGCTCGCACTACGTCTGCGGCAGTGTCGGACCGCGTCGTTGCGGTGACTCGATGGCCTGCGGCGATGAGTGGGGGGACGAGAGCCGAGCCGATCCAGCCGGTGGCACCGGTGACAAGAATGTGCATTGTTTCCTCGCGATAGTTGAAAATCCGGCCGATGAGTTCGCGGTCCCCAGGGAGCGGGGCCGTTGACGTCGGTGAAGGTCCCAGTGGGCTCCACCAGTTGCACAGAGGGTTCAGTGCTTGAGCAGTTGAAGGCTCAGCTCCCACAGGCGCTGGGCGGAGTCCGGATCGATGGAGTGCGACGCCACGTCGGCCGGGATGCTGTCCGCCGTGACCAGCTTGTCCTCATCGTCGAGGGGCGAGATGTCGCTGTCCTTGAGGTAGACGCCGCCGATCTCGTCCAGGAGAGGGCTGGCGGCCCCGAACACGAGGGTGGCGGCGCCCTGCTGCGGGGTCTTCTTGCCCGCCTCGGGGTCGATGATCGGGTGACCGGACTCGTCGACGAGCCCTTGCTCGCGCAGCGCGTCCGGGCCCACCGCACTGTTCAGGGCGGTACCGACGACGACGCCCGGGTGCGTGGCGTAGCCGCGGATCTGGTCCTTGGCCCAGCGGCGGTCCAGTTCGACGGCGAAGAGCACGTTGGCGACCTTGGACTGTGCGTAGGCTGCGCCGGGGTGGTAGCCGCCTGCGAAATGCGGGTCGTCCCAGTGGATGTCGCCGAACCGCTGGGCGCCGGAGGTGACGTTGACGACGCGGGCGCCGTGGGCGGCGCGCAGAGCGGGCAGCAGACCGAGGGTGAGCTGGAAGTGACCCAGATGGTTGGTCGCGAACTGGACTTCATAGCCCCGGGCGTCTTGTACGAGCTCTGCGGGAGCTGGTGCGCCTGCGGAGTTGAGCAGGATGTGCAGGGGGCGCTCGGAGGCCAGCCAGCGGTCCGCGAAGGCGTCGATCGACGCGGGGTCGATCAGGTCCAGCTGGCTGACCTCGACGCCGTCGAGGCCGGATGCGTCCAGTGCCGCGCGGGCGCGGTCAGGGGTGCGGGCGCCCACCGTGACGGACGCACCGGCTTTGCTCAGAGCGCGCGTGGCCTCCAGGCCGATGCCGGCATGGCCCCCTGTGATGATGACGTTCTTGCCCGTCAGGTCGACGCCGGCGAGGACGTCGTCGGCCGTGGATGCGGCGGTGAATCCTGACCCGATGGGGTGCTGTAGTTGTGTCATGCGGCTGGCCTTCCTGCTGTGCTGGACGTTGCGTGCTTCCTCGGAGGGATGCGGTGGGGCTGCGGCACCGCACCCCTCACCGCGATGGCTCGGCTGTCTCGTTCGGCATTTCGGCCAGGGGCACAGGCTCATCCCGGTGCCGCATTCGGGAACGGCCATTTCGTTACCGCAGGTCTGCCGCAGAGACGGTCTGCGTGGTCCTACTTGGATTCGACGCGGCCGAAGGCGTCAGGGCCTGTGGTCAGAGCGGCCTGCGCCGTCTGCCAGGCGGTGTCGCCGGAGTCGAAGGCGGTGCGGAGGTAGGCGGCGGTGAGTTCGGCGACCGCGGCGACCCGGTCGGGGCTCTCGTCCGTGGTCTCGACGCTGTCGTGGCCCTGGATCCCGCCGAAGAGGTGCTCACCGTTGAAGACGGTCAGCAGGCTCTTCGGGCCGGGGGCGAGGTGGTACGGGTCGGCATGCCAGTCCGGACCCATGGTCGTCCAGTGCTGGGAGTCGTCCTTGTCGCCGGCGACGACCAGCGCGGGCGTGGTCATCGTGGTGAGGTCCATAGTGCGGAAGACCGGCACCCGGTCGGCCGCGAACCCGTTGAAGGTGTCGCCGCCCCGGCCGGCCGCGCCGATCAGCACGCCCTGCGTGATCCGCGGCTCCAGCAGGTTCACCTCCTCCTGCGTGTCGAGGTCGGTGATCCGGGCGCCGAGGAGGAGTTCGGCGGTGAAGCCGCCGAGAGAGTGACCGGCCACAGCGACCTTGCTGCGGTCCATGCGCCCGGCAAGCTGCGGCACGGCCCGCTCGATCTCATCGAGCCGGTCGAGGATGCTGGTCATGTCCTCGGCGCGTGAGCGCCAGAACAGCGGCGCTTCGGGCCGGTCGCCGACCTGGTGGCTCAGCCTGGGCGCACTGAGGTGGTTGGGCTGGATCACGACGAAGCCGCGGGCCGCCCAGACCTTGGCGAGGGGCAGGTAGCCGTCGAGCGAGGACAGTCCGTAGGCCCCTCCGTGGCCGTGCGAGAGGAGGACGATCGGCAGATCAGTACCGGTCAGAGGCGCGGAGACCCGGACTTCGAGGTCCAGGGGGCGCCCGGGCACGGACAGCGTGATGGGGCTGACCGACATCACGGGCGGCGAGGACAGGTGCAGGTAGGTGTCGGCGACGGAAGTCCACTCAGGCATGGCACAAGCTCCTTCGGAGAGTCGCCGCACACCGAGCGGTACGCGACATGAAAGCAGTCAGGGGTGTCCGGGTCGGCTAAGCTGGGACCGAAACGGAACCTTGCTCCATTTCACAATACGGAACGCCGCTCCGCATCGCAAGCGAAGTGTCGCTCCGCATCGGAGGTATACGGAAGGACAATGCGGTGACCACTACGGGTAAGCCCCGATCGGATGCGGCCCAGAGCACGCGGGCTGATGCGGTCCGCAGCCGGCAGAAGCTGCTTGCCGCCGCTGGGGAGGTGTTCGTGGAGTCAGGCGTCGACGCGCCTGTCCGTGAGATCGCGGCCAGAGCTGGCGTCGGCATGGGGACCCTCTACCGCCACTTCCCGACGCGGGCGGACCTCATCGTCGCCGTCTTCCGCCATCAGGTCGAGGAGTGTGCCAACGCGGGCCCGCAGCTGCTCGCGAACACCGACTCTCCGTTCGCGGCACTGCGGCAGTGGATCGACCTCTTCGTCGACTTCCTGGTCACCAAGCACGGACTGGCTCATGCCGTGCAGCCCGACAGCAGTGGCTTCAGCGCACTGCACACGTTCTTTCTCGACCGCCTGCTGCCCGTGGCCGAAGAACTGCTCGACGCTGCGGTTGAGGCAGGAGAGAGCCGTACCGACATCCAGCCTTACGAACTCATGCGTGGCATCGGCAACCTCTGCATCGCGCCCGACCAAGACCCCCGCTATGACCCGCGTCGGCTGATCGATCTGCTCCTCCTCGGAATCCAGCAACCGAAGACATCCTGAGATCGCCAGATACCGAGACAGCTTCGGCGGCATCCCGCACTGGCACGGTTCCGCACGCCGACGTCAGCAGGCTGTGCATGCCGGTGCGCGCGTGCCCACAAGGGGCCCAACCGCTCTGACGGAGTGCTGGCCCGCAGCCGACCTCCACCACCCATTGCCGCGCCCTCGATCTGCTTGCGGACGGTTTCGGCCCGGGCTTCAACGGCCCGCTGCTCGTCGTCGACGGTACCCAGGCCGCCGCCGAGTGCGTCCGTGTCGGGTCATGTCCCCTGTGGTGGTGCAGCGGTGGGATGAACTTTCCCCGTGATGCCGGACACTTGATGCTTACGCCGTGAGGATGTGTCCTTGTTCGTGCCGCTGCCGGATCTCCAGTGGGGTCAGAGGTAGCCCCGAGCCGGGTGTTCCCGCGGGCGTCTGCGGTTGTAGAAGGTTTCGATGAAGGCGAGGATCTCGGCGCGGGCGGTGGCCCGGTCGGGCCGGCGGCGGGTGCCGATCTCTTCTTTCAGCACCGCGAAGAAGGACTCGGCGGCGGCGTTGATCCTTGCGGGATCCGGTACGTAGAGTCTGACAGTCAAAGCATGAGCCGGGTCGTCCCATGCCCCGTCACAGCCCCAACCGGCGTATCGCACGGCGGAGTTCACCGGAGGTGTACTCCGACCCGCTGTCGGAATATGTGATGCAGCCGGGCTGGAGGCGGCCGCGGCCGGCGGCCATCACCAGCGCGTCGACGACCAGGGACGCCCGGTGCTGGTCGGCCATCGAATAGCCGACGATCTCGCGGGTGGCCAGGTCCAGCCAGGTCGCCGGATACAGCCGGGCCTCATCGATGGGGATGAAGGTCATGTCGCCGACCAGCCGCAGACCGGGAGCGGGGGCGGTGAAGTCCCGGCCGAGCAGATCGGCCGCGGGCACCGCCTTCTTCGCCGGTCGGGTCAGGCCCCGGCGCCTGCGCCGGGTGACCCCGGCGATGCCACGCTCGCGCATGACCCGTTCCCCCTGCCCCGCACGCGGGGGCACCCCCAGTGGTTGACCCGGTGGCCGAGGCGGCGCAGTTCGGCGTGGATGCGCGGCACTCCGTAGGTGTGCCGGGAGGCGATGTGCAGCACGGTGATCTCGTGGGCCAGGGCGTCGTCGGCGGCCCGCCTCGCCCGGCGTTCCTGTTCGCCGGCCTGCCAGGCGTAGAACCACGATGCCGATCGCCGGGAGCAGCCGGTGGAGAAGTGGCGTGCGCCCTTGGTATCGCTGGGTCAGCTCCTCGACCTGCTCGGCGAACGTCACACGCTCACAACGGGAGTTGTCGCGGAACAGGCGCCGCACCTCCAGATCGATCACGACCATGCGCCCGCCGACCGCCCCGCCGGCCAACGTCCGCCCGTATCCGCTGTGGCGGCGTCTGGATCGTGCCCCGCAGTCCGGGCACGTCACCGCCGCCTCGCTGCGGGTACGCGCCAGGATGCGCAACACCCCGCTCTCCATGCTCACTTGCTCCATCAGTACCCCGGCCAGGTGCGGCAGCAGGGACTTCAGCACATCCCCACACGCCTCGAGTGTCCTCGCTCCATTCACGGAGCGTCACGGGCGCACGGGAGCATCGACCGGCTTCACGGAAATCTTGGATGAGCCGCTTGTCACGACCGACGTCAACGGTGCCTGCGCGCCGGAGCGAAGTCGTCCACCCCCACGGCCTCGGGGACCTCCCTCTTCGGCAGGGGTATGTTCATCAGCACGCGCAGGGCCGTGTGCCGCGACATCCTTACGGGCAGCGCCGTCAGCACCCGCACCGCCGCCCGGCCGCCTCTTTGACCAGCACTCGCACCTGTGCCGTCAGCCGTGAGGTGCGGCGCTGGTAACGCTCGATGAGACCGGGCACCTGCTCACGAAACGTCCGCCGGGACACACCATGGACGCGCAGGCGAGCCGGCGTATGCGGACCTCGATCACCACGCTTCGCGCATCCACCGGCACTTCCGCCGGACGACGCACGTGACAGCCGTGCACCTGCGCCGTCGACCGAACGCGGTCCGGGCAGCCAACCGGCAGACCGGACGTACGCGCCCGCACCACGATGCCGTCGCACTCCGCCTCCACCGACTCGATGACCAGCGCAGACAGCCCTGAAAACGCCATGCTGGCAAAGGAGTTCACGAGCAACATGATCTTCACGATGCTCGTCACGCTCGGTTACCACCGGATGTGCGCCGGACCCGTCGAATTGGCACACCCAGCCCGCGTCGCGACGTCTGGCGGCCTGTTTTCTCCAGTCCATCGGGACGGCCTCATACACGGGCGGCTTGCAGCGCGCAGCTGCTGAGCAGGGGGAGGACGCGCGCAGTGGGTGAGTCGGGCTCGACCGTGTAGATCACCAGTTGTTGGTCGGAGTTCTGGGGAAGCGTCACCGCTTCGACACCGAACTCGAGCGGCCCCCCTGTCGGGTGCGCGATGCGCTTGGTGACCGATGTGCGGTCGGTGACTCCCTGGTCGTGCCACCACCGGTCGACGTGGGGTTCTTGGGCGCGCAGGTCTTCGATCAGCGCAGCGAGCGCACGGTCGTGCGGGTGCCGGCCGAGCTCGTAGCGCAGCGCGCCCACGGCGGCGCTCGCGTAGTCGGCCCAGTTGACGATACGCGCACGGGCGGCTCCGTCAAGCAGGAGCCACCGCGCAAAGGACGTTCCTGGTTCGAACGTCCCACCCAGGGTTTCCGCGAGCAGTGCGTTGGTGGCCAGTACGTCCAAGCGCCGTCCCAGCAGGAGCGTCGGCAGGTGGTCCAGTGCGGTCATCACGCGCAGGAGTCCCGGTTCCGGCTGCTGCGGGCGGTCCCAGCCGCCGCGGGGGGATCTGAGGCCGGCCAGGGATCGCAGGTGTTTGCGCTCGACGTCGGTGAGGTTCAGGGCCCGCGCCAGTGCCTCGCACAGGTCGTCGCTCAAAGTGCGCTGGCGCCCCTGTTCCAGACGGCTGTAGTGGTCCGGGCTGATGCTTGCCAGGCCGGCGACCTCCTCCTTGCGCAGCCCCGGCACACGCCGGAGGCCGGGCACGGGGCGGATCCCGGCCTGTGCGGGAGTGAGCCGGTCCCGGCGGGAGCGGAGAAAGGCTCCCAGGGCCGGGTTGGGCCTGGTCCGTCGGTCTGTCGTCGGGTGCTGGTCGTGCATCACTTCATTCGATCAGACCGCTGCGCGTTGTGCCTGGTCATGCGAAGACCAGGCACGGCTCGGTCTGGTTGCTCCGCGGGGACGGACGTAGCGTCGCCGGCATGAGCACTTCGAGCACGGCGCTGGTCACCGGCTCCACTGCGGTACCGGTGCGGCGGTGGCGTGCGCTCTCGCCGCTGCGGGCCGCCGGTATCCCCGCCGAGCGTGCCAGCGACCCCGGAGAGGCCGCCGCCACCGTCAGCCGGCTCGTCTCCCACGCAGCAGGCGCCGTCCACGGCGGCGAGATCTCCTTCGACGGCGGCATCAGCTCCGCACGACCGTGCCGAGGGCCGGTGGTCCCGGGCACACGTCCGGACACCTGCCGCCCGTACCCGTCATAGTGGCTGTCCGGCGAAACCCGCTCCGGATACCGCAATCCCGCAACACCACAGGAAGTCCCATGACCGACACTCCTGCCCGCCCACCCTTCGATCCCGAGCTCCAGGCCGTCCTCGACCTCCTCAGGGATCAGCTGCCGGTCGGGTTCACTGCCGAGATGATCCCGCTCGCCCGGCAGGCCGCGAGGGCCGACGCCTCCGTCGACGATGTCCTCGCGGAAGCGAGCGTCTCGCGACGCGATGTCACGATCCCCGGGTACGAGGGGGCCGACATCGTCGTATCGGTCCTCGCCCGGGAGGACCACACGGGCCTCGGACCGGGAATCTTCCACACACACGGCGGCGGCATGATACTCGGCGATCGGTTCCTCGGACTGCCACAGATCCTGCCGTGGATCGTGGAGCACGACTCCGTGGCGGTCACCGTCGAGTACCGGCTCGCCCCCGAGTACCCCGACCCGTATCCGGTGGAGGACTGCTACGCCGGGCTTCTCTGGACCGCGGAGCACGCCGAGGAGCTCGGTATCGACCCCGAACGGTTCATCATCGCGGGTGCGAGCGCCGGCGGAGGACTCGCTGCCGGAACAGCACTGCTTGCGCGCGACCGGCAGGGTCCGCGCCTCGCGGGACAGGTCCTGATCTACCCGATGCTCGACGACCGCGACCAGACCATCTCGACGGCGCAGATCGACGGCATCGGTGCCTGGGACCGGGTGAGCAATCTGACCGGCTGGACCGCCCTGCTCGGCGACCGCCGCGGCACGACGGACGTGTCCGTCTACGCCGCCCCCGCCCGGGCGACGGACCTGTCCGGCCTGCCGCCCGCCTTCATCGACTGCGGGTCCGCCGAGGTGTTCCGCGACGAAGACGTCGCCTACGCGTCGGCGCTCTGGGAAGCCGGCGTTCAGGCAGAGCTGCATGTCTGGCCCGGAGGCTTCCACGGATTCGACGTGCTGGCATCCCATACGGCGCTCGCGCAGGCCATGACCGCAACACGAAACGCGTGGGTGGCGCGCCACATCGGAACGTGACCCGCGAGGGCTGATCCCACCGGTCCGTTCCGCAGCCCCACGCTCGGGATACCACAATGCCGTCGCCGTACGGCCAACAAGATCGACACCATCAGGAGGTCATACATGTCCCCCACGCAGTTGCGTGTAGGAATCATCGGGGCGAGCGCCCGGACGGGCTGGGCGCAGGTGTCGCACGTCCCGGCAATCCAGGCGCTCGACGGCATCACGCTGGAAGCGGTCGCTACCCGGCGGGAAGAGAGCGCACGCGAGGCAGCGGCAGCCTTCGGAGCACGGACATGGCACACCGACCCGCTCGCCATGATCCAGGACCCTGGGATCGACATCGTCACCGTGGCGGTCAAGGTCCCAGATCACCGCGACCTCGTTCTCGCAGCACTCGAAGCCGGCAAAGCCGTCTACTGCGAAGCGCCACTGGGAAGCTCCCCCGCCGAGACACAGATGCTCGCGGCGGCAGCCCGGTCAGGACACAGTGTCATCGGTCTGCAGGGCCGCTACAACCCTTCGGTGCGGCGCGCAGCCCAGATCATCGCCGAGGGCCGCATCGGACGACCGCTCAACGCGCGGGTCGTGTCGACCTCGTCCGCCTTCGGAGCAGCGAGCACCTCAGCGTACGAGTACTTCGAGAAGGAGGAGTCCGGCGCCTCCCTGCTGACGATCACCGCCGGCCACACCCTCGACCTCGTCGAGGCAATGCTCGGTGAGATCACCGAGGTGGACGCCCGCACCGAGATCCTGTGGCCGCACCCCGAACTTCTCGACACAGGTGGACAGGCACGCAGGGAAGTACCCGACCATGTCGACGTCTTGGCCTGGACCGCGACAGGGGCGGTCGTGACCGTCGACGTCGTCGGCGGTGTGCCGCCCGAGGACGCGGACTTCCGGTTCGAACTACGCGGCACCGACGGATGGCTCTCGCTCACCGGCGGTTCCCTCTACGGAGTGCAAGGCGGGGACCTCAGCCTGGCCTCCAGCATCTCCTTCGACGCTCCCGACAAGCCCGCGGCACCTGCCACCGCCGCAAGCCCCGCACTGAACGTCGCCGAGCTCTACGCATGTCTGATTCGTGACCTGCGGACGGGCGGCCGGTCCGCACCCGACTTCGCCCACGCGCGGCACAATACCGACCTGATGGCGGGCGTGTCCCGGGCCGCGAGGTCTGGGCGGCGCTGGACGTCCGCGAACAGCTGAGGAACCGTGAATCGGGAGTTCTGAACCGCTCCGGGTTTGGTCCAAGGCCGCGTAGTTAAGGCTTGCCAACGCAGGTCAAGGGGCTGGTGAAGGGCAATTGTCAGGGATCGTGCATCGGCCGCGGGCGGGTTTGCCGAGCAGTCCACGACGAGCCCAGGCGGCCAGCTGGACGCTGAAGCTGCTGACATTGGTGATACCGAGGGTCTGTGCGAGTTCGCTCGGGGTGAAGGAGCGATCCGGGGTGGCTCCGAGGAACGCGAGGACGCGGTCGATGCGGGAGCCGGTCCTCGGCCGGCAGATGGCGGATCTTGGCCGCATCGGCGCGGTCGGTCCTGGCCCGATGCTTGGGCCCGTCCGCAGCGGCGGTGTCGGGCGGCTCAGCCAGCTGCACCTCCACCCCGGCCGCCCGGCACTCCTCGACAATGAACCGCCAGCCAGTGCAGCCCTCCACCGCCGGCACCGCCGGCCGCGGCAGCTCCCGCAGCCAGGCCCGGAACCGGTCGCGCGTCGCGGGAACGATCCGTCCCCGCTGGACCTGGCCGCTGTCACTGTCAAGGCAGTCGAAGGTGATCTGCCCGCGATGGACGTCCAGTCCGCCTACGATGGCCATCACGGGGCCTCCTCACGTTCCCGAAGACAATCGCTCACCGAGCATCGTGCTCCCCTCGGAGCAATCAGCCCATGAGCTGAGGAGGCCCCTCCTGCATGTCATCTTCTTCGCCGGACCGCGACCGCATCCACGATCACCGACGTCCAGTCCAACTCGCCCCGGGCTCCCGGCCGGTCCAGCACGGCCTGATGCAGGCGCCGTCACACCCCCGCCCGGGTCCACATCGCAAACCGCCGGTGCGCAGTGGCCGAAGAGACACCGAAGCTCTCGGGCAGGTGCCGCCAGGCGCACCCGCTGGTCAGTACGTACACCACCGCGGTGAACACATCCCGCTCATCCCGCGGGGCCGTGCCCCCGCCCTGCGGACGCGCCGCGAACGCGGGAAGCAGCGGAGCCACCAGCGCCCACAACTCATCCGGCACCAACCGCTTCGACGGACCACCACTCATGGAAAGACATCATGGCGCACCGTTGGCGCCACGTGAGATACGCTCCTATGTTGCACCGGCGCATTTCTCGCACTTACGAGACCCTGCTCGCCAGCTCCGAGGCCATGATCCACGTCGCCTCGATCGACAACCTTGCCAAGCGCATAACGGACGAGACGACATCAACCTGGCGTGGGGCCTGCTGGGGCAGAAAGATCAATTCGCCTAGATCAAATGCCCTCTGGCTTGCACCTGACGTCGACGTCAGGTGCAAGCCGGACGTGGAATCGACTGAGGAGGCCGGGTGCGGATCGGGGAGGTCGCCGCGAAGGCAGGCGTCGGTGTCAGGGTGTTGCGCTCCTACGAGCAGCAGGACTTGCTGCACTCCATCCGGAGTCCGGGCGGCCGGCGCCAGGATCCGGCCGGTGCCGTCGAACGGGTCGGGCTGATCCAGCAGCTCTGCGCGGCGGGGCTGCCCAGCAGAATCGTGCGCGAGGTGTTGCCGTTCGCCGGCTCCGGTGAGGTGTCACCGCGACTGCTGGAGCTGCTCGGGCCGAACGTGACCGCCTGGATCGGCAGATGGCGGACCTGCGACAGTGCGTGACCGGATGGACGACTGCATCACCGAGGCGCATCAGCAGGGCCCGCACCGTCTCGACCCGGCTGCCGGGTTCCGGAACGGAACAGGAAGTGCGATCGGGGCAGCGTGCATGGGGCCGGCTCTCTGAGCCGGATGCGGCGCGGATCGTGGCCGACCGGGTCGATGGCCCCGTCCCGGACGGCTGCGACGGCTGGGGCGTGAACGGCCGGCCGCGCCGGGCACTCCCAGCATCTCCGCAGGGTTTCCGCGTAGTTGCAGACGCAACAAGATTCACTTCAATGTTACGTACTCAACAGTCGGTCCGTATGCACACGGTAGTAGGTTGCATACACATGAGTACCACCTCGCCTGACAGTTGCCGCGTCACCGCCTTCGCCGACTGGATCGATAGCAGTCTGGAGGAAGTCGCTGACAAGGTGTTCAGAGCCTGCGTCGAGGCCGTGCCCTCCTTCGTGATCAACGGCCCTGAGGTCGAGCGTGCGTTCCGTAGGGCGTGCTCCTCGTTCCTGTCATTCGTCAGCAGGGCCGTTTCCACGGGCGAAATCACCCACGGAGCCGTGCTTCCCCCGGAGGCGGAGCATTTGACGCGCCGGCTTCCCGCGGCGGGGATCAAGCTCGTCGATCTCGTACTCACCTACGACGTGGCGGGCAACGAGCTGCTCGACGCCTTCGGCAAGGAACTGCGCGCCGGCTCCTGGCGGCCGGAGGGCTGCGACCGCGCCGACATGCTGTCGGTGGTGATGGGCCGGCTGTTCCGGTTCCGCCAGGCCGCGCTGTCCCAGGCGATGGCGGTCTACCGCCAGGAACAGGAACTGCTGCGGCGCTGCGAGATCCCCGACATACGGGAAACCGTCCGGCAGGCGCTGACGGGCGAGCTGGGCGAAGCCGAGGCGGAACGGCGACTGGGCTACCGGATGGACACACGGCACGTCGGATTCGTGGTGTGGGGCTCCGGAGCCCCCGAAGCCGCTCTGAGGCAGGTCGCGGCGCGGTTGTGTTCCCAACTGCGTGCGGGGGCGGACCTGACGGTGCCGTCGGACGGGCATGCTCTGCACGGGTGGCTCAGCCTCCCGGACAACGCCCCCGGTGTGGACGTACTGCGGGCCCGCCTGTCCGTGCCCGAGGGCATCCGCATCAGTCTGGGTATGCCCCACCACGGCGGCAACGGCTTCCGCATCACCCATCGTGAGGCGCTGGAGACCCAGTCCCTCGCCGATCGGGCCATGCCGCAGCCCACACGTCCCGGCGCACCCGCCGAAGCCTGCAGTATCGTTTCTTTCCGCGACGTCGTCGCGCTGGTTTTCGCCAGCCGTGATGTGGAACTCGCTTCGCACTTCGTCCGCTGTCAGCTCGGCAGCCTCGTCGAGCCGCGCCACTCGGTCCTGCGCGAGACGCTGCGTGTCTGGTTCGAGGAACTCGGCAGCCCGACCCGGGCCGCCCGGCGCCTCAATGTTCACGTCAACACCCTCGTCAAGCGCCTCAACCGGGCTGCGGAGATCGTGGACCGGCCCTTGCACGCCGGTGACTTCGCCTTCCGTTTCGCCTTCGAGCTGTCCAGGATCCACCACGGAAACGGTGTGAGCGAGCCCCATGAGAGAGGCCGCTGACAGGGGCCCACTGAGGCACACGCCCGGCCGGTGACGCGGAACTCCTGGCGGGAGCAACCGCGTCATCGGCCGGGGTGCCGGCCGTGCGGGACCGGCGCGTGCTGTCCGTTCGCGTCGTTCACCTGCCCGGTCGCCGTGTCCTCAGCAGGGTGGCGATGTCGTCGTCCACGGTGAGGTACTGGCCGGACAGCGGATCGGCTTCACCAGCGGCCAGGCGGACGAGCATCCGCGCCGAGCGACCGGGGTCGACGAGGCGCCGGTTCTCGCGCTGGGCCAGCAGCCATGCCCTGACCTCGTCGCTCCACCGCTCCCCGGTCACCCCGCCCTCGATCTGGCGCTGGGTGATGCCGAGGTCGACCAGGCCGGGGTGGTAACTGAAGACCGTCACTCCCGTCCCCTCCAGCTCGGGCGCGAGGTTCTCACCCAGCTTGATCAACGCGGCCTTCGACACGGAGTACCCGGAGACGAGAGGCCACCGGTGCTTCCCCGCCGAGCTGACGACGTTGATGACACGGCCACCGCGCTGCTCGATCATGCCCGGCAGGACGGCACGGCAAGCGCGGGTGCTGCCGCGGAGGTTGACCTCCATGGCGTGCCACCACGCGTCGTCGTCCGTCTCCCACAGGGGGCCTGCCGGACCGGTCACTCCCGCGTTGTTCACCAGGACGTCGACCGCGTCGAACCGTTCGCCGACCGCCGCCAGCAGTCGCGGCATCGCGTCGCGGTCACTCAGATCCGTCGGCAGCGCGAGGACTTCGGCCCGTTGCTCCCGCAGCTCGTGCGCGAGGCGGTCGAGCGTGCCCACGTCCCGCCCGGTGACCACGAGGTTCGCCCCGGCTTCCGCCATCGCCGTCGCGAAGAGCTGCCCCAGTGCTCCGGTGGCCCCCGTCAGCAGGACGGTCCGTCCCTTCAGGGGGAGTACCGGCTCGGGCACCGCGGGTGCCTCGTGCACGCGCTCGACGACGCTCACCGCAGGCCTCGGCGTCTCGGCCGGCACGGCGATCTGCGTGTGCAGGTACCGTGCCAGGGCGTCCGCCGTGGGGTGGTCGAAGACCACGGTGGCTGCGAGAGGCTGTCCCATCAGCTTCTCGACCCGGTTCCTGAGTTCGAGAGCGGTCAGCGAGTCGAACCCGATCTCGAAGAAGTTGCGGTCCGCCTCGACGTCCTCCGTGGTGGTGAACCCGAGGACCGCCGCGACCTCCTCCGCCACCACCGACTCCAGCAGCTTCGCCCGCCCGTCCTCGTCCAGCGGGGCCAGCAACTCCCCGAGCGGCCGCACGGCTTCCGCTCGGCCCGACGGCTTCGCGGCCTCCGCCGTCCGACGCAGGTGGTCACGCAGCAGCGGCGTGAGGGGCGACGCCTCGGTGTCCGACAGGTTCCGGGTGTCCAGCCGCAGCGGCAGCAGAACCGGGTTGTCCGCTTCCAGCGCCGTGTCGAAGGCCGTCAGCGCGTCGGCGGTGGCGAGGGGAGCGATGCCCAGCCGGGCGAGCCGGCGCAGGTCGCCGCTGTCGAGATGCCCGCTCAGTTCGCTGCGGTCCTCCCACAGCCCCCAGGCCAGGGACAGTCCCGCGTGTCCCGCCGCACGGCGTCGCTGCACGATGGCGTCGACGCATGCGTTGCTCGCCGCGTAGTTCGCCTGTCCCGCGCTGCCCCACCAGCCCGCGGCCGACGAGCACACCACGAACCAGTCCAGCGGGAGATGCCGGGTCAGCTCGTCGAGGTGGTGCACGGCGTCCACCTTCGACGGCAGCAGGTGCTCCACACCCTCCCACACCAGGTGGCGGAAGGTGCCGTCCCGCGTCGTGCCGGCCGCGTGGACGACACCGCGCAGCGGACGGTCCGCCGGTATGTCCGACAGGACCCTCGCGAGCCGGCCGCGGTCACCGACGTCACCCGCCTCGACCGACACCGTGGCACCGAGGCCACGCAGTTCGTCCGCCAGCTCCGCCATGCCGGGAGCCCGCTCGCCGCGCCGGCTGAGCAGGACGACGTGTCCCACACCGTGCGCGCGGACCGCGTGCCGCGCGAGCGCCGAGCCCACCACCCCGCCCGCGCCCGTCACCAGCAAGGAAGCGGTAGCCCAGTCGGTGCCGGGGGTCGCCGCGAGGGCGCCGGCCGTCGCCTGTCCGGGCGCGTCCGCCACCGTGACCAGCCGGGGAACGTACGCCTCGCCGGCCCGGAGAGCGATCTGCGGCTCGTCGTCCGCCAGGAGTGCCGTGAGCCCGTCGGCCGACGCGGGGTCCGCGTCGACGTCGGCCAGCAGCAGCCGCCCCGGGTGCTCGGTCTGCGCCGTGCGGAGCAGGCCCCAGACCGCGGCCTGCGCGGGGTCGGCACCGCGTGACTGCCCGTCCGTCATGACCGCGTCCCGGGTGACGACGACCAGACGCTCCCGCGGATCCCGCTCCTCGGCCAGCCACGCCTGCGTCTCCGTCAGGACGGCGGCCAGCGCGGCACGCACACGGGCGGGGACCGGAGCGTCACCGTCGAGGCACCTCAGGACGCGCACGTCCCTGCTGTCCCGCGCGATACGGGTGGCAACCGTGTCCGCCTCGGCGTCCCCGGCCAGCACGAGGTACCGGTGTGCCGGACCGTCGGCCGTCCGCGGCGCCGCCGGGACCGGCGCCCACGTGACTTCGTAGAGGCACTGCTGAGGCGTGCTCCGTAGCGCCCGGAGTTCATCCGGCCCCATCACCCGAAGGGTCAGGCCCTCGGCCGTCATCACCGGATTGCCGTCCGGATCCCACGCGGTGAACGCCACGGTGTCGTCACCGGTGCGAACGAGCCTGACGCGCAGGCGTGCGGCGCCGTGCCGGTGGATCTCCACACCCGTCCAGGAGAACGGCAGCCGCAGTCCCTCGGCGTCCGGCAGCACTCCCGGCACAGCCAGCGGATGAAGTGCCGCGTCGAGCAGGGCCGGGTGCAGCAGATACGTGTGCGCTTCCCGCCTCACGTCCTCCGGCAGTTCGACCTCGGCGAAGACCTCCCCGTCACCGCCCAGGACGGCGCCGGCGCCCCGGAAGGCGGGCCCGTAGCGCAGGCCCTGCCATGCGAGATCGGCGAGCGCCCCCTCCAGGTCGAGGCTCCGCGTTCCGGCGGGCGGCCAGGCCGGCATCGGGCCGGCCTCCGGAGCCGTCCCGTTCTCCTGTGTCGTGAGCCGGGCCGTCGCGTTGTCGATCCACGGCACGTCGTCCCCGGCCGCGGCGGGCCGGGAGTGCACGCTCACGTCACGCAGCCCCTGACCGTCGGACGGCGACACGAACAGCTGGACGTCCAGGTCGCCCTCCGGGGGGATCACCATCGGCGCGCGCAGGACCAGTTCGGCGACGCGTGGCGCACCGGCCTGCCGGCCTGCCGCGGCCAGCATCTCCAGGATCGCGGTGCTCGGCGCGACGACGGCATCGCCCACCTGGTGGTCCGGCAGCCATGTCGCGTCGGCGGTGGACAGCCGACCGGTCAGAGCCACTGCGCCGCCCGCGAGGTGGATCGCCGTGCCCAGTATCGGATGTCCCAGCTCACCGGGCAGGTCCGCGGCGCGGCGGGCGGCCGGGGCGGGGGAGGGGTCGAGCCAGTACCGCTCTCGCTGGAAGGCGTAGGTGGGCAGTTGCAGCGGCGGCTGAGCCCCGGTCGCCTCACCGAGCACCGAACTCCACTGCACGGGGGCGCCCTGCACGAACAGCCGGGCCACCGCCTCGAGCAGCGCCCTGTCCTCGGGCCGGTCCTTGCGCAGCGCAGGGACCAGCGTGGCCGTGGACGGCTCCCGCAGGCACCCGGCGGCCAGGGCGGACAGCGTTCCGTCCGGCCCCAGCTCCACGAGCGTCCGCACTCCCTGCGCCTCCAGCGCACGCACGCCGTCGTGGAACCTGACGGGCTCACGCACGTGCGCCACCCAGTACTCGGCCGAGGTGAGATCCCCGGTCCCGGCGGGCGCGCCGGTGAGGGTGGAGACCAGCGGGATCCGCGGCACGCCGAAGTCGATCCGGGACACGACGGCGCGGAAGCCGTCGAGCATGGGCTCCATGAGCGGTGAGTGGAACGCGTGGCTCACACGCAGCGCCCGGGTCCTGCGGCCGCGCCGCTCCAGTTGTCCGACGATGTCCGCGACCTGCCCGCTGTCGCCCGACACGACCGTGGCGGCGGGCCCGTTGACCGCCGCGACGCCGACGGCATCATGACCCGCCAGCAGGGCCCTGACCTCGTCCTCCGGAGCCTGGACCGCGACCATGGCGCCGCCGCCGGGCAGCTCCTGCATCAGACGGCCGCGCGCCGTGACCAGTTCGGCGGCGTCCGGCAGCGACAGGACGCCGGCCACGTGCGCCGCCGCGATCTCGCCGACGGAGTGGCCGGCCAGGTACGCCGGACGCACCCCCCAGGAGGTGATCAACCGGAAGAGGGCGACCTGCAGGGCGAACAGACACGGCTGCGCGTACTCGGTGCGGTTCAACAGCGCGGCCGCCTCGGCGTCGTCGGCGTCCGCGAACACGACGTCCGACAGCCGGCGGTCCAGGTGGACCTCCAGGGCCGCACTCACCGCGTCGAACGCCTCGGCGTACGCGGGGAACGCCCGGTACAGCTCGCGGCCCATCGCCGGCCGCTGACTTCCCTGACCGGAGAACAGGAACGCGGTCTTGCCGGCCTCCCGGGTGTCGTCGGGGAGAACGGCGTGGGGATGCCGGTCCCCGCGCGCGGCGGCGGACAGCCCGCTGAGAAGCTCCTCGTGACCTGCGCCGAGCACGACGGCGCGGTGCCTGAAGACCGCGCGCCCCGAGGCCAGCGTCGCGGCGACCGCGTGGTCGTCCGCTTCGCTCCGCCCGTCGGCGAAGTCGAGCAGACGGGCCGCCTGGGCCGCGAGGGCGTCGCGCGTCGTGCCGCTGAGCACCCACGGGAGCACGCTCGTCGCGGGCGCCTTCGGCGCGGGGTCCGCGGGGGCGGTGTCCGCCGGATGCTCCAGGATCACGTGGGCGTTGGTTCCGCTGATGCCGAAGGAGGAGACGGCCGCCCGCCGCGGACCGTGCTCCGCCGGCCACTCCCGCTCCTCGGTCAGCAGCCGGACCGCCCCGGAGCTCCAGTCGACGTGCGGCGTGGGCTCGCCCACGTGCAGCGTGCGCGGCATGACACCGTGCTGCATCGCCATGACCGTCTTGATGATGCCGCCCACCCCGGCGGCCGCCTGACTGTGCCCGATGTTGGACTTCAGCGTGCCCAGCCACAGGGGCCGTTCACGGTCGCGTCCGTACGTCGACAGCAGCGCCTGCGCCTCGATCGGGTCGCCCAGGGCGGTGCCCGTGCCGTGCGCCTCGACCACGTCGATGTCCTCGGGGGACAGTGCCGCGTCGGCGAGGGCCCGCCGGATGACGCGCTGCTGCGCGGCACCGCTCGGGGCGGTCAGTCCGTTGGAGGAACCGTCCTGGTTCACCGCGGAGCCACGCACGACGGCCATGATCCGGTGGCCGTTGCGCCGGGCCTCCGACAGCCTCTCGACGACGAGCACACCCACGCCCTCGGCCCATCCGGTGCCGTTCGCGTCGCTCGAGAAGGCCTTGCAGCGCCCGTCCGGGGCGAGTGCCCGCTGCCGGCTGAAGTCGACGAACGTGCTGGGGACGGACATCACGGTCACCCCGCCCACGAGGGCCAGCGTGCACTCCTCCCGCCGCAGTGCCTGACCCGCCAGGTGCAGGGCGACCAGAGAGGACGAGCACGCTGTGTCCACCGTCACCGCCGGCCCCTCGAACCCCATGACGTACGAGACCCGGCCCGACGCCACGCTGCCCAGGCTGCCGTTGATCAGATAGCCCTCCATGCCGTCCGGGGTCTCGTGGAGGCGGGAGCCGTAGTCGTGGTACATGATGCCGGCGAACACGCCGGTCGGTGAGCCCTTGAGCGTCTGCGGATTGATACCCGCGTGCTCCAACGCCTCCCAGGACGTCTCCAGGAGGAGTCGCTGCTGGGGGTCGGTGGCGAGCGCCTCGCGCGGGGAGACTCCGAAGAACTTGGCGTCGAACCACGCGGCGTCGTGCAGGAAGCCACCGGTCCGTGCGTGGCTGGTGCCCGGCAGGTCCGGATCGTCGGCGAACAGCGTCTCGAAGTCCCAGCCGCGGTCCGTGGGGAACGGCGTCACGCCGTCGGAACCGCTCGCCACCAGGTCCCACAGGTCGTCGGGGGACTCGACGCCTCCGGGGTAGCGGCACGCCATGCCCACGATGACGATCGGATCGTCCTCCTCGGCCGTGGCGGCCTCGGCCCGTGGCACCCGGGCCGCAGCCGGTTCCTCCGGTTCCTCCTCTCCACCGAGGGTCCGCACGAGGTGATCGGTCAGCGACGGAAGCGTCGGGTGGTCGAACAGGAGGGTGGGCGGCAGCCGGAGCCCCGTGGCGTTGTTCAGGTGCTCGCGCAGTTCGAGCGCCATCAGCGAGTCCACGCCCAGCTCCGAGAACGCCGCGTCCAGCTGGTCCTCACGCAGGTCCTGGCGTCCGAGGACGGCGGCGGTGCCGGTGCGGACGAGATCCGTCAGGGCCTGACGCCGCTGCTCTCCCGAGGCAGGCGGTGCCGTGGGTGAAGGACCGGCCGGGGCGGCCACAGGGCGCGTCGACCGCACCTGTGCCGCCTGCGTACGGGCCGGGACGTGCGCACCGGCGGCGGGTGTTGCGAGGAAGGGCGGAAGGGAGCCCGGGACGGCTCCCTGAAGGCCGGCCGCGCCCAGCCGGACCGGCGCGAGGACCGGTTCCGGCCGCGCCAGCGCACGGTCGAACGCCCGCAGCGCGTCCGCCGTGGACAGCGGCTCGATACCCACGCGTGCCATCCTGCGGATGTCGACGTCGCTCAGGTGCCCGGAGAGTTCGCTCCTGTCCTCCCACAGCCCCCAGGCGAGCGACAGCGCGGGGTGGCCGGCGCGGTGCCGGTTCTCGATCAGCGCGTCCACACACGCGTTCGCCGCCGCGTAGTTCGCCTGGCCGGCCGTTCCCCACCAGCCGGCCACGGACGAGCACGCCACGAACCAGTCCAGCTCCAGGTCCCGGGTGGCCGCGTCGAGCACGTGCACCGCGTCCACCTTGGCGTCGAGCACGGCGTTCAGCCGGTCGACGGTCAGCGAGTCGAAGATGGTGTCCGCCAGCGTTCCCGCGGCGTGGATGACACCCCGCAGCGGGTGCGTGGCGGGAAGGTCCGCCAGGACCGCGGCGACCTGCTCGCGGTCGGCCGCGTCGCAGGCGGCGACGGTGACCGTGGCCCCCATCTCCCGGATGTCGTCCGCGAGTTCGGCCACACCCGGTCCCGCCGCGCCGCGCCGGCTCACGAGGACCACATGGCCGATCCCCCGGGTGGCCACGACATGACGGGTGAGTGCCGAGCCCACCACGCCTCCCGCGCCGGTCACCAGCACCGAGGCGTTCGCCCGCTCGACTCCGGCGTCACCGCGCGGGGCGCCGGCCGATGCCTCGACGTGCTCCAGCCGCGGAACGAGAAGCTCGCCGCCGCGCACGGCGAGCTGCGGTGCCGTGGCGCCCACGGCCGCGGAGAGCCCTTCGGGCACGCCCTGTGTCCCGTCCACGTCGACGAGCCGCACCAGCCCGGGGTGCTCGGTCTGCACCGTCCGGACCAGCCCCCAGACGGCGGCGTGCAGCGGATCGACCGCCGCGTCGGTACCGGCCGGGCACGCCTGCCGGGTGATCACCACCAGACACTCGTCCTCGGGCCGCGGCCCGGCGAGCCACGACTGGACCCGCTCCAGCACCGCGGCCAGCCCGGCACGCACCCGCTCCGGTGCCGTGCCCGCGAAACCGCCGACACGGTCGGTCACCGTGGCAGTACCGGCCAGGTGGCCGAGTACCGCCTCGGCGACGGGGCCGTCGCCGACCACCAGGCACCGTTGCGCCGACGGAGTCCGCCCACCGCTCGCCGCCGCCCCGGGCGGTCCCCACACCATCCGGTACAGCGGCTCCTGCCGGCCGGCGGACACCGCCGACCGCAGCTTCGCCGCCGACACCGGCCGCAGCACCACGCCGGCCTCGGCCACGGGAGCGCCCTGCGTGTCCCAGGCCGTCAGGTGAACCGTGTCGGAACCCTCCCTCCGCATCCGCACCCGCAGGGCCGGGGCTCCGGGGGCGTGGTGGCGTACGCCGGACCAGGAGAACGGCAGCCGCGCGCCCTGCTCGTCGGGCAGCAGCTCGCCCGCGGCGAGCGGGTGCAGCACCGCGTCCAGCAGGGCGGGGTGCAGCAGGTAGGCGCCGCACCGCGCCGCACCGGCGTCCGGCAGCCGCACCTCGGCGAACAGCTCGTCCTCGGCGCGCCAGACCGCCCGCACACCGCGGAAGGCCGGACCGTAGGTGAGGCCGCGCGCCGCCAGGTCGTCGTAGTAGTGCGCGACGTCCAGCGCCACGGCGCCCGCCGGAGGCCACGCGGTCAGGGCTTCCGCGCCCTCGGGCCCGGCGGCCGGTTCCCCGCCCAGCGTGCCCGTGGCGTGCGTGGTCCACTCGTCGGTAGCGGCGCACCGGGCGAGCAGGCGGAGCGCGGACACGCCGGGGGTGTCCGTCGCCTCGATGCGCACCTGGACGTCGGCCGCCCCGCCGTCGGGGACGACCAGCGGAGTGTGCAGGAGCAGTTCCGCGACCCCGCCGTGGCCGGTCTGTGCGGCCGCCCGCGCCGCCGTCTCCAGCAGCGCCGTACCCGGCACCACGACGGCGCCGCCCACCCGGTGGTCGGCGAGCCAGGGCAGGCGCCGGGTGCAGAACCGGCCGGTGAGCACCGCCCCGTCGTCCACCTGCACGGCCGCCGCCAGCAGCGGGTGTCCCACCGGGACCAGACCGGCGGACGCGAGGTCCGCCTCCCCGGCGGGCGGCTCCAGCCAGTACCGCTCGTGCTGGAACGCGTACGTCGGCAGTTCCACCACGCGGGCGCCCGTGCCCGCGAAGCAGGCGGTCCAGTCGATCTCCGTGCCCGACGCGTGCAGCTGTCCGACGGCGAGGGCCAGCGCCGTCCGCTCGGGCCTGTCCCTGCGGAGCACCGGCACGATCAGCCGGTCGGTGTCGTCCAGGCAGCCTTGTGCCATCACGCTGAGCACGCCGTCCGGGCCGAGCTCCAGGAAGCGGGTGACGCCCCGCTCCCTGAGGTGGCGGACGCCGTCTGCGAAGCGCACCGTGTCTCTCACGTGCGCGACCCAGTGCCCCGCGTCGCCCAGTTCCCGCGCGGACGCCTCGCGTCCGGTGAGGTTGGACACGAGGGGGATGTCCGGGGCGGCGTAGGTGAGGCTCTCCGCAACGGCGCGGAAACGTTCCAGCATGGGTTCCATCAGGGGCGAGTGGAAGGCGTGGCTCACCGCCAGCCTGCGTGTTCTGCGACCGCGCCGCGCCCACTCGGCGGCCAGCGCGAGAACCGCTTCCTCGTCGCCGGACAGGACGACCGACTCCGGGCCGTTGACGGCCGCGATGCCGACCCGGTCGCCGAGGTACGGGAGCAACTCCTCCTCCCGGGCCTGGACGGCGACCATGGCTCCGGCCGCGGGCAGCCGCTGCATCAGGCGGCCGCGCTCGGCGACCAGCAGGGCTGCGTCCGGCAGGGACAGCACGCCGGCCACGTGCGCGGCCGCCAGTTCTCCGACCGAGTGGCCGGTGACGTAGTCCGGCCGGATTCCCCAGGCCTCCAGCAGCCGGTACAGCGCCACCTCGACGGCGAACAGCGCCGCCTGGGTGTAGACCGTGCGGTCCAGCAGCTCCCGGTCCGTACCCCAGACCACCTCGCGCAGCGAACGGTCCAGGTGGTTGTCCAGCTCGTCCACCACGGCGTCGAACGCGGCGGCGAACACCGGGTACGCGGCGTGCAGTTCCTGGCCCATGCCCAGGCGCTGGGCACCCTGGCCGGTGAACATGAAGGCCAGTCCGCCGTCCGGCAGGACGCGTCCCTCACCCACGCCCGGGGCGCTGCGGCCGTCCGCCAGGGCCTCCAGCCCGGACAGCAGCTCCTCGTGGCCGCGGCCGGCCACCACGGCGCGGTGCGGGAAGGCAGTGCGCGTGGTGGCCAGTGAGTACGCGATGTCCGACGGCCGCAGTCCGGGCCGCGCCGCGACGAAGGCGCGCAACCGCTCGGCCTGGGCCGCCACGGCGGCCGGGGACTTCCCGCTGATCACCCACGGAAGGGCCGCCCGCGCCGCCGTCGGGGGCTGCGCCCCGAGGTCGCAGGCCGGCTCGTCCGACGGCGCCTGCTCGATGATGACGTGGGCGTTCGTGCCGCTGATGCCGAAGGAGGAGACCGCCGCACGCCGGGCCCGCTCGGCCTCGGGCCAGGGCTGCGCCCGGGTCAGCAGCGCGACGGCGCCCGCACTCCAGTCGACCTTCCGCGAGGGTTCGCGCACGTGCAGCGTCCGGGGCAGTACGCCGTGCCGCAGCGCCATGACCATCTTGATCACGCCCGCGACGCCTGCCGCGGCCTGGGTGTGACCGATGTTCGACTTCAGCGAACCCAGCCACAGGGGGTGCCCGGCGTCGCGTCCCTGTCCGTAGGTCTCCAGCAGCGCCTGCGCCTCGATCGGGTCGCCCAGCGCCGTACCGGTGCCGTGCGCCTCCACCGCGTCGACCTCGGCCGCCGACAGGCCGGCGTCGGCCAGCGCCTGCCGGATCACCCGCTGCTGCGAGGGACCGTTCGGCGCGGTCAGGCCGTTGGAGGCACCGTCCTGGTTGACCGCGGACCCCCGCAGCACCGCGAGGACGCGGTGACCGTTGCGCCGGGCGTCGGACAGCCTCTCGACCACCAGGACACCGACGCCCTCCGCCCACCCGGTGCCGTCCGCCGCCTCCGAGAACGCCTTGCAGCGGCCGTCCGCGGCGAGGGCCCGCTGACGTCCGAACTCGGTGAACATCCCGGGCGTGCTCATCACCGTCACACCGGCGGCCAGCGCCAGGGAGCAGTCGCCCTGACGCAGCGCCTGGGCGGCGAGATGGAGTGCCACAAGGGACGACGAGCACGCCGTGTCCACCGTGAGGGCGGGTCCCTCCAGTCCGAGGCAGTACGCCACCCGGCCCGACACCACGCTGGTCGCCAGGCCGGTCAGCAGATGTCCCGCGACGTGGTCCGGGCCTTCGTGCAGACGTGTCCCGTAGTCCCCCGCCATGGCCCCGGCGAACACTCCCGTCCGGCTGCCCCGGAGGGTGTCCGGCACGATGCCGGCCGCCTCCAGCGCCTCCCACGACGCCTCCAGCAGCAGTCGCTGCTGGGGGTCCATGGCGAGCGCCTCGCGCGGCGAGATGCCGAAGAACTCGGCGTCGAACCCGGCAGCGTCGTACAGGAAGGCGCCCTTGCGGGGCCCTCGCTCGCCGGCCGGACTCCCGGCGAGGGGGTCCAGCACGTCCCAATGGCGGTCGTCGGGATAGTCGCCCAGGGCTTCTCCCGCGTCACGCACCAGCCGCCACAGATCCTCCGGGGAGCGGACACCCCCCGGGAAGCGGCAGCTCATGCCGACGATGACGACGGGGTCGTCCTCGCCCCCTGCCGCCGGGGCCCGTACGGCCTCGGCCACCGCCGCGGAAGCGCCGCCCGCACCGCGACGGGCCGCTATCTCCCCGGCCAGGCGCTCGGGGGTGGGGTGGTCGAAGACGACGCCGGACGGCAGCGTGAGTTCGGTGGCGGCGTTGAGCCGGTTGCGCAGCTCCACGGCCATGACCGAGTCGAAACCCTGGGCCTTGAACGACCGGTCGACCCGGACGTCCGCCGGATCCGTGCGCAGAACCAGAGCGGCCTGCGCGCGGACGAGTTCCAGCGCGGAGACCTTCGTGTCGGTTTCCTGCCGCTCCGGCCCAGCGCCGTGCTCCTGCGGTGCGGCGGCGGCCGGCGCGGGACCGCCGGGGCCCGCGGGCCCGGCGGTGATCCAGTGCCGCCGCCGCTGGAACGCGTACGTCGGAAGCTCGTGCGCCGGCAACGGCTCGACGCCGGCGGGAAGGAACTCCGCCCAGCGGACGGGCGCGCCTCGGACGTACGTCTCCGCGAGGCAGGTGAGGAACCGCTCCAGCCCCCCGTCGTCGCGCCGCAGCGAACCGGTCGTGAAGACGTCCGGTACGGCTGCCTCGTCGGCGATGTCGGCGACGGCCGCCGTCAGCACGGGGTGCGAACTGCACTCGACGAAGTTCGTGTGACCCGCGGCCAGCAGTTCTCGGACCGCCGCGCTGAAGCGCACCGGTTCGCGCAGGTTGCGCACCCAGTACGCGGCGTCCAGGGTGGAACCGTCCAGCCAGGCGCACTCCACCGTCGACATCAGGGGCACCCGCCCGGCGACCGGCGCGATGTCGGCCAGGCCGCCGAGGAGTTCGTCCCGCAGGAGGTCCACGTGCGGGCTGTGCGAGGCGTAGTCCACGGCGATGCGCCGGACCTTGGTACCGGTCCGCTCCCATTCGGCCTCGAGGACCCCGAGGACCTCCGGATCGCCGGAGAGCACGGTCGACCTGGGGCCGTTGACCACGGCCACCGAGACACCCGGGTGGGACTCGATCCGCGCACGCACCTCGTCGGCCGGCAGACCGACCGACGTCATGGCTCCCTTCCCGGACAGCCGGCCGGAGATCAGCCTGCTGCGCAGCACCACCACCTTCGCCGCGTCCTCCAGGGACAGCGCGCCGGCGACGACGGCAGCCGCGATCTCCCCCTGGGAGTGGCCGACCACGGCGTCGGGTGACACGCCTGCCGCCTCCCACATGGCCGCGAGGGACACCATGACGGCCCACGAGACGGGCTGGACGATGTCGACCCGCTCCAGTCCCTCCCCGCTGCGCAGCACATCGTGCAGCGACCAGTCCACGTGGGCGCCGAGTGCCCGCTCGCAGCGTGCCACGCAGTCGGCGAACACGGGGGAGGAGGCCAGGAGTTCCCTGCCCATGCCCGCCCACTGGGCGCCCTGGCCGGGGAAGACGAAGACGTGGCGGGTGTCACGAGAGGAGTCCGCGCGCCCCACGACGGCACCCGCACTCGGGACGCCGCGCGCCATCCGGTCGAGGTCCGCCAGCAGCGCGTCCCGGTCCGGGGCCAGGACGACGGCCCGGTGGTCGAAGAGGGTACGGGAGGAGAGCAGCGGGGAAGCGGCACCGACGGGGTCGACGCCGGACTGCCGTGTCAGGAACTCGTGCAGTCGCGCGGCCTGGCCGCGCACGGCCGCCGCGCTCGTGGCGCTGAGCACATAGGGCACCGGCACTTCACCGGCGGCCGCCGGGGCGGCAGGCACCTCGGCCGCGGGCGGGGGCGTCGTCCGGGGCGCACCGGCCAGGACGACGTGGCAGTTGACCCCGCCCATGCCGAAGGAACTCACGCCGGCCAGCCGCTCGTGGGCCGGGTGGCCCCAGTCGGCGAGCTCCGTCTGGACGCGCAGCCCGAGCTCCGCGAAGGGGATGCGCGGATTAGGCCGCTCGAAGTTCAGGCTCGGCGGAAGCTGACCGTACCGGATCGCCAGCACCGCCTTGAGCAGCCCGGTGATGCCTGCGGCGCCCTCCAGGTGGCCGACGTTCGTCTTGGCCGACCCCACGGCGAGCGGTGCGTCGTCCGCCCGCCCGGGGGCGGTCACCGCGCCCAGTGCGGCGGCCTCGATCGGGTCGCCGACCTTGGTGCCGGTGCCGTGCAGTTCGACGTACTGCACCCTGCTCGGCTCGACGCCCGCCCGCTCGTACGCCGTCCGCAGGACGGACTCCTGCGCCGAGGCGTCGGGGGTGGTGAGGCCGTCGCTCGCCCCGTCGTTGTTCACCGCGCTGCCGCGGATCACGCAGTGCACCGTGTCGCCGTCGGCCAGTGCCTTCCGCAAGGGCTTCAGGACGACCAGGCCGCCGCCCTCGCCCCTGACGTACCCATTGGCCCGCTCGTCGAAGGTGTGACAGCGCCCGTCGGGCGACAGCCCGCCGAACTTCGAGGCGGCGAGGGTGCTGTCGGGCGCGACGTTCAGGTGCACACCGCCGGCCAGCGCCAGTTCGGATTCGCCCGACCGCAGGCTCTCGCAGGCCAGGTGCACGGCGACGAGCGAGGAGGACTGGGCGGAGTCCACGACGAAGCTGGGACCCCGCAGTCCCAGCGCGTAGGACACGCGGTTCGCTATCAGGCCGCGGCTCAGGCCGGCCATGGTGTGGTGGTCGACGCCCTCCGGTCCCTGCTGCCCGCTGAGCGTCGCGTAGTCGGCGCCGATCGCGCCGGCGAACACGCCCACGTGCGCTCCGCGCAGCGTACCGGGCACCACACCGGCGTTCTCCAGGGCCTCCCAGCCGAGTTCGAGCATGAGCCGCTGCTGCGGGTCCATGGCAGCGGCCTCACGGGGGGAGATGCCGAAGAACTCCGCGTCGAAGTGGCCGACGTCCTCCAGGAAACCGCCCCGACGCGAAGAAATGCCGTCCGGACGGACGGAGTCGGAAGCGCGGAGCGACGACGTGTCCCACCGCTCGTCGGGGGTCTCGGTGACAGCGGTCTCACCGGCGCTGAGCAGGCGCCAGAAAGCTGAGGGATCCTTCGCGCCGGGCAGGCGGCACGAGAGTCCGATGACCGCGATGTCATCGCTGGGGCCAAGGGGGTCCGGAGACGCGCTCATTGCACTGTTCCCATCTTGCGGCAGTGACGAAATGCTGGTGGGTCGATGACCCACGGTGTGAAGAAGCCCGGCGCGAAGGAGGGCGCGAAAGGAGGTGGCCCGTTTCGTCGTGGGAAAAGGGGACGGTGGGACGAAGGGACGGATCGGCGTATCGTTTTTCGTTCACTCGCACCGACGTCATCCAGGAAACAGACACGGATTTCACGCGCACATGGCCCATTGCCGTGCCGTGAGAAGAACCGCGTATTTCGAGCGATCAACGCATCACAGCGAGGCATCACCCGAGAGGTGAGCTTCCCCCTTCAGGTGTCGTGCGGGCCGAACGGCTTTCCGGTGCGTGCGTGATCAACGTTAGACATGCCGGCGATACGTCATCAAGGGGCTCTCCCTACACCGCTGGGTGGTGTCACCCGCCCCCCGGCCTCGGTGTTGTGGAGGTGCGTGGACGAGGCGCCAAGTACTTCTCACGTCGTCCGCGGGAATGACGCCCGGCCGTCCCGGACAACTGGACAGACCGGCGGAGCCGTGTGAACAATGACCCGGTCCCCGCGTCACCGGACACTGTCGGCCACTCAGAGGCGCCGGCAATTCGGGCCGGACAGCGCTGTCCGGCCGAGTCGGCGCCCGCGGCCCGTCTTCCTGTCCGCATTCGTCGAAGCGCAAGCTGGGTTCGTCGCGATTCACCGTCGGTGTCGCTGTCGTCCGACGCACGCCCGTGCCAAGGAGAACGGACGCAGCACCCCGACGATCCTCCCGCCGGAGATCTCCCTCGGGCGGGTCTTCAGCCGTCACGGACCCACCGTCGAGGAGCAACCATGGTGAGCCACACCGCCCGCGTCACGAGCAAGGGAATACAGCAGTTCTCTTCGTCCCCCGGCGCGGAAGCAGTCCTGGTGTGCTTTCCGCACGCCGGTGGCGCCGCTAGTTATTACCGGCCGCTCTCCACCGCGCTGGGGACCGACATGGACGTTCTGGCGGTCCAGTACCCCGGGCGCCAGAACCGCAGGACAGAGCCGCTCGCCCGCACCGTCGACCAGCTGGTCGACGACAGCGTGGAGGCACTGGAGCCGTGGACGAACCGGCCGCTCTCCCTGTTCGGGCACAGCATGGGGGCAGTGGTCGCCTACGAGGTGGCCAGACGGCTGACCGCGGCCGGCAGTCCGCCCGTCACCCTCGTCGTCTCCGGCCGTCGCGCTCCCGGTGACGAGCAACGGGGTGAAGTGCACCTGCGGGACGACGCCGGTCTCCTGACCGAGATCAGGAGGCTGGGCGGCACGGACCTGCGCGTGCTGGAGAGTCCGGACATGCGTGCCCTGTTCCTGCCGGTTCTCCGCGCCGACTACCAAGCCGTGGAAACCTACCGGCACACCCAGGGGCCACAGCTCTCCTGTCCCGTGCTCGCCCTGGCCGGCGAGAGCGATCCGGTGGCGTCCCCGGCGGAGATGCGGCACTGGGCTGCATGGACATCGGCGGGGTTCGACGTGCTCGCCTTCAGCGGGGGACACTTCTACCTGGCGGAGAACTCCGCGGCGGTGGCGTCCGCGGTACGCGACCATGTCATCGCGCTGACCCGCTGACCTGCTGCCCCGTCAGCGAACCGTCAGCGAACCGTCAGCACAACCGATCACGCCCGTATCGAAAGAAGCACGCCGTCCCCCTTCCTGCTCCCTCCGCCGTGTCCATGCCCGCGCATCACCGCTGTTCAGGAGGCCGACGTAGACCTCTGCCGGAGTGCGATAGCCGTGGATCTTGCGCGGACGGTGGTTGAGCTCGTGGGCGATGGCGTCCAGGTCGGCCTGGCGGAACCTGCGGAGGTCCGCTCCCTTGGGCAGGTACTGCCGCAGCAGCCGGTTGGTGTTCTCGTTGAGGCCCAGCTCCCGAGCCGTCTCCGAGATGGTCTTGCCGGACTGGAGCACGATCCGGACCGCGTCTTCCTTGAATTCCGAGGAGTACTTGCTGGGTGGTGCCCAGGGGCCTTGCGTGTTCGCGGCTCGGGTGGGATCGTCCCGCGGAGTCCGAGACCACCTGGTGCGGTGGGCGGATGCAGGTGCAGGCACGACTTCGGTGATCATGTAGGTGTCGAATCCGTATGACCACAACCGAAGACCGTGCCTGCGTCCCTGTCTTCTCCCATGCTTCGAGGGCTGGAGCAACTGGCCCGTACCCGCTCGCCGCAACCGCTGCCCGACGCGGTCTGCCTGACCCGTTTCCTGTCCGGACTGCCCGATCCGCGTGACCGCCGTGGCCGACGTTTCCCGCTGGCCGCCGTCGTGTCGGCGGCCGCCGCCGGTGTGCTGGCCGGCGCCCGGTCCCTGACCGCGATCGCCGAGTGGATCGCGGACGCGCCCCGCTGGGTCCTCACCGCTGTCGGCTTCGAGACCGACCCGTTCAGCAAGACGGTCACGGTGCCCCGTCCCACCACGGTGATGCGGCTGCTCGGCCGCCTCGACGGCGACGCCTTCGACACCGCGGTCTGCGCGTTCCTCCGGTCCGGGGACGACTCCCGCCAGGCCGGGACACAGTGGCGGGCTGTGGCGGTGGACGGAAAGGTCCTGCGCGGATCCCGTGTTCCCGGCCGGAGGGCCGTGTGGCTCCTGGCCGCCATGGACCACTGCGGCACCGTCCTCGGGCAGCGGCAGATCGCGGACAAGAGCGACGAGACCCCTCGTTCGTCCCGCTGATGACCGGCATCGATCTGGGAAACACCGTGGTCACGGCGGACGCGGCCCACACACAACACGCCAACTGCGCCTGGCTGCGCAGGCGGAACGCGCACTACATCGCTGTGGTGAAGGCCAGCCACCCCGGCCTGCCGGGCCGGTTGAAACGGTTGCCCTGGACGGACGTCCGCCTCGATCACTACGACAAGGCGACACGGCACCACCGGATCGAGATCCGGCGACTCAAGACCGCGGCGTTCCGGCACCTTGACTGTCCCGACGCCCGCCAGGCCCTTCGGGTCGTCCGCTGACGCAAGGACCTGACCAGCGGAAAACTGTCGATCCAACGTCTCTGCTTCGTCACCGGCCTCCCCGTCGGCGCCGCCACCGGCACCGAGCCGGCCGGCTGGATCCGGGGCCACTGGAAGATCGAGAACCAGCTCCATCACGTCCGCGAGACCACGTTCACCGAGGACGCCTCAAGGATCCGCACAGAACCTGTGTCGGGTGAGCCTGCTACTGTGCGCACGTATCGGGTGCGGCGTGCCCGGCGAAGCGGTCACCGATCCAGGACAGTGTGTCGGGCTGGGCGGGGATGAGGACACCGTTGTGGTCGAGGCCTTCGTAGGTCCGGTACTCGACGGTGGCGCCCTTGCGGCAGAGCCTGGCCTCGAGCTCCGCTGTGTCCGGGGGTGTGGTGAGTACGTCGGCGGTGCCCTGCTGGAGGAGTACGGGTCCGGCGACGGGGAGCGTTCCGGGGTTGTTCCGCCTCAGGTAGGGCTCGATGGTGCGCGCGGCGCCGGGGCGGACGAGCGCGTCACCGGTCAGGTCGCTGTAGCTGGCCTGTACCACGCCGATGCAGTCGGTCCTCAGTGTGTTCAGACGGGCCGTCGCCGTGGGGGTCAGTACCTGCGACGGGCGAAGTCCCGGCAGGCCCGCCGCCGCCCCGGCGACGATCATCGGTACGAGCCCCGATGCCTCCGGCATTTTTGCGGTCCGGGCGAAGAGGCTGGTGAGGTCGGCGGCGGGTGCGATGGCGGCGAGGCCCCGGTAGCCGTGGTCGGGCCTGCCCCGCCGTTCGCGTTCGGCCATCAGCTCGCCGACCCCCAGTACCGCCTGCCCGCCCTGCGAGTGGCCCAGGGCGACCCATTCGCTGCCGAGTCCGCGCACGGCCGTGCGGGCGGCGGGCAGCGCGTTGACGACATCGTTGGCCTCGGCCCGCTTGGAGAGGAACTCGTGCCGGCCGTCGGTGCCCAGCCCCGCGTAGTCGGTGGCGACCACGGCATAGCCGGCGCGGACCAGAGACTGCAGGTGCTCCCCGTACTGGAGGTCCTTCATCAGCGACGGTGCGCAGTTCCGCCCGACCCCGCTCGCGCCGTGCGCGTCGGCGATCACCCGCCAGCCGCCGGGCGGCGGGTCGCCCGCGGGGGTCAGGACCACCCCTGTGGCGGCGACGTCCCGGTCCTTCGCACTGCGTGAGTGGTAGAGGATGCGCGTCGCGCGTATGCCGGAATCGAACGGGTATTCCTGAGCCTCCTCGGCGCGGACGAGGGTCCCCGCCGGCGCGGGGGGCAGGTCGGGCGGCAGATCGTAGAAGGACGTCAGGGGCAGGGCATTGGCCTGCTCCGCCGCCCGCGCACGGTCGATCCTGCACTGCCGGTCACAGTCGTCCGCCGTCGCGGCGGCGGGCTCGGCCAGCACTCCTGTGAGCGTCACGGCCGCGGCGAGCGCCGCGATCCGCCGCCATGCGGCCGCCGTCCGGTGACTCCTCGCCCTCCAGGGCACTGTCGTCTGCGTAGACATGTCTCAACTTTCTCTGTGTGCTAGTGGTGGGTGTGTGCGGCGACGGCCGGCGTCGAGCAAGGCTTTCGGCCGACCGTCCGGATGCTGGCTACCGCCCTGTCCGGACAGTCCCGCGAGTCTCGTACTCCAGCGTCTTCTCCACCGCCAGGGCGGCGTCCGAGCCGAGTTCGCGATTGAGCAGCCACAGGCCCAGCTCGAGCCCCGAGGTGATACCTCCGGCGGTGACGAGATCGCCGTCGTCGACGACGCGGGCGTCCTTGAGGATGCCGCCCTGCGCTTCCAGATCCGCCTTCGCCAGGTGGTGGGTGGTACAGGGACGTCCCTTCGTCAACCCTGCTGCGGACAACAGCATCGCCCCCGAGCAGACCGAACTGATCGTCAGCCCCCTCCTGGGTGCGGCGGCGAGCGCCCGCGGCAGGACGCCGCGCTCGATCTCCGCCCACACACCGCCTTCCCGGCGTGCGTATCCGCCTCCCGGCACCACGATCACGTCAGCCTGCTCCGGGGACCACCGGTGCTCGACCTGGAACCCGGTGCCGTGGGCAGCACGGACCAGTCCGGGGCGTCCCGTGGTGACGTAGCGGACCGCGACCTCGTCCCCGGCGTTCGAGAAGACCCCGTAGGGAGCGATGCAGTCCAACTCCTCGACCCCGTCGAACATCACGATGTCGACGCGCAGCGCTCCCTCACGCCGAGGTGCGGCCACGGCTCGCCCGCCGCTGGTGGCTGTTGCGGCCAGTGTGCCTCCGGCCAGGGTGGCCGCGCCCGCCGCTGTCGTCCGGTGGAGAAAACTTCTGCGTTCCAAGGCAGTGCCTCCTGAGTTCGTCGAGTACCTGGCCCGGCAGGGCCGTGGTGCGTGGATTCGGTTGATGCCGACGATGCAGTAGTCGGTCCCCGTGGCGGTTGAGTTCCCACGGCGTCGTTCGGGAACGGCCGACACGCTCCGCGTGGCGCATACCGACGGCCGGTCGCGCCGAATCCCGCTCGGGTGTCGGGTGGGGCCCTCGACCGGTTCTGTCTCATTGCGGTGGCCTCGACCACGTTCGATGTGTTGAGCGGTGACAGCAGGGCGGTGTTTGCGCACGGTGCGGCGTCGATGGCCCGCCGGGCGGTCAGGAACGCCGACGCACGCACCTCCTGCACCAGCGCCGCCGCGTGCGCGGCGCCGCCCTGACCTGGGCCCGCGGCCGCCGTGACCAGGATGCCGACGATCACCGGGCGGCAGCCCGTCGGCGATGTCGGCTGCCCCCGCGGCCGCCCGCGGCAGGAAGCCCAGGGCCGGCGCGAGCAGCGGACTCGCCACGCACACCGCGGCCGCCGTGCCGACCGTCGAGGCCGCGCCGTGCCCGAGCCGGGCCAAGACGGGCCCGAGCGAGCAGCACGCTTGTCGTACGCCCCGGACGGTGGGCAGTGGGCCGAGGCCGCCCCGCGTGCCTGGCCCCGTCCGCCGGATGCCAGGATTGAGATTCATGTCTGCCGGCGGAACGCTGCGTGTCCTGCGGGCCGCGATGTTCGCGGCCGTCTGTGTCGTGCTCGCCGCCGCCAGTCACATGCTCATGTCCGGTGCGGGAGTGCCCTGGTGGGTGCTTTCGGCCGGCGCCGCCGTGGTCGGTGTCGTCGGCTGGGCCCTCGGTGGCCAGGAGCGCCGGCGCCGCACGGTGGTCGGTCTGACCGTCGCCGTACAGACGGCTCTCCACGTCGCTTTCACGCTCGCGCAGTCCGGCGGGCAACGGCCGTCCGCGTCGACGGCCTCCAGCACGCAGAGCGTTCAGGAGTGGGCCAGGTACCTGCTCTGCGGTACGGACCCGACCCCGGCGGAGGCGGCCCGAGCGTACGACATCGCGGTGCAGGCCGGTCTGCTGCAGCGCATGCACCATGTACCCGGGCACGACGCCGGCGCCATGACCTCCTCTGGTCATGACATGACCGCCATGACTGACATGCCATGGATGGCAGGCATGCGCGACATGGTCCATATGACGGGTACTGCCTCGTGGGGCATGCTCGCCGCCCACCTGCTGGCCGCCCTCCTGTGCGGACTGTGGCTGGCCCAGGGAGAACGCGCGGTCTTCGCGCTGGTGCGGGCCGGCGCAGACCGCGTGTTCGTACCGCTACGGCTCGTACTCGCCGTCTTCGTACCGCTGCCACGTCCGCCCGCCTTCCGGCCCGCCCCGCGGGCCCGGCGGCGTCTGCGGCAGCTCCTGCTCGTCCACGCCCTCACCACCCGGGGGCCTCCCGGAGAGATCGCTGTCCTCTGACAGCCGGAACACCGCTGCCGCCTCCGCGCGGCGGCGGTCTCCCGTGCGCGCGTCCGCGCGGACGGATCTCCCCACCCGTACGGCGGCCGACGACCTTTCGGAACCGCTCTCCTCGATTCGGTGCCGCCGTGCGGGTTCTTCGAGGAAGGACCACGGGACGATGAGCACTGCCCTGCCCACCGTGACCGACGAGACGGTCACCGATTGGGCGCTCGCCGCCGCCGACGGCGACAGCGAAGCGGTCGACCGCTTCGTCCGCGCACTCCAACGGGACGTGCGCCGCTACGTGGCGTACCTCGCGGACGACGCGCAGGCCGCCGACGACCTCGCCCAGGACACGTTCCTGCGGGCGCTGACCGCACTGCACCGGTTCGAGGGCCATTCCTCGGCTCGCGTCTGGCTGCTGTCGATCGCCCGCCGGGTGGTCGCCGACAGCCTGCGCCTCGCGGCCCGCCGCCCGCGGACGGTCGGCACCACCGACTGGGAGGACGCCGCCGAGCGTGCCCAGCCGACCGGCCTGCCGGGCTTCGAGGAGGGCGTCGCCCTCATGCAGTTGGTCGACTCCCTGCCGCGCGACCGGCGTGAGGCGTTCGTGCTCACGCAGCTGTACGGACTGCCGTACGCGGAGGCCGCGGAAGTGGCCCGGTGTCCGGTGGGCACCGTGCGCTCCCGCATATCCCGGGCCCGGCTGAACCTGGTCGCGATGATGGCCGACGGGCACGACACCACCTGCCGGACCGAGGCCGCCGTGGCCTGAAAGCAGTAGGCCGCCGTTTCGGCCGGGGCCGGGCCGCCGGGCCCGGTCACCCGCCGGAACGGCAGCACGGTTCCGTGCCCACGTGCGCTCCCCAGTGCCTGTCCACTGGAAGCGCACGCGGGCGCGGACGACGCCCCGGTAGTGACCCGTTCACCTCGGCGCGCGTGCGGGGAACTCCCACAGGCCCTGCCCCGACTCCTGTGCTGCACCCGCCGAACAGGTCGGTGATCTACTGGTGTGAAGAGGCGGACCAGCACGCCGGAAAGCCGGATACCATCAGACCCGCAGGTCAGGCCGCTGGCCCAGCTCGCGAGACCGGAATCCGATACCGCCGCCGGAACCGACCCGCCCTCGTCGTCACGCAGACGGCCGAGGAGCACCGCGGCCGCTCTTGCCCTGCTGGTCCCGGCCGGCCACGCCACTGCCGCGCCCGTGCGCGAGCCCGGCCCCGGCGCGACCGCTCCCGTGCGCGAAGTGCTGGCCACGCTGCCGGTGCGGGAGGAGAAGCGGGCCGCCATGAAGGTAAGGAGCCCCTTCAGCGGTGCCGCTCCAGGGTGAGTACGGCGGGGGTGATCGACGTCATGCGGTTCGGGCTGCGGCGGGTGTGACGGGAGATTCGCCGGGACTTGGGGCGGGCGACGCCGCTGGGCATCGCGGGAGCCGGAGCACGAAGGGTGCCTGTCCGGCATCTGCCGGGCAGGCACCACGGCCGACGCCCCTGGGCGGGCGCCGCGCCTCGACGCCCGGCACGAAACCGAACTGGGCCGCAACGCCCTCTGAGAGGCCGAGGACGGCGGCGATGGCGAGGAAGGTGCCTTTACGCATGGGGCCTCCGTGCGATGTGTGCGGCGCCTAGGGGCGGCGGCGGACCAACCACGAGGCTCCTGCGGCGGCCGGGGCGGGAGCGGGGAATGAGGGAGGGGTCCCGCACCTGGCCGGTGCGGGACCCGGGGAATCAGCGGTGGTCGCTGTACTGGGTGGGGGAGGTCGGCGCGGCTGCCTGGGGCGGCAGCGTCGGGGCGGTCTGGCCGAGCTTCTCGCCTTCGATGTCGACGTGGGGCAGGAAGCGGTCGATCCAGCGGGGCAGCGTCCACGCCCTCTTCCCGAGCAGCGCGAGGACCGCCGGGACGAGGGTCATGCGGACCACGAAGGCGTCGAAGGCGACGGCGATGGCGAGGCCGAAGCCGAGGGCCTTGATCATGGCGTCGTGGGTGCCGATGAACCCGGCGAACACGCTGATCATGATGAGGGCGGCGACGGTGACCACGCGCGCGCTGTGCTGGAAGCCCTCGACGATGGCGGTGCGGGGGTCGGCGCCGTGGACGTAGGCCTCGCGCATGCGGGTGACGAGGAAGACCTGGTAGTCCATCGCGAGCCCGAAGACGATGCCGACGGTGAGGATGGGCATCAGGCTCATGATCGGGCCGGTCTGCTCCAGGCCGAAGAGGTCCTTCAGCCAGCCCCACTGGAAGACGGCCACCAAGGCGCCGAACGAGGCGAGCACCGACAGGATGAAGCCGAGCGCCGCCTTGAGGGGCACCAGGATGGAGCGGAAGACCAGGATCAGGACCAGGAAGGCCAGTCCGAGGACGAGCAGCAGGTACGGCGCGAGCGCGGCGTCGAACTTGTCCGAGACGTCGATGTTCGAGGCCGTCTGGCCGGTGACCAGGCTCTGCGCGCCGGTTTTCTGCTCCACGCGGTCGGCCAGCTGCCGGATGTCGGTCACCAGGGTCTTGGTGGCGCTGCTGGTGGGGGCGCTCTTGGGGATGACGTTGATGATGGCGGTGTCGCCGGCCGGGTTGAACGCGGCGGGTGCCACCGCCGCGACGTCCGCCAGGGCGCCCAGGGACGACTGCATCTGCTCGGCGCCGTCCTTGGCGGTGGCCGCCTCGTCGTCGGTGACGGCGATGGTCAGCGGGCCGTTGAAGCCCGCTCCGAAGGACTCGGCCAGCATGTCGTAGGCCTTGCGCTGCGTGGACGAGGTGGCCTGGGAGCCGTCGTCGGGCAGGCCGAGTTCCAGCTGGGTGGCGGGCAGGGCGACGACGCCGAGCGCGACCACCGAGATGACCGCTGCCTTGAGCGGCTTGCGCAGTACGGCCTCGACCCAGCGGCGGCCCAGGGGCGCCTTGCCCGTGGCGGTACCGCCGTGCTGGGCGTTGTCCGCACCGGCCGCGCAGGAGGCTGTGCGGCGGCCTGCCCGGCCGAGGACCCGCTCGGGGGCGAATCCGAGCAGCGCGGGAACCACGGTGATGGCGACCAGGACCGCGATGATCACGGCTCCTGCGGCGGCCAGGCCCATGGAGGTCAGGATCGGCATGTCGACCACGGCGAGGCCGGCCAGCGCGATGACGACGGTGATGCCGGCGAAGACGACGGCCGAGCCGGCGGTGCCGTTGGCGCGCGCTGCCGCCTCCCGCGCCCCGTGGCCCGCGGCGCGTTCGGAGCGGTACCGGGAGACGATGAACAGGGCGTAGTCGATGCCGACCGCGATGCCCAGCATGGTGGCCAGCGCGGACGTGTTGCCGTTCAGGTCGAAGGCCGCCGTCAGGGCGGTGATGGCGGCCAGGGTGATGGCGACGCCGAGCACGGCGGTCACCAGCGGTATGCCGGCGGCGGCGAGCGAGCCGAAGGTGACGACCAGGATGACGGCGGCCAGCGCGAACCCGATGACCTCGGCGGCATGGCTCGTCTCCGTCGGGGCCAGGGCGCTGCCCGACGCCTCCACCGTCAGGCCCGTCCCGCGGCCGTCTTCCAGGGCCGCCTCGAACCGGTCGTGGTCGGCATCGGTGAGGTCGGTGGCCTTGGCCTGGTAGGTGACCTGGGCGTAGGCGGTGGTGCCGTCGGCGCTCACGGTCCGGTCGGTGAACGGATCACTGACGAAGGCGACCCGGCTCGAGGAGTCCTTCAGGTCCCCCAGCACGCCGGCGACGTCCTCGCGCGCGGACGCTGCGGTGATCTTCTCCCCGTCCGGTGCGCGCAGCACCACCCGGGCACTGGCGCCGTCGGCGTTGGCGGCGGGGAACTTCTCCGACAGCAGGTCGAACGCCTTCTGGGACTCGGTCCGGGGCACGCTGACTTCGCTGTCGGCGGTGCCGCTGCTGCTGCTGGCGGCGGCACCGACCACGCCGAGGGCGACAGCCCACAGGAGGAGGACCAGCCAGCGCCGCCCGAAGGCGAAGCGGCCGACCCTGTGCAGGAAAGTGGCCATGGGGTATGCAGACTCCGATACAGAGGAGGGACGCCGGACATGTGATGAGCGCGGGGTCCTGCAGAGCAGCTCAGCCTCCCCAGGACCCCGCAGCGCGCACCGGCCTCGTCCCCACGGGCAAGTGACACGCGCCCGGCCGCGCACGTTCCCACACGGCCGGAGACCTCTCGTCCTGTGCGTGCCTCGCTGCACGCACACCGTGGGCGTCAGGTCGAGCAACCGGGTCGGAGAGGCCCAACCCCCTCGTCCTCACTGACGGAGAGGCACGGCACCCGGTACGGGGGTAGTCCCGGCTGCCGCTCATCCATGATCAGGCGCCACCTTCACGACAGGCGTCGGCCATTCGGCCTCGGATGTGCGAGCGCTGTCGGCCATTCGGCCGACAGCGACAGGCGGGCGCTCGTCCTTAGGCTGACCCCGTGGATTGGGAAATTCCATTTACTCCGGCTGTCAAGCGCCTCGTCGCGGGCGCTGTCGTGCTCGTCTTCGCCCTGAACTGGCTCGCCGACCTCGGTCTGCTCGGCGCAAGCCCCGATCCCTGGCGCCCGGTGACCAACTGGGTACCGGCTCTAATTACCGGCCCCGCCCTGGTGGTCGGGCTGGCCACCACGCAACGGGGTCCGTCGCTGCTCGTCCGCGTACCGGTGATGATCACGCTGTCGATGACCGTCACCGTGTGGTGCTTGATCACTCCGCAGCAGCACGCCTCGATCGGTGCCCTGGAATGCGCAGCCTTGCTGCTCACGATGATCCGCGTGATCGGCCAGGTCCCGCGCACCGCCACAGCGGCCCTGTGCGCGACGGGCCTGGGGCTGGCGGCCCTGCTGACCACCCTGCGGCCCCGCACCGCCGATGCCCTCGTGGTGGGGAGCTACGTCCTCACCGTGACCGCCACCGTGTGCGTGGCCCTCGGCTGCGTCATCCGGACCGTCGAGCTGCGTCGCCGGCGCGCCATCCAGGACGTCCGCCAGGCCGAGCGCCTGGCACTGGCCCGGGACCTGCACGACCTCATCGCCCACCACATGACCGGGATCATCGTCCAGGCCAACGCGGCCGCGACCATCCACGCCACCGCGCCCGAGAAGGTCGAACCCATCCTGCGGGCCATCGCCCGCTCCGGTACCGAGACCCTGGACTCCATGCGCCGGCTCGTGCGCGTGCTGCGCGAGGACAACCACACCGCACTGCGCCCTGGTGACCTGCTGAGCGAACTCGCCCGGCTCGTCACCACCTACTGCGCCACCGCCGTCGCCGGCGCACCCGAAGAGCAGGCACGGCTGGAGGCCACCGTCGCCGCCCGCACCGCCTCACTCAGTCCCGAACTGGAGATCTCCGTCTACCGGGTCGTGCAGGAAGCCCTCACCAACGCCCGCCGGCACGCCCCCCGGGCCCAGGTGACCGTCCGCCTGGACGCCGACGACACATGGCTGCACGTCACGGTCATCAACACCGCCTCGCCCGGCCATCACTCCACGCCCGCGGGCGGGAAGAGCGGGTTCGGCCTGATCGGCCTGCAGGAGCGGGTCGAGGCCCTGGACGGGACCTTCACCGCCGGCCCTGTCACCCACGGAGGCTGGCAGCTCAGGGCCGCCCTGCCCCTTCCGCTCCGGACACCGGACACTGCACCGCTGTGACCACCCGTCGGCGAGACCCGTTCAGGGACGGGGCCGGACCACTCCGTGCTCCCACGCCCACGCCGCCACCTCGACACGATTACGAGCGCCGAGCTTGGCCTGGATCCGCCCCAGATACGTCTTGACCGACGACAGGGACAGGAACAGGTCACCGCAGATCTCCTGGTTGGTACGCCCCACCGCGACCAACCGCACGATCTCCAGTTCCCGCTCACTCAACGCGAAAGAAGCGGCGCGCTCGGTGACCGCATCCTGGCGCGTCACGTGATCCATCTGCTTCAGCAGCCGCACGGTCACCGCCGGCGACACCAGCGCGTCCCCGCGGGCCGCCGCACGGACCGCTTCCACCAGCAGGGCGGGCGAGGCGTCCTTCAGCAGGAAACCACAGGCACCGTTGCGCAGCGCGTCGCGCACGTAGTCGTCCTGATCGAACGTCGTGATGACCACCACGTTAAACGGGTCACGCGCATCCGGCCCCGCCAACTGGCGGGTCACCTCCAGTCCGTCCAGATGAGGCATACGGATGTCGGCCAGCACCACCTGTGGCCCCAAACGGCGTGCCAGAGCGATGCACTCGACGCCGTCGGCTGCCTCGCCCACCACGGTGATGTCCGGCTGCGCGTCCAGGATCAGGCGGAATCCGGCCCGCACCAGCTCCTGGTCGTCCGCGACCACCACGTCAATCTGCGCATCGACCACACGCCGTTCCTATCACGACTCGAAGAAGCGTCTTCACGAGCGGGCGGTCCCGATCCACGGGCCGACCCGTTGCTCGCACGGAGCGCTCCCGGCGGCTGCCTACTCGGACGCTGGCCAGCAACTGCTAAGCGGCTTGGGTGAAGTTCTCTGCTGATGTGCGGATCCGGTTGCGTCGGCGGGTCAGGGCCTCGTCGACGGCCTGGCCGATGTCGTCGGTGCTGGTCTGGGTGCGTTGTGGGTAGTCCTCGTACTTCGCCTGCCGTCGGACCAGCTCGATGTCGTTCGACTCCGGACTGCAGGACGGCAGGTAGAACAGCTCCACTCCGATCTTCGCGAGCTGTCGACGGCGGCCCCTGAACGCCTTGGCCACGTGTGCGGAGGCGTTGTCCAGGACGACGGTGCACGGACGCCCGCGGCACCAGAGCGGGATGGAATCGACCCCGACGCCGTCGGCGGCCAGGTCCAGCACGCCCGCGCCACCGCTCAGGCCCGCCAGGCGGACGCAGACGAAGTCCAGCAGCACGGCGGCGTCGATCCTGCCGTCGGTGCGCTGCCAGAGCAGGTCCGGCTCCATGCCGACGATCTGCGCGCCAAGGACGTCGACCCGACGACTACGGGTGTCCTCCTTCGGCACCACGGCTCGCTGCCCGATTCGTGACCAGGTGTAACCGGTGGGCATGGTGAAGCGGATGCATACCACCTGGAGCTTGCCGCCGCAGTTCGGCACGGTGACGTTGCTGCTGGCTCAAGAACACCCGGCGGGCCCGATCGTCGGCCTGGCCCAGCGATCCCGCCGGTGGAATGGCTGATGCAGATGGGTGTAGCTCCTGGCTCATACAAGATTTTCGTGGGCGTTGATCGTCCGCGTTCCTGAGGGGTGACACCGGGCGGGTTCGGCGGGACGCTGGGGCTGTGTGACGAGACGTTGTTACTGCTGCTGCCTCATCTGGTAGCAGTTGTGGCTGAGTCGGTCGATGCGATCGATGGCGTGCTGGTCATCACTGCGCACACGCGGGACGGCCCGGTGGCCTGCCCGGGGTGCGGGATGGTGGCGGGCTGGGAACACAGCCGGTACGTGCGGCATGTCGCGGACGAGGCCGTTGGCGGGCGGCCGGTGCGCATCGACCTATCGGTGCGTCGCCTGTACTGCGAAAACCCCCAGTGTGTGAAGGTCACGTTCGTCGAGCAGGTCGACGGGCTGACCAGGCGCCATCAGCGCCGCACCCCGGCTTGCAGGCAATCGTCATCGCCGTGGTCACGGTCCTGGCCGGCACGGCTGGTGCCCGGCTCTTGCGCTGTCTGCATCAGCAGCTGAGCTGGGCGGCCCTGCTCGGCTCCTTGATGAGACTGCCAGACCCGACGCCACCACCGGTGAAGGTGGCTGCCGTGGACGACTTCGCCCCGCGCCGGTCCCACCGATACGGCACGCTCCTGGTCGACGTGGAGAGCCGGCTGCCGCTGGACGCCTGGGACAGCCGCGAGGGCGAACCGGTGACCGGCTGGCTGCGTGCGCACCCGCAGGTGAGTACCGTCTGCCGGGACGGCTCCGCGGTCCACCGCGGCGCCATCACCGCCGCCTCCCCAGCGATTGTGCAGGTCAGCGACCGCTTCCATCTGTGGCAGGGGCTTGGCCGCAAGGTCTACGAAGTCGTCGCGGCCCACCGCCGCTGCCTGCCCGACCCCGCAGCGCACACCACCGCGCCGCGTCACCTCGGCGGCCGCACAGCCGCCCGGGTCCGCCGCAACCACACCGAGGTGCACCGGCTTCTGGCGCAGGGCATGGCACTGCGCGCCATCGCCCGCCACCTGGACCTGGACCTGGACCGCAATGTGATCCGCCGTCTGGCCCGCACGGACACCTGGCAGCAGGCGGCCCCCGTCTGGCCTCAACGCGTCGGCATCCTCACGCCCTACCAGGGACATCTCCACCGCCGGTGGAGCGAAGGCGAGCACAACGTCGCCGCATTGTTCCGCGAGCTCGCCGCGCGGGGTTTCGGCGGCAGCGAGGCAACCGTCCGCCTTTACGTGACCAGACACCGCGACGCCCTCGATACGGGCCTGCCTCCGCCAGCTCCGGCCCGCAGCGCCTTCGAGGTCTCCCGGCTGCTGATGCGCCGCCCCGACCACCTGACCGAGGACCAGCGCGTGTTCGTCAAGGATCTCCTCCAACGTTGTCCGGAGCTGCACACCGTCCACCAGCTCATCCGGGCCTTCGCGACCGTCTTCGACACACAGCACCCCGCGCGGCTCGACGACTGGATCCGCCGGACCCGCATCTGCGGCATTCCCCAACTACGCAGCTTCGCCGCCGGGCTGCTCGACGACCTCGACGCGGTCACCGCGGCCGTGACCCTGCCCTACAGCTCGGGCGTCGCCGAGGGCAGGATCACGGACCTGAAAATGATCAAAAGGCAGATGGCAGGCCGCGCTGGCATCCGCCTCCTACGCAAGCGCGTCCTGCTCGTCGCACACTCCCGACGCACACCACCCCAGGACATCACCGAAGACTTGTGGACGATCAACGCCCACGAAAATCTTGTATGAGCCAGGAGCTACACCCAACACGGTTCGGGCCTCGGGGTCTACCGCTGGGTCGTGGAGGGTGCGATCGCGCTCCTGCACTGGTTCCGGCGCCTGCGCATTCGCTGTGAGATCCGCGACGACATCCACCGAGCCTTCGTTACCTTGGGCTGCGCCGTCATCTGCTGGCGCCGGCTGAAGACCCCGTTCCACTTCTAAGGCTGGGCGTCGTTGTCGCGGCCGAAGTCGGGTACTCCGGCGGACAGCAGGTGTTCGGTGCCATGTTCGAGGGCCTTGGCCGTCTCGGTGGAGCGGGGGAGCATGGTCTTCTCGTAGGCGCGGATGGCGTCGTCCACAGTGGCCGCGTTCGCGAGGGCGAGGGCGAGTTCGCTGGCGTCGAGCATGGCGAGGTTGACGCCGACGCCGAGCGGGGGCATGAGGTGGGCGGCGTCGCCGAGCAGGGTCACTGTCGGGTTGTGGTCCCAGGTGTGCGGGACAGGGAGGGCGAGGATCGGGCGGTGGATGTAGGGGCCGTCGTTTTCAGTGATCATCTGGCGCATGCGGGGCGACCAGTGGGCGTACTCGTCGCGTAGCACGGCGCGGATGCCATGGGTGTCCTCGGCGGTCAGCCCATTGGCGCTGATCCAGTCGACCGGAACGCGTTGGATGATGTAGACGCGGATGTGGTTTCCGCTGTTGCGCTGGGCGAACAGGCTGCGTTCGCCATCAGCTGCGTGCGCGCTGCCCGAACCGACCAGCTCGGCAATCTCGGTGTGTCGGTCGTCGACGTCGGAGAACCGTGCTTCCAGGAAGCTGATCCCGGTGTACTCGGGGACGGCGGGGGACACGGCCGGGCGTACCCGGGAGAAGGCGCCGTCGGCGCCGATGACCAGATCGGTCTCGATGCTCGTACCGTCGGCGAAGTGCAATTGCCGCGGCCCATCGGCGGGTCCGCTGATCGTGTCGAGGGAGCGGCCCCAGTGCACAGTTCCCGTCTCCAGGGAGTCGAGCAACAAGTTGCGCAACTGGCCGCGGTCGATTTCCGGCTTGAAGAGTTCGTCGGCCGCCGGGACTTGGTGGAACGTGATCGCGCCGGTCGGGTCCATCTGGCGCATTTCCTGCCCTTCGGGACGGGCGAGGGCGAAGAACTCGTCGAGCAGGCCGGCTTCGCGCAGGGCGACCTGGCCGTTGTCAGCGTGCAGGTCGAGGGTGCCGCCCTGGTTGCGGGAGTCGGGGCCCGGGTCGCGGTCGTAGACGGTGACCGGGATGCCGCGCTGCTGGAGGATGCGTGCGCAGGTCAGTCCGCCGGGTCCGGCGCCGATGATGCTGATGCTGGCGTTGGCGGGTTCTGGGGACTTCATGGTTGTTCCATTCGGTCGGCGAAGAGGGGTCATCGGGCGAACAGAGCGGGCGGCGGCACTCAGAGGTCGCCTCGGTCATGGAGGTGCCCCGCGCATCCTCTTGACGGGCGGTGCGGTGCAGGCGATGGCCGTGCTGGCAAGGACGTGCCGCTCAGGTGCTCACAACCTCATAAAATCAGAACGAGCCTAAAAGTGCAACGATTCTACTTGGAGGTGTGTTTGACTATCGGATAGGCTCTAGCCATGACCGTGCCCCCCGTCAGTCGCCGAGACCGCAAAAAGGCAGCCACCCGGCAGGCAATCGCCGACGCCGCACTGCAGCTCTTTCTGGAGCATGGCTACGATCAAGTAGGCATCCGTGACATCGCCGACGCCGCCGACGTGTCGACCGCTACGGTGTTCAAGCACTTCAGCGGTAAGGAAGCGCTGGTATTCGACCAGGACCAGGACCGTGAGTCAGAACTGATCGCCGCGGTGCGGGAGCGACCCTGCGGTCAGAGCATCCTCGACGCCCTCCGACAGCACGTCCTCGACACCTGGCCCTCAATCGAGGCGCATCCTCAGGCGGCCGCGTTCACCAACCTGGTGGAGTCCACGCCGGTGCTGCGCGCGTACGCCGAACGCATGTGGACCCGGTACACCGACAGCCTCGGCGCAGCCATCGCCGACGAGGTCGGCGTGGACCACGACGACCTCGCCTGTATGGCTCTTGCTCGATTCGTACTCGACATCCCGGCCCTCGCTCGTGGTCGGCAAGACCGTCGAGCCGCCGTCGAGGCAATCTTCGACATCCTCACACGCGGCTGGGAACCGCCCAGTAAGCCGCCTGTCCCGTAGCCCCCACCATGCGTTTCGGCCGCAGCCGCCCTCAGCCCGGCAACGAGAACTGACATCCCCTCATTGCCGAGCAGGAAGCACCTCGTTCTGTTCCCAGTCCTAAGAGGTCATCTCAATTGGTGAGTCGGCGATAGTAGATGAGGGTGCAGGCGATGCTGGTGAAGGCCAGGAAGTGTTCCGCCTTGCGTTCGTAGCGGCGGTGCAGGCGGCGGCAGCCGGCGAGCCGGGCCAT
>NZ_BMVU01000050.1 GCF_014650875.1 Streptomyces minutiscleroticus
GTGGCGTGGCACCTGACAGGTGCCACGCCACCGTCCGTCGCGGGTTCCGGGTCCGTAGTCCTGCGCCGGGCTCGTGGTCAGGGGCCCGGGGCCGGACTCGTGGTCAGGGGACGGGGCGGGGCCTGGCTCGTGGTCCGAGGTGGGAGCCGGAGCCGGGCCCGTGGTCCGGGGTGCTCGGTCCGAGGGGTCCGGCCCCCGTACGCGCGGGCGTCACGCCGCCGCGGCCAAAGGCGGGTTCCCGGACACGGGCGCCGTCACGCCGCTCCCCCGTCCAGTTCGAACCACACCGCCTTGCCCACGGCGTGCGGCCGGACGCCCCAGGCGTCGGCGAGCGACTGGACCAGGATCAGGCCCCTGCCGTGGGTGCCGTCGTTGGCGCCCGGCACCCGCAGCCGCGGCCTGCGGGCCACGAAGTCCCTGACCTCGACCCGCAGCGAACGCGGTCCGACGGTCGCCGTGACCACCGCGTCCTGGTCGGTGTGGACGAGCGCGTTGGTGACGAGCTCGCTGGTGAGCAGTTCCGCTATCTCCGCCCTTCCCGGCCTCCCCCACTGCCTCAGCATCTCGCGCAGGGCCCGGCGCACCTCGGGCACCGCGCGCAGGTCCGTTCGTGTCAGCCTGCGCCTGAACTGCGCGAAGCCGTTCAGGTGCGCCTCGCTGTCCGCCGGTTCCGCCGTCGGTCCGGCCTTCTTCACGGAGAGGGTCCCGGTGATCACCGGACCGCCTCCTCGTGCATGCCTCTTCATGACCCCCGCCCACACGCTGCTGTCGGTCGTTCCCCTCAGGCCCGAACACGTTCACGGGATGCATGCCCCCGGCCCGAACACGGCAGTCATGTCGAATGGTCAACGAGCATCCGCCCTCGTACGGCCGCCCCACCGCGCCCCGGTTGCGTGAAGCCGGAACGGTGCGCCGGGGACGCTCCCGGGCCGCCGCCGGGTACGCCGTCCGGACGCGGGCGGGACGCGGAGCACGCCGTGCGGCGGAACTCCCTGCGGCTCACGCAGTACGCGGCGTCCATGCCGTAGGTCCTGCCCGCGCGCCCGGCGGGCCCGTGGAACGCCGGTGCGGGGGCGTTCCGCGCACCGGACCGCGCACCGGCCGTCCTCCGGCGGGGGGAGGCGGCCCGGTGCACCTGCCGCTGCGGGCGGCGGGGTAGCGGGCGGTGCCCCGCCACGCGCGGTGGCCCGGCCCGCTCGCGTGCGGCCCGCGGCAAATCGCCCCAACTGCCGACGCGCCACTGCCCTTGTGGGCGTAGACGACGGAGCCGTGGCGGCGCGGTCGTTCCGTCCGTACGACCGGGGGGCGCCGCGGGCGCCCCCCGGCGACGTTCGCACGGGCCTTCGCACGCCTCCGGAGCGGCACCGGCCGCCCCGGCGCGCCCGCGCACCGGAGGTGGTGCCGCGGGCCGCGGTTCACTCCTCCCACACGGCCGCGGCGGTACGGTCGTCGGCGTACCCCTTGACCCGTGTCTGGGTGTCCGCGAGGAACGCGGCGAGGCCCGGCGGGCGGCCGGCGGACCAGCGGGACGTGAGGTGCACGGCGAGGCCGGGTTCGCCGCGCAGCGGGTCGGCGAGACCGGCGGTGCACAGGAGCAGCGTGTCGCCCGGGCGGGCGACCGAGGCCCGGAAGCGGAACGGGGCCCGGGGCGCCGCGGGGGCCGGTTCGTACGGGCTCGGGGGCGTCGTGATGCCCAGGTCCATGGTGAACCGGTCGCCCCCGGAGGTCTCGTGGGGCTTCCGCTGGGCCTCTTCCTGGGGCAGCGAGCCGAAGCCGACGACGGCCTCGCCGGTGGCCGCGGCGACGCGCGGCTCGATGTCCTGCCACTCCCCGTCGCGCAGCCGGAACAGGCCGCCCGCGCCGACGCCGAAGAAGACGCGGACACGGCACCCGGGGTCGGCCGGCAGCAGCAGGCAGCGCAGGGTCGCCGTGTACTCCTCCGGGGCGACGCCCTGTTCCGCGGCGGTGGCGCGGAGCCGGCCGAGGCTGCGGTCGGTGAGCCGCTGCAGACCGGACTTCAGTTCGCCGCGGCGGGCGGCGCGGAGGTCCTCGGCGAGGCGGACGTGGCTGCGGCCGACGGCCCGGCCGATCCACCGGCAGGCCTCGGCGGCGGCCCGGTGCGCGCCGGGCGTCCCGCGCGCGCCGGTGGCCATGGCGACCAGCACGAGGGCGTCGTCGCCGCTGCCGAAGCGGGCGGTGAGCAGGGAGTCGCGGCGCGGCTCGCCCCGGTACCGCGGGGAGTCGCCGCGCGCGGACACCGCCCGCAGCGTGCAGGCCCCGTACCGGGCGCCGTCCAGCACGGTGTCGGCGACCAGGTCGCCGAGCGCGTCCGGGTCGGCGGCGGGCAGGACGCCCGGCTCGGCGGCGTAGGTGGGCGGCCCGGAGCCGACGTAGGCGACATGGGGCGCGGGCTGCTCCTCCTCCGCCGGGTGCTCCTCCGCCCCGGCGGGGGCGGGGGGCGCGTCGGCGGGGTCGTCGGGCTCCTTCACGCCGGCCGGAGCGGGGCCGGGGCGTGAAGGCGCCGGTATGCCGTCGCGGACGGGCTCGCGGGACCGGTCGTCCGCGGGGACGGGAGGCGTGTCGCTCCAGGCGGCACCGGGCGGGGGCGTCAGAGGGCCGAAGGCGGGACCCGCGGTGGAGGCGGCGGGCCCGCCGGACGGGGCGGGCGGGACGGACGGAGGCGCGGCGGGGTGCGGGGACGGGGACGGCGGCCGATCGCCGGCCGCCGGCGCGTTCGGCCGGAAGCCGGGAGGGAAGGTCGCAGGCCCCGGCGGCCGTTCGGGCGGCTCCCAGGGGGCACGCCGGGGCCGCAGCCCGCCGGGGAGCAGCGGCGCGTACGAGGGCCCGGGCGGACCGGGCGGCACCGGTGGGCCGGACGGGGCTCCACCGGGGGTGCTGCCGGGTCCCGGCGCACCCTCCGCCGGGACTGCCGCCGAGGACGCGCCCGCACCGGGGGCTCCCCGCTCGCTGCCCCCGTCGGTCTCCGACGCACCGGACGCGTCCCGCCGGACACCCGCTCCGGACGGGCCGGGCGTCCGCGGCTCGTCGGCCGGGCCGGTCGTCCCGTCCGATTCCGGCCGGGCGGCCGGGCCGGGCGGGTCGGGTACCTCCCGCCGGTGCGGGCCGGTCGCCGCGCGGCGCGGAGGCGGAATGGCCGGTCCCGGGCTGTTCGTGTCCGGTGGCTCCGGCCCGCCGTCCCCCACCGTGCCGGCCGCCGACGCGAACCGGTCGTCGAGGGAGTCGGCCGCGGCCGCCGGTCCCGTGTCCTGGGCGGAGTCGGCGTACAACTCCCCCCACCAGTCGTCCTCTTGGCCGGTGGGCCTCTCCCCCTGCTGGCTCATGCCCACAATTGTCCACCGCGCGGGCGCGTTGGAAACGGGGCGTCAGGAAAAACCGGCGCGCGGGCCCGTGGCCGAAAGACGGGTGCGGCGGCCCGGCGGGCGACGGCGCGGGCCCGTCCGGCGGGCCGTCGTGCCCGTGAGGAGGCGGGCCGCCGGTACCGGGGAGACCCCGCCTTGGCGGAGTGACCGGTGGTGCGGCGATGATGTGCGACGGCGGGTTCGCGCCGTGGCCGTTTTCCGCCACGGCCGACCGTGCCGGGAACTCTGGGGAGGGGTGTCGTTCGCATGCTGGGAGCGATCGGTCTGGACGAGACGCACGAGTCGGCGTACCGGATGCTGGTGTCCGTGGGCGCCGCCGACGTGCCCGACCTCGCGCGCCGTCTCACCCTGGGCGAGCACGACACCGAGCGGGCGCTGCGCCGCCTCGAACGCCACGGTCTCGCCGCCCAGTCGACCGCCCGGCCCGGCCGCTGGGTCGCCGCGCCGCCCGGCGTCGCCCTCGGCGCGCTCCTCGCCCAGCAGCGCCACGAGCTGGAGAAGGCGGAGCTGGCGGCCGCGCTGCTCGCCGCGGAGTACCGCGCCCACGCCGCCGAGCCGGCCGCGCACGACCTGGTGGAGGTGGTCACCGGCGCGGGCGCGGTCGCCCAGCGGTTCCTGCAGCTCCAGCTCGGCGCGAGCGACGAGGTCCGCGCCCTGGTCACCGGTACGCCGATGGCCGTGTCCTCCGTCGAGAACGACGCGGAGGAGCAGGCGGCGGACCGCGGCGTCCGCTTCCGCGTGGTCATCGAGCGGGAGGTGCTGCACCGGCCCGCCGGCCTCAACGGTGTGGCCGTCGCGCTCGGCCGCGGCGAGCAGGTGCGGGTCGTGGACCGGGTGCCGACCAAGCTGGTGATCGCCGACCGCACGCTCGCCATGGTGCCGCTGACCGCGCACGCCGAGGGGCCCGACCGGCGGGCGCCGGAGCCCGCCGCGCTGGTGGTGCACGCGAGCGGACTGCTGGAGTCGCTGTCGGGGCTGTTCGAGGCGGTGTGGCGGGACGCGCTGCCGCTGCGGTCGGGCGCGGGCGGCCTCACCGAGCAGGATCCGGACGGCCCGGACGGCACCGACGTGGAGATCCTCTCCCTGCTCCTGGCCGGCCTCACCGACGCGAGCGTCGCCAAGCAGCTCGACCTCGGCCTGCGCACCGTGCAGCGGCGGGTGAAGCGGCTGATGGAGCTGACGGGCGTGAGCACCCGGCTCCAACTGGGCTGGCAGGCCTACGAGCGCGGATGGGTGACCCGGCACCACCCCGCGGACCGGACGGACTGACCGAACGGAACGCGGCGGAAGGGGACGGGACGGCACGGCCCGCGGGCCGTGCGGACCGACGGCGTGCGGCGGATCGTGCTTCGCTGGCCGGCATGAGCGAATTCAGCGAGGCGGAGCGCGCCTACCTCAGGTCCCAGCGGCTGGGGCGGCTGGCGACCGTCGACCCGCACGGACAGCCGCAGGCCAACCCGGTCGGGTTCTTCCCGCAGGAGGACGGGACGATCCTGATCGGCGGGTACGCCATGGGGAGCACCAAGAAGTGGCGCAACCTGCAGCGCAACCCCAAGGTCGCCCTCGTCGTCGACGACATCGTCAGTGTGCGCCCGTGGAAGGTGCGCGGCGTCGACGTCCGGGGCGAGGCCGAACTCCTCACCGGGCCGCACGGGCTGGGTCCCCGTTTCAGCGAGGAGCTGATCCGGATCCGTCCGCGGCGGATCCACAGCTGGGGACTGGAGGACGACTGAGGTCCGGTGCGAGGGCGCCTTCGAGGGTGAGCAGGCGCGTCTTGCGGTGCAGCCCGCCCGCGTACCCGGTGAGGGAGCCGTCGGCGCCGATCACCCGGTGGCAGGGGCGCACGATCAGCAGCGGGTTGGCGCCGATCGCGCCGCCGACGGCCCGCAGGGCGGCGCGCGGCGCCCCGACGCGGGCGGCGATCTCCCCGTACGTGGTGGTCGTCCCGTACGGCACGGAGTCCAGGGCGGCCCACACGCGCTCCCGGAAGTCGGTGCCGGACGTGCGGAACTCCAGGTCGAACTCCTCCAGTTCGCCGGCGAAGTAGGCCGCGAGCTGCCGCTCGGCCGCGCGGAAGAGGTCCGGGGTGTGCCGCCACTCCGGCTGCGGCGTCCGGCCGCCCTTCTGCTCCGGGACGGAGAGGGAGGTCAGGGCGCCCGACGCGTCGGCGGTGAGCAGGAGCGGGCCGAGGGGGCTGTCGAGGGTCGTGTAGTGCGGGGGCGGGGCGGACGCCGGCGCCCTCCGCCTCGCCGCTGCCGCCGATGTCGCTGTCGATGTCGATGTCGTCATGACTGTGCTTCCGGTTCCGGTGTGTGCGGGCCCGAGGGGCCGGTCGGGTGGGCGGCCCGCAGGTGGGCCAGGGCGTAGGAGCGCCAGGGGCGCCAGCCGTCGGGGGCCCGTACGCCGGGCGGGGCCACGTCGGGGTCGCCGAGCGCGCGGGCGCGGACGGTCGCGGCGGTACCGGGGTCCATGCCGGGCAGCGCCAGCAGGGCGGCGTGCGCCGCGTCGCGGTCGGCGCCCGCGTCCAGGCGCAGGGCGCCGTCGGCCAGCGCGGCGGCGAGCGCGCCGAGGGTGCCGTGCGGCACGGCCGCCGTGAGGGCCGCCGGTTCGGGGAAGAGGTGCGTGAGCGTGCCGTGCGGGGCGTCGAGCGCCTTGCCGTGCTCGCGCACCAGCCGCGCCGCCTCCTCCGGCCCGGCCACCGCCCGTACGGCCAGTTCCTCCGGATCGGCGGCGCCCGGTGCGCGCAGGCCGGGCCGGGCGGCGACGAGCGGGGCCAGCAGGGGGTCGGCGGCGAGCCGCTCGTCCACGGCGTACGGATCGGCGTCGAGGTCGAACAGCCGCCGCAGCCGCTGCACGGCGGTGGTCAGGTCGCGCGGGTCGGTGAGCCGCAGCCGGGCGTCGAGCCAGCCGCCGGGGTGCCCGACGGCCGGGTGCCCCGGGACCGTCCGGCCGGTCCCCTTCCGGAGAGCGGCGGGGGCGCCGGGGCGTTCGTCCACGGCGGCGACGCCGGTGCCGTACGGGAGGCGGAGGGTGCGGCGGTAGGTGCGGGCGCCCGGGGCGCCCGTGACCTCCTCGACGCCGGGTACGGCCTCGGCGGCGAGCAGGTCGAAGAGGGCGCCCGCCTGGTACGGGCCGCGGTACGCCAGGCGCAGCGGGATGCCGGTGAACGGGGCGGCCGCGCGGCGCGGGCCGTGGCCGCCGCGGGGCGCGGCGGCGCGCACCTCGCTCGGCGTGGCGGCGTAGACCGCGCGGATCGTGGCGTTGAACTGCCGCACGCTGGCGAAGCCGGCCGCGAACGCGATGCCGGTGACCGGCAGGTCGGTGGTCTGCAGCAGGACCCGCGCGGCGTGCGCCCGCCGGGCGCGGGCCAGGGCGACCGGGCCCGCGCCCAGTTCGGCGGTGAGCTGGCGCTGCACCTGGCGGGCGCTGTAGCCGAGGCGGGCGGCGAGGCCCGCGACGCCTTCCCGGTCGACGACGCCGTCGGCGATCAGCCGCATCGCGCGGCCGACGACGTCGGCGCGCACGTTCCACTCGGCGGAGCCGGGCACCGCGTCGGGGCGGCACCGCCGGCAGGCCCGGAACCCGTGGCTCTGGGCGGCTGCGGCGGTGGCGTAGAACCGCACGTTGTGCCGCTTGGGCGTCACCGCGGGGCAGCTCGGGCGGCAGTAGATGCCGGTCGTCTCGACGGCGAAGAAGAACTCCCCGTCGAACCGCGCGTCCCTGCTGCGCACCGCCTCGTACCGCGTGTCCTGCTCGATCACCCCTCCAGTGTGCGGGGTCGCCGGCGGCGGGGCTGGCGGAAATCGGACACGGCGCTGCGGGCGCGCGCACGAGGCCGCCCACCGGGCGCCCCGCCCCCTCGGCGAGGCGCCCGGCAACCGGAACGGGCAGCCCCGCCCGCCCCCGGGGACCGCCCGACCGGCACGAGACCGCCCGCCCCGCAGGGGCCACCCGGCCGGCACGAGGCCGCCTGCCCCGCAAGGGCCACCCGGCCGACACGAGACCGGGCGCCCCTCCAGGTGGACGAGACCCGCCCGCTTCTCAGGGGCCGCCGTTCCTCCGGCACAGGGCCGTCCGCTCCCCGGAACGGGCAAAAGTCTCCCGGAACCGGCGAAAGTCTCCTGAAATCGTCGAAAGCCTCCGGGTCGCGCGGGGCCGTCCGGTCACAGAACGGGCGGACCCCGTCCGGCCGGTGCGGCCGGACGGGGTCCTGTCGGCGCTCCGCTCCAGGTGGGGCGCCGGGGCCGGAGCCTGCCCAGGCCCGCCGACGGGCCGGGGCAGGCGACGGGCCGGGGCAGGCGACGGGCCGGGGCCGGCGCCCGGGGCCGGGCGCCGGCTCAGCGCAGGCGTCCTCGCTTCGCCTCCATCGCCGCACGGCCCTCCGCGCCCTTGCGCTTCCAGTCGCGGCGGAGTTCGGCGCGCAGCCGGGCGTCCGTCTTGGCGACGATGTACTGGTTCTCGCGCAGGAGCTTGCGGTAGCTGTCGAGGCGGCGCCGGTGGAGCGCCCCCGTCTCCACCGCGTCGAGGACCGCGCAGCCCGGCTCGGCCGTGTGCGCGCAGTCGTGGAAGCGGCACCCGGCCGCCAGCTCCTCGATCTCGGCGAAGACCTGCTCGACGCCGGTCCCGGCGTCCCACAGGCCCACGCCGCGCAGCCCCGGCGTGTCGATGAGGACGCCTCCGCCGGGCAGGAGCAGCAGGTTGCGCGTCGTGGTGGTGTGCCGGCCCTTGCCGTCCACGTCGCGCGTGGCCTGCACGGTCATGACGTCCTCGCCGAGCAGCGCGTTCGCGAGCGTCGACTTGCCCGCGCCGGACTGGCCGAGCAGCACGGACGTACCGCCGGTGACGATCGCCGCGAGGACGTCCACGCCCTCCCCTGCCGCGGCGCTGACCGGCAGCACCTCGACGCCGGGCGCCGCCCCTCGGACGTCCTGGACGAGGTGGCCCCGCGTCGCGGGGTCGGGCACGAGGTCCGCCTTGGTCAGCACGACCAGCGGCTGCGCGCCCGACTCCCAGCCGAGCGCGAGGAACCGCTCGATCCGGCCGAGGTCGAGCTCCGCGGCCAGCGACACCGCGATGACGGCGTGGTCGACGTTGGCCGCGAGGATCTGCCCCTCCGACCGCTTGGAGGAGGTGGACCGCACGAAGGCGGTGCGGCGCGGCAGGTACGCCCGGACGTAGCGGGGGTCGCCGTCCGGGTCGACGGCGGCCCAGTCACCGGTGCAGACGACCCGCAGGGGGTCGTGCGGGGTGACGAACTCGGTGTCGACGCGCACGAGCCCGTCGGCGGTGACCACGTCGCACCGGCCGCGGTCGACCCGTACGACCCGCCCGGGCACCAGGCCCCGGCCGGCGTACGGCGCGAACTCCGCCGCCCACGCGTCGTCCCAGCCGTAGGGGGCCAGCGGATGCGCCGGGGCGGAGGAGGCCGAGGAAGAGGAGAGGGAAGGGGAAGAGGAGGAGGAAGAGTACGAGGAGTACAAGGGGTGCCCTTCGCAGGGGTGGCCCCGGCCGCGCGCCCGTGCGCGGAGATGTGGAGGTCAGCCGGTGGCCACGGAGGTGGACGGAATGGACTGGATGCGGGCGGCGCCCGTCGCGATGACAGCCATCGGTCGACACCTCCTCTTCTCCACTCGTCTTCCCGAACGCATCGGCTCGCCGGAGGCCGGGCGGCCACAGCCGCTCCCGGTCCGGTGACGCCCACCCTAGGGACCCGTCCCGCCCGGCCGCCACCGAATTAACGGCCGGGTGTCCCCTCGTCCCTTTCCCCGCCCTTGTTCCCCGTTCCCCTCGCCGGGCGACGGCCTCAGCCGACGGGCGCGCCCGCGGCCGTGCGGTCCGCCCCGTCCCCGCCGGTCCCGCCGTCCCCGGCGCCGCCGTCCGCCGGCAGGCTGTCCATGAACGAGCTCACCGAGAAGACGGCGCGGCCCGGTCCGGGCGGGCCGTAGCCGGGCGGGGAGGAGAGGCCGAAGTCCTCCATGGTCTGCCGGTAGGCCTGGAGCAGCCGGATGTGGTACTCCAGCGGCGCGCCCTGCGGGTTGGCCTTGCCGAGCGGGGTGGTCGGCTCCGGGCACCAGGTGGTGAAGCGGGGCGTGATGCCGTGCGACATGAAGAAGCGCAGGCCCTCCGTGGTGGAGGCGATGGCCTCGTCGACGGTCTTGAAGCCGAAGGGCTCGGCCATCTCCACACCGGCGACGAAGTTCGGGATCACGTTGCGCGCGCCGAAGATCTCCGCCGAGTCCAGGATGCGCTTGTGCCACTCGTCGCGGCCGACGTACCGCTCCTTGCCGGGGCAGTACATCTTGAACAGGTACTCGTCCCAGACCTCGTAGTTCGGGTGGTAGATCTGGACGCCGTAGTCCTTGAAGCGCTGCACGTCGTCGCGCGGCAGGGCCTGGGCGACGACCTTGCCGATCCAGCGGCCCGGGAAGCGCTCCTCGATGGCCTTGGCGTAGTGCCCGTAGAAGTCGGCCTCGTCGCGCCCGGCGACCGTCTTGGTGATCGCGCCGCCGGTCAGCGTGTAGGCGGTGGACGCCTTCGCCGTGTCGTAGCGGTCGATGATCTCCAGGGCCTCCAGGACCTCCTCCACGTCCTTCACGCCCGTGTACGGCCGCCCGGCCGCCTTGTGCTGGCGCCAGTTGTGGTTGATGTCGCAGTACTGGCACTCCTCCTTGGCGCCGAAGTACTGGCAGACGCGGAAGACGGTGAGGTAGATCAGGTAGCCCCACTGGATGGTGGGGGCCACCTCCATCACGGACTTCCCGTTGGAGAGCTTGTGGCGGTAGTACTCCGGCATGGGCGGGACGCCGACGTCGGCGATCCGCTTCCCGTCCAGGTAGAGGCCGAGCACGCCGTCCTCGTCGGCGGCGACCCGGTACGGGGAGGACGGGTTCACGCGGACGGAGACGACCGTGCGGCGCAGGTCGTACGGGCCGCCGGTGAGGATGATCTCCTCGGGCGGGCGGCGCAGCGCGGCCTCGCCCAGCTCGGGCAGCGTGCCGTGGTCGAAGGAGAAGATGAAGTACGACTTCGGCTTGACCTCGCCGCTCTCGTTGTCGCTGAGCGCCGAGGCGTCGAAGGCCACACCACCGCGCAGCAGGTCCTCCTTGAACACGGCTTCCCGCGGTACGTGCGGGAACCGTTCCATCAGATCCTCTACCAGTGCGGTGCGGCTGCCCATCCTGTTCTCCTCGCTCCCGGATAGCTGCGCTCGACTCCTCACGGTATGCCCCCGCTCGCCGGAACCACGGGCCGGGTGCCCGGCGAACGGCCGTGACACCCGTCACGGAAGGCCGCGCGGCCCCGTCCGGGACGGCGGCACGGAACCGCCCACAGCGGCGGAACAGAGCGGTTCTGGAGGGCGAAGGCGCACGTGGGAGCTTGTTTTCATGATCGTCCGGGGTCTTGTTTTCGTGCTGCCGATGAGGTCCGATGCCCTCGTACGCGCGCGGTGGCGGGCGTGCCCCGTCACCGGTGCCGCACCCCGCGGCGCACCCGGTGGGCGGGCGATCCGGTGTGAGGAAGGACGCGGATGACCGAGGCAGTCACCAACTGGGCGGGCAACATCACGTACACGGCGAAGGAGCTGCACCGCCCGCGCTCGCTCGACGCGCTGCGCGCGCTCGTCGCGGAGAGCGGGAGGGTGCGGGTGCTCGGCAGCGGGCACTCCTTCAACACGATCGCCGACGCGGGCACCGAGGGCGCCCTGGTCTCCCTGGCGGACCTGCCGCCGGTGATCGACGTGGACACCGCGGCCCGCACGGTGCGGGTGGGCGGCGGCGTCCGCTACGCCGAGCTGGCCGAGGCGGTGCACCGGCACGGTCTCGCCCTGCACAACATGGCCTCGCTGCCGCACATCTCCGTCGCCGGTTCCGTGGCGACCGGCACCCACGGCTCCGGCGACGGCAACGGCCCGCTCGCCGCGGCCGTCCGCGAGGTGGAGCTGGTCACGGCCGACGGCGGCACGCTGGTGATCGGCCGCGGGGACGCCCGCTTCGGCGGCGCGGTCACCTCGCTGGGCGCGCTCGGCGTCGTCACCGCGCTCACCCTGGACCTGGAGCCCGCCTACGAGGTGAGCCAGCGCGTGTACGGCCCGATCCCCCTGGACGGGCTGGACCACGCGGCGGTCGCGGCCTCGGCGTACAGCGTGAGCATGTTCACGGACTGGCGGCAGTCCGGCTTCGTGCAGACCTGGGTCAAGCAGCGCACCGACCTGCCGGAGCCGCGCTTCCCCTGGTCGGAGCCGGTCGCGGAGAAGCGGCACCCGGTGCCGGGCATGTCCCCGCTGAACGCCACCGAGCAGTTCGGCGTGCCGGGGCCGTGGCACGAGCGGCTGCCGCACTTCAGGCCCGGCTTCACCCCGAGCAGCGGGGCCGAGCTGCAGTCCGAGTACCTGCTGGCGCGCGAGCACGCCCTGGACGCGATACGCGCGCTGGACGCGATACGGGGGACCGTCGCGCCGGTGCTGCAGATCTGCGAGGTCCGCACGATCGCCGCCGACACCCAGTGGCTGAGCCCGGCGTACGGGCGCGACAGCGTGGCACTGCACTTCACCTGGGTCGAGGACACCGAGGCCGTGCTGCCCGTGGTGGGCCGCCTGGAGGAGGCCCTGGACCCGTTCGACCCGCGTCCGCACTGGGGCAAGGTCTTCACCGTGCCGTCGGACGTGGTGCGCGGGCGCTACCCGCGAATGGCCGACTTCACGGCGCTGGCGCGGGAACTGGACCCGGAGGGCACGTTCCGCAACGCCTTCGTCCGGGACGCCCTCGGCCTCTGAGCCGCCCGCCCGCGCACGACCGTCCCCGGTCGTGTCCCGGCCGCCGTACGGTGGCCGGGACACGGCTGACACAGCGGACACAGCGGACACAGCCGACACGGCGAGCACGAAGGAAGCCACGGACCCGACCGCGCCTCTCCACCACCCGGTCCGGGCCCGCTGCCGCCGTACCGCCTGTGGGCGCGGCCCGCCGGGTTCTCCTTCGTGTTCTCGGGACCCGAAAAGCCCGGGACCGCGGACTGACGCGTCGGGCCCCGCGCGTCACGTCCGGGACGGAACGTGGCGTGCGGGGCCCGGCCGGGCCCTCAGCGGTCCGCCTCAGTGGTCCGCGCAGCAGGGCGTCGGGTCCGGGTGCTCGAAGGGCACCAGGGTGCCGCCCAGGGCGGGCATGGCGGCCAGGACCAGCTCGCCGTCCTGCCACTGCGGCCGCACGTGGTCCCGCGTCACCAGCGCGGTGTCCGCGGCGGGCGGCTCCTGGGCGCCCAGGACGGTCACCCGGTCGATCGCGGTGCGCGCGAGCAGCTCCGCGACCGTGAGGGTGCCGGTGAGGGACGCGGCTCCGGGGTACAGCACCGCACGGCCCGCCTCGTCGGGCACGCCGTCCGTGACCTCGTACCCCTGGTCCGTGAGCCGGTCCCGGGCGGCGTCCCGCGCCCCCTGCGCCGGCAGGGCGAAGGAGAGTGCGACCCGCGGCCGGCCGTCCCGTACCAGGTGCGTGCAGCCGAACACGTCCTCGGCCCCGGTGAGGCCGAGTCCGGACGCCAGCGTCCTGAGCAGGTGGTCGGCCGCGAGCAGGTCCGTGACGTCCGTGTCGACGGTGAGGGCGTACGGCGTCACGAGGGCAGGACCCAGACCGGGTTGGAGTAGAACCACAGGTCCTCCCACGGGTCGGCGTCGCCGATCACGTCGATGGCCGGGCCCGCCGGGTCGACGGCCGCGCCGTTCGGGCCGACGGCCGTGCGCTTGCCGTCGCCGCCGCGCAGCCGGACGTAGACAGGGTGGTCGACGCGGCCGAGGTCGTAGGTGAGCTTGACGGTGCCGCTGTCCTTGTTGACCTCGTAGGACTTGACGACCCTGGCCGTAGGCGCGGTGAAGGTGTCCTTGTCCTTCACCTCGCCGGTCACGTCGCCCTGGATGACGTCGACGCGCGCCAGCTTCGGCACGAAGCCCGCCCAGTTGGGGCCGCCCGCGAGCGCCACGTTCACGGTCAGGGTGACGCGCGTGCCCTTCTTCACGTGCAGGGCGCCGCCGAGCGTGGCCCAGCGGCTGCCGCCGGCGACCCGGACGTCGAGGCCGCTGATGAGCTGGCCGTGGTCGACCCAGATGCGGCCGGCCCGGATGCCGTCCATGACGTCGGCGTAGGTGAAGCCCTCGGCGCCGACGTGGGTGCGGCTGTAGTAGCCGGGCCAGTAGTCGTTCTCGGTGAGGTCGATCTGCCCGCCGTAGACGGGGTCGTCGTACCGGCCGTTGGCGTTGAAGTCGCCGCCGCCGCGCGCGGCGGTGTCGGCGTACACCTGGTGGGAGTCGGAGTTGGCGGTGATCCACCAGGGCTTGCCCTCGGCGAGGAGGCTGTCCCACAGGCCGCCGACGGTGGCGGTCATCCAGTCGAAGCCGCCCCAGGTGCGGTAGCTCTCCAGCGGGTAGCCGGCGAAGGAGTTGGCGCTCGGGCTGCCGTCGTAGATGCCGCGGGCCCCGCCGGGTCCGTTCGGCTTGGGCAGACCGCCGGCCTGGTGGCCGGGGGCGCCCTCGAAGCCGACGGCGATGCGGTGGCCCGGGGACGTCGCGTCGCGCCAGGCGCGGATCTCGTGCGGGGAGTCGATGCCCTTGCGCGCCGGGTGGTTGGCGAGCATCAGCGCGTCCTTGACCTTGCGCCGCTTCACCTGGTCGGCGAGGAAGTTCAGGCCCGCGACGGCGAGGGCCTCGTTGGCCGGGGTGGAGGAGGTGGCGCCCTTGACGCTGCCGTCGTAGCCGGTCTCGAACTGCTTGAGGACGGAGACCTCGTTCCTGCCCGGGTGCACGAAGACGGTGCCGTGCTCGGCGGCCGGGATGTTCCACTCCAGGCCCTGGAAGACGAGGGTGTCCTCGTGGGCGGCCCGGGCCTCGACGATGTCCGGGTTGACCTTCTCGACCCCGATCCTGGCGTGGGTGGCGCTGCCGTGGTCGGTGATGACCAGCCAGTCCATGCCGTGCCGGGCGCCCTGGCGGACCTGGTCGACGACGCGGTACTTGCCGTCGCTGCTGTACTGGGTGTGGATGTGGTGGTCGCCGGCCAGCCAGAGGAAGCCGTTCTTCCTGCCGCGGCCGCCGCCCTGGGCGTACGCCGGAGCGGCCCCGGCGGTCTGGCCGAGCACGCTGCCCGCCGCCAGGCCCGCGCCCAGCAGCCCGGCCCGGCGCAGCATCGAGCGGCGCGAGTGCTGTTCGGGGGTCAGGGCCTCGTCCGGGACGGAGGTGTCGAAGGCGGCCGGCAGCGCGGCGCCCTCGGAGCCGTGCCCGTGGCCGTGGCCATGATCGTGATCGTGGTGATGGTGGTGCCCGTGCCCCATGGTCGCTCTCCTCGCTCGACGCCACCGGCGTGGCCGTGTCGCATGCGAGAGTCGACGGAAAACATGAACATTGAACGACTTGGGGGTGATCCCCCGCCGGCCTCGTCACGACCACTCACCACCCGCCCGCGCCGCCCGCTCGCACCACTCGTGCCGCCCGTCCGCCTCCCCGCCCGGCCGTTCCGTCCGACTCCCTGTCCGCCCGCGCCGTCCGGCCGTACGCTCCGCGAGCGCGGTCGCGGCACTCCGGCGCACTCAACTCCCGTTACAGGGACTTCAGTTGGTGCGGAATTCGGTCGCGCTCCCCGTCCCAGGCGCCCCTTCCACCACTTAAACTGAAGGCTTCCCTGGTCATGTGCCGCTTCGGGGGAGGAATCGGGCCGTGTCCCACCAGCAGCCGCGCCGCGACCGGTTCAGACCGGAACCCCTGCCCGGGATGCGCGACGGAGGCGGATCCGGCCGGATCGTGCGGTGGCTCGGCGGGTTCGGCTGCGTGGCCGCCGGATACGCGGTCTTCCAGTCGCTCCTCGGCGTCCTGCCGCCGGGCCTCGACGGCGAGAGCGCGCGCTACGCCGTGGCGGTGGTGAGCGGTCTCGGCACCGCCGCCGCGGCCTGGCTGTCGGCGGCTCTGCTGCGGGCCCGCGCCGCCGACCCCGCCCGGACGCCCGGCCCGTTCACCGCGCGGCGGGCCGGCACCGCGCCGGCCGCGCCCGCCCCCGGGCCGCTCCCCCGGCTGTGCGCGTCCGCGTACGAGACGCTGGTCGAGCAGGTCCGCGTCGTCGACGACCCGGACCGCGGCCGGCTCACCGGCTGGCCGCACTCGCTGGGCGAGCAGGAGCACGGCCGGCCGACCTCGGTCGGCACGGCGTACGGCCTGCACACCCTCCTCGACCTCGGGACGCCCGACGGGCGGCTGGGCACCGGCGAGCTGGTGCGGACGCTGTGGAACCTCCAACTGCCCGACGGCGGCTGGTCGGCCCGCTCGCAGGGGGCGGCGGCCCGTCCCGAGGTGACCGCGCTGGTGCTGGGCGCGCTGGCCCGGGCGGGCGCGGACCCGATCCGCGTGGCCGCCGCGGCCGAGGCCTGCACGGCCCGCTTCACCGACGAACTGGACCGTACGGGGCGGGAGCTGACCCACGTGGTGACGACGGTGCTGCGCGGCCTGCTGCGCGCGGCGCCCGGCTCGGAGGCCCTGCCGCGGCTGCGGGACGCGCTGGCCGCCGGGGCGATCACCGATCCGCGCCGCGGGCACCGCCGCTGCTGGGCCTACCGGCTCGCCGCGTCCCACGGCCCGCCGTCCGCGGTGCACACCGCGCAGGCCGTGCTCGCCCTGGACCGCGCGGCCCGCGTCGCGCCCGAGCCCGACGCCGTCCGCGCCGCCCGCGAGGACGGCGTCCGCTGGCTGCTGGCCTGCCCGGACACCCGGCACGACGGCTGCCTGGACCTGACCCCCGTACGCGAGGAGGTGCGCCGCCCCCGCATCGACGACCCCGCGCGCCACGAGGTGCTCAACGTGCGGCACTTCGCCGCCGCGTGGGTGCTGCGCGCCCTGCTCACGCCCGGCGCCCGCGCGGTCGCGCACGAGGACGGGCTGGAGGACGCGTGGCGGGAGCGGCTGAACGGCGCGGCGGCGGCCGTGGCCGCTGCGCAGACCGACGGCATCTGGACCTGGTCCCCCGACAACGCCGGTGAGCTGCTCCGCCGTCCCCTGTGGATGACCTATCAAGGTCTTTCGGCACTGCGTGCCCATGCCATATGGATGTACCGACCGGACGATTGAGCCCGGACGCGGGCCGGCGGGGGAGGATGCGCATGGGCGGTCGGCAGGTCCTGGCGGTACGGCGGTCGCTGGCCGAGGCACTGGACGGCGAACTGCCCGAGCACGAGCGCCTGGCGGTGGCGCGCTCCCTCGTCGGCGAGCTGGGCGCCCCCGGCCGGCTCCTCGAACTGGTCGCCGACCTCGCCTCGGGGGAGGGCGACCCGGAGGCCTGCGCCCGGCTCTCGTACCGCCACGTCCTCGGCTTCGACAAGCTGCTGCTCGTCGACGCGGGCTCGCGCCACATGCTGCGCGCGCACCTGTGGCACCCCGGCGGGGGCGCGGCGGGCGGGGAGGACGTGCACAACCACCGTTCGCCGCTCGCCTCGTGCGTGGTGCGGGGGCGGCTGACGATGGAGCTGTACGCGTCCGGGGACGGCGGCGGGGCACCGGCCGAGCGCTACCGGGAGTCCCTGGCGGGGCGGTCGGCGGACTGGCTCCTCGAACCGGCGGGCGCCGCGTCGCTGAGACTCGCCCAGGTCGCGGAGTACACGGCGGGCAGTACGTACGCCCTGCCCGCGCACACCCTGCACCGGGCCAGGACCGAGGCGCCCGGGCCGACCGTGACGCTGTTCCTGGAGACGGGCCGGGGACGGCGGCGGCACACCGACGTGTTCACGGCGGGGCCGCACCCGGAGGCGGTGCCGAAGGTGCCGCTGAGCGTGCGCGACTACCTGGCGGAACTGGCCGCGCTGGCCGAACTGCTCAGGGCGTCCTGAGCCGCCCCGCGCCCCGCGGTCCGGCCTCCGCGACGGCCTCCAGCGCCTGCCGCACGACGTCGAGGTTGTACGCGTCGACGTCGACGGTGGTCAGCTCGGAGGGCCGCAGCCAGGTGAAGGTCTGGTCGGACTCGGGCAGCGTGATGTGCCGGGAGAGCGGCCTGACCAGGAAGTTGTCCTGCCGGTTCTTGGTCTCGTGCCCCTGGTAGTCGCTCACGAAGGACGACTCGCCGACCTTGCGGACGACCTCGCCCAGCAGGCCCGTCTCCTCCTTGAGCTCCCGCAGCACGCCGTCCTCGGGGCTCTCGCCGGGCTCCAGCTTGCCGCAGGGGACGCCCCAGACACGGGGCAGGAACCGCTCCTTCTCGCTGCGCCGCACCAGCAGGACATGGCCTTCGTGCATCACGACGGCGGCCGCCAGTCGCTTGTCGCCGGGGTGCTCCATGTCGCTTCCTCGGTCCCTCGCCTGTCGGGCTCCACCACGGGTTCGCGTACCCGTGAAGGGTCAACGGTATCGTGGGCGGCCGTCCGGCGGCCCCTTTCCGGCCATGATCGGTCGCACGCCCGTACGGCACGTGCGTCCCGGGGACCTGCGTCCGGGACCCCGTCCCGTGCGAGGACCTGGGGCGCCCCGGTTCCGGTCGGGACGCCCCAGGCGTCTGTCGCACCCGCCCCCGCGGGAGGCGGGTACCGCGGAGCCGGTCCGTCGCGCACCGGCTCCGCTCACGCGCTCGCTCCGCGGGCAGAGGTGTGAGTGTTGTCCCGCTCCTCCCCGAAGAGATAGGGCTTCTTTGAGCCCTCGGCACCGGGGACCCGGCCGGGGGCCCGGTCCCGGCCGCCGGGCCGACGGGCGGCACGCCGCGCCCGGGCGCCTGCCGGGCCCGGCCGGGTCAGGCGGCGCGGGTCCACTGCTGGTTGGTGCCGCCGTTGCAGGCGTGGGTGATGAGCGCCGCGGAGTCGGCGGCCGAGCCGCCGCTGACGTCCAGGCACTCGCCGGTCGCCCGGGACCTGAGCAGGACGTACCCGCCGGACGCGGTGACGCTCCACTGCTGGGCGGTGGCCGTGGAGCACGGCTCCTGGGTGACGCCTGCGGCCTGCTCGGTCAGGCAGAAGGAGCTGTGCCGGGCCATCAGCCGGACGTACCCGCCGCCCGCGTCCTGGAACCAGAACCGCTGGTTGCCGCCGCCGTTGCAGGTGTACTGCTTCAGCGCGGCGCCCGCGAGCTGCGACTGGCCCGGGACGTCGGCGCACTTGCCGCTGTGCCGGGCGGCCAGCGTCTCGTAGGGGCCGCCGCGCCCCGTGACCGTGCCGGCGGCGGTGTCCACGACGGTCTCCGGGTACCAGGACATCGACAGCGTGGTGGCGCTCGGGAAGGACAGCGGCAGCCAGACGTGGCGCGAGTCGTTCACCGTGCCGCCGAAGGAGTTGCCCCACCGGTCGCCCAGGTAGAGGTAGGAGGTGCCGGAGGTGCCCTGCACGGGCAGCACGTACGCGGTCTGCGAGCCGTAGGCGGTGGAGTCGCCGACGTTCGCCATGGCGGTCCAGGGCCCGGCGGGGCTGGTGGCGGTGGCGTACTGCTGCTGGTTGGGGCTCCAGCCGGTCGCGCCCGACGTCAGCATGAAGTACACGCCGTTGCGCTTGAACAGCGCGGGCGCCTCGCGGTGGCCGCCCGGCCAGGGGTTGGCGACGAGGCTCGCGATGCCGGTGTAATCGGCGGTGAGCCGGTAGATGTGCAGGTCGTAGTTCTCGCGGGCGGCTGAGACCATGTAGCCGGTGCCGTCGGTGTCCGTGAAGACCGTGATGTCGCGGGACATGTGCTGCCCCAGCGGGCGGAAGCTGCCCCGCCAGATGTAGTTCCCGTCGACGGTGTCGGACACGGCGACGGCGGCGCGCGCCTCGCCGTAGTCCGTGCCGTTCTCCTTGTGCATCCACATCACGAACTTGCCGGTGGCCGCGTTGTACATGACCTTCGGCCGCTCGATGCCGGCGCTCGCCAGCTCGGCGGCGCCGGACTGCGTCAGGACGTGGTTGCGGAACTCCCAGTTCTTCAGGTCGGTGGAGCGGTAGGCGTCGACGTACCGGAAGGTGTTGTCGGCGTTGCGGTGCTCGCCGAACCAGTAGTAGTACGCGCCGACCTTGAGGACGCCGCCGCCGTGGGCGCGCACGGGCGCGCCGGACACGTCCGTGAACTGCGTGCCGCTGACCACGGCCTGCGGGGCGGCCTGCGCGGGGCCGGCGCCCGCGAGGGCCCCGGCGACGGCGAGGCAGAGGGCGAGGAGCACCGCGTGCGCGCGTCTCATCGCGTGCCCCCGCCGCCGGAACGGACCGGTCCGCCGGGACCGGAGTGGTCGGGCAGGTCGTGTGCGCGGCTCATGCGGGACTGCCTCTCCGGGGTGGGGGGACGGCACGGCGCGTCCGTCGTTCGAGATCCCGTATGCGATCTGCCCTGCCGAACGGCGAGAACGGCGGTAACCGTAAAGCCGTGCCGAGAACGAGGTCAACGGGTCGGGAGGGACCGAAAGTTGCGAAGCCGGCACCCTGCGCCAGGAGGTGCGGTGCGGACGCGGGGCCCGGACACGCGGACGGGCGGGCGGGCCGGAGCACGGCAGCCTCGGCGCCCGGGTCCGCGCGGCCCGCCTCGTTCCGTACCAGGCGGTGATCGGCGCGCGGGAGGCCGCGGCGGACCGGGGCGCCCTGCGCCTGCGCGGCGGCCGCCGCCTCGGTCCGCTCCCCGCCGCCGACGTCCTCGCCCGCGTCCGCGGCCTCGTGGCCTCCCACGGCCCGGACCTGTGGGACGCGGAGGCCGGCCGGTCCCTTTCGGAGGGCTGCCCTCGGAGGGCTCCCCTCGGACAGGTCCTCCCCGGTCGGGGTCGACCAGTGCCGTGACCGGAAAGGTTTGCCATGGGCTCGCGGCGTCCGGTGCGGTGCATCGCAAGGCGGAGGACCACCCTCGTACCGGGCGTACCCGGGTGGCTCCGACAACGCGGCGAAGTGCCGTGCCGGGCGTCGTGAGCCGGTGAACCTTTCCGGTCACGGCACTAGCGTCGGGGGCATGAGCACCGCCTCCGGCCGCGCGGCCCCCACGACCTCCCCCGTCCCGCTCGCCGAGGCCCTCGCCGCGGGCCCGGTGGTCCTGGACGGCGGGCTGTCCAACCAGCTGGAGGCGGCCGGGCACGACCTCGGCGACGGCCTGTGGTCGGCGCGGCTGCTGGCCGAGCGGCCGGAGGCGGTCGCCGAGGCGCACCTCGCCTACTACCGGGCGGGCGCCCGCGTGGCGATCACGTCGAGCTACCAGGCGACCTTCGAGGGGTTCGGGGCGCGCGGCGTCCCGCGCGGGCGGGTGACCGAGCTGCTGGGACTGAGCGTCGCGCTCGCCCGCGGGGCCGCCCGCCGTGCCGAGTCGGGCGGCGCGGCCGGCCCGCTGTGGGTGGCCGCCTCGGCCGGGCCCTACGGGGCGATGCTCGCGGACGGCTCGGAGTACCGGGGCCGGTACGGCCTGACCGTCGGCGAGCTGGAGCGCTTCCACCGGCCCCGTCTGGAGGTCCTGGCCGCGGCCGGGCCCGACGTGCTCGCGCTGGAGACCGTGCCCGACGCCGACGAGGCCGCGGCGCTGCTGCGCGCGGTGCGCGGACTCGGGGTGCCGGCCTGGCTGTCGTACAGCGTCGCCGGGGACCGCACCCGTGCGGGCCAGCCGCTGGAGGAGGCCTTCGCGCTCGCCGCCGGTGCCGACGAGGTGATCGCCGTCGGGGTGAACTGCTGCGCGCCCGAGGACGTGACGCCCGCGGTGGAGACGGCCGCGCGCGTGACGGGCAGGCCCGTCGTGGTCTACCCGAACAGCGGCGAGCGGTGGGACGCGCGGGCGCGCGCGTGGCGGGGGCGGTCCACGTTCGCACCGGAACGGGTCACCGAGTGGGTCCGTGCGGGCGCCCGCCTGATCGGCGGCTGCTGCCGGGTGGGCCCCGCCACGGTCGCGGGGATCGCGGAGACGCTGCGGACGGCGTGATCCGCCGCGGCCGCCCGCCCGCGCGCCGGGCCCGCCGGGCGGGGCCGCCATCAGGGCCGACGGGCACCGGCGGAGCGGCGGAAGCGCGCCGCGACCGACCGCCGCGCCGTACCGCGTGGGGACGGACCGGGTCGGGGACGCGCCGCGGGTGCGGACACCGCAGAGCCGGACCCCCTTTCCCAGAGCGCCAGTTGGCGGTCGCGCGGGCCGTACGCGACGACCGGCTCCCCGGCGGCCGCACATGCGTCACCGCCCGCCTCCGTACGCGGTTCCGCTCCCGCGCCGGCGCCGAAGACCCGTACCGGGTGCGCGGCGTCCCAGGCCGGCCAGCCGGGGTCCCCACCGCAGGCGAAGCGCACCCACGCCCCGTGCACGGCGTCGGCGAGTTCCTGCGGCGCGCCGGGGCCGGCGAGCCGGGCGGCGTCCGGCTCGCCCAGGGTGTCGAAGACGAAGCCCAGCTCCAGGGCGTGGCAGGCGCCGAGCCCGGGGAGGTTCGAGGGCCAGGCGAACTCGTAGACGTACGAGGGCGCGGCGGCGCCGTCGCGGGCGTCGGCGAGGCGGTGCAGCGGCGCCCGCAGCAGATGATCGGTGATCATGTCGCCGACCAGGTCGGCGGCGCCCGCGCCCGGACGGGCCGCGCGGTAGCCGCGGGGCACGGCGGGACCGCAGCGGCAGCGGGCCCGGGCCCCGGCCAGGGCGAGGGGGCCGAGCCGGTCGAGGCGTTCGGCGAGCCCCGTGGGCGCCAGCCACAGCCGGTGCTCGTCGCGGGTCCAGCCCAGCAGCAGTTCCACGTCCCGGGCCGCACCCTCCTCCACCAGCGCGCGCAGCGGGTCGCGCGGCACCACGTCGCCGTCCACGACGACACCGAAGGCGGGCCCGCCCAGGAGCGGGCCCGCGCGGCGGCCCACCGCGGCCTGGGCGGCGGCGAGGCGCCGCCGGTCGACGGCGGCGAACGCGGCGGCGGTGGCCGGGACCCGCAGCCGGGCCGCCGTCCTGCGCACCATCCGCCGCACCCTGTCCCGGTCGGTGGCCTCGGGCGCCCCGCTCTGCAGCACCGCCCGCCGGAACAGCCCCCCGGCGCGCGGGCTCGCGAGCAGCGCGCCGATGCTGATGGCGCCCGCGGACTCGCCGAAGACCGTCACCCGGTCCGGGTCGCCGCCGAACGCGCCGACCGCCTCGCGCACCCACTCCAGGGCGGCGATCTGGTCCCGCAGCCCCGCGTTGGCGGGCGCGTCCGGGAAGAGGCCCCAGCCCTCGACGCCCAGGCGGTAGTTGAGGGACACGAGCACCACGCCGTCGCGCGCGAAGGCGCGGCCGTCGTAGACGGGCAGGGCCGAGGAGCCGCGGGTGAGCGCGCCGCCGTGGATCCACACCATGACCGGCAGGCGGGCGGCGGGGTCCGGCTCGGGCGTCCACACGTTGAGGTTCAGGCAGTCGTCGCCGGGCACCACCGGGTCGGCCAGCAGCCGGGCGAACCGCGCGGAGTACGGCGGCTTCGGCGGGGTCGGGCCGAAGGAACCGGCGTCGCGCACGCCGTCCCAGGGCTCGGGCGGCACGGGCGGCATGAAGCGGCGGGGGCCGAAGGGCGGGGCGGCGTAGGGGACGCCGCGGAAGACGGCGACCCCGTCCTCGTAGCGGCCGCGCACCGCTCCGTACGGGGTGGTGACGACGGGATCCGGTCTCTCGGCCATACGTGCCTCTCCTCCCTGCCGCGGACGGCGGTGCCCGCGCCCTCGCCGGCGCACCGCACCGCGTCGCACCGCGGCGCGCCGTGCGACGGGGCACGACGGGTCCCCGGCCGTCCGGGGGCCCGGCCCGGTACCCAGTGGATCATGACTGCGCGGCCGGCTCACCGCCGCAGCGCCGCCCGGGCGCCGCGACGGCACCGCGACGGACGCGGCCGGGCACGCGGCCGGACCGCCACGGGAGCGCCGCCGGGCGCACGCCGCCCCCTCCTCCCGCCGGGCCCCGGCCGTCCCTGGGGTCCCGGCGGCGCGCTCCGCGCTCTTCCGTGCCGCGTCGGCCCGGCCGTACTGTATGGGACGACCGGAGGAAGCGCTTTCTACACGGTCGTACCGCCGCCGTACGACCACGGCCGTTCCGCCGTTGTGCAGGCCCGCGGGACGGGGCCGGAGAGGTGGGCTCATGGTGCGTACGCCGGGCACGGCCGGACCGACCCTCGCGGTCGTGGCGCGGGCGGCCGGTGTGTCGGTGCCGACGGCGTCGAAGGTGGTCAACGGGCGCGCGGACGTGGCGCCGGAGACGCGCCGCCGGGTCACCGAGGCGCTCGACCGGCTCGGCTACGTGCGCAGACCCCGCCACGACGCGCTGCGGCCGCCCGCGCTGGTCGACCTCGTCGTGCCTTCGGCGGTCAGCTCCCGCTCGGGCGCGGTGCTGCACGGCGTGGAGGAGGCGGCGCGCGAGGCGGGCCTCGAGGTGGTGGTGTCGGTGAACCCGCCGGGGACGCCAGGGACGGCCGGGACGGCGGGGACCACCGGGGCGGCGGGGACGGTCGACGGGCCGGGCGGGCCCGGGGGAACCGGCCGTCCGGGCGGGCGCGGCGGGTCCGGCGGACCGGACGGGCGCGACTGGCTGGACCGGCTGGCCGCGCGCGGCTCGCGCGGAGTGCTGTTCCACCTCCTCGGGCCGGACCCGCGGCAGTACGCCTGGCTGGCGCGGCACGGCGTGCCGTTCGTCCTCGTCGACCCGGTGCGCCGGCCGCCGCCCGGCGTGGTGTCGGTGGGCGCGGCGGACTGGCACGGCGGGCTGACGGCCACCGAGCACCTGCTCGCACTGGGGCACGAGCGCATCGCGGTGGTCGCGGGGCACCGCCACCGGATGCGCGGCGGCGCGCGCGTGGCGGGCTACCGCTCGGCGCTCGCGGCGGCCGGGGTCCGGCACCGGCCCGAGTACGTGCGGTACGGGGACCCCGGCGAGGCCGGGGCCTGTCGCGGCGCGCTGGACCTGCTGGACCTGCCGGAACCGCCCACCGCCTTCTTCGCCTGCTCGGACCGGACGGCCCTCGGGGTGTACGAGGCGGCCGCCCGGCGGGGGCTGCGGGTGCCCGAGGACGTCAGCGTGGTGGGCTTCGACGACCTGCCGGAGGCGCGCTGGGCCAGGCCCGCGCTCACCACCGTCCGCCCGCCCCTGTCGGAGATGGCCGCGACGGCCCTGCGCCTGCTGGTGCGCATGATGGCGGGCGAGCACTTCGAGGGCACCCGTACGGAGCTGTCGACGTGCCTGGTGGAACGGGCGAGCACGGGGCCGCTCCCGTACGGCCGGGCGCGCGCGTGCGGCTAGTGCCGTGGCCGGAAAGGTCTGCCGTGGGCTCGCGGCGTCCGGTGCGGTGCGTCGCGAGGCGGAGGACCACCCTCGTACCGGGACGTACTCGGGTGGCTCCGACAACGCGGCGTGGGGGTCCCCCCTGCTCGAAGAGCCAGGGGGAGTGCCGTGCCGGGCGTCGTGAGCCGGTGAACCCTTCCGGTCACGGCACTAGGGGCGCCCACCTCCGTCCCCGCACCTGTCTCCGCCCCCGCTCCCCCACCTGTCCCCATGACCGCACGCCGACCGGGCCGCCGGCACCGGCCCGCCGCCGGCCGTGCCCCGCCGAGGTGTCCGATTCCTTCAAGACCTCCGCGCCGGTGCCGTCCTACGGTCGCCGTATGACTCCACGATTCGCCGTGATCGGCCTGGTCGTCTCCGACCTGGCCGCCTCGCTCGCCTTCTACCGCCGCCTCGGCCTCGTGTTCCCCGAGGGCGCCGAGCGGCAGCCGCACGTCGAGGCCGGACTGCCCGGCGGGCTGCGCCTGGCGCTCGACACCGAGGACACCGTCCGCTCCTTCCACCCCGCGTGGCGGCCCCCGGCGGGCGGCGGCCGGACCTCGCTGGCCTTCGCCTGCGACAGCCCCGCCGACGTCGACGCCGTGTACGCGGAGCTGGTGGGGGCCGGCCACCACGGGGAGCTCAAGCCGTGGGACGCCGCCTGGGGCATGCGGTACGCGGTGGTGCACGACCCGGACGGCAACGGCGTCGACCTCTTCGCCGCCCTGCCGGCCGGATAGTCCGGCGGCTCGGTCCGGCGCCCGGCGACCCAGCGGCCCGCCGGGGCTACCGGCCCAGCAGCGTGCCGAGCGGCATCCCCGTCAGGTCCCGTACGTCACGGGCGAAGTGGGCCTGGTCGGCGTAGCCCGCGCGGGCCGCCGTCCGTGCCGCGGGCACCCCGGACCGGACCAGCGCGAGCGCCCGCTGGAGCCGCAGCACCCGGCCGAGCGTCTTGGGGCCGTAGCCGAAGGCGGCCAGCGAGCGGCGGTGCAGCGTGCGCGCGCCGAGTCCCAGGCCGTCCGCGACCGCCGCGACCGGACGGCCCGCCTCCAGGCCCCGGACGATCGCGCGGAGCAGCGGGTCGGGCGGGTCCGCGCGGGCGGCCCGGTCCAGCGCCAGCTCCTCCAGCGCGGCCGCGGGGCCGACGGCGGCGTCGACGCGGGCGGTCAGGCGCCGCACCCGGTCCGCGGGCCACAGGTCGGCCAGGTCGACGCGCCGGTCGCGCAGTTCGTGCGCGGGCACGCCCAGGTAGGCGGGCGCGGTGCCGGGGAAGAAGCGGACGCCCGCCCAGCGCGTGGCCGGGCCCTCGGGGAGGTGGGCCCGGGTGTCCGGGCCCGCGACCATCAGCCGCCCCTCGGTCCACAGCAGGTCCATGCACCCGTCGGGCAGGACGGGCCGCGCCGCGGGAGCGGCTGGGACGTTGGTCCACACGACCGCGCCCGGCACCCGGGACGGCCGTTCCGCGTACCCGCCGCCGTCCGCCGGGGAGTTCTCACCGACCGCGTCCACGCGAGGAAGGGTACGCCGTGCGCTGCGGGCGGCCGCGGCCACCGGGACTCCGCGGGGGCGGCCGCCGCCCCGGCGCGTACCGCCCGTGCTCCGTGCGCCGCCCCGCCGGACCCCGCCCCCGGCGCGCCGTCGGCGCGTCGCCGGGTCCCGCCGTCTCAGAGGCCCGGCGGCGGCCCGTCCCCGTTCCCGTTCCCGCTCGCCCCTGGACCGCCCGCCCGCGCGCCCCCGCCCGGCTCGTCCGCGGACCGTCCGCCCCCGTCCCGCGCGTCCTTGGTCCGCTCCCCCTTGGCCTGCGCGTGCTTCGCGTGGGTGCGCAGCCGGGAGGTGACGTCCTCGGGGGGCAGGAAACGCGACCAGCGCTCCGGGAACTCGGAGGGCATGTCGGGGTCCTCGGGATCGTGGGTGCGGGCCGCGGTCATCCGGGCCACGTACTCGGCGGCCTGCTCCTCGCGCGCCCGCTCGTTGGCGGCGCGGGCGGCGGCCGTCGCGGCGGCGGGCCAGACGCGGTCGATGGCGGCGTTGACCGCGGCCCCGACCAGCACCGCGAACGCCGAGACGCCGATCCACAGCAGTACGGCCACGGGCGCGGCCAGCGAGCCGTAGATCGTGGGCCCCTCGACGGTGTTGGTGAGGTAGATGCGCAGCAGGAAGCTGCCGAGGACCCACATGGCGAGCGCCACCAGGGCGCCCGGCACGTCCTCGACCCAGGGCGAGCGCACCGGCACCGACACGTGGTAGAGGGTCGTCAGGAAGACGATGGACAGCACGATCACGACGGGCCAGTACAGGATCTGCACGACCGTCGTGGACCACGGCAGGATGTCCACCACCGCGTCCGGGCCCGCGACCATCAGCGGCAGCGCGACCGAGCCGATCAGCAGCGCCACGATGAACAGCAGGAACGCCATCAGCCGGGTCGCGACGATGCCCCGCACCCCGTCGAGGCCGTACATCACGGTGATGGTGTCGATGAAGACGTTCACCGCGCGCGAGCCCGACCACAGGGCGAACAGGAAGCCGATCGAGATGACGTCGGGCCGGCCGCCCTTCATCACGTCGTCGAGGATCGGCTGTGCGATCTGGGTGACGCCCCGGTCGGAGAGGACCGTGCGGGAGGCGTGCAGGAGGTTGTTCTGCAGGCTCTGGATGGTGTCCGCGCCGGTCCAGTCGTCGACGTAGCCGAGCAGGCCGATCATGCTGAGCAGCAGGGGCGGCACGGACAGCAGGGTGAAGAAGGCGGCCTCGGCCGCCAGGCCCAGGATCCGGTACTCCATGCACGAGTTGACCGTGTCCTTCAGCAGCAGCCAGGCGGTCCTGCGCTTCGAGACGTTCCGGTACAGCGCGCGGGCGCGGTGGAGACGGCCGGACGGGCTCTCGGGTGATGTTCTCGCTGGCTGCACGCCATAAAGGTATCTGCCACGGGGCGCGCCCCTCACCGCCCGGCGCCCCCGGGCGCCGGAGCCGCCGGGCGGCGGGGCACGGGGGGACGCCTCCGCGGCGGCCGTCCGGCGGGCGGCCCGTGCGAAACCGGTGCCCGTTCGCGACAGCAAGCGGGCGATCGCCTGCGTAATCAATAAGAAAACGAAAAACAACGCATCAGAAACCGTCGAAAATGATCGGAGGTGTTTTCGGCCATGGCTTGTCCACTCACCCACCAGGCATCGCCTCACGGTTCGGTGTAGAGGGAAACGGAACTGACAATTGCGGTTCTGCTGACTCTGCGAACAGTTCCCGGTGAGGCAGGGGCCAGGGACGGGTGACGATGCGCGGGGACAGAACCGCGAACAATGAGAAAAGGACAAAAGCCATTCTGCCCTTGACCCGTTGAACGGGCATGCAGAAGAATCCGATTGTATTCTCCTCCGCACATGCCGCGGAGGAGGAGCCCAGTCCACCTGACCCGGCACATGGTTTCCGTCCTTTACCGGTGCCGGATGTCGAACGGGGGAAGGAGGACGCGGGCGCGCTGCGACTCAGGGGATGTCCTGGACCCGACCCCTTGGAAGCCGACCACTTCGCGAGTCCGGCCGCTTGCCCATCCGCGCCTTGCAGTCTCTGCAATTCTGTAGATTCGAAATTCAGCCACATCCGTCGTTCCGCACTGCCTCCGCAACCGGTGCCGCACGCCCGGTTCGATGTCCGGTGCGCGCGCACCACGCTGCCCTGCAGTATTGCCTGACCGGCGGGCGGGATTGCCTCGCATATCCCGCTCCGGAGATTTTCATGTTCATGCTCGCTCACCGGGCGGTCCTCGACGGACCGCACTTCGACGACGCGCTCGGCGGCAGAAAGACCGGGAACAGACGCGCCCGCTGACGGCGACGACGCCGTCCCACCGGCATGTGATCACACATGCCCACTTCTGTGTGCAGGTCCGCGATCAGCGACCGCGGCCGCTCCTCCAGCGTGTTCCCTTCCGTCAACACCCGACTGCCGAGGTCGTCGACACCCATGCAAGCCGTGCGCCCGCCGTGGCGCCCCCTTCTCCCCGGCCGTCCCGTGGCGGCCGGCGGCCGTCCCGGGTCCCGTACCACCGGCGTGCGCGCGACCCCCGGCCCCGCACCGCTCGGCGTGCTTCCGGCCCCCGCCGGCACGGCGCCCGGCGGCGGCGCCCGGCTCCGGGCGCCCCGGACGGCGGCCGCGCGGGCCGCGGGGCCCCTTCCGGATCCGGCCGCCGGCGCGACCCCCCGGCCCGCGCGGGACGTTCCCGCGGAGACGCCCGGCGACGCGGACGCGGCGCGCTCCGCCGCTCCCCGGCCCCGCGTATCGGCCCACCGGAGCGGCGTGTCCGTCCGGTCGAACGCCGTACGCCCCGCCCGCTCCGGCACGTTCCGGGCCCGCGCCATCGCCCCGTCCGCGCGGCGGCCGGAGCCGCCCGGCCCGGTCCCAGGGGCCCTGAGCCAGGCCGGAAATTGCCCGCGGCAGATGCAATCCAGAACCTGAGTCCGACCGAATACCCATTGCAACTGATTGATCCACTGATATGACGACATATCCACGAGGAGCTGATGAGGTGGCAGAAGCAGGCGACGTCTCGACAGCCGAGCTGGCGGGACCCGCGGGCGCCGGAGCCGGGTACGCCGGCCCGCTCGCGGGCGCCGAGGCAGAGCCCGTCTCGGACACCGAGAGGCTGCTCGCACAGTTACTGGCCGAGGTCGTGCGGACGGAGCGGGTGCCGGCCGACAGCCACTTCTTCGACGACCTCGGCGCCAACTCGCTGACGATGGCCCACTTCTGCGCCCGGGTCAGGAAGCGGGACGACCTGCCGTCGGTGTCCATGAAGGACGTCTACCGGCACCCGACGATCCGCGGCCTGGCCGCGGCGCTCGACCGGCCCGAGCCGTCCCGGACCCGGCCGCCCGCCACGATCGGCCCCGCCGAGCAGCCACCGCCCGGGAGCACCGCGCGGTACGTGCTGTGCGGCGTGTTCCAGGCCCTGGTCTTCCTCCTCTACTGCGCCCTGGCCGGCCTGGTCACCGCCCGGGGCTTCGACTGGGTCTCCCAGGGGACGGGGCTGCTCGGCCTCTACCGGCGGGCGGCGGTCTTCGGCGGCGGCCTGTTCGTCGGCGTGTGCGTCTTCCCGATCGCGGCCAAGTGGATCCTGGTCGGGCGCTGGAAGGAGACCGAGTTCCCCGTCTGGGGCGCCGCCTACCTGCGCTTCTGGACCGTCAAGGTGCTGGTGCACGCCAACCCGATGATCCTGTTCATCGGCAACCCGCTGTACGTGTGGTACCTGCGCGCGCTGGGCGCCCGCATCGGCCGCAACGTCACGATCCTGACCCGCACCACCCCGGTCTGCACCGACCTGCTGACGATCGGCGACAACACGGTGATCCGCAAGGACGCGATCATCTTCTGCTACCGGGCGCACGCCGGCCGCATCCAGACCGGCCCGGTCACCCTGGGCCGCGACGTGTTCGTCGGCGAGAACACCGTCCTGGACATCCGCACCTCGATGGGCGACGGCGCCCAGCTCGGCCACGCCTCCGCCCTGCAGTGCGGCGAGGCCGTCCCGGCCGGCCAGCACTGGCACGGCTCCCCGGCGCAGCGCACCGACGTGAACCACCTGCGGGTCGAGCCCGCGCGCTGCGGCACGCTGCGCCGCGCCGGCTACGCCGCCGCCACCGTGCTGCAACTGCTCCTGCTGGGCCTGCCGCTGACCATCGGCGGCGCGTACATGCTGGTGACCGAGGTCCCGGCGCTGGGCGGACTGCTGGCCCCGGGCACGACGAACCTCGCCTCGGCCGCGCTGTACCTCGACGCGCTGGTCCTGTCGCTCGTGCTGTTCTTCGGCCTCGGCCTGGTGGGCCTCGTCGTGCTCTTCACGGTGCCCCGGCTGGTGAAGCTGGTGATCCGCCCCGAGCGGGTCTATCCGCTGTACGGCTTCCACTACTCGCTGCACCGCCGCGCCGCCGGCATGACCAACAACAAGTTCTTCCGGTGGCTGTTCGGCGACAGCAGCTACATCGTCCCCTACCTGAGCACGCTCGGTTACAACCTGAACAAGGTCGAGCAGACCGGGTCGAACTTCGGTACCGAGGTCAAGCACGAGTCGCCGTACCTGGTCTCCGTCGGCAGCGGGACCATGGTCGCCGACGGCTTGTCGATCATGAACGCGGAGTACTCCAGCACCTCGTTCCGGGTCTCGCAGACCTCCATCGGGGCGCACAACTTCCTGGGCAACCACATCGCGTACCCGGCGGGCGGCCGCACGGGCGACGACTGCCTGCTGGCCACCAAGGTGATGGTGCCGCTGGACGGCGAGGTCCGCACCGGGGTGGGGCTGCTCGGCTCGCCGCCCTTCGAGGTCCCGCGCACGGTGGAGCGCGACACCCGCTTCGACCACTACCGCACCGGTGACGAACTGCGCCGCCGACTGGCGGCCAAGAACCGCCACAACCTCGCCACGATGGGCGTCTTCCTCGTCCTGCGCTGGGCGCACGTCTTCGCGCTGACCGTGCTCGGCATGGCCGCCCTCGACACCTACGAGACGGCCGGGCCCCTGGTGGCCGCCGGCTACCTGGCGCTGACCCTGGTGTTCACCGTCTGCTACTTCGTGCTGATCGAACGGGTCATCCTGCGGTTCAAGCCGCTGCGGCCGCGGCTGTGCTCCATCTACGACCCGTACTTCTGGCGGCACGAGCGCCTGTGGAAGGTGCCGGACGATTACCTCAACGCGTTCAACGGCACCCCGTTCAAGAGCCTGGTCTGGCGGATGCTCGGGGTGCGCATGGGCCGCCGGGTCTTCGACGACGGCTCCTACATGACGGAGCGGACGCTGGTCGCCGTGGGCGACGACACCACCCTGAACGCGGGCGCCAAGATCCAGGCGCACTCGCAGGAGGACGGCACGTTCAAGTCCGACCACATCACGGTCGGCGCCCGCTGCACGCTCGGCATCGGATCGCTCGTGCACTACGGCGTGACCATGGGCGACGGCGCCGTACTGGCCCCGGACTCCTTCCTGATGAAGGGCGAGCAGGTACCGGCGGGGGCCCACTGGGGCGGCAACCCGGCCACCGAATGGCACACAGCGGTGGAGCGGACGCCCGCCGCCGGGGGGAGGACCCGATGAGCACGACCACCACGACCACCACACCGGACCGCGCGTACTGGCACGACGTCCTGCTCGCCGGCGGGCGCACCGCCGTGCCGCGGTGGACCTCGGGCCCGGTGCCCGGCGTCGCCGAGTACGAGACGGCGATCCCGGACGACCTCGTGGCGCGGCTGCGCCGGCTGGCCGAGGCGCAGGGCGTGCCGCCGGCCGCGGTGCTGCTGGCCGCGCACGCCAAGGTGCTGTCCGCGCTCTGCGGCGAACAGGAGGTGACGGTCGGGCTGGTCGCCGAGCGGGGCGGCCCGGCACTGCCCTGCCGGGTGCCGGTCGAGCCGGGCCCCTGGCGCTCGCTCCTCGACGCCGCCCACCGGGCGGCCGACGGGACGCGGGCCCACAAGGACTTCCCGGTCGGCGAGCTGGGCCGCGAACTGGGCCTCACCGCCCCGCCGTACGAGACGGTCCTGGACCCCTACGGCGTCGGCGGCGAGCCCACCGGAGGCACCGTGCTGCGCGTCGGCGTGCGCGGCCGCGGCGACGGCTTCGCGCTGCGCCTGCGGTTCCGCACGGACGTGCTGGACACCGCGTACGCCGACCGGATCGCGGGCTACCACCTGACCGCCCTGGGCCGGATCGCCGCCGAGCCGGACGCCGCGCACGGAGCGCGCAGCCTGCTCTCCGACCGCGAGACCCGCTTCCAGCTGGAGGAGCTGGCCGGCCCCGTCCGGGAGCTGCCGCCCCGGCGGATGCACGAGCTGTTCGAGGAGCGGGTGCGCGAGCACCCGGACGCCGTGGCCGCCGTGCAGGGCGGCCGGGAGTGGACCTACCGCGAGCTCAACGGCCGCGCCAACCGGATCGGACGGGCCCTGCTCGCCCGCGGCCTGGGCCACGAGGACGTCGTCGCGGTGGTCACGGAGCGGAACCTGGACTGGATGGCCTGCGTGCTCGCGGTGTTCAAGGCCGGCGGGGCCTACCTGCCCGTCGAGCCGCACTTCCCGGCCGACCGCATCGCCGCCACGCTCGGGCGGGCCGGCTGCCGCGTCGCGCTGACCGAGCCCGGCTCCACGGCCACCCTGGACGAGGCGCTGGAGAAGCTGCCCGAGGTGGACAGGGTGCTGGTCGGCACCGCGTACGAGGAGGGTCACGCGGACGACGACCTGGGCGTGCGGGTCGCGCCCAACCAGCTCGCGTACATCTACTTCACCTCCGGCTCCACGGGTGAGCCCAAGGGCGCGATGTGCGAGCACGCGGGGATGCTCAACCACCTCTACGCCAAGATCGACGACCTGGGGATCGGCGAGGGGGACACGGTCGCCCAGACCGCGCCCCAGTGCTTCGACATCTCGCTGTGGCAGCTGGTCGCGGCGCTCCTGGTGGGCGGCCGGACGCTGCTGGTGGAGCAGGACGCGGTCCTGGACGTGGAGCGGTTCGTGGACCGGATCGCCGACGGCCGGGCCGCGGTGGTCCAGGTGGTGCCCTCGTACCTGGAAGTGGTGCTGTCCTACCTGGAGCGCCATCCGCGGCTGCTGCCGGACCTGCGCTGCGTGTCGGTCACCGGCGAGGCGCTGAAGCGGGAGCTGGCGCAGCGCTGGTTCGCGGTCCGGCCGAAGGTGAAGCTGGTCAACGCCTACGGACTGACCGAGACCTCGGACGACACCAACCACGAGGTGATGGACCGGGCGCCACAGGGCGACCGGGTCCCGCTGGGCCGCGCCGTGAACAACGTGCACGTCTACGTGGTGGACGAGGGGCTCGGGCTGGTGCCGCTGGGCGCGCCCGGCGAGATCGTCTTCTCCGGGGTGTGCGTCGGCCGCGGCTACGTCAACGACCCGGAGCGCACACGGGCGGCGTTCGTGGCCGACCCGCACCGCACGGGCCGCCGGCTGTACCGCAGCGGCGACCACGGGCGCTGGCGGCCCGACGGCAAGCTGGAGTTCCTCGGCCGCCGGGACGCCCAGGTGAAGATCCGCGGGTTCCGCATCGAGATCGGCGAGATCGAGAACACCCTGCTGCGGGTGGACGGCGTCCGCGACGGCGCCGTGGTGGTCGCCGGGCAGGAGGGCGGCGGCAAGCAGCTGGTGGCCTTCTACGCGGGGCCGAAGGAGCTGGAGGCCGACGTCCTGCGCGAGCGGCTGGGCGCGTCCCTGCCCTCGTACATGGTGCCGGCGGCGTTCCACTGGCGCGAGGAGCTGCCGCTCACCGCCAACAGCAAGATCGACAAGAAGGCCCTGACGGCGCTCGCCGCGGAACTGGGCTCGGCCGAGGCGGAGTACGCCGCGCCCGCCACCCCGGCCGAGAAGCGGCTCGCGGCGGCCTGGGCGAAGGTGCTCGGCCTGCCGGAGGAGAGGATCGGCCGGCACGACCACTTCTTCGACCGGGGCGGCAACTCCCTGTCGGCGGTGCGGCTCGCGGTCGCCCTGGACCGCGCGGTGTCGCTGAAGGACGTCACCCGGCGCCCGGTCCTGGCCGACCTCGCGGGACTGCTCGACGGGACGGCCGGCGACGCGGACGAGGCGGCGGCGCACGGCGCGGCGGACGCGGACTCCGGGCTGCTCCAGGAGCTGTCGGTCCCGCCGGGGGCGCCGCGCGGGACGCTGGTGTGCTTCCCGCCCGCCGGCGGCAACGCGGTGAACTTCCGGCCGATGGCGGACGCGCTGCGCGACAGCGGGCTCGCCGTGTACGCGGTGGAGCTGCCCGGGCACGACCTGGACGACGAGGGCGCCTTCGCGCCGCTGGAGCGGGTCGCCGAGCGGGCCGCCGCGGAGATCGCCCGGCGCGGTCTCACCGGCGTGCTGCTGTGGGGCCACTCCTCGGGCGCGGCGCTCGCCCTGGAGACCGCGCGGCGCCTCCAGGAGCGGGGCACGGCGGTGGACCGGGTGTTCCTCGGGGCGCAGCTGCTGGGCACGGCCGCCGAGCGGCGGGCCGCGGTGGCGGAGCTGTCCGGGCTGTCCGACGCGGAGATCGCCGCCCGGCTGAGCGCCGACGACGGCCTCGAAGGCCTCGACGAGCTGGACGAGCGGCACCTGGCGCACATCGGCGCCGCCTACCGCCACGACTGCGTCTCCGCCCACCGCCACCTCGCCGAGCTGCTGGACCGGCCGCCGGCCGACCGGCTGTCGGCGCCGGTCACGGTGGTCCTCGCCGCCGACGACACGCACACCGCCAGGGCCGCGGACCGGCACCGGGAGTGGCTCCTGCTCGCCGACCACGTCGACGTGTGCGAACTCGCCGACGGCGGTCACTACTTCCCGCGCACGCGGCCGGCCGAAGCGGCCCGGGTCGTCCTGCGCGCGGCCGACCCCTCCGCCCCTTCGTCCTGAAGCGGCGCGAGGCACGAGAAGCACGAAGCGCAACGAGAGAAGGGAACAACACGTTGTCGTCCTCATTCCCCAGCGGCAGGCAGGCGTCGTCCTCGGCGCCGGCGCTCCGACCGGAGCTGCGACCGGGCAGGCCACCCCTGCTGCAGGTCGGCGCCGGCCATGACGCGGTGGGCTGGGTGACCGAACACCGGTCCGCGCTGCGCGCCGTCGTCGCCGAGCACGGCTCGGTGCTGGTGCGCGGCCTCGGACTCGGTGACGTCGCGGAGATCACCGCCGTCTTCCGCCACCTGGCGGGCGGCCTGATGACCGGCAAGGAGGCCTTCGCGCCCCGGCGCACCTACGCCGACGGCGTCTACTCCTCGGCGAAGTGGCCGCCGAACCAGCCGATGTGCATGCACCACGAGCTGAGCTACACCCTGGAGTTCCCGGGCCTGCTGATGTTCGCCTGCCTGACCCCGCCCGCCGAGGGCGGGGCGACCGGGGTGGCCGACGCGGCCGCCGTCCTGTCCGAGCTGCCGCCCGAGCTGGCCGAGCGGTTCCGCCGGGAGGGCTGGCTGCTCACCCGCAGCTACAACGACGAGATCGGCGCGTCGGTCGCCGAGTCCTTCGGCACCGACGACCGCTCGGCGGTGGAGAGCTACTGCCGCGCCAACGCCATCGAGTTCGCCTGGCAGCCCGACGGCGGCCTGCTCACCCGGCAGCGCCGCAGCGCGGTGGTGCACCACCCGGTCACCGGCACGCCGTGCTGGTTCAACCAGGTGGCGTTCCTCAGCGAGTGGACCATGGACCCGGAGGTCCGCGAGTACCTGATCGACATGTACGGCGCGGACGGCCTGCCGTTCAACACCCGCTTCGGCAACGGCGACCCGATCGGCCAGGACGTCGTGGAACTGCTGAACAAGGTGTACGAGTCCCGCACGGCCCGCGAGCCGTGGCAGGCGGGCGACCTGATGCTCGTCGACAACGTCCGCACCGCGCACAGCCGCGAGGCCTTCGAGGGGCCGCGCGAGGTGCTGGTCGGCATGACGGACCCGGTGCGCCTGGCCGACTGCTCCCCGACGATCGAGGTGACCGCCCGATGACGACGACCCACTCCGCACGGGAGACGGCCGGGGCGCGCACCGTGCCGCCGTTCTCCGTGATCTCCGGGGCCCAGGTGCAGCGGGCGCTGCGGGGGCAGGAGCCCCGGATCGTGGAGCTCGTGGAGACCGTGTACCGGCTGCACGGGGCCGGCGACTCGGTGAACCCGCCGTCGTACTTCCTGCGGTTCCCCGACCGCCCGACCTCGCGGATCATCGCGCTGCCCGCCTCCATCGGCGGGGAGGTCCGGGTGGACGGCCTGAAGTGGATCTCCAGCTTCCCGGAGAACGTGGCGTCGGGCATCCCGCGGGCGTCGGCCGTGCTGATCCTCAACGACCACGACACGGGCTACCCGTTCGCCTGCCTGGAGAGCTCCATCATCAGCGCGACCCGGACGGCCGCGTCGGCGGCCCTGGCGGCGGACCGGCTCAGCCGGGCCCGCGGCGGGGAGCGTCCGGCCCGCGTCGGGTTCTTCGGCACGGGCCTGATCGCCCGGTACATCCACACCTTCCTGGCCGCGACCGGCTGGTCGTTCGACGGGATCGGCGTGCACGACCTGTCCGCCGAGAGCGCCGCCGGCTTCCGCGGCTACCTCCAGACGTCCGGCGCCGACGGCCGGATCACCGTGCACGACAGCGCAGAGGAGCTGATCCGCTCCAGCGACCTGGTGGTCTTCGCCACGGTCGCCGGGGAACCGCACGTCCACGACGTGTCGTGGTTCGCGCACAACCCGCTGGTGCTGCATGTGTCACTGCGGGATCTCGCGCCCGAGATCCTGCTCGCCTCGGCGAACGTCGTGGACGACGTCGAGCACTGCCTGAAGGCCGAGACCTCGCCCCACCTGGCGGAGCGGCTCACGGGGAGCCGCGACTTCCTGAACGGCACGTTGGACGACGTGCTGGCCGGGAGGGTGACGTTGCCGGCGGACCGGCCGCTGGTGTTCTCGCCCTTCGGTCTCGGCGTGCTCGACCTCGCGGTCGGCAAGTTCGTCCACGACGAGGTGGCCCGCTCCGGCGAGCTGCACGTCGTCGACGACTTCTTCCACGAGCTGCGCCGCTACGGCTGAGCGGTCCATCGCACCGCTTGCACAGATGAGGGGGCCATCTTGCCAGTCATCCGCATTCCGCAGGACTTCAACGAGGAGTCGCTCTACGTCGACCTGCGGCCGATCTTCGACCAGTCGCTCTACCTGAAGTGCGAGGGTTTCAACTTCGCCGGTTCGATCAAACTCAAGGCCGCGGCCGAGATGGTGAACGCCGCCGAGCGGGCGGGCGTCCTGACGCCCCGCTCGATCCTGGTGGAGTCGTCCTCCGGCAACCTGGGAGTGGCACTGGCCACGATCGCGGCCAGCAAGGGATACCAGTTCCTGTGCGTCACGGACTCCCGCTGCAACCTGTCGGCCCGGCGGCTGATGGAGGCACTGGGGAGCCAGGTGCACATCGTGTCGGAACCGCACATCAGCGGGGGGTTCCTCGGCGCACGCCTCGCGTACGTGGAGGCGCTGTGCGCGTCCGACGACCGGTACGTGTCGCTGAACCAGCACAGCAACCCGCACAACTGGAAGGCGCACTACGGCACCACCGCGCCGGCCATCGCCCGGCAGTTCCCCGACCTCGACGTGCTGTTCGTGGGGGCCGGCACCACGGGGACGCTGATGGGCTGCGCCCGCTGGTTCTGGGAGCGGCACCGCCGCCGGGTGCGGATCGTGGCCGTGGACAGCGTCGGCTCGGTGACGTTCGGCACCCCGCCGGGCCGCCGGATGATCCCGGGCCTGGGCACCAGCGTGCGGCCCGCCCTGCTGGACGAGTCGTACATCGACGAGGTGATCCACGTCGAGGAGGCCGACGCCATCCGCGCCTGCCACCGGCTGGCCCGGCGCGGCTTCCTGTTCGGCGGCTCCACCGGCACGGTGGTCAGCGCGGCCACGGAGTGGCTCGAGCGGCACGACCCGGGCCGTGAGCTGACGGCGGTGGCCATCTCGCCGGACCTCGGGGAGCGCTACCTGGACACGATCTACCAGACCAACTGGCTGCAGGACCTGTACGGCGAGGAGGTGCTCGACTCGGCTGAGCTGGCGACCGTCTCACGGTCGGCCTGAGCCACGTCGGCGACGCGGTCACCGGCCCGCTCCGCGGACCAGGTGACCGCCGCCGATCGGAGGGTAAGTTCCCCAGCATGGCAACCAGCACCCATGAAGTGACCAACCAGGTACCGCCCCTGGTCGGATATGACGTCTTCACGGCCGACCGGGTCCTCGTCGAGGCGGTCGAGCGGCACCTGGACGCGGCACTGCTGGACGAGGCGCGCTCCGAGCTGTCGGGTTTCGGGACCACGGCCGGCTCGGCCCAGGTGCAGGAATGGGGGGTGCTGGCCAACGAGAACCCGCCCGGGCTGCGCACGCACGACCGCTACGGGAACAGGATCGACGAGGTCGAGTACCACCCCTCGTGGCACCGGCTGCTGGGCAAGGGCGTGTCGGCCGGGCTCACGGCGGCCTGGACGCGTCCGGGCGGGCACCTGCGGCGCGCGGCCGGGTTCCTGATCTGGACGCAGGTCGAGGCGGGCAACGGCTGCCCGCTGTCGATGACGCACGCGGCGGTGCCCGCGCTGCGCACCGACCCCGCCCTCGCGGCCGAGTGGGAGCCGCGCCTGACGTCCATGGTCTACGACCCGGGGCTGCGGCCCGCCGCGCAGAAGCCGGGCGCCATCTTCGGCATGGGCATGACCGAGAAGCAGGGCGGCAGCGACGTACGGGCCAACACGACCGCGGCACGGCCGCTCGCCGAGGACGGCGCCTACGCGCTGACGGGCCACAAGTGGTTCATGTCGGCGCCCATGTCCGACGGCTTCCTCGTCCTGGCGCAGGCGCCCGGGGGGCTGACCTGCTTCCTGGTGCCGCGCGTCCTGGAGGACGGCACCCGCAACGTGCTGCGCCTGCAGCGACTGAAGGACAAGCTCGGCAACCGCTCCAACGCCTCCGCCGAGGTCGAGTTCGACGGCACCTGGGCGCGGCGCGTGGGAGAGGAGGGCCGCGGGGTGCGCACCATCATCGAGATGGTCGCGGCGACCCGCCTCGACTGCGTGCTGGGTTCGGCGTCGCTGATGCGCCAGGCGGTCGCGCAGGCGATCCACCACTGCACGTACCGCGAGGCGTTCGGCGGCAGGCTCGTCGACAAGCCGCTGATGCGCAACGTCCTGGCGGACCTGGCACTGGAGTCCGAGGCGGCCACCACCCTGGCGATGCGCCTGGCGGCCGCCTACGACGACGGGAGCGAGTCCGAGCGGGCGTTCCTGCGGCTGGCCGTGCCGGCCGCGAAGTACTGGGTGACCAAGCGCTGCACGCCCCTGGCCACCGAGGCCGCCGAGTGCCTGGGCGGCAACGGCTACGTCGAGGAGTCCGGCATGCCGCGACTGCTGCGCGAGTCTCCGCTGAACTCGATCTGGGAGGGCGCGGGCAACGTCCAGGCGCTGGACGTGCTGCGCGCACTGCAGCGCGAGCCGGGGGCGCTCGACGCGTTCCTGCGGGAGGTGGGGCGGGCCCGCGGCGCCGACCACCGCCTGGACGTCGCGATCAAGAACCTGCTGACCGAGCTGGCCGACCTGGACGGCGTCGAGGCCCGCGCCCGGCGCGTGGTGGAGCGGCTGGCCCTGGTCCTGCAGGGCTCCCTGCTCGTGCGGTACGCGCCACCGGAGGTGGCCGACGCCTTCTGCGCCTCCCGCCTGGGCGGCGACTGGGGCACGGCCTTCGGCACCCTGCCCCACACCCTGCACCTGGCGTCCCTGGTGGAGCGGGCGCGGCCGGTGGCGTAGCTCCCCCTCCCCGGGCACGGCACGGCGCGGCGCGGCGGCGGGCGGACAGCCCGGCCCGGGGCCCTCCGGGAGAACGCCGCGCGGTCCGGCCGGTGCGGCGGGCGGCTCGTCCCGGGGGCCGGGCGTCCGGGCCGGCCCGGCGGTCTCGTCCGCGCGCGGGCCCGCCGGGGATCTCCCCCGGACGACGGAATCCGGACACTTGCGTGCCGGGCGTGTGCGGTCCGCGGCGCGGCGCCGGACGGCGCGGCCCGAGGGGCGGCTCGCCCGGGAACGGGTCCCGGCCGGGAACGGGCACCGGCCCCATGGTGCCCGGTCGTCCCTTCCCCCGTGCCCCGCGGAGCACACGCGCGGGGGTGGTGCTGCGCCGACACGGCACCACCCCCGCTCGTAGGACCGCGTGGCGGCCCACGTGCGCCGCTCGCGCGGCGCAGCGCCAAGTTTTGGCCATCGAACGGCGGTCCACCAGGGTTGCAGGGGGTTGCAACGGCGCGAAGCACCGCGTGAGATTCAGGAAATCCCCGTCCCGTGAGCGGATCCGTCCCCTCGGCCCGCAGCACCCCGCAGAATGAACGTGCAGTCAGTAAGGGCCTCGGGCCCGCGACCGGGAGCGGGCCGGGGAGCCGCCGTCCGCTCAGCCCTCGGGAGGACCCACTTGCACGCGCCGATAGACGTGACACGGCTCGCCGCGGTGGACCACGCGCGCGCGGCGCGGGTCCTCAGCGAGGTCCGCAGCGCCACCCTCGCCGGCCGGCGCGTCAGGATCGCCCCCCGCCAGGTGATCGGCGAGTCCTGGGGCCGGATGCTGAGGGAGGGCCTGGACCCCGAGCACGCCGTCGGCGTCCCGCTGCTCGGCCGGGACGAGCTCGAACGGCGCCGCCAAGCCTCCCCGCTGCGCCACGTCCTGCCGGTGCTGCGCGAGAACCTGCTGTCCGTGGCGGACGTGGCGCACCACATCCTGGTCGTCGCGGACGCCGACGGCCTGGTGCTGTGGCGCGAGGGCAACCCGTCCGTCCTGCGCAGCGCCGACCGGCTGGGCTTCGCGATCGGCGCCGACTGGGGCGAGAAGGTCGCCGGCACGAACGGCATAGGCACGCCGGCGGTGATCCGCCGCCCCGTGCAGGTCTTCGCCTCCGAGCACTTCTCGCGCCGGCTGTCCTCGTGGACCTGCTCGGGCGCCCCGATCACCGATCCGCGCGACAACCGGCTGATCGGCGTCGTCGACGTCAGCGGCCCGCTGGAGAGCATGCACCCGGCGACGCTGCCCTGGGTGAACTCGGTGGCCAAGCTCGCCGAGGCCGGACTGCGCGAGCGGCACCGGGCGGCGCTGGAGCGGCTGCGCTCGGTGGCGGCGCCCATGCTGGCCCGGGTCGGCGGCCGCGCCCTGGCCGTGGACGCCTACGGCTGGACCGCGGCGGTCACCGGGATGCCGCACCTGGACCGCCTGGCGCTGCCCGGGTCGCCCGCGCCCGGCCCGGTCTGGCTGCCGTCCCTGGGCCCGTGCTCCCTGGAGCCGCTGCCGGGCGGCTGGCTGGTGCGCGTCACCGACCGGCCCGAGCCGCGCGGCACCGCCCGCATCGTGCTGGACCTCGGGCAGCCGCGCCGCTGGACGGTGACCGTGGCGGGCGAGGCGGGCACCTGGACGCACGAGCTGACCCCGCGCCACGCGGAGCTGCTGTACCTGCTCGCCCGGCACCCCGAGGGGCGCAGCGCCGCCGCGCTGGCCGAGGACCTGTTCGGCGACCCGGCGCGCACGGTGACGGTACGGGCGGAGATGTCCCGTGTGCGGCGTTATCTGGGAGGCTTCCTCGAACACCGGCCGTATCGTTTCTGCGAACAGAGCGAGGTGCAGGTCCTCCTCCCGGACGACCCCTGCGACCTGCTGCCCCACTCGACCGCCCCGGCGCTGGCCGGAACGCGCGCCGGCGACTGACCGGCCCGCCGCCGGACGCCTCGGCACGTCCTCGTGCGATTTCACGGTTTTCCCCGGTACGGGGCCGGACAGCGGCGCCTCTGGCGTACCATCCAACGCACGGCTCCCCGCGCCCACTCCTCCGGCGCAACGTCCGGAATCAGTGGGGACGTTGACCGCGTACCACGGGAGGACGCATGAGGCAGCGAGGCAGGCACCGGCGCAAGCGGACCGGCCGTGCGCTGCGGGCCGCCCTGGCCGGCACGGCCCTGGCGCTGACCGGCGCCGCGGCCCTCATCACCACCTCGCAGGCCGCGGGCAGCGACAGCCCCGGCTTCCTCACCGCGCGCACCTCGGCCGCCGACATCGCGGAGCTGCGGCTGCGGGAGGACCCCGTGCCCGAGAGCTCCCTGGACCGGCTGAGCGCGGAGATGGGCGCGCCGGTGGGCGTGGACGCGGTGCTGGCCGACGCCAACCACACCCTGCGCGGCGGGACCGACTGCACGGCCGACGAGACCGGGGCGCTGCCCGCCGCGCCGTCGGCCGCCCGCGCGTACTGCTGGGAGACCGGCGACGCCACCGACCCGCGCTGGCTGCCGCGCTCGGTGACCACCTCGGGGGACGCCGACGAGGACGGCATGTGGGGCGCCAACCGGGTGGTCCTCGCGGGCTGGACGCACGACGAGCGGCCGGACACCCCCGAGGCCGACCGGGGCCTGGCGCGGGTCGCCTTCGTCGACGCGGGCGACCCCGGGCGGCTCCGCTACCGCTGGGTGCTGCTGGTGGTGCCCGTGGACGGCGGCAGCGACTACCGGAAGCTGACCTCCCGTCTGGACGGCATGGTCTGGTACCAGGACAAGCTGCTCGTCACCGCCTCGGACGGCGACGGCGGCCGCACCGCCCTGTACGTGTACGACATGGACCGCATCCTGCGCGCCGACGTGCTCGGCGACGCGGTCGGGCGGACCGACGAGGGCTGGTCGGCGCACCGCTACCGGTACGTGATGCCGGCGGTCGCCTCGTACCGCCTGACCGGCGGCGCGTGCGACCCGGCCGCCGACGGCGGGACGCCCTGCACCGGCCCGATCTCCCTGGACCGCACCTCGACGCCGCACAGCCTGGTCGCCGCCGAGCGGGTCCCCGCGGACAGCACGCGCCACGCCCGCCTGTGGCGCTACGACCTCAGCGACGCCCCCGACCGGACCGGCCTGCTCCGCCTGGACGCGGACGGGTACGCGGACGCGACGGAGGTGTACGAGACCGGGGCCACCGGCGTACGCGGCCTGCTGTCGTACCGGCCGGGCGGCGCCGAGAAGGCGGACTGGTATCTGGGCCAGGCGCCGGACGACGGGGCCGGGCACGGGACCGTGTGGCGGCAGGACGGGAGCGGCGCGAAGGCCGCGACGTGCGGCGAGGACGAGGCGCACGACTGCTGGGGCGCCGCCACCGGGTCGATGTCGTACTGGCAGGAGACCGGCGAGGTGTGGTCTCTCACGGGCGTGCGCGACCCCGGCACCGGCCCGCCCGCGGGGTCCGGGGCCGCCCGTGTGCTCTTCTCCGTGCCGCTGGCCGACCTCGACGGCACGTTGGAGTGATCCGCGCGGGCCGGGGCGGGCTCGGAGCGGGATCAGGCACCGTGATTCCCTGGCGTGCATGAGCAGCATCACCGTCACCACCTGGTCGCTCGAGCAGAGCTCCCCCGCCGATCTGCGGTCCGCCGCCGCGCCCGCCGGCGACGTCCGCGTCGTCCGCGCCGAGGTGCCCTCGCCGGAGTTCAGCCGCTTCCTGTACGCGTCGGTCGGCGGCGACATCCACTGGACCGACCGGCTCGGCTGGACCTACGCGCAGTGGCGGGAGTACCTGAACCGGCCGGGCACGGAGACCTGGGTGGCGTACGACCGGGGCACCCCGGCCGGGTACGTGGAGCTCCAGGCACAGGACGAGGGGGCCGTGGAGATCGTCTACTTCGGGCTGATACCCGCCTTCCGCGGCCGGCGGATCGGCGGCCACCTGCTGTCGTACGGGGTCGCGCGCGCCTGGGACCTGGCCTCCCGGGTGCCGGGGCGGGAGCCGACGCGGCGGGTGTGGCTGCACACGTGCAGCAGGGACGGCGAGCACGCGATGGACAACTACCTGCGCCGGGGCTTCAAGGTCTTCGACACCAGGGTCGAGGAGGAGCCGGAGGCACCGGCTCCCGGGCCGTGGCCGGGCGCGACGGCCGGCTGAGCCGCCTCTCCGGCACGGAGGCGGGCGCCTCGCCCGGGCGGCCTCCGCGGCGGGGACCCGCGGACCCCTCTCCGAAGCCGCGAAACGTGATCAAGGCCACTTCGTCTCATCAGTCGGGACAGAGTTGTCCGCATCACGGACGATGGTGGACTGTCGCGGAACCCGCGTGACACGCTTCCGTCATGCCTGGAACTGGAATTGCCTTGGTGAGTCGGCGGCACGTCGACCTCGGCCGCATGTCCAGCGCCATCTGTCCGGCGGGCTGACGAGCCGCAGCACCGCCGATCCCCCTTCCTTTCCGCCCTGCCCGCGCAATGACGCGCACGTATGCCCGCATGTGGACACATGCGGCCGTCATCGCAGGCCAGAGCCGCTTGCCCGCCTGTCCCGAAGGACGTAGAACCCATGGCCGCCACCCCGCAGAACCCCGCCGCAGCGCCCCGCCGCAAGGTGAGCCGTCACCGTGGTGAGGGCCAGTGGGCCGCAGGGCACTTCACGCCGCTCAACGGCAACGAGCAGTTCAAGAAGGACGACGACGGTCTCAATGTGCGGACACGCATTGAGACGATCTACTCCAAGCGCGGTTTCGACTCGATCGACCCCAACGACCTGCGCGGCCGGATGCGCTGGTGGGGTCTGTACACCCAGCGCAGGCCCGGGATCGACGGCGGCAAGACCGCGGTCCTGGAGCCGGAGGAGCTGGACGACGAGTACTTCATGCTGCGCGTCCGCGTCGACGGCGGCCGGCTGACCGTCGCCCAGCTGCGCGCCATCGGCGAGGTCTCCGAGACGTACGCGCGCGGCACCGCGGACATCACCGACCGGCAGAACATCCAGCTGCACTGGGTGCGCATCGAGGACGTGCCGGCGATCTGGGAGAAGCTGGAGGCCGTCGGGCTGTCCACGACCGAGGCGTGCGGGGACTGCCCGCGTGTCATCATCGGCTCCCCCGTGGCGGGCATCGCCGCGGACGAGATCATCGACGGCACCCCGGCCGTGGACGAGATCCACCGGCGCTACATCGGCAGCAAGGAGTTCTCCAACCTGCCGCGCAAGTTCAAGACGGCCGTCTCCGGCTCCCCCGTGCAGGACGTCGTCCACGAGATCAACGACGTGGCGTTCGTCGGCGTGGTCCACCCCGAGCACGGCCCCGGCTTCGACCTCTGGGTCGGCGGCGGCCTGTCCACCAACCCCAAGCTGGCCCAGCGCCTCGGCACCTGGGTGCCGCTGGACGAGGTCGCGGACGTCTGGGCCGGAGTCGTCGGCATCTTCCGCGACTACGGCTACCGGCGGCTGCGCAACCGGGCCCGGCTGAAGTTCCTGATGGCCGACTGGGGCCCGGAGAAGTTCCGCCGGGTGCTGGAGGACGAGTACCTCCACCGCAAGCTCGTCGACGGCCCCGCGCCCGACGAACCCGTCTCCCGGTGGCGCGACCACGTCGGCGTCCACAGGCAGCGCGACGGCCGCTACTACGTGGGCTTCGCCCCGCGCGTCGGCCGCGTCGACGGCACCACCCTGACCAAGATCGCGGAACTGGCCGCCGCCCACGGCTCCGACCGGCTCAACACCACCGTCGAGCAGAAGATGATCATCCTCGACGTGGAGCGGGACCAGGTCGACTCGCTCGTGGCCGGCCTGGAGGCGCTGGACTTGCAGGTGAACCCCTCGCCGTTCCGCCGCTCCACCCTGGCCTGCACCGGCATCGAGTTCTGCAAGCTGGCCATCGTCGAGACCAAGGCGCGCGGCGCCTCGCTCATCGACGAACTGGAGCGCCGCCTGCCGGACTTCGACGAGCCGATCAGCATCAACATCAACGGCTGCCCGAACGCCTGCGCCCGCATCCAGACCGCCGACATCGGCCTCAAGGGCCAGCTGGTCGTCGACGACCGGGGCGAGCAGGTCGAGGGCTTCCAGGTGCACCTGGGGGGCGCGCTCGGCCTTCAGGCCGGCTTCGGCCGCAAGGTCCGCGGTCTGAAGGTCACCTCCGAGGAGCTGCCGGACTACATCGAGCGGGTCCTGAAGCGCTTCCAGGAGGAGCGCGAGGACGGCGAGCGCTTCGCCGCCTGGGCTTCGCGGGCCTCCGAGGAAGCCCTGTCATGAGCGAGCGTGCGGCGCCCTTCTACTGCCCGTACTGCGGCGACGAGGACCTGCGGCCGAGCGAACAGGGATGGGGGTCCCCCCGCGCGAGCGGAGCCGAGCGTGGGGGAGGGGCCTGGGAATGCGCAGCGTGCAACCGAGCCTTCCAGCTGAAGTTCCTGGGGCTGCTGTCCCGGGGGCTCCAGCGCACCGAGAGCGGAGGGGACGAGAGATGACGACCGTTCGGACGGCGACACCCGAAGCGTCCGGGAGCGGCCGGGAGGACGGCCTCACCGAGCGGGAGGCCGAGCTCAAGGCCCTCGCCGAGCGGGCGGGCCGCGACCTGGAGGACGCCTCCGCACCGGAGATCCTGCAGTGGGCCGCCGACACCTTCGGCAAGGAGTTCTGCGTGACCTCCTCGATGGAGGACGCGGTGGTGGCCCACCTGGCGTCCCGCGCCCTGCCCGGCGTGGACGTGGTGTTCCTCGACACCGGCTACCACTTCCCCGAGACCATCGGCACCCGCGACGCGGTCGAGGCCGTGATGGACGTCAACGTCATCACGCTGACCCCGCGTCAGACGGTGGCCGAGCAGGACGCCGAGTACGGCCCGCGGCTGCACGACCGCGACCCCGACCTGTGCTGCGCGCTGCGCAAGGTCAGGCCGCTGGAGGAGGGGCTGACCAAGTACGCCGCCTGGGCCACGGGCCTGCGCCGCGACGAGTCCCCGACCCGGGCGGGCACCCCGGTCGTCGGCTGGGACGCCAGGCGCCGCAAGGTGAAGGTCTCCCCGATCGCCCGCTGGACGCAGGACGACGTGGACGCGTACGTCGCCGAGCACGGGGTCCTCACCAACCCGCTGCTGATGGACGGCTACGCCTCCGTGGGCTGCGCCCCGTGCACCCGGCGGGTGCTGGAGGGCGAGGACGCGCGCGCCGGCCGCTGGGCGGGCCGCGCCAAGACCGAGTGCGGGCTGCACGGCTGACCATGGCGAAGATTCCGCAGAACCAGGAGAACCAAGTGACCGGAGCCACGATCTGGCTCACCGGGCTGCCGAGCGCGGGCAAGACCACCATCGCGTACGAGCTGGCCGGGCGGCTGCGCGAGGAGGGCCACCTCGTCGAGGTGCTCGACGGCGACGAGATCCGCGAGTTCCTCACGGCGGGCCTCGGCTTCAGCCGCGAGGACCGGCACACCAACGTGCAGCGCATCGGCTTCCTCGCCGACCTGCTGGCGCGCAACGGCGTCAAGGTGCTCGTCCCCGTCATCGCGCCGTACGCCGACAGCCGCGAGGCCGTGCGCAAGCGCCACCAGGCCAGCGGCACCGCCTACCTGGAGATCCACGTCGCCACCCCCGTC
>NZ_BMVU01000051.1 GCF_014650875.1 Streptomyces minutiscleroticus
GGCGGCTGGCCGAGCGTGGCCCCGGCGGGCGGCGGGCCCGGCCCGGCCGCCTCCCGCGGCCCCGGCCCCGCGGCGCCCGCCGCCCCGCCGGCTCCGGGACCGGCCGTCCCGCCGTCGGCGGCACCGTCGATGCCGCCCGCCGCGGCACCCGCCGCCGGCGGCATCGACCCGCGCCAGCTGTGGCCGAACATCCTGGAGGCGGTCAAGAACCGCCGCCGGTTCACCTGGATCCTGCTCAGCCAGAACGCGCAGGTCGCGGGCTTCGACGGCACCACGCTCCAGCTCGGCTTCGTCAACGCGGGCGCGCGGGACAACTTCGCGAGCAGCGGCAGCGAGGACGTCCTGCGGCAGGCGCTGGCCGAGCAGTTCAACGTGCACTGGAAGGTCGAGGCGATCGTCGACCCGTCGGGCGGCTCGGCACCGCCCCCGTCCGGCTTCGGCGGCGGTGGCGGTTACGGAGGCGGTCACGGAGGCGGAGCGCCCGTCCCGTCGCGCCCCGCCCCGCAGCAGGCCCCGGCCGCTCCGGCCCCGCGGCCCGCCGCGTCGGCGCCGGCCGCGCCGTCGCCCGCCCCGGCTCCCCGTCCGGCCGCCCCGGAGCCCCCGCCGGTCTCACCGGAGGACGACATCCCCGAGGACGACGATCCGGACCTCGACGAGTCGGCGCTGTCCGGCCACGAGCTGATCGTGCGCGAGCTGGGCGCCACGGTCGTCGAGGAGTTCAACAACGAGTAGGGGCACGGGGAGAGGTACGGAGAGGTACGGAGAGAGGTACCGGGAGAGGCACGGGGACGGGCCGGAGGAGCGGAGGAACGGGGCTGCTGAGAGGGGGACGGCGGCCGCGCTTGGACGATCGTCCGAAGTCCTGTCCCTCCCGTCCTCGGAAGCCCGTACAAGGAGCGCGGACCCCGCCGGTTAGGCTGGGCGGCGTGAAGGTCCTCGTCATCGGCAGCGGTGCCCGCGAACACGCCCTGTGCCGCTCCCTGTCCCTCGACCCCGACGTCACCGCCCTCCACTGCGCGCCCGGCAACGCCGGCATCGCGGAGGTGGCCGAGCTGCACCAGGTCGACGCCCTCGACGGCCGGGCCGTGAGCGCCCTGGCCGCCGAGCTCGGCGCCGAGCTGGTCGTGGTGGGCCCGGAGGCGCCGCTCGTCGCCGGCGTCGCCGACGCCGTGCGCGAGGCGGGCATCCCGGTCTTCGGCCCCTCGAAGGAGGCGGCCCGGCTGGAGGGCTCCAAGGCCTTCGCCAAGGACGTGATGGCCGCGGCCGGCGTCCCCACCGCCCGTTCGTACGTCTGCACGACGCCCGCCGAGGTCGACGAGGCGCTGGACGCCTTCGGCGCTCCGTACGTGGTCAAGGACGACGGCCTCGCCGCCGGCAAGGGCGTCGTGGTGACCGGCGACCTGGAGCAGGCCAGGGCGCACGCGAACGCCTGCGGGCGTGTGGTGATCGAGGAGTTCCTCGACGGCCCCGAGGTCTCGCTCTTCGCGATCACCGACGGCACGACCGTCGTCCCGCTGCAGCCAGCCCAGGACTTCAAGCGTGCCCTGGACGGCGACAAGGGTCCGAACACCGGCGGCATGGGCGCCTACTCGCCCCTGCCGTGGGCGGACCCGAAGCTGGTCGACGAGATCCTGGAGACGGTCCTCCAGCCGACGGTCGACGAGCTGCGCCGCCGCGGCACCCCCTTCTCGGGACTGCTCTACGCCGGCCTGGCGATCACCGGCCGCGGCGTCCGGGTCATCGAGTTCAACGCCCGCTTCGGCGACCCCGAGACCCAGGTCGTGCTCGCCCGGCTGAAGACGCCGCTCGCCGGGGTCCTGCTGGCGGCGGCCGAGGGCACCCTCGCCGACCTCGAACCCCTGCGCTGGAGCGACGACGCGGCCGTGACCGTCGTCGTCGCCTCGCACAACTACCCGGGCACGCCGCGCACCGGCGACCCGGTCACCGGCCTCGACGAGGTCGCCGCGCAGGACGCCCCGCACGCGTACGTCCTGCACGCCGGGACCCGGCACGACGGGGACACCGTCGTCAGCGCGGGCGGACGCGTCCTGTCCGTCACGGCGACGGGCGCCGACCTGACCGAGGCCCGCGCCCGCGCGTACGCGGCCGTCGCCCGCATCGGCCTCGACGGCTCCCAGCACCGCACGGACATCGCGGCGAAGGCGGCGGCCGGGGCGTAACCCCTCCGCACGGATCCGCACGGAACTCGGGCCCCGGATCCTGTTCGCGTGATCACGCGAACAGGATCCGGGGCCTTTTCGTCAGCTACCTCTGCCCAAAGCCATTCCATCGAGTGACCGATCCGCCATACGGCTGACGGGGGCCGGTGCCCCAACTATGGTGCGGCGCAAGCGTTCCGGCACTTGGCCCACCGGCATTGCGATGTCGGTCCCGGGTGCCACAGTGGGGAGTGAGCAACACCAAGGACGTCGGTCGGCGGTGGCGGGGTATGCGCGCGCCGGGCGGGCAACAGGGGGTGACGAAAGGTCGTGTCCGGTATGGGTGCGGAGGTGGGCGCGCAGGGCGCGCGCTCCCGGGCTGTCGCCGTGCTGCGCATCCGCAGCAGGGCGCTGGCCGTCGCTCTGCTGCCCGCGGCGGTGGCCGTCGTCCTCCTCGTCGGCGGCTCGACGGGGCATCTCACGGGCGCCGTCTGGGACGTACTGCGCTGGGTCTTCACCTGCCTGGCCCTGCTCGTCCTCCTGGCGGCCGCCGGCATCGCGCTCGTCGTGGCCCGAGCCCGCCCCGCCGTCAGCCCGACGGTCCCGATCACCGAGGAGTCGGCGCCCGACCTGTACCGGATGGTGCGCGACCTGGCCGACCGGCTCGACGTGCCCGCGCCCTCGGCGATAGCCCTGACCCCGGACTGCGACAGCTGGCTCGAGGACCGCACCCATCCGGCCCACGGCCCGCCCCCGGCGGCGACACCGGAGGACGACGGCGGGGACGGGGACGTACGCGGTCTGCCGGGCACCGGGCGGCAGCGCCGGGCGCCCGTCGCGCCCGTCCTCGTCATCGGATCGCCGTTCCTGTGGTGGATGCGCGTGGGCGAGCTGCGCGCGATCCTCGCCCCGGTCGTGGCCGGTACGGGCCCGTCCGCGCACCCCGACATAGCCGCGGCCCGCCGTTTCGTACGGGGGCTCGACGCGGCGGTGGCCGTGACCTCGCAGGGCACCCGCGGACCGGTGTCCCGCGCGGCGCGGTCCGCGGTGGGCTGGGTGGCCCGCCTGCTGCTGCGCAGCTGCCGGGCGCACGCGGCGGAGATGGAGCGCGGCGTGGCGGCCGCGGCGGCGGAGCGCGCACAGGCTGTGGACTACGGCGTGCGGATCGTCGCCCAGGAGCAGGTGGGGCTGGCGTACGCGGGCTGGGACCGGCTGCTCACCCGGGTCGCGCTGCCCGCCTGGCGGATGGGCCGCTGGCCCTCCCGGCTGGACGTCGGCGTGGTGGCCGCCCTCACGGAGCTGTCCCGCCGCGACCGCCTGGCAGAAGGTTTCGCCTCGCGCCTCGGCGAGCGGCCCGCGTGCGACCTGCTGGAGGAGCCCGGCGCGGTCGACGAGGCCGCGTCGCTGCTGGCCGCCCGCCTGTTCCACGGCGGCCCGGCGGAGTCGGGCCCGGACTGGGCACCGGTGCACTGGGACGACTACGCGGAAGAGGTCGTCGACCGCAAGTGGCGTACCGACGCGGCACGGTTGCACCGGGTCCTCGACGCGCTCGGTGTGAGCGGTTCCTCGGACGTCGCGCACGGCCCCACGGGGCCGGGCCCGGACGGCCCGACACTGGCCCGCGTACTGGACCACCTCGCGGAACCGGGATCGGGACCGGAGGCGGAACAGGGACCGGAGGCGGGACCGGAGGCAGGGGTGGGACCGGAGGCGGAGGCAGGAACGGCCGCGGGGGTGCGGACCGGCACGGAAGCGGCCACCGACGCCGCGGTTCCGTCCGCGGCCACGACCGCGGCCGCCCCCGTCCCCGACGGCGGGAAGTCCGACGGGGACGCCGGGCACGGAACCGGAGCCGCCGGTGAAGACGCCGAGCACGAGGGCGGAAGCGTCGACGAGGGCGCCAGGTGCGTGGCCGGAGCCGCCGACGAGGACGCCGGGCACCGGATCGGGGCCGTCGGCGAGGACGGGGACGAGGCCGGGCCGCGCAACGAGCGGGCCGCCGCACTCGCCGCCGCGCTCAGCGCGGAGGTGGCGCGGGAGGAGGCGGCCGCGCCGACCGGCCGGGGCGCGCAGTCGGGGGTGCCGGGAGCGGCCGGACTGCCCGCGTCCACCGGCGGCCAGGGACCGGACGCCGCGCTGTGGGACGACAGCGCGCTCCCTCTCTTCCCGCTGCAGCCGCCCAGGACCGGCCGCGAACTGCTGGCGGACCACGTCACCGCGATGGTGTGCTGTGCCGCCATGGACACGGCGGGGGCGGCGCCGGGTCTCGACTGGCTGGACGGCCCCGCGCTCCTCATGGCGGGCGAGCGGGACGCGGACCTGGCGCCCCGCGTGCTGAGCCTCGTCGAGGACGCCGACCCCGCGCCGCTGCTGGAGTGGCTGCGCCGCCAGGGCGTACGTCCCGAGAAGCCGGTCCGCCTGGTGTGACCGCCGACGGCCACCGTCCCCGGCGGCACGCGGTCCCGTCGGGCACGCGGTGTCGGCCACGGCTCCGTGACCGTGGACCCGTTCGTTCCGCCCCCGGTCGATTCGCGACGAACGGTGACGCGGTGAGTGCGGTATGTGATGTGCTGGGACCGCTCACGGACGCGACGCGGTCGGAACAGGGTGACGGGGGCGCACGGGAGGGACGGGCACATGGGCTCGGAGCAGTTCCAGCGAGGGGAGGCGGAGGTCCGCGCGCACGCCATGAAGGACCCTTTCGGCCACGTCCTCTTCCCGTGGCTGTACGACAGCGAGCCGTACCCGGACGACACCGACACCGACATCGACACCGGCACTGGTACCTGCACTGATGCCGGTATCGACACCGCCGCCGGCACCGGCACCGATACTGGTGGAAGAGGTTCCTCGCCGAGCGCGTACCGCTCGCCGTCGGCGTCAGCGCCCGCTCCCGAGACCGGCCCGCAGACCGGAGCCGGAGCCCCGGGCGACGGCAGGGCCGGATCCATCTCGGCCGGACCCGGCACCGGACCCGGCACCGAACCCGGCACCGAACCCGGCACCGGACCCGGACCCGGTACCGGCACCGCCGTCGGCGGACCTGCCGGACCCGCCACCGGTGCCGTCGGCGGGCCCGTCACCGGACCCGTCGCCATGACCCCGTCCCGCGTCCCGCCGCCCCGTACGCGTTCCCGCTCCTCGGGCCCCCGTCTGGCGGACGACGTCCACCGGCAGATCAAAGGTTTCGTCTCCACCGGCGCGGTCGCCCCGGGCGAGGCCGTCGACTTCCACGTCACCGTCGACCCGCCCCAGGAGTTCGGCGTCGACGTCTACCGCATCGGCCACTACGGCGGCGAGGGCGCGACCAAGGTCACCACGAGCCCCCGGCTGTCCGGGATCGTCCAGCCGCCCCAGCTCACCGCCGACCGCACCGTCTCCTGCCACCACTGGTGGCTGTCCTGGCGGCTGCAGATCCCGCCGTACTGGAGCGTCGGCGCGTACGTGGCGGTGCTGACCACCGCCGACGGCTACCGCTCCCACATCCCGTTCACCGTCCGCGACACCCACCCCGCCGACCTGCTGCTCCTGCTCCCGGACATCACCTGGCAGGCGTGCAACCGCTACCCGGAGGACAGCCGTACGGGGGCGAGCCTGCGCCACGCCTGGGACGGCGAGGGCCGGCTGCTCGGAGAGACCGCCGCCGCGACGACGGTCTCCTTCGACCGCCCGTACGCGGGCGGGGGCCTCCCCGCGCGTGTCGGCCACGCCTACGACGTCATCCGCTGGGCGGAGCGGTACGGCTACGACCTGGCCTACGCCGACGCCCGTGACCTGCACGCGGGCCGCGTCGACCCCACGCAGTACCGGGGGCTGGTCTTCCCCGGCCACGACGCGTACTGGTCACCCGCCATGCGCCGGACCGCGGAGTGCGCCCGCGCCCACGGCACGTCCCTGGTGTTCCTCGGCGCGCAGAGCGTGTACTGGCAGGTGGAGCCGCGGCCGTCGCCGTCCGGCGCGCCGGACCGTCTCCTCACCCGCCGCAAGCGCCGGGGCTCCGGCCGGGGCACCCTGTGGCGCGATACCGACCGCCCGGAGCAGGAGCTGCTCGGCGTCCAGTACGCGGGACGGGTCCCCGCCCCGCACCCCCTGGTGGTCCGCAACGCCGGCCACTGGCTGTGGGACGCGACCGGCGCGCACGAGGGCGACGAGCTGGCCGGTCTGGTGGCCGGTGAGGCGGACCGTTACTTCCCGCGCACCGGACTGCCCGAGCACCGGGAGCGCGTGCTCCTGGCGCACTCCCCCTACCGGGACGGCGACGGCGCGGTCCGCCACCAGGAGACCTCCCTCTACCGGGCGCCCTCCGGGGCGATCGTCTTCGCGTCCGGCACCTCCGCATGGTCCCCGGCCCTGGACCGCCCCGGGCACGTGGACGTCCGCGTCCAGCGCGCCACGGCGAACCTCCTGGACCGCATCTGCAAACGCGACTGACCCGCGGACCACGCCGCCCGTGCCGCGCGCCCGCCGCGGCCGACCCCGCCTGACGTCGCCGACCCGGCGCAACGCGACCGGTGTCCCGGAAGACGCGACCCGCGGGGCGCTTCGCGCGGCTGGGTACACATATGTGAAGGTCCCGATCCGGCCGTCCGCGGACGGGGGCGGCCCCTGGCCATGACCGCACGCCCCGGTACGGGAGAATCGAGTCATTGGACAGAACCACGGGGAGGAACCGTGTCCGGATTCGTCGAAAAGCCCGAACCGCTCCAGGTTCCGGGTCTGGTGCACCTGCACACCGGCAAGGTGCGCGACCTGTACCAGAACGAGGCGGGCGACCTCGTCATGGTTGCCAGCGACCGCATCAGCGCCTACGACTGGGTGCTGCCCACGGAGATCCCCGACAAGGGCCGCATCCTCACCCAGCTCTCGCAGTGGTGGTTCGACCAGCTCGCCGACCTGATCCCGAACCACGTCCTGTCGACGGACCTCCCGGACGGCGCCCCCGCCGACTGGGCGGGCCGCACCGTGGTCTGCAGGTCGCTGCAGATGGTGCCGGTGGAGTGCGTCGCCCGCGGCTACCTCACCGGCTCCGGCCTGCTCGAGTACCAGGAGTCGCGCACCGTCTGCGGCCTCGCCCTGCCGGAGGGCCTGGTCGACGGCTCGGAGCTGCCCGCGCCCATCTTCACGCCCGCCACGAAGGCGGAGGTGGGCGAGCACGACGAGAACGTCTCGTACGAGGAGGTCGCCCGCCGGGTGGGCGCCGACACCGCCGCCCGGCTGCGCCAGACGACCCTCGCCGTCTACAGCCGCGCCCGCGCCGTCGCCCGGGACCGCGGCATCGTCCTGGCCGACACGAAGTTCGAGTTCGGCTTCGACGGCGACCGGCTGGTCCTCGCCGACGAGGTGCTGACCCCGGACTCCTCCCGCTTCTGGCCGGCCGACCGGTGGGAGCCCGGCCACGCCCAGCCGTCGTTCGACAAGCAGTTCGTACGGGACTGGCTGACCTCCGCCGAGTCCGGCTGGGACCGCAGGAGCGAGCAGCCGCCGCCCCCGCTGCCGGACGAGGTCGTGGAGGCGACGCGCGCCAAGTACGTGGAGGCGTACGAGCGGCTGACCGGCACCAGCTGGTCCTGAAAGCCGGTGGCCGGCGTCAGCTGGTCCTGAGGACCGGTGACCGGCACAGGCTGGTCCTGGGAAAGCCGGTGACCGGCCGTACCGCCGGTCCCGAAACCGGGACCGGCGGTACGGCCGGTCCCGGGACCCGCGAGGGGAAGGGGCCATGCGCGCGGAGCGGGCGTCCCGTGCGCACGGACCGCCCCTCCGGTACGCACGGGAAAGGCCCCGGTCCTGAGGACCGGGGCCTTTCCCATCCGGAGCGGACGACGAGGCTCGAACTCGCGACCTCAACCTTGGCAAGGTTGCGCTCTACCAACTGAGCTACGTCCGCACTGCGCCGTGGCGCGAGAGCAACTATACCCAACCCCGCTCGCGTGCGAGACGCACCGCCGCGTGACGGTTCTCCGCCCCCAGCTTCGAGACGGCCGACGAGAGGTAGTTGCGGACCGTCCCCTGGGACAGCGCGGCCCGCTCGGCGATCTCCGCGACCGGCGCCCCGTCGGCGGCGTGCTCCAGTACCTCCGTCTCCCGCGCGGTCAGCGGCGAGTCCCCGGCGGAGATCGCGTCGGCGGCCAATTCCGGGTCCACGTAACGGTTCCCGGCGTGCACCGTGCGGATGATCTCCGCGAGCCGCTGTGCGCTGACGGTCTTCGGCACGAATCCGCGCACGCCCGCCTCCAGCGCCCGCTTCAGATGCCCGGGGCGGCCGTGGCTCGTCACGATCAGCACCCGGCAGCCGGGCAGTTCGGCCCGGAGCGATGTGGCGACACTCACACCGTCGGCCCCCGGCATCTGCAGGTCGAGGACCGCCACGTCGGGCGCGTGCGCCAGTGCCATGGCCAGGGCCTCGAGGCCGCTGGCGGCCTCCGCCACCACCAGCAGGTCGTCCTCCAGCGCGAGCAGCGCGGCGAGCGCCCCGCGGATGAGGTGCTCGTCGTCCGCGAGAAGCAGGCGGACGGGCCGGCCGGACCCCGCGGACGACATCACGACGCCACCTCGCTCATCGCACGGCCGACGCCCCGGCGGCCGCCCCGGCCGTCCCGACCGTCCCGGCCGTCCCGACCGTCCTGGTCGTCCCGGTCGGTGCGGCCGGGCCCGGCGTCCTGACCGTCCCGGTCGTCCCGGCCGGGCAGGGGCGCGGCGAGCGGCACCTCCGCGACCACCCGGAACCGCCCGTCCCCGGCCGGTCCGGCCCGCAGCGTCCCGTCCACCGCGGACAGCCGCTCCTGGAGTCCGGCCAGGCCGGTCCCGGTACGCGTACCGCTGCCGCCGCCCGCGGCCTCCCCGGTCGGCGCCCCGTCGTTCTCGACCGTGAGGACGACACGGCCGTCCTCCGCCCGCAGGGACACCGAGCAGACCGCGGCGTCCCCGTGCCGCAGCACGTTCGTCGTGGTCTCGCGGACGACCCAGCCGAGCGCGGACTGCACCGGCGCCGGCAGCCCGGAGGCCGAGCCGGTCACCGTGCAGTCGATCCCGGCCGCGGCCAGGACGCCGCGCGCGCCCGCGAGTTCGGCGGCCAGGTCGGCCTGGCGGTAGCCGCGCACCACTTCGCGCACCTCTTTCTGTGCCTCGTGCGCTATGCGCTGGACCTCGATCATCTGCTCCACGGCCTCGGGCCGTTCGCGCCGCGCCAGTTGCACGGCGAGTTCGCTCTTGAGGGCGATCACGGCGAGGTTCCGCCCCATGACGTCGTGCAGGTCGCGCCCGAAGCGCAGCCGCTCCTCGGCGACGGCGAGCCGGGTACGGGTCTCGCGCGCCTCGTCCAGGGCGTACACCGCGTCGAGCAGCCAGACGGAGAACGCGGCGGTGAAGGTGAGGAAACCGGCGGCGATCAGCACCGCCAGGGCCGTGATCACCGCGACCGGCCCGGGGAACCCGAGGGGGAACGACACCGCCCCGGCGCCCACGGTCGCGCCGCCCACGATGTACAGCATGCGCCGCTTGTTCCGCGTCCCCAGCGCGAGCGTGCCGGTGCCGAATCCGATGACGCCCACGAACAGAGCGGCGCCCGCGGACGCCGCGGAACCACCGGCGGTGTGCCGGTCCGTGCCCGCCAGCGTCATCCCCACGACGGCGGTCGCGGCCGTCGTCACGGCCACGGCCGCCGGCAGCCGGAGCGGCTGCGGCCTGGCGCCGCGCGTCCAGTCCAGGGCCCTGGACGAGGCCGCCGCGCAGAGCAGGGCGTGCGCGGACACCAGCCCGAACAGGGTCCAGGCCAGCGGCGCCGGGACGTTCCCGAAGGGAGGGAGGCCGAACGTGACCACTTCGATCACTCCGAAGGAGTGGAACGACCACCGCGTGTACGACTCGACCTTCGCCGGTGTGCTCTTGCCCCGCCACACGCGGGCCGTCCTGCGCATCCGACCGCTCCCTCCTCGTCCGCCGTCCCTGCCGTCGCGCCCGACCTGCTCGGTCAGCGCCGCGGCTCCCACCGGAACCACCGCTTCACAGCAAACACCGCGACCACCGTCCAGGCCATCGCCGTGGCGAGGGCGCCCAGAGCCTCGGACGCGGGCAGGTCGCCGGTCCAGCCACCGCGTATCAGCGTGATGATCGGCGTCAGGGGCAGCAGTTCGAGGACCGAGGCCAGCCGGTCGGGCATGACCTCCAGCGGTACGAACGTGCCCGAGCCGATCATGGACGCCAGCATCAGCGGCATCGCGGCCACCTGGGCGCCCTCCACGCTCCTGCTGAAGATCGCGGTGACCGCGGCGAGCGCGGGCCACATCACGAGGCCCAGCAGCAGCCCGAGCACGGCGAGGTGCGGGGCCGAGGGCGCGTCCAGGTCCAGGAGGAGCGCGCAGGCCGTGACGAGCACCAGGGACTGCACCAGGCCGATCGCGACGGCGGGCAGCGCGGCGCCCGCGAGGATCTCCGCGTCCCGCAGCTCGCCGGTGCGCAGCCGCTTGAAGACCAGGTCCTCGCGGCGTGCGGCGTACACGCTCACCATCGAGCTGTAGACCGCGAAGAGCAGCGAGAAGCCGATGACGGACGGCAGCAGCATCGAGCCGACCGAGAGGCCCTGCTCCTCCAGGTCCACGCGGTCGATCGTGGAGTACACGCTGAACGGCAGCACGAGCGGCACGAACAGGGCCGCGACGAGCGTGCCCTTGGTGCGCCCCAGCAGGACCAGCTCGGCGCGGGCCAGGGCGCGCATCCGGCCCAGGGCCGTGGTTCCGGCCGAGCCGTCCGCCGCCGGCGTCGTGCCCGGGCCTGTGCCGGTGGTGCCGGTGCCGGGACCGGTGGTGATGCTCATACGGCGCTCTCCTTCTCCCGGGCCGTCCGCTCCGTCCGTTCCGCCGGGGGCGTCTGCCGGGACGCGTCGCGCGCTATGCGCAGGAACGCCTCTTCCAGGGAGGCCGACCGCACGTCGAGACCGCGCAGCTCGATGCGGTTCTCCTCGGCCCACAGCAGCAGCTTCGTGGCCGCCCTCTGCAGCTCGTGCGTGCGCAGGACGACGCTCCGGCCGTTCGTCTCGTGCCCCGTGACCCCCAGCGCCGGCAGCGGGGGGAGGTCGCCGAGGACGTACCCCTCCGGCAGGTCGAAGGAGATCCGCGACGGCTGGGAGGCGGTCACCTCGGCGGGCGTCCCCGAGGCCGCGATCCGCCCCTCGTGCATGATCGCGAGCCGGTCCGCCAGCCCTTCCGCCTCCTCCAGGTAGTGCGTGGTCAGCAGCACCGTCGTGCCGCCCTCGCGCAGCTCGCGCACCAAGTCCCAGGTGTCCTGGCGCCCTTCGGCGTCCAGACCCGTGGTCGGCTCGTCCAGGAACAGCACCTCGGGGCGGCCGAGCAGCGCGAGCGCCAGGTCCAGGCGCCGCCGCTCACCACCGGACAACTGCTTCACCCGGACACCGGCCCGCCGCCCCAGACCGACCAGGGACAGCGCCTCGTCCTGGGGCCGGGCGCCGCTCGTGCAGCCCGCCCACATCCGCACGGTCTCCGCCACGGTCAGCTCGGACGGGAAACCGCCCTCCTGGAGCATCACGCCGATACGGGGCCGGACGGCCGCCCGTTCCGCGTACGGGTCGTGGCCGAGGATCCGCACCCGGCCGCCGGCCGGCGGCGCGAGTCCCTCCAGCAGTTCGACGGTGGACGTCTTCCCCGCGCCGTTCGTCCCCAGGAGGGCGAAGAGCTCGCCTCGCCCCACGGAGAAGGAGACTCCCCGTACGGCCTCGAACCCGCCCCCGTAGACGCGACGCAGATCCGTGACGTCAATCACGTGTTCGCGTTCGTTCGTGTCCATGTGATCAGCTTCTCAGCCGATCCTCTGCCGGAGGCAGTGCGCGTTGTCATCGACCCGTATGACAAATGTCAGACGCGGTGCGGGGGCGCGGACGAAGGCGTACACGAACAAGGCCCCGGTCACCAGGACCGGGGCCTTACTTCCAGAGCGGACGACGAGGCTCGAACTCGCGACCTCAACCTTGGCAAGGTTGCGCTCTACCAACTGAGCTACGTCCGCATTGCCTCCGACCGGCTCTCACCGATCGGCGCGAGCACCACTCTACCTGATCCACAACAGTGGTCCGTAGACGATGCAGAGCGGGTGACAGGAATTGCACACTGCGCCTCCCCCTTGGAAAGGGGGTGTTCTGCTACTGAACTACACCCGCATGTACTCCGTGAGGTGGGCCTTTCGGCCTCGCCCCTCGGCGTGCTCCAGACTCTATCTGACCAGCGGGGGTGCTGCGCAAGTCGGTTGTCTCCAGGGGATCGTGGAGGACGGGGGGCCGGCTCGCGGTCCGGCCGGGAAGTGTCCCGGTCCGCCCGGAACGCCCTCTCGGAGCGGGCCCGGAACGAACCCGGAGCGGGCCCGGAACGAACCCGGAGCGGGCCCGGAACGAACCCGGAGCGGGCCGAACCGGCCGCCCGCGGCTCCTCCGGACCGGCCCCGCACCACCCTTCCCCATGGCGGCCCGGCCGGGCGCCTCCCGCCTCACCGCGGGGAGAGCCGCCCGCCGAGCACCTGGTCACCGCGCCGCGCAGGGAGCCGCGCGCGCCGTGATGCGGACCCGCGCGCGCCGTGAAGAGGCGCGCGCCGGGCGTCTCTCACTGCGCCGCGGCGAAAGCCTCGTACACCGACTTCGGAATCCGCCCGCGCACCGGCACCTCCATCCTGTGCGAGCGCGCCCACGCGCGGACGGCCGCCGGGTCGGGGGCCACGTCCGTCTGCCGGTACGTGCGCCCGGAGCGGGCCCGCTTGCGGCCGGCCTCCACGTAGGGGGCGAGGGCCTCCCGCAGTTTCTCGGCGTTGGCCGGGTTGAGGTCGATCTCGTACGACATGCCGTCCAGACCGAAGGCGATCGTCTCCGCCGCTTCCGAGCCGTCGATGTCGTCGAAGAGAGTGACCACGACATGCTGCGCCACGAATATCGGTCCTTTCGTGCGACACCTTCGGAATCACGTCCGACGACGTGCCGGGATGCCGACTGTCCGGCTGCTTTCCAGAGCGTTCGGTGCAAAGTATCGGCTATTGCCTTTTTCCTTGTACAGCGCTCGGGATTGAAATGTGTAGACCGACTAAATCCCCCCGCGCGGCCCGGGGCAATAGGGACTCGGCATCTTTCCCTGGATTTTCCGTGAAGGGGTCCCGCCCGATGTGCGGACGTGACGGGCATCACGTGCTTTCCTACGAGTCTACTCGCGTAGAGTTTTTGTGCGGGTAGTCTGAAGGAACCTGCTCAGCACCACACACCGGGAGTGCCAGTGGCACGCGTCGTAGTCGACGTCATGCTCAAGCCGGAGATCCTCGACCCCCAGGGCCAGGCGGTGCAGCGTGCACTGCCGCGCCTCGGTTTCGAGGGCGTCTCCGACGTACGTCAGGGAAAGCGTTTCGAACTCGAAGTGGACGGGCCGGTCGACGACGCCGCGCTCGCCCGCATCCACGAACTGGCGGAATCCTTCCTCGCCAACACCGTGATCGAGAACTTCACCGTGAAGGTGGAGGAAGAGAAGGCGGAGGCCGGCGAGTGACCGCTCGTATTGGCGTCGTCACTTTTCCGGGAAGCCTCGACGACCGGGACACCCAGCGCGCGATCAGGCTCGCCGGCGCGGAGCCCGTGGCCCTGTGGCACAAGGACAAGGACCTCAAGCAGGTCGACGCCGTGGTGCTGTGCGGAGGCTTCTCCTACGGCGACTACCTGCGCGCCGGCGCCATCGCGCGCTTCTCGCCGGTGATGGAGCCCCTGATCGAGCAGGCGAAGTCGGGACTGCCCGTCCTGGGCATCTGCAACGGCTTCCAGATCCTCACCGAGGCGCACCTGCTGCCCGGCGCGATGCTCGGCAACGACCACCTGCACTTCATCTGCCGCGACCAGAAGCTGCGGGTGGAGAACGCGGACACCTCCTGGACCAGCGACTACGCGTCCGGCCAGGAGATCCACATCCCGCTGAAGAACATGGACGGGCGGTACGTCGCCGACGAGCGCACGCTCGACATGCTGGAGGCGGAGGGCCGGGTCGCGTTCCGTTACGTCGACTTCAACCCCAACGGCTCCCTGCGCGACATCGCGGGCGTCACCAACGAGGCGGGCAACGTCGTCGGCCTGATGCCGCACCCCGAGCACGCCGTCGAGCCCCTCATCGGGTCCGGCCGCACGGACGGCCTCCCCTTCTTCACCTCGATCCTCAAGAAGCTGGTCAACGTATGAGCCGCACGCCTCTGGACACGGTCGAAAATGCGGCCGCTACCCCTGACGTCGAGCTGCCCTGGGCCGAACTCGGCCTGAAGAAGGACGAGTACGAGCGGATCGTGGAGATCCTCGGCCGCCGCCCGACCGGCGCCGAGCTCGCCATGTACTCGGTCATGTGGTCCGAGCACTGCTCGTACAAGTCCTCCAAGGTCCACCTGCGCCAGTTCGGCGAGAAGGCCCCGCAGTCCGACGCGCTGCTCGTCGGCATCGGCGAGAACGCCGGCGTCGTCGACGTCGGCCAGGGCTACGCGGTGACCTTCAAGGTCGAGTCGCACAACCACCCGTCGTACGTCGAGCCCTACCAGGGCGCGGCCACCGGCGTCGGCGGCATCGTGCGCGACATCATCGCGATGGGCGCCCGCCCGGTCGCGGTCGTGGACCCGCTGCGCTTCGGCGCGGCCGACCACCCCGACACCAAGCGCGTCCTGCCCGGCGTCGTCGCCGGCATCGGCGGCTACGGCAACTGCCTGGGCCTGCCCAACATCGGCGGCGAGGTCGTCTTCGACGCCTGCTACCAGGGCAACCCCCTGGTCAACGCCGGTGCCATCGGCGTGATGAAGCACGAGGACATCCACCTCGCCAAGGCGTCGGGCGCCGGCAACAAGGTCATCCTGTACGGGGCCCGGACCGGCGGCGACGGCATCGGCGGCGCCTCCATCCTGGCCTCGGAGACCTTCGACGACGCCAAGCCGTCCAAGCGCCCGGCCGTCCAGGTCGGCGACCCCTTCCAGGAGAAGCTCCTCATCGAGTGCACCCTGGAGGCCTTCCAGGAGAAGCTGGTCGTCGGCATCCAGGACCTCGGCGCGGCCGGCCTGTCCTGCGCCACGTCCGAGCTGGCCTCCAACGGCTCCGGCGGCATGCGCGTGACGCTGGACGACGTCCCCCTGCGCGACTCGACCCTGTCTCCTGAGGAGATCCTCATGAGCGAGTCGCAGGAAAGGATGTGCGCGGTCGTCGAGCCCGACAAGGTCGACCGCTTCCTCGCGATCTGCGAGAAGTGGGACGTCATCGCCACGGTGATCGGCGAGGTGACCGACGGGGACCGCCTGGAGATCTTCTGGCACGGCGGCAAGATCGTCGACGTCGACCCGCGCACGGTCGCGCACGACGGCCCGGTCTACGAGCGCCCGTACGCCCGCCCCGAGTGGCAGGACGCCCTGCAGGCCGACGACGCGAACAAGCTGCCGCGCCCGCAGACCTCCGAGGAGCTGAAGGACCAGGTCCTGAAGCTGGTCTCCTCCCCGAACCAGGCGTCCAAGTCCTGGATCACCTCCCAGTACGACCACTTCGTGCAGGGCAACACGGTGCTGGCGCAGCCCGAGGACTCGGGCATGATCCGCATCGACGAGGAGTCCGGGCTCGGCGTCGCCATCGCCACCGACGGCAACGGCCGCTACGCCAAGCTCGACCCGTACACGGGCGCGCAGCTCGCCCTGGCGGAGGCGTACCGCAACGTCGCCACCACCGGCGCGAAGCCCCTCGCGGTCTCCGACTGCCTGAACTTCGGCTCGCCCGAGGACCCGGCCGTCATGTGGCAGTTCGCCGAGGCCATCCGCGGTCTGGCCGACGCCTGCCGGCAGCTGGGCACCCCGGTGACCGGCGGCAACGTCTCGCTCTACAACCAGACGGGCGAGGCCGCCATCCACCCGACCCCGGTGGTCGCCGTCCTCGGCGTCATCGACGACGTGGCCCGCCGCACCCCGGTCGCCTTCCAGGAGGAGGGCCAGCTCCTCTACCTGCTCGGCGACACGGAGGAGGAGTTCGGCGGCTCGGCCTGGTCGCAGGTGGTCCACGACCACCTCGGCGGTCTGCCGCCCAAGGTCGACCTGGAGCGCGAGCGGCTGCTCGGCGAGATCCTGATCTCGGCCTCCCGCGACGGCATGATCGACTCCGCGCACGACCTGTCCGACGGCGGCCTGGTCCAGGCCGTGGTCGAGTCCGCGCTGCTCGGCGGCAAGGGCGCGCGCCTGGTCGTCCCGGACGGCCTGGACGCGTTCACCTTCCTGTTCTCGGAGTCGGCGGGCCGCGCGCTCGTCGCCGTCCCGCGCTCGGAAGAGGTCCGCTTCAACGACATGTGCGGAGCGCGCGGTCTGCCCGCCACCCGCATCGGCGTCGTCGACGGCGACACGGTGGAGGTCCAGGGCGAGTTCGGCCTCACCCTGGAGGAACTGCGCACGGCCCACGAGAGCACGATCCCGGCGCTGCTGGCGTAAGCGGCCGGTCGTCGTACGCCCCTGAAGGCCCCGCCCGGCTCCGGGCGGGGCCTTCAGCGGGGAGCGCTGGTTCTTCACGGGGGGCGGCGGGTGTGCTGCCGGGAAGCGGTCCGGTCTCCCCGGAGGACTCCATGCACCTGGTCGTGGGCCCGTCGTAGGCGGACCCCGCCCATCCCGCCGAACCGCTCGGCGGCGGTATCGCGGGGCCGGTCAGCGACACCGGGTGACACCGGGTCGCCGTCGGGCTCCCCTGCCCCGGAGGCGAGGCGGGCGGAGAGCCGGCCGAAGCGCTGTGGGCGCGGGCCCCGCCGAGGGAACCCGGCCGGGCGAACGGCGTCCACCACGCCGCGGCCGGCGAGATCCGCGGCTCCTCCGCCGCGACCGTCGCGTCCGGGCCGTGCCCCGCCGCCCCGCCCCGCGCAGGAACTACGCTCACCGCCATGTCACCGGCCAAGAAGCGTGCCCGCACCTACGATCCCGTCAAGACCCGTACCGCCGTGCTGACCCAGTTCGGGCACGTGCGGGCGGCCGTCCGCGACCTCACGGACGAGCAACTCGCGCTGCCCACCCGCCTGGGCGACTGGACCGTGCGCGAACTCGTCGCGCACTTCGGCATGGTGTTCGCGGTGGTGGGCCGGCTGCTCGGCGAGCCCGAGCCCGTGAAGCGCGACGGGCTGCTCGCCGCGTGGCCGTTCGCGATCGCCGACGAGGCCCCCGCCATCGCCGGCGCCGCCCGCCTGCGGGCCGAACAGCACCCCGACCTCGACGCCTACCTCGCCGACGCCGAACGCGAGTTCACCGCGCACCTCGACACGCATCTCGGCGGCCGGCTGCTCCCCACCGGCGCGGGCGCCCTGTCGCTCGCCGACTACCTGGTCACCCGCACCGTCGAACTCGTCGTCCACACCGACGACCTGAACGCCGCCGTGCCCGGCCTCGACGTGCCGTACGACCGCCAGGCCCTCGCCGCCGCCACCCGGCTGCTCGCCGACGCGCTCGCGGTGAAGGCGCCCGGCGCCTCCACGGAGGTCCGCGTTCCGCCGTACGCCGTGGTGCAGTGCGTGGAGGGTCCGCGCCACACCCGCGGCACCCCGCCGAACGTCGTGGAGACCGACCCGCTGACCTGGGTCCGGCTGGCGACGGGGCGTACGGAGTGGGCGGAGGCCGTGGCCGGTGCCCAGGTCGGCGCGAGCGGCGAACGCGCCGACCTGAGCGGCCTGCTGCCCCTGATGCGCTGAGGCCCGAGGGCCTGAAGGTGCCGAGGCCCGGCTCCCCTGACGCGCCGGGGTCCGCGAGGAGCACGTATGCGCAGCTCACGCCGGTGTGCCGGGGAGGACTTCGCGTCCTGTGCGGGGGAAAGGGAACCGATCACGCCGGTCGTTCCGTCGAAGCGGCATGTACAGGCAACGTCTCACCCTCATCGCCCTGATCGTCCTCCCGTTGGCGGCGGCCTGCGGGAGCGAGCCGGCCGACAGCGGCCCGGCCGGCACGCGGCCGCGGCTGACCGGCGTCCAGTGGAAGGTGGACAGCGTCACCGTCGACGGCACCACGCACCGGGCCCCCGCCGGGGCCACGGTCCGCTTCGGCGAGGACGGCGGGGTGCGGGGGAACTACGGTTGCAACACGTTCTCCGCGAAGGCCGCCGTCGAGGGCGACCGCGTCGACCTCGGACAGGCGAAGGCGACCCGGATGGCGTGCGAGAAGGAGCCCATGGGGTTCGAGCGGGTCCTCTCCCGCACGCTGGCCGCGGGCCCGCTGAGGGCCGACGCGAGGAACGACGGGGAACTGACGCTCACCACCGACGGAGGCGACAAGGTGGACCTCAGCGCGGAGGAATCCGCTCCCCTGCTCGGCACGACCTGGGTGGTCGAGTCGCTCGGCTCCGGCAAGGGGGCCCGCTCCCTGCCGCGCGAGGCGGCCGGAAAGGCGTACCTGACCTTCGACGGGAAGGACGGCACGGTCGCCGGGAGCCTCGGCTGCAACCGCGTCTCCGCCAAGGCCACGGTCGGCGACGGCACTATCACCCTGGGGACCCCGACCACCACCCGGAAGATGTGCTCAGAGTCACTCATGGAGACCGAGAAAGCCCTCCTGGAGCTCTTCGACGGCACCGTCTCGTATGAGGTGGATCACCGCACCCTCACTCTGACCAGCGAAAACGGCAAAAGCTTCAGTGCTGTGGCGAAGGAGTGACGACAGATGTGAGCCATCCCCAATTCGGACCAGTGGTCGATCTCGCCTACACTCGGTGGCGTGCCACGTGGTGACGGTCGACTCAGTCATGATCTTCTCCCCGGCGAGAAGGGCCCTCAGGACGCTTGTGGCGTCTTCGGGGTCTGGGCCCCGGGTGAAGAGGTCGCAAAGCTCACGTACTTCGGGCTCTACGCCCTCCAGCATCGGGGTCAGGAATCCGCGGGAATCGCGGTCAGCAACGGCTCCCAGATCCTCGTCTTCAAGGACATGGGCCTCGTCTCCCAGGTCTTCGACGAGACCTCGCTCGGCTCCCTGCAGGGTCACATCGCGGTCGGACACGCCCGCTACTCGACCACCGGGGCCTCCGTGTGGGAGAACGCCCAGCCGACGTTCCGCGCCACCGCGCACGGCTCGATCGCGCTCGGCCACAACGGCAACCTGGTCAACACGGCCGAGCTCGCCGAGATGGTCGCGGACCTCCCCAAGCAGAACGGCCGCTCCACCCAGGTCGCGGCCACCAACGACACCGACCTGGTCACGGCCCTCCTGGCCGGCCAGACGGACAGCGGCGAGGCCGACGGCACGCCGCTGACCATCGAGGAGGCGGCCGCCCGCGTCCTGCCGAAGGTCAAGGGCGCCTTCAGCCTCGTCTTCATGAACGAGCACACCCTGTACGCGGCGCGCGACCCGCAGGGCATCCGCCCGCTGGTCCTCGGCCGCCTGGAGCGCGGCTGGGTCGTCGCCTCCGAGACCGCCGCGCTCGACATCTGCGGCGCCAGCTTCGTCCGCGAGATCGAGCCGGGCGAGTTCGTCGCCGTCGACGAGAACGGCCTGCGCTCCTTCAAGTTCGCGGAGGCGAACCCCAAGGGCTGCGTCTTCGAGTACGTCTACCTGGCCCGCCCCGACACGGACATCGCCGGCCGGAACGTGTACCTCAGCCGGGTCGAGATGGGCCGCCGCCTGGCCAAGGAGGCGCCCGCCGAGGCGGACCTGGTCATAGCGACCCCGGAGTCCGGCACGCCCGCCGCGATCGGCTACGCGGAGGCCTCCGGCATCCCGTTCGGCGCCGGCCTGGTGAAGAACGCGTACGTGGGCCGGACCTTCATCCAGCCCTCGCAGACGATCCGCCAGCTCGGCATCCGCCTGAAGCTGAACCCGCTCAAGGAAGTCATCAAGGGCAAGCGGCTGGTCGTCGTCGACGACTCGATCGTCCGCGGCAACACCCAGCGCGCCCTGGTCCGCATGTTGCGCGAGGCGGGCGCCGCCGAGGTCCACATCCGGATCTCCTCGCCCCCGGTGAAGTGGCCCTGCTTCTTCGGCATCGACTTCGCCACCCGCGCCGAGCTGATCGCCAACGGCATGACGATCGAGGAGATCGGCACCTCGCTGGGCGCCGACTCCCTGTCGTACATCTCCATCGACGGCATGATCGAGGCGACCACCATCGCCAAGCCGAACCTCTGCCGGGCCTGCTTCGACGGCGAGTACCCGGTGGAGCTCCCCGACCCGGAGCTGCTGGGCAAGCAGCTCCTGGAGACCGAGCTGGCCGCGGGTCCCGCGGCCACCGCCGCGGCCGACGCGATCCGCCGCCCGTAGGACCCCGCAGCACTACAGCTGTACGACACGAAAGTTCTCAACAGTCATGACTGAGACCACAGGTGCCAGCTACGCGGCTGCCGGCGTCGACATCGAGGCGGGCGACCGCGCGGTGGAGCTCATGAAGGAGTGGGTGAAGAAGACGCAGCGCCCCGAGGTCCTCGGCGGCCTCGGCGGCTTCGCCGGCCTCTTCGACGCCTCAGCCCTCAAGCGCTACGAGCGCCCCCTGCTGGCGTCCGCCACCGACGGCGTCGGCACCAAGGTCGACCTCGCCCGGCAGCTCGGCGTGTACGACACCATCGGCCACGACCTCGTCGCGATGGTCATGGACGACATCGTGGTGTGCGGCGCCGAGCCGCTGTTCATGACCGACTACATCTGCGTCGGCAAGGTCCACCCCGAGCGCGTCGCCGCCATCGTCAAGGGCATCGCCGAGGGCTGCGTCCTGGCCGGCTGCGCCCTGGTGGGCGGCGAGACCGCCGAGCACCCCGGCCTGCTCGGCCCGGACGACTTCGACGTCGCGGGGGCCGGCACCGGTGTGGTCGAGGCGGACCGCCTGCTGGGCTCGGATCGCATTCGCAACGGTGACGCCGTGATCGCCATGGCGTCCTCGGGACTTCACTCGAACGGGTACTCACTGGTGCGGCACGTCCTCTTCGACAGGGCCGGCCTGAGCCTGGACCGGCAGGTCGAGGAGTTCGGCCGCACGCTCGGCGAGGAGCTCCTCGAGCCCACCCGGATCTACTCGCTGGACTGCCTGGCCCTGGCCCGCACCACCGAGGTGCACGCCTACAGCCACGTCACGGGCGGCGGCCTCGCGGCCAACCTCGCCCGGGTGATCCCGGACGGGCTGCACGCGGTCGTCGACCGCTCCACGTGGACCCCGGCCCCGGTCTTCGACCTCGTCGGCCGCACCGGCGACGTCGAGCGCCTGGAGCTGGAGAAGACGCTGAACATGGGCGTCGGCATGATCGCGGTCGTCCCGGGCGAGTCGGCGGACGCCGCGCTCGCCGTCCTCGCCGACCGCGGCGTGGAGGCCTGGGTCGCCGGTGAGATCACCGACCGCGGCGAGCACACCACCGGCGCGGCGCTGATCGGCGACTACGCGGCCTGATGCGACGGCAGCACGAAACCCGGTCCGGCGCCAAGGCCCCGGACCGGGTGAAGTGCAGTTGCTACGGGAACCGCGTGAACTGCGAAGGGTGCAGCTGCGTCAAGCGCCGCGGCGTTGCGACGACGGACCGGACTCGTCGTCCTCGTCCTCGTCGTCGTCGTTGTACAGATCCGCGTACCGCGCGTACGGGTCGTCGTCTTCGTCGTCTTCGAACGGCTCGCTGTTCGGCGGCTGGTTCGAAGTCGATGCGCCCAGTTCATGGGCCAGACGCGACAGGTCAGTCCCACCGCTGTTGTACTTCAGCTGGCGGGCGACCTTTGTCTGCTTGGCCTTGGCCCGGCCGCGCCCCATGGCTCGACCCCCTCGGTGACGGGGCTCGACGGCCCCAGAGTCTTGACACGCGTTCATGATCTGGAACGGGCTCTCCGTGGAGAGACCGGTCCGTAGGGCTTCCACGGTACCTGAGCCCGCGCCCATACGGTACGTCGCCCGCAGGACGGGCGTGTGCGCGGGTCCCGCGAGGCGCCCTTTCCTCGCTGGTCACCGGCGATTTTAACCACTTATCGGGGAACGACCCGCCGACGGAAGTGAGAGTTCTCTCCAACCGGCCCGCCGACGGGTACCCGACGGAGGCGGAAGGTCAGCGTCCGGCGCCGGCCGCGATCGCGTCGGCCATCCGCTGCTCGGCGATCCGGTCGGCCGCGGCGGCGGGCGGAATCCCGTCCTCATTCGCACGTGCGAAGATCGAAAGCGTGGTGTCGAAGATCTTCGCGGCCTTCGCGCGGCACCGCTCGAAGTCGAAGCCGTGCAGCTCGTCGGCGACCTGGATCACGCCGCCCGCGTTCACCACGTAGTCCGGTGCGTAGAGGATTCCGCGGTCCGCGAGGTCCTTCTCGACACCGGGGTGCGCCAGCTGGTTGTTGGCGGCACCGCAGACCGCCCGCGCGGTGAGCACGGGAACGGTGTCGTCGTTCAGCGCGCCGCCGAGCGCGCAGGGCGCGTAGACGTCGAGCCCTTCGAGCCGGATCAGCTTCTCCGTGTCGGCGACGGCCCGTACGGACGGGTGCCGCTCGGTGATCCGCGCCACCGCGTCCTGCCGCACGTCCGTGATCACGACCTCGGCGCCGTCCTCCAGCAGGTGCTCCACCAGGTGGTGGCCGACCTTGCCGACGCCCGCGACGCCGACCGTCCGGCCGCGCAGCGACGGCTCGCCCCACAGGTGCCGCGCCGAGGCCCGCATCCCCTGGAAGACGCCGAACGCGGTGAGCACCGAGGAGTCGCCGGCGCCGCCGTTCTCGGGCGAACGGCCGGTCGTCCAGCGGCACTCGCGCGCGACGACGTCCATGTCCGCCACGTACGTGCCGACGTCGCACGCGGTCACGTACCGCCCGCCGAGCGAGGCCACGGCGCGCCCGTACGCCAGCAGCAGCTCCTCGGTCTTGTCGCGCTGCGGGTCACCGATGATCACCGCCTTCCCGCCGCCGTGGTCGAGCCCGGCCATGGCGTTCTTGTACGACATCCCGCGCGCGAGGTTCAGCGCGTCGGCGACGGCCTCCTCGTCGCTCGCGTACGGGTAGAAGCGCGTACCGCCCAGGGCGGGGCCCAGGGCGGTGGAGTGGAGGGCGATGACGGCCTTGAGGCCGGTGGCGCGGTCCTGGCAGAGCACGACCTGCTCGTGGCCGCCCTGGTCCGAGCGGAACAGGGTGTGCAGGACGCCGTCGTTTGCGTCGGTCACGGTGGTGACTCCCGGTCGAGTAGCGGCGATGGAAACGGTGCCCGTGCGGGTGGCGGGCCTCCGTGGGCACGAGAGTAGGGCCTGGGCGCATCCGCCATCCGCGCAGTGGTCAGGATCACCCCCTCGCGGAGTACGGTCACAGTGTCCCGTGCGACGATTTGCAGGGTTTTCCGGCCCGTTCGTGTGCGGATTCCATGGGTTTTCCGCCAGGCCCGCGGGGGAGGGAGCAAGCGTGCCCCAGGTGTCCTCGGTGATCGTCCCCTACGCCTCCTACCTCCGCGTGTACGAACCGCTGGCCGCCTTCCCCGAGCCGGAGCGCGGCCACTGGGCCCGCTACGCCGAACGCTCCGACCTGCCCACGTACCAGGACGAACTGCGGCGCTCCCTGGCCGACTTGCTGCCCACCCCGCCGGTCCCGGTGCCGGTGCACGAGAGCGGCGACGCCTTCGTCGTCGACGTGGACGGCGTGCTGTGCGTGTGCCCCTGGCGCACCCGGCTGCGCGGCTGGCAGGCGCTCGGCGAGCTCGCCGAGGAGCTGCCGGCGTCCGTCCTGGACGCCGTCCTGCCGCCGGTCGTGCGCCACCAGGCGACGCGGGACCACGAGCGCTGGGCGGCCCGCAACCCCGACGCCCGCCCCTGGATCCGCACCTCGACCTGGCAGGTCCCGCTGACCTGGTTCGTCCTGGTCTCCGACGAGGAGCGCACGTACGACAAGGGGGCGGGGACCCCGGACGGCGAGCCGCCCGTGCTGCGCTACCGGACGCCGATGGTGCAGGCGCGGCGGCGCGTGGCGCGGGGCCTGCGCACCCTCAGGGACACGGTCGACGAGGGGCCGCTGATCGACGGCCTGGTGGACGTGGGCCGCTGGCTGGAGGAGTTCCACCCCCGCTCGCTGGTGGAGCTCGACTACGGCGGCCTGGTGCACGTCCTGCCGCCGGGCCAGCTCGACGGCGACCACTCGGCGGCCGACGTGGCCGAGGGGATCGAGGCGCTGCGCACCGGGGACGGCGAGGGCGCCGCGCGGGCGTACGCGCGCCTGGTGGAGCGGTGGCGCTCGGTGCGCGAGCGACGCTCCGCGAACTGACGGGGCGTAAGATTCCCCTGTCCCCTTTCTGAGGCCAGAGGTTCACGGCACGCTTACAGTTCCTGGAGCGGGCGTCGGTGACCCGATGGGACGTAGGTCCCGATCCGGTCCTATGTACGCAAGCGTGACGGACTGCACGTGACAAGCGTCTTGCGTCTTACGCCCCCCCTCATGCCAAAATAGGACAAGGAGTCCGGGGAGGACTCCATCCGCTCTCTTATGAGTGGAATCTCCGCATTGCACGCTATGGGGGGTCTGGTGACTCCTGATCGTCCTGTGACTGATCGTCACAGTGGCGTGACTGTCCGCTATGGCATGGTCCATCGGCTTCCGTCGCTGATGAACACCTGGGAGGGCAATTCCATCGGTTTGGCCGACGCGGCTGGACAGATGGTGTAGTTGTAGTGCCGAGGACAAGCCGTTCGTCCTATAACCGACTCGACTCGCGTCCGCCATTTCGGGCAACGCGGGTCAAGGTGCAGAATTTAGAGGAAAGAACCGAGAAGGTTCGGTTCTCCCGAGGAGGCCGCTCATGACCGCTCGCACCCCTGATGCCGAGCCGCTGCTGACCCCGGCTGAGGTCGCCACGATGTTCCGCGTCGACCCGAAGACGGTCACGCGGTGGGCGAAGGCCGGCAAGCTCACGTCGATCCGTACGCTCGGCGGGCACCGCCGCTACCGCGAGGCGGAGGTCCGCGCTCTGCTCGCGGGCATCCCCCAGCAGCGCAGCGAGGCCTGACAACCGCATATCAGGGCATTTCGGCAGGCCCCCAACCCGGCCGGAACGCCCGCACCACAGCTCCAAGCGACGCGGGGCCTGCCCCAACAGGACCCACGCCCACTCCACTTGCACGACTGATCAGGGTGCGTCGTAGATCGCGCTGGACTCCGCCGGGTCCAGCGCGATCTTTTTTGTGCCCGCCACGAGGGGCCTACGGGTCGTCCGTGTGCGGCCTTGTCGGAGTCGGGGGAGGTCTGTCGGATCTCCTGTGGAAGGCCTCCGGGAGTAGTGCAATTGCACATATTAAATTGACCCGTTGTAGGTCGTGCGTAAGTACCGCACCTCTGAAAACTTATGCGGTGACTCCCGTCACACAGTCGAGAGTGCCGTGATCGCGACGTACGGCAGCGGAGGGCGGGTTCACGGGCGGCGGGGGTACGCCCGGACGGAAGATCCGCAGAGGGGCCGCAGAGGGGCCGCAGAGGGGCCGCAGAGGGCCCGCAGGGGCGTTCCGGGGGGCTTGCGAGCCGCGTTGCCGGTCCCTGGAGGGAGCGTTCAGACCTCGGAGGGGATCTCGTCGGCGGAGGCACCGCCGGCGCCCTCGGCGTCGTGCGCGGACTCCATGGCCAGCCGCAGAAGGCGGTGACAGACGGGGCAGCGGCGCGTCAGGTGGCGGTACCCGCCGGAGGCGGCCGACAAGTGGGCGCGGAGCAGAGCGCGCGTCTCGTGCCTGCCGGACGTCGTCATACGCCACCTCCGCGGGGTCATCACCCTTTTTATTGAGGTACCGGCGGAATGTGACGCCGTCAAGGGAACGGGCGCCGACGGGCCCGGCCGCCGTTCGCGCGCGCGGACGCGTGGAAGGTTCCGCGCGAACATGCGGAAGGCCCGCTTCCGAAACGGAAGCGGGCCTTCTGATCACTGCGGTCCTGACGGGATTTGAACCCGCGGCCTCCACCTTGACAGGGTGGCGAGCACTCCAAACTGCTCCACAGGACCTGGAGCACCTCTCGGTCTCCGGGAGACCGGCGAGGTTTCGCGGCGCGAACCGTGCGGTGCGCTGCGAGAAGGACTGTACAGGAGGGTGGGCCCGGTGGTCGAACTCACCCTCCGTGCACGGTCCGTCACGGTGCTGCCGCGTCGATCGCCTTCACGATGCGTTTGTCGGAGACGGGGTACGCCGTCCCCAGCGCGTGCGCGAAGTAGCTGACGCGCAGCTCCTCGATCATCCAGCGGATGTCCAGCACCTGCTGGGGCACCGGCCGCCCCTGCGGCAGTCGCTCCAGGAGCCAGGCGTACTCGTCCTGCATCTCGTGGACCTTCTCCATGCGCGTGGTGTCGCGCTGCACGGCCGTCGGCATCTGCTGCAGCCGGCGGTCCGCGGCGACGAGGTAGCGCATCAGGTGCGGCAGCCGGCCCAGTCCGGCCTCGGTGACGAAGCCCGGCCTCACCAGGGCGTCCAGCTGCGTGCGCACGTCCGTCAGGTTCGCCAGCAGGGCGGGGCTGCGGACGGCCTTCAGGCGGCGCTCACAGGCCTGCCAGGCGGCCAGGACCTGCTGCACCTGCCCGACCGTGCGCACGGTCGTGTCGACGATCTCCGCGCGCACCTTGTCGTACAGCTTGCGGTACGACTCCTCGTCCCACGCCGGGCCGCCGAAGTCGGCGATCAGCTTGTCCGCCGCCGCCATGGCGCAGTCGTCGAACAGCGCCTGGATCGACCCGTGCGGATTCGCCGACAGCGCCAGCTTCTGGGCGTTCGTCAGCTTCTCGGACGCGAACTTGGCCGGGTTCACCGGGATGTTGCGCAGGATCAGCCGGCGGGTGCCCTTCCACATCGCCTGCTGCTGCTCGGCCTCGGTGTCGAAGAGCCGTACGGAGACGGTGTCGCCGTCGTCCACCAGCGCCGGGAAGGCCTTGACCGGCTGGCCCGCCCGCCGCGTCTCGAAGACGCGGGTGAGCGCGCCGATCGTCCAGTCCGTCAGGCCCGTGCGCTCCAGCGACTCCCCGCCCGTGCGCTCGGCGGTGGCCGCCGCGGCCTGCGAGATGGCCTTGCGCGCCCTGGGCTTGAGCCGGAGCTTCAGCGCCTGGAGGTCCTTGTCCTCGGCGAGCTTGCGGCGCCGCTCGTCGACGATCCGGAAGGTGATCTTCAGGTGGTCGGGGACCTTGGACCAGTCGAAGTCGTCGGCGGTGAACGGCACGCCCACCATCCGCTTCAGTTCCCGCGCCATGGCGGCGGTCAGCGGCTCCTGCGAGGGCGCCGTGCCCTCCAGGAACCGCTTCGCGAAGTTCGGCGCGGGCACGTAGTTGCGCCGGATCGGCTTCGGCAGGGAGCGGATCAGCTCCGTGACGACCTCCTCGCGCAGGCCCGGGATCTGCCAGTCGAAGCCCTCCTCCGTCACCTGGTTCAGCACCTGGAGCGGGATGTGGACCGTGACGCCGTCCGCGTCCGCGCCCGGCTCGAACTGGTAGGTCACCCGGAACTTCAGCCGGCCCTGGCGCCAGGAGTCCGGGTAGTCGTCCTTGCTGACGTCGCCCGCGCGCTCGTTGATGAGCATCGACCGCTCGAAGTCGAGCAGTTCGGGCTCCTCGCGGTGCTTGTGCTTCCACCAGGAGTCGAAGTGCGCGCCGGACACGACGTGCTCGGGCACCCGCTGGTCGTAGAAGTCGAACAGCGTCTCGTCGTCGACGAGGATGTCCCGGCGCCGCGCCCGGTGCTCCAGCTCCTCCACCTCGGTGAGCAGCCTGCGGTTGTCGGCGAAGAACTTGTGGTGCGTGCGCCAGTCGCCCTCGACGAGGGCGTTGCGGATGAACAGCTCGCGGGAGACCTCCGGGTCGACGCGCCCGTAGTTCACCTTGCGCTGCGCCACGATCGGCACGCCGTACAGCGTGACCTTCTCGTACGCCACCACCGCCGCCTGGTCCTTCTCCCAGTGCGGCTCGCTGTAGGTGCGCTTGAGCAGGTGGCCGGCCAGCGGCTCCACCCACTCCGGCTCGATCCTCGCGTTGACGCGGGCCCACAGGCGGGAGGTCTCCACCAGCTCGGCGGACATCACGAACCGCGGCGGCTTCCTGAACAGCGCCGAACCGGGGAAGATCGCGAACTTGGCGTTCCGCGCCCCCAGGTACTCGTTGCGGCCGCCGTCCTTGCGCGCGCCCGCGCCCTGGTCCTTGGACTCCTTCACGTCCTTCATGCCGACGTGCGAGAGCAGACCGGCCAGCAGGGAGACGTGGACGCTCTGGTCGGGCGCGTCCTCCTCGTTCGGCTGGATGCCCATCTGCTTGGCCACCGTGCGCAGCTGGGCGTAGATGTCCTGCCACTCGCGGATGCGCAGGAAGTTCAGGTACTCCTGTTTGCACATGCGGCGGAACGAGGACGAGCCGCGCTCCTTCTGCTGCTCGCGGATGTACCGCCACAGGTTCAGGAAGGCGAGGAAGTCGCTGCTCTCGTCCTTGAAGCGGGCGTGCTGCTGGTCCGCCTGCGCCTGCTTGTCGGCGGGCCGCTCGCGCGGGTCCTGGATGGACAGCGCGGCCGCGATCACCATGACCTCGCGCACGCAGCCGTTCTTGTCCGCCTCCAGGACCATGCGGGCCAGACGCGGGTCCACGGGCAGCTGCGCCAGCTTGCGGCCGGTCGGCGTGAGCCGCTTGCGGACGTCCTTCTCCGCCGGGTCGAGGGCGTTCAGCTCATGGAGGAGCTGCACGCCGTCGCGGATGTTGCGGTGGTCCGGCGGGTCGATGAAGGGGAACTTCTCGATGTCGCCGAGGCCGGCCGCGGTCATCTGCAGGATGACGGAGGCCAGGTTCGTCCGGAGGATCTCCGCGTCCGTGAACTCCGGCCGGGCGAGGAAGTCCTCCTCGCTGTAGAGCCGGATGCAGATGCCGTCGCTGGTGCGGCCGCAGCGTCCCTTGCGCTGGTTGGCGCTGGCCTGCGAGATCGGCTCGATCGGCAGCCGCTGCACCTTGGTGCGGTGGCTGTAGCGGGAGATGCGCGCGGTGCCCGGGTCGATGACGTACTTGATGCCCGGGACGGTCAGCGAGGTCTCGGCGACGTTCGTGGCCAGCACGATGCGGCGACCCGTGTGCGGCTGGAAGACGCGGTGCTGCTCGGCGTGCGACAGCCGCGCGTACAGCGGCAGCACCTCGGTGAACCGGTAGTTCTTCTTGTTCAGCGCGTCCGCGGTGTCGCGGATCTCCCGCTCGCCGGAGAGGAAGACGAGGATGTCGCCCTTGCCCTCGGCCATCAGCTCCTCGACGGCGTCGGTGATCGCGGTGATCTGGTCCCGGTCGGTGTCCTCGGAGTCCTCCTCGAGGAGCGGCCGGTACCGCACCTCCACGGGGTACGTACGGCCGCTGACCTCGATGATCGGGGCGTCGCCGAAGTGCCGCGAGAACCGCTCGGGGTCGATGGTGGCCGACGTGACGACGACCTTCAGGTCCGGGCGCTTCGGCAGCAGCTGGGCCAGGTAGCCCAGCAGGAAGTCGATGTTCAGCGACCGCTCGTGCGCCTCGTCGATGATGATCGTGTCGTACGCGCGCAGCTCGCGGTCCGTCTGGATCTCGGCGAGCAGGATGCCGTCCGTCATCAGCTTGACGAAGGTGTCCTGGCCGACCTGGTCGGTGAAGCGGACCTTCCAGCCGACGGCCTCGCCCAGCGGGGTGTCCAGCTCGTCGGCGACGCGCTCGGCGACCGTGCGGGCGGCGATGCGGCGGGGCTGGGTGTGCCCGATCATGCCGCGCACGCCGCGCCCCAGCTCCAGGCAGATCTTCGGGATCTGCGTCGTCTTCCCGGAACCGGTCTCACCGGCCACGATCACGACCTGGTGGTCGCGGATGGCCGCGGCGATCTCGTCCTTCTTCTGGCTGACGGGCAGCTGCTCGGGGTACGTGATTTCGGGCAGGCGGCCGCGCCGCTCGGCCATCCGCTCCTCGGCGCGCGCGACCTCGGCCTCGATCTCGGCGAGGACGGCGGCCCGGGCCTCGGGCTTGCGGATCTTTCGTGCTCCCTCGAGCCGGCGGCCGAGGCGATGGGCGTCACGCAGGGACAACTCGGCGAGACGCGGAGCGAGAGCGCCCAGGGCGGGGGCAGGATGCGTAGACATACGCGTTCCAGGATCTCACCTCGCGGAAAGAAGGGGCGAACGGTTTTGGACCGGGCCCGATGCGGTGCTCGGTATGCCCCGATCCGGGGTGACCGCGTACGTACGACGTCGATCCGGGATGTAACGGACGTATGCGTGTTTTAGCGTGCTCTTATGTCGCAGACGCCCGAAGAGCCGCAACAGTCCGCAGGACCGACGCCGGAGACGTCCGGGGGGCTGCCGACGCCCGAGGGGGCGGCGTCGGCCGGAGGGACGGTGCCGCCCGCGGGACGGACGCCGGCCGGCGGGCCGACGGGGGCCGAGGGAGCAGGGACGGGCGGAGGACCCGCGATGCCCGAAGGGCCGGCGGGGGCGACGACACCTGGGGGGGAGACGGAGGCCGGAGGACCCGCGATGTCCGAAAGGCCGGCGGAGGCCGGAGGCCCGGCGGGCTCCGAGGGGCTGCCGGTGACCGGGAGGCCGCAGGGGTCCGGGGGACCAGAGGCGTCCGACGGGGTGACAGCGGCGGGAGGGACCGGGACGCCCGAAGGGGCGACGACGTCTGAGGGGGCGAGGCCGGCCGGAGGAGCGACGCCGGCCGGCGGGGCGAAGGCGGCCGGAAGCGCTGCGGGGGGCGGAGGAGCGCGGCCCCGTGCGGCGCATGCGCCGCACGGGGAGCACGGACGGCCGCCGACCTGGTCCGACCGCTGGACCGGCTTCAAGAAGTCGCCGTTCTTCCCGGCGACGGTGCTGGTGTTCATCCTGGCCGTGGCGGCGGGGCTCTTCGCGGCCTCGTACACGTACGCCATGGCCAGCCCGACCCCGCACCACATGCCGACCGGCGTGACCGGGCAGTACGACGAGGCGCGCGGCAAGGAGTTCGTCGGCGCGATGGAGAAGGCGCTGGGCGCGGAGCTGGACCTGAGGCCCTACGGCTCCCGGGAGGCGGCCCGGCACGCCCTCGACGAGCAGCAGATCTTCGCGGTGCTGGACGTCCGCGACGGCGGGGACCGCGTCGACCTGGACATCTCCAGCGCCTCCGGGTACACCGTCGCCCAGGTCTTCACCTCGGCGGCGGCCCCGGTGAGCAAGGCGACCGGCGTCCCCGTGGCGGTCCAGGACCGGCACCCCCTGCAGAGCGGCGACCCGCGCGGACTGACGATCTTCTACATCTCGCTCGCCGCCGTGATCATCGGCTTCGTCGGGGCGATCCAGCTGAGCGTGCACGCGCGCGGCCTCGACCCGGCCGAGCGGATCGCGTTCACGATCGTGTACTCCCTGCTGGGCGGGTTCGTGATCGCGGCGGTCGTGGACTGGTGGCTGGGCGCGATCGACCTGCCGTTCGTGGAGTCCTGGCTGATCCTCGCGCTGACGATGTTCAGCTGCGGCATGGTCTTCACGATGTTCAACACGTTCTTCCACCGCTGGGCGATGATCCCGACCTGGGGCCTGCTGGTGCTCCTCGGCAACCCCGCCTCCGGCGGCGCGGTCGCCTGGCCGCTGCTGCCCACGGTGATCGGCCGGATCGGCCAGTACCTGCCGCCCGGAGCCTCGGTCAACGCCCAGCACACGGCGGTCTACTTCCAGGGCCACCAGCACGCCGAGCCCTTCCTGGTGCTCGCCTGCTGGGCCCTGGTGTCGTGCGCGGCCTTCTGGTTCTGGCGCCACCGTCACCCGGGCGGCCGCGGGACGCAGCCGCTGCACGCGGCACCGGTCTGACCGGGGAGGCGCATTCCGGTGCCGGACCGGTGCCGGGAACGCCGCAGGCCCCGTCCGAGGACGGGGCCTGCACTGGTGGCTGGGGCCGGGGTCGAACCGGCGACCTTCCGCTTTTCAGGCGGACGCTCGTACCAACTGAGCTACCCAGCCACGAGACCCGGTGAGGGGTCTCAGCGGTCCTGACGGGATTTGAACCCGCGGCCTCCACCTTGACAGGGTGGCGAGCACTCCAAACTGCTCCACAGGACCAAGCTGTTGTGTGTGAACAGTGTCGCACACGATCTTGCGTGCCCCCAACGGGATTCGAACCCGTGCTACCGCCTTGAAAGGGCGGCGTCCTAGGCCGCTAGACGATGAGGGCGAACAGCCTGTACCGCTCTGCTTCGTCTTCGCGTTCCCGCAGGGGACGTGAGAAGCATGTGACTCCGCTTCACCTCGATGAGATGAAGCTTCTCTCTCGCTTCGACGGAAGCTCAAGACGGTCAAGCCCTGACCGGTGCCCTTGGGCACGAACAGACTGTACTACGTGGCCAGGACGCGGACCAAACCGGATACGGAGGCGGCTCAGGGCTGGTTCTCCTTCGGCAGATGCCGGCTGACCTCGGCCGTCGTCAGGCCCAGACCGCCCAGTTCGATCTCGTCCCAGGCCTGCAGCCGGCGGGTGTCCCGGTCCAGGTAGAGGACCGAGGCCTGCACCGGGTCGGGGTGCTTGCCCTCGACCGCGCGCAGCCCGCTGCCGCCCGTCGAGCCCTCGACGCGCAGCCGGGTGCCGTACTTCAGGATCTCCGTCTCCTCGTGGTGGATGTGCCCGGCCAGGACCAGCGGGACCTCGCCGTCCGTCTGGCGGGCCGCCGTCGGGTTGTGCGCGACGGCGATGTCGACCGGCGTGCCGGCCGCCTTCTGGTCGCGCAGCGCCGAGGCCAGGCGGACCCCCGCCAGCTCCTCCGAGGCGTCGCCGCCCGGCTTCGCCGAGCGGTCCGGCGTGTACTGGGGGTCGCCGGTGCCCGCGAAGCGCAGGCCCGCGACCGACACGGCCCGCCCCTCGTCCAGGACGTGCACGTTCTTCATGCGCGCCAGGTAGCGCTGGGTGGTCTTCGAGTCGTGGTTGCCGCGCACCCACACGTACGGGGCGCCGAGGTCGGCGATCGGGTCCAGGAAGCCGTTCTCGGCCGCGCTGCCGTGGTCCATGGTGTCGCCGGAGTCGACGATCACGTCGATGTCGTACTGCTCCACGAGCGAGGCGATGATCTTCCAGCTCGCCGGGTTCAGGTGGATGTCGGAGACGTGCAGGACGCGGATCGTGGAGGGGTCCGGCCGGTAGGCGGGGAGGGTGGACGTGACGTCGTAGAGCTTGGTCACGTTCGTCACCAGGCGGGCCAGCTCCTTCTGGTAGACGTCGAACTCGCTGACGATGCTGCGGGCGTTGCCGACGACGGAGGGCGCCGAGGACAGCAGGCCGGAGAACTTCGGCTCCAGGACGGAGTTCGCGTTCCAGGTGGCGAAGGCCGTGGCGCCGGAGACGGTGAGCAGGGTGAGGGCGAGGCCCCCGGCGGCCAGGGCGCGGCGCGGCCTGCGGTAGACCGCGAGGCCGAGCGCGGACGCGCCGACGACGACGGCCGCGCAGGAGCGCAGGGCGACGTCCAGCGCGCCGCGCTCGACGTCGCGGGTGACCTCGTCCTGCAGGCCGGAGATGCGCTCGGGGTGGTCGACCAGCGCCTGGGAGCGGGCCGGGTCCAGCCGGTCGACGTCGACGTCCAGCCGGATGGGCGCGTGGTGGCTGTCGAGCTCCAGCGCGCCCAGCGGCGAGACGTTGATCTTCGTACCGCCCGCCAGGGACGGGCGCAGCGTCATGGTGGTGTCCATGGGGCCGACCGGCACGCGGACGTTGCCCACGACCAGCAGGCCCAGCCAGGCGCCGAGCAGCACGACGGCCACGAGGCCGAGGGCGCGGGCGTAGGGGTGCGGCTGGTGGACGAGCTGGACGGTGGGGCGGGCCCGGCGCCCGCGGTAGTGGCGCAGGAGGGCGCGCGAGGCATGGCGTGCGCGGTGCGGGAGGGCTGCGAGGACGCGGACCATTGGTCCCGTATGCCCAAGCGCGCGGACGGATATGCGGACGCGCCTCCCGGTCCGGTGGCGTGGACACCGCGCCGACGTGCGGTTTCGGGGCGCGGGTGGGCACGAGGGGCGTACGGGGGCGGGCGGTGGGCCGGACGCCCGGAATCCGGAGGGCACCCGGACGGCGTACGGCGGGGCGGCGCGGCGGACGGGGGACTCCCGGAGGGAGCGTGCGGGGCGGGGCGGTTCCCGGCGCCGTGCCCGGGACGCCGTGCCCGACAATGGCTGCGTGCTGGAGATGACGCGCGAGGAGTTCGAGGAACTGGTCGCCGAGGCGCTCGACCGGATCCCGCCGGAGCTGACACGGCTGATGGACAACGTGGCGGTGTTCGTCGAGGACGAGCCGCCGGCGGACGACCCCGAGCTGCTCGGGCTCTACGAGGGGACCCCGCTGACGGACCGCGGCGAGTGGTACGCGGGCGTCCTGCCGGACCGGATCACCGTCTACCGGGGTCCGACCCTGCGGATGTGCGAGACGCGGGAGGACGTGGTGGCGGAGACCGAGGTGACCGTCGTCCACGAGATCGCCCACCACTTCGGCATCGACGACGAACGGCTGCACGCGCTCGGCTACGGCTGAGCGCGCCCCGGTCGCGGGCGGACGCGCCCGGCCGAGGACGAACGCGCCCGGCGCGGGCGGGCCGGCGGCGTGTCCTCGCGCGGGCGGCGGGAGTTGGGAGAGGGGGAGTCAGCTCTCCGCATCCCTTTCCCTCTTCCGTGCACTCCTGTGCACCGCCCCCGGAGGTGGCCGCCCGTGCGTCCCGTGTACGTACCCGTCCGTCTGGCCGCCGCGGCCCTGGCCGTCGCCGCGGCCTCCGGCTGCGTGAGCGTGGGGAACGACGAGGGGGGCGGGGCCCGGCCGGCGCACCCCGCCGGGCAGCGGGGCGGTGCGGTGCCGGACGGCGGTTCGGCGGTGACCGGCGGCGGGCCCGGGTACCGCGGGACGAGCGACGGCAAGCGGGCCACCGCGCAGGACGGCGTGTCCGCGCCCGGGCCGGCCTCGTCGCCGAGGGCCGGGAAGGACCCCTCCGCGTCCGCCTCACGGCCGGCGGGGCCGGACCGCGGCGACGGCGGCGACGGCGGTGCCGGTCCGTCGGAGAGGCCCTCCACCGCGGGGCCGCGGCCCGCCCCCACCCGTACGGCGCCGTCGTCCACGTCGGCGGGGGAGTCGCCGTCGCCGTCCCCGGACCCGACGGTCGCGGAGCCGTCCTCCTCGGCGCACGAGGAGACGACGCCCCAGCTGGCGCAGCGCCGCGAACCGGCGCCGCGGGCGGGGGCGCCGGCGTAGCGCCGGACACCGCCACGGCCGCGACCGGCGCCGCCGCGGCGCTGGCTGCGGCTATGGTTGCGGCTGCGGGCGCGGACCGGAGCCGTTCGCGTCCGGCCCCGCGAACGGAACCGGACGGACGGGAATGGAACCGGCGCAGGGCCTGTTGGAAGAACCACGCACCACTCCCGGGCAGCGTCGCGGACGGATCCGCGAACCGCTCGCGGAGCGCCTGTGACCTGCGGGTCCGCGGCCGGTTTGCCTTCCTGGGCAGAGGGTGCGTATGGTAGTAGATCGTTTGATCCCATTTGCCCGGCGCCACCGCAGAGCGCGCCGTGTGGCGCGTACTCTCCTTTGCCGTGGCTGACTGCATAGAGGCGGTCGAATCGCGAGAACACGGAGTTGACGGGCGCGTGCCGACGAGACTCCGGAAGGTTTCGCATTCGCATGTCCATTTCCAGTACTGATCACGTCGTCGTGCCCGAGAACAGCGGGGACGAGGCCGTCGAGACCGCCGCCGCGGCTCCCGAGGCCCCCGAGACCACCTTCGCCGACCTCGGCCTCCCCGAGGGCGTCGTGCGCAAGCTCGCGCAGAACGGCGTGACCACCCCCTTCCCGATCCAGGCCGCGACCATCCCGGACGCCCTGGCCGGCAAGGACATCCTCGGCCGCGGCCGCACCGGCTCCGGCAAGACGCTCTCCTTCGGTCTGCCGACCCTGGCCTCGCTGGCCGGCGGCCACACCGAGAAGAAGAAGCCCCGCGCCGTCATCCTCACCCCGACCCGCGAACTCGCGATGCAGGTCGCGGACGCCCTCCAGCCGTACGGCGACGTCCTGGGCCTGCGGATGAAGGTCGTCTGCGGCGGTACGTCGATGGGCAACCAGATCTACGCCCTGGAGCGCGGCGTCGACGTCCTCGTCGCCACCCCGGGCCGGCTGCGCGACATCATCAACCGCGGCGCCTGCTCGCTGGAGAACGTCCAGATCGCCGTCCTCGACGAGGCCGACCAGATGTCGGACCTGGGCTTCCTGCCCGAGGTCACCGAGCTGCTCGACCAGGTCCCGGCCGGCGGCCAGCGGATGCTCTTCTCCGCGACCATGGAGAACGAGATCGCGACGCTCGTCGAGCGCTACCTGAACGACCCGGTCTCGCACGAGGTCGACGCCGCCCAGGGCGCCGTGACGACCATGTCGCACCACATCCTCATCGTGAAGCCCAAGGACAAGGCGCCGGTCACCGCCGCGATCGCCTCCCGCAAGGGCCGCACGATCATCTTCGTCCGCACCCAGCTGGGCGCCGACCGCGTCGCCGAGCAGCTGCGCGACGCGGGCGTGAAGGCGGACGCGCTGCACGGCGGCATGACGCAGGGCGCGCGCACGCGGACCCTGGCCGACTTCAAGGACGGGTACGTCAACGTCCTCGTCGCGACCGACGTCGCCGCGCGCGGCATCCACGTCGACGGCATCGACCTGGTGCTGAACGTGGACCCGGCCGGCGACCACAAGGACTACCTGCACCGCTCCGGCCGCACGGCCCGCGCGGGCCGGTCCGGCACCGTCGTCTCGCTGTCCCTGCCGCACCAGCGCCGGCAGATCTTCCGGCTGATGGAGGACGCGGGCGTCGACGCCACGCGCCACATCATCCAGGGCGGCGCCGCCTTCGACCCCGAGGTCGCCGAGATCACCGGCGCCCGGTCGATGACCGAGGTCCAGGCCGAGTCCGCGGGCAACGCCGCCCAGCAGGCCGAGCGCGAGGTCGCCCAGCTCACCAAGCAGCTGGAGCGCGCGCAGCGGCGTGCGGCGGAGCTGCGCGAGGAGGCCGACCGGCTGATCGCGCGGGCCGCCCGCGAGCGGGGCGATGACCCGGAGGCCGCGCTGGCCGAGGCCGCCGCCGTCGTGGAGGCCGCCGCCGAGGCAGCGGCCGTCTCGCTGCCGGAGCAGCCGGGCGAGCGGGACACCGCGGGCACGGCGCCGGAGCGCGAGGAGCGGGGCCAGGGCTCGTACGAGCGCCGCGACCGTCGTGACAACGACCGGGGTGACCGCGGCTTCCGTCGCGACGACCGCCGTGACGGCGACCGCGGCGGCTTCAACCGCGACCGTGACCGTGGCTTCGAGCGCCGTGACAACGACCGTGGCGGCTTCCGCCGGGACGACCGCCGCGACGGCGACCGTGGCGGCCGTGGCTTCGAGCGCCGCGACGACCGAGGCGGCTTCCGCCGGGACGACCGTCGTGACAACGACCGTCGTGACAACGACCGGGGTGACCGCGGCTTCCGTCGCGACGACCGCCGTGACGGCGACCGCGGCGGTTTCAACCGCGACCGTGACCGTGGCTTCGAGCGCCGTGACAGCGACCGTGGCGGCTTCCGCCGGGACGACCGCCGTGACGGCGACCGTGGCGGCTTCAACCGGGACCGTGACCGTGGTTTCGAGCGCCGTGACAGCGACCGTGGCGGCTTCCGCCGGGACGACCGCGGCTCCCGCGGCTTCGACCGCCGGGACGACCGGGGCGGCCACCGCGGCAACGACCGCCCGTTCAACCGCGACCGCCAGGGCGACCGCCCCTCGGGCGGCTACCGCTCCGGCAACCACGACCGCCCGTACGGCCGTCGTGACGACCACCGCGGTTCGTCCTCCTTCGGCCGCCGCGAGGACAAGCCGCGCTGGAAGCGCAACGGCTGACCGGGACCGCACCCGGTAAGGCCGCACCCGGAGGGCCCGGACGATCCGATCGTCCGGGCCCTCCGGCGTTCCCGCCCCGCCGGTCCCGGTGCCGGCGACGGCTCCGACGAGTCGCCGGGGCACTGAGGAGCGGAGCCCGGACCGCCCGACTGCGTGCTTACGCGGCGGCCGGCCGACCGTGGCACCCCTGTCACGCGGGGCCTTCCCCCGGCCGAAGGGAGACCCCGCACGGGTGCATGGCGCCGTCGTGCCCAGGGCATTGCTGGGGGCATGACAGATGACGCGCGAGCGGGTGGGCTGTCGGACGAAGAGCGGCTCGCCCAGCTCGGTTACACACAGGTGCTCGCCCGCCGCATGTCGGCGTTCTCCAACTACGCGGTCTCCTTCACGATCATCTCCGTCCTCTCCGGCTGCCTGACCCTGTACCTGTTCGGGATGAACACCGGCGGGCCCGCCGTGATCACCTGGGGCTGGGTCGGGGTCGGGCTGATGACCCTGTTCGTCGGGCTCGCGATGGCCGAGATCTGCTCGGCGTACCCGACCTCGGCCGGTCTGTACTTCTGGGCGCACCGGCTGGCGCCGCCCCGCACCGCGGCGGCCTGGGCCTGGTTCACGGGCTGGTTCAACGTGCTCGGACAGGTCGCCGTGACCGCCGGGATCGACTTCGGCGCGGCCTCGTTCCTCGGGGCGTACCTGAACCTGCAGTTCGGCTTCGAGGTGACGCCGGGGCGCACGATCCTGCTGTTCGCGGGCATCCTCGTGCTGCACGGACTGCTCAACACCTTCGGCGTCCGCATCGTCGGGCTGCTCAACGGCGTCAGCGTCTGGTGGCACGTCCTCGGCGTCGCGGTCATCGTCGGCGCGCTGGCGTTCGTGCCCGACCACCACCGGCCGGCGTCGTTCGTCTTCACGCACTTCGTGAACAACACCGGCTGGGGCAGCTCCGTGTACGTGGTGCTGCTGGGCCTGCTGATGGCGCAGTACACCTTCACCGGGTACGACGCCTCGGCGCACATGACCGAGGAGACGCGGGACGCGGCGACGGCGGGCCCGAAGGGCATCGTGCGCTCGATCTGGACCTCGTGGATCGCCGGGTTCGTGCTGCTGCTCGGCTTCACCTTCGCGATCCGGTCCTACGACGCGGCGCTGGAGTCGCCGACCGGCGCGCCGCCCGCGCAGATCCTGCTCGACGCGCTCGGCGCGACCGCCGGCAAGCTGCTGCTGCTCGTCGTGATCGGCGCGCAGCTGTTCTGCGGCATGGCGTCGGTGACGGCCAACAGCCGCATGATCTACGCCTTCTCGCGCGACGGCGCGCTGCCGTTCTCGCGGGTGTGGTGCACGGTCAGCCCACGTACGCGCACCCCGGTCGCGGCGGTCTGGCTGGCGGCGGTGGGCGCGCTGGTGCTGGGCCTGCCGTACCTGATCAACGTCACGGCGTACGCGGCGGTGACCTCGATCGCCGTCATCGGCCTCTACATCGCCTACGTCGTGCCGACGCTGCTGCGGCTGCGCAAGGGGGAGGCCTTCGAGCGCGGGCCGTGGCACCTGGGCCGCTGGTCCCGCGCGATCGGCGTGGTGGCGGTCGGGTGGGTCGTCGTCATCACGGTCCTCTTCATGCTGCCGCAGGTGTCACCGGTGACGTGGGAGACCTTCAACTACGCCCCGGTCGCCGTCCTGGTGGTGCTGGGAACCGCCGCGGCCTGGTGGTTCGCGTCGGCCAGGCACTGGTTCCTCGATCCCGGCCACGAGCGCACCCGCGCCCGCGAGCGGGCCCGTGCGAACGCGCCGGAACCCGTCGATCCGTGACGCCCGCCGAGGCCCGACGCGGCCGGGTCCCCGATACCCGATCGGATCCCCGGCCACGTCGGGCTATGCTCGGGGTGGCACATCGCCAGGGGGCCCTTAGCTCAATTGGCAGAGCAGTGGACTTTTAATCCATTGGTTGTGGGTTCGAGTCCCACAGGGCCTACGGAGGAGGCCCGGACCGGAAGCCCTTCCGGTCCGGGCCTCCAGCGCGTTCGCGGCCCGACGCGACCCGGGCGGCACCGGCGCGGTGCTCCGCGCGTCCCGTCCCGCCCCACGGCCCGTCCCGCCCCACGACTCGGCCCGCGTACGGGCCGGTCCGGCGTACGGGTCCGTCCGCCGTGCGACTCAGCCCGCCGTGCGGCCCGCCGCTCCCACCACTTCCGCCGCTCCCACCCCTTCCGCCGTCCCCGGCGCGCCCGCCGTCTCCATACGCTCCGTCAGGGCCGGGAGCGGCAGCGTGTGTTCCGTCTGGAGGACCTTCGCGCGCAGGTAGCGGACGTTGTGCGGGGTGGTGAACACGCCCGTCGGGACCCGGTCGCGCACCGTCATGCCGAGGTCGCGCAGCTGACCGGCCTTGTCGGGGTTGTTGGAGAGCAGGTCCAGTTCGCGGATGCCCAGGGCGGTCAGCATCTGCGCCGCCGCCGTGTAGTCGCGGGCGTCCTCGGGGAGGCCGAGCGCGGTGTTCGCGGCGTAGGTGTCGAGGCCCTTGTCCTGGAGGGCGTACGCGTCGAGCTTGTTGTAGAGGCCGATGCCGCGGCCCTCCTGGCGGAGGTAGAGGAGCACGCCGCCGCGCCCGGCGATCCGCTCCACCGCCTCGCGCAGCTGGGGGCCGCAGTCGCAGCGGGCCGAGCCGAAGACGTCACCGGTCAGGCACTCGGAGTGCAGCCGCACCAGCGGGACCGCGCCGGGGGCGGGGTCGCCGAGCACGACGGCCACGTGCTCCCGGCCGTCGGCCAGGCCGTGGAAGGTGACCAGCTCGGCGTCGACGGCGTACCCGTCGTGGAAGCGCAGCGGGACCCGGACGCGTGCGCGCGGGGTGGCGGCGGGGATGTCGGACATGCGGGTCCTCCGGTTCGAGCGGGGGTGCGGGCGTGTTTCAGTTTTGAAGCACCTACCGGGACGTGACTCTACGCTTGCTTTAAAGTTCAAGCAACGAATTCCGGCGCTTCCCGGGCGGGTCAGAAGTCCTCGCGCGGCGGTGCCACCGGAGACGGCGGCCCCGGCTCCGTGCCTGCCTCCGCCGGCTCCGGGCACGCCGCTGCCGAGGGCGTCGAGCGGCGGCGCCACGGCAGGCTCTCCGCCGTCCGGGGGCCGTCTCCCTGGATCGCCCGCGCGATGCCGTCGCAGATCTCCTCCAGCTGGCCCACCTGCTCCGGCGTGAGGTGGTCGAAGACGGCCGCGCGGACCGTCTCGACATGGCCCGGCGCCGTACGCCGCACCAGGTCGAACCCGGCCTCCGTGAGCACCGCGGTGCTGCCGCGCCCGTCCGCCGCGCACCCCTCGCGGCGTACCGAGCCGTCCTTCTCCAGCCGCCCCACGGCGTACGTCAGCCGGCTGCGCGTGATCTTCAGCTGCTCGGCGAGGTCGGTCATCCGCAGCCGGTGGCCCGGCGTCTCCGAGAGCGTGGCCAGCACGGAGTAGTAGAGGTGCGGCATGCGCGCCTCCCGCTGGAGCCCGCGGTCGATGACGTCCTCCAGGAGCAGGGACGCGGCGCGGTACGCCCGCCAGGCACGCTGTTCCCCGGGGCTGAGCCAGCGCGGCGTCGTGTCTCCGGTCATACGGCCAGTCTAGGTATTGTTCAAAAGTTGAATCACTCAGGTGAGCGGAGAGTGCGTTCCATGCCCCACCCCTACGTGCTGCTGTCCGCGGCCGTCTCGCTCGACGGCTGCCTGGACGACACCGGGCCCGGCCGGCTGCTGCTCTCCGGGCCCGCCGACTTCGACCGCGTCGACGGGGTGCGGGCGGAGTCGGACGCCATCCTGATCGGCGCGGGCACCCTGCGCACGGACAACCCCCGGCTGCTGGTCAACTCGCCCGGGCGGCGCGCGGCCCGGGTGGCCGAGGGGCGGCCGGAGTACCCGCTGAAGGTCACCGTCACGGCCTCCGGCGACCTCGACCCGGACGCGCCCTTCTGGCACACCGGCGGCGAGAAGGCCGTCTACACGACCGACAGGGCCGCGAAGTCGCTGAGCGGCCTGGCCGCCGACGTCGTCCCGGTCGGCCCCGAGCTCGACTGGCGCGCCATCCTGGAGCACCTCCACGACGTGCGCGGCGTCCGGCGGCTCATGGTGGAGGGCGGCGGCCGCGTGCACACGCAGCTCCTCGCCCAGGGCCTCGCGGACGAACTCCAGCTCGCCGTCGCCCCGCTCGTCGTGGGCGAGCCGCACGCGCCCCGCCTCTTCGGGCCGGGGGAGTACCCGGGCGGCCCGCGCGCCCGGATGCGGCTGGTGGAGACGCGTCCCGTCGGGGACGTCGTCCTCATGCGGTACGTGCCCACCGCCCCCGGCACCGGGGACCGGGCCTCCGCCGCCGACCGGCGCTGGCTGGAGCTGGCCTGCGAGCTGGCCGCGCAGTGCCCGCCCTCGGAGACCGCGTTCAGCGTGGGCGCCGTCGTCGTCGCGGCCGACGGCACGGAGCTCGCCCGGGGGTACTCCCGCGAGACCGACCCCGTGCGGCACGCCGAGGAGACCGCGCTCGCGCGGATCGACCCCGCCGATCCGCGGCTGTCCGGGGCCACCGTCTACAGCAGTCTGGAGCCGTGCGCCCGCCGCGCCTCCCGCCCCAGGCCCTGTGCCCGGCTGATCCTCGACGCGGGCGTGCGCCGGGTGGTCACCGCCTGGCGGGAGCCCGACACGTTCGTCACGGCCGCCGACGGCAGCGGGGTGCTGAGGGCGGGCGGCGCCGACGTCGTCGTCCTGCCGGAGTTCGAGGAGCGGGCGGTCGCGCCCAACCGCCGGCTGCTGGGCTGAGCCGGGGCCCGCCCGCCTGCCCGGGCGGGCCGGACCGGTCCGCGGCACGCGGAAGCGGCACCGCGTGGAAACCCGTGTGCGGTGCACTCCCCGCATGACGTACACTGGTTTCACCGACGCGGGGTGGAGCAGCTCGGTAGCTCGCTGGGCTCATAACCCAGAGGTCGCAGGTTCAAATCCTGTCCCCGCTACTGAAGGCCGAGGGCCGGAATCTTCCGAGATTCCGGCCCTCGGTGCGTGTACGGGCCTTGAGCCCGCGGGCACGGCGCATGCCCGGTGCACGGGGGCACGGCCCTTCGGCGGCTCCCGTGGTCCCCCGGGGCCCCACGCGTCAGGGCCGCCGCCCCTCCGCCGTCACCCGGCCGGTCCCGTCCGGCTCGCCCGCCGCCGTCCGTGCGGGAAACCTGGACGGACCGTGGTGCGGACTGGGCAGGAGACGAGCGGTGGGGCCTGGAGACGGTCGTCAGGACGAGGGGCCGTACGCCCGGGCGGGGGGACGCCTGCCGGGGGACCCCGCCCCCGACCCCGGTCTGGGCGACGACCCGCCGCCCGTGCCGCCGCGGCAGGCGGAGGCGCGGCGCGCGCCGGCCGCGCAGAGGCTCGTCCGGCCGCTGCCCGCGCTGCTGATCGCGGCCGGGATCGCCTACGACCACTTCACCCCGCAGGACTTCACCGCGGCGCCCTTCTTCACGGCGGCGCCGCTCGCCGCCGCGTCCCTGTACTCGCTGCGCGCCACCCTGCGCACCGGGGTCGCGGCCGTCTTCGCCGTCGTCCTGGTCCATCTGCAGTTCGCCCCCTCCGCGAGCGGGATCACCGAGATCGTGACCGTGGCCACGGTCGCCTTCCTGGCCTGCGTCGTCAACCGCGTCGTACGCCGTACCGGCGCACGGCTGGCCTCGGCGCGGGAGATCGCCGAGGCCGCGCAGCTGGCCGTGCTGCCCACGCCCGCCGCGCGGATCGGCGGACTGGAGATCGCGGCCCGCTACGAGGCGGCGCAGCAGGACGCGTTCATCGGCGGCGACCTGTACGCGGTGCAGGACAGCCCGCACGGCGTGCGGCTCGTCGTGGGGGACGTGCGGGGCAAGGGCATGGGCGCGGTGGCGGCGGTCGCCGTCGTGATCGGGGCGTTCCGGGAGGCCGCCGAGCAGGAGGCCACTCTGGAGGCGGTGGCGCAGCGGCTGGAGCGGGCGCTCGCGCGGGAGGGCACCCGGCGCGACGGCCTCGACGCCTTCGAGGGGTTCACCACGGCCCTGCTCGCCGAGTTCCCGCACGGCGCGGGCGCCGTCCGGGTCGTGAACCGGGGCCATCCGCCGCCGCTGCTGCTGGAGTCCGACGGAACGCTGCGCGTGCTGGCCGGACCCGAGGCCGCGCTGCCCCTGGGCATGGGGGAACTGGGCATCTGGCCCGACCGGGCCGTGTCGTTCCCGTTCCCCCGCGGGTCGATCCTGCTCTGCCACACGGACGGGCTCTCCGAGGCCCGCGACGCGCACGGCGCCTTCTACGACCCCGCCGCCCGGCTCGCGGGCCGGGTCTTCTCCGCCCCGGACGGACTGCTGGCCTTCGTCACCGAGCAGGTGCGCCGGCACACCGGCGGCGGCGCCGCGGACGACATGGCGATGCTCGCGGTGCGCCGGCCGTGACGCCCGGCGCCCGGTGTCACGAGCGGTAGTCGGGCGACGCCGCTGTGCATAACAACTGACGAACAGTCAGTTGACGCGATGTTTATGGGGTGGAGCCGACTCGCCCGGATATGAGACTCGAAGTCGCTTTGGCCTACCCCGATTTCCCCGCCCATAACGCCGAACAGCTTGGAATCCAGCCCCCGTGTCTATTAACGTTCGATAACGCAGCGCGGTCGTCCCAGCCGTCACAAGAGGCGGCTCCGTGCGCACGCGCCGAATCCCGCAAGGGAACCGGGGAACCACCATTCCGGGGTGAATCGGGCGTCGGCCAGGTCTGGTTGACGCGCGTAGGAGACCTTCCTGCTCCGAACCCGTCAGCTAACCCGGTAGGCGAGAAGGAAGGAAAGGAGCGCGCCCACGTGGCGTCCAACCGCCCTGCCTCCGTCACCTCGTCCGCACCGGGTGAGACCGGCTCTTTCGCCTTCGGCGCCCGTCAGGACGGCGAGACCTGGGAGGAGTGGAACCCCACCGCGGAGTCCGTCCGCCCGGTCCGCGGCCGGCACCGGGTCGCCAAGCAGCGCGGGGGCGGACTCGCGCGCAGTTCCACGGTCCTCGGCGTCGGCGTCATCGCCGCCGTCGGCGCGGGCGGCATGGCCACCGCGCAGAGCGGCAAGCCGCCGGTCGCGATATCCGTGCCGGACCTGTCGGTCGCGGACCTGCCGGGCGTCGGCTCGCTGGTGGCCGACGAGAAGGAGCCGGAAGGCACCGCCACACCGCTCACCAGCGCCGGACTGACCAGCGCCGACACCGCGCAGGGCACCACCGACGCGGGCGAGGCGCTGCGGGCCCGCATCATGCTCCAGGCCGAGCAGCAGCAGGACCAGGTCGACAGCGCCTCCCAGCGGGCCGCCGAGGCCGCCGCCGCCAAGAAGGCCGCCGAGCGGGCCGCCGAGGAGCGGGAGGAGGCCGAGACCGAGGCCGCTGCCGCGAAGAAGAAGGCGGAGGAGGAGAAGAAGGCGAAGGCCGAGGCCGAGCGCCTGGCGAAGCTGGCCAAGAGCTACGCGCTGCCGACCTCCTCGTACACCATCACCTCGACGTTCGGCCAGGCCGGCTCACTGTGGTCCTCCGGGTACCACACCGGCCTCGACTTCGCGGCCCCCACCGGTACGCCGGTCAAGGCCGTCCACGGCGGCACCGTCACCGAGGCCGGCTGGGCCGGGGCCTACGGCTACCGCACGATCCTCACGCTCGACGACGGCACGGAGGTCTGGTACTGCCACCAGTCCTCGATCAACGTCAGTGTCGGGCAGAAGGTCGCCACGGGCGACCTCATCGGCCGCGTCGGCGCCACCGGCAACGTCACCGGCGCGCATCTGCACCTGGAGATCCACCCGGGCGGCGACGCCACCGGCATCGACCCGACGGCGTGGCTGCGCGGCAAGGGCCTCAACCCCTGACGGGACGCCGGACCCGGGCCCGCACGGGTGAACCGGGCCGGTCCGGGCCGGCGGCGGAATGCGTGGCCATTGCACGTATGTTGCAGTGAAGCATGACCTCACTGCGCACACTGGGCTCGTCCGGCCTCGAAGTGTTCCCCCTCTGCCTCGGCGGCAACGTCTTCGGCTGGACCGCCGACGAGAAGGAGTCCTTCGCCGTCCTCGACGCCTACACGGCCGGCGGCGGGAACTTCGTCGACACCGCCGACACCTACTCCTCCTGGGCCCCGGGCAACGAGGGCGGTGAGTCGGAGACCGTCATCGGGAACTGGCTCGCCTCCCGCGGCAACCGCTCCGGCGTCCTGATCGCCACCAAGGTCGGCGGCCACCCCCGGTACAAGGGCCTGTCCCCGGCGAACATCAGGGCCGCCGTCGACGCCTCGCTGCGCCGGCTGCGCACGGACCACATCGACCTGTACTACACGCACTTCGACGACCCCGAGGTGCCCGTCGAGGACATCGTCACCACGCTCGACGAGCTGGTGCGGGCCGGCAAGGTGCGGGCCCTCGGCGCGTCGAACATCTCCCCCGAGCGGCTCCGGGAGTCCCTCGACTTCGCCGACCGCGAGGGCCTGGCCCGCTACGTCGCCCTCCAGCCGAAGTACAACCTCGTCGAGCGCGACGGCTACGAGGGCGCGCTGCACGACGCCGCCTCCCGCGCGGGCCTCGCGGCCGTGCCCTACTACGGGCTCGCCTCGGGCTTCCTGACCGGCAAGTACCGGCCCGGCACCGAGGTCGACAGCGCGCGGGCCGGCTCGGCCGCGGCGTACCTGGAGACCGAGCGCGGGCGGCGCGTGCTGGCCGCCCTGGACGAGGTCGCCGAGGCCCACGGCGCCGCGGTCGCGTCGGTGGCCCTGGCGTGGCTGCTGTCCCGCCCGACGGTCGCGGCGCCCATCGCCTCCGCCCGCACGGCCGGCCAGCTGCCCGCCCTGCTCGCCGCCGCCGCACTGGAGCTGACGGACGAGGAGCGGGCGAAGCTGACCCGGGCCTCCGCCTGACACCGGCGCGGCCCGGGGCGCCCGGCGGGGCGCTCTAGGTCGTTTCTGATGGCTCTTGAACGGTGTCGCGGAGCCAGATGACGATGGCGGTGACGGTGAGGGTGCCGTTGAAGATGTAGTCGCGTTTGTCGT
>NZ_BMVU01000052.1 GCF_014650875.1 Streptomyces minutiscleroticus
CGGCTACGTCACCCCGCTCGAGACCCGGGCCCTGACAGCACAAGTTCTCGCCCCCGCAGCGTAACCACCCGCTGTCCACGCTCAAGGGGGAACTTCAGCGCCGCCCAGGTTGGCGGTGGTGCGGTTCTCGGGCGCGCAGTTTGCGTCGGCCGGTGTCCAGGCTTCGGTCAGGCGCTGGTGACCGTCATAGGTGAAGCACTGGGTGTCGGCTTTGCCGGTGCCTGCGAGGGTGGTGGTGTCGGAGATCTGGGTGACGTTGCCGGCGTCGTCGTAGGTGTAGTGCAGGTTCAGTGCGTCGTAGGCGTGGGACTGGGCGTGGACCTGGGTTTGCAGGAGCCGGTGGGTGCCGTCCTCGTAGCCGTTCTGTACGTCGATCTTCTTTGTGCCGGTTGCTTCGGAGACGCCGAGTTGGAAGGTGGAGACCTGGGCGAGGTCGGTGTAGGTGGTGTTCAGGACGATGCCCTTGCTGCCGCCCGTGAGGGTGGTGGGCAGGCCCTGGCTGGAGTAGCCGTAGGACACTTTCTCCGCAGCGAGCCCGCCGGCCGCGGGTTCCTCGGTGTACTGCAGGGTGCCGTCGATGTTGTAGTAGCTGGAGAATTTCAGTGTGCTCGAGGCGAGGGCCTTGGAGGTCACCAGCGGGTCGTCGGACGGGAGTGTGAGGCTGGTCCCTGTGACGTTGTAGCGGCTGTCGTAGGCCGTGACGCTCTGGGTGTACGCCTTGCCCGTGGCTCCCCCCAGGTACCGGGTGGAGGAGGCAGGTTGGCCCTTGCCCGCGGAGACGGTGTCGTAGGTGAGGTGGGTGAGTTTGTTGGCGTCCGTCTTCTGTGCGGCGAGTACCGTGGCGTTGGTCAGGTCCGCGTTGGTGGTCGTCGTCCAGGTGTCGGTGAGGCGACCGAGCACGTCGTAGGCGGAGACCACTGCCTGCCCGGTGGACGCTTTGGTCCAGGCCACTTGGTCGAGTGCGGTGTAGCCGGTGGTCGTGGTGCCTGTGTCGGGGTCGCTCGACATGGTCTGTCGGCCGTAGAGGTCGTAGTTGTAGGACCAGGCGGCGCCGTCGGGGCCGGTGATGGTTTTCTGCTGGCCGCCGGGGGTGTAGGTGAAGCGGGTGCTGGTGTAGTTCGCGCCCACGCCGCTGCCGTATTGGGTGTCGGCGGGCGAGGTGCTCGCGTACTGGCGGGTCTCGACGGTGCGACCGAGGGCGTCGGTGATGGTGCGGGCCGCCGAGCCGCCGGACACGCTCGTGGTGGCGGTGGAGTCACCGGTGTAGGTGGTCGTGGTCTGCCACTTCTGTATCCCGCCGACCAGGAACGTCGTCGTTGTCGGTCGTCCGGCCGGGTCGTATCCGGTCTTGGTCAGGCTGGGTGTTTCGCCGTACTCGGCCTGGGTGTACGTGCCGGAAGGGTTGGCGGTGTCGAAGATGTCCGCGTAGGTCTCGTAGGCCAGACCGCGGCTGTCGTAGCGGGTGTCGGTGAGGATCCGGCCGCTTGTGGCGCCCGGCGTCTGGGTCTGGATGGCGCGCAGGAGGGAGTCGTAGAGGGTGTAGGAGGTGGAGTAGGTGTCGCCGTCCGCCTTCAGGGTGCCTGTGGAGGTCCAGGACGGTGCCGTGTTGGAGAGGGAGTAGCCGAAGATGTAGCTGGCACTCTGCTGGCCGGCGTGGCTTCGGTTGGGCAGCCATACGGCCGTGGCGCGACCCAGCGCGTCGTACTGCGTCTCTGTGATGCGGTTGTTCGGGTCTAGGGTTTTGGTGGGCTGGCCGCGCGCCGGGTCGATGTAGGTGTAGGTGCTGTAGTTCTTGGCGTTCTTCGTCTGGGTTCGGGTGACCGGGCCGGTGTCCTCGGGGGTGTAGGTCACCGTGGTGGGATTGTTGTCTGCGTCGGTGGTGGTGCTGGGCCGGCCCAGCGTGTCGTAGGTGGATTTGCCGACGGTCCGCCAGGTGGAGGGATTGCGTTCACCGCCGGAAGCGGTGGCCGGGTAGGCGGAGGCGCGGCCGGTCCAGGTCGCTTCGCCCTTGGTCGGGGTCTGTGCCGTGGTCCATGCGGTGGCGCTCGCGTTGTCGTAGACGGTCGCGGTGTCGGAGATGACGTCGCCGGCGGAGGCTGCGTTGGACGGCAGGGACAGGTCGGCTTCGCCGACCGAGCAGGCCTTGCCCACGGTGCGTTGGCGGGATGCCAGGGAGTTGATGCCGAGGCTGTCGTTGCGAGCGTACCAGGTGCGGGCGCAGGTCTCGTCACCGGTCTTGGCGGTGTCGCCGGTGTTGTCGGCTTTCACTGCCATGCCGTAGTCGTCATAGGTGGTGGTGTTGGCCGCTGAGCGCCAGGACTGTTTCGCGGTCAGGTAGGCGTGGGTGGTCGTCTTGCCGGTGCGGACGTAGTAGGCCTCGGTGTCGGCGTACGACTTGTGCTGTGTGGCGGTCTTCTTCGACCAGGGGTCGTTGACGGTGACCGCGATGGGGGTGCTTCCGTTGTAGGTGATCTGCTGGCGCAGGAAGCCGGTGTAGGGCTCGCTGTCCTTCTGGTCCGGCACGTTCAGGCCGTCGAAGCCGATGCCCGCCACCGTGGCGCTGCGGCGGGCGTCGGGGTCGAGGGTGCCGTCGGCTTTCAGGAGGCGATCGCCGTCCATGCCCTGGAGGTACACGGAGGTCACCTTGGAGAGGTTGGAGCCGGTTCCCTGGGTGGCGGTGACGGTGCGGTAGCCCTGCCAGATCGACCAGGTGCGCTCGTCGGCCGGGGTGAAGGGCGAGTCGTTGTAGTGCCAGGCCGGGGCGGAGTAGGTGTAGTGGCTCTCCATGGTCGCGCCGTGGCCGGTGGGATCGCTGGTGACCACGTCCGTGACCCGGTACTTGTGGAACCAATCGATCGAGGCTTCCTTGGCCCCGTTGATGTGCCAGTACTGCGGGTAGCAGGACTTGGTGTTGTCGTCCTCGGCCGTCGGCATGTTGCTGCCGCGCACACATTCCTGGTCCGTGAGCGTCACGTCGGTGATCGCGCCGGTCTCCGAGGTGACGGTGCGGATGCGCGGCTTGGTCAGCGGCAGGATGTCGTCCCGGTCACCGTCCACGCGGTTGGGCCGCATGTCGTAGGTGAAGGTCACCGGGTCCAGGCTGATCGCGGTGCCGTTCTTGCCGGTGTGCTTCAGGCTCTTCAGCGTCAGGGTCTGGTCGGTGCTGTCACCGATGTCGCCGCCGTCCAGGTACTGCTGGGTGAGTTCCCAGGTGTCCACTGCGGCGAACGCGCTCGTGGCGGCCGACCACACATAGGTGTCGATCTTGGCCAGACGTTTGCGGCTGAAGAACGCGGGGCTGGTCGCATCGCAGTCGGCGTTCGAGGCGCAGATCGCATCGAAGGGGACGTCCGGCCAGTTGGGGGCTGTGGAATCCTTCAGTTCGGAGCAGTCCGAGGCCGTGCAGCGTTCCGCGTAGGAGAACTCGACCTTGCCCGACGTCACACCGGAGAACAGCTTGTCGGCGCGCTGCCCGTAGAGGATTTTGGTGAGGTAGCCGCCCCGGGTGTAGGAAGCGGTGGCGGTGTCCGCGTCGTTCTTGGCGTAGGAGTTGGTCTCCTTGGTGTACCAGTAGGACATGGCGTTGTCGTGCAGGTCCTCGACGTAGTCGAGGTTCCACCGCCATGCCTGGGTCACTGCGCGGTCGGCGAACGTGCTGCCCTGGTCGTAGCCCGGCTCACCGGAGTCGTCACCGAATACCGGAACCGTCCATACCGAGTTGGTGCGCTCGGTGCCGGCTCCGGGTAGTTTGTTCAGCCCGAAGACGTAGCGGCTGCCGTCACCCGTCGTGACGATCCAGTGCTCGCCGTTGTTGTCACCGTTGTCGGCGCCGGTCGACAGCGTCACCGTGGAGGCGTCGTCGTTCTTCAGCCGCCACTTTCCGCTGGTGTCGTCCTTGACGAGTTCGGATGCCTTGCCGTTCAGGACCAGGCTGGCGTTGTCGAACTTCCAGCACAGGTCGAACTTGTCCTCCTGTCCGTCCTTGTTGCACGCTCCGTAAGTGCGCTCGACATACGAGCTCGAGGAGAGGTCGAAACCTTCACCGACCTGCGTGGACTGGTTGTTCGTCGACGCTGTCTTGCCGTCCACCGAGCCCGAGTCATAGCCGAGCGACAGGGACGGGGAGGGGCCGGCGGCCGGGGGGACCGTCATCGGGTAGGACCAGGTGAAGGTGCCCGACGATCCCCCAGCCGCCCATGTGGCCGACGGAGAGAGCTGGGTGGCCGCGTAGGTGCCCGAGCCGGAAGCGGATTCGCCCGAACTGGTCGCGGTCAGCGCCAACACGGTGGGGGCGGTGGCCGACAGGGTGACGGTGCCGGTGACGGCCTGGGCGGAGATGTCGTTGGTCGACGCCACCTCGGTGGTGGTGCGGCACTCGGTCTTCTGCGGTGTGGTCAGGGCGCACTCCGGCAGCCTGACCAGGCCCAGGCGGCCCGACCAGCCACCGCCGTACGCCGAGGCGAAGTCACCGTAGTCCACGCTCACGTCCGCCGCGCCGGCTTGTGACGCCTCGGCCGACAGCACGACACCCTTGATCCCGAGGTCTGTCGCGGCTTGGTGGCCCCATACCCGTATGCGTGCCTCTTTTCCGGGCAAGGACTTCGCAGTTTTCGAAGCCTTGGCGGTGTTCGGGGCGGTGACGGCGACCGGCAGCCCGCCTACCGGCGTGGCCGACGCCTTGCCGGCGGCCATCACGGTCACATGGCCTTCGCCGCCTCGGGGCCACGTCACCTTCTGGTCTCGCTTCGCGTCATCCGCCTGGGACGCGTTCTTCTTCCGCGCGGCGGCAACGTTTTCGCGTTGTGCCTTGGCGGCGAGCCCGGTCACCGCCTCCGTCCTGTTGACCTTCCGTTCCCACAGCGGCTTCAGCCGGGACGCCCCTTCCGCGGCCTGAGCCACAGGGGTCAGCCCGCCTCCGGTCACTGCGATCGCTACGATCAGAACCAGCGCCGCTTTGGTCCGATCATGCCAACGTCGTCGACGCGGCATCCGCCTTCCGAACACCAACAACCCCCATCAGGGTTCCGGAACAACTCAGATTGATCAGCGGCTTCCACATATGGGTGCCGCGCCGTGCAAAATGTGGGTGCAGCCGGTGCCCGATGCTGTATTGAGCGTCCGGCACCGGCTGCCGCGCCGGGTCAGCCGGACACGTCGTCGCCCTCGTCGTCCTGTGCTGCGCCGACCAGTGGTCCGACCTGGTTCTCCTCGGCTGCGCCGACCCAGATCCTGATGTCGGTGATCTTGCCCGGCAGGTAGTGGCTCCACGCCTTGTTCACGAAGCCCTTGCCGCCGGCGAACTCACCGGACCCGATCGCCGCGGTGTAGGCCGTGTCCACGCCATTGCGTGTGGAGGCGAGGTAGAGCCGGATCGTTCCTTCCTGGGCGTCGTACACCCCGGTCAGTCGGACCGCGCCGCTGGCTGCCGCCTCGTCGGATTCGACTGCGGTGAAGGATCCGTCGCTGTTGAGGCGGCCGAAGCGCCAGTACCCGACGGGCCTGTTCGACAACTCGCCGCTTTCTTCGTCGATGTACTCCTCGATGCCGGTGCGCTGGTACCACAGCCCCCAGGCCGAGCCGTCCGCGGTCCGCTGGCCCAGGACCTGGGCCGTGTATCCGTCCGGTTTGGTGCCCAGGGCCTTCGTGTCCAGTTCGACCTCGGTGGTCACGGTGAAGGACTCCCGGTCGTCGACGACCGGGCCCGGCGTGGTGACGGAGCTTCCGGCATCGTCCAGCACGATCGCGTCGTCGGTCACCGACGCTCCGCCGCTCAGCTGCAGACTTCTGCCGTAGCCGCTGACGGTGTCGGTGAGGGCGGCGGTTCCGGTGCTGCCCTGGGGCTGCCAGGCCGCCACGAGTTCGACGGCCCGCGCGGTCTCGTCCGCGTTCAACAGCTTGGCCACCTTGGCCACCTCGGCGTCCGGCAGGACCGTCTGGTAGGCGGCGACCTCGTCGACGCGGCCCTTCCAGTAGTTGTTGAAGGCACCGGAGGTGGTGCCGGCACGGCCGATCTGGAACTTGCCGTCGACCGCTGTCGCCCGGCCCGCCTCGGGAACCAGAACCGGATCACCCTGGCGCTTCCCGTTCACGAAGAGGCTCAGGGTGTGCGCCTCACCGTCGTAGACGCCGGCCAGATGGGTCCAGGCCTTCAGGGTGATGCCGGGCGTCGCATCGGCGTTCGCACCGATGTATTTGCGCGTGCCGTTCTCGTACCAGTGCATCAGGAACACCCAGCGGCCGATGCCCGGCGAGTAGTAGAGGGAGATTCCCTTGCTGTCGCTGCCGGTCTGGGAGAGCACCGTGCGAAAGGACCCGTCGTCGGTCGGGTACGCCCAGGCCGAGACGGTGAACGAGGACTGTGTGTTGACCACGGGCCCCGACGCCTCCGCATAGCCGGTCTGCGAGGAGGTGCTGGCGGTGTCGTTCAGCCACAGCGACCGTCCTCCCTCACCGGTTCGGGAGAACGTCGACCAGCCGGCCCCGCTCTCGTGCAGGGTGAGGTTGTGCCGGCTTCCCGGCGCCGTCCCCTTGTCGGCCGCGGTGGTGGACCCGGAATCGGGGGCGGCGTCGTCGAAGTGCCACAGGCCTGAGGGGCCTTCGCCCTCGGCGACGTTGAACCGGATCGCGGTGGTCTCGCCCGACTGGCCGCTTCCCACACTGTCCACCGCGCGCACGTACAGGACCTGCACGCCCGAGAGCGCCGGTTTGATGGACCGGGTGACCGAACTGGTCGCCGACACCTTCGTCCAGGATTTGTCGGTGGCGAGCTTGTACTCGAACGCGACGATGTTGGCGTCGGCGGAGTTCTTGGTGAAGGTGAACTGGCCCGCCGTCCCGGGACCGCCGGTCGCCGCGCCGCAGCCGTCACTGTCAGCGGGACACACCGTGTACACCGCCCCCGCTGGAGCGGTGACCGTCGGCATCTTGGGACGGGTGGAGTCGATCGTGAAGTAGCACCAGCCCTTCGTCGTCACCGTGCTGTTGCTCTCGATCGAGTTCGCACCGCTGTTGTAGTAGGAGCGGGTGAACACCGCCATCCGGTAGGGGGTGTTCTGTGCCAGGGTGATCGGCGAGTCCAGGCTCACCGTGGCGTTGTCCCCGACATAGCCGCTCGACGGGCGGACCGGCTCGGTGGCCACTACCGTCCACCCGCTGGAGGTCTTCTGCTGCACGTAGAAGTGAGCTCGCAGGCTCGCCCCGCTCTCACCACCGGAGGCCGCCTGGACCTTGGCGCTGAACCTGGGCGTCGGATCGGAGACCCAGGCCGGGTCCGACGCATTGGTCTCGCAGGAGGACGCGATGCTCGGGCTGGTCGGCACGGCCGGCAGCCCGACGTAGGTGACGGCGAGGACTGCGTCGTTGCGGAACCGCTTCCATGCCGAGGCGTCGGTCTCGTCCTTGGCCTTGAGCATCAGCGTCAGGCGCGAGAACTTGCCGTCCGCGAAGTTCTTCACGGTCGGGGTGAGGTTCTCGTAGCTTTCGCTCGGGTCGTCGTTGAACTCGATCGGCGCCGCCGGAGTGTCCGGGTCGCAGGACGAACCGCGTCCCGCGGACACGTTCCGGTCACCCACCAGGTCCAGATGCGTCGGGCGCGACGCCCACGTCGTGGACGAGGAGATGTTGTTGGTCCGGTACAGCTGGATCCAGCGCGGACTGCACTGGAACGCCCACGGCTCGGTCACCCGGAACGTGGCGTCCAGGACCCGCTTGCCCTTCAGCTTGTCCGGTGCGAACTCGAAGTAGAGCCGCTGCGTGTACCCCGGACCGCAGTGGTAGCCGCCCCATGTGCCGCACTTGCCGATACCCTTGCCCAGGTCATCGTCGCCGTTGCCCCACCCGTAGGACTCGTACCCGTCCGACCGCAGCAGGGTGCGCTCCGCCTCGCCCCAGGATACGGAAGGGTCGATGTACAACGGGAAGTGCTCGGCTTCGGTGCCGGTGAGCATGTCAGCGTCAGGTTTGACCGTGAGCGAGTCCTGGTCCGCCGACACCTGCATCGCCTTGACCGTGGCCCCGGGCGCCGGCTCACTGCCTGACCCGCCGTCCCCTGCCTCCTGCGCAGATGCGGCTACGGAGGCCGCGGCCCGCGCGGTTTTACCCGACGCCTGAGTGGTGCCACCCGTACCTGTCGAGTCCCACATATGGGCCCTCGGCGCACGGAACACCCAGTTGCCGTCCTCGTCGACAGCGTTGTAACCACCGCTGTTGTTCTCAACGACGCTCAGCCCGGATGCCTTGAGGGAGTACTCGACCTGCTGCAGTTCTGGCTGGGCGGCCGCCTGCGGCGTCTTGACGATCAGCACGTGCTGAAAACCCTCGGTGGAGGCAGTGACCTTCAGGTCCACGTCGTCCAGCACGCCGCGATACAGGGCACTCGTCCCGTCCAGCTCCGGCTCCGGCAACCGACCGGGCCAGCCAAGCGCGAGAGACCTGCCGTCCTTGTCAATCCGCACCAGCGGATCGTCAGAGCCGCCACCGGAGAACTCCATCGCCACAGCGGCCGCCTTGGGCGCCACCCTCCCGTCCGCCTGGCGTACCAGTGTCGCGTCCGGAGTCTGCCAGCCCCCGTCAGCCGTCGCCGCCCGGACCGGAACCGCCGACTGCTCCAGCGTGAACGTGGACCCGTCCGGGTTGGCGTACACGGTCGTGTCCTTCGACTGCTGCCCCACCACCTCGACCCGCTCGCCGGTCTCGCCGGCCTTCTCCAACGCCTGCTCGGCCTCACTGCGATCGGACGATGTTTCTGGCACCTGGGATGTTCCGGCCCATGGAGCTGCCTGCACTGTCACGGGCAGTGGCCCCAGCAGCAACGCGGCAGCCGTCACCACTACCAAACCGCCCGACCCACCACGTCTTCGTGCACGCACGCGCACCAGCCCCACCCCTCTTTACATATCGAGCGCTCATGCCCACCCCGCAAAAGCCGTCACATAAAACACCAAGATTCTGCACACCACAAGAATCACAATGCGCGAAATGGGAAATTTTCCCGGCGGTGCACCAATTACATCCCCACAGCAAATGGCCCTCGCGGCGCAAAAACCATCCACTTAACCAATTGAGAATGAAATAAAGGTGAACTAGTGAATGCCGAACGGCGAACGCGGCTCCCTTTGCCGCAGGGAAGTCCGGCCGCCGACCAGCCCTTATGTCTGCAACTCGTCCTGGGTGAAGGCGTACGGGTGCGCCGCTGGGACCCGTAGACTTCCCCACAGAAGCGCTTCGAGCACCGGCAGACATGCGAGACACACAGCCAAAGAGACGCTCGTAAGCGAGTTTCTGCCAGCCGACAGGAAGTCAGGGTTTCATCCGGTAGGGCCAGGAGGTCACCCATCGGCGCAACCGTGGCACACTCCTTCTTCGATCGCGGGGGATGAGGCCCCTGCGGCCGGGGAGGGGACAATGATGAGCAGGATAAAGTGGGCAGCTGCGGCTACAGCGGTCATCGCGCTCGGGGCCACGGGCTGCGGCACGAGCGGCACCGAGACAGCCCCCGCTGCGGCGCCGGTGTCGCCGCGCCCCCAGGGCACCGGACCGCTCACGAAAGAGGTCGTGCGCACCGACCTCGACGCCTCGACTGCGGACGCGGGCATTCCGGCGAACAGACCGGAATACGCCCGCGGGTACGAGGACGCGCCGGCCGACTCCCAGCGATCGTGCGCCGTCGCCTTCATGGGCATGCACACTGAGACCGACCCGGTCGACGAGACCCACTTCAAGGCGCTGATAGGTGAGCTGCGCGAACGTGACTGGCAGCAGCCCCGGCAGCAGGAAAACAGCTACGCAAACGACGGAGCGCTCGCCTCGGCCCAGGTGGTCCTCAAGCAGCGTGGATGGACCGTGGTCGCGAGGTACCAGCTCGCCTCGGCAGGCGGAGGGATCACCCTGACGGCCCTCGACGAGGCATGCATGAAAAAGCACGACGCCGACGCGGATCCGCTCGCCTGACAGGCCACCCTCGCGCGGCCGACGCCCAGGTCGCGATCGCCTTCGGACGCTCGATGGGTGGAAAGACGTTCATGATGAGCGTCAGCGTGACGGTCGGCACGACGCCGACCCCACTCCCCCCCTCAACATCACATTCCTGCTGCACGCAGCTGAGCTGTTCGACAGTGAGCCGCAGGTCGGTGTCGACGGCTTCGGCCCCTCTGTATGGCTGTGGTCCGGGGCCGTACTTGGGCGCAGGAGTGTGACCCGCCACGGATTGCCGTGTCCCAAGGTCGCCGCCCTGTTGCACATCCTGGCGAAGTTCTCCCGCCTGAAACTCTCAGGCGAGACCTTCGACTGGCGCGCGACCAGGGCATACCTGCTCTCGCTGCGCGTGCCCTGAACTACCGGTACCGCCGCCAAACCGCCCTCCACCCATGAAAATCACGATCTACGGCTGGAGTATTAACCCTTCAGTTGGAGATCGACTGCGCCGCTGCAGTTCGGGGTGGTGGCCGGACGGTGGCGTGGTTGTGGTGTCTGCGGTGGCAGGCGCGGGCTATGGCCTGGTGGCAGCGGCGCCAGTAGGACCGGCCCCGGCCGGAGTGCCGGTGCAGCAGCGGTAGACGGGTTTTGGGTGGGCAGCTGGAACGCCGATGCCGTCCGCGACGATCTGCCACCTGCACCGCAGGACATCGCGTCACCGGCGGCGTCCTCGCCATTGGCGAGACCGGCTTCGTATGGCAGGGCACCGCCTCGACGAACGTGCAATGGCAGTACACCCGCACCGAGGAGCCTGTCCACGAATGGCTGTCAGAGTTGATCTGCGGAGTTGCTCTGCACAGATGTGAGACGAGCTTGCAGTTGCCGGAGTGTGCGTGCAGGTGTGCCGGGTATCGGTGCCGTGACGTCATCCTGTCCGAGGGCGACATCAAGATCTACAAGCCTGCTGTCACCGATTCGGCAGTGACCGTACCGGTAGCCAGCACCAACCAGGGCAGGAAGAAGGCGTTCTACGACGTCAAGCTGAGAGTCACTGGCTCCGGAGGCTTCGATGCTGAACTACGGGTCACTATCAAGGGGGCCGGACTCACCCCATAGGCGTCCTGGCCTACCGAACTTACCGCCACTGATCCGGGTAAGCAGGTCCCCGCAAAGCCAGTCATCACCATTGAGGACATGGATAAGCAGGTTTACGGCGTCAGTTGAGGGGCCGTCAGCTGGCACAGACTTCCCATCCCTGGCAGAACGAGCGAGGCGTCCGGGGCCTCGACGATCGTCACTATGACGGGGCGCGACGGTCAGCGCGCGTCAGCGTTGAACCTGGCGATCTTTCCCGACAGCTCCGCGAGCGACTCGACGCGCATCGTCGTGATCGCGTCCGCTTCCGGATCATGCTGCTGGATCGTGCCCCAGGGACCGCGCCGGATCAGGGCGGTCAAAAGTCCCGCCTGCACGGCCGGGCGGATGTCGTTGTCAAGCCGGTCGCCGACATAGAGAGTCTCGCCCGGCTCGGCAGGCGCCGCCTCGACGACGCGCTCGAAGAACCTCACATCCGGCTTCGACACACCCCAGTCATCACTGGTGGCGATCATGTCGGCAGGAAGATCCAGCCCCCGCAGCAGGCCGCCAGCCCGCACGGTCTGGTTCCCGGCGATGCCCACCCACAGCCCCGCCCCGCGCAGGGCGGCCAGCGTGGGCCGCACGTCCGGGTAGAGGTCGTCCTCGCCGAACCACTCCGGCTGCCCGGCGGCCGCGCGCTTCTCCCGCTCCTCGATCAGGTCGAATCCGGGCCGGAACTCCTGGAACGTCTCGCGGTAGTCACGACCCTGCGCGATGACCGCCCCGAACACCGCCGCGAAGGTGTGCCGTGGTACTCCCAGCCAGTCGGCCCACGTCCCGTACTCCCGGGTCTCGTCAACAAGACACTCGCCCACGTCGAACACCACCGCACGGATCATGCTCCGCAGATTACCGAGGACGTCAGCCAGTCGTCGCCCGATTCGGCACCCGATTATCACAGCTCGCATGGCTTCCATTACAGAACGTCACGCCGCGAAATGCAGGCTGCATTTATCAAAAGCGGTACTCGAAGCGGCGTCTCATGGCGCGGGGCGGTTGCTTGCAGCGGCCCCATACCCACGGGTGAGCACAGGCGCTGAGTTGCGCGATGACGGCACGGGCGGCCCGGTCGACCTCGTCGGAGTCGACGAAGAACTGACCCGCCAGAACGGCCTTTGCCAGGTGACGGAGTAAAACACAGGCTGAAGTCACCAGTCACAAGCGCCACTGCAGCACCCGCCAGCAGAATCCCACATTTCGCCCGACCGTACAGGGTGCGAGCTCAGGGTTTTCGAGTGACAGATGTCAGACGTCGCATGCTGGAGAAACGCGCACCCGGTGAGCAACAAGTCGACATTCGAATTCCGGAAACGACTACTTATGCCCCGAATTGCATAGGCGACCGAGTTCACCGCCCTGGGACGTCGACGGGCTTCTCCGTAATCTTGCGGCCACACGTACGCATGACCGCAGCCGGGAGACAGCGGCCATGTCACACCGTGTCGTAGGGGAGACAACGTGACGCACACACAACGCCGCTCCAATGGGCTGCGCCCGATGACCGCCTCCACCCGGCGTCTGGCCGCCGCGCTGGCCGCCGCGGGCAGCCTGACAGCGCTGGCCAGCTGCAGCGGCGACATGGACACGGATGCCGTGCCGTCCAAGACCAGCTCCAACACAGCAGCCAGCTCCCCCGCTCCCAGCGCCACGGCCGACCCCGAGCATGAGGCCGTCCTAGCCGCCTACACCCGCTCGTGGGAGGAGCAGACGAAGGCCTATGCGCAGGCATCCTCCGACGGCACCGACCTGAAGCAGTACACCAGCCTCAAGGCCCTGGCCCTGGTCGAGAGCGACCTGTCGGCCATGCGCCGGGCCGGGCAGATCGCCACCGGGAAGCCGATGATCCACCCGAAGGTCGCCAAGGTGAGTGACGCCAAAATCCCCAAGGCCACCGTGTCCGACTGCGTCGACAGCACCAAGTGGACGCTGATCGACAAGGACTCCAGGAAGAAAGTGCCGCTGCCCACCGAGCGGCTCACCAAGTACGTCAGCACCGCCACGCTCGAACAATGGGGGTCGAAGTGGATGGTCACGCAACTGACCGCACAAGACCGCACCTGCTGACCCGACGTCTGGCCACGCTCACCGGCGCGCTGATCCTGGCCGCCGCCGGCACTGCCCTTGCCGACGCCGCCCCGGACATCGACGCAGGCCACTGCCAGGCCATCCGGTTCTGCGTCGGTGTCGGGGTCGGAGGCGGCACCGGTCCGCACGGCGGGCAGACCGCCGCTTCCGGCACGGGCGGCGGGGACAGCACGGTGAAGTGCACGCTGACCAAGGTGGATCCGAAGCCGCCAGCCGACCATCCGGCCTGGAACGGCGCCGACCCGGACAAGAGCGATCTGTACTTCCGGGCCTGCACCGACGGCGGCACCGCGAATCCCGACGGGTTCGTCGTGGTGGGCGAGGGCGAGGACGTGCCGCAGGTGAACCCCCGCGAGCTGGCGCAGCGTGCGGTGGACTCCATGACGCTGCTGGGTCCGGACATCGCCAGCCCGCGCCCGGCCGGCCGCTACACGGTCGGGGTGCCGATGTGGCTGTGGGTGAACCAGAGTGCGACGACGTACGGGCCCAACACCGCCTCCGCGTCGGCGGGCGGGGTGACCGTGACGGCGACGGCGAAGGTGTCCAAGATCGTGTGGGAGATGGGCGACGGCGCCACCGTGACCTGCACCGGCCCGGGCACCCCCTACTCGGCTGCTGCCGGGATGAAGGAGTCGCCGACCTGCGGGCGCCGCTACACCGCCTCCTCCGCCGGCGCGACGGGCGGTAAGTACGCGGTGCGTGCGACGTCGACGTGGACGATCGACTGGCAGGGCGGCGGAGCGGCCGGCCAGCTCACCGAGGTCCGCCAGTCCGAAGTGCAAGTGGCCGTCGGTGAGCTGCAGGTCGTCAGGTAAGAGCCGCCGGAAGGACAGAACGTGAGCACAACCAAGGAACAGATCACCATGCCCGGCGCGCACGACGTGGCCGCACAGGCCCGCACGGCGGGCCCGGTGGCGCCGCCGCGGGTGTCCGCGCGCAGGCGCCGGCCCGGGGTGATCGCGCTGTCGCTGGCGCTGATCGCCGCCGGTGGCGCCGGGGTTGCCGTTCTGCTGCTGCAGGTCAGCGACCGCACCCAGGTGGTCACCGTCGTCCGCAACGTGCAGGTGGGCCAGGTCCTCACCGAACAGGATCTGGGCCAGGCCTCCCTGGCGCTGGACCCGGCCGTCAAAGCGGTGCCCGCCGGGGAGCTGGAGACGGTGGTGGGCAAGCGCGCCGCCGTGCAGCTCACGCCGGGCTCCCTGCTGGCGCCCTCCCAGGTGACGAGCAGCTCCCTGGTCAAGGCGGGTGAGCAGCTGGTGCCGATCGGGCTGAAGCCGGAGCAGATCCCCGCCACCGCCCTGGTGCCGGGCCAGAAGGTGCAGCTGGTCCACGTACCCGCACAAGGCCAGAGCGACGCCGGCGCCGGCGCGGAGGCGGGCAGCGGCGAGGCGTCCGGCGACCAGGCGCAGACGATCGCCGGGCGGGTGGTGAAGGCCTCCCCCACCGCTCCGGGCACGGGCGTGGTGGTGGTCGACGTCGCCACCGCGGCCGATGACGGGCCCACGGTGGCGGCGTGGGTGGCGGCCGACACGCTGCGTCTGGTCCTCGATGCTCCGGACGGTTCCTGATGGCGGTGATCGCGCTGGCCGGGTGCAGCGGTGCGCCCGGGGTGACCACGAGCGCGCTGGCGCTGCTGTTGTCGTGGCCGCTGGAGCCGGGGCGGCGGATGATCCTGGCCGAGTGCGACCCGGACGGCGGTGCGGTGCTGCACGGACTGCTGCAGGGCACACTCGGCGACCGCTACGGGCTGCGGAATCTGTCGGTGGCGGCGCGCACGGGCGAGTTCGGCCCGGCGTTCTGGCGGCAGCTGATCGACCTGACCGGCCAGGACGGCACCCCGCAGCCCGCCCGGGACCGGCTGCTGCTACCCGGGATCACCGACTTTGCGCAGGCGGCAAGCCTGGGATCGGTGTGGAAGGGGCTGGCGGTGACGTTCCGCGGCATCGAGGCCGAGCACGGGCACGACGTGCTGGTCGACCTGGGGCGCCGCGGGGCGTTCGGCCCGTCCGGCATCCTGGCCGACCAGGCCAACAGTGTGCTGGTGGTGGTGCGCAACACGCTGCGCAGTCTGCAGGCCGCCCAGAGCCGGGTGAGTGCGCTGGCCGAGCGGGTCGGCGACGTCGGCCTGGTAGTCGTCGACGCCGGCCCGTATCCGGCCGGCGAGGTGCAGCGAGTGCTGCAGGCGCCGGTCGTGGCCACCCTGCCGTATGCCCCGAAGGACGCCGCGGTGCTGTCCGAAGGAGCCGAGCAGCCCAAGCACTTCACCAAGACCCCGCTGATGAAGGCCGCCCGGACCGCCGCGGCCCTGCTGGTACAGCGCACTGCAGTGCGTAAGGCCCGGCTCGATCCGCGCAGCGCACCGGCCACAGGGGCGGGGGTGATCAGCCGTGCGCGGTAGGCCCCTGCACACCGACCCCACCGTGGCTCCGGCCCCGCCGTCGACGCAGCAGGTCCGGCGCGCGGCCGCGCACGCCACACCGGCGGGTGCCGCCTCAAGCGCGCAGGCGCTCGGCGCCACGACGCCACAGGTCACCGTGGACTACAAGGTGGCCCGGCACATCGCTTCCCAGGTCGCCAAGCAGCGCGAGGAACTGCTGAAGACGCACCCGGACATGGACCGGGCCAGTGAGGAGCAGCGCTGCCTGGACTGGATCAACGAGGCCGTCGCGGTGTGGTCCGATGCGCAGGCGATGGCGCCGCAGCAGGACGCGGCACTGCGGCGGGCGGTGTATGACCTGCTCTACCGGGCGGGGCGGCTGCAGCCGTACCTGGACGATGAGCGGGTCGAGGACATCATCATCCAGGGCCCCAACGAGGTATGGCTGGACTACGGCGACGGCCAGCGGCGCCGGGTGGGGCCGATCGCGGACTCCGAGGAAGAGCTGCTGGAACTGCTGCGGGAGCTGGCCCGCTCCTCCGGACACAGCGAGCGCACCATCTCCACCGCCCACCCGACGCTGGCGCTGTCGCTGCCGGACGGCTCCCGGCTGCAGGCCATCACCGGCCTGGGCCCGACAACATATGCGGTCATCCGCCGGCACCGCGTCGTGCACGCCACCCTCGACGACCTGGTACGCCTGGGCACCATCGATCCGGTCCTGCGCGAGTTCCTCGGCGCGTGCGTGCGCGCGGGCAAAAACCTCATGATCGCGGGCAAGCAGAAGGCCGGGAAGACCACCCTTCTGCGGGCGATGCTCAGGGAGTTCGACCCGGCGGAGCGGTTTGCCACCATCCAGAGCGAGGACGAACTTTTCGCCCACGCCAACGGCTACCACCAGCAGGTGGTGTCCCTGATCGGGCGGGAGTCCAACGGCGAGAAGGATGCCACCGGGCGCGGGGCCGGCGAGGTGTCGCTGCTGGACCTGCTGCACCCGGCGCTGCGGATGTCGCTGGAGCGCATCGTGGTCGGCGAGGTGCGCGGGCCGGAGGTGGTGGCGATGCTGCAGGCCCTGACCAACGGCTCGGGCGGCAACCTGTGCACCATCCACGCCCGCCGCCCCGACATCGTCTTCGACCGGATCGCGGAACTGTATGCGCTGGCGCAGGGCAACCTGTCCGAGCATCTGGCCTACCGGCAGATCGCCAACGGCCTGGACTTCATCGTGTACGTCGACATGACCGATGAGACGCAGATCGGCGGCCGCCGCCACCGCTACGTCTCCCACGTACTGGAGCTGACCGGCATCGGCGAGTCCGGCCGCCCCGCCACCAATGAGGTCTTCTCCCCCGGCACCGAGGTCGGCGAACTGCGCGCGGTGCCGCGCATGGACCCGGCCTGCATCGACGACCTGCGCCGCGTCGGCTTCGACTCCAGCCTGCTGCAGTACCCCCACGGCGCCTGGCCGGCCCCGCTGCCGCTGAAGGTGGGGGCGGGCCGGTGACTCTTCTGTGGGCCTTGCTGAGCGGCATGGCCGTGGTCGGCGGCGGAATCGGCATGGTCGTCGGTGTCCGCGGCACCACCGCGCCGCGCCGGGCACCGTTCTGGCAGCGGTGGCAGGTTCCGCACGCGGGCGGAGAGAGGAGTGCGGATGCACGGCTGCGGCGGCGCACCCGGGCCGTCACGGCGCTGCTGGTGTTCACGCTGGTGTGGCTGATCTCGGGGAACTTCGTCGGCGGCGTACTGCTGGGGGCGGCGGTGGTCGGGGGGCCGTGGCTGATCGCTCCGGCGCAGATCGCCCAGGCACGCATCGGACAGCTGGAGGCGCTGAGCGAGTGGACGCAGCGCCTGGCCGGGCTGCTGCGTCTGGGCATGGGTCTGGAGCAGGCCATCATCACCAGCCGCCAAGGCGCACCGGAGGAACTTGGCGTGCAGGTCGGCACTCTGGCGGACCGGTTGCGGCTGGGCTGGCGGCCGCAGGAGGCCCTGCGCGCGTTCGCCGGCGAGCTCGACGACATCACCGCGGACAAGGTGGTGGCCGCGCTGATCCTGTCCGTCAACGACCGCGGCCCCGGACTGGCCCAGGCCCTGGAGGACCTGGCCGGCACGGTGCGCGAGGAGGTTGCCAAGAAGCGCACCATCGAGGCCGACCGGGCCAAGCCGCGCACCACGGTGCGGTGGATGACGATCATCACCATCGCTGTGGTCGTCGCGGGATTCTTCGTGCCCTCCTACACCCGGCCCTACGCCACCCTGCTCGGCCAGCTCGTGCTGGCCTTCTTGACCGCCGGGTTCATCGGCGTGCTGGCCCTGATGCGGCAGCTGGGCAACTTCCGCCGCATCCCCCGCTTCCTGATCACCGATGCGACCAGCACCGTACTCCTGCCCGGCGCGCCCGCCGCCGCTGAGGAGCCGGACCGGAGGCTGGAAGGAGCCGAGTCGTGAACGTGTTCCCCGTGGTGCTGATCGGCGGCACTATCGGCGCCGGTCTCGCGTTGCTCGTGCGCGAACTGCTGCGCCCGCAGCCGGCGCTGGCCGTGGCGCTGCAGCGCACCCGCCCGGGCGCGCTGGCCCTGTCGGAGCAAGAGCCGGAGCTAAACCGTGAGGAGCGGTGGGGTAGATGGCTGCTGGCCCGCCTGGAACGTGTGCCCGGGGTGCGGGTGCCGGCCACGAATTTGACCCTGCTCGGGCAGCAGCCTGGGCAGTTCATGCTGAAGAAGACCGCGCTCGCCGCGCTCGGGCTGCTGTGTCCGGTGCTGGCGACCGTGCCGTGGATCGTCGCCGGCGTTTCCTTGCCGTTCTATGTGCCGGCGGTGGTCGGGCTGGTGGTGGCGGTGCTGCTGTTTGTCACGCCCGATCTCGCCGTGCGCGACCAGGCCACGCGGGCGCGCGAGGAGTTCGCACACGCCTTGTCGGCCTATCTGGACCTGGTCGCGCTCAAGCGCGCCGCCGATGCCGGCCCCGCCGAGGCGCTGGAGAAGGCCGCTGCCGTCGGGCGGGGTTGGCAGTTCGTGTATCTGCAGGGCGCGCTGCGCCGGGCCCGGCTGGAGAAAATCCCGCCCTATCAGGCGCTATCAGAACTGGCTGCGGAGTACGACCTGCCGGTGCTGGACGACGTCGCCGACATCATGCGCGGCTCGGCCACCGACGGCACCGCCGTCTACCAGGCCCTGCGCGCCCGCACCGCCGCCCTCAACACCGAACTGCTCACCGCCCAGGCCGCGGAAGCCAACACCGCCAGCGAGAAGATGACCACCCCCGGCGCCCTCCTCGCCGTGCTGGTCATGCTGCTGATGGCGTTCCCCGCGGTCATCCGCATGCTCACTGTCTGACCACCCGGCGCGGTCTTTCCGCGTTCTCGTATCCCTGCTCCGGAGGCACGACCATGACCTACCTCGCCGCCCGTACCCGCCGCGCCGTGCTCGCGCTGACTATGCGGCTGCACGCTGGCGTCACCGAGGCTACCCGCCGGCCCGACCGCGGCGACATCAGCGTCACCACCGTCATCATCTGGGTCGCCGCCATCACCGGCGCCGTACTGATCGCTGGCACCATCGGCGTGGTGATCGCCAAGTACAACGGCCAGCTCAACGGCCTGTGACAGAGGGCTCATGTCGATGACTGCTCAAGTTCGGTTCGCCCGTTGGAGGCGGTGGCGCCGCTGGCGTGAGGACCGCGGAGAGAGCGCGGTACAGATGGCGATCATCTTCCCGTTTGTGCTGCTCGCCACGATCGCCGTGGTGCAGGGGGCCATGTGGTACTACGCGCGGCAGATCGCGGTGACCGCGGCCCGCGAGGGCGTCAGCGCCGCCCGCTCCTACCAGGCCACCCCCGGTGACGGTGCGGGCCGGGCGCGTGAGGTGCTGGCCCGCACAGCCGGGGACAGCCTGCGCGGCTACCGCGTGTCCACCGCCGGCAGCGACGGCCAGCGGGTGCGGATCCAGGTGAGCGGAACGGCCCAGTCGATGATTCCGGGCCTGCCGGGTCTGAGTGTCAGCCAGTCCGCCTCCGGGCCGGTGGAGCGATGGACCGTTCCAGGAGAGTGAGCCAGGTGCCAGACACAGCTCGGCGGGCGCGCCGGTTGCACGACGATGAAGGCAGTACGGCCGTTGAGGCCGCCGTCATCCTGCCGGTGCTGGTCATGTTCCTGTGTCTGGCCCTGGCCGGGGGCCGCATCGTCACCGCCGGGGCGAAGGCTGACGCGGCCGCCGAGGACGCAGCCCGCGAGGCCTCCATCCACCGCACCGCGGCCGCCGCTCAGGATGCCGCTCATGCGGCCGCCGCCGAGTCCCTCTCCGACCAGGGCATCCAGTGCGCTTCCAGCACCGTGGTCGTGGACACGGATGGGCTGGCGGTGCCGGTGGGCCAGGTCAGCACCGTCACCGTCACCGTGCACTGCACGGTCTCGCTCGCCGATCTTCTGCTGCCGAGCATACCGGGCGCCCGCACCCTGGAATCGAGTGCGACGTCGGTTGTGGATCAGTACCGGCAACGGGAGAGCTGATGCTTTGTCACTGCTGGCGGCAGCGTCGAAGGCGGCTCGGTGACCGGGGCGGTGTCACCGTCTTTGTTGCCGTGTGTGTGGTGGCGCTGCTCGGCATCATCGGCGTGGCCGTGGACGGCGGCGGAAAGCTGCGGGCCACCGAGCGCGCCGACTACCTGGCCGGCGAGGCCGCCCGCGCGGGCGGACAGGCCATCGATCCCGCCCGGGCGGTCACCGGCCAGGCCGTGGTGGCCGACCCGCACGATGCCCAGGCAGCCGCCTATGCCTATCTCGCCTCCGCCAAGGTCTCCGGCACGGTCGTCGTCGCCGGGGACGGCACCACCCTCACGGTCAGCGTCACCGACTCCTACGCCACCCGGTTCCTGTCCGTAGTCGGGATCAGCCGACTCGCGGTGACCGGCCATGGCACGGCAACCCTCCTGCACGGCGTCACCGCTCCCGAAGGAACCTGATGCGCACCTCTTCTGCCACCTCTTCCCCCGCCGCCGCATCTACGGCCATCCGGCTACTGAAAGCGGTGGGCAGTCTGCTGGTGCTGGCCGGCACGGTGGTCGGATTGCCGCTGCTGCTGGCCTGGGCCACCCCCGTCATCTGGGCAAGCAGCCACCAGGACCTGGTGCACCTGCTGGACCGGCAGGACACAGGCAGCGTGTTTCTGCTGCTGCTTGTCGCCGTCGGCTGGCTGGGCTGGGCGCAGTTCACGCTGTGCGCCGTGCGCGAGCTCCTCGCGCAGCTGCGTGGACGTGCCTGGCGGGCCCCGCGCGAGCTGGGAGCCTCCCAGCGCGTCGCGGCCGCGCTCATCGGCAGCATCCTGGTACTGCTGCCCGCCCACCCCGCACTGGCCTCCCCTGCCCACGCAACCCCATCCTTGAGCGCCACAGCAGTACCCGGACAGCAGCCAACCCAGACTAAGCAGCCGCAGCAGGAGACGGCCGCAGCCCCAGCCGCCGACACGGCGCAGGACCGCGGAATTTACACCGTGCGAGAGGTTCGGCCGGCGGAGAGCCTGTGGAGCATCGCCGCCCAGCGGCTGGGCGACGGCGAACGGTGGCGCGAGATCGCCGAGCTGAACGAGAGCCGCACCATGAGCGACGGCGCCAGGTTCCATGCCAGCAGCTTCCTGCAGCCGGGCTGGACGCTACAGATGCCCCAGACGACCGCTGACCCTACGGCGGGAACGGCCCCAGGAGCGCGGCCGCAGCTGGAGAAAGCCACGGCCGCATCCGAAGGCGGCACGCACATGGTCACGGTGAAGACCGGCGACAACCTATCAAAAATCGCCAAAGAGGAACTCGGAGACAGCGGGCAGTGGCCGCAGCTCTTTGCAGCCAGCCGCGACACCCAGCAGCCCGACGGTCTTCCCCGTATCAGCGACCCCGATGTCATCTACGCCGGCCAGCAGGTCACCGTGCCCGGCCCGGCATCCGACAAGGACGATTTTTCGCAAGAGGACAGCCGGGTCCGCAACTCCAAGGGGCAGCCGACTGCGCCCCCGGCTGACGAAGACCCACAGGACGCGCAAGAGCGGCAAGATGGGCAGGGGGACGGCCACGCAGGCGAGCGCGCCCCTGCGCCCGCGCCGAGCCAGTCGACGACGCTTGCTTCGCCGTCGGTCCCGACCAGCGAGCCCAGCAGTATGCCGAGCCAGACATCCCGCAGCGCTACCCCGGACCAGGAGCAGCACGAGGCCCCGCCCGCAGCGCCTGGCGCGGGCACCCGTACGCCGGGGCCGACCGCACCGTCCGCATCCGATACCGCCTCTCCGAACGCTGCGACGTCACAGGCCCCCGGCGAGCAGCCGGCCAGCGACCTGCCGGTGCGTACCGTTCTGGGTGCCGGGGCGCTGCTGGCAGCCGCGATCACCGGGGCGCTCGCGCTGCGCCGCCTGCTGCAGCGCCGCCGCCGCAAGCCCGGCCAGATGATCGCCATCGCGCCGGCGACCGCACCGGCGGAGGCGCAGCTTGCGGCGGCCGCCGACTCTGAAGGAGCGGTTCGTTTGGACTGCGCTTTGCGCACCCTGGCCTACCTGGCCGCGCATGACGGCTGGGACACGGTGCCCGGTTTGCGGGCTGCCCGCATCAGCGCCCGCACACTGCAGGTGCTGCCGGAGGAGGCCGCACAGGAGCCCTGGCCGCCGTTCACGGCGGGCGAGGACGGATGGTGGCTGCTGCCCGCCGACGCCGACCTGCTGCCCGAGGATCAGGCGCGCGAGGTGCCGACGCCATATCCGGGGCTCGTCACCCTGGGCAGCACCACGACCGGCGACCTGCTGCTGGCCGACCTCGCACAGGTGCCCGCGCTGCTGTTGGACGGCGACCCGGCGCACATCAGCGAGGTGTGCACCTCGCTGGCCCTGGAACTGGGGATGAGCCCGTGGGCCCAGGACATGGAAGTGATCACCATGGGGTTCGGTGAGGATCTGCCGCATCTGCTGCCGACCTGCCGCATTGCTCACATGCGGCAGGCCGAGCATGCGCTGCGCGATCTGAGCGAGCGGCTGCTGGAGGCGCAGCAGCTGTCCGACAGCGCCCGTCAGCCGTATCTGCTGCTGTGCGCGGCCAGCCTGGAGGCGGACATCGCCTGGCAGCTCGCCGACGTCATCGACGCAGCCCGCCGGGCCGGCCGCGTGCCCGTCACCCTCATCGCACCCGCCCAGGCGGCTGCGGCCCATTTTCCGGAGGCGGAGGTCCTCGATGCCTCCAGCACCGCACCGCAGCAGGTCGATCTCCTCGGTGCCGAGATCGTCCTGCAGCGGCTGGAGCGGAGCGCGTACCAGCAGATCGCCACGGCCCTGGCGATGTCCGGGCAGCCCGCCGAGGACGCCGAAGGACCCTGGCGCGAGGTACCCGCCGAACTCGCCCATACCGGCCCTGCCGAACCATCTCCGACGCCGGAGAACACGGGCGACACTGACAGCCAGGCTGCGCCGCCAGGAGCCGTGTCCGATAATTCAGTTATCACCGGTCCGACGACGGGCGCAGACCACGAGGGTGATCACGTGTTCCCGGCGCTGCTGGCGGCCTCCGCCGATCCGTCCGCGCTGCGGCTGCTGCCCGCCGAGCCGGACCCCGGCTCGGTCGATGACGCTCCCCGTGCCACCGGCCGGGCCGCGTCTCCAGCCCGCACGGCACCCTGTGCTGTGACCTCGAAGGCTGTGGAAACGAAGCTGGAGCCAGAGCCGGATGCGGACACGGGCGGAGAGGACCAGGCGCACGATTTGCATGCGCCGGAGATTCGGGTGCTGGGGCCCATCGAGGTGGACCGGATCGGTACCGCCGGCCACGGTCCGCGCCTGGCGCAGCTGGCTGCGCTGCTGTATTTCCGTCCCGGGCGCCTGGCCGACCAGGTGTGCGCCGACATGGACCCGCTCAGCCCGTGGTCGGTGGCCACCCTCAACAGCCGTCTGCGCGGCCTGCGCCGCGTCCTGGGCAACGACCCCTCCGGCACCCCCTACGTGCCGCGCCGCCGCAGCCTCGACGACCCCTATCTCCTCTCCCCCGCCGTGCGCTGCGACTGGGACCGCTTCCTGCAGTTGGTCGAGCGTGGTCTGGCACAGGGGCCGGACGGCCTGCCCGATTTGGAGAAGGCCCTGGGACTCGTGCGGGGGCGGCCGTTCGGCACCCAGCCGCTGCCGTGGGCCGAGCCCTACCAGCAGGAGATGATCACCCGCATCGTCGATGTCACCCACACCGTCGCCACCTACCGCCTGCCGCTCGGGCCCCACCACGACCTCAGCCGTGCCCGGCGGGCCGTCGCCACCGGGCTCGAGGTGGACGAGACAGCCGAGGTGCTGTATCGGGCATGGATGCGCATCGAGTGGGTGGCCGGAAACCGGGCCGGGCTGCATGTGGTGATCTCCCACGTACAGCAGGTCAACCAAGCACTCGACTGTGATTTGGAGACCGAAACCGAGCGCCTCATCAACACGCTCCTCAACAGCAACCGCAGGACACAGGTACCTGCGGATTCCACGGGCCATAAGCAACCCCGCAGGCGCGGGGACGACGGAGGGGTGCAGGAGCACACGGCCTTGACGTAGGGACTACCCCCGCAGGCGCGGGGACGACCTCAAGCTCGGCCTGTCCGGGGTTGGGGACACCGGGCTGCCCCCGCAGGCGCGGGGGCGACGAGGCCGCCGTCCTCCTGCCAGCGTTGATCATGGGACTACCCCCGCAAGCGCGGGGACGACCCCGTACGGGCCATCAGACTGGCGAAGTCCTCGGGACTACCCCCGCAGGCGCGGGGACGACGTCTCGTCGGCGGTCACGCGGTTGGCCACCTCGGGACTACCCCCGCAGGCGCGGGGACGACCACCTGCTGGACCGGCAGGACACCGGGGCGGTGGGACTACCCCCGCAGGCGCGGGGACGACTGGGCGACGGACGTGGAAGTGATCACCGTCGGCGGACTACCCCCGCAGGCGCGGGGACGACGCGCAGGCTGCTCTCGACGCCAGGCGCCGCCGGGGACTACCCCCGCAGGCGCGGGGACGACCGCGGCACCTCGTACATCCCGGACAAGAACGGGGGACTACCCCCGCAGGCGCGGGGACGACCTGGTGCAGCTCGCGGACACGTTCATCCCGGCGGGACTACCCCCGCAGGCGCGGGGACGACGCGCCGTGACTGCCGTCGTGACGGCTGGTCCAGGGACTACCCCCGCAGGCGCGGGGACGACCGCTTTTGTGGGGTGTGCGGTAACGGGTCTGCAGGACTACCCCCGCAGGCGCGGGGACGACTCCCCCGGCGTCCCCGACTGATCCCGCACACGCGGACTACCCCCGCAGGCGCGGGGACGACATCGTCGCGCATCTGGCGCTGTCGCGGGCGCGGGGACTACCCCCGCAGGCGCGGGGACGACAAGAGGAACCAGAAGCGGTGACTCACGAGCAACGGACTACCCCCGCAGGCGCGGGGACGACCCGGCCCGGCCCCGGCATCCGTGGGTCCCGCGCGGACTACCCCCGCAGGCGCGGGGACGACTGCGGCCGACCGCGCGCTCAGCACTACCCCCGCAGGCGCGGGGACGACGCCCAGGCCCAGGCCGCCGCCTCGGTGTAGCACGGACTACCCCCGCAGGCGCGGGGACGACCTGATGGCCGCCGACACCCGAATCCTGGAGACCGGACTACCCCCGCAGGCGCGGGGACGACTCGCCTCGGCGGCTGAACAGCTTCTCCAGCTGGGGACTACCCCCGCAGGCGCGGGGACGACCACACCGTGGCCTCTCCGGACAGCCGGGGGGAGGGACTACCCCCGCAGGCGCGGGGACGACCCGCGGCACCGGTGACGCGTGATCAGTACGGAAGGACTACCCCCGCAGGCGCGGGGACGACCGTCCTGATCGACGCCGAACGCGTGCTGAACAGGGACTACCCCCGCAGGCGCGGGGACGACGAACGGGCAGCGGGTCCGGGGTCGGCCATGGCGGGACTACCCCCGCAGGCGCGGGGACGACGCGGCCTGGAGTTGCGGGTTCTTCTTCCGCGCCGGACTACCCCCGCAGGCGCGGGGACGACTCCAGGCCGCGCCGAACAACTCCGCTGACGGGGGGACTACCCCCGCAGGCGCGGGGACGACCACGGGCTCGTCCCGGCGCACGCGCTCGGCCTCGGACTACCCCCGCAGGCGCGGGGACGACAGCACCACGGCGTCCGGGCACTCCGACCAGACCGGACTACCCCCGCAGGCGCGGGGACGACCTCCAGCAGCTCCGGGCGGACGTGCTCACCGAGGGACTACCCCCGCAGGCGCGGGGACGACGTCGGACGACGACACCGAGGGCCGCCTTTTCTAGGACTACCCCCGCAGGCGCGGGGACGACTGACGGCGGGCCCGTCCCGCCGTCGAGGCCCTCGGACTACCCCCGCAGGCGCGGGGACGACCCGGGCGGGGGAAGTCGCATGACCGTCGACAGGGGACTACCCCCGCAGGCGCGGGGACGACTCCCACGGCCAGGGGCAGCGCTCCCCGTTCTCGGGACTACCCCCGCAGGCGCGGGGACGACATGCCGGAGGTGGACCGATGAGCGCGGAGATGCGGACTACCCCCGCAGGCGCGGGGACGACACTTCCTGAGCTGCGGTGATGGAGGCAGGAATGCCTATTTTCCTTCGCCTCGCTTGATCCTCGCAGGGCATTGTCAGTGGTACCGCTTACAGTGCCGCACAACTGACTGCAGGTAGCGGAGTCTATCGGGGGTAAGTGTGGGGGATGAGCGGTCGATCGTCGAGTTGATGCGGTCGATGGGCCTGCCCGACGAGGCCATCACGCGGGTGTCGCAGCTCTGGGGGAAGTCGGCTGCGCGTAACGATGGGCGGACCCACCTTCTGCTGGGGCATCTGCTGGATACGGCCGCTGTGGCTGGGCTGATGTGGGACAGGTACGTGTCGGCCGCGTTCCGGCGGCGGCTGGACGAGATCAGCGGTGGCCGGGGGCGGTTGTGGTTCATGTGGTTATGCGGCATCCACGACTGCGGGAAGGCGTGCCCGGCGTTCCAGGCCATGGATGCGACCGAGGCCGAACCGGTGCTGGCGGCGGGGCTGACGTGGGGGCGGCTGCCGACGGATCGGCGGAATCGGTGGCGTCATGATGTGGCCGGTGCCGTACTGCTGATGCCTCGGTTGATCGCCGAGTGGGGTGACGAGGAGGCTGCCGGGTGGGTGTGGCCGTTGGTCGCCGGGCACCATGGGACATTCCCGTCGGCCGCTGCTCTCAGGCCGCCGCGGGGGGCTCAGGGGCGGGGTGCCGCTTGGGAGGAGGCTCAGCGGGCGGTCGTGGATGTCTTCACACGTTCCGTCGGCTTCGAGGGCCTGGCGGAGGCGCGGCCGGTGGGCTCCCTGCGCAAGGCAGAGCAGCTGGCATTGTCGGGCTTGATCGTGATGGCCGACTGGATCGCCAGCGACAGCAGCCAGTTTCCCGGGCTGGCGGACGCCGACCTGATCTCCTTCGCCGGGGCGCGGCGCCGTGCGGAGGCGGCCTGGGAGCGGCTGGGCCTGCGCGGCGGCTGGCGGGACCTTCCGCTGCCGGAGAATCCGCTGGATCCGCTGACCGATCGGCTGGACGTGCAGCCGCGGGCGTCGCAGCGGGAGCTGGTGGAGCGGGCGTGGTCGATGCCGGCGCCGGGGTTACTGGTGTCCGAGGCCCCGATGGGTGAGGGGAAGACGAAGGCGGCGCTTGCGGCCGCCGAGGTTTTGGCGGCGAGGTTCGGTCTCGACGGGGTGTTCGTGGCGATGCCGACCCAAGCGACGAGCGACCCGATGTACGAGCAGGTGCTGCAGTGGGTGCGCACCTTCGACCCGGAGCTCGAGTCGCAGGTCGCGCTCCTGCACGGCCGGCGACGGTTCAACGCCTGGTGGCGGGCCATCTGGGACGGGAAGCAGCGCCCGGACGGTGACGGGTGCGGATGTGAGGAAGAGGGTCGCCATAGCGCCGGGGACATGGCCGGTGACGACTTCGGCGCGATCGATGAGGACGCTGATTACGGCATGGCGTCCGCCCAGCCTTCGACAGACCGGGCCGCCGGCCCCGGACCGGACGGTCCGGCGTATTGGTTTCTGGGTGACAAGCGCGGCCTGCTCACTGCGTTCGCGGTTGGCACGGTCGACCACCTGCTGCATGCGGCGACCCGCACCCGGCACGTCATGCTCCGGTTCGCCGGGCTGGCCGGGAAGGTCGTTGTCGTGGACGAGGTGCACGCTGCGGACGTCTACATGCGGCAGTTCCTCGTCGAGGCGTTGCGCTGGCTGGGGCAGGCGGGGGTTCCTGTAGTGCTGCTGTCGGCGACTTTGCCGCCTGCTCAGCGGCAGCAGTGCGTCGACGCCTACCTGTCCGGCGTACTCGGCAGGGCGGATGTGCACCAGCCCGTTCCGGAGCCGGCTGGATATCCGTGCGTCACGGTGGCCTACGGTGTCGGCGGCCGGGCGGTCGCCGAGACGTCCCGGGAGGCGGTAGCGCCCTGGCGGGAGTCGGCGCCCGTGCGGCTGGCGTGGCTGGCCGATACGGATCCTGCGGGGGCGCGGGTCGCCGCGGCTGTGCGGGATGCCGTCGCCGGTGGAGGTGTCGCCTTGGTGGTGGTCAATCAGGTCGACCGGGCTCAGGCGATCTACCGCGATCTGCGGGACAAAGGGTTCGACGGTGTCTTGCGCCTCCTGCATGCACGGCTGTGCGCCGCTCACCGTGCGGATCGGACGGCGGAGTGTCTGCGTCTGATGGGGCCGCGGGCCGCCGAGAACCGGCCGGAGCGCATGGTGGTGATCGCTACTCAGCTCGCCGAGCAGTCCTTCGATGTGGACGCCGACGTGCTGATCACCGACCTGGCGCCCACCGATCTTCTCCTGCAGCGCATCGGCCGGCTGCACCGCCACGATGGCACCCGCCGCGTGGCTGCGCATCGAGTGCCCCGGGTGCTGGTCACTGGTGTGGCGCCCGGCAGGGACGAGACGCCTCGATTTTTGCGTGCCTCGGAGCGGATCTACGGCACGTGGTCGCTGCTGCGGGCGGCGGCTCTGGTCACGGAGGCCGCGGGAGCGCTGACAGCCGTGGACGCGAGCGAGCCGGCAGCATCGGGATGGAGGATCCCCTCCGACGTGCCGGCTCTGGTGGCGCGGGCCTACGGCAGTTCCGAGATCTGCCCGGCAGGCTGGAACGAGGCCGGTGCATGGGAGCAGTGGCAGGCGAAGGAGCAGCAGCGGGAGAAGAACGCCGAGGAGTATCTGCTGTGTCGTCGGCGGGAGTGGTCCTTTCCGACCCTGGAAGGACTTCATTACGCCGGCAGCCGGGCTGCCTCGGAGGAGCAACTCGATGCCGTGGTCCGCGACGGCGATCCTTCCGTCGAAGTGGTCGTCGTCCGGCGGGCTGCTGATGGCTACCGGGCGCTGGACGGGACCTGGCTTGGAGTGCACGGCGAGGTGGACGACGACGAGGTGACCGACCGGCTGGTGGGCGGCACCGTCCGCCTTCCCCCGCGTCTGACGGATGCCGCCCAAGCTGGGCTGAGTCCGCTTCCGGGATGGGCGGGTCGGCCCTGGCTTCGGTACCGCTTGGCGCTCGTGCTGGAGGAGGACGGCACGAGGCTGCTGGGTGCGGACCGGGTGTCGTACCACGACGTACTCGGCCTGGTCATTAAGCGGGAGACGAGATGAATCGGCTGCGGAGCCGGGCCGAGACCGCCTCACCCCGCGATTGCGGGGACAGCTTCTCGTGCTGACCGAAACACCAAGCGGGAACACCCCCGTCCTCGGGGAGGGCTCCGGCTCCACGAGCCGTGCGCAGAGTACCCGCTCCCCGCTGGGAACGCTGTGGCTGGTCGGTCGCGCGTCTCCGAGTTCGCCCATTCCGCTTGAAACAACAAGCGTTTCCGTGCCACGCTTCCAGCAGCCGCCTGGAACCAACTCCCTGCGAAACAGGCGAAGTTGGCGCCTTCGGCCGACGCGTCCGGGGGAACGCGGGAAGTTCAGTCCATAGAGGGGGGAACCGCCATGACCGACGAGGGAGACCTCGTTCACGGCGTATGGCTCAGTGCCGTCGCCGGTGACGGCATCCAGCAGTCCGTCGGCCTGTTGGAGGCACTGTTAGAGGCGCATACCATCCGGCGTCTGGAACTGCCGGTGCACACGATGCTGCCAGCCGTGCTCCGGCAGCTGCTGCTGCCCGTAGTAATCGACGCCCTCGGGGTGCCCCGCACCCGGCAGGAGTGGGGTGAACGGTTCCACCGCGGCCGTTTCTCGCAGGACGAACAGGACCGCCTCGCCCACTACCTGGGCCCCCGTTACGGAGATCGGTTCCGCCTGTTCGACGCGGAGCGTCCGTTCGCCCAGGTGCCGGGCCTGGAATCGTTGAACGGGGAGACGAAGACGGCTGCCCAGCTGGTGCCGTCCGTGGCCTCCGGCAACAACGTGCCCCTGTTCAGCGCGCTCAGCGAGGCCGACGAGCTGCTGCTGTCGCCGGGGGAGGCGGCACTGTGGCTGCTGCACGTGCACTGCTGGGACACTGCGTCGATCAAGACCGGTGCTGTGGGAGATCCGCAGGCGAAGAGCGGGAAGACGACCGGCAACCCGACCGGGCCGCTCGGTCAGCTCGGAGTGGTCGTCCCCACCGGGGAGACGCTGTATGAGACGCTGCTGCTGAACATGCCGATCCTGCCCGACGGGCTGGAGTCGGCAGACCGTCCGCAGTGGGCGTGGGATGAGCGCCCCGCCGGCCTGGGCTGCAAGTCGCCGGCCGAGGCCGCTTGGTCCGAGCGCCCGGCGACTGGTCTGCTGGACCTGTTGACTTTCCAGGCCCGCCGGGTCCGTCTGATCGTCTGCGAGACGCCGCAGGGGCTGCGGGTGCACCGGGCGATCGTGTCGGCCGGTGACCGGTTGGTGCAGACTCCTGAGTTCGAGCCGCACACGGCGTGGCAGCACACCGCCAAGCCGAAGAAGGGGCAGCCCCATCGGCGGCCGCGTCGGCATGCCTCGGGTCGTGCTGCGTGGCAGGGGCTGGCAACGCTTTTGGCGATGACGCTGCCCGTGCAGGGGGATGGCCCCTATACCTCGTTGCTGCTGCGGCAGATCGGAGATCTGCAGGGCGGCGGGGTGCTGTCCGGGCGGTATCGGCTGGGTGTGGAAACTTCGGGTCTTGAGTACGGCACGCAGTCGGCCGTGGTGGAGAACGCCATCGGTGACGACCTGCCTCTGCCGGTGAAGGCCTTGCTTGCTCAGGACGACTGGCTGCGGGAGGCCTTGCTGGAGTGCGTGGCGCAAGCCGACCAGGTCGCCCGGGCTCTGGATGGCCTCAACAATGACCTGCGGCGTGCCGCTGGCGGTGATCCGCTGCCTCGTGACAAGGGCAGCCGGCCGTCCGCGCAGTTTCTGCATTCCCTCGATGGGACCATGCGCCGCCTGCTCGCCGGTCTGCGGACCGTTGAGGAGGATGACGAGGAGCTCCTGGAGCGTGCCCAGCTCGCGTGGGAGCAGTGCGTGCAGATTGCCGCCGACCGGGAGGCCAGCTCCGTGCTCGCGGCGGCCCCGCCGCGAGCCGTGGTGGGCCGGACGGTGAGGAGCGGGGACAAGGAGTTCGTCTACCGCAGCGGCAAGGCCCTCGGCATTTTCCGTAGCAGGCTCGCCGATGTCTTGACGCGGGTCGCCGAGGAACGCCGTGTTCAGCGCGAGGAGGCGGCCACGGTATGACGACCACCGACAACACTCCCGACGTTCGCCCCGTGGCGGGCCGGACCCGGCTGTTCTTCTGGGAGGAGGCGGTCCAGGACTGGCGGTCGGCGCGTAAAGACGGTCGGCGCCCGCAGTTCTCCGAGTATGTCGCGCGCAGCCTGCGGGCTCTGCGCGAGGGCGTCGGCCGGGAGGCTGCCACTGACCCGTCCACACGGTCCGTGCACCGCGTCCCCCTGCAGGACGATGGCTCCGGTCGCCTTTCGGACCGCTACGTCGCAGAGCACCACGCGCTCATCCTGTTTGGGCTGCATCAGCACGCCGCGTCCGAGCCCGTGCACCGGCCGGGTGTCGGCCTGGGCACCGCCTGCCTGCTGCTGCGCCGCAGCGAGGCACTGTCGGAGGCTGCGGTGGAGCGGCGGCTGATCGCGGCTGCGACCGCGCAGGACCTTCACGAGCTGGTGCAGCACCTGCAGCGGCTCGTACCGCTGCTGCGGCAGGCGGATATCGGCTTGGACTACACCCGCCTGTTGCGCGAGCTGACTGCGTGGGACGCAGGAGACCGCAACCGGGTGCTGCGGTCTTGGGGCATGCAGTACACCGATCCCGGCACACCGGCTCCGACAGACGGGGAGGTTGCCGGTCAGGAGCGGGCGCCGTACTGGGCAACCTTCGACTCCGGTAGTCCCGATGCCGCAGCGGAACTGGCCGCGTTGCGCTCGGGTATCGGCCGTGAGCCGGGCACGGTCGCTGCGATGTGGCCGTTCTACCGCACCCGGATGGCGTCCGAATGGCGGGACAAGGGCTCCCTCACCCGGGATCTGGCGGCCGAGCACATCGTGCTCACTCTTTTCGCCCGTCACCAGCAGACGCATGCCCGTCGGATGCATGTCGCGGGCGACAGCCCAGGCACCGCGGCCGGCCGGCTCGCCCGGAAGGCTGCCGCGGACAGCGAAGGCAAGGCCGCTACTGCGGCGCTGGAGCGGCGCTTCGGCACTCTGCTCACCTCCGCCGACGCCGACGAACTCGCCATGCACCTGCGGTCTTTCGTCCCGCTGCTGAACCGGGCCGGGATCGGACTCGACTACGACCTGCTCCGTACCGCTTTGCGGACCTGGGACGACCCCCGCCGCCCGGACGCCGCCGCCGACTTCCGACAGCGATGGGACCGCGACTTCCACATCGCCGTCTCCTCCTGACGCCCCCGGGCAAACCCGCCGGCCACAGCATCGGGCTCCCGGTCCGGCATCCCTGATCACCTCGATCCGTTTTCATCCGCGCCCTCGTCCGAGGCGCCCCCTTTGCCTTCAAGGAGTCATGCCATGAGCCAGCCCGCCCTTTTCATCGAGGTTCACATCCTGCAGAGCCTGCCGCCGTCCAACGTGAACCGGGACGACTCCGGCACCCCCAAGCAGGCCGTCTACGGCGGTGCCCGCCGCGCCCGCGTCTCCTCGCAGGCGTGGAAGCGGGCCACCCGCACCGAGTACGCCAAGCACGTGCCGGAAGCCGACCGGGCCACCCGCACCAAGCGGATCGCCACCCTGCTCGCCCAGCGCCTCGCCCGCCCCGCTACCGAGGGCGGTGCCGACCTCACCGGCGAGCAGGCCGACCGCCTGGCGGCCGCCCTGCTGGAGCCGCTCGGCATCACCAAGTCCACCAAGAAGGATGACCAGTCCGCCTACCTGCTGTTCTTCGGTAAAAAGCAGCTCGATGCCCTGGTCGGGCTGCTCAACGGCCGGGCCGCCGAGCTCGTCGCCCTGTCCGACGACGACCTCAAGGTCGAAGTGAAGAAGCTCTCCGTCGTCCAGACGCTGTCCACCGGGCATCCGGCCGAGGTCGCCCTGTTCGGCCGGATGGTCGCCGACCTGCCCGCGCTGAACGTGGACGCCTCCGTCCAGGTCGCGCACGCCCTGTCCACCCACGCCGTGCGCACCGAGTTCGACTACTACACCGCGGTCGACGACGAGAACACCGACGACCACGGCGCCGGCATGATCGGCACCATCGAGTTCAACTCCTCCACCCTGTACCGCTACGCCGTCCTCGGCGTGCACCAGCTGCGTGACAACCTCAGCAACGTCGAGGAGACCCGTAAGACGGCGGTCCGGTTCGTCGACGCGTTCGCCCGGTCCATGCCGACCGGGCACCAGAACTCCTTCGCCCACCGCACCCTGCCCCACCTGGTGCTGCTGACCGTCCGTGCCGACCAGCCCGTGAACCTGGTCTCCGCCTACGAGGAGCCCGTCACCGGCGTCACCGGACTGGCCTCGGAATCCGTCGTGCGGCTCGCCGACGAACTCAAGGCGGTCGGCGAGACCTGGGGCGACAAGCCGCTGCGGACCCTGGCCACCTACACCGCCGAGGGCGACAAGATCACCGAGGTCTTCGGCTCCTCCCTGCCCTTCCCCGCCCTGCTCGACTCCGTCGACACCCTGGTCGGGCAGTGGCTCGCCGACGGTGAGATCACGTTTGCCGAGACCGCGGAGGCCGGCGCCCGATGACCGGTACCGACCACGCCGTCCTCGTGCTGCGGCTGGCCGCACCACTGCAGTCCTGGGGCGGCCCGTCCCGCTACAACCGGCGCGAAACCCGGCCCCAGCCCACCAAATCGGGCGTCCTCGGTCTCCTCGCTGCCGCCGAGGGCCGCGACCGTGAGGCCTCCCTCACCGACCTGGTCGGCCTGCAACTCGGCGTCCGAGTAGACCAGCCCGGCACCTTGCTACGGGACTACCACACCTACAGCGACTACCGCGGGCTGCCGCTGCTGTCGGCCAAGACCAACGCCAAGGGACAGCAGACCAGGACCAGCCCGGCCAAGTACACCGGCGTCACCCAGCGTTTCTACCTTCAAGACGCCGTCTTCCTCGCCGCCCTGCGCGGCCCGAAAACCCTGGTGGCGAGCTTAGAGGAAGCGGTCCGCAATCCCGTTTTCCCGCTCTCACTCGGCCGTCGCTCCTGCCCGCCCACCGGCCCCGTCAGCCTCGGACTGCGCTCCGACACCCGGCTGGAAGACGCCTTGGGGGAAGTGCCGTGGCAGGCGGGCAGCCACCGCCGCCGACAGGTCCAGGGCGCCGCCGTGTCCTTGGAGGCCACCGTCGAGGACCCGGCCGGCGACCAGCTCGCCGTCGACGTCCCCGACACCTACGACCTCAAGACCGGAACCCGCTTCGCCCGGCGCGCCGTGCGCCACCTCTGGGTCACCGTGCCCACCGGCCGCACCCAGCCGAACCACCCCGCAACGGACACCGCCCCCGCCGGGCAGTCCGACCACGACCCGTTCGCCCTCCTGGGCTGGTGACCACATGCCCTACCTGTCGAAGATCGCCCTCAACCCACGCCGCCGTGCCGCAGTGGCCCTGCTCTCCAACCCGCACCGCCTGCACGCCGCCATCCTGTCCGGACTGGCCATACAGCCCGTCACCGAACGCGTCCTGTGGCGCCTGGACAGCAACACCCAGCACCGGGCCGAGGTCCTCGTCCTCACCGAGAGCCGCCCCTCCTGGGCCCATCTCATCGACGACGCAGGCTGGCCCGGAGCCGACGGCGGCGCCCCACTCATCGCCGACTACACCACCCTCCTGGACCGCCTCGTGCGAGGCCGCGAGTTCGGCTTCCGCCTCACCGCCAACCCCATCCAGAACGTCTCCCGGCCCACCCGGCCGAGCGAGCAACAGGCCGCCCGCATCAAGGAAGGAGCCGACAACGGCAAGCGGCACCGCGGATTCCGTGTCGCCCACCGCACCGCCGCCCAGCAGCTCGAATGGTTCCTCAAAAAGTGCGAACGCCACGGCTTCACCATCCCCGAAGCCACCGCCACACCGCCCGCCCCCGGCTTGCAAAATGAGGACCAGGATATGTCCGCCGGACCTGCGGTGACCATTGTCAGCCGCGACATCCTCCGCTTCCGCAAGGGGCCTGACGGTCCTCGCGTAACGCTGTCCACCGCCACCTTCGAAGGACGCCTGCGCGTCACCGACCCCGACGCACTGCGCGCCTGCCTCCTCGGCGGCATCGGCCCCGCCAAGGGCTACGGACAGGGCCTGCTCACCCTCGCCCCGCTGCGCACCACCGAGACGCACCATGGCTGAACCGTGGTGGCGGACCGGACCGCAGGACATCCACCGGCTCGAGGACCGCATCACCAGCCTCTATGCCGAGCGCTGCCACATCGACCGGGACGACAACGCCATCGTCCTGGTCAACAAGGTTCGCACCGTCCACGTTCCGGCCGCCTGGCTCGCCGTCCTCCTCATCGGGCCCGGCAGCCGGATCACCCATCCCGCTATCACCCTGCTCGCCGACTCCGGCACCGCCGTGTGCTGGGTCGGCGAGCAGGGCGTACGCCTCTACGCCACCGGTACCAGCACCGCGCGCGGCTCCCAGCTCCAGCTCCGCCAGGCCTGGCTGGTCACCCGTCCCAAGGAACGCGTCGCCGTGGCCCGCCGTATGTACGACATGCGCTTCCCCGGCGAGGACACCACCGGTCTGACCCTCCAGCAGCTCCGCGGCCGCGAGGGCACCCGCATCCGCCGGCTCTACGCCCAGCACTCCGAACGGACCGGGGTCCCCTGGACCAAACGCGACTACAAGCCGGGGGACGCCTTCGCCGCCGGCGACGACGTCAACCGGCTCCTGTCCGCCGCCAACTCGGCCCTCTACGGCATCTGCCACGCAGCCGTCACCGGACTGGGCGCCAGTCCCGCCCTGGGCTTCGTTCACACCGGCAACGCCCTCTCCTTCGTTCTGGACATCGCCGACCTCTACAAGGCCGAGTTCACCATCCCCCTCGCCTTCGACCTCGCCGCCCAAGGCCTCACCTCGGAACGGGACGCACGTACCGCTCTACGGGACGCCGCTGTGCGGGGCAAACTCCTCCCCCGCATCGTCGCCGACATCAAGCAACTACTCGTTCCCGATAGCGGTGACCTGCCGGACGAGGACCTCAGCGCCCTCTGGGACGACGGCGACACTGTCGTCAGCGGCGGCCGCAACTGGAGCGCCGCGCACCATCTCGACGTCATTCCGGAACCCATTGACCTCACCTCGGCGAGGACGGCTCCGTGAGCGCCGGAACAACCGTGGTCGTGCTCGTCGCGGCTCCACCCGGCCTCCGGGGACACCTCACCCGCTGGTTCGTCGAAGTGGCCGCCGGAGTCTACGTCGGCAACCCCAATCCCCGAATCCGTGAACGCCTCTGGAACGTCCTCGCCGAACGCATCCACGACGGCCAGGCCGTCATGATCGAACCAGCGGCCACGGAGCAGGGCTGGTCCGTCCGCACCGCCGGCCGTGGCCGCTGGACCCCCCTCGACTTCGACGGCCTGACCCTCATGGCCCGCCCACGCCAAAGCGGACAGGCCTGGCGACCCACGAACGAGGTAAAGCAAAATGACACGATCCCCTGACAACACTCCAGGTCACGAAGTGTCGTCCCCGCGCCCGCGGGGGTAGCTCTGGACAGGATCGGCTCTTTGATTCGATGGTTCAGTCGTCCCCGCGCCCGCGGGGGTAGCTCTTGATCGGACATCGAATCCACCGGTGAATAGCGGTCGTCCCCGCGCCCGCGGGGGTAGCTCGGACACGGCGATCAGCTCAGCTCGATGCTGAGGGTCGTCCCCGCGCCCGCGGGGGTAGCTCCTGTCTGGTGTCGGAGATGTTGCCGGCGCCGATGTCGTCCCCGCGCCCGCGGGGGTAGCTCGCTTGCTCAGGCTCAGCGTGATCCTTCGATCATGTCGTCCCCGCGCCCGCGGGGGTAGCTCCTCGCGGCGGAGGTTGCCCTGGCCGTTCGCGTCGTCGTCCCCGCGCCCGCGGGGGTAGCTCCCCCTGCTCGGCCGCGGGCAGACGCGCCGTAGCGTCGTCCCCGCGCCCGCGGGGGTAGCTCCCACACGTCGGCCAGGCCCGCGTTCAGCCAGAAGTCGTCCCCGCGCCCGCGGGGGTAGCTCTGCACAGAGCCGTTCTTGTAGTCGAGGACCGACGTCGTCCCCGCGCCCGCGGGGGTAGCTCCAGCGCCCAGTGGGCGGTCATCGTCCGCGACACGTCGTCCCCGCGCCCGCGGGGGTAGCTCCCTGCCCGACGAGATCGACTCTGTTCCGGGCCTGTCGTCCCCGCGCCCGCGGGGGTAGCTCCCCGGAGTTCCAGGCCGGGCCGGACAGCCGCAAGTCGTCCCCGCGCCCGCGGGGGTAGCTCGCCGATCCGCAACAAGGAAGGCGACATCGTCGGGTCGTCCCCGCGCCCGCGGGGGTAGCTCTGCGGGGGCGGACGACCAGGAGCAGCAGGACGGGTCGTCCCCGCGCCCTCGGGGGTAGCTCCATCCTCGGGATGTCGTCCTTGATGGTGTTGTAGTCGTCCCCGCGCCCGCGGGGGTAGCTCCTCTCATGGTCACTTTCCTCCGTATGCCTTGGTGTCGTCCCCGCGCCCGCGGGGGTAGCTCCGCGGGCTGGTACTGCGGCGGGACGTCCTTGTGGTCGTCCCCGCGCCCGCGGGGGTAGCTCCGTCACCTTCCACCTGTCCGAGCAGGCCCACCTGTCGTCCCCGCGCCCGCGGGGGTAGCTCCACGGCGGCCGCCCGCACGTCCCTGGACGAGCTGTCGTCCCCGCGCCCGCGGGGGTAGCTCGTCGAGGCCGCGCAGCGCCTCCAAGAGCTGCTGGTCGTCCCCGCGCCCGCGGGGGTAGCTCCCCCACCGGGTTCGCCGCCCTTCCCCATGCCCTGTCGTCCCCGCGCCCGCGGGGGTAGCTCCTCGATCGCCGCGTCCCCGATCGACCACAGGTAGTCGTCCCCGCGCCCGCGGGGGTAGCTCGGCAGACTCACCCGCCACCACGTCCCGAAGCGGGTCGTCCCCGCGCCCGCGGGGGTAGCTCGCGTGACGGCGTCCAATACGTCATCTCCCTGCCGTCGTCCCCGCGCCCGCGGGGGTAGCTCCCGCATGATCGGCTTGTCTCTCGTTTTGGCGTCGTCCCCGCGCCCGCGGGGGTAGCTCCTTCGAGTCCATTACGACTCCTCGGTGCTGTCGGTCGTCCCCGCGCCCGCGGGGGTAGCTCCGGCCAGCCCTTCACCCCCGGAGACGGCGCCACGTCGTCCCCGTGCCCGCGGGGGTAGCTCGACGGTGAGACCGACGCGAGCCATACGGAGATGGTCGTCCCCGCGCCCGCGGGGTAGCTCCTCAGTCGAGCCGGTGGGCCCCGCCTCTGGCGCGTCGTCCCCGCGCCCGCGGGGTAGCTCCGCGGACGCCGCCGTGACGGTCGCGGACCTGTGGTCGTCCCCGCGCCCGCGGGGGTAGCTCCGAGACGCTGGGTCTCGACCGTCCACGTAGCTAGTCGTCCCCGCGCCCGCGGGGGTAGCTCTCGAATAGCCCGTAAAGCGGGCAACCCCGGCAAGTCGTCCCCGCGCCCGCGGGGGTAGCTCCCAGGAGCGTCTTGCCGCGGCCTGGCGGGGCCTGTCGTCCCCGCGCCCGCGGGGGTAGCTCGCACCCGGAGCTGCGCCAGCGCCTGGTCTGGGTGTCGTCCCCGCGCCCGCGGGGGTAGCTCCCCGATCCACTGGGCGTCCGCGCGAGTGGCCGCGTCGTCCCCGCGCCCGCGGGGGTAGCTCCTCCTGATCGCCGCACCGCACGGCAAGTCCGTCGTCGTCCCCGCGCCCGCGGGGGTAGCTCGACCACGGGGCCGGTGCTCGCCATGGGAGCGATGTCGTCCCCGCGCCCGCGGGGGTAGCTCCCCGTGGCTGACAGAGCTGGGCGAGTCGGCCACGTCGTCCCCGCGCCCGCGGGGATGGCCCCAACCCGGACCCGCTCGAGTACGTCGTCATCGACTGCTCCCCGCACCCGCGGGGATGGCCCCGGACGTCCACGGGTCGCGTGCGCACTGGTTCCCTGCTCCCCGCACCCGCGGAGATGGCCCCGACACCACCATCCGCCGCCAGCAGCAGCCGTGCTGCTCCCCGCACCCGCGGGGATGGCCCCGCGAGCGCGTCCAGTTCCTTGGCGGAGCCGTTCTGCTCCCCGCACCCGCGGGGATGGCCCCTCGGTGGGCCACAGATTCTTGTAGGCGGGCAGCTGCTCCCCGCACCCGCGGGGATGGTCCCAGCTGCAGTGGCTGCCCGGTCTGCAAGCCGGCCTGCTCCCCGCAGCCGCGGGGATGGTCCCAGCGGTTGTCCACGCTTTGTCTTGTGCAGCATCTGCTCCCCGCACCCGCGGGGATGGCCCCACCCCCGGCCCGCTGGCCCGGCTCCGCCTGCGCTGCTCCCCGCACCCGCGGGGATGGTCCCCCGCCAGGGCCGACGCAGGCGGCGCCGATGATCTGCTCCCCGCACCCGCGGGGATGGCCCCATCAACTCCGACAAGCAACTGATTGAGGCTTTCTGCTCCCCGCACCCACGGGGACGGCCCCTGCACGGCCACCGCTTCCTGCAGGACGCGCAGTTGCTCCCCGCACCCGCGGGGATGGCCCCAGGAACAGCGCCCACACCGACCCCACCGCGAGCTGCTCCCCGCACCCGCGGGGATGGCCCCGTCCAGCCCGCCTTGACGACGAGGTTGTACGGCTGCTCCCCGCACCCGCGGGGATGGTCCCTTCTTCGGGTCGCGGTACAGGACGTACTGGTCCTGCTCCCCGCACCCGCGGGGGTGGTCGCCCGTCGCCTACGGTCCGCCGTTCAACCGCGTCCTGCTCCCCGCACCCGCGGGGATGGTCCCAGGACCGGCACCACCGCGCGCGCCGGCGGCCTGCTCCCCGCACCCGCGGACGAACCTCTCGTCCGCGTGGGACCATCCCCGCGGGTGCGGGGAGCAGGGACGCCATTGAGCGCTGGCCCGAGGAGGAGGGGGACCATCCCCGCGGGTGCGGGGAGCAGCACGGCCAGCTCCCCCGGGCCGGGGTTGAGCAGGGGACCATCCCCGCGGGTGCGGGGAGCAGTTTGGTCACGGCTGGATCAATTCCCTTGCAGCGGGACCATCCCCGCGGGTGCGGGGAGCAGATGACGCCGGCCACGCGGCAGACCGCGCTGGCGGGACCATCCCCGCGGGTGCGGGGAGCAGGCCCTGCCCGGCCAGGCGTACAGACAGATTCCAGGACCATCCCCGCGGGTGCGGGGAGCAGGTGTGTACGGCCTCGGGGTAGGCACTGGCCCGGGGACCATCCCCGCGGGTGCGGGGAGCAGGTCATGCGGCGCCGGTAGAACTGCACCCGCCCGGGACCATCCCCGCGGGTGCGGGGAGCAGAGCATGGTCGCCGGGCGGGTCTGCGGGTCGAGGGGACCATCCCCGCGGGTGCGGGGAGCAGGCAGGCCGCGTCGTCTGGACGTTCCCCGAGATGGGACCATCCCCGCGGGTGCGGGGAGCAGGACGTCGAGACCGGCGACGAGGTGCTGATGCCGGGACCATCCCCGCGGGTGCGGGGAGCAGCGGCTCGGCTCATACCATCGGACCGGTTGGCCGGGACCATCCCCGCGGGTGCGGGGAGCAGTCGTCCTTGGCCGGGCTGGGGCCGGTGGTCAGGGGACCATCCCCGCGGGTGCGGGGAGCAGGCGGTCGCCCCGTACATCGGCAGCAGCTCGTGGGGACCATCCCCGCGGGTGCGGGGAGCAGATCAGCCCGCGGTGCTTGGCCGTGGAGCGGGCGGGACCATCCCCGCGGGTGCGGGGAGCAGCAGTTCATCGCCGGGCTGTTGGCGCATGGGCAGGGACCATCCCCGCGGGTGCGGGGAGCAGGGCGACTTCGGCGCCGGTCTGGACGGTGGTGGGGGACCATCCCCGCGGGTGCGGGGAGCAGGCCCTCGCGGCCGCGGGCGCGTCCACGACGGCGGGACCATCCCCGCGGGTGCGGGGAGCAGCACCATGCTGGGCGGCGCGATCAGTACGCCCGGGGACCATCCCCGCGGGTGCGGGGAGCAGTTCTTGTTCTTGCCGAGCGCGCTGGTGATGCCGGGACCATCCCCGCGGGTGCGGGGAGCAGCCCCTACACACACAAGGAGTTTCCTCATGACCGGGACCATCCCCGCGGGTGCGGGGAGCAGAAACGCCGAACCGCCCGGTGCGGCGCCGGGCGGGGACCATCCCCGCGGGTGCGGGGACCATCCCCGCGGGTGCGGGGAGCAGAAACGCTAGCAGGCAGCGGAGCTTCCCTCCGGGGGACCATCCCCGCGGGTGCGGGGAGCAGCACACATTCCCCTCTCAGACGGCCTGTACGGCGGGACCATCCCCGCGGGTGCGGGGAGCAGACTTGCTGACCTGCGGGTTTATCTCAGACTGAGCGCGGTTTCGGCAACGTTTACAAATTCCGGCAAACGACACATATACCCCCAGCTCCGTTTTGAGTACGCCGGACCACGCTACAGCCCTCGGCGGGCCAGCCTCGCTCCTTCGCTCGCCTTCGTGGGCTGTACGACATGCAGGAACGTCTCTCACCGGACGGCCCTGTCCCACGTCCTGGGCAGGGCCGTCGCGATGCCGTCGACGGCGCACGGCTGCGGGTCCGGTCTCTGCAGGAGGTGGTGACCATTGCGCTCGCCCCCACACAGGATCTCGCATGGTCGAATCGCGACCCGACGCGTTGCCAGTGGCACACGCGACACTGGGATCCTCTCGAGAAAGCGGGAGGATCCAATGGCGTTCAGGGCCGTGCATGCGCAGTGGGGGACGGTTTTCGCGCACCTGCCGGATCTCGGCTGCGGGCGCTCGTGGGGCGAGATGTGGAAGACGAGGCCGCCCGTGCGGTTGACCTGTGACGAGTGCGGTCACAACATGTACGCCAAGACCTCCCGCACCGGCTTACGGTTCTTCGCCCACGCCCCGGGCGCTCCCGCCTGCGCGCTCAACCTGGAGTCCGTCGCCCACCACCTGCTGAAGCTGGAATTGGCGAACGCCGCCCGTGACGCCGGCGCACATGCTGAACTCGAGGCCCGCGGGCCCGACGGCATGTGGCGGGCGGACGTGCTGGCCTCCGACCCTGCGGGGACATGGATGACAGCGCTGGAGGCCCAGCTCGCTCCGATCACCGACGCCGACATCAGCGCCCGCGCCGACAGGATGAAGGCCGACGGTGTCACCTCGATCTGGTTCAGTGACCGGCCCCGCCCATCCTGGTTGGGCGCCGTACCCTCCGTACGCGTGGCCCGACCGGACGGCGAGAGGCATCTGACCGTCGCCGAGGGCTTGGTGAAGTTCAACGGGTGCGGCTGGAGTCCGGTCAGGACCACTCTGTCCCAGTTCCTTGCCTGGGCGTTCACCCGCCACGTCGTTCCGCACACCCCCCGGGCCCTGCTGCGGTACTCGCGGCGGCCGCTCGCCACGGTGTGGACGGCCCCGCAGTACGTCACAGCCGAGACCTCGTACCTGGAGGAAGAGGAGCGACGACGGAGGGCCCGCGAAGCCCAGTTGGCCGCACTGCGGCAACAGGAGGAGAAGAAACGAGAAGGAATCCGCGCCCGGAACGCGGTCACCCGGACCAAGGCCTTGACCGAGGCAACCGCCGCCGAGCAGGCCGCCCGTACACAGCCGCCCGGCAGACTCCGGCAGGTGGCGCGCCTCTACCGCCGTGGCATCGACCAGGCACTGGCCAAACTTGCCGAGGAGCACGGCGTCACCGCGACCGTCGGATACAGCACCGGCGATCCCCGGTACGCCGGCGGCGTTCCCCTCGTCGACGAGCGCGGCGTCCCGGTCGCGGTCTTCGACCCGAATCCCCATCGCGTGCGCGGAGAGGCGTTCCTGCTCCTGGCCGGCCTTCCGCTGATCTTTCCGAGCAGGACCGAGCAGCGCCGGTTCGAGAACGCGGCGAACATCAAGAAGAAGCACCAGCCGGTCGACGGCTACCGCACCGACTTCGTCGAGGTGCCCGCGGACGGATCTACCTGCCCCTGCACCTGCCGCACCACAGCTCGTTGCAAAGATCCAGAACGCGGAGTACCCAGCCGAACCGAGCGAGCGGATGGGCCCGGCCGCCGCTCTCTTCCGCGTGGAGTGCCGTGCGTGTGGCAACCGGTACGCCAGGCCGTGGCGCCGGACCAGCAGTTCGCCCACTCCCCCGGCATAGGCACCGGGCGTGAACCGGGGAGACCGCCACCCAGCAGGTTCTGGATCTATGGCTCAGTCGGCGGTGAGGGTGCGTCACACCGGGGCGGTGGCGGCGCGGCTCCAGGCCAGCGCGCACCGCAGGGCGGCCTCCTCGCGCGTCGTCTACGTACCGCTGACCGCGAAGGAATCGGCGAGGCGGTAGTTCCAGCCGTTGCGCCCGGTACGGCCGGTGCCACCGTACGACGGCTCCAGGTGACCCAGCACCGTGCCGTCCCCGGCAATCAGATTCATCGGTGGTGTCGCGGTGGTCCGCGCCCTTAATCAGGTGGGCACTGTCCGCGACAGCGCGGGTCGCCTTCTGCGACAGCCGCTTGCGCCGGGCCGGTGTCGCCTTCTCCGGTGCGCCAGCAGGCTTCGGGGAAGGCGGCGCCGAATCGTGACGTGATGATTCCAACGACGGTGACTGCGCTTCAGGACACGATGTTGGCGCGGCGGCGACCGGGGCGGTGACGGTACTGGTCAGGTCCTCGGAGCTGTGGTCCGGGACACCGCGCCGGGCATGCGCGGCTGAAGCGGCCTGCCGCGCGCGGGCCGCCAGGACGGCAGGAATCCGCGCCACGATGTCGAGGTCGGAACCGTCGGCGGGCAGCCCGGCGTCCAACACATCGGCCAGGCGCCGGGGAGCGGCGGCCAAGCTATCGGCGAACTCCGTCGCCGACACCTCCGTGTACCCCTCCAGCAACTCCCGCACCTCGCCGGGGTCCATTCGGCGTGCCTGGTCCCGCCGTTGACGAGCACGGTACGCCTTGGCCTGGCAGGCGCGTGAGCAGTAGCGGCGGGTGCGAGGACCGCGTTGCGCGGGCAGCACACCGGGTATGTCCCCATGAGCTTTCCTCTGCCAATCGTCACGTGACGCTTACGCGAACACGGTACCGGCATCCCGTTCAATCATCACGTGACGATTGAGGTAGTAGGTGGTCAGGCACCGGTCTATGCGCGGGCCTTGGCCCGGGCCGCGGGCAGGGGGTTGTCCGTCTTCCCTCGGGCGGGCTCGATGTAGTGCTTGCGGATCGTGAGGGAGCCGGGTTTCCACCGGCCCTGCGAGGTCGGGTCCCCCTCCTGCTTCGGAGATCTCCTGCGCCGGCCCCCGGCGCAGGCCGTGCGCGGTCACCGCGCGGCCGCCGGGAGCCTTGACGCCGGCGAGCAGGGCTCGGCTCTTGACAATGTTCCCGATCGCGTCGGGGCTGAGGAAGTTGCCGCGCGGCCCAGAGCGCGGGCGGATGGTGCCACCGCGGGTGATGTGCCGGAACAGCGGGCCGGACGTGATGCCGTGGCGACGCAGTTCCTCCAGCCACGCGCGGACGCGGACGACGGGGCAGAGGGCCGGGTCATCAGGGTCGGCCGGCACGAACGTGTCCTCGCCGTGGAGCGGCCTGGTCGGTCTTGGAGAACGCCACACGCACGCTCACACCGTCGTCCTCTACGACCAGGTGCTCGATCAGGAGGTTCGTAAGCTCACTGCGGCGGGACAGCATCCCCACCCAAGGGTGAGCAGCGCGGCGTCCCGCAGGGTCTTCGGCCGTTCGCGGCCGTTGTCGGCCGCGGTGCAGGTGGACACCATGGCGGCCAGGGCCGGAGTACGGATCGGCAGCGCCTTCCTGGGTGCGCGGCGCCGCGCCCAGTCCCGGGCGCGCTTGCGGAGGATCTGCCGTGCCTCCTTGGTGCCGGGTTGCTGCCCGTCCGGATGGGCGGGGCGGATCGCCGACATGTGGACCTGGACGGACGAGGGCGCCAGGTCCCTCTGCACCGGGTGCCCGACGTACTCTACGAACGTCGCCGTGATGCACGGCATCGCCACCCGACCGTTCTCCGCGCATCAAGTCCTGAATTGTCCCAGGGCCGAGTTGTACGTACGGGAGGTGTTGGCGGGCGGCGCCCCGTCGATCAGGTCAGCCGTCTCCTGCGAGATCCGGAAGTCGGCTTCGGTGTACGTGGGCCGTGGTCGGGACCGGGGCACTCGGCCGGAGCAGGGTGTGCCGGTCGACAAGCGGCCGGGGTGTCGGTGTTTCTGGGGGAGCGGGCAGCGCACGGTCCTCGTTCTCGCTCTCGTCGACCAGCTCGGCGTCGACCACTTCCACGGCGCTGGAGTCGGCCACTCACCCCTCCGTCAGATTAGCCTCGTATAAGGGTAGACACACCAGCAGGACCTCCGTCGGTTCGCGTACAGCGTCTGGAAGCAGGCAGCAAGGGCAAGACTTTGGCTTGCTCCCCGTACCCGTGAGGATGACCCGGCCCGTGGACAGCCGACCTCGCACCGGGCCCCGCCCACTACCTATGATCAACACCCTCAGCGGCCATACCTCTTGGAAAACCCATAGAGTTGAACGCTCAGACAAACCGGCTTCCGACACGAACAAAAGGAAATAGCAAAATATACCAATTGCCGGAATCTGCGAAAGTCAGCAAAACCTCGTGCCCGCTGCAGTAAACCCGCAGGTCACGCAGTCTGCTCCCCGCACCCGCGGGGATGGTCCCAGCGGCGGTCCGGGAGTTGGCCGAGGAAACGGCTGCTCCCCGCACCCGCGGGGATGGTCCCATCCTCACCATTGTGGCCCTGCACGGCAGCAGCTGCTCCCCGCACCCGCGGGGATGGTCCCTGATGAGGAGTCCCTGTGATCGACAGCATGACCTGCTCCCCGCACCCGCGGGGATGGTCCCCTTCGGCGGCGCGTACGTGAGCGTAGGTGTGGCTGCTCCCCGCACCCGCGGGGATGGTCCCAGGGTCGCCGCCGAGGCTCGAATCGTCCTCGTCTGCTCCCCGCACCCGCGGGGATGGTCCCGCCCGGCTGCGCGCGGAGAACGACCGGCTGCGCTGCTCCCCGCACCCGCGGGGATGGTCCCGGCCGCCGACCCGGCCGCCCCGGCACGCACCTCTGCTCCCCGCACCCGCGGGGATGGTCCCACCCCCGGCTTCGGCCCGTGGTGGCTGGACGGCTGCTCCCCGCACCCGCGGGGATGGTCCCCGGCTCGGCCTCTTCGGCGCCGCAGCCATCACCTGCTCCCCGCACCCGCGGGGATGGTCCCACCCCCACCAGCGCCACCGTGAATTTCCCGGCCTGCTCCCCGCACCCGCGGGGATGGTCCCGCCGCCGGGCAGGTCATGAAGACCGGACTGGCCTGCTCCCCGCACCCGCGGGGATGGTACCCATCCCAATCTTCTCGGAGCCGTTCAAGTTGGCTGCTCCCCGCACTCGCGGGGATGGTCCCGTACGACTCGGGCTTGGCTAAGGCGGCGAGTCCTGCTCCCCGCACCCGCGGGGATGGTCCCTGGTGCCCGATACCGCGCGAGCATCCCAGCATCTGCTCCCCGCATCCGCGGGGATGGTCCCTGCCCGCGCGATAGAGCGCGTTGATCATTTCTCTGCTCCCCGCACCCGCGGGGATACCTCCGGCTCAGGGCACCTAATCCGGAGCGGCCAGCCGTGTTCCGAGTAGTGCCTGGTCAGGACGATGTTCTCAGGTGGGTGGCCGCGGTGTGGTGTCGCGCGGCATACTCGTTGCATGGCTGGCATCGAGATCGACGACATCACCGCGGACGCGCTGCAGGCTCTGGCCGACGCGGCGGGGCTGCCACTGGACGCCTACCTCGCGCAGGTGGCCGAGGAGAAGCGGCGCGAGCGTGCGCTGGCCGACGGCGCGGAGATCT
>NZ_BMVU01000053.1 GCF_014650875.1 Streptomyces minutiscleroticus
CCTCGTCCAACGCCTCCGCGAACACCGGGAACCCCGCAGCAAGCTCACGCCCCATCCCCACACGCTGCGACCCCTGACCCGAGAACACCGCGGACACACGACCCCGAGCACCAGAACCCGGAGTACTCACAACCGAACCCGCCAGCCGATCCAGACCGGCCAACACCTCCGACCGCTCCCCCACCACCACCGCACGATGGTCGAAAACCGACCGCGTCGTCACCAACGACCGCGCCACGTCCACCAGAGCAAGCTCAGGACGAGCCGCCAGATGATCACGCAGCGCCGCCGCCTGACCCGCCAGACCCGCATCCGACTTCGCCGACAACACCAACGGCACCACACCACCGGCCACCGCCGGAACCGACGGCACCACCGGCACCGCCACCTCCTCGACGGACCCCGGTACGAACTCCTCGACGATCACATGGGCATTCGTGCCGCTGATGCCGAACGACGAGACGGCCGCGCGGGCCGGACGGTCGTGGCCCGTCCAGGCGCGCTCGTGAGCGAGCAGTCGCACGCCGCTGCCGTCCCAGTCGACCTCGCCCGTGGGGTTGTCGGCGTAGAGGCTGCGCGGCATCACACCGTGGCGCATCGCCATCACCATCTTGATGACACCCGCCACACCGGAGGCACCCTGGGTATGGCCGATGTTCGACTTCAGCGAACCCAGGTACAAGGGGTTGTCGTCACTGTGCGCCCTGCCGTAGGTGTTCATGAGGGCCTGGGCCTCGATGGGGTCACCGAGCCGCGTACCCGTGCCATGGGCCTCGACGACGTCGACCTCGTGAGCGCCGAGACCGGCGTTCCTCAAGGCGGCGCGGATGACGCGCTGCTGCGACTTGCCGTTGGGGGCGGTGAGACCGTTGGAGGCGCCGTCCTGGTTGACCGCCGAGCCACGGACGACGGCCAGCACCTCGTGGCCGTTGCGCAGCGCGTCGGACAACCGCTCGACGACGAGCGTCACCACGCCCTCGGCCATACCGAAGCCGTCGGCGTCCGCGGAGAAGGACTTGCAGCGTCCGTTGGGAGCCAGCGCGCGCTGTCGGCTGAACTCGATGAACATGCCGGGCTCGGCCAGCACGGTGGCACCGCCGGCGAAGGCCAGGTCGCACTCGCCGTTGCGCAGCGACTGCACGGCCAGGTGCAGTGCCACCAGCGAGGACGAGCAGGCCGTGTCCACGGTGATCGCCGGGCCCTCCAGACCCAGCACGTAGGAGACCCGTCCGGCGGCGACACTGGTGGTGGTGCCGGTCAGGACGTAGCCCTCCAGGTCCGGCCGGGCCTGGTGCAGTGGCTGGCCGTAGGGCAGGTTGATGACACCGTTGAAGACGCCGGTGCGGCTGCCCCGGACGCCGGCCGCGTCGATCCCGGCCCGCTCCAGCGCCTCCCACGCGGTCTCCAGCAGCAGCCGCTGCTGGGGATCCATCGCGACCGCCTCACGCGGGGATATACCGAAGAACTCGGCGTCGAACCGGTCGATATCCGCCAGCAGAGCGGCTTCCTGCTGATAGAAGGTGCCGGGGTCGGAGGGGTCGGAGCTGTAGAGGGTGTCGAGGTTCCAGTCGCGTGCGGCGGAGAAGGAGGTGACGGCGTCGCGTCCCTCGCTGACCATCTGCCACAGTGCTTCGGGGGAGTCGGCGCCGCCGGGCAGTCGGCAGGCCATGCCGACGATCGCGATCGGTTCGTCCGCCGTGGCGGAGCCGCCGGGGGCGTCGTCCGTCTCGGCCTCCGAGTCGTCGCCGAGGACCAGCCGGAGCACCTCGCGGGCCAGGGCCTGCGGAGTGGGGTGGTCGAAGGTGACCGTGGGCGGCAGCCGCACCCCGGTGACGTCGCTGATCCGGTTGCGCAGCGCGAGTGCGCCGGCGGAGTCCAGCCCCAGCTCCCGGAAGGCCTGGTCGGTGGCGACGGCCGCGTCGTCCTCGTGACCGGGCAGCGCCTTGAACTGCTTCACGACGAGGCCCAGCACGTCCTCCAGACGGCGTTCGGGCGTGAGCGCCTCCAGGCGTGCGCGCAGCGCTTGGCCGATGGTGTCGCCGCTGTCGGCGCCCAGCGGGTACACCGGCAGGGGGATGGTGCGGGCCCGGCCGAGAACAGCGGTCCAGTCCGGGGTGGCTCCGTGCAGGGCCGCGACGGCCACCGCTTGCCGATGGCGGGCGAGACCCGCGTCGTCACGGCGCATGGTCTCCACCGCCACCGCCTCGACGCCGCGGTGCGCGGCGGTCTCCTCGATGCTCATGGTCAGCACCGGGTGCGGGCTCATCTCGATGAACAGGCGGTAGCCGTCGTCCAGCATGGTCTCGACGGCGCCCTGGAAGTCGGCGGTCGTAAGGGCGCTGCGGTACCAGAACTCGGGGTCGAGGGCGGCGGTGTCGACCGCACCGCCGGTCGCAGCGGTGTATACCGGGACGTCTGCGGTGTGCGGACGCACCGGTGCGAGTTCGCGCAGCATGAAGTCGCGGGTGCGCTCGATCTGCGCGGTGTGGGCGGCGACATCGATGCCGACCTGCCGGGCCCACACGCCGCGGGCGGCCAGCTCTTCGAGAACCTGTGCGCATGCCTGCGGGGTGCCGCCGACCACGGTCGAGCGCGGCCCGTTGACGACGGCGATCTCCAGTTCGAGTTCCTGCTCCGTGAGCAGTGCCTCGACCTCGGCCCTCGGCAGTCCCACGGCGACCAGGCCCCCCTCACCGCCGATCTGCCCCTCGCCCCTGGCGAACGCGGCGACCAGCTGAGCGCCCTCCCGGAGCGACAGACCACCGGCGACAGTGAGCGCGGCGATCTCGGCGAAGCTCTCGCCGACCACCGCGTCCGGTACGACACCGTGCGACCGCCACAGCTCGGACAGCGCGACCATCACGGCGAACAGGGTGGGCTGGACGACGGCGACGCCCTTCAGAGGGACGGTGCCGGAGAACACGTCGGCCGGCTCGAAGTCCACGTGGGGGCGGAGCGCCCGCAGGCACTCGGACAGCTTCTCGCGGAAGTACGGTTCGGACTCGGCGAGTTCGTTCGCCATGCCGAGCCACTGACCGCCCTGTCCGGGGAAGACGAAGGCCACCTTGCCCCCGGCGATCGCAGTGCCCTGCACCACGCCCCTGACCGGCGTGCCGGCGGCCAGCGAACGCAGGGCACCGACGGTTTCGGTGCGGTCGCCGCCCAGGACGACGGCACGGTGGGGCCACAGGGTGCGGGCGGTGGCCTGGGTGTGCGCCACGTCGGTGAGTCCGGCAGCGGGGTGTTCGACGAGGTGGTCCGCCAGCTTCGCGGCGTACGCGCGCAGTCCGCTCTCGCTGCGCCCCGACAGCAGCAGCGGTACGGCGGTGCCGACGTCCGCCGCTTCCGAGGAGTCCGCGGTGTCGGTGTGCGAGGGGACCGCCTCGGCCGGCCCGGCCGTACGGGCGGCCACGTCGCGCGGGTCGACGCGGGGGCGGTCGTCGAACCCCGAGGCCTCGGCGGCAAGAGCGAAGGCGGACGTCCCGTCGGGGTCGAGGACCACCGCGAGCGCGGCTTCCTGCCCGGCCAGGGCCTGCTCCGCGGAGAGGAACGGGTCGGCGTCACCGACGGCACGGACGGTCACACCCGCGATGCCGTCCAGACCGTCCAGACCGCCCGGGTCGCCGGCGGCGAACACGGCCACGGGCTGTTCCGGTGAAGGAACCGCTGCGGCGTCCTCGATCGCCCCCCAGACGAGTTCGGCCACCGTTTCGCCGGCCCGATCACTGAATCGAGCGATACCGGCGAGCACAATTGCGCGGACATCGTCTGCCATTCTGGTAACTCCCGGTAAGGTCAAGCCGAGTTGGCGACTGAAGGACATGGAAATCCCTGCCGCACATCACAACAGACCGCTGATTCTTCCGGCACCCCCCAGTCACGCCCCTAAACACCCCTAATAAGAGTTTGTCTCACGTGGTGAATTCGGCGAACTCCTTGCAGCGCGGCGGGCGGGCACCTGACGCGTTCCGGGCTCGACGGGGCCGGGCTGCCGGAGAACGCACCGCCCAGCGGCTTCCGCAGGCCGCCACGCTCCGCGGCCGTCCGTCCGGGTCCCGCCACCGCCTGTTCAATGTCGTGGGGTCCGGCCAGGAGAGCGCTGGAGCGGCCTGGCTCCCGGCATCAGCGAGTCGCCCGGGGCCCGCAGGGGGTGGCGGGCCCGGCGGATGAGTCTGCAAGCCACCGGCAGGGCGGTCCGGTTGCCGCCGCACCGGTCCTTGGCCTGCTGGTAGTAGGCATAGTCGGGGGCGCTGGGGCGGGCGGCGCGCGTGGCCGCCCCGAACACGACCCGGCGCAGCACGGGTGGTCTCAGGTGGCGGGCCTTGGCCGCGCCGGCGCGGCCGGTCCCGGCCCGGCGCCCGGGCCCGTCCGAGGCCGCGCCGACCGCACGTCCATTCCGGCCGCCCGGCACTCCTCGACAATGAACCGCCAGCCGGTGCGGCCCTCCACCGCCGACCGCGGCAACTCCTGCGGCCAGGCACGGAACCGGTGGCGTGCCGCGGGGACGATCCGTCCCCGGCCGACCTGTCCGCTGTCGCTGTCAAGGCGGTCGAAGGTGATCCGTCCGCGATGGATGTCCAGCCCCCCCCCACGACGGCCGTCAGGGGTCTCCTCACGTTCCCGAAGACAGTCGCCCACCGAGCGTCGTGCTCCCCTCGGAGCGATCAGCCCATGAGCCGAGGAGGCCCCTCCCGCACGTCATCTTCTGGCCCGGGCCGCAGCCGCGTCCACGATCACCGATGCCCAGTCCAGCTCATCGCGCGCGCCCAGACCATCCAGCACCGCCCGGTGCAGCCGCCGCCACACCCCCGCTTCGGTCCACATCGCGAACCGCCGGTGCGCGGTGGCAGGAGAGACGCCGAAGGTATAGGGCAGCTGCCGCCAGGCACACTCGCTGGTCAGCACATACACCACCGCGGTGAACACACCCCGCTCGTCCCGCGGGGCCGTGCCCCCGCCCTGCGGACGCGCCGCGAACGAGGGAAGCAACGGAGCCACCAGCGCCCACAACCCGTCAGGCACCAACCGCTTCGACAGACCACCACTCATGGAAGACATCATGCCGCACTTCCGCCACCACGTGAGACAAATCTGAGATTGCGACCCATGTGGCAAGTCCTCATTTCGCGGCCCTCACTTATGCGGCATCGAGTCCAGCCGACGGCCGGTCCGCGCCTGCGGGGATCGAGCGGAGCATCTGCTGGCTGACCTGCTACCGCCGACTCGGTCCTCGCTACGGTTGCGATCTCCGAAACTGCCAGCCCTTACTCGGCCCGGCCGCCCGCCTCTTCACTCACCGGCGCCTCCCGCACCTTTATCCAAGGGCCGCCCGGAGGACAGACCGGCAATTCCTTCATGTATGCCGGACGTCGCGACATAAATACATCCGGGAAACGCAAAAGAAACGCGGGCCCGGTGGCGTACGTCACCGGACCCGCGTTGTGCGAGCCGTTCTTGTCTGACGGGTCAGAGCTTTAGCGGCTCATGTACCAATTCCCGCTAGCGCCGTGGAGATTTCGCACGATCCGGTCGACACGGCCAGTGTTCGGTGCACCGTCCGGGGCGCGGTCAGGGTGTATGTGATGGTGGTCGCGAGATCGGCACGGCCGATCTCGCCCTCGGGACCGGGGTCCGCGCCGGAGCGCAGCAGGATCCGGCCGGTGGGAGCCGCGTCCCGCAGTGTGCCGGGCCGCAGCACGGTCCAGTCCAGGTCCCTCTCCGCCAGGGCCTGTTCGGCGTTGGCCTTCTCCCGCAGGTAGGCCGGCAGGTCGTTGCCGAGCGCCGCCCGGTCGGCCGCGCTTGGCAACAGGGCGCTCACCAGGACGAAGCGCCGGACACCGACCCGCTCCGCCGCGCCGCTGAGCAGGGCGGCGGGAGAGGCCGTGGCGGTGGCCGCGCCGAGCGAACCCGGACCGGTCCCGGTCCCGGCGGCCAGCACCACCGCGTCCGCACCGGTCAGCGCGCGCACCACGGTCGAGCGGAGCTCGGCACTGTGGGTGTCGAGAACGACCGGTTCGACTCCGGCCTCCTTCAGCGCCTCCGTGTGTTCCGCGCTGCGGACCAGGCCCACCGGTGTCATTCCGCGGCCGAGCAGGGACTCCGCCAGCCGGGCGCCGAGACCGGTCGTCACGCCCAGGATCACGACCCGCATGCTCACTTCACCTCGGCCGTCGACTCGGATGCGGAGTCGTCGTCGCCATCGGCGCCGCCCTTGCCCGTCCTGCCGTCGCCGGTGCCGTCGCCGTCGGCACGCGTGTTTCCGTAGCCGTCGCTCTTGGCGTCGCTCTCCTTGGCGCCGCTCTCCTCAGCCCGGGCCGGGAGGCTGAACGCCAGGCCCGCGGAGAGCACCGCGGCGACCGCGCCGGCGCCGAGCGACGCGGCCGGTCCCTGCAGGTCGAGCAGCCACCCGGTGAGCGGCAACACCAGGGCCGCACCGCTGGTCGTCGCCGTGGCGAGCCAGCCGAACGCCTCCGCGCGCCGTTCGGGCGGAGCCAGTTCACCGATGCGCGAGTTGCTCGACCCGAGACTGGCGGCCACCGCCGAACCGGTCAGCAGCGTGACCACGACCAACGCCCATACCGGGGTGTGGTCACTGACCGGCGGCAGCAGCAGGGCCAGCACGATCAGCCCTGCGGCCAGTCCGCTGGTGGTACGTCCGCTGTGCGGCTTGAGCCCCCTGCTGACCACCACGAGGCCGCCGATGGCTGCTCCCAGGCTGAACAGGGCGATGAGCACACCGGCGGTTTTCGGCGTGTCGTTGGTGCGGCCCCATGCGACGAGCGAGAGGTTCACCGAGAACAATGCCGCCATCAGGAAGAACGGAACGGCAACGGCCCGCAGGAAGGTGGCGTCCCGCAGCAGCGAACGCCGATCCGCCGGCTTGCTCGAGACGGCCGCGGCGGGCGGCTCGGCGCGCTCGAATCCTGCCGACCGCAGGGCGAGGCCGAAGACCATCGCGCCACCGGCGGCCAGCGCGGCGCACACCCCCACGGCCACCGCCCCGCTGGACAGCGTCACCACGGCCGTCGCCAGCAGCGGGCCGATCGTGGCGATCACCTCGTAACCGGTGGAGTCCAGTGTGTACAGGGCCTGCCGCTGCTCGCCCCCCACCAGCCGGGGCCAGATCGACCGGGACAGCTGGGAGACCGGCGGCAGCATGAGCCCGGTGAAGAAGGTGACGACGACGGCGACGGGCCAGAGCCCTGATGGCGCCAGCCCAGCCAGAACGACCAGCAGCACGAGCCCGACGGCGTAGCCGGTGCCGGTCTTGAAGAGCACGGAGGTCGCGGAGTCACGGTCGGCGATCCGTCCCCGTACCGGCCCGGCCACAGCCTGGCCGACCGCCATGGCGCCGGACAGCAGACCGACGCTCGCATACGAGCCCGTCCAATCTGCTACCAGGAACGACAGTGCCACCGGCAGCGCGCTCATATGGATACGAGCGAGCAACGACAGCGACAGCAAGCTCCGCAGGCGCGGCACCCCTGACAGCGCTCGCAACGACCGGAACATTGTGTGTCTCTCCTTGGCTGGGGGCGGGTCGGTCTGGGTGGCCGGGACGGTCTCCCAGCGGACCGGACCGCCGGGGTCCGGTGTGCGCTACCGGAGTTGCCGATCGGCGGCGCCGGGATGCAGGGCGGCCAGAGCCGACCTGAGGTGGTTGACGACCGTGGGCCTGTCGTCGTTGAAGAAGAAGTGCCCTCCGGTGACCTCGTGCAGGGTAAAGTCACTCGTCGTGTGTCGACGCCATGCCTCGGCGGCGGCCCGGTCCACCTGCGGGTCGGCGTCGCCCGTCAACATGGTCAGCGGACAGGAGACCGCCGCCTCGGGCTCGGGCCGGTAGGACGCGGCCAACTGGTAGTCGGCGCGCAGCACCGGCAGCATCAGTTCGAGGAAGTCGGGATCGTTCAGCAGCGCCGGGTCAGTGCCTCCCAGGGCGCGGGTCTCCGCGAGAGTCTCCGCGAAGTCGATCTTCCGCACGCCGTCCGGCGGCCGTACCGAGGGGGCCCGGCGGCCGGAGACCACCAGTCCCAGAACGGTACAGCCCTCGCGCTCCAGCGCCCGGGCGGTCTCGAAGGCGATGAGCGAGCCCATGCTGTGCCCGAACAGCACCAGTGGCAGGTCCGCCACGGACCGCAGTACCTCGGTAACGGCCTCGGTCATCGCCGGGAACCGGGTGATGGCCGGTTCCCGGCGGCGCTCCTGCCGGCCGGGGTACTGCAGGCACAGCAGTTCCACGTCGGAGGGGACCGCCGTCCGCAGCCATGGATAGTACGAGGCCGAACCTCCGGCGTGCGGGCAGCACACCACGCGGAAGGCGGCGTCGGGCCGTTCCCCGTACGAGACGAGCCAGGCGTCGGCCCTTCGGGGACTGTAAACGGTCACGCTGTCCTTCCTGAGCCCGTCAGACCGTGGGGATCGAAGTCTTCGTCCGGCCGGCGTCGACGGCCTCGATGTCCTCGTGCTTCATCTTCAGGATCGAGGCGTTGGTGTGCTCGCCGGCCTCTTGGCCGAGGGTGATTTGCAGGCTCTCGCGGTGGGCGAAGAACCAAGCCTCGACGGCGTACCGGAATTTACGCATGACGTCGACGTAGGCGAGCTGGGAGGCGTCGATGACGGACGTGGCCAGGTAGCCCCTCAGGAAGGACTCCTTGTCGGCCTCGTCGTCCAGGTAAATGAGGGTGCTGGCGACGTCGAAGACATGCGGCCCGTACATCACCTCGCCCCAGTCGAGCAGCCCGCCCGTGCCGTTCTTGATGCGGAACTCGGTGACGCGCGGGTCGCCGTGCACGACGCCCAGGGTCAGGTCGTCGGGGATCACTTCGAGCGCCTCACGCATGGCGCGCTGGATCCAGGGATACGGCTTCAGGGCCTCATTCTCGGCCAGCAACCAGTCGATCTGCGGCCAGGTGATCACCCCGGCCGGTACGGGGTGATCAACCAGCGCCCGGTGAATGGCGGCCAGCGTGCCGCCGACGATGCGCATCTGCTCGGCGTCGGTCCTGTCGACGCGCTCGCCGTCCATGTAGTCGAGCAGACCCCAGCACCAGTCACCCTCCAGGACCACCAGGTCACCGGTAGTCGTGGTGTTCGGGGTGCCGCTGAGGATCCCCTGCTCGGCAACGCCGCGGGCGACGCCGAGACCGGCCGCGAAGCCGGCACCGTGACTCTTCGGGACGGCCTTGAGCACGTATCGCCGTTCGCCGTTCGCGACCTGCCAGGTATGAGAGTTGTAGCCCTGATCGGCGACTTCCCGCTCCCAGGGGAGCACCGACCAGCTCCCCTCCCCCCAGCGGACCAGAGGGAGTTCGCCGTCCTCGGGGGCGGCCGGCAGAGCTTCGAAAACGGGCATGCGGTGACGTCCTGTTCTTGTTCCTCGTGCAGTGACTTCGGTGGTCCGTTACGGCGTCAGCCAGCCGCGTCCCAGGTGACAGGGAGTTCCCAGACGCCGTAGACGACGGAGTCGGTCTTGAAACGCAGTTGGTCGTGCGGAACGGCGATACGCAGCGTCGGAAAGCGTTCGAGAAGCCGTCGGAAGGCCACCCGCATCTCGACGCGGGCGAGCTGGTGTCCGATACACATGTGGATGCCGGCGCCGAAAGCGAAGTTCCTGGCGTTCGTCCGGTCGAAGATCAGCCGGTCCGGGTCCGGGAAGTACTCGGCATCGCGGTTGGCGGAGACCATCGCGCCGACCACGGTCTGCCCGGCCTCGATGTGCTGGCCACCGATCTCGACGTCCTCCAGCGCGGTGCGGGTGAAGGAGAACTGGACGATCGACAGGTACCGCAGCAACTCCTCGATGGCGCTGTCGATGAGTTCCGGGTCACTGCGCAGAGCGGCCAGTTGCTCCGGATTCTGCAGGGTGACCAGGGTACCCAGGCTCAACATGTTGGACGTCGACTCATGCCCGGCGATCAGCATGAGCGTGCACAGCCCGGCGACCTCGTCGTCCGTGAGCCGGTCCGCCTCGCTCTTGGGATGGACCAGGTCACTGATCAGGTCGTCGCCGGGCTCCTTCTTCTTGGAGTCGATCAGATCTTGCATGAAGCGGGAAAACTCGTTGATCGACGCCTTGATCTGCTCCAGAGGCAGTTCGACGTTGAGGACGTCTGCCGACCAGCGCTGGAAGTCCGCACGGTTGTCGGAAGGCACACCGAGCAGGTCCGAAATGACCAGTGCGGGAATCGGCAGAGCGTAGGCGTCGACAAGGTCGACAGGCCCGCCCTGCGCCTCCATCCGGTCCAGGAACTGCTGCGCGTAGGCCTCGACCCGGGGCTCCAGCTCACGCATCTTCCGCGTGGTGAAACGGCCGGCGACCAGTCTGCGGTACCGGGTGTGGTCAGGGGGATCCATGCTGATGAACGCGCCAGGGGGCATGGCGGGTTTGGTGTCCCGGTGCCGGGTTCTTGCCGAGCGCGACCGTTCCGAGCTGAACCGGGGGTCCGTGAGCAGGGTCCTGACATCCTCGTACCGGCTGAGCAACCACCCCTGGTTGCCATCGGGGTACACGATCGGCGCGACAGGCGCCTCGGAACGCAGCCGCGCGTAGTCGTCCGGCGGGTCATAAGGGCAGCTGCGTTGGGTCGGCAGCCCTTGGACTGGAGTCATCTCGCTCATGAACTGAAGCGCTCCTCGGTGGATGGTGCAACGCCTGTCGTTCGCTGCCCTTCGGGGGATCCCTGACCGGTCGGCCGTTCAACCCGCCCGGCCACGGCTCCCGAGTACTCACCGAGCGGGGCTCAGCTGCCCGCAGGAAGATCCCACGAGCGACTCTACGGTCCGGGCGATCGTCGCCCACACCCCCTAGACACCCCCTAGCCACCCCTGAACAATGTCTGGTTAACCAGCCGTTCACCTGCCCCGTCCGTGTCGGCAGTGAACCACTCCGGTTCCGATGGAGGGTTCGGCTCGATTCGCTGAACCTTCTCCGACCTCAATTGGTGCTGATGAGGTGGAGGGTGAGGACTGCCTGGACGAGGTGGGTGATGCGGGTGGTCGAGCAGCGTAGTCTGCGGAGGAGGCGCCATGCCTTCAGGGCCGCGATGGCGGGTTCGACGAGAGCCCGGATCTTCGCGTGGAACCGGTTGACGGCCCGCTGACCTGTGGAGAGCTTCTCCCTGCGGCCCCAGCAGGGGACACGGACGGTACCTCCAGGGATCGTATTGAGTTCCGATCAAGGGGGTGGCTCGGGTGAGGTCCCTGAGCCAGATCATCGAGGTGCATGGGTGGTGTCCCTGACGTGGTGCACCGCTTCGATGCCCCACTGGGAGCGCGCGAGTTGTGCGATGAGCTGCGGGGACGCTGCGGTGGAAGGCAGGTCGGTGATCCCGTGGACAGTTTTGCGAGTGATCTTTCCGGTCCTGGTGTTCACGCGGTGGCGCACGGTCTTCGCGGCCTGGATGACGTGCGGGAGGTCCGGGTGGAGGCCGGTGACGGTCAGGGTGCGCACCGAACGGGTCTCGCGTCGGCCGTGGCCGTCTGCGCGCCCGTAGCGACGGGCGGTGACCTGCTTGGAACGGCAGTGAGCGCAACGCCGCGTGCGGGTGCGGCTGGTTGCGCTTCACGACGAACAGATAGTGCGCCTTCTCGTTCTGCACCAGCCATGTCGCGTGGTCGCGGCCGGTGTGCGGGGCGTCGGCGGTCACCGTCACTTTCGTCAGGCCGAACCGGGCGAGCAGCGCGGCAAAGCCGGTGACCGCGGCGGTCTTGTCCGGCACCGGCAGCTGGCGACCGTGTGCCCGCCGGACGGCACGGCCGAGAGGAGGTGGGCGGCCGGGATGGTGGAGGTGCGCGAGCCGCGGGCGGTCGTGCCGTCCACCGCCAGCTGCCGGGCGCCGGCCGGGCTGCGGCCGAGCAGGTCGGCCGGCCCGCCGGGGCAGGTCAGCTGCAGCACCCGCCGGATGGTGGAGGTGACCGGGACCTGGTGCAGGGCGAACGGGCCGGTGGCGCGGACGCCGAGCCGGGCCAGGGCGTCCTGCGGAGCCTGGACCGCCCACTGGCCCACGGCGGCGTAGGAGCGGGCGCCGGCCAGGACCGCGCAGCACGCGGTGAGCAGCATCGACACCAGCGAGTGCCGACGCCCGCGCCGCTCACGCGGGTCAACCAGCGCGGTCAGCCGGCCGACGACGCGCGGCACAGACCGCTGGGCGTGGATGGACGATGTGATCAAGCAGATCGTGGCAGACCGGCGGCACATCGAGGCTCCGGTGGTTCCAGGCGACTTGGGAAGGTCACCCAGAACAACCGGAGCCTCGTTGCGTGCGACACGGACACACTGAAGGTTTTCCATCTTGATCAGTTGGCGGGTTAGGGGGCGACGACGGCTCGGACGATGGCGGTGACCCGGGTGGTGCTGCAGCGGAGCTTGCGCAGGAGCCGCCGGCCCTTGAGGACCGCCATGGCGCGTTCGCCGAGGCTGCGGATCTCGGCATGGTCCCGGTCGTGACGCCGGCGCCGGCCACGCAGGTTCCTGCCGCGGAGCGGGACGCGGAGGGCGGGGCCCGCACCCTGATACGCCTTGTCCGCCCAGCACTTGATGCTGTCGGCGGCCAGAGCGGCCGGGATGTCGTGGGTGCGGGCCGCGGTCGGGTCGTGGGCGGCTCCCGGCAGTGCGTGCGATGCCCGGATCAGGCGTCCGGCCGGGTCGGCGAGGACCTGCACGTTCATGCCGTGGTGCTTCTTCTTTCCCGAGTAGTACGGGCGGTCGGCGGCGATGCGGTCGGTCAGCAGGAGCGTGCCGTCGAGGATCACGTACGCCTTGCTGCGGGCCGTGCCCATGGCCTGCTCCAGTGTCGGAGCGAGCGGGGCCAGGAGGTCGACGGCCTCGCGGATGGAGCGGCAGACCGTCGCGATCCCGATGCGGAAACCCGCGGCCAGGCGGGCATCGGGGGTGCCCCCGGCCGGAGGCTGGGGAGTGTCACCGCAGCGCAGGTGCGCGAGGACGAGCAGAGCCTGCCGGCCGCGGGTGAGGCGGCGCCGGCGGGAGCCGATCCGCCGCCGGTGCCCCGCGAGCAGACCAGCGAGGTGCTGCAGGGTGCGGCTGGATGGGATCGATGGCAGACGAGCAGACAAGCACGAGAGCTCCTGGCGAACTGGCGATCTTGGTCGTGAACCCGTCTACCAGGAGCTTTCTTCATACCCCCACCGGGGCACCGGTCCAACCACCCGTCAGGTCGGAAGAGGCTCAGTGCCATCGATGCGGACACCGAACAGCAGGGGGGCGCCGGGTGCGTTGGTCGCGTTGATGGAGAACGACCCGGACGGGCCGTTCGGCAGCAGGTGCTGCACCCCGGCCCCGTGCGGCACCGTCTCCTCGCGCCGCGGTACCGCAGCGACGTCATCGACGGATGCCTCGCCCAGCGCAATCAACGCGCGGACGCCGACGCGTTCACCGCCACCCCTCCAGCCACTGGACGGCCTCTTCGCCCGGGGCGGCACACTCTGCGCGCCGCCCCCGGCTGCCCCGCTACGACCGCGGCGCCATCGCCGGCCGGATGCCGATCGCGGCTCCGGTGACGCGTACCCGTGGATCGCCGGGGACCATGTCGACCTCCAACAGTGACGGGCGGCCCATGTCGTGGCCCTGGTGGAGGGTGAGGTTCGCGTCTGCCGGGACGAGGGCCAGGTCGCGGGCGTAGGCGCCGAACGCCGCGGCCGCGGCGCCCGTCGCGGCGTCCTCCACCACACCGCCGACCGGGAACGGGTCGCGGACATGGAAGACGGTCGCTGTTTCGCGCCACACCAGTTGCACGGTCGTCAGGTCGAGCCGTTGCATCAGCTTCGTCAGTCGGTCGAAGTCGTACTCGAGGTCGGCCAGTCGCTCACGGGTCGCGGCCGCAAGGACCAGGTGGCGCACGCCCGCGAAGGCGATCCTCGGGGGCAGGGAGGCATCGAGATCGCCGGCCTGCCAGCCGAGCGCCGCCAGAGCCTCCGTCACGTCGGCCGGGGCGGTGCCGTACACCCGGGGCTCGACGCTGGTGAGGGTGGCTTTCAGTACGCCGTCCTCCTTGCGGACGGTGACAGGCACGTGGCCTGCGGCGGTGTGGAAGTCGAGGTCGCCTTCGCCGATGCGCTCGCCGAGCGCCACCGCGGTGGCCACGGTGGCGTGGCCGCAGAAGCCCACTTCCGCCTTGGGGCTGAAGAACCGCAGCGTGAACGACCGGCCGTTGTCCGGGTCGGGCCCGGGGGTGACGAAGGCCGTCTCCGAGTAGCCGAGTTCGGCGGCGATCGCCACCATCTGGGTGTCGGCGAGGGAAGAGGCGTCGAGGACGACTCCGGCTTTGTTGCCACCGGTCGGGCTGGTGGTGAAGGCGGTGTAGTGCAGCACCTCGGCGGTCAGGAGGCGGGCCGGTTCGGTCACGGTGGTCTCCGTCGTCGAGTTCGCCATGGTGATCATCCTCTCAGTGGGGTTCCTGCCGGGTTACTTGCAGGTCTGCCGGGTGACGGGGCGGGTCAGTCTCCCCCGTGGTGGGGGTGGTGGTTCGGCGGCGGGCGGGGAGCGCGAGCAGGGCTCCGGTCGCGAAGGCCGTCGCAGCGAGGCATGCCGAGAGCCGCAGGCCTTCGGTGAAGTCCGACGCCGTGGTGGCGAGGGTGCCGAACAAGGCCACTCCGACGGCGCTGCCGACCTGCCGGGCGACGTTGAAGACGGCGGAGGCGATGCCCACGCCCGCGGCGGGTGCGGTGTCGACGATCGCGGCGGTGGCGGAGAGGGCCGTCAGCGTCTGGCCGAGGCCAGTGGCGATCAAGGCGAACAGCAGCACGGGGTACGGGGTGTGGGGCCCGGCCGGCAGCCAGCCGAGGAAGCCGAGTGCGCCCAGCGCGAGGCCGGCGGCCATGGGCGGGTACGGGCCGGTGCGGGCGGTGATCCGGCTGGACAGCGGGGCGGCGATCAGTCCCGTGCACACCGACGGCAGCAGGGCGAACCCCGTGGCCAGGGCGCTGAAGCCGCGCTCCTGCCGGAAGTACAGGGTGGTCAGGAACAGCATGCCGTAGTAGCCGAGGCTGATGAGCAGGCCGATGGCCGCGGTGGGAGTGAAGGAGGGGGCGCGGAACAGGGACGGCGGGAGCAGCGGTGCGCGTCGGCCGCCTGCGGGGAGACGTGCTTCGAGGGCGCGTTCCACGGCGGCGAGGGCGGCCAGCGCGGCGATGCCGAGGCCGATGGCGGAGAGCACCAGGGGTGAGGCCCAGCCGCGTGTGCCCGCCTCGTTGAGTCCGCCGGCCAGCGCGATGAGGCCGACGACGACGAGGAGTTGGCCCAGCGGGTCCGCCTTCGGTGCCTCGTGTCGCGACCGGAAGGCAGACGGGAGGTGCCGCAGCGTCAGAGCGACCGCGAGGGCGGCGACGGGAAGGTTCAGCCAGAACACCGCGCGCCAGCCACTGGCCGCGACCAGCAGTCCGCCGGCCACCGGCCCGGCGCCGAAGGCGACCGAGGCGACCGCGCCCCAGACGGTGACGGCGCGGGCGCGTACCGCACGGTCGGGATGGGTGGCCCGGAGCAGGCCGAGGGATGCGGGCACCAGCAGTGCCGCACCCGCGCCCTGCGCCAGCCTGCCGGCGATCAGCGGTGCCGGTGATCCGGCGAGGGCGCAGGCCAGCGAGGCGACGGTGAAGATGCCGAGTCCGGTCAGGAACGTCCGGCGGTGGCCGACGCGGTCGGCGAGCGCGCCACCGAGCAGCAGCAGACCGGCGAAGAGGGTGCTGTAGCCGTCGACGATCCACTGCAGGGCGGTGGCGCCGGTGCCGAGTGAGGTGCGGATGTCGGGGATGGCCACGTTGACGACGGTGACGTCGAGCATGACGAGGAAATAGCCGAGGCTGAGTGCAATCAGCGGAGCCATGGCGAGCGCGGGCCGACGGGCGTCGGTGGCCCGTCCGGCTGTCGGCCCCGTGGTCGGCCCACTGCGGGCGGCGAGGTGCGTTGCTCTCATGGAGAGATGATCGAAGCCGGACACTTCGTCGTACGTCAAAGTGTCGACGTCGTACGCTGTGATCATGATGGACGAGCCGCTCAAGCAGCAGACCGACATCGCCCGCGCCGCCGCGCTGATCGCCGATCCGTCGCGGGCCCGGATGCTCAAGTGCCTGGCCGACGGCCGCGCCCTGCCCGCGAGTGCACTGGCCGGTGAGGCGGGTGTCAGCGCCGCCACCGCCAGCGTGCACCTGGCCAAGCTGGTCGAGGGGGAGTTCGTCACGGTCGGTCGGCAAGGCCGGCACCGCTACTACCGCCTGGCCGGTCCGGACATCTCCGCCGCCCTGGAGGCCCTCGCGCTGATCGCCCCGCCGCTGCCCATCACCTCGTTGAAGCAGAGCAACCGCACGAACGCCCTGCACCGCGCCCGCACCTGCTACGACCACCTGGCCGGACAGCTCGGCACCGGTCTGATGGGCGCGCTGCTCGACCGCGGTGTGCTGACCGGTTACGACGGCGTCCACCGCCCCGAGCAGGCCGTGCGCGACCGTCCCGCCTCCTACGGACGCGACATCCACTACGCCCTCACCGACAGTGGCCGGGCGCAGCTACGCGAGCTCGGTGTGGACACCGACCGGTTGCCCCCGCGCCGCCCCGCCGTGCGCTACTGCGTCGACTGGAGCGAGCACCGGCACCACCTGGCCGGCGGACTCGGTGCGGCGCTGACGGCCCGGCTGTTCGAACTGGACTGGGTGCGCTGGGGTGCGGCGCCGCGCGTGGTCCATGTGACCGAGAAGGGGATCGCAGGTCTGGAGCATTCGCTGGGCCTGACCCTCGCACGGTAGCGGGATGACTGCCGGCCGGCGTGAGTGCGTCGGCCGAGCGGACGTGCACTCCACCGGCCACCTCTTCGGCAGCACGGTGCAGCCGCTGGTGACCACGACCAGCCGCAGCCGGGGCACTCCGTCCCTGCCCGCACTGCCACCGTTGCCGGTGAACAGGTGCCTGTCGCCGGGGCAGGGGAACAGTTCGGCATCCGCCGCCGTCCCTCATCGGGTTCAGCCACAGCCCGGCCGCGCCCCAGCACGACGACGGCGGGCAGCGCCGACACGGTCCGCCTCCAGCTCGCGCAGTGACTGCCCGGGCCGTGGAGCAGCAGTGCCAGCGGCGGGGAGACCAGCGGGGGACAGCTTGGCCCCCGCACCCGCGTTCCCCACCGGCGCCGCCGGCAGGGCCCCGAGCCGATGACAAGGGCGGTGGCCGGCAGCCGCAGCAGGATCGCCACGTCCACCGCCTCGTACGCCGTGAGCGACACCCGGGCCGGCCCGGAGGTGTCCACGTACGGCCGCGTCGGTAGCGTCGGCCGCGCCGGCAGCGTCGGCAGAAACGTCCGCACGACCGACCCGGCATCGGCGCCCCGTTCGGGCCACCTGCCGTCCGTCACTCTCATCCCTGCGACACCAGGTCCTCGCACGGCGGCCTTCGTCACTCCGAAGAGCCACACACATCCCAGCGCGGCGGGGAGTGTCTGACCTACTTGTTGCATCCCTCGTTGTCGGAGGGGCCTGCGAGACTGCGTCCGTGATCGCAGAACATGAGTACGCAGTCGTCTTACGGGCGGGTGAGCAGTTGGTCCGCCGGGCCGTGAGCTGCCCTTCGGGTGAATACGGTGTGGTGCACCAGCACGACGGCAATGTCGTCGTGTACCGGAACGCGGACCACTGCGCCGTCTGGGCCACCGGGACCGACTTCCAGCCTTCCGTGTACGGTTCGGAGGCTCTCGAGCATCACGATCTGGACCGCGCCTTCGGCCGGCCGGGGCGCCTGGTACTGCAGGAGGACGGCAATCTGGTGGTGTACTCCTCGACGGGCCAGCCGCTGTGGGCCAGTGGCACGACGGGCCGGTCGACGGTCGCCCTGATGATCCAGGACAGCGGCAGGCTTGTGCTGAGGACCGCAGAGGACACCATTGCGTGGGCCAGCCCTTACGCCCCCCTGCGGTGGGACGGCTGGAACCGCGTGACGGACGGCAGGCGGCTGCGGCGCGGGCAGTGCCTGCGCGGCGGGTCCCTGGTGTCGGACAACGGCGCATACGCGTTCGTGGTCGAGGGGGGCGGCGCCGCCTGTCTGTGCCGTACCGCCGGCAGGATCCTGTGGACGGTGGGCCTGCGCCCCCAGGAGGGTTACGCACTGACCGGCGACGGCCGCCTGGTCACGCGTGGCCCCGGCGGCGAGGAACGTCCCGCCCAATCGCTCGGGATATCCGACTCCGCCGCCGCCGCACTGGCCCAAAGGGGCGCGGCGGAGATGTCGGTGACCGACGACGGGCGCCTCGTGATCACCGATGGCGACGGCACCGTCCTGTGGAGCATGACGCCTGCGTTCACACACACGCCCAGGCAGCGCCTGCCACGGGCGGAGCGGCCGAAAGCCCGGCCGGCTCCGGACGTGCCCCTGCTGCCTGCGGGTGAGGAGCTGCCGGTCATCCGGACCGACTTCTCCGACGACGCCGCCTGGGAGGATGCGGTGGCGCGGGTGAGCGCGGAGTACGACGACGACGGCGACACCTGGTCGGTGGACGTGACACCGATCGACGACCGCCGCTACGCGGGCCTGACGTCGGACCAGTTGGCACTTCTCGTCCCGGAAAGCGTGCACTGGCCCATGTTCGTCGTGGCGGACGCCCGGACCATGGCCTCGTCCGGGCGCGACATGCTGATGGTCACGACGGACCCGGAGGCCCTGGTGGACAGCGCGCGCGCCACCCCGACCGCCATCGTGGAGATAGCGATCAACCTGTGGATCGCGAACATGGACTGGGAGGACTATGTGGGTGAGGCCGACGGCCCGGCCCAAGCCGACGACCGTGTGCTCGAGGCGTGGAACATCGAGGAGCCGCCCGAATGACCCGAGAAGGTCAGCCGGCGTTCGAGTGATGTCCCTCGTCCAGATCGGTCCAGCGTGTCGATGCCGAGAGCCGGACCGATCTCAGCACGAGGGAGGTCCGGCAAGCGGCCGAGGCCACGCTGCGACCGGCACCGTTGCAGTCGCAGCCCTGCGCCCAGGGTGCGCTCTCCCAGCTTCACGTCAGTGCACGACCTGCACATCCATCGCTTGGTGACAGCGGGAACACACCGGAACTCTCGCATCAGGACCGTCCCCACACCCACCGAGGCAGCCGCTGATCAGCACCACGCCACGAAGCTCCGCTGTCTCTCACATCGCTGTCATGAAACCGAGAGATCACACCTGGCGTGGGTGCCCCCGGCCGATGTCCTCCGGTAGCTGCTGGCCGCCCATGACGCGCCCTCCCGGCCTGCTGACGCAGTCCGGCGGCTGGTGTGACAGACGAGCGAAGCCTCTGGTGGACGGGTTCACGACCAGGATCACCCATTCCGTCAGAGGCTTCCCGGCTTGTCCACCCGTCCGGACTGGACCCGTCCGGTCGGCATCTTCGCTTCCTCACCGCCCGTCTGCGTGAACACCACCGTGCGATCGGCAGCCGGTGGCGTCGGCCGGACGCCGGCCGCCAGGCCCTGCCCGCGCTCGCCCACCTGCGCCACGGCCACCCGTACGCCCAGCTCGCGGCCGGGTTCGGCATCGCAACCACGACCGCCTACCGGTACATCACCGAGACCGTGGAAACCCTGGCCGCGCTCGCTCCCAGCCTTGCCGAAGCAGTACGGACCGCCTCGTCGAAGGCGTTCGTCCTGCTGGACGGGGCGCTGCTGCCGACCGGCCGGACCGTCGCGGACCGGCCCTTCTGCTCCGGCAAGCACAAGGAGCACGGCATGAACCCGCGCACGTGGTCCCGCACCCGCCTGCGCGGCCCGGCCCGCCCGAAGCGGCCCCCGATCCGCAAAAAGAGCTCTTCCGGCTCCCCGTCCCACGCGCTCATCGGCGACTCGTCGAACATGTCCGTGACCTGCTCGAACCAGCTCACGAACATGCAGAAGACGCACTCGTTCATGGACACCGTGCACAAGTCCGTCCTGAGCCTCGGACACCCCGCTACACTCCACACCAGCAGGCCGCTGACCGGCCCGGACACCGAAGTACGGCTGGAGTGCCAAGGGTTGTCCCGTAATCGCTGGTCATGCGCCGCCGAACTCCGCGCCGGCTCGCGAGCGCCAGGGTCGTCACCGGGTATCGATGCACAGATCCCTCATGTACCAGTCGAGCCGTGTCCCGTCCGCGCCGTGTGTGTGCTTGCCGGGGGTGAAGCCCGCCCTGCGGGCGACTGCGGAAGAGGCAGCGTTCTCCGGCTCTACCCGGATCACAGCCTGCTTCACTCCCTCACCCGTCGCACATCGGGAGACCAGGATGACCGCGCGGGTGGCCAGGCCGCGCCCTCGCCCCGCGCTTTGGCGGCCGGCGTGGACGGGCGGCACAGGGCGGGCAGGCGGTGGATGCCCTGGCCAACCGCTCACACGGTTCTCAGCGCCGCAGAACAGGGCGAGGCGCCGATGCAGACGCTCTCAGTGGAGCTGACCGGACCCGGCCTGTAACCTGCGCCTCAAGCGGGGCAGGCACGGCTGCCGGGCGCCGTCCGGGCGGGTACCGCCCGGCTGGCCGACGGCATGCCGCCGCGCCCTGCCGGTGATGGACACGCCGGAGCACGACGCCGCGCCGACAGCAGCCGACATCGGCGGACTCGTCAGGAGGTGGCACATGCGCGTGGTGGTCACGGGCGCATCCGGGTTTCTGGGACGTCGGCTGGTCAAGACACTGCGGCAAAGACGGACATGGGGCGGCGCGCCGATCCGGCGGCTGGTGCTCGCCGACCGCGTCGTGCAGCCCGGCTCCGGCCTGGCGACGGACCCGATCGTGGACATCGTGCACGGTGACCTCACCGACCGGCTCGGGGAACTGTTCGCCGAACCGGTCGACGTGCTGTTCCATCTGGCCGCCGCCGTGTCGGCCCAATGCGAGGCCGACTTCGACCTCGGCATGCGCAGCAACGTGGACACCACCCGGGCCCTGCTGGATGCCGCCCGCACACAGTCGGCCGCGGGTGGACCGTTGTCGCGGGTGGTGTTCGCCAGCAGTCTCGCCGTGTACGGCTCCGACCCGGCGCTGTCCCTGCCGCCGCTGGTCAGCGAGACGACCTGTGCCCTGCCGCAGTCCAGCTACGGCGTACAGAAGCTCATCTGCGAACACCTCGTCACCGAGTACACCCGCCGCGGCTTCGTCGACGGACGCGTCGCCCGCCTGATGACCGTTGCCGTGCGGCCGGGCAAACCGAACGCGGCCGCCTCCGGCTTCCTGTCGTCGATCATCCGCGAGCCGCTCGCCGGATCCCCGGCGACCTGCCCGGTCCGCCCCGGCCTTCGCGTGGCCCTGGCCTCCCCACGCCGCACCGTCCATGGACTTCTGCGTATCGCGGAGGCCGGACGAGGAACCGGGCCCGGGCAGCTCGACGGCAGACTGCCGGTCAACCTGCCCGCACTCACCGTCTCCGTCGCCGAGATGCTCGCCACGCTGCGGCAGGTCGCCGGTGACGCGGCCGCCGACCTGGTCACCATCGAGCCCGACGCCGCCGTCGAAGCACTCGTGGGCTCGTGGCCGGCCGTCTTCGACAACCGGCGCGCCGCCGCACTCGGTCTGGAACCCGACCCGAGCTTTCTGTCGATCGTCCAGGACCACCTCGCCGGTCATGCGGAATCCGCCTGATACGTGCCGCAGGAGGCCATGCCCGAGCAGGTCACAGGTACAGGGCAGGCTGCCGTTGGCATCGTCAGTTCCGAAGTCGCGGGTGGCCTGCTGCTGGACGGCGGTGAGGCGGAGGCATCAACGCCGACCAGGCCGCCGAGGAGGCGCTCGGTGTCGTCGGCGATCACGGGCCGTCACGCAATGGCCTCGAGTCGTCTTCCGGGGGCGTCGTGTCTTCGAGAAGTACCGTGGCCCGGGGATGGACTGCGGGGCATGACGGGCTCCGCAGGCTGCCGGATCGGTCCGTCTTCCGGCACCCTGCTCCACCGGACCCGGGCAGACCGCACTGACGTGCCCTACGCCGACGGTTCATGTTCTGTTCACCGCGCAACCATCAGCCGTCGCCGTGGGGCTGCCGGGCGAATGTCACCCCTAGGCGGCCTGTGAGCCGCGCGCTTGCCGAAGGACTTGTGGGTATCCGCCGCCTTCCCGTGTCGACCGCGGTGGCCGCCGCTCTGATCGGCACGTTCGGCGTGCCGGTCGTCGCGGGCACCGCAACCGCCGCGGGCCGTGCCACCACCGTGCGCGGGGACTTCGACGGCGACGGCATCGAGGACCTTGCGGCCTTCTACGTCTACGAGAACCATGCCGAGGGCGGCAAGCTGTGACTCGGGACGGAAGACGGCCTGTCCACCGTTGCGCAGCGACTGCCCTCCGCCTCCACCACCGCCGTCGCCGACTTCGACGAGCCGGTCGGCGTTCATGGACTGCTCGGCTCCCCGCGGTACGACGATCGCGGGAACGCCGGCCAGGAGCGCCTCGCCGCGGCCGCCCGTGCCGGCGTGGGTGACGAAGGCGTCGGCCTGTTCCAGGATCGCCCGCCGCGGGGCCCGGGGTGCACTTCGACGTCAGACGGGACGGCACCGAGTTCTCCGGGGCCGGCGTACTTGCCGATCCGGAGCACGACGTGCTGACCGGGCAGGTCGCCGAAGGCGGCGTGCAGTTGCGGGAGCGCCTGGGCGGCGGCGTCGGGTTGGAGACCCGCCGCGGCGATGGGATCGGCAGGCCAGTCGTTGCCGGCGCGGGGCGGGTACGGGCGGTCGCGGCGAGGACGCGGTGTCAGGACCGGTCGGCCTGCGCGGCGGCCTCCTCCAGGTCGGCGACGGTCCCCGACATGATCGTCCGCACATGCCTGGTGATGTGCTGCACGGGCCAGTCCCACCACGCCACGGCGAGGAGCCGGGCGACGTCCGCGGCGTCGTAGCGGGTGCGGAGGAGACGGGCGGGGTTGCCGCCGACGATGCCGTAGTCGGGGACGTCGCCGGTGACCACGGCGCCGGCGGCGATGATCGCGCCGTGGCCGATGCGTACACCGGGCATGACCGTGGCGCCGTGCCCGAACCACACGTCGTTGCCGACGACGGTGTCGCCCCGGCCCGGCAGATCGGTGATCAGGTCGAAGTGCTCGGCCCAGGAACCGCCCATGGTGGGGAAGGGGAACGTCGACGGGCCGTCCATGCGGTGGTTGGCGCCGTTCATGATGAACCGCGTGCCCGTGCCCAGCGCGCAGTACTTGCCGATGACGAGCCGCTCGGGCCCGTAGTGGTACAGCACGTTGCGCGTCTCGAACGCGGTCGGCTCGTCCGGATCGTCGTAGTACGAGTAGTCGCCGACCTCGATCAGCGGCGACTTCACCAACGGCTTGAGCAGGACGACGCGCGGGTGCTCGGGCATCGGGTGGAGCACGGTGGGGTCGGCGGGAACAGGCGGCATCGCGGAGACGGTTCCTCTTCAGTAGGCCTAGAGCGACAACTGTCGCGTTAAGATGCTGGCACAGCCCTGCCGCCTTGATCAACCGGATACTGACTGCCGATGACAGACCCCACGACCACGACGCCGGACCGCCGGCCGGGCGGTCGCACCGCCCGCGTCCGCGCCCAGGTCCTGGACGCGGTGTGCGCCGAACTCGCCGAGAACGGGCACGAAGGACTCACGATGGAGGGCGTCGCGACCCGCGCGGGAGTGCACCGCACCACGGTCTACCGACGCTGGCGCGACGTGGGCGGCCTGCTCGTCGACGTCATCGACGCCGCCGGTGAGATCGACTGGCAGCCACCGGACACCGGCTCCCTGCGCGGCGATCTGACGGCCCTCAACCAGCAGATCCAGGAGTCCCTGGTCGTACAGCCGTCGCTCGCCGTCGCCCTGATGGCCGCCTCGTTCCACTCCGAACAGGCCGCGCGGGCCCAGACCCGGCTGTGGGCGGACCGGTACGCCCAGTGCGAGATCCTCGTCGAGCGCGCCGTCGAGCGCGGTGAGCTTCCCGCACAGCGCACGGACGCGCGGAGCCTGCTGATCGCCGCCACGGCGCCGCTCTACCACCAACTGGTGCTCCTGCGTGCTGACCCTGACCCGCACCTGCCGGAACGGGCCGCGGAGACGGCAGTCCTGGCGGCTGCCGCGGGCGCCTTCTCCGTCCGTCGGCGCCGGGAAGAGAGCATGTGATCCCGGCGACCTCCCGTGACGGTTGGTGGTCTTCGTTCAGCCGGTACGACCGTGTTCCGTCCGGCGCAGGGCGAGGGCGGCGCGGGTGATCCGATGGTCGCGGGCGGTCGGCGTCCGGGATTCGTTCTTCGCGGACCCGTACCCGCCAGGGGCTTCACAGGTATCCGATACCAGGTCGAGCCCGTCCGATGTCCCTGGTGGAAAAGAACCCCGCTCCGTCGGACGGGCGGCATACTCTGAACCCCGTCCGCACCGTCCGGGGGAGTCATGACAAGCAGGTTCACCGAGTTGACCGTCGACTGCCACGATCCGGAGAGACTCGCGGCCTTCTGGTGCGAAGTGCTGGACTTCAAGGTGATCGACCGGAGCGAGGGCAAGGTCGAGATCGGCTCCTGGGTGCCGACCGTCGAAGAGGTGCGGGCCCGCCAGATGCCGCCCACCCTGCTGTTCGTCCGGGTACCCGAGGGCAAGACCGTGAAGAACCGGCTCCACCTCGACATCAGCCCGATCGACGGCAGCACCGAGGACGAGGTGACCAGGCTGCTCGGTCTCGGCGCCACCACGACGGACGTGGGCCAGGGTGCAGGCCGAAACTGGGTGGTCATGGCAGACCCCGAGGGCAACGAGTTCGACGTCCTGCGCACCCTGGCACCGCAGAGCCAGAGCTAATGCCGTGACCGGAAAGGTTCACCGGCTCACGACGCCCGGCACGGCACTTCGCCGCGTTGTCGGAGCCACCCGAGTACGCCCAAGTACGAGGGTGGTCCTCCGCCTCGCGACGCACCGCACCGGACGCCGCGAGCCCACGGCAAACCCTTCCGGTCACGGCACCAGCGCCGCATCAGGCAGTGTTCGCCTCGTCAATCACCTTGCACGGGCGCTCGTTGGTGACGTGCTTGTGCCGCCAGATGGTGCCGTAGCCGGTCCGGCCGGGGAAGGCGTGTGCGGCGTCGGTGCCGACGTTGCTGACGGACAGCGGCTCCTGCCCGCGGCGCAGGCGGGCGGCCTCGGCGGTGAGCAGCGCCGGTGCGACGGCGTCGACCCGGTAGTGCCGCTCCAGCGAGTCGGAGGTCAGGGTGTCGATACTGTCCGGCGTCTGGCAGTGTGCGGCGTCGTCGACCAAGACGTCGACCGGTCCGGTCCGTTGGGCGACGGCCTCGGCCGGCCGGCGGGCCGCGTCGGGGCCGGACAGATCCGCACCGACGGCGAAGGAGTCGTCGCCCAGCCGGCGCGTGGACTGCTCGGCCCTCTCGGCCGCGGGAGTGACATGGGCCCACTGGCGGCTCGCGGGCGGGGCCGGGTCCTGGGCGAGGCAGTGAACGGCCACGCGTGCGCCCTGGGCGGCGGACGCACGGCTGATCGCCGCGCCGATGCCTCCCGCTCCTCCGGTGACCAGGACGGTCCGGCCGGTCGGACGAGGATCGATCATGCCGGCTCTCCGTCCGGTGAACTCGCACGGGTGCCCAGGGTGTCAGCCGGGACGCCCGCGCGAGTCCGGCGGATGGGACCACGGTAGGCGGAAGCGGCCTGCGCGAGGTGGGGTGATCGGCAGCACGGTCCGGTACCGGTGGCTGAACTGCGGATGACCGCCGGTGGCCGCACCGGCTTGCCGGTCGCCGCCTCCAGGGCGGCGAAAGGTCGGCAACCCGCTCGTCGGAGAACGTCCGGGGCCGCCCGAGCGTCGCGCGGTGCGGCCCTGCGCCCTGTTCGCGGCTGCCGTGCGGCCCGTTCAGGCGGCCTGGACGAGCCCGGTGCGGCCGAACAGATGCGCATAGCCGGAGGGCAGTCGGCGCAGGATGCGGGTGAGCAGTTCGGAGCCGGCCGCGGCGGCGACAGCGGCGAGGACGGTGCCGGTGTCCCAGCGGGTGGACGCCAGGGGGGCGCCGCTGCGGGCGGCGAGGTCCTTGACGAAGGCCCAGCCGGTCAGGGGCAGGGCGTCGGGGATCTGTTCGGTGAGGATGCGTGCAGCTTCCAGGGGCAGGCGGGAGGCCAGGTCCACGCGTTCGTCGCCGGTCAGCTGGCGCCCGAGCCCCGATACGACGAGACGGACGGCTTTCTCGGCCCGTTCCCGGGTGGGGTAGGCGCCTTCGTAGCGGACCTTCTCCAGCATCTGCTCGAACGTCATCGCGGGCAGCTGCTGGAGCGGTGCGCACCGGTCGGACATCACTGCGGTCGTTGCCTTTCTGTCTCGGAGGTCGCAGTGCCGGTGCCCGCGAAGGGTGGGCGGACACCGGGTGCGGGGTGATCAGGTGGGCTGGGGGCGGCCGAAGAGCAGGTCGTAGCCAGCGGGGAGCTGGAACAGGATCTGCTTGAGGAGGTCGTCGCCTGCGGCGTCGGCGACCGTGCTGAGGACGGCGCTGACGTCCCAGGCCGCGGTCTGCTCGGTGGCTCCCTCGATCCAGGCCGCCGTCGCTCGCACGAACCGTTCCGGGGACAGTGGTTCGGCGCTTTGCAGCGGGTTGAGCAGGATCAGGGCGAAGTCGTCCGGCAGACGTGCCGCCAGCTGGGCGCGTACCTCGCCGACCAGGTGTGCGCCCAGCAGGGCGAGGACCACGCGGGCCGCTCGTTCTGCTTCCTGCTCACTGCGGTATTCGCCGCGTTCCGTCACACGGTCGAGGAATGCTTCCCATCGCATGATCACGTCGGCCGTCCCCCTTCTTCGGCTTCTTCGCTCCGGTGGGAGCGGAGGGCGGGTGCAGGGAGGATCAGATGCTCGTCCCCTCACCTGTCGGTCGGCTCGTGAGGCCGGGTCAGCCGGAGAGCACCGTGCGGCGGGGTCCCCCGCCTGTGGCGATCTCGCGGGGCTCGGCCCGCTCGGTGACCGGGATGCGCAGCTTCAGCGCACCTGTCCCGCAGGAGGTCTCGATCCGCTCGGTGTCGAGGCTCTCCCCGAGGAGCGGTCGTCGGCTGGACGTTCCCGCGGGCCGCTCGGTGATCACCGTGTCGGCGCCCTCACCGTACGCCGGCTTGCGCTCGGCCCTGACCGTCGGCACGCTGCGCTCGAGGTCGACGGAGTGCGGGTCTACGTCCGGCGGGTCCGGCTCCGCACAGAAGATCGCATCCTCGCGCCGTGCGTCCATGGGTGTGCCGACCGGATGCGCGGCCGTGTCCCGGACCCGATCGACGAGCCGGTCCAGTTCGCGGAAGGGATCCGTACGCATCGGCATGTCCGTCCCTCCTTGACGCCGTTTCCGCGCCCTTCGCTCCACTCCTGCTATATCACACCGTCGGAAAGCTGACGTCTATCGGCTCAGTTTTCTGTGGGCGTGCTGCGCGAGCACGCCGCTCGGCCGCACGGTGTCGAACATCCGGGCCGGGAGCGCCCTCCGGCTCGCCCGCACACTCGCGTGCAAGGCGCGCGGCGCGCAGCCGAGTCGGCCGGTGCGGGCGAACGCTTGTCCTCCGCTGGAGGCAGTTGAGCCCCCACGTATCAACTTCATCCAGTCGCAACTTGTCAAACATCCTGCGGTGCGTTATACGGAAAGCGGTTCTTCCGTCGGATCACATTCGTGACAGCTGACACCCGGAAGCGAAGGGAGACTTGGGAATGCTCGCGCGTACCGGCGCTTCGGACGGTCTCGATCGGCTCACGCACCAGTTCGCACATGCCGCCGCCTCGGCCGACGCCGCCGTCCCGGTGGATGCCTGGCGCGACGACGAAGCGCTCTACCTGCAGTTCGACCTGCCCGGCATGGATCGCTCCAGCATCGAGCTGATCGTGGAACAGGACACGCTGATGCTCACCGCCGAGCGCCCCAGCCCGGTCCCGGCCAGCGCTCGGCCCGTGTTCACCGAGCGCCCCGCCGGCCGGTTCGCCCGCCGCCTGCCCCTGTCCGACGTCCTGGACACCGAAGCCGCCGAGGCGGCCTACGGCAACGGCGTCCTCACCTTGCGCATTCCGTTGGCGGCCCACGCCAAGCCCCGCAGGATCGCCATCTCGGGCGGCACTCCCAAGCAGCTCACGGCCTGAGGCACACCCCGGGCCGTGCACGCCGGTTGCTCAGCCGGTACGCCGGTGCTCCGCGCTCGCCGGCCCGTCTCCCGGCACGCGCGGCGCAGGTCGGCGTAAACCCGCGGGACCGCGCGTGGTGCGTGCGTTCTCCCCGTCCTCTGCTTCACCGCAGGTCCGAAGGGCCCGGGCTCCCGGGAAGGCACCCTCACCGCGCGTCCGGTCCGCTCCCCTACCGCACGAATACCCACAGCGCCGCGTTGATCCCGGTGACGCAGGCCGGGACCCCGCACGCACCGGCGGCGTGGCGCCTGAGCGGGCTCCGTCGCGGGCGGTGACAGCGGGCCCCGTACTCCCGGCGCAGTTCGTCGGCCCGGCGGACCGTGCCGCGCAGCGTCCACCGGACCAGGTCGGTGTGCCGCTCGACGCAGTGACGGCTCACCTCCTCGGCCTGGGCTGCGGTCAGCCACGGCAGCGCGGCGCACAGCGTTTCGGCCTCGCGGCGCGCCTCCTGCCAGTGGGACTGCGCCATGAGGTACCCCTCGGCCCGGGCGGCGAGCGCCTCGCCCGCGTCGTCGCGCAGGTGCCGGCCGTCCCGGTCCGCGATCACGGCCGGTCGCCCTTGTGGCCCTCGGCGTCCACGGCGTCGCGCCGTCCGCTGCTCTCCGCCTGGTCCAGCCGCGCGATCTGCGGGTGGTGCAGGTCGAAGGCCGGGGACTCGGAGCGGATGCGCGGCAGCGTGGTGAAGTTGTGACGGGGCGGCGGGCAGGACGTCGCCCACTCCAGGGAGCGTCCGAACCCCCAGGGGTCGTCGACCCCGACCTTCTTGCCGTACTTGGCGGTCTTCCACACGTTGTACAGGAACGGCAGGGTGGACAGGCCCAGCAGGAACGCGCCGATCGACGAGACGGTGTTCAGGGCGGTGAAGCCGTCGGCCGCCAGATAGTCGGCGTAGCGGCGCGGCATGCCCTCGGCGCCCAGCCAGTGCTGGACCAGGAAGGTCATGTGGAAGCCCACGAACAGCGTCCAGAAGTGCACCTTCTCCAGACGTGCGTCGAGCATCGTGCCGGTCATCTTCGGCCACCAGAAGCTGAACCCGCCGAACATCGCGAAGACGATCGTGCCGAAGAGCACGTAGTGGAAGTGGGCGACCACGAAGTAGGTGTCCGTGACGTGCCAGTCCAGCGGAGGAGACCCCAGGACGACGCCGGTCAGGCCGCCGAAGAGGAAGGTGACGAGGAAGCCCGCCGCCCACAGCATGGGCGGCTCGAACGACAGCGCCCCCTTCCACATCGTGCCGATCCAGTTGAAGAACTTCACTCCCGTGGGCACCGCGATGAGGTACGTCATGAAGGAGAAGAACGGCAGCAGCGCCGCACCGGTGGCGAACATGTGGTGCGCCCACACCGTCACCGACAGGCCGGCGATGGCGATCGTGGCGCCGATCAGTCCCGTGTACCCGAAGAGCGGCTTGCGGGCGAAGACGGGGATGATCTCGCTGATCACGCCGAAGAACGGCAGCGCCAGGATGTACACCTCGGGATGGCCGAAGAACCAGAACAGGTGCTGCCACAGGACGGCCCCGCCGTTCTCAGGGGCGAAGACCTGCGCGCCGAAGCGCCGGTCGGCCTCCAACGCGAACAGCGCGGCGGCCAGCACGGGGAAGGCCAGCAGCACCAGGACCGACGTCAGCAGCACGTTCCAGGTGAAGATGGGCATCCGGAACATCGTCATGCCCGGCGCGCGCATGCAGATGATGGTGGTGATGAAGTTGACCGCGCCGAGGATCGTGCCGAAGCCCGACAGGGCCAGACCCATGATCCACATGTCGCCGCCGACGTAGGGGGTGCGCTCGCCGCCGCTGAGCGGGGTGTAGGCCGTCCAGCCGAAGTCCGCGGTGCCGTTGGTGGTGAACACACTGGCCACCACGATCAGGCCGCCGAACAGGAACAGCCAGTACGAGAACATGTTCAGCCGCGGGAAGGCCACGTCCGGGGAGCCGATCTGCAACGGCATGATCGCGTTGGCGAACCCCGCGAACGTCGGCGTCGCGAACAGCAGCAGCATCACCGTGCCGTGCAGGGTGAACGACTGGTTGTACTGCTCGGCGGAGAGGAGCTGCAGACCGGGCCGGGCCAGCTCGGCCCGGATCAGCATCGCCAGCACTCCGCCGATCAGGAAGAAGCCGAACGATGTGATGAGGTAGAGATGGCCGATCTTCTTGTGGTCGGTCGTCGTCGCCCAAGAGATGATCACTTGGCCCTTGCTGCGGCGTCCCGCCGCGGGGACCGGAGCGACCGGTTCGGTGGTGTGCGTCGCCATCAGCGTCCTCGATCGGTGCCTACGAAGTCCTGGTCTCGCCCGCGGAACGCGGAAGAGCACGGCACGCACGCCGAGCCGGCTCCGCGAGCCGGACAGCGTGTATCCACGCCCACCTCTGTCAGTCCTCCTTTTTTCCGGCACGTTCCGCGTGTGCCGGTCAATCAGATCGGCCGAGGCGTTCTCGACTTCCGTACCCGACACCCCGGTTGGAAGGAGCAGCGGTCCGGCCCGGAACCCGTGACGCTCGTCCGGCGCCGGGCACCCGGTCCGCCGCCCATGCGGGCGCCGTGTCGATGAGCGCCCGCGCGGCGGAGGCGGTCGGGCCCTCCTCGGTGGACGAGCCACCGGGGCGGCCGTCCTTCCTGGACCGGCTGCGGCCGCTCCGGTTCAGAAGGCGTGTCACTGACGTCCCCCAACGGTTCGGGGCGGACCGGACGACGCACCGTATGCCGGCGTCCGCCCGCAGGAGGAGACCGTGCCGTGCTGTTCGCCGTGCTCCTCCTGCCGTGAGACGTACCGGCGGGCCGTTCCCGCCCGGCAGTGTGTTCCGTGACCCGTGCTCGTCTCCGGCGCAGCGGCCTCACGCACGCCGGACAGGAACGGCTCAGCCCGTTCGACGGGACCGGTCGGTCGCCTCGGCGCCGATGTCGGGGCGCCACGTCGTGAGCTTGTAGGCGAAGGCCTCTCCGCACGTGAGCTTCACCTGCCTCCCCATCGTCCGCGCCGTCGCATCGGCCCGGAGCGGATAGTTCCAGCCCTCGGTCACCACCTGGCCGAACGGCTCGTCGTACACCTCGTGGACGCGCTTCGGCGGCCCGGACCCCAGGTCGCAGCCGCAGCGTGACCGCCTCGAACCCTCGGACGAGGGTGCGCGGGAAGTCCGGTGCCGTTCTGCGCACCGTCCGGTACCCCCCGTACGATTTCCAACATAGTGCTGTTCGTATGAACAATCCATATGTTCACAAGGGCGGAACAGGCTGCACGTCGGCTGCTGCGAACGCACGTTGGCGGGGGACGTCACCGCTCCTGCGCCACCTTGGACAGACCCGGCGACGCGTGTCGGGCTGGAGCGGGACGGCGGGACAGCGTCATCCACCGCGAGGACAGCGGGGACATCACGCCGAGCATCACATGCCCAGGCGCACTGAGCGCTGAGCACTGGCGACCCGGCTGGGCGTGCGACGCCCCCGCAACGGGTCGAGCCTCCAGGTTCGTTCGAACGAACAGAACGATGTTAGAAATAGTGCATGAGCGTCGGAGACCGTCTTGACCTGACCCTGCGGCTCGTCCAGAACGCGGGCAAGCTGTCCGTGTCGGAGCTGGCCGAACGTCTCGGCGTTTCGGAGATGACCGTTCGCCGGGATCTGAACACGCTGGAGGGCCAGGGCCTGCTGCGCCGGGTCCACGGCGGCGCGGTTCCCGTGCGCCCCCGGGAGGAGGGCGGGGGCTTCCTCGCCCGACGGGAGTGGCAGGCCGCGACCAAGGACCGGCTCGGGTCGGCGGTCGCCGCGATGGTCGAGCCGGGATCGAGCGTGCTGCTGGATGCCGGCACCACCACGGTGCACGTCGCCGAGCACCTGGTGGAGCGAGCCCCCCTCACGGTGGCCGTACTGAGTCTGCAGGCGGCCGTGGTTCTGGCGGACAAGCCGGGCATCGAACTTCTCATCGTGGGAGGGCGTTCGCGCCCGGGCGAACGCTCGCTCGTGGGTCCTCTGGCGCTGCGCACCCTGCAAGCCCTGAGCTTCGACTTCTTCGTCATGTCGATCGGCGGGGTCCACGCCGAACGGGGCTGGACGGAGTTCTCCCTCGACGACGCGGCGGTCAAGCAGGCAGGGCTCGCGCAGGCGGCACGCACCGTCGCGGTGGCGGACGCCACCAAGCTCGGCGTGCGAGCGTTCAGCCAGGTGGCGCAGCTGAGCGCGGTGGGCACCTTCGTCACCGATGCCGCGGCGGAGGACGCGCAGACCCATCCGAGCGGTCCGCTCACCCTCCGGGCGCTGCGGGAGTCCGGGGTCGAGACCCACCTGGCATGACGGCTGCCTGGCCCCGGTCCACGCGACCAGGCGCCGGCCGGATGCGGCCCACCGGCGACGTCCATCCGGATCGCCGGAAGGGCGGCCGGGTCCGCGTCGGCCCGGGCCGGACCCCCCTTCCGCCTGCGCTCGCCCTGAACGGCACCGGAGGGGAAAGCCTTTGCGCACGGTGCCGTCCGGATGCTGAGTGCCGTGACCGGAAAGGTTTGCCGTGGGCTCGCGGCGTCCGGTGCGGTGCATCGCAAGGCGGAGGACCACCCTCGTACCGGGCGTACTCGGGTGGCTCCGACAACGCAGTGAGGTGCCATGCCGGGCGTCGTGAGCCGGTGAACCCTTCCGGTCACGGCACTGAGGTGGCCCGGTGACCGACTACGACGAAGCGGGGGCCGTGCGGCCGTCGACCCTGGCCTGGGTGAGCCGGCACCTGGAGGCCGGCGAGCGGATCGTCGGCATCGAGGTGCTGCGCGGCGGCATCACGGCCGAGATGCGGAGGCTGACGATCGGCACGCGCGAGGGAGGCACCCGTGACCTGGTGCTGCGGAGTTTCGTCGACCCGTTCCACGGGGAGCGCGCCGAGGACTGGCTGCACCGGGAGGCCGGCGCCCTGACCCGGCTCGCGGGGACCGGCGTCCCCGCTCCCCGGCTGGTCGCGGTCGACCCGACCGCCGCGCAGTGCGCGTACCCGTCGCTGCTGATGACGCATGTGGCGGGCCGGACGGTCCTCGACGACGAGGGACTGCCCACGCGCCTTCCCCTGCTGGCCCGTCAGCTCGTGGCGATCCACGCGCTGCGGCCCGCCGAGCGGCCCCGGGAGTACGTGACGCTGACGACCGCCGACACCGTCGTGGTTCCAAAGGGCGCCGACGCGGCGGTGTGGGGCGCGGCGGTCGACGTGATCCGCAAGCCGGCGCCGCCCTGTGCGGGACGGTTCCTGCACCGGGACTTCCAGCCCGGCAACGTACTGTTCGACGCGCCGCCCCCGGAGTCGGCAGACCTGCGGATCACGGGGGTCGTCGACTGGGCGGCGGCCTCCTGGGGCCCGGCGGATCTCGACGTGGCGCACTGCTCGACCAATCTCGCGCTGCTGCACGGCCCTGCCTGGGGGCTGCGGTTCGCCGAGGCGTACGAGGAGGCGGGCGGGGTGCTGGCCGCGACCGCGGGCGAACGGCTGTACTGGCAGGTACGGGACGGGCTCGCGTGCTCGGAGGAAGTGCGGCAGGTGGCGCGGCCGTGGCGGGAGGCGGGGAGGCGCGAGCTGACGACGCGAGTCGTGGAGGAGCGGCTGGACGCCTACGTCACCGCCCTGATGGACGCGCCGGGCTGAACCGGAGCCGCCTGCGACGCGGGCACGGCGGCGAGCGCCGGGCCGGCTGCCGCGTCCGGGAGCGGAGCCGCTCGCGCACCCGCGCCCGGGCGCACCCGCAGCGGCCTCACCGCCGCCGACGTCCTCGACGTCCTCGACGTCGACGTCATCGGCGTCGTCGGCGTCGTCCGCACCACCACCGCGTTGGACACCCCACGCCCACAAGGAGTCCCGCATCGCACCCGGACGAAGGGGGATGGCGGCCGGTGTCGGCCGCATGCTGGCAAAAACGGTCCGGTGCGCCACACAAGCAGTCGCCGGGTGAGCTGTCCGGGACGGCGACATGGCAAATGCCATCGGTATGGACGTGCCGGCCGGGCCGTGCGCCCGAGCTGGCTAGCCTCTTGCGATGCGGTGGCAGTCCCGCCCGCCGCCACGACAGGCGGGAACGAGGAGGGGGAGGATCATGCCGGTTGCGGTCGACACCCGCACCAGGGCCGTCGAGTCGATGCGCCTGGGCGATCACGCCTTCGCGCACTACGCCGACGACGGCGTCCGCTGGGAGACACTGGCGGCGTTCACCCAGCTCGGGCTCGCCCACGGGGACAGGGTCGTCGTCCTGGCGGATCCGGCCGTCCCGGACACGCAGGTGCTCGAGCGGCTGGCCGCCTGGTCGCCCGCGGCCGAGGAGGCGGAGTTCCGCGGCCAGCTGCAGATCACCAGCATGCACGCGCTCATCCGTCCCCATCGCCGCTTCACCGCCCAGCACCAGATCGACCGCCTGTGGGAGGAGACCGAGCGCGCCCGCCACGAGGGCTACACGGGACTGCGCTCGTTCGTCGACATGGCGTGGGTCCAGGACTGGGGTATGGACATCGAGGCGGTGATGTACCGCGAGACGCACGCGGACGCCCTCTTCGCCGACCGCAGCTACGCGGAGGTCTGCGCCTACGACCGCCGCCGCTTCGAGCCGGACGTGCTGGAGGCGATGCGCGTCGGCCACCCGGTGGCCCTACTGGAACGGCCCGGCGACCTGGCCGCCCACCACAGCATCAACGGCCTGCACCTGATCGGCGACGCCGACGCGGCGACGGCCGCGCAGTTCCAGGCCGCCGTACACGACGCGCTGGCCGCGGCAGCCACGGCCGACCGCCTGCTGCTGGACCTGACACGCCTGTGCTTCTTGTCCATGACCTGCGCGCGCACCCTGATCAGCCTGGTCGCGGACGCTCAGGAGTGCCGGCGTGTGGACGTCCGCTGCTCGCCCTTCCACGCGCGCCTGCTGCGGCGCACGGGCGCGGAAGCACTGGGCAATCTCGCTCTGCCTCCTCCAGGGGGGAACACGCGGTGACCACCACCTCGAAGGCTCGGACGTCCTCCGGCAACAGTCCACTGGAGATCGCCTTCACCGCCCCCCTGCTCTCCTACGTGCGGGCCCGGGTCGGCGCATGGACCGCTCGTGCCGGGCTGCCCGCACAGCGCCGCGAGGAGTTCGTACTCGCCGTCGACGAGGTGGCGTCCAACGCCGTCCGGCACGGCGGAGGCCACGGACTGCTGAGACTGTACGAACGCCACGGCGCCCTGTACTGCCGGATGTCCGACGAAGGCCCCGGTTTCCCCGGCCGGGTGATCGCTCCCGCCGCCACCGCCGAGAGCGGACGGGGCCTGTGGATGGTCCAGCGGCTGACCGACCACCTGGACATCACTGCCGGGGCCACAGGCACCGTCGTCACCCTTGCTGTCGCCCTCCCCACCCGGTGACCACACCGGCCCCGGCCCTCCCGGCGGCCCGGCCCCCGCCCGTGATGCGCCACCTGGCCAGTGGGGTGGCAGCGGGGCTTGCGTCCGGTCCGGCTGCACACGAGGAGCGGCGGTGTGCCGCGCGGAGCGGGAAGCCCTCGGCCGGAATCCGTTCATGCCGTGCTGCCTGCCGTAAGCCGCACCTGGAGCCGGTAGCCGCCCTCGGGGGTGGGACCGCAGCTCACGTTCCCGCCCAGGAGGGCGGCGCGCTGGCGCAGGCCGGCCAGGCCGTGGTGGGCGCTGGGCAGGTCAAGTGCGGGCCGGGTGGGAGGCGTGTTGGTGACGGTGACGTCGACGATGCCGTCCTGGCAGGTGATGTGCACGCGTGCCGTCGCGCCGGGGGCGTGTTTGCGTACGTTCGTCAGGGCCTCCTGGACGGTGCGGTAGACGGCCCGCTGGACGGCCGGCGGCAGGGTGTCGGGCAGGTCGGCGTCCAGCTCGGCGCCGATACCGCTGGTGTCGACCAGGTGGTGCAGATCGGCGAGGGAGGGCTGGGGGGTCAGCTCGGTGGGCCGACTGCCCGAGTCCCTCAGCACACTGACCATGTACCGCAGTTCGTCCAGGGTCTGCGTACTGAGCCGGCGGATGGTGGCCGCGGTGCGCCGGGCCGCCGGGTCGCTGCCGCCGACCTGCAGGGCTCCGGCCTGCACGGCGATCAGGCTGACCTGATGGGAGACCACGTCGTGCATCTCCCGCGCCAGCTGGGCCCGTTCCTTGGCCAGCACGTTCTGTGTCATCAGCAGCTGCTCGTGCTCGCGCGCCCGCGAGATCTCCCACAGTCGTTGCGACAGCTCGCGCCGGGCCTGGACGAGCTGGCCGAGGAACACCGGCGCGGCCGCGGTAGCCAGCGTGGCGGTGAGCTCGACGAGGCTGTAGGCCTCGGACAGCTCCGCCGCGTCGATGTCCGTCCACGGCCAGGGCAGAAAGCTGCTGATGCTGAACGCCAGCGCGCACCCGCCCAGCAACACGCGGTGGCGGCTGACGGAGGACAGTGTGTACAGGGCGATCAGCGCGGCCCACACGGCGTCGGTGACCAGGGCGGTGGGCAGCGTCAGCAGGAAGGCCGCCAGCGGCAGGCAGCGGCGCAGGACCAGGGCGAACGCGGCCAGCAGGGCGCAGCCCATCGCCAGGCTCTCCTCCACGTCGACATTGGCCCATACGTTGACCAGTGAGGCCGCCACCAGTGCGGCGTCCAGCGGTGGGCCGTATATGCGGCGGGCCCTGTCACCGGCGGGCCGTGCCGCGGTGGACGTGGCGGCCGGGTCGTAGACGGTTCCTGCATGACTCACGCGCACTCCGCTCGTCGTTGTCGTACGTTGTCCGTTGCGTATCACCGCACAGGTCCTGGGGTGGAGCCGTCGCGGGTCCTCTTCCGCCGACTGGCCGGAACGCTCCGGCCGACTGTCGGAGATGTTCCGGTCAGGTGGCGACAATCCTTTGCCCGTGCGGCCGGTTTTCTTCGACGGGGTTCCGGACAGGACACGCGCGGTGCGGCGCAGGTCCTGAACCGCCTGCCTCCACGCTCCGCGGGGGCGTGCGACGGCACCCGGCCCGGCGGGGCCGTGAGCGAGCCGGCAGGGTGTTCCGTTCCTGTGTACCCGGGCGGCTCAGGTCGCGGCGGGCGCGGCCGCCACACGCTGCTCCCTCACGCGGACTGCCCGGGCGCGGTCGTGCCACAGAGGGTGTGACCACCCCGCCGCCGCCCCTCGGCGGCCCGGTCCGCGACCGAACCCCGGCCCGCGTCCGGCGCGACCGGGCAAGGACCGCTGCCAGGAGACACCGCAGCACCACATCTCCGCCGTACGGGGCGGCACACCGGGGGCAGGCGCCCGCCTCGGCGGACACGTCCGGCCTCGTCCGGCACGCACTGCCCGCACACCCCGCCCCCGCGGCGGAGCGCTACGGCCCCTGCGGTCGACGGCACCACCCCTTCACGAGCACACCGTGTCCAGCGGAGCCGGGCACGCCACCTTCCGGCTTCCTCGACCACGGCCTCGGCCGCGCGGCCGGACGGCCCCGCATGAGCCGTACGGCCCCCGACAGCCCGTCCCCGCGGCGCGCCGTCGACGCGACGCTCGCGGAGGAAGGACGGACAGGGACCGGAGGCGGGACCGTGCGCACGCCCGTCATGGCCGGAGCCGACGGATCCACCGATCGCCGATGCGGCGGCACCCGCGGTGCGAGGCGGTGCCGTACGAAAACTTGCGACAGCTTCGGGGAGCTTTCGTTGTGCTGCCCATATTGACGTGTCCCTGATTGACGTGCCTGTATGGGAGCGCTCCCACACCTACAAGGCCCCTCAGCCACCCGCTTCCTCCGCCTCACTCCCTGGAGCCGCAGTGAGATCCACGAGAAGCACGACACCCAGGAGTCCGGCGACCGTCCTACTGACGGCCCTGGCCACACTCCTCGGGCTGCTGACCCTCCTCTCGCCTCCCGCGCAGGCCGCCGCCACGTCCTCAAGGGCCGCCGCCACCGGCCTGCACATCAGCAATGGGAGGCTGCTCGAACGCAACGGCAACGACTTCGTGATGCGCGGCGTCAACCACGCCCACACCTGGTACCCGGGCGAGACCCGGTCGCTGGCCGACATCAAGGCGCTCGGCGCCAACACCGTGCGGGTCGTCCTGTCCGACGGCCACCGCTGGAGCCGGAACAGTGCGGAGGACGTCGCGGCGGTCGTCGCCGACTGCAAGAAGAACCGCCTGATCTGCGTCCTGGAGGTGCACGACACCACCGGCTACGGGGAGGACGCCGCCGCGGGCACGCTCGACCACGCCGCCGACTACTGGATCAGCCTCAAGAGCGTCCTGGCCGGCCAGGAGGACTACGTCGTCATCAACATCGGCAACGAGCCCTGGGGCAACACCGACCCGGCCGGATGGACCGCCCCGACGACCGCCGCGGTCCAGAAGCTGCGTGCCGCCGGATTCCAGCACACGATCATGGTGGACGCGCCGAACTGGGGCCAGGACTGGCAGGGCGTCATGCGCGCCGACGCCCGGGCCGTCCACGACGCCGACACCACCGGCAACCTGCTGTTCTCGATCCACATGTACAGCGTCTTCGACACCGCCGCGGAGATCACGGACTACCTCGACGCCTTCGTCTCCGCCCGGCTCCCCATCGTCATCGGCGAGTTCGGCGGCCCCGCCGACCAGTACGGCGACCCGGACGAGAACACCATGATGGCCGCCGCCGAACAGCTCGGCCTCGGCTACCTGGCCTGGTCCTGGAGCGGCAACACCGATCCGGTCCTCGACCTCGCGATCGACTTCGACCCGGCGCGGCTCAGCTCCTGGGGCGAGCGCGTCTTCCACGGCGCGAACGGCATCGCGCAGACGTCCCGCGAGGCCACGGTCTTCGGCGGTACCGCCCCCGACACCCGGGCCCCGACCGCCCCGGGCACTCCGGCCGCGTCGGACGTCTCCGCCACCTCCGTCACCCTGACCTGGCCCGCCGCCACGGACGACGTCGGCGTCACCGGCTACGACGTGGTCCGTGTCAACGGCACTGCGGAGACCACGGCCGCCTCCAGCACGAGCACGTCGGTCACCGTCTCCTCCCTCACCGCGGCCACGGCGTACACCTTCGCGGTCTACGCCAAGGACGCGGCAGGCAACCGGTCCCCGCGTTCGGCCACCGTCACCGTCGGGACCAGCGCCGGCACGCCCGGCGGAAGCTGCTCCGTCGGTTACCGCGTCACCGCTTCCTGGCCCGGCGGGTTCCAGGGCGAGATCGCCATCCGCAACACCGGCACGGCGACGATCAGCGGCTGGACCCTGGCCTTCGCCTTCCCCGCCGGCCAGACCGTCAGCAACATGTGGGGCGGCACCCCGGCCCAGAACGGTTCCTCCGTGACGGTGGCCGCGGCGTCGTACACGTCGACGATCTCCGCGGGCTCCTCGGTCACGGTCGGCTTCACGGGTACGGCGTCGACGGCCAACCCCGCGCCCACGTCGTTCACGCTCAACGGCTCGGCGTGCGCGACCGGGTGAGGGACCGCGGACCGCGTGCCCGAGACGGCCCGGCCGGACCCCGCCCCGGCGTGACGGCGATCCCGTAGGGACCGCTGCCGGCCGAAGGGGAGACCCTGTCCGTCGTCGGCGGGAGGGCTCTCCGTACCTCGCCGGGGCACCGGGCCGAGGACGGAGGGCCCTCCCGCGTACGCCCTCAAGGTGTCATCCCCTCGCAGGGGTTCCCGCCGCGTGCGGCCGCCGCGCGGGCGTCAGTGGGTCTCGACGGCGTCGTCCATGCGCGTCAGCGCCTCGTCCACGGTCGCGTCCCCCGAGAAGAGCTGGGGAGCACGGCTCCCCCGCCGCTCGTCGCACCGCGTAGATCGATCTACGCGGTGACGGCCCTCACCGTAGGGTGTTGGCCGGACGGCGACAATGCCTTGGGTAAAAACGTTTCACGCGCATCTCGCACCGCAATGGGCTGCGCCCCTCTCCGCTCGGCCCGCGAGAGGGGCGCCCCTGTGTGCTCGACCGGTGCGCTCGTTGACAGTGCCCCAGTGCCGGGGCAGTGCGCTTGACGAGGGTGTCTCAGTGCCGGGGTGCAGTGCGCTTGCTGAGGCTGCCCCGATGCGGAGCGCAGGACGCCTGCGGCGCAGAACCGAACGACCCGGTACTCAGGGCACGCCGGCGCCTCCGCTCAGTCCGGCACGGGCGGGAGTCCCCACCGGATCCGTGGCGGCCCGACGCGCATGTCGGCCTCATGCGGAGTGCGGCTGAAGGGACAGCGCTTCGGCGTAGAAGCTCTCCAGCCTCGTCACCGCCTGACCCACGTATGCGGGTCGGTCGTACAGGTCGTAGTGGCTCGCTCCGTCGATGACGTGGAGGTCCTTCCTGCCCGGCGCCCGCCGGTACAGGTCCACTCCTTCCTGGTAGGAGCCGAACTCGCCGGCCTCGCTTCCCACGATGACCTGGAGGGGCTGCGTCAGCAGTTCTTCGACCAGGTGGAAGGCGTCGAACCCGATGACGTCGGCCACGCTGGTGAACCGCAGCCGGTTGTCCGACCGCGGGTGCCGTCCTCGTGGCGTGCGGTAGTAGTCGACGGCTTCCAAGGCGTCCGGCTCCGTCACCCCCGCCGCGGCGGCCTCCTGGGGGCTGTCCGGGATCCACCGGGTGATCAGGGGAGCCCCACCGCGTGCTTCGAGCGTGCGCTGCCGGCCGACCGCCTCGAGCATCTCGGCGACCGAGTCAGGTCCGCCCGCGCGGCGTGCCCGGCCGATGTTCACCGCGGCCACGACACCGACCGCGCGGATCCGGTGATCGGTCATGGCGGCGTTCACCGCATATCCGCCACCAGCGCAGATGCCCAGTACACCGATCTTCGACTCGTCGACGTGGTCCAGTGTGGTCAGGAAGTCCACCGCGCAGCGGATGTCCTCCACCCGTGCAGCCGGCACCTCTGCGTGCCGCGGCTCACCGCCGCTCTCCCCCTGGCCGGAGGCGTCGAAGGCGAGCGTCACGAAGCCCTTCGACGCCATCTGCCGGGCGTACAGGCCCGCGGTCTGCTCCTTGACTCCGCTGCCGGGATGGACACAGACCAGGGCGGCGTGCTTCGTGTGCGCACGGGCATCGAAGCCCGGGGGCAGAAAGACCTGTCCGGCCATGGTGATCCCGCCGTTCCTGAATGTGACGTTGTGCATGGGGCCGCCTGTCCCTACAGCGTCGCCCGGAGTGGCGAGCGGCCGCCGGGCGCACGCGGGAATGTGGTGTGCAGCCGCTCCAGTACCTACCCTCTCCCCCATGTGATGGACTGTGAATGCTCCAGGGTCCTCGGTTCTTGCGCTAGAGTCCGCTGATGACGCCGGACCCACTGACGCAGATGCTCACCCTGGTCAAAGCGCGCTGCACGCTGGCAGGGGGTTTCCGGGCGCACGGGGAGTGGTCGTACCGGTTCCAGGAGTCCACGGTGGTCAAGCTCAATGCCATCGTCCGCGGATCCTGCTGGCTCATCGCGGACAGCGCATCCCCGGTGAGGCTGAAGGCCGGTGACGCGGTCGTCCTCAACCGAGTCCGGTCCGTCGTTCTCTGCACGTCCCCCGACCTGCGTCCGGCCGAGGGCGCCGACCGGCCCGCGCAGGCCGTCGGGGACCTCGCCTCCGACGGCGGACCGGACGAGGTGGCCCTGATCGGCTGCCATGTGGAGCTCGACGCCGCGGCGGACGAGGTCTTCACCTCGGCACTGCCCGCGGTCACGCACGTAGGACCGTCGAGCAGCGAGGCGGCGGAAATGCGGCGTCTGATCGAGCGCATCGGCCAGGAGACGGCCGGCATGCGCCCCGGAGCGGGCTTCGCCGCCGATCAGCACGCTCAACTGCTCCTGCTGGAGGTCCTGCGCCTCTGCCTGGACGACGAGAACCTCACCCGACGCGGCTGGCTGCGCCTGTTCGCGGACCAGCACCTGCGTCCCGCGGTGGCCCTCATGCACCAGGAGCCGTCCCGCCGCTGGAGCCTTCCCGAACTGGCGGCCGCGGCGGGGATGTCACGCAGCCACTTCGCGCACCGCTTCCGCGAGGTCGCCGGCGAGCCGCCGCTGACCTACCTGACACACTTCCGGATCCATCTGGCCAAACAGGCTCTGCGCGAATCGGACACCACTCTCGCCGTCCTGGCCGCACGCCTGGGCTACGCCTCCGAAAGCTCCTTCAGCCACGCCTTCGCCCGTACCACCGGGTTCACTCCCGGCGGGTACCGGCGTGCCACGAACCCCTCCCGGTCGCGATCGGGTGCCGGACGCCCCGGCGAAGACCCGGCGGTCGACCGCCAGGGCGTCGTCCGGCTCCGGGAGTAGCCCGCATCCGTACGCCACGGGGACGACGAGGCGGCGAACGCGGTCGGCTCGTCCACTCGCGCACCCCAGTGTCAGTGGGGTGGCCGCCGGAAGGGTGGGGGCGGTCGTCCCGGCCGGACCGGGCGTCCGGTGTGCGCGTCGCCCTGATGCCGGACAGCGTTCCGCTGAGCGGGCCGCGCCTCATCGAGTGGCTGTGCGCCCGCATTGAACCTTTCGGGCTTTTTACGGGAAATCTCATGACGGGGTTGTCCGACCTGTCACCGCATCCCCCGCGCTCATGCCGCTTCCGTGAGAGGACCACCATGGCCACTGCCACCGCCCGCGCGATCACCGCCAAGCTGGATCTCATGTTCGACGCCATCGACACCGATCGCGACGGCCACGTCGACTGGAGCGATCACCAGCGGCTCATCGACCGCTATCTGAACACCTACAAGGTGGGAAAGGACGATCGCAGGGCGCACGCACTGGTGGTCGCGTACCAGATGTACTGGATCGAGTTGCTGCGTCACGCCGGCGGTGGCAGCCGCCTCGACAGGGAACAGTACCGCAGAGCGAACCGTGCACTGAGCCTGGACACCAGCCGCTTCAACATGGTGGAAGGCATCCCGCACGCCGTCTTCGACATCATGGACACCGATGGGGACGATTCCATCGGCCAGGCGGAGTTCCGGCGGTATCTGCAGGTGTGGGGCGTCAGTGATCGGTACGCCATCAACATGTTCGGGCAGCTGGACATCGACGGCGCCGGCGTCGTCAGCCGCCGGGAGTTCGTCCACGCGGCCCGGGAGTTCTTCTACTCCTCCGACCCCTGCGCCCCGGGCAGCATGCTCTTCGGCCGCCTCGGGATATGACCCGAACGCCGCCGCGTCACGACCTCCCGACGCACAGCACCGGCCACGGCCATCGGACGGAGCGCGTCCTGTCGACGTCCCGGTCCGACCCCGGCCAGTACCGGCAGTGGCGCACCTCCGCCCGCGGCACCCCCGTCGGGAGTTCCGGCCGGCCCCTTGCGGTCGCCGGTCGGCGACATCGCGATCGGCACCGGGAGACCACCGTCACCGGTCTGCGCGGCGCACCTCGCCCGGGGCGGGTGAACTTATGGTCCTGCCGGTGAGCCGCCCACGAAAACCGAAGCGATCGAAACGGCCGTCAGTCCCGTTCTGGAGGGATTCACCGCTCATGCCCGACGAGATCGTGCGTCATCTGATGTTCAGAGGGTTCAACTACCGCTGCCGGATCGTCGAGAATCCCGCGGCTCGCACCGAACCCGTCGTGGTGATGGGCGGCGCGTTCCAGGACATGTACGCCTGGCGGCGCCTGGAGAAGCCGTGGACGGAGGTGGCCACCGTCATCACCGCCGATCTGCCCGGGTCGGGCATGGCCGACCACCTGCCGGGACGCCACGGATTCGCCTTCCTCGCCGAGGCACTCGCCCACCTTCTCGAACAGGTCGTGTGCGGCCCCGTCAATCTCTTCGGCGCCTCCTACGGCGTCCCCATTTCCTACCTCCTCTCCCAGCAGCACCCCGACCGTGTCGAGCGCCTCATGCTGCTCGGCGCCGCCATGGAGTACCCGCAGGAAGGACGGAACGGGCTTCAGGACATGGCGGACAACCTCATTGCCGGAAAGAATGCGGAGGCCTACGGCCACGCAAGCGTCAACGCACTGATGGCAGGCCCCGAGCGCCTCGTCCGGAACCGTGCCGTCGTGGCCCGCGTGCTCTCGCGTGTCATGAGCAGTGTTTCCCCGGCCGACACGGCCCGCCATCTCGCCCTCCTGGAACGCCTGATCGCCAGTGAGCGCCTGCCCGACGGCGGTATCACCGGAGTGCCCGCCCTGTGCGTCACCGGTGAATGCGACGAGTTCACCACCCCCGACCATGTCCGCGAAGTCGCCGCGACGATCGAACACGGAGCCTTCACCCTCATCCGCGAAACCGACCACCTGCCCAACCTGGAACGCCCCAAGGAGCTCTCCCGCCTCGTGACCGACTACTTCACCGACCAGCCGCTCGACAGCCTCGACTTCCTCACCCCCATCGAACACCCCGCCCTCGACGCGGCCGTCCACGCCGTCTCGTGACAGTGCGCAGCGGCGGGCGGAGCCGCTTGACAACACGCTCGGCAGGACCGGCTGCAGTCCGTGCTTCGCCGGAGGGCGGACGGTCGGCCGCCCCGCGGTGTCGCCCCTCTTTTCGGTCGGTGTCCGCCGGCACTTGCGCACGGCGGACACCGACCGCCCCGTCCCCTCCGAACGAGCCCCCCGACCGTCCTGCGGTCCTCGCCCGGACGGGCTTCCCCCGGAGCCGGCCTGCGCTGCGACAGTCGACTCGACCAGCTGCACAAGAGGTTGCCGATGGGGACGGGGCCAGAGCAACAGCATGGGGCTGTCCCGGACAGGCTGCTGCTGTCCGGGCCGGTCAGCGCCTTGTCCGGGATGCGTTCGGACAGCACGGACCTGGCGAGATCCACGGTTGTCCCTCATGTCATGAGCGCAGCAAAATAATGCTCGTGGGGAACCTGGGGGAATTGTCACCGCATGAAGCCCGAGACGCCGCGGACTTCGTCGCGTCGATGCAGCAGCTCAAGAAGCACACGGGGCTGACCTACCGCCAACTGGAGGAGCGGGCCGCCCGCAACGGTGACGTACTGGCCCGCAGCACACTGGCCGACATCCTGCGCCGCACGAGCCTGCCACGCCCCGACGTGCTGGCCGCGTTCGTCCGCGCCTGCGGCGACGGCCGGCGCCTCGACGCCTGGCTGGAGGCGAGGGACCGCATCGCCCGTCTCGACACCGTGCCGCCGGCGACACCCGCCCCCGAGACCGAGGCCGAAGCCGAAGCCGAGTCTCCATCGCACGCCGCGACGTCCACCGGCTCGCCCCCACGCCGGACCCCCGTCCGCCCGGTCGCACTCGCCCTCGCCCTCGTGGTCCCCCTGCTCGCCCTGCTCGTCTGGTGGCTGCTCCCCGACGACTCCCCGGGGGCACCGACCGCCGCGGGCGGCACTTCCCCGGCTCCCGCCGACGGATGGGTCACCATCCGCTCCGCCCGCGCCCCCGGCCTGTGCCTGACCGACGGACGCGACCGGGACGGTGCCTACGCCAGTGCCATCGCCGCCCTCCTGCCCTGCGCCCAGGCCCCCGTGCCGCGCACCTACCTCGAACCGGCCGGCGCGGGCCTCCACCGCGTCCAGTGGCACCACCCCCAGGAGGGCAGAGGCTGCCTGGCGATCATGACTACCGGACCGGTCAAGGGCATGCTCGAACCGCGCGACGACTGCGGCCGGGCCACCTTGTTCCGGCTGGAGGCAACCGCGTCCGACAGCGCCGAGGGCTTCCGGCTCCGCCCGGTCCACAGCGGCAGGTGCATCGGCATCGCCGACGACCACGCCCCCGAGGGAGCCGAAGCCGTCGAGGAACGCTGCACCGGGGCGGCCGACCAGCGATTCCTCATCCGGGCAGGCTGACCGCCCCCGCCACGGCCGGCGCGGACGACGGCCCCTGCTCAGCGGGGACGACAGCCCGTAAAGCGGGCAACCCCGGCCGGCGCACGGCCGGGGTTCCCCGAGGCGGTGAGTACCGTCAACAGGTGGAGGCGCCCACGCCGTGAACCGCTCGTCCACGCGTCGGCGGACCGCACCCCATCGCGGTCACCGCGGACCGGACGGGTCAGCGCCGCAGAGTGAGGACACCCGGCCGCCAGGGCAGTTGGTCGTAGGGACCGTTCGCGGAGGGGGACTTGCCCTGGTAGAGGAACTGCAGGTTGCAGGGGTCGACGGTCATGGTCTGGTCGGGGTTGTTGCGGACCAGGTCACCGTGGCTGATGTCG
>NZ_BMVU01000054.1 GCF_014650875.1 Streptomyces minutiscleroticus
ACAGCTACCTCGCCGGCCTCCACCTACGCGCCTCGATGATCTGGCTCAGGGACCTCACCCGAGCCACCCCTTGATCGGAACTCAATACGGTCCCTAGTGCCGTGACCGGAGAGGTTCACCGGCTCACGGCGCCCGGCACGGCTCCGCGGGCCTCGCGGGGCACGGTCCCGCCCGGACCGCCCCGGCCCCGCGGTCCTACGCCAGGCCGGCCACCAGCTCGGCGACCGACTTGCGGCGGCCGGTGTAGAAGGGGACCTCCTCGCGGACGTGCCTGCGGGCCTCGGAGCCGCGCAGGTGGCGCATGAGGTCGACGATGCGGTACAGCTCGTCGGCCTCGAAGGCGAGGATCCACTCGTAGTCGCCGAGCGAGAACGAGGCGACCGTGTTCGCGCGCACGTCCGGGTAGCCGCGGGCCATCTTGCCGTGGTCCGCGAGCATCGTGCGGCGCTCCTCGTCGGGGAGGAGGTACCACTCGTAGGAGCGGACGAAGGGGTAGACGCTCACGTAGTCGCGGGGCGTCTCGTCGGCGAGGAAGGCCGGGATGTGCGAGCGGTTGAACTCGGCGGGGCGGTGCAGCGCCATGTTCGACCACACCGGCTCCAGGGCGCGGCCCAGCTTCGTGCGCCGGAAGAGGTTGTACGCCTCCTGGAGCTGGTCGGCGGTCTCCGCGTGCCACCAGATCATCAGGTCCGCGTCGGCGCGCAGGCCGGACACGTCGTAGGTGCCGCGGACCGTGACGTCCTTGGCGGCGAGCTGGTCGAACAGCTCCTGGACCTCGTCCGCGTAGCCGGCGCGGTCCTCGGGCAGCACGTCCTTCAGCTTGAAGACGGACCACAGGGTGTAGCGGATGACCTCGTTGAGGTCCTTGGCCAGCTTGCCCTTGTTCGGGATGCGGGCAGGGTCGGTGGCGGGGGCATTGTCGCTCATGGCCTCATTCTCCCGCTCCGCCGTGCAGGCTCTGCACCGGGTGGGCGGTGAGCTCCCGCACGCCGCGGAGGTCCCCGCCGAGGGCGTCCACCGCGGCGTACGCGCTCGCGACGCAGGCCGGGATGCCCACGCCGTCGTAGGCCGCGCCGCACACGGCGAGGCCCGGCAGCTCGGCGAGGTGCTCGCGGACGCGGGCCACGCGCGCGTGGTGGCCGACCGGGTACTGGGGCAGCCCGTCGTACCAGCGGGTCACCCGGGTCTCCACGGGCTCGGCGGTCAGGCCGACGGCCTCGCGCAGGTCGTGCCGGGACAGGGCGACCAGCTCGGCGTCGTCGCGGCCCAGGACCTCCGACTCGCCGTAGCGCCCCAGGGAGGTGCGCACCACCGTCACGTCCGGGTCCTGGTCCGCGATCCAGCCCCACTTGCGGCTCGCGAACGTCGAGGCCTTGATGGACCGGCCGTCGACGGGCGGCACCAGGAAGCCGCTGCCCTCGGGCAGGGCGGCCTCCCCCCGGCGGTAGGCGAGGGTGACCAGCGCCATGGACGCGTACTCGACGGCCGCCAGCTCGGCCGCGGCGGCGGGCGCCTCGGCGGCCAGCAGCCGGGCGGCCGCGGGGGCGGGCAGGGCGAGCACGACGGCGTCCGCGTGCAGGACGCGGTCCCCGGCGACGACCCGCCAGCGCCCTCGCCCCCCGCAGGACGCCCCGCCGTCGGCCGCGGCCTCGGCCCCGGTCCGCCGCACCTCGGTGACCAGTGAGCCGGTCACGATCTCGGCGCCGCGCGCGCGGACCGACTCCGCGACCGCGAGCGGCAGGGTGCCGACGCCGCCGTCGATCCCCGTGAAGACCGGTCCGGTCTGCCGGGCCGCGGCCGCGCGCTCCTGGATGCCGCGCACCGCCTCCGTCAGGGACGCGTGCGTGCGGGCCGCGGTGAAGAGCTGGGGGACGGCCGAGCGCATCGAGATGCGGTACGCGTCGCCCGCGTAGACACCGCCGAGCAGCGGCTCCACCAGGCGGTCCACCACCTCGCGGCCCAGTCGCGCCGCGACGTACTCGCCGACCGCCACGTCGTCGCCGACCTCCGTGCGGGGCAGCTCGCGGTCCCGCCCGACACGGCGCAGGCCCTCCTCGGAGAGCACGCCCGCGAGCACGGAGGCGTCCCCGGGGACACCCATCACGTGGCCCTTGGGCATCGGCCGCAGCTCCCCGCGCGTCCACAGGAAGGCGCTCGCCGTCGCCGGCGGCTGGAGCTTCCCGCCGAGCCCCACCGCGCGGGCGAGACCGACCGCCTCGGGCCGCCGGGCGAGCATCGACTCGGCGCCGAGGTCGACGCGGACGCCCGCGATCTCACCGGGGAGCAGCTTGCCGCCGACGCGGTCCGAGGCCTCCAGGACGGTCACGCGCGCGCCGCCGTCCAGCAGCCGGTGGGCGGCGGCCAGACCGGCGATGCCGCCCCCCACGACGACGACCCGGCCGGTGCCCGTTTCTGTCTCTTCGCGCATGTCCCCACTCTTTCAGACCCCGCCGGCACCCCTTCGGGGCGGGCACGCCCGCCGCTTCCGGCCACGCTCCGGCGCGTGCGGCGCGGCCCGGATCGTCCCGTCGGAACCAAGTGGCCGTCGCGAGTCCGTACCGTGACCGCATCGGGACCCGATTCCCCCAACGCGGCGCGCCGCCCGGGCGTCGAAGGTGCGTCAGCCTTCACGACACCTCCGGGGGTACGCCGGCATGCAGACGCGCCACACGTCCGAGCACCGATCCGTACGGTCCACGGAAGCCGAACGCCCCGCGCGGCCCGGCACCCGCCCGCGGCCCGGCCGTCCCGTACGCCGCCCACCGCACCCGCATCCCGTACGCCCCCCGCGCCCCGCGCGGCGCCGCCGCCCCGTCCGGTCCCTGTCCGCGCTGGCGCTGGCCGCCGCGCTCGCCCTGGCCGGATGCTCGGGGAGCGCCTCGGGCGGCTCCTCGGCGGCCGACGAGGCGAGGGCCGCCTCCGCCCCCCAGCGGCAGGAGGCGGGCCGGGCGGACGAGGCGGGCGGGGCGAACGGCGCGAAGCGCGCGGGCGGGAACGGCCGGACCGACGCCGGGAACCGGGCCGCCACGGCTCCGGCGCGGGCCGGCGCCTACGTCGTCCGCACCGCCTCGCTGACCGTCGAGGTCCACGACGTGGGCGCGGCCCTCGCCGAGGCCCGCACGCGCACCGAGAACGCCGGCGGGTTCGTCGGGGACGAGGACACCACCCGCGACAGCCGGGGCCGCGAGCGCTCCCGGGCCGTCCTGCGGGTGCCCGTCGGGGCGTACGAGGACGTGCTCGACGACCTGGCGGGGTACGGCAGGCTCGTCAGGCGGTCCGCCGAGGCGGTGGACGTCACGTCGCAGGTGGTGGACGTGGAGAGCCGTGTCAGCACGCAGCGGGCCAGCGTGGCCCGGGTGCGCGAGCTGATGGAGCGGGCCAAGAAGCTCAGCGACGTGGTCGCCCTGGAGGGCGAACTGAGCACCCGCCAGGCGGACCTGGAGGCCCTGCTCGCCCAGCAGGCGTCCCTCAAGGCGCGCACCGGTACCTCCACCATCACGCTGACGCTGACGACGGCGCCCCCGAAGGAGACGGGGACGCCGCAGAAGGACGACGGGCCCGGCTTCGAGGAGGCGCTGGAGGGCGGCTGGGACGCGTTCGCCACGACGTTCCGCTGGATCGGGGTCGGCCTCCTCGCGGCGCTGCCGTTCCTCGTGCTCGCCGCGCTCCTGGGCTGGCTGGTCCGGCGGATCGTCCGGGTCCGGCGCGCCCGCGGCGCGCGGTACGAGCAGCCGGGGCCCGACCAGGACGACACCCAGACCCTGCCCCCGGTGCCGGCGCTGGACGGCGAGCCGGGCCCCGGGCCCGAGCCGGAGCGCCGGGACTGAGCCGGAGCGCAGGGAACGGGCCGGCGCCCCCGAGGGGACGGGCGACGGGGAGGGACGGCCGTCGGGGAGGGGAACCCGGCGGCCCCCTTAGCGTGTCCCCATGAACATGAGCCGTACGAAGAAGCGACTGGTGGTCGTGGGCGGGGACGCGGCGGGCATGTCCGCCGCGTCCCAGGCGCGCCGCATGAAGGGCCCCGGCGAGCTGGAGATCGTGGCGTTCGAGCGGGGCCACTTCGCCTCCTTCTCCGCGTGCGGCATCCCGTACTGGGTCGGCGGCGACGTCCCCGGCCGGGACGCGCTGATCGCGCGGACGCCCGAGGAGCACCGGGCACGGGACATCGACCTGCGGATGCGCACGGAGGTCACGGAGATCGACGTCGACGGCGGCCGGGTGCGCTCGCGGGACCTGGAGTCCGGGGCCGAGGAGTGGACGCCGTACGACGACCTCGTGATCGCGACGGGCGCGCGTCCGCTCCGCCCCGACCTGCCGGGCATCGACGCGCCCGGGGTGCACGGCGTGCAGACCCTGGACGACGGGCAGGCCCTGCTCGACACGCTGGCCGCCACGCCCGGCAGGCGCGCGGTCGTGGTCGGCGCCGGCTACATCGGCGTGGAGATGGCCGAGGCCATGATCAACCGGGGCTACGAGGTGACCGTCGTCAACCGCGGCGCGGAGCCGATGGCCACGCTCGACCCCGACATGGGCCGCCTGGTGCACCGCGCCATGGAGGGCATGGGCATCACGATGGTCAACGACGCCGAGGTCACCGAGCTGCTCACGGGGGACGACGGGCGGGTCCGCGCGGTGGTCACGAAGGACGCCGAGTACCCGGCGGACGTGGTCGTCCTGGGCATGGGCGTGGTGCCCGAGACCGCGCTGGCGAAGGCGGCGGGGCTGCCGCTGGGCGGGCACGGCGGGCTGCTGACGGACCGGGCGATGCGGGTGCGCGGGCACGAGAACGTCTGGGCGGGCGGCGACTGCGTGGAGGTCCTCGACCTCGTCTCCGGCAGCGAGCGGCACATCCCGCTGGGCACCCACGCCAACAAGCACGGCCAGGTCATCGGCGCGAACGTGGGCGGCGGCTACGCGACGTTCCCGGGCGTCGTCGGCACGGCGGTCAGCAAGGTGTGCGAGCTGGAGATCGCCCGCACCGGGCTGCGGGAGAAGGACGCGCACCGCGCGGGCCTGCGGTTCGAGGCGGTCACGATCGAGTCGACCAGCCGCGCGGGCTACTACCCGGACGCCGCGCCGATGACGGTGAAGATGCTCGCCGAGCGCCGCACCGGCAGGCTGCTCGGCGTGCAGATCGTGGGCCGGGAGGGCGCGGGCAAGCGGGTCGACGTCGCGGCGGTGGCCCTGACGGCGGGCATGACCGTGGAGCAGATGACGTCCCTGGACCTCGGCTACGCCCCGCCCTTCTCCCCGGTGTGGGACCCGGTCCTGGTCGCGGCCCGCAAGGCGGTGGCGGCGGTGCGGTCCCGGCAGGGCTGAGGCGTCCCGTCACGCCCCCTGCGCGGACGTCGGCCCGGTCTGCGCCGACGTCGGTCCGGTCTGCGCCGACGCGGGCCCGGCGGTGCCGTTGATCTTGTCGATCGCCTGGCGCGCCGTGTCGGCCGGCGAGCGGGGCAGCGACGCCACCGGGGAGGGCGCGGTCTGGGGCCGCGCGTGCGCGGCGCCGGGCCTGTGGCGGCGCAGCCGGTGGCTGGCGGCCTCGTCGAGGGTCACCGGCCGCTGCGCGCTCGCGGCGAGCCGGGACGCCTCCTGGCCGAGCGCGGCGACGTCCTCCCACGCGAGGCGGAGCACCACGGCCAGTTCCGCCTCGCCGTCCGGTGTGGCGTGCAGCGACGGCATGCCCGGGTCGTTCATGACCTGTTCTCCTCGGATCGCGGACCTTGCCGGGACATACGCGCGACCGCGCGGATGTGTTCACCGATTCGCACGGCGCATCCGGGGCACTCATTGCGTGTGGTCATCCCCGTCCATGACATCAATCCGGTACGCCGTACGCCCTGGGTGACGTACGGCCTCATCGCCGCCAACGTCGTCGTCTTCGTGCTCACGCCGGGAGTCGTCGGCTCCCTCGTCGGCGAGGAGACCGGCCTGGCCCGGCTCTGCGACCTCCAGGCCTTCCTGGACCACTGGGCGGCCGTCCCCAGGGAGCTGATCCACGGTCAGCTGCCGGACCTCGTCCCCACGGGCGGCACCGGCGTCGGGCCGCGGGGCCCCGGCTGCGTGGTGGGCCCGCCCGGCTACGACAAGTCGCCCGCGCTCTCGGTCCTGACCGCGATGTTCCTGCACGGCAGCTGGGCGCACCTGCTGGGCAACATGCTCTTCCTGCTGATCTTCGGCAACAACATCGAGGACCGCCTCGGACACCTGCGCTACCTGCTGTTCTACCTCGTCTGCGGCTACGCGGCGGCGTACGGCTTCGCGCTCCTCAACGACGGCTCGGGCGACCCGCTGATCGGCGCCTCCGGCGCGATCGCCGGCGTCCTGGGCGCGTACCTGGTGCTCTTCCCGCGGGCCCGGGTGTGGGTCCTCGTCCCGTTCCTGGTCTTCCTGCCGCTGCGCCTGCCCGCCTGGATCGTGCTGGGCTTCTGGTTCGCGCTGCAGGCGGTGTACTCCTACGGCGGCGGCACCGCGGCCGGGACGGTGGCGTACGTCGCCCACGTCGTCGGCTTCCTGGCGGGCATGCTGCTCGCCTGGCCGCTGCGCCCGGGCACCCCGCAGCCCCCGGAACCGCGCGGCCTGCTGTTCGGCAGGCGGGCCCGCCACACCTGGTGAGACGGGAGGGCCCGCCGGCCGTCGTGACGTCCACGACGGCCGGCGGGCCCTCCGGTGTTTCCGTGCTTCCGCGCCCGCGGGTCCGTAAGCGCCCGCGGGTCCTAGCGCGCCGTGCGGGTGTGCACGTGCTCCACGAGGCGGGTGAGCGCGTCGGGGTCCGTGCTGGGCAGGACGCCGTGGCCGAGGTTGAAGACGTGGCCCTCCAGGCCGGCGGCCGCCTCCAGGACCTCGTCGGTCCTGGCGCGCACGGCCTCCTCGCCGGCGAACAGGACCGCCGGGTCGAGGTTGCCCTGGAGCGCCTTGCCGGGGCCGACGCGGCGGGCGGCCTCGTCGAGCGGGACGCGCCAGTCGACGCCGACCACGTCGGCGCCCGCCCGGCCCATGAGGCCGAGCAGCTCGCCGGTGCCGACGCCGAAGTGGATGCGCGGCACGCCGTAGGACTCGACCGCCGAGAAGACCTTCGCCGAGGCGGGCATGACCGAGCGGCGGTAGTCGGCGGGCGCGAGCGCGCCGACCCAGGAGTCGAAGAGCTGCACGGCACTGGCGCCGGCCTCGATCTGCACCTTCAGGAAGGCCGCGGTGATGTCGGCCAGGCGGTCCAGCAGGTCGGCCCACAGCTGCGGGTCGCCGTGCATGAGGGCCTTGGTGTGCTCGTGGTTGCGGGACGGGCCGCCCTCCACGAGGTAGCTGGCGAGCGTGAACGGCGCGCCGGCGAAGCCGATGAGCGGGGTGGCGCCGAGCTCGGCGGTGAGCAGGCCGATGGCCTCGGTGACGTAGGAGACGTCCTCGGGCGTGAGGTCCCGCAGGCGCGCGAGGTCGGCGCGGCTGCGGACGGGCCGCTCCACCACGGGGCCCACACCGGGCTTGATGTCGAGGTCGACGCCGATGGCCTTCAGGGGTACGACGATGTCGCTGAAGTAGATCGCCGCGTCCACGCCGTGCCGCCGCACCGGCTGCAGGGTGATCTCCGCGACCAGCTCGGGCCGCATGCACGACTCCAGCATCGGGATGCCCTCGCGGACCTTGCGGTACTCGGGCAGGGAGCGACCGGCCTGCCGCATGAACCACACCGGCGTGTGCGGCACGGGTTCGCGCCGGCACGCCTTCAGGAAGGCGGAGTCCTGGACGGCGTCGCGCGTCGTGGTCGGCTGGCCCGGGGCGGGGAGGTCGTTGGCACTCACGACGGAAAGTCTCGCACGCCGCGCGCACCCCTCGGGCCCGGGTCCCGGCCCGGCCCCCGCGCCCGGCCGGCGCGGCCGGGGATCCGTCCGCTCCCGGCAGTCCGCCCCGCGATCGCGCCCCCTGGCGCCCGTTCGCTCCCGGCAATACGGACAGTGGGCCGTCGGCCGGGTGTCTCTCCCTGCGCAAAGGGCTCGTTCCCCTTAACCTTCCCGGCATGGCTGGGGCTCAGGGACGACTTTCGGACGGCGGAATGGGCGACGGGACGCAGGGGGGACGGGGCGGGGGCGACGCGGCTCCGCTGCCGTTCCGCGCCGCGGTCGAGGCGTTGCGGACGGCACGGCCGCGCTCCGAGGTGGAGGTCGAGGCGACGCGGCCGCCGCAGCGGCTGGCGCCGTTCTCGTACGCCCTGGAGGCCACGGTCGTCCAGGACGACCAGGATCTGGCGGACGGCCGTCTCGTCCTGCTGCACGACCCGGCCGGGCACGACGCCTGGCACGGGACCTTCCGCCTGGTGACGCTGGTGCGGGCGGAGCTGGAGCCGGAGATGGCCGCCGACCCCTTACTGCCGGACGTGTGCTGGGCCTGGCTGACCGGCGCGTTCCAGGCGCGCGGGCTGGCGTACGGCGAGCCGGGGGGCACGGTCACGCGTGCGAGCTCCCACCACTTCGGGGGCCTGTCCGAGCGGCCGCCCACCTCCCAGATCGAGATCCGCGCCTCGTGGACCCCGCGGGAGGGCCTGGGCGGCGTACCGGACACCGCGTCGCACCTGGCGGCCTGGTGCGACCTCCTGTGCCAGGTGGCGGGCCTGCCGCCGGCCGGCGCGGGCGGCGACGCGTCGGTGTTCACCCTCCCCCAGCGCAGAGGCCCACAGCCCCGCTGAGCCCGGGGGCCCGCGCACGGCCCGCCGAAGAGCACCGCACCGCGCCCCATCGCACCGCGGAACGGCGAGACGGGAGACGGCGAGGTCCGGACGCGACACCCCGCGCCCGGTCCTCGCCGCACGTCTGCCACCACCCGGACCGGCCGCGCGCCTGCCGCCGCCTCTGACCGGCCGCACGCCTGCCACCACCTCTGGACCGGCCGCACGTCTGCCGTCGTCCGGGCCCCACCGCGCGCCTGCCGTCCCCGGAGCAGCCGCCCCCCCTGCCGCCGCCTCTGACCGGCCGCACGCCTGCCGCCCCCCAAGCCTCGCCGCCCTCTGCCGCCGCCTCTGACCGGCCGCACCCCTGCCGCCGCCCGGAGCAGCCGTACGCCTGCCGTCGTCCGGGCCTCGTCGCACGCCTGCCGCCGCATGGACCGGTCGCACACTTGCGGTCGTCCGGAACAGCCGCACGTTCCCCCCGCGTCCGCGCTCCGTCCGCACATCCCCTCGACGACGTCACCCGCCGGTGCTCTGCATATTTGTCGATTCGGCCACTTTCGGGCTCGTTACGACGCAGAGCGGACCTCTTTCGATCTATCAGTGATCGATCGCGCGTCCGAATCGCACGGAATCATTCACCAAATCGTGATCATCCCCTAAAGGCGCACGGGTGTGGTGCCGAAGACCTCTGTGACCTTGAAAGCACGGTTCGCCCCGGCTTGATCCCCAGAGCCGGTTCCCCGTCCCCCATCCCCAGGAGGCCTGGTGTCCGTTCTCCTCGAGCAGCCCGCAAGCCTGGTCGCCTACCGCCCGAACAAGCCGACCGCCATGGTGGTCGTGGCCGATCCCCGCGTCCGCTCCACCGTCACCCGCCACCTGTGGGCCCTCGGAGTGCGCGACGTCATCGAGGCCTCGTCCATCGCGGAGGCTCGTCCCCGCATCGGCAACCCCCGCGACATCTGCGTCGCCGACGTCCACCTGCCGGATGGTTCCGGCCTCACCCTTCTGTCCGAGACCCGAGCCGCGGGCTGGCCCAACGGCCTGGCCCTGTCCGCCGCCGACGACATCGGCGCCGTCCGCAACGCCCTCGCCGGCGGTGTGAAGGGCTACGTCGTCACCGGCACCCGCACCAACGTGGGCATGCCCACCCGCCCCGGCGCCGCCCCCATCGGCTCGGCGGCCGCCCGTATCCACCGCCGCCCCCCGGGTGCCCCGAGCCACCCGGGCGGCTACCGCGAACTGTCCGGCCGCGAGGTCGAGGTCCTGCGCCTGGTCGCCGAGGGCCAGTCGAACAAGGCCATCGGCGTCTCGATGGGGCTGTCCGCGCTGACCGTCAAGAGCCACCTGGCCCGCATCGCCCGCAAGCTCGGCACGGGCGACCGCGCCGGTATGGTCGCCGTCGCCCTGCGTACGGGGATCATTCACTGACCTGACCGGTTTCCGACCTGGAACGCCCGTCGACGGAACGTTACGTCGGCGGGCGTAGTCCATCCACGGATACCCTTGACAGGTGACCGACGCCCAAGAGACCGCAGCAGACAGTCCACTGCGCACCACCGGAGGCGCCCCTCCGGACGACGGCGGATCATCTGACGCAGGGGCGCCGATCCCGTTGCTGGAACCCCGCGAGGGCATCCCGCCCGTGATCGCGGACGAGGAGTCCCTCGCCCGGGTGATCGCCGCCTTCGCCGCCGGCACCGGCCCCGTCGCCGTCGACGCCGAGCGCGCCTCCGGCTACCGCTACGGCCAGCGCGCCTACCTGGTGCAGCTGCGCCGCGAGGGCGCGGGCACCGCCCTGATCGACCCCGTGGCCTGCCCCGACCTGACGGAGCTGGGCGACGCGATCTCCGGCGCGGAGTGGGTGCTGCACGCCGCGACGCAGGACCTGCCCTGTCTGCGCGAGATAGGCATGGTCCCCACCCGTCTCTTCGACACCGAGCTGGCGGGCCGGCTGGCCGGGTACCCGCGGGTCGGCCTCGGCGCGATGGTCGAGAACGTGCTCGGCTACGTCCTGGAGAAGGGACACTCCGCGGTCGACTGGTCCACCCGGCCGCTGCCCGAGCCCTGGCTGCGCTACGCGGCGCTCGACGTGGAGCTCCTGGTCGACCTGCGCGACGCCCTGGAGAAGGAGCTGGACCGCCAGGGCAAGCTGGAGTGGGCCCGGCAGGAGTTCGACGCGATCGCCTCCGCGCCGCCGCCGGAGCCCCGCAAGGACCCCTGGCGCCGTACGTCCGGGATGCACAAGGTGCGCCGCCGCCGGCAGATGGCCGCCGTGCGCGAGCTGTGGCAGACCCGGGACCGGGTCGCCCAGCGCCGCGACGTCTCCCCCGGCAAGGTGCTCGGGGACGCCGCGATCGTCGAGGCCGCGCTCGCCCTGCCGCCCAACGTGCACGCGCTCGCCGCGCTGAACGGCTTCGGGCACCGCATGGGCCGGCGCCAGCTGGAGCAGTGGCAGGCCGCCGTGGACCGCGCGAAGGCTCTGCCCGAGTCGGAGCTGCCGCAGCCCGGCCAGGCGGTGACCGGTCCCCCGCCGCCGCGCTCCTGGGCCGACAAGGACCCGGCGGCCGCGGCCCGGCTCTCCGCCGCGCGCGCGGCCGTGTCGGCCCTGGCCGAGCGGCTGGGCATGCCGCAGGAGAACCTGATCGCCCCGGACGCGGTCCGGCGGGTGTGCTGGGAGCCGCCCGCGGCCCCGGACACCGCCTCGGTCGCGGCCGCGCTCGCCCTGCACGGCGCGCGCCCCTGGCAGATCGAGCAGGTCGCACCGGCCCTGGCGGAGGCGCTGCGGTCACCGCGTACGGCGTGAGACGCCCCGCGCGCGGCGGTCGCGCGGGCGGCGGCCGGGCGGGCGGCGGCCGGGCGCCCGCGGGCGGTGAGGGGTCGCCCCGGTGACGCAGGAGCGCCCCGATGATGCAGGAGCGCTCCGGTGACGCCGGGGCCGTCCCTGGTGACGCAGGAGCGCCCCTGGTGACGCAGAGGCGTCCCCCCTCCGTTCTCCGCGCCGCGCACCCGGCGGCGGACGGACGAAGCGGACGCTCGCCTCTCCGCCCCCTCTCCGCCGCCCGCCGTCCGCCGCCCTCCGTCCGGCGTGACGGGCATGACGGACGCCGTCGATATCGCGCCAAGATCTTCGAGGCGGCGCAGGCCCACCTCCTGCCCGTACGGGACCGCTCAGGCCCGTACGGGCATGGCCACGGTCCTGTTCACGCCATCGCGCACCCCCGCCGCGCCCCCTGCCCGCGGTCGCCCGGATGTGACCTTCACCGCTCCCGGCGGGGGGACTGTGCAGCATGGTTACCCGCAAGTAGCATGAGGGTGAGCGCACGCTCAGCGCGTGCGCCGCGCAGCAGTGCCGTCCCGCACCTGGAGGAGAGCCATCGTGCCTCGTACCGTCAGGGACGTCGTCTTCGTCGACGGCGTCCGCACCCCGTTCGGCAAGGCGGGCCCGAAGGGCGTCTACCACGAGACCCGCGCCGACGACCTCGTCGTGAAGGCGATCCGGGAGCTGCTGCGCCGCAACCCGGGTCTGGACCCGAAGAAGGTCGACGAGGTCGCCATCGCGGCGACCACGCAGATCGGCGACCAGGGCCTGACCATCGGCCGCACCGCGGGCATCCTCGCGGGGCTGCCGGAGTCCGTGCCGGGCTACTCCATCGACCGCATGTGCGCGGGTGCGCTGACCGCCGTCACCACCACCGCCGGCTCCATCGCCTTCGGCGCGTACGACGCCGTCATCGCGGGCGGTGTCGAGCACATGGGCCGCCACCCGATGGGCGAGGGCGTCGACCCGAACCCGCGCTTCGTGTCGGAGAAGCTCGTCGACGAGTCGGCCCTGTTCATGGGCATGACCGCGGAGAACCTGCACGACCGCTACCCGCACATCACCAAGCAGCGCGCCGACGAGTACGCCGTGCGCTCGCAGGAGAAGGCGGCCAAGGCGTACGCCAACGGCAAGATCCAGGCCGACCTGGTGCCGATCTCGGTGCGCCGCACGAACGCCGAGGCCGGCGAGACCGGCTGGGGCCTGGTCACCGCCGACGAGCCGATGCGCCCGGGCACCACGCTGGAGGGCCTGCAGAGCCTGAAGACCCCGTTCCGTACGCACGGCCGGGTCACGGCGGGCAACTCCGCCGGCCTGAACGACGGCGCGACCGCCTCGATCATCGCCTCCGAGGAGTTCGCCCGCGAGAACGGCCTGCCGGTCAAGATGCGCCTGGTCTCGTACGCCTTCGCGGGCGTCGAGCCCGAGGTGATGGGCTACGGCCCGATCCCGGCCACGGAGAAGGCGCTGGCCAAGGCCGGTCTGTCGATCGAGGACATCAACCTCTTCGAGATCAACGAGGCCTTCGCCGTCCAGGTCCTCGCCTTCCTGGACCACTACGGCATCGCGGACGACGACCCGCGCGTCAACCAGTACGGCGGCGCCATCGCGTTCGGCCACCCGCTGGCCTCCTCCGGCGTCCGCCTGATGACGCAGCTGGCCCGCCAGTTCGAGGAGCAGCCGCACGTCCGCTACGGCCTGACGACCATGTGCGTCGGCTTCGGCATGGGCGCGACGGTCATCTGGGAGAACCCGCACTTCGAGGGGGACAAGTGAGCACCACCGCCGAACTTCTGAAGGGCGCGGCCGAGCTCTTCCCCGACGAGGTCGTCACCCAGGCGCACGTACGCCACCTCGACCTGCCCGCGGGCGCCGGGCGCTTCGCGCTCATCACGCTCGACAACGGCCTGGACCACACCAAGCCGACCACCTTCGGGCCGCAGTCGCTGGCGAACCTCGACGCCGCCCTCGACCAGGTCGAGCGGGAGGCGACGGCCGGTGAGATCGTCGGCGTCGGCGTCACCGGCAAGCCGTTCATCTTCGCCGTCGGCGCCGACCTCAAGGGCGTCGAGCTGCTGAAGCGGCACGAGGACGCGCTGGCCATCGGCAAGGGCGGCCACGACGTCTTCAAGCGCCTGGCCACGCTGGCCGTGCCGACCTTCGCGTACTACAACGGCGCGGCCATGGGCGGCGGCGTCGAGGTGGGCCTGCACTGCCGGTACCGTACGGTCTCGCGCGCCCTGCCGGCGTTCTCGCTGCCCGAGGTCTTCCTCGGCCTGGTCCCGGGCTGGGGCGGCTGCACCCTGCTGCCGAACCTGATCGGCGCCGACAAGGCCGTCTCGGTGATCATCGAGAACTCCCTCAACCAGAACAAGCAGCTCAAGGGCGACCAGGTCTACGAGCTGGGCATCGCCGACGCGATCTTCGAGGGCGCGGACTTCCTGGAGCAGTCGCTGATCTGGACGGCGGCCGTCCTCAAGGGCGAGATCGCCGTCGAGCGCCCCGCCGTCGACCGCGGCGAGGCCTGGGACCAGGCCGTCGCGCGCGGCCGGTCCATCGCCGACGGCAAGGTGCACGGCGCGGCCCCGGCCGCGTACCGCGCGCTGGACATCATCGCCGCCGCCAGGAACGGCGACCTGCAGCAGGGCTTCGACGCCGAGGACCAGGCCCTCGCGGACCTGATCATGAGCGGCGAGCTGCGCGCGGGCCTCTACGCGTTCAACCTCGTCCAGAAGCGCGGCAAGCGCCCCGCGGGCGCCCCGGACAAGAACCTGGCCCGCCCGGTCACCAAGGTCGGCGTCGTCGGCGCGGGCCTGATGGCCTCCCAGCTGGCCCTGCTCTTCCTGCGCCGCCTGGAGGTCCCGGTCGTCCTCACGGACATCGACCAGGAGCGCGTCGACAAGGGCGTGGGCTACGTCCACGCCGAGATCGACAAGCTGCTCGGCAAGGGCCGCATCAACCAGGACAAGGCCAACCGCCTCAAGGCCCTGGTCACCGGCGTCCTGGACAAGGCGGAGGGATTCTCCGACGCCGACTTCGTCATCGAGGCCGTCTTCGAGAGGATCGACGTCAAGCAGCAGGTGTTCGCCGAGGTCGAGGCGGTCGCCCCGGCCCACGCGATCCTGGCGACGAACACCTCGTCCCTGTCGGTGACCGAGATGGCGTCGAAGCTCAAGCACCCCGAGCGGGTCGTCGGCTTCCACTTCTTCAACCCCGTCGCGGTCCTCCCCCTCCTGGAGATCGTCCGCGGCGAGCGGACGGACGACGCCTCGCTGGCCACGGCCTTCGCCGTCGCCAAGAAGCTGAAGAAGACGGCGGTGCTGGTCAAGGACGCCCCGGCGTTCGTCGTGAACCGCATCCTCACCCGCTTCATGGGCGAGATCCAGAACGTCATCGACGAGGGCACGCCGGTCGAGGTCGCCGAGAAGGCCGTCGAGCCCCTCGGCCTGCCCATGTCGCCGCTGGTCCTGCTCGAACTGGTCGGACCGGCGATCGGCCTGCACGTCTCGCAGACGCTGCACGGCGCCTTCCCGGACCGCTTCACGGTGTCCCCGAACCTGAAGGCGGTCGTGGAGGCCGGCAAGCGCGGCTTCTACGTCTACGACTCCGGCAAGCCGGAGCTCGACCCGGAGGTCGCGGCGCTGCTGAAGCAGGGCGACACCGTCCTGACCGAGGAGCAGGTGCGCGCCCGGGTCCTGGACGCGGTGGCCCAGGAGATCGGCCTGATGCTCGACGAGGGCGTCGTCGCCGAGGCCCAGGACATCGACCTCTGCCTGATCACCGGCGCCGGCTGGCCCTTCCACCTGGGCGGCATCACGCCGTACCTGGACCGCGAGGGCGTCAGCGAACGGGTGAACGGGAAGCGGTTCCTGGGAGCTGGGGTGGCCAGCGTTCCGGCGTAGCCGCTGTGACGTGAGAGGGGCCCTCCGCGATGCGCGGAGGGCCCCTCTTCGTGCTTCCCGCCGGTGGGCGCCGAGAGCCCTCGGTACGTCCCGCCGCAGTACGCGGCCGCCCGGCCGAGGCGCCCATCAGGGTGAACGGAGCCCGGGTGGCCGGGGATCCGGCGCCCGAGGCGTCGACGGCGAGAACGTCGACGACGTGCGCACCCGCGGTCCGGTCCCGGCCCGGGTCCCAGGACCGGCTGCCGGCGGGGGCCACCGGGGGCGAACCGGGGAACCCGCCGTGCTCCCGGGGCCGGCCCGTACGGCGCGGGGGGCGGGGCGCGGCCTAGCCGACGGGTTCCCAGGCCGTGAACGCCAGTCCGGGTTCGTCCTTGCGGCGGGTCAGGAGCAGCTGTCCGGTCGACGGGGTCAGCGTCGCCGCCACCACCCGCTCCTCACGGTCCACCACCAGCGACACCCCGGCGTCCGCCGGCAGCTGCGGTCCCGACTCCGTCCACCACACCCCCGCCGGCTCCTGCTCCGTCGGGTACGCGGCGAAGGCCACGCGGCCCGAGGCCGCGCGCTGGGCGAGGAGTGTGCAGTCGGTGCCCTCGATGACGCAGCGGGTGGCCGCCACGGGACCGGGGCCCGCGGCGGCGGCCAGGGGCACCGGGGCCGTGCCGGGGCGCCAGGCGTGCAGGGTGCCGTCCTGGGACGTGAAGAAGAGCGTCGTGTGCTCTTCGGAGGTGGGCAGCGCGGTGAGCGTGCCGGGACGGGCACTCACCGCGAGGGGCTCGTCCGCCACGGGAACCGAGCCCGGCTCCTCCTGGCGCCAGTGCAGGATCCGGTCGGGAGTGGCGGCGTACGCCTCCACGCGGCCCGACTCGCCCGTCACGGCGGCCAGTTCCTCGTGCACCTCCTTCCCCTTGAGGTCGCGCCAGGGACCCCAGCCGCCGTGCTGCTTCTGGCCGAGCATGCTGACGCCGCCGCCCTTGTTGCGGACGAAGACATGGGCGCGGCCCTCGGCGTCGACGGTCACGGCGGGGACGCCCGTGCGGTCGCCCTTCTTGTTGGGGTGGCCGATCGGGATCCAGTCGAGGGCGGCCAGGTGGCCGCGGAAGTGCGTGGAGTGGACGAGGCCCGACTCGCCCGGGACGGTGGGGCGCCAGGAGACCAGGTGGGCGTAGCCGTCGGCGCCGCGGCCGACGGCCAGGACGGGGTGCAGGCGCTGGCTGCCGCCCACGACGCGGGGCGGCAGCCAGTCACCGCCGGGCAGCCGTTCCGCCCAGCACCATGCCGCTTCGTCCCTGGGGGCATAGGCGCTGAGCCGACCGTCCCTGCCGCGTATGAGCCAGTCGCCATTCACTGTACGGACCATTGACACTCCCCCACTCTAATGGGCCCCTTCCGGCCGCTCCGTGCGACCCTGTGGGTCATGGAGGAGCCGCTTCTCGTGATCGTCGACGCCGCCAACGTGGTGGGGTCCGTGCCCGACGGGTGGTGGCGCGACCGGCGGGGCGCCGCCGAGCGCCTGCGGGACCGGCTGGCGCCGTACGCCGAGGAGGGACTGCCCGGTCACCCGGGCCCCGTGGAGCTGGTGCTCGTGGTCGAGGGCGCCGCACGGGACGTGGAGTCCGTGCCGGGCGTACGGGTGGTGCGGGCACCCGGCAGCGGGGACGACACGATGGTGGAGCTGGCGGGCCGGGCGCCGGACCGGCGCCGCCTCGTCGTCACCGCCGACCGGGAGCTGCGCGAGCGGGTGCGCGCGCTGGGCGCCGAGGTGGCGGGGCCGCGCACGCTGCCGGTCCGGGGCTGAACCCTTCCCGCCTGCTCCGCGCACAGTGCCGGGCCGGGACCGGCCGCGTTCCCCGGCCGCCCGCCCCGTCCCGTGTCACTTCGTGAGGTCGCTCCGCGTCGTGGAACCCTCCGCGGCTGCCCGCCCGTGCGCCAGCCGGCTGTGCTTGCGGCCGTACAGGAAGTAGACCGCGAAACCGATGGCCATCCAGATCGCGAAGCGCAGCCAGGTCTCCGCGGGCAGGTTGAGCATCAGCCACAGGGAGGCGAGCACCGACAGGGCCGGGACCAGCGGCACCAGCGGGGTGCGGAAGGCGCGCGGCAGGTCGGGGCGGGTGCGGCGGAGGATGACGACGCTCACCGCGACGACGACGAAGGCGAAGAGCGTGCCGATGTTCACCAGCTCGGCCAGTTCGCTGAGGCTGGTGAAGCCCGCCACGACCGCGATGACGACGCCGAGCAGGACGGTCGGGCGGTGGGGGGTCCGGTACTTCGGGTGGACGTGGGAGAAGAAGCGCGGCAGCAGGCCGTCGCGGCTCATCGCGAAGAAGACGCGGGTCTGGCCGAGCAGCAGGATCATGCAGACGGTGGTGAGGCCGACGGCGGCGCCGAAACTGATCACACCGGCGAAGAACGGGTGCCCGGTGGCCTTGAAGGCGTCGGCGAGCGGGGCCTCCACGGACAGCTCGCTGTACTTCTGCATCCCCGTGACGACGATCGACACGGCCACGTACAGGACGGTGCAGATGGCCAGGGAGCCGAGGATGCCGCGCGGCAGGTCGCGCTGCGGGTTGCGGGTCTCCTCGGCGGCCGTGGCGACGATGTCGAAGCCGATGAAGGCGAAGAAGACGACGGAGGCGGCGGTGAAGACGCCCATCACGCCGAAGTTCGACGGCGCCCAGCCGAAGAGCAGCTGGACCAGCGGCGCGGTCAGGCTGCCGCCCGCCTCCTGCGGCTCGGACGGCGGGACGAACGGGTCGTAGTGGTCCGCCTTGACGAAGAAGGCCCCCGCGACGATGACGATCAGGACCACGGCCACCTTGACGGCGACGACGATCGAGGTGACCCGCGCGGACAGCTTCATGCCGACCACGAGGACGGCGGTGATGACCAGCACGAGCCCGGCGGCGAAGACGTCGAAGCCGAAACCCTCGGCGCCGTCCCGGCCGCTCAGCGCCGCGGGCAGGTGCCACCCGGCGTTCTCCAGCAGGGACCGGATGTAGCCGGACCAGCCGACGGCCACCACCGCCGTGCCGAGCGCGAGCTCCAGGACCAGGTCCCAGCCGATGATCCAGGCGGGCAGCTCTCCGAGCGAGGCGTACGAGAAGGTGTACGCCGAGCCGGCCACCGGGACCGACGAGGCGAATTCCGCGTAGCACAGCGCGGCGAGCGCGCAGACGACGCCCGCCACGACGAACGCCAGGGACACGGCCGGTCCCGCGTTCTCCCTGGCCACCTGGCCGGTGAGCACGAAGATGCCGGTGCCGATGACGACACCGACGCCGAAGACGGTCAGGTCGAGCGCGGACAGCGACTTCTTGAGCGCGTGCTCCGGTTCCTCGGTGTCCGAGATCGACTGTTCGACGTTCTTGGTTCTGAAGAGGCTGTGGGCCACGGTCGTCCTCCCGCGCTCGTCGTCCCCGACATGTTCGGGGGTGCCTGGGCTCCGATTGCCCTGGCGCGGGCGGATTCACGCGGACGGGCCCGTGCCGCCACCCGTCCTGGGTCGCGGCATGGGCCCGTCGGAGCAGTGCGCGGGCTCGCGCGGCGGCGGGTCAGTCGCGCGCGGGCTCCACCGAGTCGACGTCGACGGCCTGGGCCGGGGCGCGCTCGGATCCGTTCGCGCGCCCCCGGGAGGCGGGCAGCCCGTCGAGCTTGGCGACGAGCCCGGTGACCTGGCGGGCGATGTCGGGCGCGGTCAGCCCGATCTCGGCCAGGACCTCCGCGCGCGAGGCGTGGTCGAGGAAGCGCGGCGGGATGCCGAAGTCGCGCAGCGGGATGTCGACGCCCGCGTCGCGCAGCGCCTGGGCGATCGCCGAACCGACGCCGCCGACGCGGGAGTTGTCCTCGACGGTGACGACCACGCGGTGCTTCTCGGCGAGCGGGGCCATCGCCTCGTCGACGGGCTTGACCCAGCGCGGGTCGACGACCGTCGTGGAGATGCCCTGGTGGTCGAGGAGGGAGGCGATCTCCAGGCACATGGGCGCGAGCGCGCCCACGGAGACCAGCAGCACGTCCGGCGTGTCGGTGCCGGGCGCGCGCAGGACGTCCATGCCGCCGACACGGCCCACGGCGGGCACCGCGGGGCCGACGGCGCCCTTGGAGAAGCGGACCACGGTCGGCGCGTCCTCGACCTCGACGGCCTCGCGCAGCTGGGCGCGGACCTGGTCGGCGTCGCGCGGCGCGGCCAGCCTGAGGCCGGGCACGACCTGGAGGATCGACATGTCCCACATGCCGTTGTGGGAGGCGCCGTCGGTGCCGGTGACGCCGGCCCGGTCCAGGACGAAGGTGACGCCGCACTTGTGCAGGGCCACGTCCATCAGGACCTGGTCGAAGGCGCGGTTGAGGAAGGTGGCGTAGACGGCGAAGACGGGGTGCAGGCCGCCGGTGGCCAGGCCCGCCGCGGAGACCGCGCCGTGCTGCTCGGCGATGCCGACGTCGTACACGCGGTGCGGGAAGGCCTTGGCGAACCGGTCCAGGCCGACGGGCTGGAGCATGGCGGCGGTGATGGCGACGATGTCCTCGCGCTCCTCGCCGAGCCTGACCATCTCCTCGCCGAAGACGGAGGTCCAGTCGGCGCCGGAGGTGGCGATCGGCAGGCCCGTGTCGGGGTGGATCCTGCCGACGGCGTGGAAGCGGTCCGCCTCGTCCTGGAGGGCGGGCTGGTAGCCGCGGCCCTTCTCGGTGAGGCAGTGCACGATGACGGGGCCGCCGAACCGCTTGGCGCGGGTCAGCGCGGACTCCAGGGCCTCGATGTCGTGGCCGTCGATCGGGCCGACGTACTTCAGGCCGAGGTCCTCGAACATGCCCTGCGGGGCGATGAAGTCCTTCAGGCCCTTCTTGGCGCCGTGCAGGGTGTCGAAGAGCGGCTTGCCCACGACCGGGGTGCGGTCGAGGATCTCCTTGGTGCGGGCCAGGAAGCGCTCGTAGCCGTCGGTGGTGCGCAGGGTGGCCAGGTGGTTGGCGAGGCCGCCGATGGTGGGCGCGTAGGAGCGCTCGTTGTCGTTGACGACGATGACGAGCGGGCGGTCCTTGGCCTCGGCGATGTTGTTGAGCGCCTCCCAGGCCATGCCGCCGGTGAGCGCGCCGTCGCCGATGACCGCGACGACGTGGTGGTCCTCGCGGCCGAGGACCTCGTTGGCCTTCGCGAGGCCGTCGGCCCAGCCCAGGACGGTGGAGGCGTGGCTGTTCTCGATGACGTCGTGCTCGGACTCCGCCTGCGAGGGGTAGCCGGACAGGCCGCCCTTCATCTTCAGCTTCGAGAAGTCCTGGCGCCCGGTGAGCAGCTTGTGGACGTAGGACTGGTGCCCCGTGTCCCACAGGACGCGGTCCTTGGGCGAGTGGAAGACGCGGTGCAGGGCGATCGTGAGCTCGACCACGCCGAGGTTGGGGCCGAGGTGGCCGCCGGTCTTGGAGACGGCGTCGACCAGGAAGGCGCGGATCTCGTCGGCCAGCTGATCGAGCTGCTCCGGTCCGAGCCCGTCCAGATCGCGCGGTCCCCTGATGCGGGTCAGCAGCGGCACCCGTGCCTCCTTGCAGTAGAGCTGTTCGAGCCTTGCCGGGTCTGTCGAGTCTAATGTTCCGTCCGCGACAACGGCGCCCGGGCCATGCGTTCTGCGTCACGTGTACGGGGGTGGTGCGCCGCGTACAGGTGTTCCCCGCAGGCCTTGGACGATGCACGGAACCGCGCGTACGGGCGAATCCTCGCGCACGATCGCCCCAGGGGGCGGACGGAGGCATTCCGCACGCAGACGGGTACCGGCGCATTACGGAGCATTACGCCGCATTCCGCCCGCGCACGGAGAAGTGCCCGGTACCGCCGTTGGTACCGGGCACTTCGTCTCGGGGCGGGAGGCGGCCTGCGCCTCCCACCGCGGGGGCCGCTAGGCGCGGCCCGCCGTCTTCTGGGTCTTGCGGGTGACCGCGTCGATGACGACGGTCGCCAGCAGGACGCCACCGGTGATCATGTACTGGACCGGCGAGGCGATGCCCTGCAGGGCCAGGCCGTACTGGATGGAGACGATCACCAGCACACCGAGCAGGGCGTTCCAGGTGCGGCCCCGGCCGCCGAAGAGGCTGGTGCCGCCGATGACGGCCGCGGCGATCGCGTTCATCAGCAGGTCGCCGGCGCCGGCGCCCTGGTTGGCGGAGGCGATCTTCGAGGCGATGAAGAGGCCGCCGATCGCGGCGAAGGTGCCGGCGATGGCGAACACCGAGATGCGGATCAGCTCGACGTTGATGCCGGCGCGCCGGGAGGCCTCGACGCTGCCGCCGAGGGCGAAGACCTTGCGGCCGTAGGAGGTGCGGCGGAGCACGAAGTCCGTGATCAGCAGGACCGCCAGGAAGATCACGACGGCCAGCGGCAGACCCTTGTACTGGTTGTAGACGATCGCCACGGCGAAGGCCAGGACGGCCAGCAGGACCGTGCGCAGGATCGTCTCGCTCAGCGGCCGGGACGGCACGCCCGCGGCCTCGCGGCGGCGGTTGCCGAAGAAGGAGCTGAGGAAGTACGCGACCGTGGCGACGAGCGCGAGCCCGTAGGCGGCGGCCACGTCGGTGAAGTAGTAGCTGGTCAGCTTGGCCACGACACCGTCGGAGTCGAGGTTGATGGTGCCGTTGTCGCCCAGGATCTGGAGCATGAAGCCGTTCCAGAAGAGCAGACCGGCCAGGGTGACGGCGAAGGCGGGCACGCCGATGCGGGCGAAGAAGAAGCCGTGGATCGCGCCCGCGACCGTGCCGGTGAGGATGGCCAGCAGGAAGGCCAGCCACTCGTTCATGCCGTGGCTGACGTTCAGCACCGCGAAGGTGGCGCCCGCGACACCGCTGACGGAGCCGACCGACAGGTCGATCTCGCCGAGCAGCAGCACGAAGACGATACCGACGGCGATCATGCCCGTGCCGACCATGGCGACGGAGATGTCGGAGAGGTTGCCGGCGGTGAGGAAGTTGGAGTTCAGGCTCTGGAAGATGATCCAGATGACGACGAGGCCGAGGACGACCGGGATGGACCCGAGGTCGCCCGCCTTCATCTTGCGCTTGAACTCGGACAGGTAGCCCGCGAAGCCCTGCTCGCGCACCAGCAGCCGGGGGTCGACGGCGGTGACGGCCTGGGCGGCCGCCTCGGTGTTCTCCGCCGCCGGGGTCTTGGTGACGGTGGTGGAGGTCTTGTCGGTGCTCACTTCTGAGCCTCCCCGTTGCGGGCCGCGCGACGGGTCACGGCGTTGTCCGTGGCGCCCGTGATGGCGGAGATGATCTCTTCCTGCGAGGTCGACTTGACCTCGAAGACGCCGTTGTTGCGGCCGAGCCGCAGCACCGCCACCTTGTCGGCGACGGCCTTCACGTCGGCCATGTTGTGGCTGATGAGGATGACGGCGTGACCGCGCTCGCGCAGCCGCTCGACCAGGTCGAGGACCTGGGCGGTCTGCTCGACGCCGAGGGCCGCGGTGGGCTCGTCGAGGATGACCAGCTTGGGCTCGCCGAGCATGGAGCGGGCGATGGCCACGACCTGGCGCTGGCCGCCGGAGAGCGAGGCGATCGGGATGCGCACGCTGGGGATGCGGATGGACAGCGTGTCCAGCAGCTCGCGGGAGCGGCGCTCCATCTCGACCTCGTCCAGGACGCCGCGCTTCTTCAGCTCACGGCCCAGGTAGAGGTTGCCGACGACGTCGATGTTGTCGCACAGCGCGAGGTCCTGGTAGACCGTCGCGATGCCGAGCGCCTGGGCGTCGTGCGGCTTGCTGATCTGGACGACCTTGCCGTCCCATTCGATCGACCCCTCGTCGATCGGGTGCACGCCGGCGATCGTCTTGACCAGCGTGGACTTTCCGGCGCCGTTGTCGCCCACCAGGGCGACCACTTCACCGGCGTGGACCTCAAGCTCTACGTCGGTGAGCGCCTGGACGGCACCGAACCGCTTGGAGACCCCGCGCAACGCCAGCACGGGCGTAGCGGACACGTGAACCATCTCCTTCGCCGCCTGACCCGGCGGGAGGTTGTGCAGAAGCATGTGGGTGGGTGTTCCGTCCGGCGCCCCGGCCGAGCTTGCGGGGCTGACGAGTGCGCGGGGCGCCGGAGGAGCAGGGGGCGAGCGGGTCCCGTACGGGCCCGGGGATCACCGGGGCCGGGCGGGGATCATCGGCGGATCCCCGCGGCCGGGACCTGTGCGTCGCTTACTTGAGACCGATCTTGTCGCAGGCCGCCTTGTACTTGGCGGTGCAGATCTCGTCGATCGTGTAGATGCCGTCCTTGATGACGGTGTCCTTGATGTTCTCCTGCGTCAGCGAGACGACCGGGACCAGGACGGACGGGACGCCCTTGGTGGTCGCGCTGTCGACCGTGTCCTTCGCGATGGAGTCGAGCTTCTCGCCCTTGGCGAGCGCGACGGCCATCTGCGCGGCGATGTCGGCCTCCTGCGGGTACGACTTGTACACGCTCATGAACTGCTCACCCGTGACGATGCGCTGCACGCCGGCGAGCTCGGCGTCCTGGCCGGTGACCGGGGGGAGCTTGGAGAGACCGGCGGCCTTCAGGGCCGTGATGATGCCGCCCGCCATGCCGTCGTTGGCGGAGTAGACGCCGACGATCTTGTCCTTGCCGAGGGCGGAGATGGCGCCCTCCATGTTGGCGTTGGCGTTCTCCGGCTTCCACTCCTTGGTGTCGTACTCCTTGCCGATCTTCACCTTGCCGTCGAGGACGGAGTGGGCGCCCTTCTTGAAGTCGGCGGCGTTGGGGTCGGTGACGGAGCCGTTCATCATGACGATCTGGCCGTCCTTGGCCTTGTCGCCCAGGGCCTCCAGGAGGGCCGTGCCCTGCGCCTTGCCGACCTCCTCGTTGTCGAAGGAGGTGTAGGCGTCGATCGGGCCCTCGGCCAGGCGGTCGTAGGCCACGACCGGGATGCCGGCCTCCTTGGCCTTCTTGACCGAGCCCGCTATCGCCTTGGCGTCCACCGCGTCCACGATCAGCACGTCGACCTTGTTGGTCACCATCGTGTCGACCTGCTGGTTCTGGGTGGTGGCGTCCTGCTTGGCGTTGGAGTAGACGACCTTGCCCTTGTTGTTCGTGAGCTCCTTGACCTTCTTCTCGATCAAGGGCTTGTCGAACTTCTCGTAGCGCGCGGTCTGGTTCTCCGGAAGGAGCAGGCCGACCGTGATCGCGTCGCCCTTCTTCTCGCCGGAACCCGGGGAGTCGCTCTTGTCGCCACCGGACTCGGCGGCGCTGCCACAGGCGGCGAGCGAGACGGCCATGGCACCGGCGGCAACGGCAACGGCGGCACGACGCATACGCGTGTTCACTTCAGAAACCTCCCTGACGAGGCCGCGTCGTTGCGGCCGAGGTGGCTGGAAGTCAACTCGGCCGCAACGTGGGCGTCAAGGAGTAAATCCTTAACGAGATGGCAACGGTGTCATGCGTTCTCTAAGTGAAGGCAGGGGTCGCCGCGGACATCGTGCCGTCCAAAAGGGTCGAATCGCCCATCTCGCTGAGCGCGAGCGCGAGCGCCCCGAGCACCTCGGCGCGGCCGCCGAGCGCCCCGGGAAGCACGGACAGCTGGCGCCCCGCGCTGGGGATCGCGTACCGCCCGACGGACTCCCGGATGGGCCCGAGCACCAGCTCGCCGGCCTCGGCGAGGTCGCCGCCGAGTACGACGCGGCTGGGGTTGAGAAGGTTACAGAGGTTCGCGACGCCGCTGCCGATGTGGCGGCCGACGTCGGCGATCACCCGCCGGCACCCCGGGTCGCCGTCCCGCGCGAGGCGGACCACGCCCTCCATGGTCAGATCGGTGCCGTGGCTGGACTGGAGCAGGGGCAGCACGTACCGCGCCGCCGTGAAGGTCTCCAGGCAGCCGCGGTTGCCGCAGCGGCACACCGGCCCGGACTCGTCCAGGGTGATGTGCCCGATCTCCCCGGCCGTGCCCCCGGGTCCGCGGTAGATGCGTCCGTCGATCACCAGCCCCGCGCCGACGCCGCTGGCGACCTTGATGTACGCCAGGTCCTTCACGCCCCGGCCGCTGCCCCAGACCAGCTCGCCCAGGGCGCCGAGGTTGGCGTCGTTGTCCACGTGCACGGGGACGCCGAGCCGTCCCCGCAGCTCCTCGGCGGGCCGGGTGCCGGTCCAGCCCGGCAGGATGGCGGTGGAGCCGAGCGTGCCGGACTCCACGTCGATCGGGCCGGGGACGCCGAGGCCCACGCCGGCGATCTTGGCGCGGTTCACCCCGGTCGCCGTGAGCAACCTGCTGACCAGCTGTTCCGCCCGGTCGAAGCCCTGCGCGGCGGAGGCGTCCACGTCCAGCGGCTCGGACTCCTCGGCGAGCACCTGGTGGGCGAGGTTCCCGACCGCGACGCGCAAATGCGTGTGTCCGAAATCCACCCCGATGACGATGCCCGCGTCGCCGCTCAGGCTGACGCTGCGGGCCCGGCGGCCGCCCGCGGAGGTCGGCGTCACCTCGACGGTCCCGCCGTCCTTCAACTCCCGGACGATGTTGGAGACCGTGGCCGCCGACAGGCCCGTCGTCCTGGCGATCTCCGCCTGCGTGAGCGATCCGGCCAGGCGCACCGCGCGTACGACCCGTTCGAGATTGGCTCGGTGCAGCGACGACTGCGACCCCGGAGTCTCCATCGACTCATCCACTCCTGCCCTCAGCCGGGCGGCTGCGGTGCCGCCCGTGGCCCAGGTCACAGCAGCGGAACCCAGGCACTTACAAGTTGTGAACTCCAAGCTCTGCCGAATGCGTTACCGCAGTCAAGTCCTTGACGGAAATCGGAGCCAAGAGGTCGGCCATTGTTCGGACATGCGAACGCCGCCTCCGGTTCACGGAGGCGGCGCCGGCGAAAGCGGTCGGCGGGCTACTTCAGGGCGCCCGCCGTCAGGCCCTGCACCACCTGGCGCTGGAAGACGATGTACGCGGCGAGGACGGGCAGCATCGCCATCACCAGACCCGCGAAGAGGCCCGACCAGTCCCCCTTGTAGCCCTGGCTGGCGGCGAGCTGCACCAGGCCCTGGGTGAGGACCCGCTTGTCCGGCTCGGTGTTGAGTACGGTCGGCAGCATGTACTGGTTCCACTGGCCCAGGAAGTTGAAGATCCCCACGCTGATCAGACCGGGCTTGGCCATCGGCAGCATGATCTGGAAGAAGGTCCTGGAGTGCGAGGCGCCGTCGACGAAGGCGGCCTCCGCGATCGAGGTCGGCAGCGTCCGGAAGAACGCGGTCAGGAAGAACACCGTGAACGGCAGCGAATACGCGATGTAGACGAGGATCAGGCCGTGGAGGGTGTTCAGCAGTCCCATGTTGTTCACGACGTAGAACAACGGGACCAGCGCCAGCATGATCGGGAAGCTCATGCCGCCGATGAAGAGGAAGTAGACGAGGCGGTTGCCCGGGAAGTCGAACCGGGCCAGCACGTACGCCGCCATCGAGCCCAGCACCAGCGTGCCGAGGAGCGAGCCGCCGACCACCAGGACCGTGTTGAGGAAGTAGTCGCCCATGTCGGCGTCGGTCCAGGCCCGCGCCCAGTTCTCGAAGTGCAGCCGGTCCGGCGGCGACCAGGGCGAGCCGAAGATGGCGTTGTCGTCCTTGAAGGACGTCATCACCGCCCACAGCAGCGGCAGCACGACCATGAAGGCCCACAGGACGAGCATGCCGTGGGAGAAGACGTTGAGGACGGTGCCCTCCTTCTTCTCCCGCTCCCCCCTCGCGGGCTCCTTCGCCACGGGCGCGGGGCCCTCGGCGACGGCGTCGGCGGGCGGCGGGGTGTCGGTCGTCCTCGTCATCAGTACTCCAGCCGCTCGCGGCGGCCCAGCCGCATCACGACGGCCGCGAAGGCCAGCGTGACCACGAGCAGGGCGACGCCGATGGTGGTGGCGTAGGCGGCCTGACCGTCGCGGAAGGCCTTCTGGTACACGTACAGGACCATCACGGTCGTGGAGTAGTCGGGGCCGCCGGGTCCGGTGGTCATGATCTGTACGACTGCGAACGACTCGGCGCCCAGCGCCAGGATGCCGATGTAGACCCAGCCGGACTGCACCGTGTCCCACAGCAGCGGCAGGGTGATCCGGAAGAAGGTCGAGGCCCGGCCGGCGCCGTCGAGCAGCGCGGCCTCGTACAGGTCCGCCGGGATGGAGGCCATGCCGGCGGAGAAGAGGACCACGAAGAAGCCGACGGTGGACCAGACGAGCACCCCCATCACGCACCACAGGGCCAGGTCCGGGTCGCCGAGCCACAGGGGCTGCACGCCGTCCAGGCCCACCGCGCGCAGGGCCGAGTTGATCGCACCGCTGTCGGGGTTGAAGGCGAAGGCGAAGAGCAGGGCCACGATGGCGATCGAGAGCACCTGCGGAAAGAAATACACGATCTTGTAGAAGGACGATCCCCGTACGCCGGAGATCACCGGACCGCCCTTCCTGCGCCGCCCGCCGACATTGATCATAAAGGCGAAGAACAGCGCCAGGCCGAGCGTCACCAGCGGCAGCAGCAGTGCGAACAGCAGACTGTGCCGCAGGGACTTCCAGAAGACGTCGTCGTCCAGCATCCGGGCGTAATTGTCGAGGCCGACCATACGGAAGTCCGGACTCAGTCCGGTCCAGTCCGTGAACGAGTAGTAGATGGACTGGACGAACGGCCAGATCACGAAAAGCGCGTACAGCCCCAGGGGAATCGCCAGGAATCCCACGATGAACCGGTACTTGCCGTGCTGCATTGCTACCGACCCCGTTCTCGGCGCGTATGCCGCCGGCGACGCGTGTCCATCCGTGCCTACTGGTGCTTGTAGTGCTGGATCGAGGAGTCCTTGGCGGCTTCGTCCGCGAATCCCTGGATCCGCTTGATGGCCTCGGCCGGGGTGAGTCGGCCCGCCATCATCTCGCCCAGGCCGGAGACGCCGATCTTCTCCTTCTGCAATTGCACGTACCAGTCCTGCAGGCGCGGGTTGAGTACGTTCTCGCCGGCCTTCTCCAGCGCGGCCACACCGGATTTCAGGCCGGGGGTGAGTTCGATCCCGTCGGTGCCGCCGTCGAACGCGGTCAGCGACTTCACCTTGGCGGTGAAGTTCTTCGAGGACGCCTCGCCCAGCATGATGCGCAGCTGCTCCATGCCGCCGGAGGCGTTCCTCGCCCTGGCCGGGACGACGAACGGCTCGCCGCCGGAGGCCCACAGGGTGCCGAACGGCAGCTTGTCGGAGGCGTCCAGGCCGGTGGGCGCGGAGACGGCGAGGTCGAAGTCGGCCGGCAGGGTCTTCGATGCCTCGTTCTCCACCCAGGAGCCGTTCGGGATGAACAGCGCGTCGCCCTTGGTCCAGGCGGTCTGCGACTGGATGTGGTCGAGCCCAGGGGTGCCCTTGAGGATGTAGCCCTTTCTGTACAGCTCGTAGTACGCCTCGAAGCATGCCTTGACCGCCGGGTGCCTCCAGGCGTTCGGCTCCAGGTTGTCGATGGCGTCGAGGACCTCGCGGCCGCCCACCTTGCCGATCATCGGGTAGAGCGAGAAGGGGATGTAGTACGGGTACTTGCCCGCGTACGTCCAGGGCGCGATGCCCCTCTTCCTGGCCTTCTCGCAGACCGCCAGCATCTCGTCCCAGGTCTCGGGGTACCGCGCGTCGAGCGAGTCCAGGAGCCTGCGCGAGTACCAGACGCCGTACACCGTGTAGGCGTAGTACAGGATCCACACCTTGTCGCCGTCGAACTGCCCCATCTCGACGATGCCGGGGCGCAGGGTGTCGCGGACCTTCTTCGCGGGGTCGTCGTAGGAGGGGGCGTCGAGCAGCGGGGTGAGGTCGGCGAGTTGCTTCTTGCCGACGAGGACGCCCATGTCCATCTGCTCGGCACCGGAATTGTCGATCAGGTCCGGCGGATTTCCCTGGTTGAATCGGGGCTGGAGGGTCGACTGGATCTTCTGGGTGGCGGAGAACTTGACCCCGGGGGCCTTCGGGAAGTTCTTTTCGTAGATCTTGATCGCGTCGGTGGCGTACTCCTTGCCGAAACCGCCGTCGAAGAGGACGAACTCCAGCTGCGCGGTCTCGTTGACCGCGAGGGGGTTCTTCGCGGTCTTCTTCCCGGCCTCGGCCTTGTCCTCGTCACCGCCCCCGCCGCCGCTCGCGCACGAGGCGAGGAAACTCATCGTCGGCACGGAAATGAGTCCGAGTGCCGCGGAACGCTTGATCAGATCGCGCCGGCCGGTGCCGCGCGGACCGTCGTGCTCGGCGGAAGTGGATCCCATGCTCAAGTCCTCGCCTTCTCCAGGACTCATGCGGTGCACCGGAACCTCCCCGGCACCGCGTTCGGTCAAGCTGGGGTCGTGCGTGAAGAAAAGCGCCGTGCGGGAGGTTCCGGGATCATGTGGAATACGCGCGGAATGGTGCGGGTGGCACACCGCACCACCTCTTTCCGCCCCTCCTCGGGCCTGTCCGCGGCCGGATTGAACGGCTTCACGGACGCCGACAGGTATAGTCCACTTCCGGCCGACTGGGCAAGATCGAATACAGGGTTCACCAAGGGTCTTTTCCGAGTTGAGACCTGGCGGGAATATGCGGCGGCCGTGCATTCCCTTTCCGTCCGGACGACCCGTTCCGGCCGGAGTCGCACGGCCACCCGATCGCCCGCCATGCGGCTTTTGTCGTTTCCTGCCCCACCCAACACCCTTGACACTGCCGTTTACTTGACCCCTACTTAACCTGCGCAACAAATCTGACAACGTTGTCCACGCGCATGGGAGGGTGCTGGCGCATGCGGCACAGAGCAAGGCACAGATGGCAGTCCACGACGGTGCTGGGGGCGGCCGCACTCGCCCTGGCGGTGGGGTCGCAGGGCGCGGCCGTCGCCCTGCCCGCGCAGGCGAAGGCCCCTGAGCGGGAGTTCGCCTCCTCCTTCGAGGAGGACGACCCCGCACCGGACTGGCTCAGCACCGTGGACACGGACCGCAAGGGCGCCAAGCGCGCCTCCGGCGTGGACGGCGGCTACAGCAGCGGCATCCCGGGCGGCGTCACCGACCACGTCACCGACGTCCGGGCCAGCGGCGAGAACTCCGGCTCAGGGGAGGTCAAGGAGAACCTCGTCGACAGCGAGCCGACCAGCAAGTGGCTCACCTTCGCGTCCACCGGCTGGGTCGAGTTCGACCTGGACGCACCGGTGAAGCTGGCCACCTACGCGCTCACCTCGGCCAACGACCACGACGAGCGCGACCCCAGGGACTGGGTGCTCAAGGGCTCGTCCGACGGCGAGAACTGGACGACGGTCGACAGCCGCAGCGGCGAGACCTTCGCCAAGCGGTTCGAGACGAAGACGTACGACCTCGCCGAACCGGCCGAGTACCGGCACTTCCGGATCGAGTTCACGAAGAACAACGGCGCCTCGGACGCCACCCAACTCGCCGACGTGCAGTTCTCCACGGGCGACGACGGCGGCGACACCACGCCGCCGGACATGCTGTCGCTGGTGGACAAGGGCCCGAGCGGCTCGCCGACCGCCAAGGCGGGCGCGGGCTTCACCGGCAAGCGGGCGCTGCGCTACGCCGGTTCGCACAAGGCCGACGGCCGCGCCTACTCGTACAACAAGGTCTTCGACGTCGACGTCGCGGTCGGCCGGAACACCGAGCTGTCCTACAAGGTCTTCCCGTCGATGGCGGACGGCGACCTCGACTACGACGCCACGAACGTCTCCGTCGACCTCGCCTTCACCGACGGCACCTACCTGAGCGACCTGCGCGCCACCGACCAGCACGGCTTCCCGCTGACCCCGCAGGGCCAGGGCGCGGCCAAGACGCTGTACGTCAACCAGTGGAACAGCGTCGCCTCGCGCATCGGCTCGGTCGCGGCCGGCAGGACGGTCGACCGCATCCTGGTCGCGTACGACTCCCCCAAGGGCCCGGCGAAGTTCCGCGGCTGGGTGGACGACGTCGCGCTGAGGCAGGTCGCGCCGGAGAAGCCCAAGGCACACCTGTCGGACTACGCGGTCACCACCCGCGGCACCAACTCCACCGGCGGCTTCTCGCGCGGCAACAACATCCCCGCGACGGCCGTGCCCAACGGCTTCAACTTCTGGACCCCCGCCACCAACGCGGGCTCCCTGAGCTGGCTGTACGACTACGCGCGCGGCAACAACGCGGACAACCTGCCCACCGTCCAGGCGTTCAGCGCCAGCCACGAGCCCAGCCCGTGGATGGGCGACCGGCAGACCTTCCAGGTCATGCCGTCGGCCGCGTCCGGCACCCCCGACACCGGCCGCGACGCCCGTGAGCTGGCCTTCCGCCACGAGAACGAGACGGCCCGCCCGTACTACTACGGCGTGACCTTCGAGAACGGCCTCAAGGCGGAGATGGCGCCCACCGACCACGCGGCGGTGATGCGCTTCACCTACCCCGGCGACGACGCGAGCGTGATCTTCGACAACGTCACCGACCAGGCGGGCCTGACCCTGGACAAGGAGAACGGGACCTTCACCGGCTACTCCGACGTGAAGTCGGGCCTGTCCACCGGTGCCACCCGCCTCTTCGTCTACGGCGTCTTCGACGCGCCGGTGAAGGACGGCGCCTCCTCGGGCGTCAAGGGCCACCTGCGCTTCGACGCCGGCTCCGACCGCACCGTCACCCTGCGCCTGGCCACCTCGCTGATCAGCGTCGACCAGGCCAAGGACAACCTGCGCCAGGAGATCCCCGGGAGCACGTCCTTCGACACGGTGAAGAAGCGCGCCCAGCAGCAGTGGGACAAGCTGCTCGGCAAGGTCGAGGTCGAGGGCGCGACCCCCGACCAGCTGACCACGCTCTACTCCAACCTGTACCGGCTGTACCTGTACCCGAACTCCGGCTTCGAGAAGGTCGGGAACAAGTACCAGTACGCCTCGCCCTTCACGGCGATGACCGGCCAGGACACCCCGACGCACACCGGCGCGAAGATCGTCGACGGCAAGGTGTACGTCAACAACGGCTTCTGGGACACCTACCGCACCACGTGGCCCGCGTACTCCTTCCTCACCCCGAAGAAGGCCGGTGAGCTGGTCGACGGCTTCGTCCAGCAGTACAAGGACGGCGGCTGGACCTCGCGCTGGTCCTCGCCCGGCTACGCGGACCTGATGACCGGCACCTCCTCGGACGTCGCCTTCGCCGACGCCTACGTCAAGGGCGTCGACTTCGACGCGGAGGCCGCCTACGACGCGGCGGTGAAGAACGCCACCGTCGTCCCGCCGTCCTCGGGCGTCGGCCGCAAGGGCATGGCGACCTCGCCGTTCCTCGGCTACACCAGCTCCGAGACGCACGAGGGCCTGTCGTGGGCGCTGGAGGGCTACCTCAACGACTACGGCATCGCCCAGATGGGCAAGGCGCTCCACAGGAAGACCGGCGAGAAGCGCTACAAGGAGGAGTCCGAGTACTTCCTCAACCGCGCGCAGGACTACGTCAACCTCTTCGACTCCGGGGCCGGCTTCTTCCAGGGCAAGGACGCGAAGGGCAAGTGGCGCGTGGAGTCCTCGAAGTACGACCCGCGCGTGTGGGGCTACGACTACACGGAGACCAACGGCTGGGGCTACGCCTTCACCGCCCCGCAGGACTCCCGGGGCCTCGCCAACCTCTACGGCGGCAAGTCGGGCCTGGCCCAGAAGCTGGACACGTACTTCTCCACCCCGGAGACGGCCTCCTCGGAGTTCGTCGGCTCCTACGGCGGCGTCATCCACGAGATGACCGAGGCCCGCGACGTGCGCATGGGCAACTACGGCCACTCCAACCAGGTCGCCCACCACGTGACGTACATGTACGACGCGGCCGGGCAGCCCTGGAAGACGCAGGAGAAGGTCCGCGAGGTGCTCTCCCGCCTCTACACCGGCAGCGACATCGGGCAGGGCTACCACGGCGACGAGGACAACGGCGAGCAGTCGGCCTGGTACCTCTTCTCCTCGCTCGGCTTCTACCCGCTGGTGATGGGCAGCGGCGAGTACGCCATCGGCTCCCCGCTGTTCACCAAGGCCACCGTGCACCTGGAGAACGGCCGCGACCTGGTGGTCAAGGCCCCCAAGAACAGCGCGAAGAACATCTACGTGCAGGGTCTGAGGGTCAACGGCAAGAAGTGGACCTCCACCTCGCTGCCCCACGCGCTGATCGCCAAGGGCGGGGTCCTGGAGTTCGACATGGGCGCGAAGCCGTCCTCGTGGGGCACCGGGAAGAAGGACGCGCCGGTCTCCATCACGCAGGACGACAAGGTCCCCTCGCCGCGCTCCGACGCGATCGAGGGCGAGGGCGCGCTCTTCGACGACACCTCGGCGACCGCCGCCACCGCGGCCACCGTCGAGCTGCCGGTCGCGAAGGCCGTCAAGGCGGTCCAGTACACGCTGACCTCGTCGGACCGCACCAAGGCGCCCAAGGGCTGGACCCTGCAGGGCTCGTCCGACGGCAAGAAGTGGAAGACGCTGGACAAGCGCTCCGGTGAGTCCTTCGCCTGGGACCGGCAGACCCGGGCGTTCTCGGTGAAGTCGCCGAAGGCGTACGGGCACTACCGGCTGGTCCTCGACGGCGAGTCGGCCCTCGCCGAGGTGGAGCTGCTGGCGTAGGCGGACGACGGGCGGGCGGCGGGTCGGGGCCTCGGCCGAAACCCGCCGCCCTTCTGTGCCGCCCCGTCCCCCGGGCCGGGGCATGCGCCGGCCCGGCGGGTGCCGCCGGGGGCGCGTCACGCGTCGCCAGGGGAGCACGCGCGGACGGCCGGCACACGCGTCACGGGACTGGTCACAGGGCGCTGACGGCGGCGGGTCCCCGTTCGCGACGGCGGCACCGGCCCAGCTCACGATCCCGGCCCGGGCAGCTCGTGGACACGGTGCGCGGCGAAGCGGGGGCGACCTGGGGGCGGTTCGCCGCCCTGGTCGCGGCGCGTGCGCGGAGGGCCGACTGAGGCGACTTCCTTGCCTTTTCGGTGTGTTTGCGATGCCTTCCCGTATCAATTTCATGTAATCCAATTGACATGTAAAGGCCATGTGTAAGGATCACGGAGTTATCGGGATCTTGCTGTGCGCCGTACCTCGCTCCGCGATCCCTTCCGCATGACCAATGGAGGACCCACGTGGCCATAAGCTCCGGCCTGAACACGCGTCGCGCCCTGGCGCGTGCCACGGCTGCGGCGCTCACCGCCGCACTGGTGGCGACCGGTACCAGCGCCGCCGTCGCCGCCGACGAGCCGGGACCCACCGCGTCCCGGCCGCACCTCGACGTCAAGCCGTCGGGCACAGAGAAGTTCAGCGTCACCGCCCTGCCCGGGGACGCCCAGATCAACCCGCTGTTCGGTGTGGACAGCGCGGGCGACCTGTGGAGCTACGAACCCGACTTCGAAGGCGGACTGGACGCTCGCTGGAACGCCGGATACGGCTGGCAGACCGCCCGTGCCATGACGCAGGTCGACCAGGACGCCGACGGCTTCTCGGACGGCATCTGGCACGTCACGTCCGAGGGCCAGCTCTACTACGGCCCCTGGAACAACGACGAGCACATCTTCATCGGCAACGGATGGAAGATCTACAACCAGGTCTTCTCGCCCGCGAACGTCGGTGGCGCCGCCGCCGACGACCTGCTCGCCCGGGACAGCTCCGGCGTGCTGTGGCTGTACCTCGGCTACGGCAACGGCGAGCTGACCCAGCGCTACAGGGTGGGCAGCGGGTGGAACGCCTACACGCACATCACCGGCAAGGGCGACCTGACCGGTGACGGCAAGGACGACATCGTCGCCAAGGACACATCCGGCGTGCTGTGGCTCTACAAGGGCACCGGCGACTACAAGGCGCCGTTCTCCTCCCGCACCCGCATCGGCGGTGGCTGGAACACGTACAACAACATCGTCTCTGTCGGCGACATCGACATCGACGGCACCCCCGACCTGGTGGCGCGCGACAAGAACGGCGCGCTGTACCTGTACAAGGGCACCGGCAACGCCGCCGCCCCGTACGGGTCCCGGGTGAAGATCGGCAGCGGCGGCTGGAACACGTACCGCCTGATGTTCTAAGGGCGTACGCGACGCCTCTTCGAGGCGGGCACGCGCGAGGGCCGCACCCCCGGGAACGGGGGTGCGGCCCTCGACCGTTGTGCGCCGCCGCCTACTTGCGGATCAGGCTGCGCAGCACGTACTGCATGATGCCGCCGTTGCGGTAGTAGTCCGCCTCACCGGGGGTGTCGATGCGGACGACCGCGTCGAACTCCACGCCCGTGTCGGTGGTGACCTTCACGGTGCGCGGGGTGGTGCCGTCGTTCAGCTCGGTGACGCCGGAGACGGAGAAGGTCTCCTCACCGGTCAGGCCGAGGGACTCGGCGTTCTGGCCCTCGGGGAACTGCAGCGGCAGGACGCCCATGCCGATGAGGTTCGAGCGGTGGATGCGCTCGTAGGACTCGGCGATGACGGCCTTGACTCCGAGGAGCGCGGTGCCCTTGGCGGCCCAGTCGCGGGACGAGCCGGAGCCGTACTCCTTGCCCGCGAGCACGACGAGCGGGATGCCCTGCTCGATGTAGTTGCGCGAGGCGTCGTAGATGAAGGAGACCGGGCCGCCCTCCTGCGTGAAGTCGCGGGTGTAGCCGCCCTCGGTGCCCGGCGCGATCTGGTTGCGCAGGCGGATGTTGGCGAACGTGCCGCGGATCATGACCTCGTGGTTGCCTCGGCGCGAGCCGTAGGAGTTGAAGTCACGACGCTCCACACCGTGCTCGGTGAGGTACTTGCCGGCCGGGGTGTCGGCCTTGATCGCACCGGCCGGGGAGATGTGGTCGGTGGTGACCGAGTCGCCGAGCTTGGCGAGCACGCGGGCGCCGGAGATGTCGCCGACCGGCTCCGGGTCCATCTGCATGCCCTCGAAGTAGGGGGGCTTGCGGACGTAGGTGGACTCGGTGTCCCACTCGAAGGTGTCGCCGGTCGGGACCGGCAGCGACTGCCACTGGGCGTCGCCGGCGAAGACGTCGGAGTAGGACTTGCTGAACATGTCCTCGCCGATGGCGTTCGCCACGACGTCGTTGACCTCGGCCTCGGAGGGCCAGATGTCCTTCAGGAAGACCGGGTTGCCGTCCTGGTCGGTGCCGAGCGCCTCCGTGGTGATGTCCACCTTCATGGAGCCCGCGATGGCGTACGCGACGACCAGCGGCGGGGACGCCAGGTAGTTCATCTTGACGTCGGGGTTGATCCGGCCCTCGAAGTTGCGGTTGCCGGAGAGCACCGAGGTGACGGCGAGGTCGTGGTCGTTGACGGCCTTGGAGACCTCCTCCGGCAGCGGGCCGGAGTTGCCGATGCAGGTGGTGCAGCCGTAGCCGACGAGGTTGAAGCCGACCTTGTCCAGGTAGGGGGTCAGGCCCGCCTTGTCGAAGTAGTCGGTGACGACCTTGGAGCCCGGGGCGAGGGTGGTCTTGACCCACGGCTTGCGGGTCAGGCCCTTCTCGACCGCCTTCTTGGCCACCAGGGCGGCGGCGACCATGACGTACGGGTTCGAGGTGTTGGTGCAGGAGGTGATGGCCGCGACCGTCACGGCGCCGTGGTCGAGCTCGTAGGTGGAGCCGTCGGGGGCGGTGACGGTGACCGGGTTCGACGGACCCGCGCCGGGGACGACGGCCGAGTGCTGCGGGGCGCCGGCGCCGTTGTCGTCGTGGCCGTAGGCCGGGGCGTCGCTGGCCGGGAAGGACTCGGCGCCGGCCTCGTCCACCGAGGACTCGACGCCGTGCGGCTGCTCCTGCTGCGGGACGCCCGGCTTGCGGTCGTCGCCGCCGGTGACGCCGGCCTCGACGTAGTTGAGGACGTCGGCCTTGAACTGCTCGGCGGCCTCGGCCAGCACGATGCGGTCCTGCGGGCGCTTCGGGCCGGCGATGGACGGGACGACCGTGGAGAGGTCGAGCTCCAGCTTCTCGGAGAAGTCGGGCTCGGCGGCCGGGTCGAGCCAGAGGCCCTGCTCCTTGGCGTACGCCTCGACGAGCGCGACCTGCTGCTCGGAGCGGCCGGTGAGCTTGAGGTAGTTCAGGGTCTCGCCGTCGATCGGGAAGATCGCGGCGGTGGAGCCGAACTCCGGCGACATGTTGCCGATGGTGGCGCGGTTGGCGAGGGAGGTGGCGGCGACGCCCTCGCCGTAGAACTCGACGAACTTGCCGACGACGCCGTGCTTGCGCAGCATCTCGGTGATCGTGAGGACGAGGTCGGTGGCGGTGGTGCCGGGCTTGAGCTCACCGGTCAGCTTGAAGCCGACGACGCGCGGGATGAGCATGGAGACCGGCTGGCCGAGCATGGCGGCCTCGGCCTCGATGCCGCCGACGCCCCAGCCGAGCACGCCGAGGCCGTTGACCATGGTGGTGTGCGAGTCGGTGCCGACGAGGGTGTCGGGGTACGCCTGGCCGCCCCGGACCATGACCGTACGGGCCAGGTGCTCGATGTTCACCTGGTGGACGATGCCGGTGCCGGGCGGGACGACCTTGAAGTCGTCGAAGGCGGTCTGGCCCCAGCGCAGGAACTGGTAGCGCTCGCGGTTGCGGCCGTACTCCAGCTCGACGTTCTGCGCGAAGGCGTCGTGCGTACCGAACTTGTCGGCGATGACGGAGTGGTCGATGACCAGCTCGGCCGGGGAGAGCGGGTTGACCTTCGCCGGGTCGCCGCCGAGCTCCTTGACGGCCTCGCGCATGGTGGCGAGGTCGACGACGCAGGGCACACCGGTGAAGTCCTGCATGATCACGCGGGCCGGCGTGAACTGGATCTCCTGGCTGGGCTGGGCCTGAGAGTCCCAGTTGCCGAGGGCGCGGATGTGGTCGGCGGTGATGTTCGCGCCGTCCTCGGTGCGGAGCAGGTTCTCCAGCAGGACCTTGAGGCTGTAGGGAAGGCGCGCCGAGCCTTCCACCTTGTCCAGCCGGAAGATCTCGTACGACTCGTCGCCCACCTGCAGCGTGCTGCGGGCGTCGAAGCTGTTCGCCGACACGACAGTCTCCTTCATATATGTGCGCTTACCACCGCATCGTGCCGCCACGGCGTCTCGACGATCCGCTAAGGTAAGGCTAAGTTAGGTAAGCCTTACCGGGGTGGCGGCTTTCGGTGCGCCTCGGCAGATATCTCGATGTCGAGATAACTCTAGTACATCAGGGCCGACGGGTCATGCCCCGGCTCCCTTCGGCGACGGCGGCGACTTCCGGCCACTCCCGCCCGGCGGCCGCACGCCGGCCATGTCCCGCACGGTCCCGGGTACCCGTCGGGCACCGGAAGGAGACACCCGAAGGAGACCTCCATGCCCCTGACGTTCCGCAAGAGTTTCCGCATCCTTCCCGGGGTGCGGCTGAACATCAACCGCCGCTCGTGGTCGATCACCACGGGCGGGGCGAACGGTCCGCGCCACACCCACAGCAGCACCGGGCGCCGCACGACCTCCATGGACCTGCCCGGCCCCTTCGGCTGGCGTCGCACCCGTACCGCCAGGCGCCGCTGAGGAGGTGTCACTCGACCAAACCCCCCGGGGTGCGCAATCTCATATGTGAGATAACCTCGCCTCATGGCAGATGACTACCTCGTACGCATCGGCAAGCTCATCCGTGACGCCCGTCAACATCGCGGCTGGACACAGTCGCAGCTCGCCGAAGCACTCGGCACCAGCCAGAGCGCTGTCAACCGTATCGAGCGGGGCAATCAAAACATCAGCCTTGAGATGATCGCTCGAATCGGTGAGGCGCTCGACAGCGAGATCGTCTCGCTCGGATACGCGGGTCCGATGCACCTGCGCGTGGTCGGCGGACGCCGCCTGTCCGGCGCCATCGACGTCAAGACCAGCAAGAACGCCTGCGTGGCCCTGCTGTGCGCCTCTCTGCTGAACAAGGGGCGCACAGTGCTGCGCCGCGTCGCGCGCATCGAGGAGGTGTATCGCCTTCTGGAGGTGCTCGGCTCCATCGGCGTGCGTACCCGGTGGATCAACGACGGCGTCGACCTGGAGATCGTGCCGCCGGCCGAGCTGGAGATGGCCGCCATCGACGCGGAGGCGGCCCGCCGCACCCGGTCGATCATCATGTTCCTGGGCCCGCTGCTGCACCGCATGGACCAGTTCAAGCTGCCGTACGCGGGCGGCTGCGACCTGGGCACGCGAACGATCGAACCGCACATGATCGCGCTGCGCCGGTTCGGCCTGGACATCGCCGCGACCGAGGGGCTCTACCACGCCCAGGTCGACCGCAAGGCGGCCCCGGACCGCCCGATCGTGCTGACCGAGCGCGGCGACACGGTGACCGAGAACGCGCTGCTCGCGGCCGCGCGCCACGACGGCACGACCGTCATCCGCAACGCCTCCTCGAACTACATGGTCCAGGACCTGTGCTTCTTCCTCGAGGCGCTGGGCGTCAAGGTCGAGGGCATCGGCACCACGACGCTCACCGTGCACGGCGTGCCGACCATCGACGTCGACGTGGACTACTCGCCCTCCGAGGACCCGGTGGAGGCCATGAGCCTCGTCGCCGCCGCCGTGGTCACCGAGTCGCAGCTCACCGTCCGCCGCGTGCCGATCGAGTTCCTGGAGATCGAGCTCGCGGTCCTGGAGGAGATGGGCCTGGACCACGACCGCTCGGCGGAGTACTTCGCGGACAACGGCCGCACCCGCCTGGTGGACCTCACCGTCCGGCCCTCCAAGCTGGAGGCGCCCATCGACAAGATCCACCCCATGCCGTTCCCCGGCCTGAACATCGACAACGTCCCCTTCTTCGCCGCCATCGCCGCCTCCGCGCAGGGCAAGACGCTGATCCACGACTGGGTCTACGACAACCGCGCGATCTACCTGACGGACCTGAACCGCCTGGGCGGCCGGCTCCAGCTCCTCGACCCGCACCGGGTCCTGGTGGAGGGCCCCACCCGCTGGCGCGCCGCCGAGATGATGTGCCCGCCGGCCCTGCGCCCCGCCGTGGTCGTCCTCCTGGCCATGATGGCCGCCGAGGGCACGTCGGTCCTGCGCAACGTCTACGTCATCAACCGCGGCTACGAGGACCTGGCGGAGCGGCTGAACTCCGTGGGAGCGCAGATCGAGATCTTCCGGGACATCTAGGCCCCGGCCCCGCCGGCTCCGCGCGCCGCCTCCCGCCGTGCCGTACCCACGGCCGAACGGGAGGCGGCGCCGCGTGCCCGGGTCCCGTGCCCGGCGTCCGGCTACCGCTCCGTCAGCGTGATCTCCTCGCTGTGGGACGCGCGCGGGCGGGGCAGGGGCAGGCCGTCGGTGGTGCGCAGTTCCATCAGGGTCGCCTCCACGCGGGCCGGACCGGCCTTGAAGGGGCGCTCCTCGTCACCGCCGGGGCGGCCCCTGTTCGTCCAGCGGTGCGTCTCGCCGTCGCAGACCGCGCGGGTGCCGCCGATGCCGTGCCGGAAGGAGCCCCGGCCCTGCTGCAGACTGGAGCCGACGAAGACCGGCCCGGAGCCGCCCGCGCAGCGGTAGGCGCCGGAGAGCGTGAGGGTGCCGTCCCGGGCGATCCGGCCGGTCCCGTCGACGGTGACGTGGTCGGAGCCGGACTCGGCGGGGTCGTACGGGCCGGAGCCGGCCGCGGCCGACGGCGCGGCCAGCGTCAGCAGGGCGGCAGCGGCGGCCGTCGCGCCGGTCAGCGCGCGGCTCGTGCGCAGGGACATCGGAGTACCTCCATCGAGGGGTTCGGGCTGGGCTCCCACAGGTACCGGCCGGGGTCCCCGGCGGGCGCGACCCTCACCCCTTCGGGGCGAGTCGGAGGAGCGGACAGGACGCCGGAGGTACCGGTGCCCCGTCACGGAGGCGCGGCGTCCGGCGGCGTGCGTCGCGGCGGTGTCGCCGGTGTGTCCGCGTGCTGTCACATCCGGCGGACGGCCCTTGGCGGCACGCGGGCGGCGGGAGCATCGTCGAGGACAGGTGTCAGCGGGGCGGCGGACCGGCCGCCCGGATCCCACGCCCGTGGAGGTACGCCATGTGTTCCCACCGGATCTCGCGCCCGTCCGCCGACGACGCCGCCCGCGGCGCCGCGCACATCGTGTCCGCCCACCCCGAGCAGGGCTGGTACCTGCTGTCCGACGGCACGGTCCTCTTCGACGACACCGGGGCGCTGCTGCCCGACGGCAGCGTGGTCGCGCCGCACCGGGTGCCGGCCGAGGACCTGGCCGTCGCCGCCTGAGGCACCGTCACGGCGGGGCGCGGAACCGCCGGTGCCGACGAGCACGGCGGAACCGGCGGAACCGGCCGTCTCCGCAGGTGTACCGGTGCCGTCGGGAGCGTGGACGCAACGCTGCGCGAAGACGCCGCGACGCTGCGCGATGTGATTCCCGCTGCTCATGGGGTGCCTAAGTAAACGCTCAGGTTCCCCCGGGCCTCTTCTCACAATCCCTGCTCAGCGTCGGGGCGCATGAGTCTGTTGCGCAATCTGAACCGGGCGCTGACCGCGACCACCGGCCTGCAGGTGCGGAAGGCCGCGCCCGCCGCACCCCCCCGCGACGAAGCCCGCGGCGCCGAGGCCCGCCGAGAAGGCCACGCCCGCGTACCGGTGTCCCGGCCCCGAGGAGCTCGCCACGGACCGGCTGCTGCGGCGGCCGGTCTTCATCATGTCGCCCGTGCGTTCCGGCTCCACCCTGCTGCGCATGCTCCTCGACGCCCACTCCGAGCTGCACTCCCCGCACGAGCTGCACATCCGCCGCCTGGAGGTCGGCTTCGAGCCGTCGATGCTCGACTACGGCCGGAAGGACGACTCGCAGGTGGTCAAGGGGCTCGGCGACTGGCGCGACAAGATCCGCACCGGCCGGGTGCAGGCCGGGCGCGAGCTGCCGGAGGACGACGAGATACCCGACCTGCTCCGCCCCATGTGCGTCTCCTGGGGCCACGCCTCGTGAAGCCGCACGCCGAGATGGACGAGGTCTGGCCGCGCGACGGGCGCATCCGCCTGGTCGGCCGGTTCCACGGCCTGACCGGACCCGCCGCCGGCGGCTGGGAGCTGCTGCTGGTCCGCCGCGACGACACGGGCCGCAGCCTCAGCCACCCCGTGCGCGTGCGCGGCGGACGCTTCGAGGGCGAACTGCCCGTCACCGACCTGGCGGCGGCCGGCACGGCGGGGACCGCCGCGGTCGCGGAGTGGGACGTCCACCTCACCGACGGCACGGTGAGGCTGCGCGCCGGACGTCGGCTGGACGACATCCGCGGCAAGAAGAAGATCATGGTCTTCCCCGAGCAGAGCGTCCCGGAGGCCGGTGGCTTCCGCGTACGGCCGTACTACACGGTCAAGGACAACCTGTCGTTGGAGTGCCGGGCGGGAGGTCCCTCGTGACCCCGCCGCCCCGGACCGCGGGCGCCCCCGCCCGCCCGAAGGTCCGCTACCTGCTGCTGCACGCCTACGGCCGTGGCGGCACCATCCGCACCGTGATGAACCAGGCCAACTCCCTGGCGTCCGCGGGCTGGGACGTCGAACTGGTGAGCGCGGTGCGCCGCCGGGACGACCTGCAGTTCCCGCTCGACGAACGGGTGGCCGTGTCCACCGTCGTCGACCTGCGCGAGGGCGCGTACACCCCGCCCCCCGGACTGCGCGGGCGCTGGGAGGAGCGGCGCCGCGCCCGGCTGCTGGAGCAGCCCGCGCGGCTCGTCCCCGCGGGCGAGTTCGGCTACCGCTGCTTCAGCCGGTGGCTGGAGCGGCAGCTCGTCGCGTACCTGTCCGGGCTGCGCGACGGCATCCTGGTCACCACCCGGCCCGCGCTGAACCTCCTCGCGGCCGAGCACGCGACGAACGGCGTGGTCCGCGTCGCGCAGGAGCACATGAACCACGGCACGCACCGGCCGGACGTGCAGCGGCGCATCCGCGCCTGCTACCCGCGGTTCGACACCGTGGCCGTGCTGACCGAGCGCGACCGCGAGGAGTACGCGCGGCTGCTGCCCGGCACCCGGGTCGTGCGCATCCCGAACGCCGTTCACTCCCTGGACCAGGTGCCCACCGACCACAGCGCGAAGATCGCGGTGGCCGCCGGGCGGCTCGCCCCGCAGAAGGGCTTCGACCTGCTGATCCCCGCGTGGGCGAAGCTCGTCGGGGCCCACCCCGACTGGCAGCTGTGGATCTACGGCAGCGGCGAGAGGAAGGCGGAGCTGCGCCGGCTCATCGAGGAGCACCACCTCTACAACCACGTGTTCCTGATGGGCCACACCGACCGCCTCGACGACGAGCTCGCCAAGGCCTCCTTCTACGTGCCCAGCTCGCGCTTCGAGGGACTGCCGATGGTGATGATCGAGGCGATGAGCCACGCGCTGCCGGTCGTCGGCTTCGACTGCCCGACCGGCCCCGCCGACGTGCTCACGCACGGCGTGGACGGCCTGCTGGTCCCGCCCGAGGACCCCGACGCCCTCGCCGACGCCACGGGACGGCTGATGGGCGACGAGGCGCTGCGCGCCGAGATGGGCGTCGCCGCCGTCCTCACCGCCTCCTCGTACGGCCCCGACGCCGTGCACCCGCGCTGGGAGGCCCTCTTCACCGAACTCCACCACCGGCGGCACGGCGGCGCCGCCGGTGCCGCGAAAGGACAGCACGCATGACCAGCACGCCAAGGGCCGAGGGAGCCACGATCTGGCTCACCGGGCTGCCGAGCGCGGGCAAGACGACCATCGCCCGCGTCCTCGCCGGGCGGCTGCGCACCGAGGGGCACCGGGTGGAGGTCCTCGACGGCGACGAGATCCGCCGTTTCCTCTCCGCGGGCCTGGGCTTCAGCCGCGAGGACCGCGACACCAACGTGCAGCGCATCGGCCTGGTCGCCGAGGTGCTCGCGCGCAACGGCGTGCTGTGCGTCGTCCTCGTCATCGCGCCGTACGCCGACAGCCGCGAGGCCGTGCGCAAGCGCCACCAGGCCAGCGGCACCGCCTACCTGGAGATCCACGTCGCCACCCCCGTC
>NZ_BMVU01000055.1 GCF_014650875.1 Streptomyces minutiscleroticus
CGGTTCGCTGCGCTCACCGCCCGGCCCGGACTGCGTCCAGGCCGGTACTCCTACGCTGCGCGTAGGAGTACAAGTGCGGTGCTTCGCACCGCACTTGACAGCGCGTCCGCTGCGCTCCCGCACCTTGCCCGCTTACGCGGGCAGGCTGGCTACAGGGATGGCCGGTCGCCGTAGTGGCGGGGCGTGCTGGGTTGGCAGGCTTGATGCACTTCCGTGCGTGCTTCAAAAAGAGACTCAGACGGACTCTGGGATGAGTCACTCCCTGCGGTCCCGGATCACGTCTCCGTCTGATTCCTGCCCGGCATCCTCGATTTATCTGTCCGTCAAGCTGTGCGGTGAACCGGGAAAGCCGTCCGCAGAACGGCCAGGAGGCCGCCTAGCGCGTTTTTGTGGCGCCCCCCTGGAATCCCACGCCCGAGCGTCCCGCCGCCCCTCCAGTCAGCGCGCGGAGGCTTCGCCGACGCGCAAACAGCTATCAGTGCCGCCGATCCCCGAAGGCTCACTCCTGCCCGCCCGTCCCGCCATCCTTCCCACCACCCAGCACGGGCAGCAGGGGTCAGCCGAGGGGATGTCAGGATTCCAGGTGCGCCCGAAAACCCGGTCTGACCTGCTGTTTTGGCTGATCTGAGCACTAGGAGATCGCAACAGTAGTCGCAAGGCCGGGTGCAACACATGACGCAACAGAGATCGCAACAGAGATCGCAACAGGGGTTCCATATCTCACGGCTGGATACTATTATTGTAGATGCAGGGGGGAGGCGACCCCCGGCAAGCGCAATGATCAACGAAGGGGAGAAAGTGGAAATCAAGATTTCCGGCGGCATCGTTCGGCCCGCGCGCGCAAGTGAGGGTGTGCCCATGAGCGCTATGGCCATTCAGGCTCGCGCTATTGCCAACTTCCTGCCGCTTTCCTGCCGTCGAATCGGCGCGAAGGTCGTGCACAACACCGACGCGAATTACACCGGAATCCGGTTCGACACCAAGGTTGGCCCGGTCGTGCTGGAAATGCCGATGTATGACGAGCCGTACCGGGTGGTTCACGAGCTGATCGAGCCGGACAAGAAGGGGCGCACTGAGGTCGAGATGCGCCGTATCCCGCAGATCTACAAGCCGCAGGGCATCGCGCACATGACGGCTGAGTACCTGCGTTCGCGCGGGTTCCTGGGCTAGAGCCCGCCCGGGGGCGCCCGACCGGGCGCCCCCGGCCATCCGGCACCATACGGACCGAGAAGGGGAAGCATGGACGAGACGCGCATGGCAGGGCAGAACGAGGAGATCCGCGCGGCCGAGGAGACCGGCGCGCCGGTGACGCAGGCCGAGCGGGAGCAGTCCGGGCACGCGCTGTGGGAGCTGGCCTACGGCGAGGTGGGCCGGGCGCTGGGCATCCCGAGCGAGCACGTGGAGACGGCACGGCCGTTCTTCGAGCTGGGTTGGGCGATGGGGGTGCGCACCGGGCACGGTGCCCCCGCCGTGGCCGGGGTGCCGGTCGACCGCGCCGCCGTCGCGCGAGCGTTCGCCCTGCTGTCGCCGGAACAGGTGGCGGACGGCATGTTGCTGGCCGTGGCCCGGACCCTGGACCCCGAGCGCAACGGGCCGATCCTGTGGCAGAAGGTCGACTATCACGGCAGCCACACCGGCAAGCACGGCACCTACTGGGTAACCGCTATCCACGCGCACGCCGACCCGTTCGGCGACGGACCCGAAGTCCGCTACGACATCAGCGAGCAGCGCGGAGCCGCATTCGTGGTGAAGCTGCGGAGCGTACGGCGCGAGAGCATCACCCCGCTGCCCTACTTCCAACGCATCTTCGCCTAGGCCCGGAAGGGTATAAGCGCAGGTCAAGGGGTGGGTTTACGCATTCCCTTCCGATACTAGTATTGGAGTTGTTCGGGCGGCGGTGGCCCCGCCGCCCAGCCCGCAGAAATCAACACAAGGTCCGGGGGCGGTGGCCCCGCCCCCGGACCGCAGCGAAGGGGAAACACCGCATGACTCAGCAGTTCGCAGAGCGCGTCACCGCCGTTGCGCCCACCGGTGCCCGTAACGCCGGTGTCGAGGACCTGGCCCGCATCCTGGAGGACCAGCAGGGGCGGAAGCTGGACGTGATCGCCGCCGCCTCCGCCCTGAAGTTCCACGCGGGCAACCTGCACGTCGAGGGCGTGGAGCCGCTGTTCACCGAGGACGGCGTGACCACCGTGGACGGCATCTACCGGCCCACCGCCGTCGCCGACGAAGGCGTGGCCGACAAGCTGCGCATCCCGCTGGCCTACCTGCGCCGGATGCGCGCCGACAACGTCCCGCTGCTGGACGAGAACGTCAACGCGTGGCTCCGTCAGGAGCCCGAGCGCCGTTTCATGCTGCGTGCGTTCCGGGGCGACGGCGCCCCCGGCATGACGCCGGGTGAGGGCGTGGCCCGCGCGCTGCTGTCCGACAGCTACAAGCGCATGGACAACCTGGATCTGCTGTTCGCCGCGCTGGAGGGCGTGAAGGAGTCCGGCCACCCCGTGCGGATCACCGGCTGTGACCTGACCGACCGGCGCATGTACGTGCGCGTGGAGTCCGAGGCGGTCGCCGTGCAGGCGCGCGAGTTGCTGCGCGGCTACCGCTCCCCGTTCGACGAGCGCAGCGGGGACGAACTGCCGATGGTGTCGGCAGGGTTCGTCATCACCAACTCCGAGGTCGGGGCGGGTGCCTACACCCTCACGCCGCGCGCCGTCATCCGGGTGTGCTGCAACGGCCTGACCATGGCCAAGGACGTAATGCGCGCCGTGCACCTGGGAGGCAAGCAGGACGATGGCGTCATTTCCTGGTCGGCGGAGACGCAGCGCCGCATGTTGCAGGTGATCACGTCGAAGACCACCGACGCCGTGCGGCAGTTCCTCTCGCGTGAGTACCTGGGTGCGAAGGTGGCGGAGATGGAGGAGGCCGCCGGGAAGCGGATCGCCGACCCGACGAAGACCATCGAGCACGTGACCAAGACCCTCAGCATCGGTGCCGAGGCCCGGGAAAGCATCCTCGCGCACTTCGTGCGCGGCGGGCAGATGACGGCCGGTGGCGTCATGCAGGCCGTCACGTCGACCGCGCAGACGCTCGCCGACGCCGACCAGGCCGCCGCCCTGGAGGCCGCCGCGCTGCCCGCGCTCGCGGCCGCAGCCTCGCACGGCTGACAGACCCCCGTGCGGGCCGGGAACCCCGAGCCCGGCCCGCACGGGCCCCACACCCCGGCAGGGGCGGGGGCCGCACCCCGGCAAGGGGGTGCGGCCCCGGCCCCGCCGGCCGCCACGGCCGCCGCCAGACCGGCCGGCGCCGCGCCATGCCGTGCAGCAGACCGCCCGTCGACAGGACCGGCCGCAGCGGCCGGGATGCCCGCGCCCGATGAGGCGCGCCCCGGACCGCGCCGCCCACCGCCGCCGCCCACCGTCGTGGAGAGGACGTACCGCCCCATGCCCACCAGCTTCCTGCAACAGCCCGAAGAGCCCGTGTCCCCCTTCGAGGTCGCCAGGGCCGCCCTTGTTCTGCTGGGGGACCAGTGGGGCGTACTGCCGGGCCCCATGGGCACGACCGGGCACCTGCACAACGGCGACGGCACCCCGTTCACGGTCGGAGTCTGCGAGGCCGGACACCTCTACGTCCGCAACGACAGCCAGGGCGACGCCGCCCATCTGCCCGTGCCGCCTACGGCCGATCTGGCCGCGCTCGCCCACGCGGTCGCCCGCATCCTCCCCGAACTGTTCTGACCACCCCCACCGCCAAGGAGCACGCGTCATGACGTCCGAACTCCCGCGCCCCGACGACGTCGACGTTGTGGCCGCCGCGAGCCGCGCTGAGACGGCACTCGCGACCCTGGTGGCCGCCCTCGGTGAAGGCGCCCATCAGCTCAGCCTCGCGCTCGACCGCATCGACGGCGTGTTCCTGACCGCCGACGTCTCGCTCAAGCTCACCCCCGACGCCCTGTATCTGCCGGAGGAAGGGGGCGAGGACGAGTTCGTGAAGCTGCGCATGCTGCTGGTGTACGCGCTGGAGGGCAGCACCGCGCGCAGCGCCGTGCTGATAGCGACGACCCTTTCCGATCTGGTGCCGCGCGTGCGCGGCTGGAGTGCGCGGGATGGATGGCTGCACCCCATGGACCCCGCCGAGCTGAAGCGCTCGCAGGCTCCGTGCGCGGACGGCCCCGCGCCGCTGCGCCAGTTCGTCCCCGCCCCCGTCCTGGACCGCTACGCCGCTCTGCTGGAGGACAACCCCCATGGCTGACACTGCGACCGCCGTTGCCGCCAACGGCTACTGCACCAACACCGCGCCCGTACCCGGGTCGGTGCGCAGCACCAACACCACCGCGCTGGGCAGCAAGTTCGCCCGCCTGAACAACCGGCCCTACGCCGACTGCCCGTGCGGCCGGACCGGGGTCGGCGTGACCGCGCGCGGCAAGCTGCACCGCCACAAGCCGCCGCAGGAGTAGCACCCCCTAGCGTGCCGCATCCCGCCGTCTCCCCTTCCGGCGGGGTACGGCCGACCCGGCCATGTTCGCCGCTGGCCGCCGACCAGCCACCCCGAGCCCGCACCACCCCTTCGACGGGCGCGGGGCGCCGGTCCCCCCTTCTATCCGCCGTACAAGCCCGCCAGGGAGCAGCCCACCGTGACCACCAGCCCGGAACTGACCATCCCCACCCCGTCCGGCCCCGTGTTCGCCACCGCCCAGGACCACCAGGACGGCCGCGCCGTGCTGTACACACTGCGCGGTGCCGTGCGCGGGCAGGTCTGCGTGACCGGCACCCACGACCGCTATCACTGGGACCAGTTCACCGCGCTGCGCGTCAGCTTCGGATCGTGCGACGTCATGGCCGAGCTGGCGCCGCAGGAGAGCCTGCCGCACCTGCGCAGCGCCACCACCCGCTATGTGGGCAGCGTGATCCGCAGCACCGGCGAGGGCGAGCCGTACCAGCAGGTGCAGTCGCTGGAGTCGACCGCCGGCCGCGAGCCGTCGGAGAAGACCGCCCAGACGCTCACCGCCGTCCTGCACGCCTGCGGGGAGGACACCGCCTGCCGGCCGGACCTGCCGCGGCTGCTGGACGCCGCCCGCGAAGGCGACACCCCCGCCCTGCTCCGATTCCTCACCTCCGTACTCACCCAGTGCGAGAAGGACGCGGCCCGCTACGAGAAGGAAGCCGCGGAACACCTGCGCGACGGACGCGCGGCCGCTGCCCTGTGGTGGGCCCTGGCCCGCCAGCTCACCGCCGCCTACGCGCCCCTGCCCGTACTGGCATGGTGGCTTGCCGACTACACCGGCTCACAGGCCCGCCGCGCCCTGGTGGCCCCCGACCTGGCCCGCATCAGCCAGCAGGCCGCCGCCAACCAACGCCAGGACCACGCCCGCTTTACCGCCGAAGTGGCCTCACTGCGTGCCCAGCAGCGCACCCGCCGCCCCCGCTGGACGACACCGGCCGCCGAACGTCGGTAAAAGAGCAGGTCACAGGGTGGGTTCACACTTATCCCAAAGGGACTATTATTGGTGTTGTGCGAGGGGGCAAGCCCTCCAGTCCCCCCGGCCCCCTCGCGCACCCCCTGCCGCGCCGCCCACCGGACGCGAGCCCTGCGCCCAGCCGCGCCCGCCCCGCAACGTCCCCGCCCGGCATAAGAGGACGGCATGTTCCCGGAGACCGAACCGAATCACCTTCACTTGGACCCGCACCCCGCCTGTATCTGCACGCCGCTGCCCTGCGGCGCATACGCGCTGGCGCCCGGTTGCCCACAGCACGGCATGAACAGCGGCACCCGCGCCACGTGGCATTTCCCCAACCGCTGCCCCAGCCGCCAGCTCCGGCTCCGGCTCCGGCGCTGACCCAGGCACCCTCAAACCGCACAGAGGAGAAGTGACCGCGTGAGCGCCAAGCGCCCGTTTTTCGTCGTCGGCAGGTCCAACGGCAGCCAGTTCGACGTCTGGCACACCGAGGAAGCACCGGCCGACCCGATGGAGCGCAACGAGCTGCACGAGGAGTACCGGATCGACGCGCTGGAGGAGTCCGCCAGCGTCACCCTCGTGTACGCGCACAGCGAGGAGGAGGCGCGCCGCACCGTGCGGGCCGAGGTACGCGAGGCAGCGATCCGGGGCCACATCGACATCGCCGCCGGCCGCGCGGGGCGGGCGGCACGCCGCCGGATCCAGTCCCGCAGGACCGTGCAGCACTACCGCCGATAAGGCACCGCCCCGCCACCGACCGCCCCCACGCAGAAGGACATCCGCTATGGCTATAACCAGCCAGCCCGTGATTCCCGACAAGGCACGCGACCTGTGGGAGCGAGCCAGCGCCTGGCGCGCCCGACTGCCCGATATCCACGCCGGTCGCCTCGAGCTGAAGGGCAACGCTCTCAACCGCTCCTGGCGGTCCGACGAGACTGCGGCAGCGATGAGAGGCCGCGCATGCCGCACCTCCGCCGTCGCCATCATCCTGGATGCCAACGGCCTCAACGCCTCTTACGGAGGAGGCGGCCTTCTGCACAGCCCGCACATCATCGGTTTCTGCGCAGGCTTTCCCGCCGACAAGGACACCCTTGCCGTCCCTGCCATCAATGGCTTCCTTATCTTCACCACGCTGGGCGCTCTCCTGCCCGTTGACGTGGACCATGCCGCTCCGCTCATTCTCGATACCGCCCGCTCCGCCGTCGCGGCCTGCTGCGCGGTGACACGGCCTGCCGAGCGCTACCCCGGCGATCGCAGTTTCGTCACCGTGAACACCGATGCCGTCTGCTCGGCCTGTCAGCACTGGCTCGATAACGCGGACGCCCGGCAGGAACGCCGCCACGCGAAACCCCACACGACCGGCACTCCCGGCTGACCACCCCGACTCCGCGCGCCGACAACCGTCCGCACCCTTGCGAGGAGGAGATGCGTCATGGCCACGTTCGGCCACATCACCCGCGAGCGCTGTACCCAGCTCGCCGCCGCTCTGACCGCCGCCGGCCTGCCGTGGGAGGACAACGGCCACCAGGACGACCCGCAGTTCCTCACCTACACCGTCACCGACCCCCACGGCCGCCGGTGGAGCATCAGCCCGGCCACCGGCAACCAGACCACGCCGTCCAAGCCCGGCCACGTCTGGCAGGCATCCTGCGCCAGCACCCTGCACCGCACCGCCATCACCACCGCCCAGGGCGCGGCCGCCATCTGCGAGCACCCGGCATGACCGGCCAGCCGCGCCCCTGGCGCCCGGAGGACTTCGACGACTGTTGCGAGACGTGCGGCGCCCCGCCCGGCCAACTGTGCAAGCCGTGGTGCGACACCGGATACACCGCCGAGGACGCCCGCCGCGAGGCCGTACGCCGCCAGGAGACAGCCGACCGCACCGCCACCTCCCTCGCAGCCCGCAACGCCCCTGACCTGTGCCCACCACACCGTGAAACGGAAGCGCCATGCCCACCGACCCGCCACCGCAGCTGACCGCGCAGGAGCAGTTCGACGTCTTCACCGACGCCGTGGCCCGCGCGCTGGGGACGCGCTGCCAAACCGTGCCGCTGCCCGGACTCGCACACGAACTGGCCCGCACCATCATCGACGGCGACGGCCGCACTCTGGACTTGCACCAGTACAACCGTCACCGCCCGGAGAAGCTCAGGGTGTATGCCGCATTGCGCGACACCAGCCAGGTAGCGGAACCGTCGATCGGGGTGAGCGCCATCAGCGCCGATCACGTGGCCCGCGAGATCCGCCAGCGCCTGTATCCGCTGCACGCTGCAGCCGTCAGCCGGGCAGCCCAGTTCGCTGCACTGCACCAGGCCGAGGCAAACGCCCGCCGGACCGTAGTCGACCTACTGGCCGCCTCGCTGCCCGGTGTCAGCGTGCACGAGGACCATCGCCATACACGACTGCTGTGGGAGCGCGAGCCCACTTCGCCCGAGGCGCGCGGCGAGAGGGAGTGGGACAGCGTCAGTGTGCGCGTGGGTCCGTCCGGCAGCTGGTTGCGCGTGGAGGCGTCCGGCCGCGCCCCAGTCATCGCCCGTATGCTCGCCGCCTTCGCCCAGGACGATCCCCCGGAGAGGTAAAGTTGCAGGTCACGGGGGGGGTTCACATCGCCCCGGTAGGCACTATTATTAGATGTGTTGAGCGGCGGAAGTCATCCGCCTCGAGTCTTCAGGACCAGTCGGCCGCCCTTGCCACCTGCCATCACGCGGCAGGCGCGGGCGCCGCCCCGCCGCTCCCCAGTTCAGGTTTCCGTTCCGTGCATCCCGTATCTACCTGCCTGCCCAGGAGATCCCTCATGCTGCGTTCCCTGCGCCCGTCCCGGCTCCGCCTGCCCGCCCGTCGCTTCACCGCCGGTATCGCGGCGCTGCCACCCACCGCGCGCGAGGCGTTCGGGACCGACATCGACGGGGCCGGAGCCGTCGCCTACAACCGCAGCCGTGCCGCCACGGCAACCGCCATCGCCCTGTACCGCAGCGGCTACCGCCTGCCCCTGCGCGACGACGAGCTCGACGACGCCGTGCATGCGCTGGACTTCCCCTACTCCCGCCCCAGCGTCGAGACCCGCTCCGCCATCCGCGCCGCGCTGGCGGTGCTGGAGGCCGACTACACCGTGACCGTCACCCACTGACCACAGCAGGAGACCGCACCATGTTCCTGGTCGTACTCGACCTTAACCAGGGCTTAGTGGCCGCCCCCGCGTCCGGCGACGACCTCACCCACGACACGCAGCAGGTGCTCACCGTCGAGGGGTTCGCCTGGAGCAGCGAGATCCAGGCGTTCGTCCGGCAGGACGACGCCACCCCCGCCGACGTGAACAACACCGCCGACATGCTGCGCGAGCTGGGCCACCAGGTGGAAACCGCGTGGGCGACCCTGCCGCCCGCCGTGGCGCCCTTGCCGCCCACCGTCACCCCGTAAGGCGCACCCCGGCCCGGCCCGTTCACCGGCCGGGCCCCCGCCGCCCGCTCGCCCCCTGCATCTGCCGCTTCACGCCAGGAGAGTCCGCCATGTCCCGCCACCGCACGCAGCCGCCCGCCCCCTACGCCGTTGCCGAACTGGACGGCGCGCATCAAGTCGTGGACCAGCGCCACGGATACGCGCTCAGCAGCCACACCACCCGCGCGGACGCAGAGGAGGCCGCGCGGGAGCTGACCGGCAATCCGACCGCCGCCATCGCGGCCGTGCAGGACCTGGACGCCGCGCAGACGGGGCCGGCCGCCGCCGAGCGCCGCCTGCTGCGCCGGTACGGGTACGCCTGGAGCCTGCGCCAGAGCGACATGCTCGACCTGTTGGGCGACTTCATCTACTACTACCGTCTTAAAGAGCTGACCACCGCCGGTCGTCTGGCCATGGTGTTCAGCCCGGCCGGCCTGCCGTTCTACACCACCCCCGAGCAGTTCCAGCAACTGGCACCCCGGCCCGTGCGTGACGGCAAGGAGACGTTCCCAGCCGTGGACCTGGCCCACCTGGAACGCTCGCACTTCGCCCTGTCGGCCATCCCTCAGCACAAGCGGTACAAGCCGTGCCAGATGCACGGCATCGCGCTGCACCGGTGCATGCTGTGCGGCCCGCGCGAGCAGTGGGAATGCCAGTGGGGCGCGTGCACCGCCAACGCGGTGACCACCTACTGCGAGCGGTGCGAGCGCAGCAACCCCCACCGCGCCTTCCCGCTGCCGCCACGCCCCGGACGACGACTAGCGTTCCCGCAGGTCAAGGGGTGGGTTCACATCACATAATAAGCAACTATTATTAGACGTGTTGAGGCGCCCCGCGCCTCGACCCCCCGCCCCAGAAGGAAGGTCGCAGGCACGGCCCCGTCCGAACTGGCCGCCGCACTCGCCGACCCGACGCAGCCGGTGGTACGCCAGGCGCTGCGCCGTCTGCACAGGCCCGCCCTGCACGCACTGTCACAGGAGGTCATCAAGGCCGCCGCGCGCGAGTGGCAGGAGATCGTGGTCGACCGGGTCGAAGCCTTCCTGGCCGATGAGACCGAGGACGCCCCGCCCGTGGTGGCCGCCTACTTCACCGCGACCGAGCGCCCGGCGAGCGAGGGCCTGACCTGGAATCCGTTCATCGCCGCCCTGCCCCCACCGAGGACATTCCGGACCTGCGGGCCACCCGCACCACCGTGCGAGCGGTCGCCGTCGACGAGGCCGAGAAGACCGTGGAGCAGTTCGCCGACGACCAGCTGGCCGCAGCGCTCGACCGGGGTGCGGCGCTGGACCCACCGGACCACAACGACGTCCTGCGCGTCCATCTGCCCACCCGCACCGTCACGCTCCTTTCCCTGGACCTCTGACCGCCCTACCGTGCGGATACCTCCCCGGGGGTGCCCGCGCCCAGGAGGCGCATCGTGCCCACTCCGATCCTGTGCCACGTCTGCCACGAAGGCCGGTACCGGCCGCGCGGCCCGCAGACGTACGCCTGCTGGTCCTGCAGGAGCACCGCCACCGCGGCAGCCTTCCCCGTACAGGGCGACGAACGGCTCATCGTGCACGAGGGCATCGTGCAGGTCCTGACCGTGCCGGAGGGCCATCAGGTCATCACGCCCACCCGGCGCGTCCACGCCCCGCACCTGGGCGCCGGGCTGGCGCTCGCCCTGCGGCTCCACCCGCACCGCCCCGTCTTCGCGCGCCCCGAGGACGCCACCACCGCCGCCGAACTGCTGACGCTGCTGGACGAGGACGAGCGGGGCCCCTGGGTACTGTCCCGCGCGCAACTACAGGTCCTCGTCCGTGCGATGGAATTGCGCCACGCGCTGCTGCCGTTCAGCGCCCGCCAGTACCCCGAGTTCGACGCCGAGATCCGCGCCGCCTACGCCCACACACAGTGCGCAGATGAGGTCTGACCGGCACTCACCGCGCCCACGCACGAGAAGAGCGACATCATGCCCGCCCATTCAGTGTTCGCTGTCTACGGCGTGCGCATTGAGGCCGCCCCCGACGCCCGGGAGGCACTGGAACACGCCGTGGAGGCACTGAACATCAGCGCTCGCGAGGCAGGGAACGTTGACCCGCCGCTCGGACTATTCGCCGTCGGCGGGGAGAGCGAGTGGGACCACGTCCTGTTGGGCGTCGCCCACCAGTCACTGGGAATCGGCAGCTGCACGGCCCTGCCGGCGTTCCCGGCCGATCCCCGCTGGGACAGCATCCTGCGCAGTGCCGCCGAACGCTTGGGACTCCAGGTCCCGTCCGGGCCGTGCGGGTTCATCGCACACGACCTCAGCTGACCAACCGCAGTACCGCGTCAGCACACCGCCCCGGCTACACCCGCTTCCCGATGCCGAACGGGAACCGCACCTTCGCCGCGTGAACCAAGTTTTCGCAGGTCACAGGGTATCTAGACCTCTACAAAATCGATACTAGTATTTGCAGTGCGGCGAGGGGGTCACCCCTTTCAACCGCGCTCATCCGCAGACCCGGCAAGGAGAAGGAGAGCCCCATGGCCACCGCCGTTTCGACCCCCGACACCACCACTGCCGAGCCCGTCCCGGCCGACGACGCCGCCGTGCAGGTGGTCCTGCTGGACGCAGCGCTGCTGGTGCGCGACGAGTGCAACGCCCGCGAGACCGACACCGAGCCGGACGAGAAGCTGATCAACTCCGTCAAGGCGCTGGGCGTGGAGGAGCCCGTCAGCGTCCGTCCCCGCGAGGACGGCACCTATGGGGTGTTCAAGGGCTGGCGGCGCTCCCAGGCGCAGCAGATCGCGAACGCCAGCGCCGAGCAGGATGGTCGTCCGGTGCGTCAGGTGCGGGCGTATGTGCGCACCGATCTGGTGGGCAATGACGCGTGGACGCGGTTTCTGTCGCTGGTGGAGAACGACCACCGTCAGGACATGGACGCCCGCGACACGCTGAAGGCGCAGGAGCTGGCGCTGATCGGTATGGACGAGGCCGATCTGAAGCGGGCGACGAAGGCGCTGGGGGTCAAGCACGGGGCCGCCAAGCAGGCGCGTGCCGCGCAGAGGCTCGATGACGCCACGCTGCGGCGTGCGGCGGCCGGGGGCATGGATCTGGAGCAGACCGCGCAGCTCGCCGAGGTCGAGTCCGTCCCGGGCGCCGAGCGCCGTCTGCTGGATGCGCTGCGCAAGGACCAGGAGGCGGGCCAGGGCGGGCGCGGCCACTGGGACCAGACGATGGCCCTGCTGCGCACCGAGCAGGCCCACGCCGCCGAGCGCGAGAAGATCACCGCCGAGCTGGCCATGGCCGAGATCCCGCTCCTGCCGACACCGTCGCCCTACAGCTACGGGCCCAAGGACACCGCCCAGCCGCTGGACCAGCTCACCACCGGGCTGGGCAACCCGCTGACCGAGGACATGCACCGCAACTGCCCCGGCCACAGCGCCCGGCTGGACGAGGACAACAAGCCCGTCTGGCACTGCACCGACCCCGCCGCGCACGGCCACAAGGTGCGTCCGCAGCCCAAGAAGCCGCGCACCGAGGCCGACGAGCAGGCGGCCGAGGAGCGGCGCAAGGTCATCGCCTGCAACCGGGCGTGGAAGGCGGCCGTGGGCCCGCGTCAGGAGTTCGTCGCCCGGCTGGTGCGGATGAAGACCCTGCCCGAGGAGGCCCGCGTCTTCGCGCAGGAGATCCTGCTGACCCTGCCCTACTTCTACCGGTCGTGGACGGACAAGCCGGAGAGCGAGACCGTCGCGCGGTTCCTGGTCATCAAGGACGCCGAGCACGCCGACCTGACCCAGACCGCCGCCCAACTGCCCAAGGCGCGGCTGGCCAGCGCCCTGTTCGCACACATCGCCGCCGCGTGCGAGTACGGCATCCGCGAGCCCAAGACGTGGGCGCACCTCTACCCGTGGCAGGCCCGCTACCTGCTGCTGCTCGAAGCGCTCGGCCAGGCCGACAACGGCAGCTACCAGCTCTCCGAGGTCGAGAACCAGGCCGTGGCCGACCACCGGCCCGCCACCGACTGACCGGCCCCCGCTCCCCTCTCCAAGCTCCGGCCGGGCACACCCCCGTGCCCGGCCGGTCCTCCCCCTCTCCCAGAAAGGGACACGCCATGTCGATCGACTCGATCAGCATGAAGGACGTGCGCGAGTTCATCGCGACGCTGCCGGATGCCGCCGCCATCGCCGAAGTCCAAGAGGCCTCCGCCGAAAGGTTGCAGGAACTGACCCAGGCCGCCTACGCAGCTCTCGTGGCGGGCAGCACCGCTCGAATCACCGACGACCTGAACCGAGCCTGCCTGCGTGGACTGACCGGCACCGTGCAGGAGCGCAACCGCACCAAGACCCGCGCAGGCTTCCTGCTGGACGAGGAGTCCACCCAGCGGCTGCGCACCGACCCGCGCAACACCCGCTTCAAGGTTCCCGAGGGCGTCAAGCGCTTCCGACTGCGCGGCGGCATCCCGATCGCCTGCCTGGAACTGATCGAGGACGAGGACTGACCGTCCCCTGACCGCCGCCGGGCAGGGCGACCCGACCCAGACCCGCCCTGCCCGGCGGCACCCGGCGGCCGCAGAACCGGCCGCACTTGCCGATCCGTGCCGACCGCCCATGTGAGGAGCCAGAGGCAACCATGGTCATCACCCCCATCACCGTTGTGGCCGCCCGCGCCTACGCGCGCGAGATGAGCGGCTGCACTCTGCCCCAGCCGTCGCCCGCAAACGTCGACGACGGCGTGCTGACGCCAGCGCACGAGACGGCCTTCTTCCTGGGCATGGCCGAGACGTTCCGCATCCTCATCCGACCCGGCATCCAGCCCTGGCCGGGCATCACAGAGCTGAGCGCGGCCGCGCAGGCCGCGTCCGGAGGCGGCCTGTGGTACCGCCGGGGCGACGAGGCCGCGCGCCGCATCGTCACCTCCGACCGGCAGATCCGCACCCTGCCCCAGGACCCCGACCAGCTGTGGGCGCTGCTGGCCGACGTCCTCCAGGCCCTGGAGATCCTCGGCCAGGCACCGCAGCTGGACGGCAGCAACCAGCGGCGCAGCAACCTGCCCGGCCGCCCACCGGCCATCCGCAGCACCCCGGCCACCGGGAACTGGGAAAAGCGCGTGGAGTGGAACCCGGACGGTGCCTGCCGCTGGAGCGCCACCCGGAGCGTCACCTGGCAGTGGCCCGGTCGCACGCCCGAGCAAGCGCAGCCCGACGTGCCCGACGGGCAGACCCGGGCCCGGGACGTGCTGGAGCAGGTGCTGCGCAAGGAGGGGTACCGCACGGGGCGGCGCAGCTGACTGGGGGCGGGTGCGGAAGTGGTCACCGTCCTGCTGCCGGGCGGCGCCGAGATATGGATCAGCGACGCCGGCGCCCGCGTCGACCACCCCGCCCATCAGCACACCGGCTGGACCGCCTACCTGCACACCGGCCCCGACGACGAGATCGGCCAGCAGATCTACGAGCAGCCCAGCACCGGCATCGGGCTGGCCGCCGACACCGTGTCCTTGCTGGCCTTCCTCATCCGCTACGTCGACACCTACCGGCCCGCCTGACCAGGCCGACCACCCCGCCGGGGCGGGCCCGCCAAGCGGCCGCCCCGGCATTCCTTCCCGGCTCACGTTTGAGAGGTAGTCATGTCCCAGAAGGCGAATCCGCCCGCCGCGTCGGCTCCCGAGGAGGACGGCCGCGACAAGCCCGTGACCCTGGCCCTGCTGCGCCAGCTGGTCAACCGCGACTGGCGCGGCCTGCCCGGGAATCTGCTGATCGTCATGTCCGGCGACCCCGAGGGCAACCGCTACTCCCCCTTTGCCACCTACGGCCACGGCCGGTACGAAGCGCTCGGCCCGCACGACGCCGTCGGCGAGGCCCACCCCACGCCCGGGCAGTTGGCGAAGAGCCCGTCGCTGCGGGAGCTGTACCCCGACGGCGTCCCCGACAAGGTGGTCCCGGCGCTGGTGCTCTACCCGCTGGGCTGATCTCCCCTACGCGGTGGTGGCAGGCGCCCGCCAGCGCCTGCCCCCGCCATCCGCACGGCCGCGCCCCGCGGCCGGCCACCTCTCCCCCATTTCTCAAGAAGGAGGTCCGACGTGCCCACGTCCATGCCCCGCGTCGAGGAGCCGCACGCCACGGGCAGCCGGGTGCTGGTCATCAGCGACCGGCTCGACGACGACCCGGTCCGCTTGCAGCCCTGCACCGTGCCTCTGCGGCACACCCCGTCCGCGCACTTCACCACCGCCGAGTACCAGGCCGCACCGCTGGTCATCCTGGACGACCGCAGCTACACCGCGTTCACGCTGCGGCACATGCCCCACCGCCCGGGCCTGATCCTCGTGCTGGCCGCACCCGACGACGCCGGCGTCTACCTGCGCGCGGCCGCCATCGGAGCCGAGGCTGTCATCCCCATCGACCGCAGCATGGACTGGCTGCATCTGCGCCTGCACGACGCCACCGACTGCCGCCACACCGACTGGAACGCCCCCTTCAACACCGGTCCCGTCGACGGGCCCACGCCAGGAGGCGACGCATGAGCCGCGCCATTCCCCAGCGGTGCGCGGGCCGCCCCCTGTCCGGTGGCCTGGTGGTGCCGTGGATCTCCCTGGTCCACGGCGGGCACGCGGTCTTCGGCAGCATGGACGCCGCACGGGCTCCGGCCGCCTTCCACCGGCGGGCTGTGCCAGCTGTGCGGGCAGCAGCTTGACGAGCGGTGCTATCTCCTCGTGCGCCCCGCGGATGTGGCCACCGGCTGCGCACCAGAACCGGCCGTACACCCCGAATGTCTGCCGTATGCGGCCGCGCATTGCCCCATGTTGAATGGCGCCGCCACGCACTACCGCAGCCGTCCCGTCACAGCCGGCCACCCTGCCGGACGCCCCTGCGCCGACCCGGCCTGCCCCTGCCCGGCCCGCACGCCCGACGCCGGGCACGCCGCCCGCAGCGGCCGCCCGGCCGACCGGTACGAGGCCTGGATGATCCACACCCGCCACTACCGCCTCGTGCCCCTGCCCGACGCCCCGGAGACGGCCGTCGGCATCAGCCTCGCCGTACCCGTCCTGCGAAAACGCCTCCTGCGCACCGCCGCACTCACGCCCCGGCAGCAGGAGCTGAAAGGGCTGCTGACCGGCCTGCTGCAACAGCTGCCGCCCGCACCGCCCGTCCCCGACCGGTCCAACCAGAACGAAGGAGAGACGCCGTGAGCGAGCCGCACCTGCCCGTCCCCGACGGCGGCACCCTGACGTGGCTGCCCTTGAAGCCCATCGGGCACCAGTTCACCCGCGATGAGGTCGCCGTGCTCGACCTGCACGGAGAAGCGCACGTCATGGACGCGCCGTACAGCTGCGACGTCTGCGACATGGCGCCGCGCTGGCAGATCACCGAGCACGCCGTCCATGTCCAGGACCCCTGCCCCTACCCGGACGGCATCACCACCACGATCACCCTCAACGTGCCCTCCGGGCGCATCCTCGTCACCGACGACCTGCGCCCCGTCTACCGGTGGGAGCGCAAAGGGCGCGCCGACTACAGCACCGCCCTGGGGCAGGCGCAGGTGGTGCGGGCCATGGCCGCCATCGGCTGCGCCTTCGGCCCTGTGGGCAACACCTGCCCCGGCCTGTACCGCACGGGCGAGGACAGCTTCGTCATCGCCCGCCCCCGCTACAGCGAGGACGAGAACGGCGACCCCGACCTGCCCGAAGACACCTGCCTGGCCAACATCTGCACCGCCCTGTGGGCGTACTCCATCGCCGACGTCGAGCACTGGAAGGCCCGCGGCGGCGACCCCGGCAGCCTCGGCTGGACCGACACGATCGTCGACATCACGCCGGGGACCTACCAGTTCACCCACCACAGCGGAGAACGCGGCTTCGACTCGGACACCGCCGACGCCGTGATCTTCGCCCACATCCAGCGCATCGGAGAGGCGCAGTCATGATCACACCGAACCGCGCGACGCCCGAGGGCGCTGCCATCGTCGACCTGCATCAGGAAATGCTCGGCCTGCGCGAGCGGTACGACGAGCTGCCCGGAGCAGAAGTCGTCCCCGTCCTCGAACACTGGCTGACCCGCTTCGACTTCACCACGCCCGCCGACTTCCACATGCACCCCCCGCAGGAGACGTGGGGCCTGCCCCTGGCCGACCCGCCCGAAGAAGCGCACGCCGGCACACTCGGCACGGACACGGCCGCCCGCCCCTTCCCCTCCCGGCAGGAGTGCATCCTGGCCAACACCACGGCCGTCTTCCACGAACTGGACGGCCCCCGCGGTGAAGGCCTGCCCTGCCTCGAAGTGGCCGGCGTCCTGGTCTTCCTCTACCTCGACCCCCGCTGGAAGACCGTGCGGGTGTCGGTGCATCTGGACTCCACCGCCGAGCGCCTGGTGCGCCCCGACGGCACGGTCCCGCTGCACGTCGAGGTCGAGGACACCGTGGTGTTCAGCGCCGGAGCCGCGCGGCCAGCAAGCCGGTGGAGGCGGAGCCTGCGAGGCTTGGTTCGCCGGTCCCAGCGCAGGGGCCGTACCGGACCCAGGGCGTGACGGAGAGGGTTGACCTATCCCTAAACCCTACTATTATGGAAGTCAGGAGGTGTTCGCATGGCTCAGTCCGACACGCATGTGTCCGGAACCGTCACCGGCGATGCCGAGTGCCGGTTCACCGAATCCGGGATCGCCGTCGCCCGCTTCCGCCTGGTCCACGTGCCCGTCCAGTGGGACGCCGCCACGCGCCAGTGGCGGGACGGTACGCCGGTCCGCTACGTGTGCACTGTCTGGCGGGACCTGGCCCGTACCGCCACGGAATCCCTGGTCGACGGCGTGCGCGTGATGGTCTCCGGTCGCGTCACCGAGATCCGGGACAACTGCATCCACCTGAGCGTGGACGAGGTCGGGCTGAGCCTGCGCCAGCGCATCGCCTACACCGAGGCCAGCCTGCCCAGCCCGGCCGCTGCCGCGCCCATGTCCCCCGCAGCGCCGGTCGCTTCGGTCGCTGCCCCTGCCCCGGCCGAGCCCGCCGAGGGGCGTGCTGTGCGTCCGGCCGCTCGCCGGGCGAGCGGCCCGCCCGGCTGGTGGAAGCAGGAGCGGGCCGCCGGGTGGCACCGTCCCGCCCGCAGCACGGCCGCCGACGTCTCCCCTTCGCGCCGGTAGCCGACCGCTCTTCGCGCTTCCCCCCTTCGCGCACCACCTGCGGGGCGCTGGTTCGCCTGCCAGCGCTCCGCCCCCCTTCGCCCTGTCCTTGTTCACCGTCTTCTGGGCGCGGTGCCGGTTTCGCCTGCCGGTGCTGCGCCCGTTGGGAGGTTCGTCATGCCTGCATCCCGTGTCCCGTCCGAGCGCGCCGCCCGGGCCGCGCTGGCCGCCCACTTCACTCCCGAGGAGGTCGCCGCCGACCTTGCCGACCGCAGCGCCGCCGAGGTGTGGCAGCGGAGGGTGAGCGCCGATCCGGCCGGGCGTCTGGCCCGCTACCGGCCCGAGGAGGAGCTGCGCACCGCCACCGGCGGCGGGCAGTTCGTCATCCCCTCCGATCCGGAGTGGCCCGCCGCGCTGGAGGACCTGGGCGAGCAGTGCCCGCTGGGGCTGTGGGTGATCGGCCGCGAGTATCTGCCGCGGCTCACCGCGAGTGCGGTCGCCGTGATCGGCAACCGCAACCCCACCGACCACGCCCTGACCACCGCCCGCCTCTACGCTGGTGCCCTGGCCGCGGCCGGGCACACGGTCACGGCCACGCTGTCCTACGGCGTGGAGGCCACCGCGCACCGCACCGCTGCCGTCAGCGGCCAGGCCAGCCTGGCCGTCCTGCCGCGCGGCCTGGACCACTGCCACCCGCACGCCCACGGCTCCCTCATGCGCGACATCCGTGACAGCGGCGGCGCGGTGGCCAGCCTGTACCGGCCGGGCACCCCGGCCAGCGGCCTGACCATGCAGGCCACCGCCGCCGCGCTCACCGCCCTTTCCCGGGCCGTGGTCCTGGTGGAGGCGCTGGACCACAGCCAGACCATGCACACCGCCGACGCCGCGCTCGCCCTGAGTTCGAGACGGAACTCATACGCGCTTCTTTGGCAGAGAAGGGACGTGGCGGTGCAAGAACTCGATCTGGTCCGCGATGACGGTGTCGAACAGGGGCTCGACATAGGGATCGAAGTGGCCACCCTCGTAGACGCGAACGGTGGAGTGCCGCATCTTGCCTGCTGCGTGCTCGGCGACGCGCCGGGGAGTGATCGCGTCCTGCGCGACGATCTGGACCAAGACCGGGCACTCGATGTTCCCGGCCCAACGCTGGGGTGAGTAGAAGCCGATCCTCAGCGCGATGCGGGCTGCCACGGTGTGGGGGTAGGCGTCCTCCTTCAGCCCCGACTCACGGAGGAGCGTGTGCATGCCTGGATAGGCGTCAGGCGAGGTCATCATCGCGGTGCGGCCGGGAAGGTCGACGCTCTTGATGTACACAGGTTCACGACCGAGCCGGGCGGCGATCGCGTCACGAATTCCCGGCACGGCCACCCTGAGAGCGGCTCGCAGGCCGGTCGACCTCACCGCTGCCGGGCCGCTGACGTGCGGGACCTGAGCGATGACGGCGGCGAGAGGCTCTCCTTGGCCGGCGATGGTGATGACGTGGCCGCCGGCGAACGACGTCCCCCACGCCACGACTCGGGTATGGTCGACCCCCTCGAGCGACTTGGCGTAGCGAAGGGCGGCGCGCCAGTCCTCGTGCTGCATCGCGATGTCCAGGACCTGGCGCGGCTCACCCTCGCTCTCCCCGAAGTTTCGGTAGTCGAAGACCACGACGATGTACCCGGCAGCGGCGAAGCGCTCGGCGTAGGCGTAGAGCCGCAGCGCACGCACCGAGCCGAAGCCGTGCGCCATCACGACGACGGGCAGCGGCCGATCTGCAGCGGTGGGCCGGTAGACGCGCGCAGCGCAGCGGGTGCCGCTGGAGTCGAACCACTCCTCCGACGTCGTGAACGTGCCGTTGAACGGCTCGGCCATGGTGCACTCCTCGTCTCAGTAAATCGTCTTGTATGACATTCAAGCCGGTAAATGGTTCTTAAACCGCGGACAGCGGTCCACGCGGTCGCGCGCCGCTTCCGCAGTCGCCGCGCCGTCACCGCGTCATAGACGGTGTGACGATCGTCCCGGAGGGGCCAGGGGCCCCGCGAAGCACGCCGGTGTGCTGGTGATCCTCGTGGTGCTCGCAGCGTGACCTCCGTCATGGCGAGGCGCCCAGACTCGCTCGTGCCGACAGAGAAGTCCTCGTTCGGACACACCAAAAAGAGCGACTCGTGCCGTAGTCGTAGACCAATCCGTTCTCAGCTGTACGGGGATCTGGTCGAGATCACGGAGATCGGGAGAGCACGGCAGGTCCGAGCCAGCGACATGCGGCGAGTGCGAGCTCGAGGTCGAACCGGTCCTCCTCGATCGGCCGCCCCCGCAGCTGCACTGCTTTGTCCACCCGGTACTTGACCGTGTTCTTGTGAAGGTGGACCTTCGCGGCGGTCGCGACAAAGCTCTGGTTCTCTTGGAGGAAGACGGTGAGGGTCTCACGCAGCCGCTCGACGCCTTCGTCGTCCTGCGCCAGGCCCCCGAGCATCGATGCGACGAGGTCGCGGGCGATGGTGAGGTCGCCTGCGAGGACCGCGGCTGCCCTGACTCCGGGGGCGGTGAACGACGTGATCTGGTGGGCCCGATCGGCGCCGATGACGGCGACCTGGTGAGCTCGCAGCGCCTGGCGGTGTGTCGCACGGAAGCCCGCGAGTCCCGTCCCGACCGCGCCGATCGCCGCCTTCACCTCATCCCCTGCCTCACCAAGGACTCGGGCCAAGCGGTCGAGGTCGATGCTCGCCCCTGCTTGCAGCGGCACCCAGCCCCAGCCGAGCGAGCGGTCCTGCGGGACGAATAGCGGCGACGACTCCGAACCAACCTCCTGGGCTATCGCGCTGGTTAGCTGCCCGAGACGCTCCAGCGGGCCCGTCGAGGCCATCCGCTCGTCCGCCCAGAGGACGAGTCCAAGGTGTTCCTGGCGGAGTCGGTAGCCAAGTACCTGCTCTGCCGCGGCCACGTCCACCTCGTCTCCGGCGAGGAGCGCGCTCAGCGTGGCCGTGCGGATCGTGTTGCGATTCGCCAGCCACCGCTCCCGCTCGGTCTCGTACTCCTCCACGACCTGCTCGGAAACCCGGTCGATGTAGGCGAAGGCGGTGTCCTGGAGTACCTGCAAGGCCGCGAACGAGACCCTGCCGTCCGGCTCGGCGCCGGCCAGCTCCCTGGCCACCCAGTCAAGGACGCGCCGGTGACCGAGGCGGTATGCGCGCAGCAGGGCGTTCGAGGAGATCTCGCGCTGCGCAAGACGTCGCGCGTACTCGACGGCCGGCCACGGCGCCTCCACCGCGTCGACCGGGACCCCGTACTGCGCGACGTGGAAGAAGGTCTTCACGTTGCTCTCCACACTCGCGTAGAGGAGGTCGAGCATCAGCTGGTCTCCGCGAAGCTCCGAGATCGACTCGGCGAGTTCGACCTGCAGCACGCGCGCGACGTCGTCGAGCTGCGCGCTCGTGGCCGCGGCGATGTCCGCGACGCGGGCGGCCGCGCGGCGGGCGATCTCCTCGCGGTCCGCCGAGGGATCCATGGTCGGCCTTTCCTCCTGCGTCGGTCCCCGGGCACAGGTGCGCGGTGGGCTCTTGGATTGTCACTACTCGAACCGCAGCTAGAAGTCCGTACGGAGACCAATCCCTACCAACTCTTTTGGTTCGCGAGCACAGTGTTCCAGGTCTCACCGACTCCTTACAGTCCGTGCGTCCGGATCGCCTGACGCGGCCTCGGAAGCCGACGGCGCGCCACCCTGGCGCGGCAGCGACCGATGCGTGCCGCCCGGACCACCACCACGAGGAGCACCCATGGGATTCATCAAACCGTCGCCGCAGCCGGTCGAGCCGGCGGCCTTCCTGAGGCTTCCCCTGCGCGAGCGCGTTCGCATCCTTTGCACCCACTGGGTCGACGACGGGTTCGGCACACCGCGTGTGCTGCACGTCGTCTACATCATCAAGATGCTCGGCCTCTACTTCGGTGTCGGCATCTGGATCGCGTCGGCGACGTCTGGGATCGAGTTCACCGACGTCGGCTCCTGGTACCGCAACATCGTCGTGTACCAGAAGCTGGCCGTGTGGCTGATGCTGCTCGAGGTGATCGGACTCGGCGGCGCATTCGGTCCCTTGTGCGGCCACTTCCGCCCGATGATCGGCAACATTCGGTACTGGATCCGTCCCGGCACCATTCGCATGGCGCCCTGGGGCAGCCGCGTGCCGCTCACTGGCGGCGACGAGCGCACCTGGTTCGACGTCGCGCTCTTCGTCGGCGTGCTCACCAGCCTCGTCTACCCGCTGGCCGCGCCGGCCGAGGCCGTGCCGGGCGAGTTCCTTCCGGCGGGCACCGGCACGCAGGAGCTCATCGCGCCGCACTACTTCATCCCGGTTCTCGTCCTCATGCCCCTGATGGGCCTGCGTGACAAGGTCGTCTTCCTGGCCGGCCGGTCCGAGCAGTACCTGCCGATCATGCTGTTCTCGGCGCTGCTGGGGACCATCAGCAGCACCGCGGACTTCATCGACCTCGTCGTGGTGTTCAAAATCGTCATCTGCGTCGTGTGGATCGGCGCCGGCGTGTCCAAGTTCGGTACCCACTTCGAGAACGTCGTGCCGCCGATGGTCTCCAACAGCCCGGCCATGCCAGGACGAGCCGTCAAGCGTCTGCACTACCGAGACGCCCCGAATGATCTGCGCCCCTCCCGCGTCGCCTACTTCATGGCGCACGTCGGCGGCACCGCGGTCGAGATCATCGTCCCGATCACCCTGCTGCTCACGACGAGCGCGACCGTGGCCCTGATCGGCGCGCTCTGCATGCTGGCCTTCCACATCTTCATCACCTCGACCTTCCCGCTTGCCGTCCCACTGGAGTGGAATGTCTTCTTCGGGTTCATCGCGATCGTCCTGTGGGTCGGGTTCGATCCCGGCACGTACAACATCTGGAACTTCTCCGAGTCGCTGCTGCTCGTCCCGGTCTTCGCGCTGCTGATGTTCGGGCCGGTCCTGGGCAACCTGCGTCCCGACCTCGTCTCCTTCCTGCCCTCCATGCGCCAGTACGCAGGGAACTGGGCCTCGGCCGTGTGGGCGATGAAGCCCGGCGTGGAGGAGCGACTCAACGAGCTGCCCGGCGTGGAGAACCAGATCGACCAGCTGCAGCGCATGGTCCCGACTCCGTACGAGCGCGACGATGCCGAGATGACGTTGCAGAAGGCGCTCGCCTGGCGCTCGATGCACAGCCAGGGGCGCGGCTTGTTCTCGCTTCTGTACACGCACCTCGCCGACATCGAGACACGCATCGTCCGCGAGGGCGAGTTCGTGTGCAACACCATCCTCGGCTTCAACTTCGGCGACGGCCACATGCACGACGCCCGCCTCGTCGCGGCCGTGCAAAAGCGCCTCGGCCTCGAGCCCGGCGACCTGGTCGTGGTCTGGGTCGAGTCCCAGCCCATCCACCGGCGCACCCAGCAGTATCAGGTGATCGACGCCGCCCTGGGCGTCGTCGAGCGTGGGACGTGGAAGGTCGCCGACTGCGTGGCGGAGCAGCCTTGGCTGCCCAACGGCCCCGTCCCGCTGAACGTCACCTGGACCGCCGCCGGCTACCACCGTCGGCAGCCCCTCGGCGCAAACCCGAACCGTCCCGATGAGACACCCGCCTGACCCCTCGTTGGCTGCCTCCCTCTCTCCTCGAAGGACGCCCTATGCACCTCGCATCTCTTCCCTCAAGGCGGGCCGGCGCCCGACCCGACAGCCCGTGCCTCTCCGACGAGACCGTCGGCACGCTCACCAATGAGGCCTTCGCAGCACGGGTTGAGGCCGCGTCCTGCGTGTTCGCGACCCACGGGGTGGCTCGCGGCGCGGTGGTCGCGGTCCGATTGCCGAACCGGACGGACCTCGTGGTCGCGCTCTTCGCCGCCTGGCGCCTCGGTGCCGCCGTCACACCGGTGAACCCCGCCCTGGCCGGCGCTGAGGTCGAGTATCAGGTCGCCGACTCCGGCTCGCGCGTGCTCGTCACCCACGACGGCCTTTCGCTGGAGGGCGTCACGACACTCGCGCCCGAGGACCTCACCGCGACCGATGCAGGAGTCGACGTGGACCCGGCCGAGCCGGACCTCGACGACCTAGCCCTGCTCGTCTACACGAGCGGCACCACCGGACGCCCCAAGGGCGTCGAGCTCACCCACGCCAACCTCGACGCGATGACGGGAGCAATGGTCGAGGCGCTGTCGCTCGACGAGCGCGACCACAGCCTGCTGATCCTGCCGCTGTTCCACGTGAACGGTATCGTGGTCAGCGTGCTGGCGCCCCTGCGCGCGGGTGGGCAGGCGACCATCACCGGGCGCTTCAACCCTCAGACCTTCTTCGCGACCCTCGAGACCGCGCGTCCCACCTACTTCTCGGGAGTTCCGGCGATCTACACGATGCTCGCGAACCTGCCCTTGGAGGTCGAGCCGGACACCAGCTCGCTGCGCTTCGTCGCCTGCGGAGCGGCTCCGATGCCGGCTGCGCTCATCGGTCGGATCGAGGAACGCTTCGGCGTGGTGCTGGTCGAGGGCTACGGGCTCTCCGAGGGCACCTGCGCCTCGACGAGCAACCCGCTCGACGGTGTCCGCAAGCCCGGCACGGTCGGCGTCGCCCTCCCCGGCCAGACGGTCGCCGTCATGGCCCCGGACGGCACCCTGGTGCCGCTGGGCGAGCGCGGCGAGGTCGTCATCCAGGGCCCCACGGTGATGCGCGGCTACCTCAACAGGCCCGAGGAGACCGCCCAGGCCCTCAAAGACGGCTGGCTGCACACCGGCGACGTCGGCGTCCTCGACGAGGACGGCTACCTGCGGATCGTTGACCGGGTGAAGGACATGATCATCCGCGGTGGCGAGAACATCTATCCCCAGGAGATCGAGCACGCCATCCACGCACACCCAGCCGTCCTCGAGGCCGCGGTAGTCGGCCGCCCCCACCCCGTCATGGGCGAGGAGCCCGTCGCGTTCGTCGCCCTGAAGGAGGGCGCGTCCCTCGACGAGGACGAGCTCGTCGCGTTCCTGACGGAGCGGATCGCAAAGTTCAAGCTGCCGACTTCGGTGACCTTCATCGACGAGGTGCCCAAGAACCCCGTCGGCAAGTTCGACAAGCCGCGTCTGCGCACCGCCGTCGCGCCGACGAGCGCATCAGCCGTGAGCTCGGACGAGGAGACATCGTGACGACCGCTGTCGTCGTCGGCAGCGGCCCCAACGGCCTCGCGGCCGCGCTCGTACTGGCCGACGCCGGGGTCCGGGTGCGCGTCATCGAGGCTGCCGACACCCTGGGGGGCGGCACGCGCTCGGCGGAACTGACCCTTCCGGGACTCGTGCACGACGTGTGCGCGGCGATCCACCCACTGGCGATCGCCACGCGGTTCTCAAAGGCGTTCGACCTCGCCGAGCACGGCTTGTCGTGGGTGGAGCCGCAGGTGCAGTACTCCCACCCGCTTGACCACGGACGCGGCGCCGCCGCCTACCGCTCGGTCGAGGAGACCGGCCGCGACCTCGGCGGGCGCGACGGCCGCACCTGGACCCGCGTGTTCGGCTCGCTGAACGACCGTTTCGACACGATCGCCGACGAGTTCCTGCAGCCGGTGCTCCACATCCCAAGGCATCCGCTCCACCTCGGCCGTTTCGGACTGTACGCCGGGCAACCCGCCTCGCTCCTGGCCCGACGCTGGCACGAGGACGAGGCCCGCGCTCTGCTCGCCGGGCTCGCCGCGCACGCCTTCCGCCCGCTCGACGCCCTCGCGTCCTCGGCCATCGGCGTGGCGCTCGGCACCGCCGCCCACCGGTACGGCTGGGGTGCCGCCGTCGGCGGCTCGGCCGCCATCTCCACGGCGATGATCGCCGCAGCGAAGCAGCGGGGCGTGCTGTTCGAGACCGGACACACGGTCACCAGCCTCGAAGAGCTCGGCCCCGCCGACCTTGTCATGCTCGACACTGCCCCCGGCGCCGCGGCCGACATCATCGGCGACCGACTCCCACGGCACACCGCACGCGCGTACCGCACCTACCGCCACGGCCCGGGCGCCTTCAAGGTCGACTTCGCCGTCGAGGGCGGTGTGCCGTGGACGCACGAGCCGAGCCGACACGCCGGCACGGTGCACGTCGGCGGGACGTTCGAGGAGATCGCGTCAGCCGAGGCGAGCGTCGCCCGCGGCCGCATGCCGGACCGGCCATTCGTCCTGGCAGCGCAGCAGTACCTCGCTGACCCCTCGCGGTCCGCCGACGGTGTGCACCCGTTCTACACCTACGCCCACGTGCCGGCCGGCTACACCGGGGACGCGACGGAGGCAATCGTCGCCCAGATCGAGCGCTTCGCGCCCGGCTTCCGCGACCGCATCCGCAGCACGGCCGTGTGCAGCACCACCGAAATGTCCCGCAAGAACGCCAACTACGTCGGCGGCGACATCGTGTCCGGCTCTAACCACCCGCTTCAGCTCGTGTTCCGTCCCCGCGTCACGCTGCACCCCTACGCCACCGGGGTCGACGGGGTCTTCATCTGCTCGGCCGCCACGCCTCCCGGAGCCGGTGCACACGGCATGTCGGGCTACTGGGCCGCACAGGCCGCCCTCCGAAAGGTCACCGCCGCCAAGTAGAGGCACCGCTGTGGGCCGCGAGGTTACTGGCGCTCCTACCACCTGCCATTGCGGGCACTGCCCGACCAGGGTCGCCTTCGTGGCCCGCTGTCTTGAAATCAATCGAGCTTCAACTGGACGGTGTCCTGAGAGACCATCCATGGCTCACGATCGGGTCGACTTGGGGTCCCAGCTTGGATCAGAATGTCCAGGCCGAAAGGCAGATCGAACCGAGCATCGGCACGAGTACCTTTCTTCAGGCGACGTCCTGAGGTGAGGTCCTTGGTCTCCCGTAAGCAATCGCCCGGCAACCCGGACACATCGACAACTCGTACGTCGTAAAGCGAAAGGTCACAGACCGAAGGATGTGCTCGGACTGTCTGCTGCCGAAGAGCCCCTCTTAGAGGGTGCCCGACTCGGAACCCACACGGCGAGGGCGTAGACGCACACCTCCTCATATGGGTTCGCCCGCAGGCAGCGTCGGGATTCTGCGAACCCGCGCGCTTCCGAGCGGGCCGCCCAGAAGATCGGCCGCCAGGAGCAGGGCTGCAAGTACGCCACCGCCAAGCTCGTGGCCCTGGGGGCGCCTGCTCCGCGGGCCGGCTGCGATCCGGCCGTGTGGCTGCGCGAGGCCCTGGCCGCCGTCGGCGCCCGCAATCTACGTCACCGGGGCATGCACCGTTTCATCTACCGGCTCGGCCGCAACCGACGCGAGCGCGAGCAGATCCGGCTCGGTCTCCCCTCCGTTCAGTCCTACCCCAAGCGCCCCGATCCCGAGCCGGCGGGCTGACAAGAGGCCACCCGCCACCTGGCCGCCACCACCGTGTGCGACCGGGGCGGCCGTGCCCCTGCCCCGTCCCTGTTCACCGCCCGGCCGCATGCTCCGGCCAAGCTTCCCGAAAGGCCTTCCCATGCACTCATCCCTGCCCGCTTCCACCACCGAACCGGTTCTGCCAAGGCTCCCCGCGGCGCAGCACGAGGCGATCGTGACCGCGGCCGGGCGTCCCGACCAGCGTGTGCCCGGCCGCGGGGAGCCTGTGGCCCGGCCGGAGGGGGCGCCGTTTGCGCCTCGGCCCGGTCCTGGAGCCGGCCGACGGCGCGGGGCAGCGGCGGCGCCCGGCCGTCCAGGCCCTTCGGGCACACGCCGCGCGTAGCGCTGGCACGGTGACGGCCCGGGGCCCTGCCCCGCACGCGTGGCACTCCCTGCCCCTTCGCGGCGCACCCCTCCGGTTCCGCCGGAGGCTTTCGGGCAGCTTTGGTGTGACCGTGAGTGATGACCGCGCGGTCGTCCTTGCCCGGTGTCAGGCCAGGGCCGGCGGGCTTGCGGACGGCTGTGTGCACGGCGGGCGGACCGCCGTCCTCGCCGTTCTCAGGGAGGACCTACTGCCTGCGCATCTCGTCGATGTCCGCCTCGGCCATGCTTCCCAGACCGCCCATGGAGTCGAAGTCGTCCGTGAAGTCGCTGTCCTGGCCGTCTTGCTCGTCCTGGTCCACCCACTTGTCGAAGTCGATCTTGACGTGGGAGGTCTTGTCCTTCGTCAGACGAGGCCAGTACTCCTCCTTCGTCTCGCTCTTGCGCAGAACCAGGGACAGAGCGCGTGAGGTGAGCCGCCGGGAGGACTTCTGCGGATCGATCTCGGCGTAGAAGTCGAGGTCGGCCGCGTAGTCGGCTGCCGTTCCGCCCGTGCCGGCGGTGGCGCTGAAGTGCAGTGACGTGGACGTCAGCTCGCAGACGAGCGTGCCCTCCTGAATGTCACGCAGATTGACGGTCACATACAGGATGTTTTTCGCCGGGTCCGACGCACTGCTTCGCTGTGCCCACACGATCTCGGGCTTGCTGATGTCACCCATCACGCCTCAATCACCTAGAGCGATCTTTGCATCTCTCACAGTAACCAAACTTTGGTGGCGAGGTCACCGCAAGGCAGTCTCTGAGGTCCGGTGTCAGCCCGACGACGCGGCCGGTCGGAGTCGCGAACAAGGCACAGTGCCCAGCGCCGCGCGCCCGCCGCTACCGGCTCCGCCGGCGAACGCCGCCAGATCGAAGCCCGGGGATGCAGGACGGGACCCGGGGGCTGCTAATCCCAGATGCCGAGTTTCGCCGAGACGCGCACCAGAAGCGCTTGGAGGCCGAGCTCGCCGCAGTGCCTGCGACGATCGCACAGGAACTCGCAGTCTGGATCAAGGCCGTGCGCGGAGAGGGCAAGTGGGAGCACGCCGGCCGCAGCTACCGCAGCCTCGCCCGCTACTGGCATGTCCTGGACCCGATCCTCAAGAAGTGGATCGCAGACGGCGTCGAGAGCCTGCGCGAGATCACCAAGGACGACGTCAAACGAGCCATCGCCACCCGCAAGGGGACGCCGGCCCGCTCCATCCACATCGTCCTGCGGAACGTCTTCCGTGCCCTGCGGCAGGAAAACGTGATCTTCCGCGATCCCACCCGCGGGCTCGTCTTCGCCGGAATCAACAAGACCCCGCCCTCCGTTCCCTCGGACCGGCTGGCCGGCGTCCTCAGCCACGCACGCAACGACTTCCAGCGCTTGGTGATGGTGCTGGTCTGCGTCCACGCACTCAGCGGCACCGACATGCGCCACCTGCTACTCACCGACCTCGACCTGCCCCGTGAACGCCTCATCATCCGACGCCCCGGCAAACGCCACATCATCTACCTGGACGAGCTCACCTACCGCTGCGCCTCCGAATGGCTGCGCGAACGTCACCGCCGCTGGCCGGCGACCACCAACCCGCATCTACTGATCAACCGATGGACCGCGGTAGACACCACCCACTCGCCCATCGGCACCACATTCACCGCCATCTTCCGGCCCACCGGACTCACGATGCCGACGCTGCGGCAGGACCGGATCCGTGACGAGGCGTTCGAGGTCAACGACCCGCTCCACCTGATGCGCCTGTTCGGCATCTCCCCGCAGACCGCCATGCGGTACATCACCGCAGCCCACCCGGAACGCACAGCGAAGCTGCCCCGGTGAGTGCGAGCGGCATCCACCGACTCGCACTCATCAGGGGCCTGGTTAGGCGGTGCCGCCAAACAAGGCAGGCGATACGGGGAAGGGCCTACTCCGTGAGGCTGATCACCGTGAAGACGGCGCCCTGTGGGTCCGCCACGACGGCCGTCCGGCCCTGCGGGCCGTCGGACGCCGGGGTGATCACCCTGCCGCCCGCCCTCAGCAGCGCGTCCACCGTGCTGTCGGTGTCGGTCACCGCGAAGTACGGCAGCCAGTGTGAGGCCGCCCCTGAGGGGGTGCCCTCCATGTTGGTGATGCCACCGGCGGGGAGGTCGTCGACGGTGAGCACGTAGTAGTCGCTCTCCGTCTCACTGGAGCCGAGGCTGAACGCCTCTTTGTAGAAGGACACGGCGCTGTCGATGTCCGAGGTGCGCAGCTCGTTCCAGGCGAGCGCGCCGGGTTCGTTGACCACCTGGGCGCCGTAGAATTCGATGGGCTGCCAGACGCCGATGGCGGCGCCAGTCGGGTCCAGGGCCACCAGCATCCGGCCGAGGGTAGCGACGTCCATCGCCGGGGCCGTCACAGAGCCGCCCGCCCTGGTGATCGCGGCTTGGGTGGCGTCCACCTTGGTGCTGGCCAGGTAGGTGGTCCACGCCGGGAGACCGCCCCCGTTCATCGGCTGGGCCTTCATGATGCCGGCCACCGGCTTGCCGTTCAGGGTGCACGTCGCGTACCCGCCAACCTCCGGCGGGCCGATCTCACCCTGCCAGCCGAACAGGTCCCGGTAGAAGTCGATGGCCGCCTGCTGGTCAGGGACCATCAGGTCGACCCAGCAGGGCATGCCGGGCCGGTAGTGCGAAGCGGTCACTTCGGGCATCTGCGGTCTCTCCCATGCGATGCTGCCCCGGCCAGGCCGGGGCGTGTGGTGGCCCCCGGACTCACCCTCACCGGCTCGGGCATCGTCCGCCACCTGAGACAGCTCTGGGCGACGTGCCGCGGCACCATGATCCACAACCGTGATCAGGTGAAGACACCGTCTGAGATTCCGGAGTCTCTCGTACGAGTTACTGCGACCTGGTCTACGAGAATCCTGGGCCCTCGCGCCTTCGGCCGCGGGAGGGCCCAGCAAGACCGCCCGCCCCACCTGGCCCCCGACCACCGCATGTGACCCCAGGCGTCACGCACTCGGCCGGCCGGACAGGTGCTACTTCAGGACCGCGAAGGCAGCGTCGTAGTCGGGCTCGGCGGCGACATCAGCAGCGAATTGCGAATGCAGCACCACGTCGCGTTCGTCCAGCACCACCACGGCGGTGGCGGCCACCCCGGCAAGCGGGCCGCCGGCGATCTGCACGCCGTACTGTTGCAGGAAGTGGGGTGCACGCAGGGTCGACAGGGTGATCACGTTGTCCAGGCCCTCGGCGCTGCAGAACCGGGAGTGCGTGAAGGGCAGATCGGCGGAGACGCACAGCACTGCGGTGTTGGCCAGATCGCCGGCCCTGCCGTTGAGCTTGCGCACAGAGGCCGCGCACGTGGCGTCGTCGACGCTCGGAAAGAAGCTGAGGAGCTTGCGCTTGCCCGCCAGGTCACGCAGCGACAGGTCCTGCAGACTCTTGTCGACCAGCCTGAAGTCAGGCGCCTTCTCGCCCTTCGAGAGCAGTGGGCCCTCGACCTGAACGGGGCGTCCTTGGAGTGTGATCTGAGCCATGGAAAACCTTTCTGAAGCGTTAGCACTGGGACGCCTTCGCCCGCCATTACCGGTGAAGACGCCTGACGGAGTTTCGGGTGTGTCGCTCACGAGCCGCGAGGGGTCACGTTCCCGGTGGTCATTCAGTCCGCGCCACCCCGTCGCACGCCCGTAAAGGGTGCGGCTGAGGCTTGTTCACCGGCTCTGGGTGCCGGGCACTCAGGAAAGGGAGAAGGCGATGTCAACGCGGCCGATCTCCGTGCTGTCCTGGTCCATGAACGACAAAATCCCCCTGTATTTACCTGCGGGCCAGTTCTCGTCGACGGTGAACGTGGCCTGCGGGGCGTAAGGGCCCGCTTCGGTCGCGGGGAGAGCCTCCTCTGCGCTCACCAGATGCACCACCCCGAACTTGACCTTCGTCTGCACCGTGCCGCTGGTGATGGGGACACGAAGGGCACCGACCGCGGTCACGGTGACGGACTGTCCTTTGGCAGGGGTCTGCGGGTCGAACCGCACGAAGTCGACCACGAAGTCGTGGTCGGCGGTCCCGGCGTCGTCCCAGGTGAAGGTGCTCGTCATGTGGTGCTCCATTCCGGTAGGTGAACCGAGAGGTCGGCAGGTCCGCTCTAGGCGGGCACGGTCGCGTCGCTCGTACCGATCACGTTGTCGTCGCAGACGACACGGAGCTGTACGCCGGTGACGTCGTCGGTGGTCGTGTCCTTGAACTGGTGCTCGAATGCCGACGTTCCCGGCGGGTTGATGGTCGCGCCGATCTCCTGGAAGGTCACGGCCGGCAGATCACCGACGTGCAGGAGACAGGCTTCGCCCTCGTAAAACCCCTCGTTGAACTGGCCGGTCATCAGGACCGTGCGGGAATCGATCTGGGTGAACGTCACCTGGCCGCCCAGGAAGCCGGTGTAGGCGCTGTCGCCGATGTCCCTGTACGGAACCGCTCGGGTGGCTTGCGCGGCCCCTGCCGCTTCCCCGATCGTGGTCCTCCCCGCAGCGGACGCCGTCGGCGAGGCGGCGACCGAAATGAGCCCCGCCGCCACCACGGCTGCGGTCACCGCGGATCGCCAGGCAGTCCTTCCGAACCTCATGCACTGCTCCTTCGACATCGAGGCGGAATGCCCCATACGCGGCTGCGCCGCCGGACACCCTTCCTCAACGGTGACAGATAGTAATAGAAAGATCACGCACTGACACCGGGGGGCATTGCGCTGATGCTTGTGCCGGGCCCTAACCTTCGGGAAACCCAGGTCGCAACCGAGCGGCTGGAATAGGGAAAGAGCTAACGGTGCTCGCGTGGGGCCTGGCCGAGCGGCTAGCGCCCCGTCGCCCGGCAACGACACGATCGCGTCCCTCCCCACGCCGATCGACAACATCCGCCAAGCAGGGAACTGACGCGAAGCTCACATCAGAACTCCTATTGACGTCCGAGTTGCGGCACTGCGGCGTCCAGGAATCCGCGAACCCACGCGCTTTGCACCGGCACCTGCTTAAGGGATTCACGCTGGACGGCCTGCGACAGGACCGGACCCTGAACGAGGCGTTCGAGACCGGCGATCCGCTGAAGCTGATGCGCCTGTTCGGCATCACGGAGAAGACCGCCATGCACTACGTCGGGGTGGCCCACCCGGAGAAGACCTCCCAGCTTCCCCGGTGACGGCCAGCGGCGGGAACGACAGTGGCGGGGCCGCCCGGAGCTTCCGGACGACCCCGCCTGCCAGTACCGCTCAGGCCGGGACGGCAGCGGTCTCCGGCTCGGTCTCGGACGTGCCGCGGGCGGCGAGGTAGCGCTCTGCGTCCAGGGCAGCGGCCGCGCCGGTTCCGGCGGCGGTGATGGCTTGGCGGTAGGTGTGATCGACGACGTCGCCGGCCGCGAACACTCCTGGCAGGCTCGTACGCGTCGTCGGGGAGGCCACCTGGATGTAGCCCTCGCTGTCCAGCTCGAGCTGGCCGGTGAACAGCTCGGTGCGCGGGTCGTGGCCGATGGCGATGAACAGGCCCGTCACGTCCAGGTCGCGCGTGGCGCCGGTGAAGACGTCGCGCAGGACGACGCCGCCGAGCATGCCGTTCGTCTCCTTGATCTGGGCGATCTCGCTGTCGAAAGCGAAGGAGATCTTGTCGTCGGCGAAGGCCCGGTTCTGCATGACCTTGGAGGCGCGCAGGGTGGAGCGGCGGTGGACGACGGTGACGGAGCGGGCGAAGCGGGTGAGGAAGGTGGCTTCCTCCATGGCGGTGTCGCCGCCGCCGACCACGACGATGTCGCGGTCGCGGAAGAAGAAGCCGTCACAGGTCGCGCACCAGGAGACACCGCGGCCGGAGAGTGCGTCCTCGTTCGGCAGGCCGAGCTTGCGGTAACCGGAACCGGTCGCGATGATCACGGTCTTCGCGCGGTGGACGGTGCCGGCGGAGTCGGTGAGGAGCTTGATGTCGCCGGTGAGGTTCACCTCGACGATGTCGTCGTCGACCATCTCGGCGCCGAACTTCTCGGCCTGGGCCCGCATGTTCTCCATCAGCACCGGGCCGTCGACGCCTTGGGGGAAGCCCGGGAAGTTCTCGACCTCGGTGGTGGTCGTGAGCGATCCGCCGACGAAGATGCTGCTGCCGAACAGCAGGGGTTGCAGCTGGGCGCGGGCGGTGTAGAGGGCGGCGGTGTAGCCGGCCGGGCCGGAGCCGATGATGACGACGTGGCGTATCTCGCTCACGCCGTCGCCTCCGGCTTCGCCGGGGCGATCTCGGCGATCAGTCCCTCGACCAGGGTCCTGATCTCGTCGCGGATCGGGCGGACGGCCTCGACGCCCTGGCCGGCCGGATCGTCCAGCTTCCAGTCCAGGTAGCGCTTGCCGGGGAAGACGGGGCAGGTGTCGCCGCAGCCCATGGTGATGCAGACGTCCGACTCGCGGACCGCGTCGACGGTGAGGATCTTCGGGACCTCGGCGGAGATGTCGATGCCGACCTCGGCCATGGCCTCGACGGCGGCCGGGTTGACCTGGTCGCCGGGGTTGGAGCCGGCGGAGCGGACCTCGACGCGGTCGCCGGCCAGGTGGGTCAGCCAGGCGGCGGCCATCTGGGAGCGGCCGGCGTTGTGGACGCAGACGAACAGGACGGACGGCTTCGTGCCGGGGCTCTCGGGCATGAGGGGCTCTCTCGTCTCGCGGCGGCTGCACGCCACCCATGACATCAGCATCCGCTGGTATCAGCGAACGGTGATGTGAGAGTATCAGCGCATGCTGACTTCAGTCGATCCTGATGTGATCCGGGCGCTGGGCGATCCGCTCCGGCTGCAGATCGTGACCCTGCTGGCGCGCGAGACGCTGTGCACCACGCACCTGGTGGAGGAGACCGGGGCCAAGCAGACCAACCTGTCCAACCACATGAAGGTGCTGCGCGAGGCCGGGCTGGTGGAGACCGAGCCGTGCGGCCGGTTCACCTACTACAAGCTCAAGCCCGACGTTCTGGCCGGTTTGTCCGGACAGTTCGCCGAGCTCGCCGAATCCGCCCGCACCGCCGCCGAAAACAAGAGGGCCTGCCCGTGACCTCCACCGAGCCCACCACCGCCCGCGCCACGAACGCCGAGGCGGCTGGGGACGACTCGATCGTCAAGAAGCTCTCCACCCTCGACCGCTACCTCGCAGTGTGGATCCTCATCGCCATGGCGGTCGGCCTCGGGCTCGGCCGGCTCATCCCGGGACTGAACGACGCCCTGGCGAAGGTGGAGATCGGCGGGATCTCCCTGCCGATCGCGCTCGGCCTGCTGATCATGATGTATCCCGTGCTGGCGAAGGTCCGCTACGACCGGCTCGACGCCGTCACCGGCGACCGGAAGCTGATGATTTCCTCGCTGGTCATCAACTGGATCGTCGGCCCGGCGGTCATGTTCGCGCTGGCATGGATCTTCCTGCCGGACCTGCCCGAGTACCGCACCGGCCTGATCATCGTCGGTCTGGCCCGCTGCATCGCCATGGTCATCATCTGGAACGACCTGGCCTGTGGCGACCGCGAGGCCGCCGCCGTCCTCGTCGCTTTGAACTCGGTCTTCCAGGTCCTCGCGTTCGGCCTGCTGGGCTGGTTCTACCTCGACCTGCTGCCCGGCTGGCTGGGCCTCGGCGACGGCGAGCACCTCGACATCTCCATGGGGAAGATCGCGCTCAACGTCGTCATCTTCCTCGGCATCCCGCTCGCCGCCGGGTTCCTCACCCGCCGCCTGGGCGAGAAGAAGCTCGGCCGCGCCGACTACGAGTCGAAGTTCCTGCCGAAGATCGGCCCCTGGGCGCTGTACGGGCTGCTGTTCACGATCGTCATCCTCTTCGCCCTCCAGGGCAAGACCATCACCTCACAGCCCCTCGACGTCGCCCGGATCGCGCTGCCGCTGCTGGTCTACTTCGCGGTCATGTTCTTCGGCACCTTCCTCCTGGGCAAGGGCCTGGGTCTGGCCTACGACCGCACCGCGACCCTCGCCTTCACCGCGGCGGGCAACAACTTCGAGCTGGCCATCGCGGTCGCCATCGCCACCTTCGGCGTCACCTCCGGCCAAGCCCTGTCCGGCGTTGTCGGCCCGCTCATCGAAGTCCCAGTGCTGATCGGCCTGGTCTACGTCGCGCTTGCCTGGCGAAGGAAGTTCGCCCCGGGCGCGGTAACGACGGCCCCGTGACCCAGCAGACGGATGTGGTGGTGGTCGGCGGCGGCCAGGCAGGGCTCGCCGCCGGCTACCACCTGCGCCGCCAAGGTCTCGACTTCGTGATCCTGGACGCGGAGGCGGCGCCGGGCGGGTCGTGGCAGCACATGTGGGACTCGCTGCACCTGTTCTCCCCGGCGGAGCACTCCTCGCTCCCCGGCCGCCTCATGCCCGCCCAAGGAGGCGAGACGTACCCGGGCGCCGGGCACGTGGTGGACTACCTCGCCGACTACGAGAAGCGCTACGACCTGCCCGTCCAGCGCGGCACCCGCGTGGACGCCGTACGCCGCGACGCAGACCGGCTCCTGGTCGAAGCGGACTCCGGCACGTGGCGGGCCCGCGCGGTCATCAGCGCCACCGGTATCTGGTCGCGGCCGTTCCTGCCCGCCGTCCCTGGCAGATCGGTCTTCACCGGGCGGCAGCTACACACGGTGAACTACCGCTGTCCGGCCGACTTCGCCGACCAGCGCGTCATCGTGGTCGGCGGCGGCAACTCCGGCGCCCAGATCGCCGCCGACCTCGCCCTCGACGGCCGAGTCGAGGTGACGTGGGTGACCCAACGCCCGCCGCGGTTCCTGCCGGACGACATCGACGGCCGGGCCCTGTTCGATGTCGCCACCGCCCGCCGCCGCGCCCTGGACGTCGGCCGCACCGACACCGGCGGGGTCGCCTCCCTCGGCGACATCGTGGCCGTGCCGCCCGTCCGCGCCGCCCGCGACGCCGGACTCCTGACCGCGAAGCCGATGTTCGCGCAGCTCGCCCCTACCGGTCTCCGGTGGGCTGACGGCAACCAGAGCGACGCGGACGCGGTGATCTGGTGCACCGGCTTCCGCCCGGCCCTGTCCCACCTTGCCCCGCTGAACCTGCGCGGCCCGCGCGGCCACATCCCCACCGACGGCACGCGCGCTCTGGGCGAGCCGCGGCTGCATCTGCTCGGCTACGGCGACTGGACCGGCCCGGCCTCGGCCACCCTCATCGGCGTCGGCCGCACCGCCCGCGACGCTGTCCGCGCGATCGCCCAGCTGTCGTGACCGGTCAGGTGATGGCGGGGCTGCGGCGCTCGACGAGGACGACGTCGCGCCAGACGCCGTGATGGCGCCCGATCCGCTCCCGTGTGCCGAGGACACGGAAGCCGGCCCGCTCATGGACAGCGAGGCTGGCGGTGTTCTCGGGGAAGATCCCCGACTGGATCGTCCAGATCCCGGCCCGTTCGGTGGAATCCACTAGAGTTTTCAGCAGGGCGGAGGCGACGCCGCGGCCGCGGGCGTCCGGGTGGACGTAGACGGAGTGCTCGACCACCCCCGCGTACGCGCACCGGTCGGAGACCCGGCTCGCGGCCACCCAGCCCAGCACCGCCCCGTCCGCGTCCAGGGCGGCGAAGCGGTGCTCGGGCAGTTTCGCCGCGTCGAACGCCTCCCAGGTCGGTGCGACGGTCTCGAAGGTGGCGTTCCCCTCGTCGATCCCCGCCTGATAGATGGCGAGCACCTGCCCCGCGTGCTTCGGCGCCAGCGGCACGATCACCGCGCTCGCCAATCCGCTCCCCACGACGTTCCCCCCTCCCGTACCGGTCAGGCCGCGGCCGGCAGGGCCAGCAGCTTGCCCATCGCCGCCAGCACGGACGGCTCAACCCGGTAATAGACCCAGGTGCCGCGCCGCTCGGAGGTGAGCAGCCCAGCCTCCTTCAGCTTCTTCAGGTGATGGGACACCGTCGGCTGGGAGACACCGACGTCGGAGATGTCGCACACGCACGCCTCCCCGCCCTCGTGCGAGGCCACAGCGGAGAACAGCCGCAGGCGGACCGGGTCGCCGAGCGCCTTGAACATCCGCGCGGCGGTCTCGGCCTCCTCGGCGGTCATCGGCCGCTCGGTCAGCGGCGGGCAGCACGGCGCCACGCCCTGACCGTCGGCGGGCTCGAGCAGCGGCAGCACCTTCGCATTCGACATGCGTCTATGTTGACACATGTCGAACCAAGCGGGCGAGGGTCACTGAGTCCGTAGATGCGCGGCAAGGTGGCGGGCGATGCGGTCGGCGTCCCGGCCGACCCCGCGCAGGGAGTTGGAGGACAGGGAGCGCTGCCACTCCAGCCCGGTGAACGCCAGGCCCGACACGGTAGCCGAGACGCCGCCGCGTTGCCGGGGGTGCCCGGCGGCGTCGAGCGCGCGGTCCAAGCCGTCCAGGTATGGCAGGTCGGGCCGGTAGCCGGTGGCCAGCACGATCGCGTCGACTTCCTCGCGGCTCCCGTCCGTCCAGCAGACCTTCGCGCCGTCGATGCCGGTGAAGACCGGCCGCCGGTCCGGGGCGCCCTGGTTGAGGGCGGCGCGGTAGCGGCCGTCGTCGATGACGAGCTGTGTGGGCGGCTGACGCAGCAGGCCGCCGAGCGGGGCGGCGTCCAGGCCGGTGCGCCGCAGCCAGAAGTGCAGGTCGCGTCCGGCGATCTTCTGGCGGGCGAACTTCACCGGCGCGCGGCTGGCGAGCGTGACCCGCGCGGTCGTGGCGAGCTCGGCGGCGATCTGCACGGCGGAATTTCCCGCGCCCACCACCACGACCCGCTGGCCGGCGAAGGGTTTCGGGCGGCGGTACTCGGCTGTGTGCAGCACTGTGCCGGTGGAGCCTTCCAGACCGGGAAGGGCGGGTCGATGAGGGTGGCCGAACGTGCCGGACGCCGCGACCACGGCCCGCGCGGCCAGTGCACGGTTGCCGTCGGCCACCTCCACCTCGAAGCCTGCATCGCCTCGCCGTACGCCGGTGACTCGGTGGCCGGTACGGATGTCCACGTCCAGGCGTGTGGCGTACGCCGCCAGGTAGGCGGCGACCTCGTCCCGGTGCGGGTAGTGGTCCGGATCACCGGGGAACGGCATGCCAGGCAGGGAGCTGTACCGGGCCGGGGAGAACAGGGTGAGGCTGTCGTAGTACCGCGGCCACGACCCGGCCGCGGCGCCGGACGCCTCCAGCACCACCGGCCGAAGGCCCTCGCGCAGCAGGGCGTGGGCGGCGGCAAGGCCGGACTGCCCGCCCCCGATCACCGCGACGTCAACGTACTCCATGAACGAACCTCCTGGATTCGATGAATGTCTATGTTGACGTCTATCGATACAGGTGCCATGCTGGGCCGCGCAAGCCATCGACAGATGTCGAAACACGCAAGGAGTCGCCGTGAACGCGCCCGCCACCACCGAGCTGCCCGTCATCGTGATCGGCGCCGGACCCGCCGGTCTGGCCGCCGCCGCCCACCTGCTCGAGCGCGGCATCGAGCCCCTGGTCCTCGAAGCCGGGCCTGCCGCCGGCGCAGCGGTGCGCGAGTGGTCGCACGTGCGGCTGTTCTCCACCTGGGGCGAGGTCGTCGACCCGGCCGCCGAGAAGCTGCTCGCCCCCACCGGCTGGACCCGCCCCGACCCGGCGACCTACCCCTCCGGCGGCGACTGGTGCGAGCAGTACCTGCAGCCGCTCGCCGAGGCCCTCGGCGAGCGCGTACGCACTGGTGCCGAGGTCACCGGGGTCTCCCGGGCCGGCCGGGACCGGATCGTCGACGCCGACCGCGACGTCCAGCCCTTCGTCGTCCACGTCACCTACACCGACGGCTGCGAGGAACGGCTGTTTGCCCGCGCGGTCATCGACGCCTCCGGCACGTGGACCACGCCGTCTCCGGCCGGCGGCAGCGGTCTGTCCGCGCTCGGCGAGAAGGCCGCCGCGGACCGGATCACCTACCGCGTCCCGGACCTGAAGGACCCCGCCGTCCGGGCCCGGTACGCGGGCAAGCGCACCGCCGTGATCGGCTCGGGCGCCTCCGCCTTCACCGCTCTCGCCTACCTCGCCGACCTCGCCAAGTCCGACGACGGTGCGGGAACGAAGGGCGTGTGGATCCTGCGCCGCGGCATCTCCGGCTCCACCTTCGGCGGCGGCGAAGCCGACCAGCTCCCCGCCCGCGGCGCCCTGGGCCTGGCGGCGAAGGCCGCCGTCGACGAGGGCCACGCGGACGCGGTCACCGGTTTCCGCACAGAAGCGATCGAGCGGGCAGACGACGGCCGCCTGATCCTGGTCGGCGAGGACGGCCGCCGCCTGGACCCGGTCGACGAGGTCATCGTCCTGACCGGCTTCCGCCCCGACCTGTCCTTCCTCGACGAGCTGCGCCTCGGGCTCGACGAGCGCCTCCAGGCGCCCGTCGCCCTGGCACCGCTGATCGACCCCAACCAGCACTCCTGCGGCACCGTCTACCCCCACGGCCACCGCGAGCTCTCCCACCCCGAACAGGGCATCTACCTGGTCGGCATGAAGTCCTACGGCCGCGCCCCCACGTTCCTCGCCATGACCGGCTACGAGCAGGTCCGCTCCGTCGCCGCCGCGATCGCCGGCGACCTCGACGCCGCCGACCGCGTCGAACTGACCCTGCCCGAGACCGGAGTCTGCGGCGGCGCCGGCCTTTTCGACGCCCCCGAATCCGACCAGAGCGGCGGCTGCTGCGCCCCGGCGCCCCAGCTCGGCACCCCGGTGGCCGTCGGTGCCACCGCAGCCGAGGAGGCTCCGGCGGGCGGCTGTTGCGGCTCGTGACCGACCTCAACACCTCAGCCCGCGGGGCCGCGACCGGATCGGGGGACCGGTCGCGGCCCCGCGCCGCCCTGCCCGCACTCTGCCTGACGCAGATCACCAGCTGGGGCATCGTCTACTACGCCTTCCCCGTCCTGAACCCCGAGATCACGCACGCGACTGGCTGGTCGGCGGGCGCGACCACCGCGGCCTTCTCGCTCGCCCTCGTCGTCTCGGCCCTCGCAGGAATCCGCGTCGGCCGGGTCCTGGACCGGCGCGGCCCGCGCGCCGTCATGACCGCCGGCTCCGTCCTCGGCACCGTCAGCCTGCTACTCGTGGCCTTGGCCCCCAACCTGCCTGTCTTCTTCGCCGGTTGGGCCCTCGCCGGACTCGCAATGGCGACCACGTTCTACCAGCCCGCCTTCGCCGCCCTCACCCGCTGGTGGGCCCCCGACCACGTCCGCGCGCTCACCATCGTCACACTCGCCGGCGGACTCGCCTCCACCGTCTTCGCACCCCTGACCGCCCTGCTCGCCGAGCACCTCTCCTGGCGGCACACCTACCTGGCCCTCGCCGGACTGCTCGCCGCCCTGACCATCCCCGCGCACACCCTGGCGCTGCGTGCACCCTGGCCGCCCGCCCCACCTGCCGCGCGGGGCATCACCGACGGGGCCACGCCCGTCGTCAGAAGCCGCCCGTTCTGGCTTCTGGCCGCTGCGTTCACCGTGTCGGCGTTCGCGATGTACGCCGTGGTCGTCGCCCTCGTCCCGCTGCTGCTCGAACGCGGCTACTCAACCGCCCAGGCCGCCTGGGTCCTCGGCATCGGCGGCGCCGGACAGACGCTGGGACGCACCCTGTACGCGGGCCTCGCCCGGCGTACGACCGCGACCACGCGCACCACGGTCCTCATCACCCTGGGCGGCTTCACCACCATCGCCTTCGCCGTGACGCCAGGCCCATACGTCCTGCTGATCGCCGTATCGGTCGCGGCCGGCATGGTGCGCGGCAACCTCACCCTGCTCCAGGCCACCGCGGTCACCGACCGCTGGGGCCACACCCACTACGGCCGTCTCTCCGGCCTCCTCGCGGCCCCGGCTACCACCGCCGCGGCACTCGCTCCCTTCGCCGGCGCCGCACTCGCGCCCCTCCTCGGCGGCTATCCCCACCTCTTCGGGCTGCTGGCCACCGCATCGCTCCTTGCCGCGCTCATCGCCACCTGCTCAGACCCCACCGGGATGCGCAAGGAGCCACGCTCCTCGTCAAGCTGACGGGGACCACCGCCCCCGCGAACTCGCTCCTGGATCCCTCTCCACGACGATCTGGCGAGCGGGTTCTCCGTTCCACCACTCCGGGAATCCGCGAACCCGCGCGCTTCCGCCTGTGGGGACAAGAAACGGCCCCATCCGGGCGTGAACGAGTACGGCAACGCGCATGCGGGCTACCCCGCCGGCGAGCTGTACATCGGCGACTACCACCTCTCGCTGCGCCGGGCGGCAGACGCCCTCACCGACTTGTCGCTGATCCGGATCCTGTCCGCGCTGCACGGGCTGGTGGACCTCAAGCGGCCGCTGCTCCCCTACAACGTGCGCCCCGGCGACCCGAAGGCCATCACCCCCGAGAAGGTCGCCGTGCACGCCGCCCGCCTCGGAGTCCACGACGCCGACGTGATCTTCCTCGGGGGCCAGGACTACATCAGGCTGCTGCGCCCGTGCGTCCCGCACCTGTTCACGCCGCTGTCGGGCGGCATGCACCACCAGCGCGGCCAGTGCCGGCAGGCCCGCGAACAATCCGAGCTCCGCCGGCAGTGGTGGCAGGCGGCCGCCGACCTGCATGCCGCCCACCACCCGGCCTGAGGCCGTCCGTCCCCGCCCCAACGTTTCGTTCTCGCTCTCCTTGGAGGAGCCGTGTCCGTACATTCCACCGTCTGCCCGGCCAGCCGCCCCGATCTGGCCGCCTACGACCTCCTTGCCCTGCAGCTGTCCGGCGGCAAGGACAGCAACCTCACGGCCTGGGCGTTCATGCAGGACGCCGCGGCGGCCGGCGTCACCGACCGGGTGATCAGCTACCACGCCACACTCGGACCGCTGGAGTGGCCCGCCGTCTCCTACCGGGGCACCCTCTATCCGTCGATGTCCTCGCTCGCCGCCGCCCAGAGCGCGGCCTACGGCATCCCCGCCCACCGGCACGTGGAGGTCGCCCGGCCCGCGTTCCTGCTCACCGAGATCGCCGCCTA
>NZ_BMVU01000056.1 GCF_014650875.1 Streptomyces minutiscleroticus
ATCGGCACGCCGGCGGGCAGACCCTCCAGCGTCGCGACGAGTGCGGGGCCGTGGGACTCCCCCGCGGTCAGCCAGCGCAACCTGCTCAACGGTGCTCTCCCGTTCCGCCGATACGGGCTCCGTGCAACCACTGAACCTTGTCGTACAACGCGTCGACCGTAAGGGAGGACAGCATGGCGTTGCGTGCGGCCGCTGCGTCTCCGGCCGGGTGATAGAGCTGTTCTCCCATGGCGCGGGCCACCTGCTGGGCGCGGGCTGTGCGCGTGTAGCGCTCTGCGTTGTACTTCTCCAGCCGCTGCGGAGTGTCCTCGGCCGAGCCCGCGAGCAACTGGCCGATGAGTACGGCGTCCTCGAGGGCCATGCAGGCGCCTTGCGCCGCGTACTGGAGCATGGGGTGGGCGGCGTCGCCGAGGAGCGCCACACGTCCGTCCGTCCAGCGTTCAATGGGGTCGCGGTCGCACAGCACCCATTCCTTCCAGTCGGTCCCCAGTTCCAGTAGCTGCCGGGCGGTGTCGCTCAGATCGGGGAACTCGGTCAGTACGTGGTGCCTCTCGGCCGGCCTGCCGACCACTACGTGCTGTGCGCCGTCGTCACGGGTGGCGGCCAGGTTGAGGAACTTGCCGTTGGCGATGGGGTAATGGACGAAGTGCCATTTGGGGCCGGCCCAGAGGGTGACGGTGTTCCATCGGAGCTCCCGTGGCACCTGCTCCATGGGGATGACGGACCGGTAGATCGTATGGCCGGAGACGCGGGGGGTGCCGTCGCCTGCAAGCTGGTCGCGGATCGCGGAGCGGATGCCGTCGGCGCCGATGAGGGCCGTGCCGGTGAAGTGCCGTCCTGTGTCGGTGACCGCTGTGACGTTTTCCTTGTCTTGCTCGTAGTGGGTCACAAAGCAGTCAGTGTGCAGCGTGATGTTCTGTTCGGCAATGCAGGCGTCGAGCAGGACCTGGTAGAGGTCGGCGCGGTGCACCACGGCGTAGGGGTTGCCGAAGCGGGCGCGGTAGGTGTCGGTGAGCGGCATGCTGGCGACCTGTTCGCCCGTGGTGCCGTCCATGAACTTCAGTTCGTCGATGTACACGGCGTCTCGGCGTGCCGCCGCGCCGACGCCGAGGCGGTCGAGGGAGTGGAAGGCGTTTGGGCCGAGCTGAATGCCTGCGCCCAGTTCGCTGAAGCTCTTCCTGCGTTCCAGGACGATGGCTCGGTGGCCGTGCTGCGCGATGCTCAGCGCCGCTGCGAGACCGCCGATGCCGCCGCCGGCAATGAGTATCTCCATCTTCTTCTCTCTCGCTGGGGGAGTGCTGGTGGGCGTGTCTTCGGTCACTTCGGTCAGATGACCGGGGCGGACAGGGGAAAGAGCCGCCTCAGTTCCTGGTGGAATCCGGGGAAGGTCTTTGCGACGCATGAGGGGTCGTCGAGCGTGAGGTGCGGAATGCGGAGGCCGAGGACGGAGAAGGCCATGCCGATGCGGTGGTCGCGGCGGCAGGCGATTCGGGCACCGGTGGGCGATGCGGGGTAGACGGTGAGCCAGTCGTGGCCCGTGTCGGTGGCCACACCGAGGGCGTGCAGGTTCTCCGCGACCGCGGCGATGCGATCCGATTCCTTGAGGCGGGTATGGGCGATACCGCGGATGGTGATGGGCGCATCGGCGAGTGGGGCGATGGCTGCCACCGTCATGAAGGTGTCGGACATCTCACCCATGTCCGCGCAGAAGCCTCCGCGCAGCCGATCGCCGCCGGTGACGGTCGTCGCCGTGTCTGCGATTCGTACCTGCGCCCCCATGCGCTGCAGTACGTCAACGAAGTGCAGGTCGCCCTGGAGGCTGCCGTGCCCCAACCCGGGCACGGTGACTGCCGTGCCGGTGATCGCGGCGGCTGCGAAGACGTAGGAGGCGGTGGAGGCATCCGGCTCCACGGTGAGGTCGGTGGCACTGTAACCGCCGGGGTGGACTTCGATGACGCCTTCGCGCTGTTCGGTCACCTGCGCTCCGAACCGACGCATCAGGGTCAGGGTCATGTTGACGTACGGGCGGCTGACCAGGTTGTGGACCGTGAACCTGACTGGTGTGCGCATCAACGGGGCTGACATCAGCAGCCCGGACAGGAACTGACTGCTGAGTGAGCCGTCCACGGTGATCGTGCCACCGTCGAGCCCACCCGTTTCCACGGTCATGGGCAATGCGCCGCCTGGTTCCGTTGTCACGGTCGCCCCCAGAGCGGTCAGCGTGTCGGCGAGCGGACGCAGTGGACGGGCTCTGAGCTGTGCGCTGCCGTCGAGGACGAACCGGCCGTTGCCGACGGCCGCGAAGGGCGCCAGAAACCGGGCTGCCGTGCCGGCATCCTCGCACCACACGGCGGAACTTCCCGTGGGGCCGCGTCCCGCTCCGGCGACTTCCCAGACCTCGTCGTGGTCAAGCGCTGCAACTGTGAAACCGAGATCCGACAGTGCGGTGCGGAAGGCGACGGTGTCGGCACTGACGAGCGGGGACCGAAGCCGGGATGTGCCCACTGCCGCGGCGGCCAGGAGCAAGGCCCGGTTGGTGATGCTTTTGGAACCCGGGATACGGGCTGTCATCGGAGCGGGGTGGGTGGTCGCCCTCGTCATGGGCTGTCCTCCAGCAGGTGTATCGCACCGCAGGGATGTCGCAGGGGAGGGCCGCTCGCGGCTGCGAACTCGACCGGTGGTCCGTGATGGGAAGGCCCAGCCGATCCGGCTGACGGCGAGGCGGTCATCCGGTGAAAGCGCGTCCGAGTCGGGCAAGCCGGGCGATGTCGTAGGCGCCCTCGGTGGTGGCCTCGACATCGAAGGTGTGTTTGTGCGTGGGCGGGTAGCCGATCAGCTCGGCAGCTCTGGACGGGACGGGGGCGGTTGCGGCCTCTGCGGACTCCCATAGCAGCACTGCGCCCCAACGATTAGTGTGTTCGTCCGAGATCCACACCTTCAAGCGCAGCCCAGGTACCCGGGAGAAACGCTCCACTGCCTCGTCTCGCAGGAAGTTGCGGAGTGAGGCGATGGTCTGTTCCGACTGGCTGAGGTCCCACCACACGATCACCGCTTGCACGAGTGCAGCACCCCCACCAGCGTGTCGCCGACGATGCGCAGACCGTCGCGGGTGAGGACGGACTCGGGGTGGAACTGCATCGAGGCGAACCCCGGGCCCCGCAGCGCATGGACTTCCTCGGTGTCGTTGTCCCGGCTGGCCTCGACGATTCCAAGGCCGGCGACTTCGAACTTGTCCTCCGGGCTGCGGGCGGCGAAGGTGTTGTAGAAACCGACGCGTTCGCGGGCGCCGAACAGGTCGATCTGCCGCTGAAGGCCCTGGTTGGGTATCGGACGGCGGATGACTTCCAGACCGAGCAGGGTGCTGAGTACCTGGTGGCTCAAGCACACGGCGAGGAAAGGCCGGTGCTCGTTGAGAAGCGCGTGGATGGCAGACCTCAGGTGTGTGATCTTGGGGTACCGGGTCGCGCGCGGATCGCCTGGGCCGGGGCCCATGACGACAAGGTCGTAGGCGTCGAAGGCGTACGGCTCGTCGAAGCGCCGGACAGTGGGCTTCAGTCCCATGGCCCGCAGCTGGTGGCTGATCATTGAGGTGAAGGTGTCCTCGGCGTCCACCACCAGCACGCTGCGGCCGGTCAGTTCAGGTCTGACGGTGGCTCTGTCGTCGTGCCGGCCGATCCAGAACGCGGCGATGGGACCGTTGCGCTGTTGGAGGACCTGGCGCACTTGCGGGTGTTCCGCGAAGCGTGCGGATTCCGACGTGCCCAGCGCGGCGAGCAGGCCGGCCGCCTTGGCTCGGGTCTCGGCGACTTCGGAGGCCGGGTCGGAGTGGCGTACGAGGGTGGCGCCCACACCGATGCTCAGCCTGCCGGCGTTGTCGATGTCGGCGGTGCGGATCAGGATCGAGGAGTCGAGCGTTCGCTCTCCGTGTGCGTCCTGTCCGATGAGCGCCACAACGCCGCTGTAGTAGCCGCGCCCGCGGGGCTCGTACCGGCTGATGACTCGGCAGGCGCTCTCCAGCGGGCTGCCTGTCACGGTCGGCGCGAGCAGGGTCTCCCGGAGGATCGTGCGGGGATCATGGTCGCTGTCGCCTTCGATGAAGTACTCGGTGTGCGCGAGCCGTGTCATCTCCTTCAGATACGGTCCTACGACACGGGGACCGGGATCGTCGCAGATCCGCGCCATCATCTTGAGTTCCTCGTCGACGACCATGTACAGCTCGTCGGCTTCCTTGCGGTCGGAGAGGAAGTCCATGACCCCTGGCAGTGTGGGGCCGGAGGGCGGATAGCGGTACGTGCCGCTGATCGGGTTCATCACGGCGCGGCCTGCCTGCAGGCTCACGTGCCGCTCGGGTGTGGCGCCGACGAACGTGCGGTCACCGGTGTGCACGATGAAGGTCCAGTACGCGCCTTGCTCCCGCTCCAGCAGCCGTCGGAAGAACGCCAGCGCGCTGTGCACGGTGTAGTCGGTGATGTCGGCGACGAGTGTCCGCTTGATGACGAAGTTCGCTCCCTCGCCCGTGCCGATCTCGTCCGATATCACTTTGCGGACGATCTCGGCGTACTCGTCGTCGTCCAGATCGAAGCAGTGCTCGCTCAGTGTCACCGACTCGTCGGGCAGGCGCCGTAGGGCCTGGCTCACGGTGACTGCGGTCTGCTCCTCCACTGCGATCGTGATCAGCGGTTCGCCGTCGTCGGTGCAGGCATACCCCCGTTCGGTGACTTGGCGGTAGGGGATCATCGCCAGCACTTCGTGGCGTGCCCCGGCGCCCGGGTCGCACTGGTCGCGCAGGGGAATCCGGTCAAGGACGTCTACAGCGGACGCGGCGCCCGTCAGGACTTCCAGGACGTCGGGTCCGTTGGACTCGGGGCGGTGCAGCAGTGCGAAGGCTGGTGGGTGCTGTCCCAGGATGCGATCGAGCAGGTCGTGTGCCATGGAGGGAGACTCCTTGCTCATCGTTGGAGATCTGCGATCACGGACTTGGCCGTGGTGACCACAGCACAGCGCTCGGCGGCGTAGTCGAGGGCCAGCTGGTGGTATGCGTGGTTGAAGTCGGCGACGGCGTCGGCCACCAGGAATGTCTCGATGTCGTTGGTGAAGGCTTCCACTGCAGTGGCGAGCACCCCGATGTGCGCGTACACGCCGCAGAGGATGATCTGATCGCGGCCGTGGGAGCGCATCCGTTGCAGGAGGTCGGATTTGAAGAAGGCGCTGTAGCGCCACTTGGTCAGCATCCAGTCGTCTGAACTTGGCGCGAGTGGTTCTATGACCTGGCGGTCGGCGGGGTCGACGCGCATGCCCGGTCCCCAGAAGTCCTTGAGCAGTCCGCGCTGTGTGTCGGTCATTCCGCCCGGTTGCGCGGTGTAGGCGATGGGGAGACCGGCCGCGACCGCCTGGTTCCGCAGCAGGGTCGCGTTTTGCACGAGGTCGGCGCCGGGTGCTGCGTTCGCGGGGAACTGGCGCAGGAAGTAGTGCTGCATGTCGTGGACGAGCAGGACCGCGCGGTCCGGATCGGGCTTCCACGGCGCCGTGTTGGTGGGCAGATCGCCGGCCTGAGGCATCGGGTAGGGCTGAATGGGGGGTATGCCTGCCATGGTTCTCCTCGTATCGGTGGGGTGGTCAGACGCCGAGGGTCGCCCCGCCGTCGACGGTGAGGTCGTGCATGGTGATGTGTCCGGCCTGGTCGGAGAGAAGGAACACCACTGCCTCGGCCACGTCACAGGGGCGGGCCAGCTTGCCCAGGGGAATGCCTACGCGGTATGCCTCGGGCGAACCTTCGAGGGTCGCCGTGCGCCCGCTTTCGTCCTTCCACATGGAGGTGAGCATCGGGGTCTCGGTGGAGCCGGGGGCGACGAGGTTGCAACGGATGCCGTACTGGGCGACTTCGAGACCGAGGCACTTGGTGAACATGGTCGTCGCGGCCTTGGACGCCGAGTAGGCGCTCATGTCCATGCGTGCTGTGGACGCCGCATTGGAAGCAACGGTCACGACGGCCCCGGAGCGCCGCGGCACCATGCGGTTGACCACTGCGCGGGACATGAAGAATACGCCCGTGGTGTTGACTGCGAAGGTCGCTGCCCAGTCGGCGTCGGTGAGTTCTCGGGCTTTGGCCAGACGCAGTACACCGGCTGCGTTGACCAGGTGATCGAGCGGTCCGAGGGCATCTTCGACCTCAGCGACCAGGCGCTCGGCTTCAGCACTGCTGGTGATGTCGGCGGGGAAGGCATGGACCTGCAGTCCGGTGCTGGTCAGTTCTGCCACTACCTCGTGCAGTCGGTCGCCGTGCTTGTCCACGGCGGCCACCAAGGCCCCGCGTTCACTCAGAGCCCGGACGACCGCTTCTCCTATGCCGCCGGCCGCTCCGGTGACCAGCGCGATTTTTCCTCGCACGGTTGATGGACCTCCTTGCTGTCGTTGTGGTGTGCCCGCTCTGTGCCCTGGGATCCGCGTCGTCTCAGCGACGCCATACGGAGGCGACCTGCATGGCTTGGTGAGGGTTCAGCCGCGGGTCGCAAAAGCTGGTGTACTTGTTGCCCACTGAATTTATGGACGTGTGGTCGAAAACGCATTCCGTGACGTTGTCAGGGGTGGTTTCCAGGTGCAGGCCGCCAGGAATTCCGCCAGCCGATTCAACGGATTTCTGGAACTCCTCGACCTCGCGTATCACCGTCTTCACGAAGCGGGTCTTCAACCCGTCGGGCCCGGCCACGGTGTTGCCGTGCATGGGATCGGAAAGCCAGATCACCGGATGTCCGGCACCTCGTACGGCGCCTACCAGGGCCGGAAGTCTGCCGGGCCCTGTCCCGGCACCCATGCGGGCGATGAGCGTCAGCCGCCCCGGAGCGCGCTCGGGGTCCAGTCGCTCGCATAGGCGCAGCAGTTCCTCCGGGCCCATGGTCGGCCCCACCTTGCACGCCACCGGGTTGCGCACGGTCGCCAGAAGGCTCACGTGGGCACCGTCCACCTGCCGGGTGCGCTCGCCGATCCACGGCCAGTGCGTGGTGGCGAGCAGCAGACTTCCGTCGTCCTGCCGGCGCACCATGGGCAGTTCGTAGTCGAGGAGGAGGGCCTCATGGCTCGTCCACACGGGGGCCTGGGCGCGTGGGGTGCTGCTTGTCCAGCCGAGGTGTTCCATGGTCTGGTGTGCGGCGCGGTAGCCGGAGAGCAGCCTGCACGGGTCGGGCCGTCGCAGTACCGGATCGGGGTCGGGGGCGTTGACCATGTGTCCGCGGTAGACGGGCAGTTCCATGCCCTGGACCGTTTCGGTGGGCTTGGAGCGCGGCTTGGAGTACTGGCCGGCGATTCGGCCCACGCGGACCACGGGCTTGCCCGTGTTCACGCGCATGACGCCCGCCAGGAGATCGAGCACCGCCGCTTTGCGAGCGACGTCCACGGGACCGTTCTCAGTCCAGTCCTCGGCGCAGTCGCCGGCCTGGACGACCTGGGCGTGTCCCTGGGCGACTGCCTTGAGATGGTCCTGCAGTCGGGCCACGTCCGAGGCGTCGACGAGCGGTGGCAGTGCGTTCAGTTCGACCCTTACCCGTTCCATGTCGGGGTGGCTTTGCCATGCGGGCTGTTGCAGCGCGGGAAGCGATGCGATGAAAGCGAGCTCGCTGTTCACTCGGTTCCTCTCGTGAAATGAAGAAGGATTTATTCCGCTGAACGTGAGTTGCTTTCATTGATTCTGTTGGAATCGGGATTCGCTGGGAAGGGCGGAATCGTTACTTCGTCAGGTTTCCGAGAGGTACGGAGAATTCACTGGTTCTTATGGAAAAAGTTGCGGGGATATGAATGGTCCCGGCCTCGTGGCATATGGCATGACGAGGCCGGGACGGTGTCCGCAGGATCAGAGACCGGCGGTCGGCGAGTTGGATCCAGTCGCAGGAACCCTGGCGTCAGGCAGTGACGCCGCCGTCGATGACGAGGTCGTGACCGACGGTGAAGCTCGCCTCGTCGGATGCGAGCCACAGCACTGCGGCGACGATCTCGTCCGTTGCCGCGACGCGTCCGATCGGTACCGTCGTGGCGAGCCGGGCGGCGCGGTCGGCGTCGGTCTCTCCGGGCCGCAGGGACATGCTGGTGTCCGTGGCGCCGGGGCTGACCGCGTTGATGCGCACGTTGTCCTTGATGTGGTCCAGGGCTGCGATGCGCGTGAGGGTGCTGACCGCTGCCTTGGAGGCGGCGTAGGCGGCCATGCCCGGGCGGCGTCCGTGGTAGCCGATGTTGGAGGCCGTGTTGACGATGACGCCGCCGCCGTTGTCTCGCATGTGCGCGATTTCGTGCTGCATGCTGAGCAACACGCCGGTCAGATTGATGTCCAGGACGGAGCGCCAGACGGACAGGTCCAGGTCGGCGACAGGGGTGGGCTTGCCGAAGACGCCGGCATTGTTGTGTGCAATGTGCAGGGCGCCGTATCGCTCGACCGTCGTGCGCACCAGCTGCTCCACGTCCTCCGGACGGCTGACGTCGGCGACGACGAAGCTGGCAGTGCCGCCGTCTTCATCCACGAGGCGCACGGTCTCCTCGATGGAGTCCGGCCGGACTCCAGCGGCGACGACAGTGGCGCCTTCCCTGGCGAAAGCCCTGGCGCTGGCTCGGCCGATGCCGGCGCCGGCACCGGTGACGATGACGACCTTGTCCTTGAAGCGGGCGGTCATAAGAGGTGCTCCTTGAAACATGTTGTTCTGCGTGGATGGGGATGCCTGAGCGGCGGAGGAAAGTCGATGGTTCAGGCGCGGCCTTGAGGACTGCGAGGTCGCAGAAGGAAGATCGCGCATACTGCGGCGACGACAAAGGTGACGGCAGCGATGGCAAAGGCGAAGCCGTAGCCGGCACTCTGGGCCGATGCCTGGCTTGTACCGGTGCGTTCCAGTGCCGCGGTGTGTCCTGCCGCCAGCGTCACGAGTACGGCAAGACCGACAGCCGGTCCTGCTTCCAAGGCCGTGTTGACGACAGCGCCGGCCAGTCCCGCCTGCTTCTGGGGGACGTCAGCGGTCGCGGCGACAGTGGATCCGGCGAACACCAGCGCTGCTCCGGCGGGAAAGAGCACAAGAGCGATGAGTACGGCTCCGATGTACGGCGAGTTCGTATGGACGGTGCTCAGCGCTGCCAGTCCCAGCCCGCACAAGCTCAGGCCTGTGACCAACACTGCGCGTGGGCCCAAGCGCTGAACCAGTCTGCCGACACACAGTCCGCTTGCGACCAGGGTCAGTCCGAAGGGCACGAACGCCGCCGAGGTCTTCAGCGCGGAGTATCCCTGCACCTGCTGGAAGTACAGGGCGAGCATGAAGAAGATCGTGGTGATGCCGGCGGCGCCCAGGAAGACCGCCGACAGTGCCACCGCTTTGCGGGGCGAGGCCAGAAAGGACAGCGGAAGGAGGGGCTGGGTCACGCGGGTCTCGGCGAAGAGGAAACCAAGCAGCAGTGCGGCACCGCCTACTAGTGCCGTGAGCGCCACAGGGGAGGCCCAGCCGCGTTCGGGTGCTTCCACGAGTCCGTAGCTGAGCAGGGCGATTCCTGCCGTTACCAGGAAGGCACCCACCACGTCCAGCTGTCCGCCGCGGCGCGCGGGTCCTTCAGGGATGAGCCGCGGGCTGGCGGCAAGGGCCAGGATGGCCACTGCTACGGGGAGGGCGAAGGCCCAGCGCCAGGAGTTCCACGAGGCCACCACTCCTGACAAGAGCATCCCCGCGGTTCCGCCGGAGGCTGCCAGGCCACCCCAGAACGCCATGGCGCGGGCGTAGCGTGCGGGCTCTTGGTGGATGACGCTCACCAGTGCCATGGCTGCCGGTACCGCCAGCGCTGCACCGGCGCCCTGGATGAAGCGGGCGGCCAGCAGTGTCCACAGCCCCGTAGCGAGTCCCGCCCAGGCGGAACTCGCACCGAAGACGGCTGTGCCGGTGAGGAAGATCCGGCGAACCCCGTAGAGATCCGAGAGCCGACCGCCCAGGAGCAGCAGTCCGCTGAAGGACATGCCGTAGGAGGCGCCGAGAAGGGCGAGCTCGACACGGTCCAAGCCGAACTCTTGTTGGATGTCGGGGAGGACTACGTTGAGCACGCTCATGGCGAGAATGAGCACGAACTGAACCGATGCCAGCAGGGCGAAGGCAGCGGCCTTTCTTCCCCGTGCGGGTCGGCCCTGGACGGCCGTTGCGGCCGGCTTCGTCTGCTCCGTCGCGGCGACGTGATGCTGCTGCATAACTCGTCTCACGTTTGAGGGGGAAGGACGATGGACTGCGAGTGCCTGAAGGTGTTCCGCGGGTCGTACGCGGCCTTGATCTGCTGCAGACGCGGATAGTTGTCCTTGTAGTAGAGGGTGTACCAGGGCACGCCTGTGGTGTTCTGCCGGGTGTCGGTGATGTCGGCGTCCGGATAGTTGATGTAGCAGCCGTCCGTAGCCGCTCCCGGTACGGGGTAGCCTCCGGTCGAGGAGAAGACCTCGCTGTAGACGTCGCGTGTCCAGGCGATGTTCGTGTCGTCGTTCTCGGCGTCGGCCCAGAAACTCTGGAAGAGCCCTTTGAACAGCGAGTCGCGCTGGGCTGCGGCGGTATCGCCGGAAGCCACATCGTTGATCTTTCCGCCGAACGAGAGCAGGACCACCATGGACGCGGAGTTCTCGTGATCGGTGCGCGTCAGATGCTTGTACATCGAAGCGACCTGGGCTTCGGTGAGGTTCTTGCGCAGGTAGGCGGACTTGTGGTGCCCGCGCAGGGTCGGATTGGTCAGGGTTGGGTTGCTCGTGCCGAGCAGTTTGACCGAAGTGAGCCACGGAAGGCGCTGGGGGGTATAGAAATCGGGCAGTGCGCCCAGTTCGCCGACGGGTTCGGTCATGGGGCGCACGGCGGTGTCGGAAACTGCAGAGGTGATGTATTTCAGGAAGTCGGCGAGTACCTTCTCCGCATCGGGCACGGTGGCGTCGATCTGGGTAAGAATCCCGATGCTGCCGTTCGCCCGGTGGTTCATCATCAAAAAGCTGCACAACGATGCGGCGGGGGAGTCGGCGGCGTTGTTCTTCTCATGCCAGGAACCGAAGTTGTGGACGAGGGAGGAGAAGGACTCCTTGTCCAGTTGGCTCCAGGGCATGGCGAGCGCGCTGACCAGGACCTCCTTGGGGGGCTTGGGAAGCAGTTGAGAAGGGTCGGCGGAGGAGACGCCGGGGCTGCGGAACCAGTAGCGCGTGACGATGCCGAAGTTACCGCCGCCCCCGCCGGTATGTGCCCACCACAGATCTCGGTTGGGGTCGTCGGATTCGCGGGTGGCCACAACGCTGCGTGCCTTGCCGGTGGCGTCGACGACGACGACCTCGACGGCGTACAGGTGGTCGACGGTCAGACCGTGCCGGCGAGAGAGCATGCCGTAGCCACCGCCGCTGATGTGGCCTCCGGCGCCGACCGAGTAGCACATGCCGCCGGGGATGGTGACGCCCCAGCCCTTGAAGAGCGACTCGTATATGTGCAGCAGCGTCGCGCCGGCACCTACTTCGAATGCCTTGAGCTTCTTGTCGTAGGAGATCGTGTCGAGCAAAGAGGTGTCGATGACGACCTGGACCTCGGAGTTGAAGACGAAGTCTGTGTAGCAGTGTCCACCGCTGCGCACTGAAATCCGTTTATTACCGTTTACGGCTTCCTGTACGGCTTGTACTACTTGCTCGGTCGTGCGGACGAGGCGTACGGATTCGGGGCGGGCGACCCAGCGTGCGTTGTTGCCGACGACGAGGTCGGCATAGCGTGCATCGCTCGGCAGGACGGTGACGGCATCGACATCGGCTCCGGCGACGGAGGCCCGGGAGGCGGCTGTCGCAGGGCCGGCCTCAATGGTCGTGGTGGCTATCGCGGCAGCCGTACCGGTGAGAACGCTTCGTCTCTTCATTGAACTGATGTTCTCTTTCTGTGTAGTTCCAAGGCTCCGGGTGGCCTTGCGGAAACAAGAGCGGTCAGTCGTTCCAGATCAGACCGAGGCCGAGGTTCGCGGAGAACTCCCGGGTGCGGTCGACCGACCACGATTCACCCACCGGGGCCGCGCTTCCCAGGTGCACGGGGTAGCCGGTCTCGGAGAAGAACTTCTCGAATCCACCGGGCGTGGTGATGACGTAGAAGCGTGCGGTTTCGCTCTCCACCAGGTAGGAGTGGGGGATGCCGCGGGGAAGGAACAGCACTCCTGTGCCGTTGACGGTTGCAGTTCGATCGCCGACGGTGAGAAGGACCTCTCCTCCTTCGACGATGAATATTTCGTCCTCTAGGGTATGGGTGTGACGTGGTGCGCGTTCTCCTGCCACCGCGCTGAAATGCGTGATCCCCAGTACGCCGCCGGTCTCCTCGGCTGAGAGCTTGGTGGTGACCACTGACCCCTTCCCCCAGAGCCGGGAAACCCCCTCGCCGTCGCGGCGAATTTGCGGTGACCGTCCGTCGAGCCCTGCAGTCAAGGTCCCTCCAGAGAACACAGAAATTACTCATCCGTTTATCTCCCGAGAGCCTCACATGCTGCCGTCAGTCCTGGCAACGCGAGCTGTATTAGTTTGTCAGGTGTCATTCGGTCATTCACCGAGAGCGTCTTTCCCCCTGGCCCGCAACCGGGCGCGGGATACTTTGTCAGGTGTACGTGGACGCGGCCAAGCGGTAACTTGACTGTTATCGGTGCGCATACATATGTGCAACGAACGGTCTTAAAATTCCAGCTGTCCTTCATGTCGCCTTCGAGTGCCACAGGGCGGAGGCAGTTCGTGGTTACATGCCCGCGTCCGGAACGCAGTAGTGTCCATAGCCAGTTCATGGCGGAGGGAGTCGGTCTCTGGCTCGACGACTACCACCGTGGCCAACTGGCCGACGGCAGCCTCGAAAGACTGGTGGCCGACGGACTGGTCTCCGGTGTCGTTCTGCGGCCTGCGGCGATGGTGCGTGCGATGTCCGCCACCAGTGCGTACCCGGGCCGGCAGGCACGGCTGCCGCAGGCCGATGTCTCCGCGGAAGAGCGTGTCCATGAACTCATCGCCGAGGACGCCCGCACAGCCTGCACCGTACTGGAGCCGGTTTTCCAGTCGACAAAGGGAATGCACGGATGGGTCTCCCTGGGCATGGCGCCCCGACTGTACGCAGATGCCGAGGCCACGGTGGCCCAGGCGAGACTGATGACAAAAAGGGTGGGACGTCCCAATGTGATGATCCGGATTCCCCTCGCGCACAGGGGATCGGTCGCCATCGCTCGCCTGCTGGCCGAGGGAATCAGCGTGCACGTCACGTCCGTGTTCTCCTTGCGCCGGTACGCCCAGGCCGTGGAGGCCTACTTCCACGGCCTGGAACGCGCCACGGCCGGTGGCCACGATGCTTCCGCTGTCACCTCACTCGTGTCCGTGGACGTCGACGGCTTGAACGCTGGCGTCGACGCTCTCCTGGACAATTCAGCCGACCCTGCTACTGCTCGTGTGCTGCGCGGGCAGGCGGGCACGGCGACCGCCCGGCTCGTCTACCGCCGCTACGAGGAGAGCCTCGGCTGCGCCCGCTGGCGCACCCTGGTGGGCTGCGGTGCTCGCCCGCAGCGCCTTCTGTGGGTCTCGGAGCGCTCGCAGAAAGAGTTGCGGGCAGAGCTGGACCGGGCCGAACGGCTGATTGCCTGGATGACGCTGCACGCACTGTCCCAGCCGGCGCTGGAAGCGCTCAGCCGCTGCAGGCAGTTGCCCGGCGACACGCTGTCCGGTGAACACGATTGGGCCCGCGGTGTGTTCGATGGTCTTGAACGGGCAGGTATCAGCATCGACTCACTTACGCGCGATATGGAACAAGAGGCGCTCGACCAGGAGCTGGCCGTATGGGACCGACTCCTTACTCTGGCTCAGGCCGGCTGAGGACTGAGTCCGTGCTGGAGCGGTTCTTCCGTGTGCGCCGTCGCTGATTCACCGCGTGCACGTATGTCCACCAGCATGTGCTCGACCGTGTCGCCCCTGTCGACAATGGTGTGCCTGCTGATCACCTGCAGGTGCCGTCCCGTCTCCTCGGCGATTCGGTGCAGTCCGTCGATGTCTCCTCTGCTGCTGAAGTGCAGCAGCGCCCGGCCGCCGTCGTTCAGCCAATGCGGTGCCTCGTCCACGTATCTGCGATGTGCCTGGTATCCCGGGTCCACATAGGCGCGCTCAAGGAGGGTGCCGAACCGGTAGTCCTCCGGCGCACGAACATAGGGCGAACTCCAGATGATGGTGTCGAAGCGCTGCCCTGTCGGCAGCGCTTCAAAGAGGTCGCTGTGCACCGCATGAACACGATCGGTGACTTTGTGCCGCCTTGCGTTGAGTGCAGCATTTTTCACTGCGTCCGCGTTGACGTCGGAGGCGACGACCCGGCTGTAGCCCGCGAGCGCGGCCGTCACCGCGACGACTCCTGTACCGCAGCCGATCTCCAAGAACGCGCCTCGCCGAGGTTGCTGTACAGGGCCGGAGAGTCCCAACAGGTCCAGGACGACTTCGGTGGTCCCTGCATGCAACGGGGCGAAGACTGTGTCCAGCAAGGCCCACTGCCTGCCACGCAACCAAAAGGTGGCGGGCCGGTTCTCCGGCCGCATGGAGTCGCGGCTGCGTTCGAGCGAGCGCAGATAGCTTTGGATTTCGGACATGCCGCCCCGACGTCCCCCTCATGTACGCCGGGTACCGAACCCGGCCCCAGCCCCTGTTCCCCAGGGGGATCTTCTGTTACTTCCCGGCCGGATGGCAGGTGGCCAGACCACACATTCGCTCGGGCCAAGGGGTGGGCCGACCACCATCGCGTAGGGGAGCCGCAGCGTAAACGCAGGTGCGGATGCGTAGTTGCCGCTTCACCGCGCGGAGTTTAGGCTCGCTAAGGACCAAGCTTGTTGATCACATGGGGGGACGATGGCAGGAGGGCCACGGCCGGCATCTCCGAATGCGATGGCGGTGCTGGAGTTGCTCGCGCAAGGGGCACCGGTCACACAACTGGAGGAACTCCTGCGGACGGCTCGGCGTGAGAACGCCTCAGCTCGCACCCTTGAGGAACTCGATCAGGCCGTCCGTCTGGCCTCACGGATTCACTCCCAGGTCAGCCACGCGCAGCAGCGGGAGGCCGGGCTCGCCGCGCTTGTCGACACGGCCCACGACCTCACGCTGGTGCACGACCTGGATGCCTTGCTGCATGAGATCGCAAGGCGAGCGCGACGGCTGTTGAATTTCGACATGGCCTACATCGGGCTGCGCGAGAAGGGTGACGGATCCTACATTGCCGCAGCGGAGGGCGAGACCACGTCACACAGCGTAGGTCTGAAAACCCCCGATACATCTGGTATCGGCAGTCTCGTCCAGACAAGCGGGGCACCTGCCTGGACTCCCGACTACCTGTCTGATGAGCATGTCCCGCACTCTTCTGGCATCGATGCCGTGGTACAGGCCGAAGGCCTCCACGCCATCATGGCGGTGCCGCTGGGATACGGAACCACAATCTTCGGCACGCTCTACGGCGCTGACCGGAAGGTGCGCTACTTCTCGCCGGACGAGATCAGTCTCATGCGCTCATTGGGCAAGCTCGCCGCTATCGCCATCGAGCGAGCCCGGCTATTTGAGGCGACGCGGGCCGAGGTCACCGAACTGGAGCTGGACACCTCTCGCGTCAAGAGCAGCCTGACAGTGCAGCATCGCGTTGAGGCCGCCTACATTCACCTGATCGATCTGGTACTCAGCGGCTGCGATCCGCGGACTCTCGCCGAAGCCGCTATCAAGGAGTTGTCAGGAGCACTGGTTGTCAGGGACTGCGTCGGCCGAACGGTCGTCGTGACCGGCCCGCTGCCTGAACTCGACGAGGACGAGGTACTCAAGCGGACCTACGACGCCCACGCCGAGGGCTCCCCGGTGCCGTTGTCCGGCGGTGGCTGGGTTGCGCCCGTCACGGCCGGCGGCGAGGACCTCGGTGCCCTGGTGCTGGTTCCTGACGAACCTCTCACCGACGGCTTCGGAGTACGGCTGCTTCAGCTCACCGCACGGACGGTTGCCCTCATCCTGCTGTTGCAGCGGACCACGGTGGTAGCCCACGACCAGATCCGCGAGGAACTGTTTGAGGAACTGCTCAGCGACATCCGTCCACAGCCTCGGCAGCTGACCTCGCGAGCGCACAGAGTCGGCATCGCCATCGACGAACCACATGTGGTCGTGGTCGCCCGGCCTGAGGCAGGTCCTGAAGGACGCGCCGCTGCCTGGGCGTCGTCATACGCTCATCGTGTGTCCGGCCTGGCTCAGATGCGTGACGGCTGCGTGACTCTGTTGGTGCCCGGCGAGGAACCGTTCGCCGCGGCTAATGCTGTCTCCAGAGAGCTCTCACCGCTCATCGGGCACCCTGTCACGATCGGAGCTGCTGGACCGGTTGCCGGACCGGACCGTGTGGCTCAAGCCCACCGGGAAGCTCTCAGCTGTCTGGAAGCACTGACTGAGCTGGGCAACGTGGGTTGCGCAGCCACCCCACAGCAGATGGGTTTCCTCGGTGTCCTGCTTTCCGAAAGTCACAGTGTCGACGATTACGTCGAGTCCGTGATCGGGCCGGTGCTGGACTACGACAATCAACGCTTCACCGAGCTGACGCGCACACTCGATGCGTTCTTCGCTTCTTCGTCCAGCCCGACGCGCGCGGCCTCAACCTTGCATGTGCACCCCAACACGGTCTCCAGGCGCTTGGAGCGCATCACTGAGCTGTTGGGAGCAGATTGGCAGCATCCCGAACGAGCTCTTGAGATCCAGCTTGCGCTGAGGCTGCACCGGACCCGGCGGACTCTGCACCACAGGCAGGCGACTGTCAAAGGAAAGCGTGGTGCCGACAGCCCGCCGGGTCATCACGAACATGGCGGTCAGGCCGACATGTGACGCGCGTAGTCCCATTCGGTGTCGATCAGGGGCGACAGGACCGATACAGCGTGTGCAGCGGAGGCGAGCGTCATGTGACGATGCCACCCTCGAAACGAACGCCCTTCGAAGTCCCGGACACCCACATGCTCGGCGACCTGTCTCTCGTCCTGCGCCACCTGCAGTCGCAAACGGGACAGCCGAAGCAGATCGCTGACCGATGATGTCGTCGAGGCGGCACACCATAGGGCTGTGGGTGTCTTCGCGTCATCATGCCATTCGCCGATCAGAAGCAGATCGGACTGCGAGCCTACAAGGGCAGTCGGGATCGCCCTGGAGACCTGCTGGGGCAGCTGTACGCGGATGGCCGCAGCGAAGGTCGTACGGCGTCTCGAACCGGCAGTCGGATCCTCCCACTCCACTGGACGGCGCAATGCCCGCACGGATTCCATGATGGATCGGGCCGGGAACGATCCGGCCCGGTAACCAGGCATCGCGCGGTCCGCGACGACCAATCGGGTGCGCTCGCCCACTCTCACCAGTACGGGAGCCCGAGATGTGGCAAAGGGCCGCAATACTTCGTGAAGGTCCCCTGCCTCGGTGTCCAGCACGATGGGACGCAGCGGTGCACCGGAGAGACTCAGCGTGCTCAACGCCGTGGCGGTCGCGCATTCGTCCAGAGTCTCGGCCTCAGCGCTGTCAGGGATCTCTGCTTTGCGGCGCCGGCTCTTCTCCATGAGCCACGATTCAGGTAGACGCAGCCGCCACTGAAGGGGGATGCTGCCTCCATCGGTGGCGGCCCAGGTCCCAAAAGCCAACTGGCCGTTGGCTTCCTGCCCCCATCCCGGAACGAATTGCCGCCCTACTCCGACGGAGTGCTCGCCGGCCTTCGGGATGAACAGAGGCCGCACCACCCAAGCCTGCGGTGGTGACACCCGTGTGACATAGTCGGCCAGGGCAGCGCGCATGGGGAGCCACTCCCAAGTGGAACTGCTGATGAAGTGGTGCAGACTTTGCTCGGCCGCAGTGCCGCCCATGAGCGCGGCGATATTCCGAATTGACTTGCGTCCCTCTGTCACCAACAAACCACGGAGGTAGTGCCGTGCCCTCAAACGCTGATCGCTGCGTCGCAACGACGCGAACAGTGCATCGCAGAACCTCTCGTCCAGATGTACGGAGCTACCGTGACTTGTGCGTTGGTGCTGCTGCTCGTCTGCGCTTGGGCAGCCGAGAACGAGCCCTGCGGCCATGTGTCCCCCCGGATCGCCAGCTTTACTGCTATGGCATCAACAGTGACCCCTCGGCTTCGCTGACGGGAGGTGTAGGGAGCACACACCCGCGGGCCACGATGGTTGCCGGGGCACCACGCGGTGAACTACGCCTCTACGTGGTGCAGAGCGGGTCGTGGACGCTCGCGCAACAGAGTGGAGAGACGACGATCAGCGCCGGTCAGTTCCTGCTGCGCCGGTCGCTTCCGCTGAGAGGATTCGAGGTCACCGCGGGCACCAGCGCTCAGGTCGTTGGTTGCGCCGCTGACGTTCTGGGACCGCACGCCAAGGGTCCAGAACTCTCCGGATCACTGACCCAGCCCGAGGCGCACCTGCTGCTCACACAGGCGGCGCTGGTCGGTGACATGGCAGAGACGCTCAGCCGCACCGGAACCCAAGCAGCCCGCAACGCCTTGCTGGAACCCGTGCGAGGCTTGCTGAACCAAAGCACGGACAGCGGTGAACCTTCCCCGTGATGTTGGACACTCCATGCTTATGCCGCGAGGGCGTGTCCTTGCTCGTGTCGCTGCCGGGTCTCCAGCGGGGTCAGGTAACCCCACTTCGGGTGCTTCCGCAGCCGCCTGCGGTGGTGGAAGGTCTCGATGAAGGCGAAGATCTCGGCGCGGGCGGTGGTCCGGTCGGGCCATGTGCGGGTGCCGATCTCTTCCTCGAGCACCGCGAAGAAGGACTCGGCGGCGGCGTTGTCAAAACAGGACCCGGTTCTTCCCGTGCTCCGCCACGGCCTCAACCGGCGTATCTCCCGCCTGAGTTCGTTGGAGGTGTACTCGCTGCCACGGTCCGAGTGCGCGATGCAGCCGGGCCGGAGCCGTCCCCGGCCGACGGCCATCGCGAGCGCGTCGACGACCAGGCTCGCCCGGTGGTGGTCGGCCATCGAGTAGCCGACGATCTCGCGGGTGGCCAGGTCCAGCCAGGTCGCCAGGTAGAGCCGGCCCTCGGCGGTGGCGACGAAGGTGATGTCGCCGACCAGCCGCATGCCGGATGCGGGGGCGGTGAAGTCGCGGCCGAGCAGGTCGCCCGCGGGCACGCCCCTCTTCGCCGGGCGGGTCAGGCCCCGGCGCCTGCGCCGGGTGACCCCGGTGATGCCGCGCTCGCGCATGACCCGCTCCGCCCTCCCCCGCACGCGGGGGCACCCCCAGTGGTTGACCCGGTGTCCCAGCCGGCGCAGCTCGGCGTGGATCCTGGGCACCCCGTAGGTGTGCCGGGAGGCGACGTGCAGCACGGTGATCTCGTGGGCCAGGGCGTCGCCGGCGGCCCGCCTCACCTGGCGGGCCTGCTCGCCGGACCGCCAGGCACAGAACGAGGACCGGGGCACCCGCAGAAGTCGGCACAGCAGAGCGGTGTTGTGGGTGGTCCTCTCCGCCTCGATGAACGCGTACGCCGCGGTCATCGATCGCTCTCCGCGAAGAAGACCGCCGCTTTTCGCAGCACCGCGATCGTCTCGGCCTGCTCACGGGCCAGCCGCCGCAGTCGGCGCAGCTCCTCGCTCGGCTGTTGTCAGCCCGCCCGAGGCCCCTGTCCACGGTCGGCCTGGTCCTGCTTGACCCAGTTCCGCAGCCCCTCGGCGCTGACGCCGAGCTCCCGGGCCACCTCGGTGACGGTCCTGCCGGAGGAGCGGACGAGGGCGACCGCGTCCCGCTTGAACTCCTCCGTGTACCGCCTGCTGCGGTTGCTCTTACTTCCCACCTGGCACCACTTCCTTCGGAACCTCACGTCCCAGCCTCCAGGTGTCCATGATCAAGGGGAAGCTTTATCGGAGCCCTGGTCTCGGCTATGCCGGTGCGGGCCCGGTCCCGGTGGTGGTGTAGAACCGGGCCCGCGGGTGCCGGAGGCCGAAGGTGGACGAAGCGGCTGGCGGTGCCGGACTCCGAGACCCCGGCCCGTTCGAAGACGGCAGGGGAAGGCCGGGGCGTCCACGTCCCGAAGCGGCCCGGCAAGTACGAGGGAAACTGCGCGCCTGATGACGTCAAGGCATACCGTGGCCCTTTGGTCGTCCACCGCGACAAAGCCCTGTCAGGCGCCGACCGCCGCGGCGTTCTCGTCGACGCGGGCGCGCACCCAGGCGAGGAACGCCCGGACCTGCGGTGCGGGCAGGGGCAGCGCGGCTGCGCGGGGGCGTTCGAAGCTGCGGACCGCGGCCTCGATCAGCGGACGGAAGTCCTCCTCGGCGGCGGCGACCTGCTTGGCCGCGTCGCGCTTGGCGAACCAGCGTCCGGTGCGGCAGTAGACCACGGAGCGGCAGCCGTTGAGGACCCGGTTGTCGGCGAGATGCCCCTCACCGTCGCCGTGCTCGCGCACCGAGGCCCGGATCGCGGTGTGCAGGTCCGTCGGCCGGGGCGCCGCGATCACCTCCGGTGCGGGCGGGCCGTACAGCGCGATCCCGTTCTGATGGGCTACGGAGCGGTCGATGACGTACCAGAACGACGGTGCCCCGGCCGTGTCGAAGGCGGCCCGGCCCGGCAGCTGAGCGCCGGTGTTGAGATCCAGCAGGTAGCCGGCCTCCCCGGACGGGACACGGGCGAAGTCCGCCGTGTAGACGACCAGTTCCAGTCCCGCCGCCGGGCACGGCAGCTGCCGGTGATCGAGGGCGTCGGCCAGTTCTCGCAGGGTTGTGGCCGGAGGCGGGCTCTCTACGACGACCGTGACGTCGATGTCACTGCGGCCGTGCCGGTAGTCGCCGAGCGCGAGGGAACCGACCGCGACCACTGCGGTCAGCCGGGGGCCGCACACCGCGCGCGTGCGTTGTACGAGTTCCGTCAGGTAGGGCCGCACCTCGGCAGGAACGGCACGAAACGGTTCGGTCTTGGCGTCCATCCGGCCAGTATGGATCATCGCCGAGATGGAACCGAAAGCTGCAGTGTCGGTACAGGGAAGTGCACGACGACACTGCGGCCGGCGTCCAAAGCACAGCGCAAGGGGAGTCGGCCGCCTATGCATCCCAGCAAAGCGGCAGCTCCCTGCCGGAAGCCGTAATCAGTGTCGTCCGGGTTGTGGCGCCCGCTGCGATCCCTCGGTTTCATGACAGCGATGTGAGAGACAGTGAGCCCCGTCAGCAGGTCGGACAGGGCTCATTTGGGAGCGTGCGGAGCGCGTAGTACACCTTTCACGTACCGGGCAGCGGATAGGTGCGCCTCCTGGTGCGCGGGCTACGCGTCACGGCGCCTTTTTGGAACTCCTAACGAAATGTCTTCCGCGATCGTTGGTACGGGTCTGACTCTGGCCAGCGAACGGCTCGGCATGACCAGTTGGGCGTCCCGGCGCCGTCCTGCACTAGACATGCCGGGATGTCACTTGTCCGCTCGTCGCTCGTCGTAGTGACAGCGGGCGGTTTCGACCGCGTCGAGGTGATCGACGGCCCATTCCAGCATGGCGTGCACAGGGGACCGAAGCGTCCGGCCCAGGGAGGTGATGCGGTATTCGATCGCCACCGGTTCCGTGGACACGACCGTGCGCTCGACCATGCCGTTGCGCTCCAGTCGCCGCAGGCATGCGGTCAGCGACTTCGGGGTGACAGCGGGCATGTGTTGCCGGAGTTCGTTGAAGCGCCGGGGGCGGTCGCACAATGCGGCCAGTACCAGCAAGGACCACTTGTCGAAGAGTTGGTCGAGCAGATTCCGCCCGTCGCCGTTGAGCTTCACCTCGGGCACGTCGGTCTCCCCTGCGATATCTGATTTCGTTGAAGTGTGTCCGTACTACTAGATATACATCAGATACCTAACTGCCTGACGTCGAAACGGGAACCATGACTGACGCATATCCGACCCTCAAGGTCTCTCTCAGCAGCGGCGTGGCGCACGTCGTGATCGACAACCCTCCCGTCAATCTGCTCGACGCCGCCCTGATGACGGATCTGGACCGGTTCGCGGACGCCATGTCCGGCGACCACGACATCCGGGTGATCGTTTTTGACAGTGCGGATTCGGACTTTTTCGTCGCGCATGGCGACATGACGACCGCCGACGACCCCGCGGCCTTCGCCGCCCTCCCCGTGGCGCCCGAACAGGACCAGTCCCTCAACCCGATGATGCGGCTCCACGAACGCATTCGGTCGCTGCCGCAGATCACCATCGCGAAGCTGCGCGGGCTGGCGCGCGGCGGCGGTGCGGAATTGCTGTCTGCGATGGACATGCGGTTCGCATCGCGCGAGCGCGCCGCAATGGCCCAGATGGAGTGCCGGCTGGGCATCATCCCGGGCGCGGGAGGCACTGCGTATCTGCCCTCTCTCGTGGGCCGCGCACGCGCCCTGGAGATCATCCTTGGCGGGCAGCTGATCGATGCCGCGACCGCGGAACGGATCGGATGGGTGAACCGGGCCGTGCCGGACACCGACCTCGACCACGTCGTCGACACCCTCGCCGCCCGCATCGCCGCTCTGCCACCCGGCGTCGCCCGCGCCGCGACCGAAGCGGTCGACGCCGCGGCCGAGTCGACCACTCACGGCCTGCGGAAGGCCAACGAACTCCTCAGCGGACTCTTCAGTGAACCCGCTGCAGCCCGTCTTGCCAAGGCTGCACTGGCCGCCGGCGCACACACCCGCGACGGAGAGCGGCACCTTGAGGCTCTTGTCGACGACATCACCTGAGAACTCCTACCGGGATGCGGTTCAGGCGTCGCCAGCACATGAGTGCGCACCCGAGGGTGAGGAAGGCCTCGTGGATGGCGTCGCGGATCTCCCAGCGGATGCGGAGCCGGCGGAACCAGTACAGCAGCGCGAAACCTTGCTCGACGGCCCACCGGTGACTTCCCAGCCCGGAGCCGTGCTCGGTGCCGCGGCGGGCGATGACCGGGGTGACTTTGACGGCCCGGACCTGCTTGCGGTACTTGGCGTGGTCGTAGCCCCGGTCGGCGTAGAGAGCGTCGGGGCGCCGACGAGGCCGTCCTCGTCGGCCCCTCACCGACGGAACGGCCTGCAGCAAGGGCATGAGCTGGATGACGTCATTGCGGTTACCGCCGGTCAGGGACGCGGCCGGCGGAATACCGTGTGCTTCGGTGATCAGATGGTGCTTGGAGCCTGGCCGGGCACGGTCGACCGGGCTCGGCCCGGTTGTGGGCCGCCCTTCATGGTCCGTACATGAGAGCCGTCAATCACCGCCCTCGGCCGGTCCAGCGCACCGGCGGCGTGCAGCTCGGCCAGGAGTGCTTCGTGCAGGCGCTGCCGCACACCGGCCTCGTTCCAGTCCCGCAGGCGCCGCCGGCACGTCATGCCGGAGTCGAACCCCAGCTCCTGGGGCAAAAACTCCCGCGGAATGCCGGTGTTACAGCACGAACAGGATCCCGCACAGGACCGTGCGGTCCTCCAGACGCCTACGCCCCGGACGATCCGCCCGGCGCGGCACGACCGGCAACGACGGCTCGATCCGCGCCCACAGCCCATCCGACACCACCCGCGGAAGCTGCTCACCCCTCCTCACGCGAAGGCCAACACCCCATCACATGGGCGCATTCCAAGGGATCACGCCACTTTTGTTAGGAATTCTTAGGGAACTTCATTGTTCAGGCTATTACGGCCCGCATGTCTGGTTCGATTCGCCAGGTTGGTATGGATTCTCCCGTCAGCTCGCGGGCCCCTTTGTTAGCCATGGCCCAGTGGATCATCGTGCAAGATCTCTGCGGTCGTAGTCCCGGATCAGACGACGGTGCTGCAACAGCCGGCCGAAGGCCCGCTTGATCACCCACCGCTTCAGGAGCGGCTCGAAGCCCTCGGCCCGCGACGCTGCACGACCTCAACGCCAATGCCGTATCTGGAGCCGTGGTTGAAGATGCTGCTCTGGTAGCCGCCGTCGGCCCAGACCTTGGACACGTGTGGATGGGCCGCGGCCAGGCCGTCGAGGAGGAGCTTGCCGCCGAGGCCTACGACGCGCGCTGAGGCCTCGGCGACGTGATCATCGCGCGTGGCCTCGGCCGGTGACCGCCCGCCCCGTCGCCAGCCAACGCATGACGCTCTCGGGCCGGGGTGGCCAGGCCGGGCTCAGCGGGCCATTCACACGGCCGTCGCGAGTCGGCCGCACGCAAAAGGCAGATGTGGAGGCGCTGGTAGGGGGCCTGCACCAGTCGATGTCGAAGAACAGGGTGCTGCGGCAGAAGTTGTCCGAAGAGAGTCCAGCGTGGTCGGGCGCTGCCGCAGCCAGGAAGCGGGGGCGAGGCGCCCCAGGCCACCCGACCCCGTGCGCCCGGCCACGTCGGTCGGGGGTCCTGGACGGTCGAGGGGCTGGCCAGGTGACTATTCACTGTCCCGATGACCGCGCGTCGTACTCGTGCTGCGCCGCCAGGACCTCGTCGCTGTGCTCGACCGTCCAGTCGTACAGACGGGTGAAGGGTTCACGGAAGGACTCGCCGAGGTGTGTGAGGGAGTACTCCACGCCGAGGGGAGAGGTTGCGAGCACCCGGCGCTGGATCAGGCCGTTGCGTTCGAGTCTGCGCAGCGTCTGGGTCAGCACCCGCTGCGTGACGCCCTCCAGCTGGCGCTTGATCTCGTTGAACCGCGTGGGCTGCTCCAGGACCGCCAGGACCATCATGGACCACTTGTCGGCGATCTGATCGAGGATGGGCCGGCTCGGGCACTCGGCACTGAACCGCGGCATGCTGCGGGGCGGCGGGGGGGTGGGGCTGGTATCCATCATGATCCTTGGTTGTCAAAAAGTGCGTTATTGACCGTCCTCGGCGCAGAGCCCAGGGTAGGTATGCGTTGCAAACCTACTGGCTCACCGCAAACCTTGGAACACATATGAACCTGCACGAGTACACGACGCTCCGCGTCGGCATTGATGCCGGAGTCGCGTGGATCACCCTGGACAACCCCCCTGTCAACGTGCTCAGCGGAACACTGATCCGTGAATTGCACGACGTCCTCGGGACGCTGCGGGACGATCGCTCGGTCCGCGTCATCGTGTTCTCCAGCGCCAACCCCGAGTTCTTCATCGCCCACGTCGACATCCACATCCTCAACGAGATGGACGAGCTGCAGGGGATCGCGGACCGCAACCCGGACGCCAATCTCTTCCAGGGGGTCGGCGAGCTGCTGCGCCATCAGCCGCAGGTGACGATCGTCAAACTGGCGGGCAAGGCGCGAGCCGGAGGCGCCGAGTTCGTCGCAGCTGCCGACATGACCTTCGCTGCGCGGGAGACCTCGGGCATCGGCCAGAGCGAGGTGCTGATGGGCATCGTGCCGGGCGGCGGAGGGACGCAGTACCTGCGCGAGCGGGTCGGGCGCAACCGGGCGCTGGAGCTGTTGCTCACCGGTGATCTGGTGGATGCGGACACTGCGGTCGCCTACGGGTGGATCAACCGTGCGGTGCCCGCGGCCGAGCTGGACGCGTTCGTCGACGGGGTGGCGGAAAAGATCGCCGCGCTTTCCCCGCAGCTCATCGCCGCCGCCAAGCAATTGGTCCCTCCGGCGGACCTGACAGACGGCCTGCGAGCGGAGAACGACGCATGGGCCGAGTTGGTGAGCGGGGATCTGCCTCCACGACTCATGACAGGAGCCCTGGAGCACGGTGCGCAGACCCCTGCGGGTGAGCGCGACCTGGAATCGGTCATGCGAAGCGTCGCCGCCGGCCTGTAGAGCGAGAGCCACGGGCCGGGAAGCCCGCAGACAAAATCCGTCCGCGCCGACGAGCGGCACGCCGGACGTTTTGTCCGTCCCGGCTCAGCCGGTGTCTCGCCGACGCGCAGAAGGTCACGAGATTCAGCTACTGGCCACGGCGCGTGGCCGGCGTGGCCGAACCTGCCGACGGTCCGCGGCCCGTTTGATCCGTCTCAACAGACCGTTTCGAGAGGCGGCAATCTCGCCGCCAAGGAATCACACCACCTTCCGGGGCTGGTCGGCATCCCGCGGGGCGTCCTGCCCGGGGTCTTTCGGGACGTGCGCGAAGAAGACCAGGGCCACCAGTGAGACGAGAGCCAAACCCATGGTCAGCAGTGCGACCGGCAGGAAGTGCCCTGTGGCGGCCAGCAGCGCCGTCGCCACCACGGGTGACAGGCCATCGGCGATCGCCGTCGACAGCTCGTGGCCCAGCGCCATCCCGGAGTACCGGGTGCTGGTGCTGAACAGCTCGGAGAAGTACGAGGGCCGGACGCCGATCATCGCGGCCATGGCGATGTGGCCGATGACGAACGCCCCCCACACAGCGGCGGGCCGCCCCGTGTTCATGGAGCCGCCATGACCGAGACAGCAGCCGTTCCCGCGTCGCCACCGATCAGTGACGCCGACCCGTTCGCCGCCGAGTACCTGGCACACCCCGAGCCACTGCACCGGCGGTTGCGCGAAGCCGGCCCCGTCGTCCGCCTGTCCCGTTACGACGTACACGTCCTGGCCCGTCACCAGGAAGTGCACGCCGCCCTCGTCGACTGGCAGACCTTCCAGTCCGGTGCCGGAGTCGGACTGGCCAGTTTCCGCCACGACGACCCCGTGATCATCACCGGCCGCAAGGCCACCCGGAACCATCAACTCACCGATGCCGGGAAGGAAGCGAACCGGCTGGTCAGCCGCGAACGCGCCGCCGCCCAACACGGGTTCGCCCACCTCGAGTCCTGGCGCATCCTGACCAAGGTCCGCACGAACGCCCGCCACGCGACCACCCTCCTGCGGGCCCTCCTCGTCCTCGCGAACACCGGGTCCAGAGGTGACCGACGACCACCCCCGCAGTGATCATGATGCCGACCGGCAGGAATCCGTCACTCCCGGACCACACCAGCCCCGCGAGCTGCGAAATCAGAATGAAACGGTTCCACTGGTCGTTCGCGGTGTTCGCCGTACCTATCCAGTACCTGAGCGGCGGGCGTCGTCCAGGACGTCACGCAGTGCCCAGTAGGCGGGTTTCGCCTCGTACGTCGCGTCCCAGGGAAGAGCGTTTCCCGGACTCGGGGGATAGTGTCGCAGGTCAGCCGTGGAGCCGTACTTGTCGGTGAAACCCCAGGTCGAGAACGAGGTGCAGTTGGGTTCTTCGGCGCAGACTGCGAGTTTCCCCGCCAACTGGCGGGCCTGGATGTCCTCTTCGTCCTCGTCGACGAGGACGTCCGCCTCCGAGACCCGGGCCTTCAGGCCGAGCCCGGCCAAAGCCCGGACCTTGCGTCGGAAGACCTCGGGGTCGGTACGGTCGCCGACGGCGTATTCGTGGTCCTGGAAACCGACGCCATCGATCGGAACGCCCCGCTCCTTCAACCGGATCAGCAGCGCGTAGAGGGCATCCCAGCGTGGACCGTCCTCCTCCACCCCGTACTCGTTGAGGTACAGCACCGCGTGCGGGTCGGCCTCGCGGGCAGCACGGAAGGCGATGTCGATGTACTGCTCACCCATCGCTTCGAACCACAACTGTGGCCGCACGCCCCGGTTGCCGTTGGAGTAGTCCTCGTCCTCGTCGGACATGGGTTCGTTCACCACGTCCCATTCCGCCACCTTCCCCCGGAAGTGGCCCGCTACCGCGCGTATGTGCTCCACCATGACGCGCCTGCGTTGCTCGTGCGTCATCTCGGCGCGCATCCATGCGGGCAGGGCTTCGAACCAGACGAGGGTGTGGCCGTGCACCTTCATCCTGTTGGCCTCGGCGAAGTCCACCAAGACATCGCCTTCCGCGAACGCGAACACGCCGCGTCGAGGCTGGACGAACTGCGGCTTGAAGTCGTTCTCCGGCGTAAGCATGGAGAACTCCTCACCCGCCGTCCGGCGGTAGGCGCTGTCAGTCAGCAAGGGGCCCGCGGCCAGGGCGGTTCCCATACGGATCGGGCGTGGGAGAACCGCCGCCAGATCACGCATCGCATCGCTGGACCGGGGCACTCGCAGGCCAGGCGCGTCCACGACGGACATCCGGCCCCGTCCCAGTGACCGCGCGTGGAGATCGCTGAGGGTCCAGCCCTTCCCGCGGGCTCCCGCATCCGCGCCGAACCAGATGCGGCCACTGCCGAAGACGTCCCGCGCGGGAACGGTTCCCACGACCCTGCCGTCGGCCTCCAGCACAAGCCTGTTTGCGCGGACTTCGACGGCGAGGCGGACTTCGAGCCTCAGACCGCTCCCGAAGGTCCGGGTCATCGCAGGTCTGTCGGAGTCCCCGTCCCAGCGGTCGATCCGGAGCCTCCCGCCGACCACGCCGATGCGCACGCCGCGCCGTTCGTAGCGCCATTCGTCGTAGATGACCGGCGTCTCACCGTACAGATGCAGGTAGGCATCCGTGTCATCCGTGCGCCGCAGGCCGGCTTCGATCCGGACATCCCCTCGGAACACCATGTGGGGACCGCGCAGGTTCACCGGTGGGTTCGGCTGTCCGCCGGTACCGTCCTGGCGTGTGATGCGCCGGTCGAGAGGTGTGACCCGTACCCCTGCGTGCGTGGGCTTCCCGCCGGCGAAGTGAGCCCAGTCCCTGCCGTTCAGGAGGTCCTCCACAGGTCCCCCCGCGGGCGCGGAGGTGTCGGCACGGTCCCCCGAGACACCAGCGACCAAGGCACACACAACCGCGATGACAGCGCTCTTTCGAAACCGCATGAACAGCAGCACTCCGTATCCTCAGCCCGTCTTCCGACGGCATCGCCGTCCTCAGCCACACCGTCGCCGAGCACCGGCCTCCCCAGCCGCGGCAAGAACGGTGCGCAACCGATCGCGCTGCCCCGCTGTGACTGATCGCCATTGTCTCAGGTGCGAGTGAGGGACCGTCGGCCGAGGACTGTTCGGGAACGAAGGCCGGAAAGCGGCCGGTATGGTCGACGGTGGGCCGGTACGGTCGGCAACGGAACCGTTTCATTCTGATTTCGCAGCTCGCGGGGCTGGTGTGGTCCGGGAGTGACGGATTCCTGCCGGTCGGCATCATGATCACTGCGGGGGTGGTCGTCGGTCACCTCTGGACCCGGTGTTCGCGAGGACGAGGAGGGCCCGCAGGAGGGTGGTCGCGTGGCGGGCGTTCGTGCGGACCTTGGTCAGGATGCGCCAGGACTCGAGGTGGGCGAACCCGTGTTGGGCGGCGGCGCGTTCGCGGCTGACCAGCCGGTTCGCTTCCTTCCCGGCATCGGTGAGTTGATGGTTCAGGGTGGCCTTGCGGCCGGTGATGATCACGAAGTCGTCGTCGGGCTGGTCATCCAGGCCGACGAAGCCGAGGTCGGCCAGGGCGCCGAGGCCGGCCTCGCGGAGATGCGCGGTGGTCCTGCCGTGACGGGCGGCGGTGATCTCGCTGGACCGGCCGGGCCGGGCGGAGGAGATACCGGCCAGCTCCGTGCGCAACAGCTCCGCACGTTCCTCCAGCTCAAGCCGCTGCCGCACCGTCCACGTCAGCACATCCGTCATGCCGCGGAACCTACGCGGCCGGCCGCCGGGCCCGCCTCGGACCGCCCGACCTCACCCGTGACAGACGATCACGTGCTGACGATCTCGCCCCCGACTAGCCGGAGCCCACCAGCCACGACCCACACCAGGGCCCATGAGCTGCGATTTTCAGGATGGAACGCGCTCAACGGGAGATGCCCGAGGGAGGAGTGTGCGGCGCCCGACTCGTACGTACGACAGGGGAGTCCCGTATCCGCCGTGCCGCCGCCTCCCGGCAGCGATACTGGATGCATGGACGCGACGTTCACCGCCACCCGCGCCGAGGTGCTGCGGGATCGCTACCGCAGCCGACTGTCCGAGCGTTTGCAGGAGCTGGCCGGCCCTGTCGAGGGCGACGTGGACCTGCCGCTCCCCATCGTCTGGTCCGGGCGGACGAGCTACAGCCTGGACCGTCCGAAGTCCCGCACGACGCTCTACCGGACCGTCCTTGCCGAAGGACTGCGCGAGGGCCTGGTGGTCCTCCTGCAGCACCGGCTCCTCGTCGAGCAGTGGCCCGTGCTGCGGCGCTTGATCAGTCCCTGCATCCGCGAGGTCTGGGAGGACGCCTTCCCCTCAGCCGTGACCTCGACGTCGCCCTCGAGAACCCCGTTCCGGTGCAGGAGATCGTCGCCTCACTCACAGCAGGGCTCAGCGCGCGTGAATGGCGGGCCACGCACGTCCAGACAGATCCGCTCAGCGGCCGGTTCCTCGTCACCGATCCGGACACCGGCGAGGAGTGCGAGGTCGACGTCCTCAAGGAGGCGTTCTGGGCTCCGCCCGCCCAGACCCTCTACGGCCCCGTTCTCTCCCTCGACGACGTGATCGGCACCGAGGTCCGTGCCCTCGCCGACCGCGGCACCGTCCGCGACCTCATCGACGTCCAGGCCGCCTCCCGCCACCGGGCCACCGCCGACTTGGTATCCCTGGGCCGCCGTCGCGCCCACGACGAGTTCAGCCTCGAAGACCTCCGGGACCGGCTCGTCGGCGCGGACTGGTACGAGGACGAGGACTGCACCGCGTACGGACTTCACCTCCCGGCAGATCGAAGAACTCAAGGCGTGGGCGCCGGAGTGGGCGGAGGGTCTGGGTGCGCGGATCCGTGACGAGAACGCCTGGGGCGAGGGCGCGGAAACAGGAGCGGTCTGGGTCAGCGGGCGTTGCTCCAGCCGCCTGTGCTGGAGTACGAGTCGAGCAGGTCCGCCACGAAGACCAGGGTCGAGCCCGCCGGGATCAACGTCGAGGGCGACTGGTTGCCGTAGCCGAGACGCGGGGGAACGACGATCTCGCGCCGACCGCCGACCCTCATCCCCCTCAACCCCCGGTCCAAGCCCTTGATGACCCTGCCGCCGCCCAGAGCGAACTTGAACGGCTGGTCACGGTCCCAGGAGGAGTCGAACTCCCTCCCGGTCTCGAAGGTCACCCCGACGTAGTGGACCCTGACCACCGTGCCCGGCTTCACCTCGTCCCCGTTCCCGACGACCAGGTCCCGGACGGTCAGTTCGGCAGGCGCAGCGCCCTTCGGGACGTCGACCTCGGGCTTCGTCAGTTCACTCATCGCAGTTCCCTCACTCTCCGTTGCAGACCCATGTGCGGGCCGACCCGGCCCATGGACACTCCATGCGGCAGAGGATCACGCTAACGCGCATGCCGGTTTCCGGAGCGCAGCAGATCCAGTGGCCGCGCGCGGCGGTCCGTCGCACGGTCGGCGCACGAGCCCCCCGCACACTCGGGCGGGACGCGGTGGCTCGGGTTGCACGGCAGCCGCCCGAACGGGAAGCGGCGCAGAGGGTCAGGGCCGACGCGCGCCGTTCAGCCGACTGCGTCGAGCCGCGCCGCCGTCCGCAGGTCCCTGAACGGCGAGATGACCTCGGCCAAGCCGTACCGCAGGGGCACCGCCGGCTGCCCGTCGAGCCAGGGTCTTTGAGAAGTGATCGGGCCTTGTCCCCGAGGAGTGGACACCTGTTCGTGTTCTTATGCGGCAAATGCCAGGGTAGCTGACCGCTGTTCGTAGGCGATCGGTGCCTGGTGTCCGTTCGCCGAGTGTCGTCGGCGGGTGTTGTAGGAGAGTGTTCGATGATCGGCGGATCCGATGATCATTGAACACTCCCCCGGTAGTCCTGAGCAGGTCTGCTTGGCTGCCGCTCTGCAGCATCGCCTCGTGTAGCCAACCTTTTGATCGAACTCCTAAAGCGGTGCTCACCCTGGCGTGACGGCACGGATCCAGTCGGTGAGCGCGGAGAAGTCGGCTTCCACGAGGCCCTTGGTCGGGTCGACGCGATGAAGCAGTGACGGCCCGGGGTGGCCGGCGTCGACCCACAGGCGGTCCATGGCGCTGATCTCGTCGTCGACCCAGATGAACGGTCGGCCGTCGGCCCACTCGACGAGAAGGCGGGTCTTCCAGTGCAGGTCGCGCGGACCTTCGTCGGTGTAGGGGGCCGGCCACTCCACCACGGGCAGCCGTGGCAGTCCGATGCGCGGGGAGACGACCTCGTTCGCCTCTTCCATCCAGGTCGTCGCCCACACGAGTCGGCAGCCCAGGGCCAGAAGACGCGATCCGAGCTCCGGGTCCAGCCGCTCCAGCAGTGGGTTCCCCTGACCGGGAGACGGCGAGGAGACTGCGGCAGCGGTCTGTGGGTGGCCGGACGGTGATCCGAACGGGATGAGCGGACCGTCCACGTCGAGGAAGAGGAGGGGGCGCCCTGTTGCGCTTGTCACGGGAGGCACGATAGCCCGGTGCGGCAGGGGAGTGGTGCCCTCGTAGCTAGGCCGTCTGTGGGCCGTGCGAGGCTGACCGGCGGCGGCCGACAGTGACAGACGAGCTACGGTCGGCGAGAGCGAAATACCAGGTCGGAGCCCGCTGTCGAGACTCGTTTCCGTACGGGGGTGGGCGGCTGGCAAGATGGGGTGCTTCTTGCCGTGTCCGGCTTACATCTCGTCAGGCGGCCAGCGTAGGAGGGCTCATGAGCATTGTTCACGTACGTACCGGGGATTACCGGACCAAATACCACACAGACACCGGCTGCCCGTCGCTGAACGGGAAGCAAGATACTTATATGGGGCAGCAGTCGATGTCCGAAGACGAAGCCAAGGAACAAGGGCTTACAGCCTGCCAGCACTGCAAGAGGTAACCGCGCCAGCATCACGGCTGGCCAGTTCTCTGGTCCTTCACCAGTCACTCGACCGGGGGCAACCAGGCTTACTGATCATTTCAGAATGAGATCGGTGTGGTGGCTTGGCGGACGGCTGCTGTATCGGCAGGATCTACCGGATCTCTGCTGATCTTGTGCCTGATGACCTGTGGGAACGCATGGCCCCGCTGCTGCCTGCGCGTCCGCCGCGGCGGCACCGGTATCCGGGCCGGCTGCCGGTGGATGACCGCACCGCCCTGCGCGGGATCGTCTACGTGCTGCGCAAGGGGGTGAGCCGGGCCGACGTGCCGAGCGAGCGCATCGGCTGCAGCGGGGTGACGGCCTGGCGGCGGCTGCGGGACGGGACCGAGGCCGGAGTGTCGCCCCGCCTGCATGAGGTCCTGCTCGGCGAACTGCGCCGGAAGGGCCTGCTGGAGACGGACGACGCGGCGATCGACGGCTCGCACGTCAGAGCCCTCAAAGGGGCGCTCACACCGGCCCTTCGCCGGTCGACCGCGGCCGCCCGGGCAGCAAGCACCATGTGATCGTCGACCGGCACGGCACCCCACCGGCCGTGTCGCCGACCGGCGGAAACCGCCACGACGTCACCCGACTCATCCCGCTGCTGGACGCCGTCCCCCCATCCGCGGCCTGCCCGGCCGACCCCGCCGACGCCCCCGACGCCTGTTCGCCGACCGCGGCCACGACTACGACACCTACCGGCGCCTGCTCCGCTCCCGCGGCATCATGCCGAAGATCGCCCGCCGGGGCACCGCGCACGGCTCCGGACCGGGCAGGACCCGCTGGGTCGTCGAGCACACCTTCGCCCGGCTCCACCAGTTCAAACGCCTGCGCATCCGCTACGAGACACGCGCCGACCTCCACCAAGGTCTGCTCCAACTCGCCTGCAGCATCATCTGCCTGGGGCGCCTCCGCACCTCATTCTGGAACGATCAGTTACTCAAACGGGAGGTCCTGCCCGGCCGGCGCGGTTGGCCAACCGCACGAGCCGCCCGGCTCGCCGTCTTCCGCTGGCTCGGCTTCTACAACCACCGACGCAGGCACTCCACGATCGGCTGCCTCGCGCCGGTCGCCTTCGAACAGAGATCAACTACGCTGGCCATCGCTGCATGACAACCGGTGTCCACGATCAAGGTGGAAACCCCACCGACACAGCCACCCGCCTCCTGGACGGCGGCTGGCACAAGGCCGAGGACCTGCTGCAGGAAGCGACCGCCCGCGCCTGGAAACACTTCACCACCGACGACCACGACCACGACCTCATCGCCATCCGCCCCTGGCTGTTCACCGTGGTACGCAACCTGGTCATCGACCACCACCGCGCCCGCAGCATCCGCCCGCTCGAGGCCTGCGCCACCGACTGCATCAACCTGCCGGTGCACGACGCCGTCGACCGCGTCCTCACGTCGCAGACCGTCCTCGAGGCCCTCGACCGGCTCACCACCCAGCAACGGCGAATAATCGTCCTCACCTACCACCGCGGCTACAGCGTCCAACAGGCCGCCGAACACCTCCACATACGGCCCGGCACCGTGAAATTCCGTACGCACTACGCCTTGAGAGCCCTCGAGGAGGGCCTGCGCGCTTGTGGCGTCCTCCACCCGTGACGCCCTTGACGGCGAGACCGCCGGTCAGGCCGCGGGGACGGCCACCAGCCGGTAGGCGTCCCCGTATGTGATCACGCGGCCGGCGGTGGGCGGCGGGAAGTGGGTGCCCAGCATGAGGGTGTCCGTGTCGGCGAGCGAGCCGAGCAGCTTGCGGCGTGAGGCCTCGGACTGCTCCGGGTCGATGTCGACGCAGGAGCCGATGCTGGGGTGGGCGAACTGGACGGGGTGGTGGATGCAGTCGCCGGTGATCAGCGCCGTTTCGCCGTGGCTGGTCAGCTGGACGGCGATGTGACCGGGGGTGTGCCCGGGGGTGGGCAGCAGCCGCAGCCCGGAGGCGATCTCGACGCCCCCGGCCGGTACGTCGACGCGGTCGAGCAGCCCTGCCTTCTCGATCGGGATCACGGAGTCGTCGAACATGGCCTGCCGTGGCTCTTCCATGTCGTACCCGGCCCAGAACTCCCGCTCGACGCGGGAGGTGACGTAACGGGCGTTGGGGAAGGTGGGGACCCACTCGCCGTTCACCTCGAGGGTGTTCCAGCCGACGTGGTCGGTGTGCAGGTGGGTGAGGATGACCAGGTCGACGGAGTCCGGGGAGAAGCCTGCGGCGGCGAGGTCGTCGAGGTAGCCGGTCCGCAGGTCGTGCCAGGCCGGGTTCGCCCGGGTCTTGCCGTTGCCGATGCCGGTGTCGACGAGGACGCGCATCCCGTCCACCTCGAACGCGAAGCTGTGGCTGTCGAGGTGCAGGATGCCCTCGTGGTCCGCGAAGTCGGGGCGCAGCCAGTCCTGCTGCGAGACCACGTCCGTGGTGGCGTCGGGCAGCAGCCAGGGCCCGGTCGCGGGCGGCAGGAGGACCTCGTCGATGCGATGGACGGTGACGTCGCCCACGGTCCAGGAGGGGATGGAGGCGGGGATGTTGGTTTCGTCGGCCGAGGGAGTAGGCATGATCCTTCGTTTCCTTTTGTCTGCCAGATGTCTGCGGGGATGTCGGTCAGAGGCTGTTGGAGGCTGCCGTCAACGGGTGGATCGGGCGGAGACGGCGGCCGGCGGCTGCGGCACCGTGCCGGAGTCCGCGACGCGCGGCCGCTTCCGCCGCGATGCGACGAGTGCTGCCGCCGCCGCGATGGCGAGCAGGGCGGCGGCCACGGCGTAGGCGTGGGACGCGGTCCCCAGTCCGTACAGCTGGGTGGCGGCGCCCGCGCCGATGGCGGGCAGGCTCATCGAGAGGTAGCTGAGGACGTAGTAGGCGGCCAGGGTGGCGGCGCGGTCGCGCTCCGGGAGCTCGGCGAGGGTCATGCGCAGCGCCCCCTGGGACACGGCGCCGAAGGCGATCCCGGCCAGGGCGGCTCCGCCGAACACGGCGGGCAGACCCCCACCGTGCAGACCGCTCAGGGTCAACGCCGTGGCGGGTACGACGGCGAGGGCTCCGGTCGTCGCGGTGGCGATCGGTGCCGTCCGCCGCACTGTCCACACGGTGAGCGTGGCCGCGGCGGGCAGGATGAAGAAGACCATGCCACCGGCCGCCCTGGGGGCTTCAGGGGCCACGAGGCCGACGAGCGCCGGCCCGAGGGACGAGTAGAAACCGCCCAGCGCCCAGACGGCGACGACCCCGGTGCCGGCGATCAGCAGGGCGCGGCGGGCCTGGGGCGGGACGGCGAGCTGCGGGCGAAGGGAGCGCAGGGCGCCGGCGCGCCTGGAGGCCGTCTCCGCGGTGAAGGCGACCGCTGTCGCCTGGGCCGCGAACAGCGCCGCCAGCAGCAGGTAGACGGTGATGGTGGGAGCGGGCGCGAAACGGATGAGGAGCGTGGAGGCCAGCACACCGGCGGCCATGCCGGCCACGGGGGCGATGCTGTTGGTAAGGGCGGACCGGCCCGGGCGGGCAGGATCCTCGAGGTCGAGGAGGGCCGCGCCCGCGGCGCTGGTGGCCGCTCCGGTCGCCGCTCCCTGCAGGACCCGGGCGGCGATCAGCGTGCCGGAGCCGTCCGCCGTGGCGAGCATCGCCATGGAGGCGGCCTCCAGTACCAGTGCACCCACGAGGACGGGGCGTCGTCCCAGGTGGTCGGAGAGTGCCCCCGTGGTCAGCAGTGCCAGCAGCAGGGTCAGGGAGTAGGCGCTGAAGACCACGGTGATGGTGAGCGCCGACAGGTTCCACTGCTCCTGGTAGCGGGGGTACAGCGGTGTGGGTGCGCTGGAGGCGGCCAGAAGGGCGGCCAGGATCGAGGCGTCCAGGACGAAGGACGCCGCGCGGTTCGGCGTGAGGGACTGCGCTGCCGGGGGGCTGCTTGGCCCGGGTTCACCAGATGGGGCGCTGGACATGGGACTCCTCCCGCTAACGCAATAGGTTTGCTTTAAGGCACCGTAGGCCCTACAGTCGACTAAAGCAAACTTTTAGCTTTTGTGCGGGGTCGCTCCGCCCCTCCAGCCGATCAGGGAGAGAGAGAAATCCATGTCCGCCGACGAACTCACACCGCTCGAGGCGGCCCGCTGGGCCGCCCGAGTCGGACTGCCGCTGGAAGACGCCCGTCACGCCGAGGTGGCGGCCACGGCCAATCACATCCACTCCGTTGTCTCGGTCCTGCGGGAACTGGACTTCGGTGACACCCCGCCCGCCCCCGCCTACCGCGCGGGAGAGGAGAAGCGCGATGGAACTGTCTGAGCTGTCCCTCGCCGCCGCCGCGGACGCGATACGGACACGGCGGGTGTCGCCCGTCGAGCTGGTGGACTCGGTGCTCGACCGCATCGAGCAGGTGGACCCGGACCTGGGGGCCTACGTCACGGTGACGGCGGAACGGGCACGCCGGTCGGCGCGCGAGGCCGAGCACGAAGCCGCGGCAGGCCGGCTCCGGGGCCCGCTGCACGGGATCCCCATGGGACTGAAGGACCTGATCGACGTCGCCGGCACGGCGACCACGGCCAGCTCCCGGGTCCGCGCCGACCACCGCGCCGACACCGACAGCACCGTCGCCGCGCGTCTCGCAGCGGCCGGGGCGGTCCTCGTCGGCAAGACCCACACCCACGAGTTCGCCTACGGCCTGACCACCCCGCAGACACGCAACGCCCGGGACCGGGGCCGGGTCGCCGGCGGCTCCAGCGGCGGATCGGCCGTCGCCGTGGCGTCCGGCACCGCGACCTTCGCCCTGGGCACCGACACCGGCGGATCGATCCGGGTGCCCGCCGCGCTGAACGGGGTCGTGGGCCTCAAGCCGACGTACGGCCTCGTCCCCCGCCACGGCGTGACGTCGCTGTCCTGGTCGCTGGACCACGTCGGCCCCCTCACCCGCACCGTCGAGGACGCGGCACTGGTCCTGTCCGCCCTGGCCGGACACGACCCCCGCGACCCGGCCTCCCTCTCCACCACCGCCGCGGACCACCGGCCGGGCCCGGGTACGGACCTGACGGGGCTGCGCGTCGGAGTGCCGCGCAACTACTACTTCGACCATGTCGACCCGGAGGTGGAGGCCGCGGTCCGGCGCGCCATCGACCAGCTCCAGGCCCTCGGCGCGCGGCTCGTCGAGGTCGAGATCCCGATGACGCGCTACATCCAGGCCACCCAGTGGGGCCTGATGGTCCCCGAGGCCACCGCCTACCACGAGCAGGCCCTGCGGGCGATCCCCGACCTGTACGAAGCGGACGTCCGCATCCTCCTCGAGGCCGGCGAACTGATGCCGGCCGGGGACTATCTGCGCGCCCAGCGGTCCCGGACGCTGATGCGGCAGGAGTGGACTCGCATGCTGAACGAGGTGGACGTGATCGCCGCTCCCACGGTCCCGGCGACCGCGGTGCCGACCGACCAGCAGACGATCACCTGGTCCGACGGCACCGTCGAGGGCGTCTCCGACGCCTACGTGCGCCTCTCGGCCCCCGCCAACATCACCGGCGTGCCCTCGCTGTCCGTACCGGTCGGCCACGACACGGCGGGGCTGCCGATCGGCATGCAGCTGCTCGGGCGGCCCCTCGGGGAGGCCGCGCTCCTGCGGGCCGGTCACGCGTACGAGCAGACGACGCCCGCCCGCGAGCCAGCGCCTGCGGCCTGAGGATGCGCATGAGCCCGGCCGGATGCAGCCGGCCGGGCCCACACGGCAACAGCCACCCAAACTGAGAACCAGCGTGAGCGGCTGGAATGGACGGCGCTGTAGACGCAAGGATTTTGCTTTAAGGTGGGTTGTATGAGTCGCAGACAAATGGTGCGTCCCGGCGGGCGCAGCGCCCGTGTCCAGGCATCGGTGCACACCGCGGTACGCGAACTCCAGACCGAGGTGGGCCGGGACGCCTTGACGGTGCCTTTGGTCGCCCAGCGCGCGGGAGTCACCCCGTCGACGATCTACCGTCGCTGGGGCGACCTGAAGGAACTCCTGTCGGACGTGGCGGTCGAGCGTCTGCGCCCCGACACGGCGCCCAAGGACCACGGTGACCTGTCGTCCGACCTGGCGGCCTGGGCCGAGCAGTTCCTCGACGAGATGGCCTCTCCCACGGGCCGCGGCTACATCCGCGACGCCCTGCTCGGCGACCCGGACGGCAGCAACGCCGGCCAGTGCTCGGCGTACGCGGTCCAGCAGATCAACGTCCTCCTCACCCGCGCGGCCGACCGCGGGGAAAACACACCCGACGTCGAGACGGTCGTCGACCGTGTCGTCGCCCCCCTGATGTACCGCATCCTCTTCCGCCCGGACGGACTCGACGCCGAGTACGCGCGTCGGCTCGTGAAAGGGGTCCCGGCTCGACCGACCGGACGGTGAGAAGCGGATGCCCACCCGTCCCGGGACATGGTGAGTCTCCTGGGACACGGAGTGGTCAGGACTCCAGAGCGGTGCGGCGGAAGGTGTCAAGGCCGGCGGCCAGGATCTCCGTGGAGTCGGCCGGTTCGGCGGGCGGGCCCGCGCCGAGGACGTAGAGCGGGGTGGCGGTCACTCCTCCAGCCCGAGGTGTTCGGCGACGGCCATGCCGTGAAGGGCACCGGTCTGGAAGGGGTGCGGCTGGTGGTCTCCGACGCGCACACCGGCCTGGTCGGCGCGGTGCGGTCGGTGTTCCTCGGCGCCGCCTGGCAGCGCTGCCGGGTGCCCTTCGTGCGCAACGTCCCGGCCCGCGTCCCCAAGGGCTCCGCGGAGATGGTCGCGGCGACCATTCGGACCGTGTTCGCGCAGCCTGACGCGGCCACCGTCCGCAGCCAGCTCACCACGGTCGCGGGCATGCTGGGACGGCGGTTCCCGCAGGTGGAGAGCATGCTGCGGGAGACGGCGGAGGACGTCACCGCGTTCGCGGACTTCCCCGTCGCACACTGGAAGAAGATCTGGTCGACGGATGAAATCGTCAAGGCTGGCCGGGGATAGCCGGGAGTTGCGTGCTCTTTCCGGTCGGGACGGGCTGCCAGCGGGAGATCA
>NZ_BMVU01000057.1 GCF_014650875.1 Streptomyces minutiscleroticus
CGTCGTCTACTACCCCGACAAGGACAGCGACAGCGACGAGAAACTGCAGCTCCTCGCCGCACTCTCACACACCGAATCCGACGGCACAGCACACGACGGACCGGCGGAGGCCCCGCCCCCGAAGACACTCTGACGAGCACACGCCGTCCGGCGGTACAGCCGGAACGGCCGCGCCACGACGTCCGCCGCCCGCGGACCCCCGCTGCGTCCGGTCTTTACTGGTCTCGGCGCCCGGGGCCTGCGCTCGGCCGGGCCCCGGGTTGAGTCCCGCCGTGGCTGGCGGGCCGGGGGCACGCGGCATCCGGATGGAGGCGGCCCGACCGCCGAGTGGCGCGAAGCCCGTGCAGAGGTCCGCACGCAGGCCGTCGGCCTCTTCGAGGAGGGGGATGGACGTGCCGCGTATCGCCCGCCGTTCCACCGTTCACGGGTGAGCGAGAAAGCGTTCTGTCAGTGACACTGTGCGTGGAAGGCGGGTGGACGGGACATCTTGTGTTCCGAGGGGCCTGCGGACTGTGGTTGCCGGTGCGCCCCACATCTGCGGACCCGGCCGGCCGTGAGGCCGGCCGCTCACGGCGGGGACGAGGACCGGACAGGGACCGCGGACCGGGTGCGGACGCTGATCGGGCACACGTTCCACCACGCCTACAGCGTCTCGGCCGTCACGCGGCTGCCGCCCCGCACGGAGTACAGCGCGCAGGTGCCCGGCCGCGGCCGTGGTCGCCTGCCGGTGGCCCGACCGCTGTACTGCCGGCCCGGCGCCCCGGCCCGCCTGAGCTACCGGCCGTGCCGTCACACCGGCCGCAGCTGGTGGCTTTGGTGGTGGTGGCACCGTTTCACGCGGTGTGGCAAGGCCGTGGTCTCTGAAAGCACGATGGTTCCTGGGGACGCGGTCGGGCGGGAGCTGCTCGGGATGGTTCCGAAGGCCGGGAGGCCCGAGGACGAAGCTGCGTTCCTGGAGGAGTTGGTCGCAGAGCGCCGGGTGGTCATTCGGCTGAGGTGGACCGACTGTACGGCACGGCGCTCGACATCGGCGGGTAGAACGTATCGGGTCCGTGCTGATCACAGCCACTCGTTGACGGCAACGATCAGCACGGTCGCCTCGTAGCGGACCGCCGGCTTGTCGTAGCGCGTGGCGACGGCGCGTGCCTCTTGAGGCGGTCGATGCCGCACTCGTCCGCGTGACGCTTGCGGTGGTCGGCCGCCGCCTGACCGCGGGCCGGTCCCGTCGTGCTGCGTGATCGCTTCATGTCGAACCCTGCTGCATTCCGTGACGAGACCAACCGGTCGGACGACTGTCACGAACCGGCGATCAAGGTCGGGCCGACGAAGGCGCTCAGAGGGGGGCGGCTGTACCTGCTGTGCATGCCTCACCGGCGGGCTGCCGCACGGAAACACGCCGGCTCCGCGCCGGAGCGGGGAACGCGGAAGGCGTAGCAGCCCTCCACCGTGGTCGCGTCCACGAAGACGAACACTTGAGGAGTGGCCGCGGCCAGCACTTGCACCAGAGGCACGGAAGAGGGCGTCAGCGGTGGCTCAGCACGTTCACCACCCGTCCGCTGGGGTCGCGGACGAAGAACCGCCGCACGCCCCACTCCTCGTCCTGCAAGGGGTGAACGATCTCCGCACCACTCTCCCGCATGACCGCATAAGCCTCATCCACGTCGTCCACCTCGACGCTCAGGTCGGGGACGACAGGCGCGGTCTTGTCGCTGGTCATGACACTGACCTGCGCTGCCGGGCTGGACGGCGAGGCGAGTGTCATGATCCAGCCGTGGTTCATGACCTCCTCGAAGCCCAGCAGGCCATAGAACTCCCGGCTCTCCTGTACGGCCTCCGACCGGATGTTGGGCACGACACGGCGAACGGCCATCGATCACTCCAAGCGGGAACGAACCTGTCTCTGTGTCCTTCCAGGAGTACTACGGCACATCCGACGCCGCACGCATGGAACCGCTTTCGACATCGTCTTCGACGGCTGCCGGTCGGCGGCCCGTCAGAGTGTCCGCCTGCATGTGGGCGGTCAGCCGCAGCAGCGACGGGAGCCGCGGGGCTCCCCTGAACGCTCGTGACCGGGACGAGAACCGAGACGACAGTGCGTGTCTCCGAGCCTCCTCGCAGTTCAGGGCCTGAGCCGGTTCTGCTGGGGGTCGAAGCAGACCAGCCGCATGGAGTCCGCGAGGGCGGCCGCACAAGCGGACGTCTCCTCAGCCGTGCTCCACCGCATCGGAAAGTGGACGAGCGGTCCACTTGCCGCTCTGATCAACGGCCCGCCGACCAGGCAGAGGCGTTCTCCTCGTCCTCCGTGCGGTTGGGGTGAACCGGTGATCAGTGACGTAGATCTGGGACACCTGCGCCGCTGCGTGGAACTGGCGGCCCGGTCCTTGGCAGCGGGAGATGAACCCTTCGGGTCCGTCCTCGTCGCAGGTGATGGAACCGTCCTGGGTGAAGACCACAATCATGTCGCCTCCGGTGACCGCACCCAGCACCCCGAGTTCGCTCTGGCCCGCTGGGCCGCGCGGCACCTGACGCCGACGGAGCGGAAGGCATCCACCGTCTACACGTCGGGCGAGCACTGCCCGACGTGCGCAGCCGCGCACGGCTGGGGTGGGCCTCGGCCGTATCGTGTACGTGGTCTCCGCCGCGCAACTGGTGAGCTGGCTCACCGAGTGGGGTGTGCCCGCCGCTCCGGTCGCCGCTCTGCCGGTCACCGCCATCGTGCCGGATGCGGTGGTGGAGGGGCCGGTGCCCGAGCTCGTCGACGACGTCCGCGCACTGCACCACCGCCCGCACCATGCGGCCGCCCGAGCGAAGTCGCAGCCGCGACAGCCATACGCCTCCACCCGCCCCTCACCCCGGCCCCCATCCCGTCCGTCGTCGCCCCGCGTGCCGCTCGTACCGCAGAGCGGACGTGGTCCACGGTGTCCAGGTGGAGCGCGTCACCGTACGGACGATCTGGACGCCCTGTGCCGTGTCCGCTCGGCTCTGCCTGGGGCGACGGGCGGGCGGGACGGGAGTTCCCCCGCGCACGCCGCCCCCGACCTGGCACCGCGTCAGAAGACTCGGCCCCGCTCCCGCAAGGAGTCCGGCACCGACGACGCCCGGTCCGGAAGCGCGCAGCAGTTGCCGCACCGAGCACGGACAACTGCGCTCAGCCCATCAGTGCGCACGGTGAGATCCGCTTAACACTCTGTTTATCATGTACATGTCGCCCAAGAAACAACACCTTTCTAGGGTGTCACGCCATGGGCGCAGAGTCGTACACCCGACCGGACACCACCGCAGGCGAGCACGGTTCGGCTCATCGATCAGGTGGAAACGGCCATCACCGAACACATCGAGACCAGGGAACTGATCCCCGCCCAGCGTCTCGACGAGGCATACCGAACCCTGTGCGCACACCCCGGTGGCTCGATGGCCCTGGTGGTGGAAGGCGCCCATCGAGTCATGACGCAGACGGCCCTCCGCGCCGGCCGGTGCCGACCAGCTCCCGCTGACCACGTCCCTCTTCGCCCGCGGTCGCCGCCTTCACCGCGTGAACTGCCCCTTCCCCTCCTCGCCGACGACGCCCATCGGGGACTCCTCGCACCACACCCGCGCCCTGCACCATCCCACCGCATCCGGGAGGCGTGACATGACAACCGAGTCACGGCTGACACCAGCCCCGTCCAAGCCCGCGACAGACCAGGCGACGAAGGAAACACTGGAGGACTACACCCTCCGCTTCGCACCCCGCAGCTACCGCCGCTGGACCCCCATGGTCGTGGCCACCACCGCCCTCGGCGGCATCGCCTACATGGCCGACTTCTCCATCGGCGCCGGCATCGCGCTGACCCACGGCACCGGCAACGCGCTGATCGCGATAGCCGTCGCCGCCGCCGTCATCTTCGTCACCGGCCTCCCCCTGGCCTACTACGGCGCCCGCTACAACATCGATCTCGACCTGATCACCCGCGGCTCCGGCTTCGGCTACTACGGCTCGGTCCTCACCAGCGTCATCTTCGCCAGCTTCACCTTCATCTTCTTCGCCCTCGAAGGCTCGATCATGGCCCAGGGCCTCGAACTCGGCCTGGGCCTGCCCCTGTGGCTGGGCTACCTGGTCTCCACCCTCATGGTGATCCCCCTGGTGATCTACGGTATGAAGGCGCTCAGCAGGCTCCAGGTGTGGACCACCCCGGTCTGGCTGCTGCTCATGGTCGCCCCGCTGGTCTACCTGATCGCCCAGGACCCCGGCACCGTCGACCGCTTCCTCTCCTACGCCGGCACGGACGGCGAAGGCGGTGTGAACACCGCAGCCGTCCTGCTCGGCGCGGGCGTGTGCCTGTCCCTGATCGCCCAGATCGGCGAACAGATCGACTACCTGCGCTTCATGCCGCCCAGGACCGAGGCGAACAAGCGCACCTGGTGGACCGCCGTGGTGATGGCCGGTCCCGGCTGGGTGGTACTCGGCGCCCTCAAACAGGCCATCGGCGTCTTCCTCGCCGTCTACGTCCTCTCCGCCATCGGCCCGGCCGCCGCGACCGAACCGATCCAGCAGTTCCGCGGCGCGTTCGACGCGATGATGCCCTCCTGGCTCGTCGTCCCCCTGGCCGTCGCCCTCGTCGTCATCAGCCAGATCAAGATCAATGTGACGAACGCCTACTCCGGCTCGCTCGCCTGGACGAACTCCTTCACCCGCGTCACCGGGCACTACCCCGGCCGCATGATCTTCGTCCTGGTCAACCTGGGCTTCGCGCTCGCCCTGATGGAAGCCGACATGTTCAGCTTCCTCAACAGCATCCTGAGCTTCTACTCCAACTGCGCCATCGCCTGGGTCGTCACCGTGGCCACCGACATCCTGGTCAACAAGTACGTCCTGAAGCTGTCCCCGCGCACCCCCGAGTTCCGCCGGGGCATGCTGTACGCCGTCAACCCCGTCGGCGTCGTGGCGTTCGTCGCCTCCTCCGGTCTGTCCATCGCCCTGTACTTCCACCTCTTCGGCGACACCCTCCAGCCGTACTCCCCCGTCGCCGCGGTCGTCATCGCCTTCGTCCTCACCCCGCTCATGGCGATCCTCACCAAGGGCAAGTACTACCTGCGCCGCACCGACGACGGCATCGCCGAGCCGCTGCTGGACGCCGACGGCAACCCCAGCGCCGTGACGTACGACTGCCACGTCTGCCGCCAGCCCTACGAACGCCCCGACCTGACCGCCTGCGCCACCCATGACGCGATCGTCTGCTCGCTGTGCCTGAGCACGGACACGGTCGGCGACCACGTACTGCCGGCCACCACGTGACGCCCGGAGGCGAGCCCTGCGCCCGCCTCCCCCGATCGCCGCCCCAGACCTGGACCGCCGTGCGGTCGAGCCGGACCTCGTCACGTCCGCTTCAGCCGGCCACGTCCACGCAGACCGTCCCCGCCTTCTCGTAGGCGGACACCGCCTCGGCGCCCTCCAGGTTGTACGTTTCCAGGCGTCTTACGACGTCCTGCAGAGCCTTGTCCAGGGCGTCGTAGCGGTCGTCCGGCTCGGCCGCGGAGCGGGCCAGGGCGGCAGCGCCGGCGGCCCGGTCGAAGTAGACCTCGGACGTGCTGTCGTTCTTGCTGAACACCTTGTCCAGCGCCGGGACCCGACTCCACGCCTGGCAGGCGCCCGCCGCATCAGCCGCCGCATTGCCGAAGCCGGTCCCGGACGACCGGACCACCCCCGGCAGATCTCTGCTTCGCACCCATCGGATCACGAGCGGTCGGTCAGAGTGCGGGTGCGACGTGATGAGGGGGCATCGTGCCCAAGGCCGACATCAGTCTCGACCTCGACGCCGAACCCGTAGTGGAGCTGATGGTCCTGGCGGGAGTCGGTTCGCCCCAGGACGCGGTCGAGGCGGTCGTACGGGATCACATCACCCGTGGCCACCGCACGGAGGGCCGCACCGAACGCAAGGACCAGCAACTGCGCGAGGCCGACGTCAAGCCGCAGGAACCGCAGGCTGAACTCCTGGTCGTACACCGCAGCCAGAGCCGCGGCACGCACCCACGGGCTCGTCGGCACATGCAGCGGGCAGTGGTCACGGAACAGCCCGTAGGCTCCTGTGACATCACCAGTGATCCCGGGTTCGCCTGCTCGTGCTGTGGAACCCACCGTCCTGAACTGCCGATGCACTACACGGCCAAGGCTCCGGCCGTGTGGGATCCGGCCTTCGCCGATGCCGAGGACTGCCTGCTCTCATCGGACCGGTGCGTGATCGATGCGCAGCACTGCTTCGTCAAGGGCCTGATCGAGATACCGGTCATCGGCAGCGACGAGGTGTTCTCCCGGGGTGTGGGGGTCTCGCTCAGCCGTGAGCGTTTCTCCCGGCTGGCCGACCTGTGGGACAAGCCCGGCCGCGAGGCCGAGAAGCCGTCTCGCAGTACCGGGACCGGTTGCGTGAGCGGTTTCTCTCCGTACCGGAGATCCCTCCCCCATCTCCCTGGCATCCGGTCTGGAGTCGGCGGAATCCCATGGGCGGTCTGCTCGGCATCGGCTTCGCCACCGCTCCCGGCACCGGCCACGACCTGGTCATGGTGGTCTCACGTGAGGGGCACGGACTCTTCGACACCCTCACCGGAGAGAAGACGGCCCGCAACCGCGATCCTGACCCCGATGACAGCACCCCGGACGCAGTGCCTGCCCTCACCTGTCCCGGACTCGGACCGGTCGCCGGGACCAGAGTGCGCATCGCCGGACTCTTCGGAGGCGGCCTCCACACCACGACTGCCGACGGCTGGACCCTGGAGGTCGTCAGCCCCGAATGGCCCGACCACCGGGTTCTGCTCTCCACGGACGGAGGGATGCCCCACAACGGACCCCATGGTGAGCGCTGGTGGCACATCTTCGATGCCAACTACTCAGAACTGCGGGCCGCCGGCTTCTCACCATCCGGAGACACCCTCGCGATCGCTACGAGCAGCGACCTGGCTCTCTGGACCCGTCGGACTGCGGAACCGGACCCGACCGACGAGGCCGTTACAGGAGACGCGAGGTTCCCGCCGCGATGCCCGACGGGCAGACACCGGCCCGCGGGCCCGCTCACGACGCCTTGGTCGCCGGGGGCACCTACGTCGTCGGGGACGGCCTGGTCCCCGCCGCTCGGCTCGCGCACACCTACCGGGCCCGACTCCGCCGCACTCAGAACCGGTCCCGGCCGACGACGGCTCCGGCCGCCACCGTCGGCCTCCTCTTCCAGGCCGCAGAGGAACCCTTCCTGGAGACTGGGCATGAGTTGCACGTGTTCAGCCGAACGTCCCGAACGGTCCTGGGCGTTCTGGTCCACCGCGTTCGCTGCGCGTCCGGCGCCGTCGCATCGTGTCCGTGGTCCGGGGACGCGGGGGCGGTTTCCCCCGCTCACTCGGTTTCCGGGCAGGGCCTGGGCGGTCCGGTGCCCGCGGCATCGCTCCGGTGCCGCGGGGCGGTGCCGTCCGTCGCCTGATCCGGTGGCCGAGGGAGCGTCGTCCGATCGCCACCGAGGCGGCGGCGTGTCGGCTGGTCTTGCGGTTCTTGCCGGTGAGGGGCTTTCACCAGTGCTCGGCGCCCCACATCGAGGTGTGGGCGGGATCGACAGCGATCACACCGATACCGGCCTCGGCGCACATGCTGAGCAGGCGGGCGCGGAACTTGCCGGCGGGGATGCCGGAGATCAACTGCCGGAACTTTTTCTTCCGGCCGTGCTTCTCCCGCGTCCTGGAGTCGGTGAAGTCGAGGTCTTCGATCGCGATGGCCTGCACGCCGGTCGCCCCGGCCCCCTGCAGGAGGCGGGTGAGGGCGTGGCGGAGCGGGGCGTCGCGGTGGGTGGCGGTGCCGGTCAGGTCGTGGTCGAAGCGGCGCGGGCTGCCGACGGGGTTGCCGTGCTCGTCCAGCGGCCGGGCGGCAAGGTGGCCGGCGTTGGTGTCCACGCCGATGACGCCTGAGGCATCGGCCCCCCGCCTGAAGGTTGACAGCCGCACACGTGGGACTCTGTCGGAATGGATTCATTCACCGCCCGGCTGGACGACGCATGGGAGTGGTGGGCAGCCGCTGTCGAGGAAGCGCAGGAGGGGCGCTGGGTACGTGACGCCGTGGAACGGCAGGTGGTGGCGGACATCATGACCGCGACCAACGCCCTGCACGGCGGCCGGCTAGCCCCCTTCACCGAGGACTCGTGGCACGTACGTATCGGGCGGATCGCCCATTGGGCCGGGGTGCTCCGCCTTGCCGCCCGAGCAGGAGGGTGGGAACTCCGGCCTGTCGTCGGGCACAGTCCGAAGCACCCTGCGGGCATGGCCGAGCTGTTGTCCGGCATCTACGCGATCGGCGAGCAGGGCGAGGAATGGATGGCGCAGCTTCTTCGGGAGGGCCGGGTACCGCCGGAGAAGGACATCGCCCAGGCGGAGGGCTTTCTGACCGGGCCGGGGTCCATGGAGGATCTTGAGCTGTTCTTCTACGACAGCTGACAGACATCCCGCCCGGCCGGCACCGCACCCGGAGTCCGCTCCGAGGCGTCTGTCCGAGCTCCTCGCCGCCGGCCGCCGTTGACGAGGTGCACATCGACCCGCCCCGTCCGTCGCCGCCGTCCGAGCACGGCCCCCGCGCGGTCGGGCTTGTTCCTCCCCGTACCGCTGCATGGTGCGGTTGGCCAAGGCGATGCCGGGCCAGTCGAAGTCCCCGTGGTAGGCCAAGGTGCAGCCGGCCGCGGACAGTGCGTCCAGGAGGGTGAGGACGACCGTCGCGGCGCTGCCCGACGTGCAGATCAGTGGTGCGGTGCGGTGGGCGTCCGCCGCTGCCTCCACCACCCGCGGGTTCCCGCAGACGTGGACGCGGGTGCGCGGGGGAACGTTCAGACGCAGAACGCGCAGTTCGCGCAGTGTCAGATGCGTCTCCAGGTGGTGGTCGGCACGTTCGCGCAGGGCTGCCTCCTGCCAGCTGTCGCCCGTCGGGCGCAGGCCGTGGGTCAGGACCGTGCTGGAGACCTCGTCGGGAGTGACCGAGGCCCGGCGCCACAGGGCACGTCGGCCCGCGGCGTCGGCGGGAACGTCGACGTCGCGGGCCAGGGCGATGCCGCGCAGGACCGGACGGACCAGGAGGGTGCCGTCGTCCAGGCCGTGGGCCGACCCTGTGGTGCGTGTGGCCAGCTCACCGCGGCCCCAGATGGCGGGGGTGGGACGGGCGCCTGTGCCGGGGAAGAGGACGGCGAGGGTCCGGACCGCCTGGGTCACGGTGGTGAGTGCGGTGTCGGGCGGCCGGCGGGTGAGTGTGCCGTTGCGGCGTGTCTCCTCCAGCCACGCACGGGCCCAGGGCTGGTCGGACAGGGGTGTGTCGGCCAGGGCCGCTTCCGCCGTGGACAGCAGGCGGGTGCGCTCGGCCGCTGCCGCGTCGCGGGCCGCCCGGCGGTCGGTCAGGGGCGGTCCCAGTGCCGTCAGTGTCGCGGCCGGGTGTCCAGGTCCGCGAGGCGGATCGTGGCGGTGGGGCCGGTGAACGGCTTGGCCAAAAGGAGGGACAGGGCCTCGCGTTCCTGCGGGTCCAGGTGCTGGAGTCCGACGGTGCCGGTGGGCTGGAGGCCGTTGCGTTCCGGACGGGCGCGTGCCGCCGTCCACAGGCGGGTGAGGCCGGGCCGGGTGAGGAAGGCGACGGCGTCGGCGTCCGGGGTGTGCCGGCCGGCTCCTTCGGGCCGGGTCATACGGGCATCAGCCGTCGCTGCCCTTCGTTCCACGTGTAGTGGAGCGTGGCCACCCCCCGTACGTGCGGGTCGCGCAGGCATGCGTAGATGTGCAGGGACGGTACGCCGGGCCAGTTGCCGATCAGGCGTTCGCTGGTGAGGACGAAGTCGAGGTCCAGATCGACCAGGATGCGGCCGAGGCGGGCGTGGGTGGGCTCGTCGGCCGCCGCCCGCCGGGCCGCGGCCTGCTCCTGCGCCTGTTCCGTCAGGCGTCGCTTCTGCTCGGAGTGGTCCTCGACCGCCGCGGCGCGTCCGCGCACAGCCCTGCTGCCCGCTCACGCAGTGCCACCGGCACGTCCACCGCGGGGCCGGTCCACCAGCTCACATAGGCCGGCACGGACAGGTCCGGCTCCGGCGCCACCCCCAAGTGCCGCGCCCCGTACAACCCGAAGGCGGCGACCGCCAGGTCATGGGCCTCGTCCGGTCCGGCGGCGTCGAACCAGGCCGCCAGCCGCAGCAGGTCCTTGCGACGGGACATCTCACCGGAGGCCGACCGCAGCATCCGCTTGGCGTTGGCCAGCAGCGACTGCAGGGCGCGCAAAGTGGCGTCCCGAAGCTGGTCCCACCTGGCCGGCCTGCCCCGCGGTGTCGGCGAACCACTCACGCAGCCCGTCCCCATCGGCCGTGTCCCGCCCGCGACTGCGCTGCACCCGGGTCTCGGGCAGGCTGTCGGAGAGCGCTCCGATGCCCGCCGCGTGCGCGTCCGTACGCGCCAGCAACTCGGGCAGGTACGGCCGGACCGCCGTCAGATGCGCGGCGATACGGGGGCCCGGAAGGAGACGTCCTCGGTGATGGCCTGCACACAGTCGAGAAGCAGCTCCTTGAACCCCTGGTACTCGGCTCCGTCGAGGTCGTAGCGCGCCAGGACCTGTCCCAGATAGGCGTAGAAGTCCCGCACCGACTCGGCGAACGCGGCGAACTGCACGAAGAGCGTGCTGACCCGCTCCAGCGCCTGCTGCGGATCCACACCGCCGGGCGCGGCCGCCGACTCGGCGATCTCCCGCAGACCGCGGTCGACGAGCGTGAGCAGCTCACTGCTCACCTCACGGGCCGCGTCCACCCCGGCCAGCACCTCGTCCGCGTCCCGCTGGACGCGCTCCCCCACCTCGGACAGCTGGTAGCGGGACCGTGAGCGCTGGTACTCGGCGATGCTCGTCGCCCTGACCGTGTGCGTGCTGCGCACCAGATCGCCCCAGCGCACCAGCTGCTCGAGCCGTGTGGTGAGCGTCTCGGCGTCGAGTTCCGCCCCAGGGCCGCCGGCCTGGACCACCTTGGCGAGGAGATCGGAACGGCCATGTCGGCGAGCAGCGTGCCGCAGAACACGCGCATCACGGCGACGTACTCCAGGCGCTCGGGAGCACTGAGGTACGCGTACGCGCTCAGCCGCTCCCCCGCCTCGGCGCCGGCCTCCGTCCTGTGGGGCCCGGTTCCCTCCGTAGCGCACAGCGTACGGACCGCCTCCGACGCTCCGGTCGAAAGCCGGGAAAACCACCCGCCCACGTGATCCGGTCCGTCGGTCCGATGCAGGGCCGCCCGAGGGCCGAGCGTGAAACACCACTCCAGAAGAGCAGCGGACTCCACTCATCCGTATGATCCCTGCACCGGGACACTCACCGACGGTCGTACGACCGTCGTCACGCAAGCGACGGCGCCCATCCCCTGCCGCCCGTAAGGCGGCCGGCCTCCGCCCCGTCCGCAGCTGACATCACCAGAAAGATGACGCCATGCCCGTGAACACAGCGACAACCGGCCTACCAGGCGAGTACCTCGCGCGAGTGAACACCGACCTGGAGGACAATGCCAGGGAACAGGAACGCGTCACCGCCGAGATCGCCGCACTGCAAGAACGACTGACCGCACTGCAGCACGAGCGCTCGGTCCTGGTGAACGTGCAGCAGGCACTCGGCGTCACCGCACCTGTCACGCCGGCCTCCCCCAGCCGTGACACCGCGCCCGTGCCCGGCCGGAGGACCGCTGTCTCGTCCGAACCCGGCGAGCAAGCGGGCCAGGACAGGACTGCCGTCGAGAACGGCAAGCCCGTCAAGAAGAAGGTATCCAGGAAGACCTCGGCCTCCGCCACGGCGCCCAGGGCGTCGCAGCCGACGCTGGTCGAGCTCGCCCGCCTCCACCTCGCCGAACACAAGGAACCGCGCTCCGCGGCCGAGATCACCGCAGCGCTCGCCCAGGCGCATCCCGACCGCGGCATCAAGGCCACCGTCGTGCGCACCACGCTCGAAGGGCTTGTCGCCAGGAGCCGGGTTCAGCGCACCCGGCAGGGCCGCTCGGTCTTCTACAGCATTCACGAGGCATAGCCGGCCGGAGCGTCAGCCTGGTTCCCGCGAGCCGCACATCGCTTCGGTCGCTTCCGCGCGCTCGGGACAAAGGGCAGGTCAGGGGAGTATGAAAGCCGGAGCAGTGACTGAAGCGACTCACAGTCCCCCTATGAACCCGCCGCGCGCATACAGTCGCGACCAGCTCCCCGGTATATCTGCACCTTGAGTCGCTTCAGTCACTGTTCCCCTACGGATGCGGCTTCGACCTGCCGTTCCACCATCGCCGTCGAAAGCGACCCCTTGCACGGTGCCCGACGCGTGCCCGACGGGTGCCGGGGCCGGACAGTTCACCGCGATGGTCACTGCCGCACCGGCACGGTGGAGACGGCCGTCCCGCCCGTACCCGCGGGGCCGGCGGTATGCCACCGATCCCTTGCGCGCCGGCGCGGCTCCTTCCGCCCCGCACTCGCCGTCGATCACAGCATCACCCTGGCCGAGGCGTGACTCCGGATGGAACCCGGCAGCGGATGAGACCGAGCGGAACCGTCTGGAAGGTACCGCCGCGGGCTGCAGCGGCACCGGCGTCGCCTGCGCCCTCACCCCGTGGACGGACGGGTAAGACGACGGCCGGGCCGGAAACACCGGAAACAGGGCGTGGGGACCGCACCGGGCTGTGAGGACCGTGTCCTCTTACCGGACGACTGTCCTGGGGAGCACCGACAGAGTCACGGCAGCTGCCCTAGGCCGATGCTATGGCAGCCGGCCCGCGCTGGGAGCGCGGTGTCTTGGCCCCGGGCTTCCCCGGCTCGATGGTGCGCGGGTCGACAGCCTCTCCGGGGGCCCCCTCCTGGTAGAGACCGTCGGGGTCGTTGTCGCGGTCGTGCGGGAGAAGGAACAGGACCCGACGCTTGTAGAGCCCGCTGTCCGGATCGGGCTCGGCTTCCTCGCCGAGGACCGCGTATCCGACCATACGGCCGTCGCGTGCGTACGGTGGCTTGGTGTTGCGGCGTTTGGTCTTGTCCAGAGCCTGACGCACGTAGTCGAAGCCGTCGGGGTCCTCCAGCCACACCACGTCTGCTTCGTGGATGAGGTCGCTCTCGGTCAACAGCGAACTCATGGCTGCAGCACCTCCTTCGTCAGCCGGCCCCAGGTGTAGTTGCTGGCCTTGCGTGTATGCGTGTCGTCGCCGCGGGCGTCCTGGGCGGCAAACCGGATGACGGAAGCCACCGCAGGAGGAGCCGGGTCTCCATGGTAGTTCGGTCGCGGCCGGTGATGCATACCTGTACCAGTCTGCGCCTGCGAGGGAGGAATCATTCGCCCTCCAGGAGAGCGATCCCGGGGTAGTACTTGCGACCATTGGATTTGATCATGTCGTTGGGTGAGGCGAGGCCGACTTCCTGACGGACGCGGTTGGCGAAAGCGCGGGCAGTGGCGGCACGGACGCCTTCTCCGGCGTTGCACCAGTGGGTGTACTCCGCGTACAGCAGCCCCTGCTCCACTCGGAGGTCGGGCTGGGCGGACGTGTCACGGGTGCAGCATTCGGTGAGAAAGCGCCCGATGTGGTCTTCGGTGGTGGCGTAGGCGTTGGTGGCGAGGCGGACCCGGTCGGGGCCTTCGAGGGGGTCGCGGGTGGCGAGGTAACGGCGGGCGCCCTCGATGAGCCACTGCAGGATGCCGGGGCCCTCGTCCCGGACGAGTTCGAAGGCGAGGTTGTCGATTCTGCGTTCGGTCGGGACGGTGCGGATGAAGGGGATGAGCCGGATACGGCGCCAGAAGGCGAAGCCGCCGGTGGACACCTCCGGGCGGTGGTTGCCGAGCAGCCACAGGTGGTGGGTGGGGCTGAAGGAGAAGTAGTCCTGCCGCATCCGCCGGGCCTTGATCTTGTCGCCACCGGTGAGGAGGCGGACGCGGGCCTCGTCGAACTTGTCGTTGGGCTTCAGCTCACTGCACACGATCAGTCGGCGGCCATGCAGCTCGGTCAGCTCGGTGGAGTGCTCGGAGAACGCGCCCCGGTCCATGAGGAAGCCGGGCGGGGCCGCGTCCGCGTAGTCGCCCAGGATCTGGATCATGGTGTCGAGCAGGACGCTCTTGCCGTTCTTGCCCTCTCCGTGGAGAAAGGGCAGGACCTGGGCGCCCACGTCACCGGTGACCGAGTATCCGAGCAGCAGGTGCAGGAAGCTGATCATTTCCCGACCTTCGGCGTCGTCGCCGAAGGTGTCGGCCAGGAAGCGGTGCCAGCGAGGGGTGTCCATCTCCTGCGGGGCCACACTGGTGGCCCGGGAGTGGAAGTCACGGGTCGGGTCGGGCTTGCGCAGCTGTCCGGTGTTCAGGTCCACCACCCCGGCCGGAGTGCACAGGGCATACGGGTCGCCGTCGAGGACGTCGGGATCCACGGACAGGTCCGGAGAAGCCTTGGCCTGGGTGAGCAGGGCCTTCATTCCGGTGGTGGACAGGGTCCGCTTCTTGTGGTGCATCAGCTCGCGGTCGCTGTAGATGCCGCGCGGATCGCTGTCAGCCATGTCCTCGGCCATTTCACCGGCGGCCCACAACGCGGCTTTCTCCCCGCCGGCGCGCTTCCAGCGGTAGCCGTCCCACGCGAACCAGCCCAGGCCCTCGACATGGCGGAACTGATCGCGGTAGAGCTGTGCGAACAGACGGGCGTTGCCCCGGTCGGTCAGTGACGGGGGCAGCGGCCCGGTCTGCGCCCAGGCGGGCAACGCTGTGACAGGGGCAGGGGCGGCCTGAGGGGACTGCTGGACCTGCGGCGGGCCGGACGGGGCCCCGGTCGCCTGGAGGTCGAGCATCTGCTGAGCGGCGGCGTGGGCGTCGAACCGCGGTGTGCTCTCGGCGCTGCTCATGATCGTCCTTCGAGGTGGAACGGACGTACGGCCCCTGCGGCGAGGCCGTCGTCGATGATCTTTTCATTGCGAAGGGTCTGCCAGGAGCGGGCCTGCCGCGCGGCTTCGAGGAGCTGGGCTCGCGCGTCGGCTTCCTGCACGTGACCCCCTGCGGCAAGCCCGCCGGCGGTGTAAGCGGCCCGGTTGGGGATTCCGGTGAATCCACAGCCCTCGGGAGCGACCGCGCACTGGGCGACCTGGCCGATGAGGGGATCGAGGACCCGGTGGGGCGCCGTGGAGCCGCCCGAGCTGCGGCCTCGTCGGGGGTGCGGCACGGGAACCCGCCGACGCGGCGGGTTGATGACGTGACCGGTGCGGATGAGCTCGGCGTAGAGCCATTGCGGCAGCGGCGCAGGCATGCGGGGCGCGCCTTCGGGCCGATAGGTCCCCTGGGCGGTGCGGGTCGTGGGAGCGACGATGTACCCGCCTTCGGCACGGACGTCCACCTGCCGGGCCGGAGCGGCTTTGGGGCTGGAGCCGGCCGGGCAGCGCAGCCTGATGTCAGGGTGGGGAGCCCGGTACCACACGTGCAGGCATCCCGAAGGAGTACGCACGCGCAAGGTGCTCTCGTCATGCGCCGGGTCCGGCTGCTTACGGAAGGCCGCCAGGAGCGCAAGGGTGTCGAAGTCTGAAGCCAGCCCTGTCAGGTTGACCGCGCCGGGGATGGTGATGCCCGGCAGGAGACGGCTCCGGTCCGGCACTTCGGCCGCGTGAGCGTCGATGTCGATGACGATCAGATCGGCCGGACCGCAGGCGCTGCCGACACCTGACGAGGGACTGGACCCCCACCAGGCATCGATGCGTTGCCGGTCTGTGGTTGCCGCGTGGAACCCGTGGCAGGGACGGCCCGCCGGGCGGCAGGGGCATCTCTTGGGGCCGTGGCTTCGGCCCCTGCCGCCGGGGCAGTTGGCAGTCGGCGTCTTGCGTCCCGGGGCCAGAGGATGGACCGGCCACCCCTGGGAGACGCACCAGTGGGCCACGGCGAGAGGCGTCGCGAGCCTGCCGGGGGCAGCAGGCGAGCGAGTCTCACCAAGGCCGGGCACGCGCGGGTCCTTCCTTGTCAGGTTCGGTCCCTGATAGGAAAACGCCAGGCCGTATGCGCTGGTGACGCCTCTTCAGGGACCGAAGGGACTGTGTTCCGGAAAGAGTGTATGCGCTCCTGCCACAGAGAGCCTGCAGTGCCTCCCCGTGCGCCGTTCTATCAGGTTCTTCAGTCCCTTGGGTCCCTTCGATCCCTGGCTCGCGGAGAGACCACCTCAAGAGCGGACCTATATGTTCCGTTTAGGGAGTGACCGAAGGGACCGGCACGGCCCATTCACCCACGCGCGCCCTCCAAGGGGCTTCAGCAGGGACTCACGAACCGGCTCGGCGCCCGAGTCCCTCCGGCCTGGGCGCGGGCGGCGCTGCGGGCCTGAGAGGGGCAGTGACCGGGAGGGACGGGACAGGACTGCCCCAGGGATCGGGAAAACTTGGGTCCCTACAGAGTTCCTGCAGGTCAGAGACTTACTGCTACCCAGGAAGGGACCGTAGGGACTGTACTTCCCCATTATGAGCGGAACGCTTCATGCGATACAGATGCGCACGCGCGTACGAAGAACATGCATGACTACGTCATAATAGAAAAGTTCGGTCCCTAGAGTCCCTGTCCCGGATACCAAAACCGCTCTGAGCTGCGAAAACGTCAGGGACCGAAGGCCAGGGACCGAACGCCGAGGGACTCGTGGGGTGGAGAAGAGAGTCCGGTCCCGCCGCCGGCCGACAGGTGCAGCGGAGGCGACCCGCCTCTGTGTGAAAGTCCCACCGGAGCCGGCGGACTCCCCCACGGTCACAGGACGTCGTCACTTCGCCCTGCCTGACAGGATCCGCAATCGGAGTGGCGTTTTTCCCAGGTCCCTGTGTGCGTTTGGATGCCGGCTCAACCCGTGTCGAAGGAGACCATGGCGCGCTTTCGGGCGGCAGCACCGTGCCGAGTCGCCCAGCTCCTACCGCCTTTCAGGACTGGTACGTGCAGTGGCTGGCCAACACTCCCCGAACACGGCGCCCGACACGCACTACCCCCGAGCCAGAGCGCCCATTGAACGAGACGCACGGTCACGTACGCCCGTCCCCGACCGGGCACATCGGCCTGTATCCCGACAACTGCCGGTGGATGGTGTCCTGCGACGTGGTGTAGCAGCGAGCTTCACAGGAGCAGCTTCCGTGCCTGCCACTCGGCACGAGTCGCCGATCACCTGTGCCGACGGCACAGACTGACGGTCCGTCGAGCCACGAAAGCCGCAGGTGCCTCTGATTGCGAGTGCGACCTGCAACTCTGTGCTTGATCGCTGATCCACCACACGAGGGGGCACGATCGCATGCCGACCCGGTCCGTTCACGGAGGAAGGGCGGACGCAGCCCGTATCCGCTCCACTTCGTGCGCGTCCCCACACCCCGACACACTTTTGATCAGTGAAAACGGAAAGACCCGGCGGAGTCCTGCGAGTGCTGAGCGGCGAAACCAGGTCGACGTAGGTCAGTGCGGTACCCGATCATGCGTTCATGCCCCTGAGAGAGACCCTTGCCCGAGTCGATGCAGACCTGGCCGCCGGCCGAGTTCCCGTCGCGCGCCAGCGCCTGCGCGGTCTCATCTCGTCCTTCCCGCACGATCTGACGCTCCGCCGTCGTCTGGCCGAGGTGTACCGGCTCTACGGCGACGCCGCCGAGGCCGGACGCTGGATGTACCTCGAAGAGGACCGGAGCGCCGACGAGACCGCTGCCTTCGAGGCGCGGTACGGGTCCCCCGGGTGGCGGATGAAGGCCCTCGCCTGGCAGGGTCCCGAGGCGAAGGCCGCCACCGCTTTCGCGCAGAGGCAGCTGGTCGCGGTGCGGACCGCCTGCGCCGAGGAGTTGGGGCACCCCGTCGACTGGGACGACCCTGCCTCCTACCGCGGCGACCTGGAAGGGGAGTACGAGGCGCCCTCCGGACCGTGGACGGTCGGCGGTGTGCTGGCGGGCTTCGGCTGCCTGGTGACGGCCCTCGTGTTCCTCGCGATCTGGGTGAATGGACTCGTTGCCCTCTTCGACTGACTCAGGTCACCGGGGCGAGCACATACGCCCGTACCCGATTGAACGCATTGAGGGTGTACGCCGACACCGGGCGGCGTGCAGGGTCTCGGTGAAGGAGATCCGGTCCGGGTCCAGGTGCTGGGTGGCGGCCGTTCTCACCATCTGCCCGCGCAGGGCCCGGTGGACCAGCAGGTGGGCCCAGAGCTGCTGCAGCACCCCGTCCGGGGTCTTGCCGGCGAGCACCACGTGGGCGCCGCGCCGACGGGTCTCGAGTTCGGCGAGGACGGATTCCGCCTCCCAGCGCTCGTGGTAGAGCGCGGCCATCTGCCGGGCCGGGTAGCAACGGGCGTCCAGCAGGGTGGTCACCGGCCGGTAGCCCTCCCCCGCTGCCTGGCCTGTGCCGTTGAGCTGATAGGCCAGCACACGGACGGTGATCGGCCCTGTGTGGGCGGGATCGGTGGCAGCGTGGATGCGCGACAGCCAGGACCCGTCCCGCAGCATCCGGTGCATCGGTAGGATCCGGTCGGCCGACACCCGCCACAGCAGATCGGCGCCGGTGGCCGCAAAGGTCCGCCACAGCGGCATGCCGAGGAACTCGCGGTCGGCCGGCACCAGCTGCCCTGATCAACGGAGTTGGTTGCGTCCTTGCCCTCGTTCCGGATGGCGACAAGCGCGTTGCTGCAGACCTGCCTGCGGTGACTGCTTGTCGCAGAGCGCCTCCAGCACTCCCCCGACTGCGACTGCCTGCCCCCCTCCCCCACATGACGTGCGGGGACTTCTCGCTGTGTCGGTGCGGCTTCGCTGCGGCCGCCCCGGCCCGTAGAGCATCAGGGCGCGCCCGCTGTGCCGGCGTGGGCTTGTGGTCGTACGAGACGCAGAGGAAGGCCGCCTGGGTGGGCCGTTTCTCCTCTGCGGTGCGCCCGCACACGGGGCACCGCAGAGATCAGTATTACGGCGTAATAGGGGTTCGGGTCAGGAGAGTGCTCGCGGCGGCGTCAAGCGTGAGTCCCCGCCGTAACACGGACGGCGAGGACTCACGCAGGACAGGGTGTTCAAGCGTCTGTGGTGCTGGACGCAGCACGCTTGTTCTGGTGCTCGATCAAGATGGTCAGCATCTTGTCGAACTCGACATCGTTCATCTTCCGGATCAGGTGCATGGCCAGGAAGGCACCGTCGTCGTACGGAAGCTTCGGCAATGTCCGAGACCCGGTCTCGACCGCTGCAGCACTACTGGTTGTGCTGTCACTGCGGGGCTCCGGGACGGTTTCGCTGTGCGGAGCAGCCGGTTCGGAGACCTTCTGTACCTCTGTCTTCTGTACCCCTGTTTCTTGTACCCCTGTCTTCTGTACCTTCTGCTGCTCCGGAGCCGGTGGAGCGGTGTTCTCGATCGGCTTGTCGTCGGACTCGGCTTCGGCGGCATCGTTCTCATGCTGCTGTGCCGTGTCCTCCCTTATTACGTCGTAATAGGGGGCGGCTGTCGGCTGCGCCTTCTCCGCGGGTTCTCGTTCCGCGGATTCTTGGGGCTTCGCGGCCTTGGCCTGCTTGCGTTCCTGCCGTTCTGCCTCCTGGCGGGCGCGTTGTGCCTTGAGTTCTTCGAGCGCGGGCTGCTGCTCCTCTTGGGGCTTGTTGCCGACTGCGCGAAGCAGGTCGATCGGTTCCTGGCCGATGCGCTGTTGGAGTTCGGGGGTGAGGTTGAGCAGGGTCAGGCGCTGGGAGACCCAGCCTTGGGATTTGTGGAGACGTTTGGCCAGCTTGCTCTGGGAGCCGTGGATGGCGAGCAGGCGCTGCAGGGCCCGGGCTTCATCGAGAGGCTGCAGATCCTGGCGATGAACGTTGGCGACCAGCGCGGACTCCAGAATGGCGTCACCGTCATCGCCCTGGTCGTCGTCGACCATCACATTGAGATGGCTGAGGCCTGCTTCCCGTGCGGCGGCCAGTCGGCTGCTGCCGTCGACGACGACGTGCGTGGTGTCAGCTTCCAGTTCTGCTTCTCGCTCGGGGTTGGCCTTGAGATAGGCATCGCGGTTCATGACCGTGATGGCCTGCTTCTGGCCGTGCTCCTTGAGGCTGCCGGCGAGTTCGCTGAGGTCACCGAGTGTGGTTCGCGGGTTGTCGGGGTTGGGGCTGATGCGCATCACGGGCAGCCGGGTGGGAGGGGCGACTCCTTCGGTGGGCACGCCGGTGGCGGCGCCGATGGCCGCGCGGCGGGCGCTGACCGGCCTGGCGGCTGCGCCGAAACGTCCGGCTCCGAGTTGGTCGGCCTTGCTCATGAAATCTCCCGTGCGAGTGCGCGCATACCGACCGCCTGCTGTGAGGTGGGGGCGTAGGACAGCAGAGGCTGCTTCATGCGCACGGCTTCCTTCTGTTCCTTCAGGTCACTGATGAGTCCGACGACCCGAGGGTCCTTTATGTCGACCCATCCCTGGAGGGACGAGGTGGCGATGTAGCCGCGGCGGCCGTCGTAGAGGTTGACGACGATGCCGAGGTAGTCGATGTCCAGGGCGAGGTCGTTCCGGAGGTCTTCGATCTGGTTGGTGAGGAGGTCGTAGGCGTCGGCGGAGCTGTCCTCGGCCTGGACGACGATGAGAGCGCCGGACTGGCCGGGCCGTTCGCCTTCGCGGCGGCGCCCGTAGTAGGCGGCCGCGTCCATGCTCAGGCCGAGGCTGGGCGGGCAGTCCACGAGGATGACGTCGTAGTCCTTCTCGAGCGGGAGCAGGGCGCGTTCGAGCGCGGCTTCCCGTGCCCGCACGGCGGACAGGCGTACGTCGAGGAGGAAGGCGTCGTGACAGGCGGGCAGCAGGTGCAGTCGGCCGCCGAAGGTCTCGTCGTCCACGGACACGATCAGGTCCCGGAGATCCCCCTTGGGATCGCCGGCCATGTGGTTGGTGAGACTGTCACCGTTCATGGGCAGGGGGGTGGCCCCCAGCTGGTTGGTGAGGTGGCACTGCGGGTCGAAGTCGACGAGGAGGACCCGCAGCCCGAGTCCCGGCAGATTCTCGACGTCGAGTCGCTCATTGCCCTGCTCGGCGTCGTCGGTGTGTGCCGCGCTGGCGCGCAGGGCGGTGGTGAGTGCTTTGGCCACCCGTACCGGGTGCAGGGTGTTGGGGTCCTCCGCGAGCGCTTCCCCGGTTCCGGCGGTGATAGCGGTCTTGCCGACGCCGCCCTTCTGGTTGCAGACGACGATGCGGCGGGTGACGGCAGGCCGCTCGATGTGAGGAGCGGGGTTGGTGTCGAGCCACAGCTGCACGGACTGTGCGAGCCCCTGGATGAGGGACACGCGGCGGTCGGTCGCGGTGGTCTTGAAGGCCTCCCACTGGCCCTCGGGGAGGAAGGTGGCGAAGGAGTCCGCGCCGGAGGTGTCGATGTTCTCGGGTGTGGAGGCAAGGCCGATCCAGGCCTGAATGCCCTGCTCAACGGCGGTCTGGATCTCGATGCCGTGCTGAGCGGCTCTCACCTTGAGATCCTGCCGGAGCCATCCTGGCAGTTTGGAGACGACCTTCTCGCGGTCGCCTGAAGAGGAAGGCGAAGTCATAGAGGACACCTTACTAACGTGCAAGATCCTTCGAGTCACCGACACGTTAGTTAGGCAGACTCGCCCCCTGGGTGTTGGGGTGGTGCCCTATTACGACGTAATAGGGCACCACCCCAACACCGCGAGCGCAGAACCTATTACGCCGTAATAGAGCAGCAGCCGGCACTCCTAGGACATGCGCCATCCGCGGTCCCCTCATACGGCGGCGGATGAGCATTACAGGCATCGACCGCATGCGCTCGGGAACGGATCCGCCGTCGACCGTGCCTGCTCCACCATCCTGTCCAGGTCCATCATCCTCTCCAGGACGACCGCGCAGCGCCGGGCGCAGCAGTCGAAGAGCCGCCAGGGAATCCCCCATCCCCTCCCCCAGGACGAGCCATGCCCAGGGCTCGCGGCTGCACCCTGAACGACCGACGCTGCTCGAAACCAGGACTTCTCCCCTCACGAATGAGGGGCTTCTCGCTATGCCGATCGGGCTTCGCGCCGGACCGGCCCGGCCTGGACCGTAGGACTTTCAGGGCGCCCACCGTGTCAGCACGCGTGATGTGGCCGCAGGTCTGACAACGGGACTCTGCCTGAGTGGGCCGGTCCTCCGCCGAACGTACCCGCGTGCGGGGCAAGTGCGAGAAGTGCAGCGGAGGTCCACAGCACTCACTTCCCGTCCGGTATCCAGGGCCGATCGGTCGGGCCCGGCCTTCACACCGGCTCCATTGGCCAGGAAGCCGCCCGGCGCGTCGGGATTCGGGTGCAACCTGGTCCAGGCGCTGACGACGGACCTTGTAGTACCGGTCAGTTGCCTTCTGGCCTGCCGGTCACCGACCGGTGCTGATGCACCTTGATGTGACCGACATCCTGCAGGCGACCCGGGTGACGGGGTCGTGTGGAGTGGCGTTCCAGCGGCAGCCGTCGTCGTGCCGGGAAAGTCGACTGTGTCGGCCGGCCCGCCGAACGACACCCCGGACAGTTCGGCGTCTTCTCAGCCTTGACCCGCTGGAAGAACGCTCAGAGATCACCAGACACGGCTGCCGTGCCATGGCGGCGCCATGCCTGCTCCACATGGTGTGTCAACGTCAGCTCTTTGACAGAGCCGCCACGCAACTCGTGCCTGACGGAGAGACGGCACGTCCGTCAGCCTTCCCCCTCACCCCATTACGACGTAATAACCGACCGCGGGGGAGTGACAGCAGCTAGCGGACACTTCACGCCATACGCCTTGCACAGCGTCCGCCGCCGGACCGCCACCAGACGCCTGGCGCAAGCGGCGAAGGCTTCGTCGGCGTCTACAGGCTGGCGTATTCAGGCTTCGGCTCAGTCAGCGCGAGACCAATTGGGCCGCCGCGGCGAGCGCACGCCGCGCCTCATCCGTGGCCGCAGCAGGCAGAGCAGTACGCCGTTCCGCCCTCTGCAGCTCGCGAACAGCGGCCTCGACGTAGGTGGAGAGACTGACCTTCTGGGTTGGCGTCTCACAGTAGGGGAGAACCTCGGCGATCTCGTCCAGCCAGTAGTCGGCCTCTTCATCATCGACAAAGTCGTCCCGGTGCTCCAGGAGCTGCCGGGCCACCGGCACCAACAGCATGTGCCGACGAGATGCCTCCTGCCGCGCGCGATGCTCGGCGGCAGCACGGGCAGCACGTTGCCGCTCGGCTTCGGCTACCGCTTCCGGGGTGCGGCGTACCGGTTGGTTGTTGTGCGGATCGTCGGCAAGAGTGGCCGCTTTCAAACGGGCGGCCTTGTTGTACGCCGCGCTGGGGGTGTTGACGGCGAGTACGGGTGCCAGGTCCGTCCACTGAGCCTGCGCAGCACGCGCATCAGCGATGGCCCTTGCTTGGTGACGGTCCGCTTGTTCCCGGAGGTACTCCCACAGCCGTACGCGTTCAAGCGCCGCCTTGCGACGCGCATCCTGATCCTTCAGTACGTGCGCATGACTTTCGAGATAGAGCAGGGCCCGGAACAGTTCGTCGTCGGCCGGCATCCGCTCGACGTCGGGGTCCTCAGCTGTTTCGTGCAGGTGACGCAGCATTCCGATCAACGCTTCAGTATCAAGGCTGCCGATACGAGAAGGACGCCTGAGCAGCGGTTTTGTGGGGTCAGCTGACTTTCGGGTGGGTCGCGCCATGGAGTCAGTCTGCCCTGTCGGTGGGTGATTCACAGAATGTGAATCACCCACCGACAGATCTTCGGCTGTCACCATCGCTGAGCTGACCTGCCATGCCTTGCCCATCCGCTCCAGGGCGCCTGCCGCCGCCTTCCGCCGCCGGTGGCGGGCCGACCGTAGCGAGTCGGCGGTAGAGCTTGTGGGGGTCGTCGGCCGGGTTCTCGGCACCGACAGCCCTATGAGTCGGACCAGGACAGGGACGACCAGGACAGGGACGTTCGTCATGACGTCTGAGCTATTACGTCGTAATAGAGCGACACGTCTTCCAAGCCTCAGCAGGTTGTGTGACGACTTCTCTCAGGACCCGGTTCGGGCACGGCGCCTGGCTCGTGGTGCGGGTCTGCAAGTCCCCGTACGCGATGAAGTCGTGCTCGCGCATGAGACCAGTGCCGTCTTGTGGCGGGGTTCAGGCACTGGCGGCGGGCCTTGCGGTGTAGCCGGGCCGCTCTCTGAACGGTCTGCGGCGGTGTCGGCTGCCCCGCATACAGCGAACCAGTGTTCGCTGCGCGGCTTCTGCCTGTCCTCCTCTCCGTCACGTCACTTGCAGGGGCCTGCGTGACGAGGTGAGGGGGAATGCCTTCGACTCCGTGCCACTACTGGGTGCCTCGTCTCATGTTGGTCCGTCACGCCCTCTCCCTTCGACAGGCACCTCGCCGCCCCGGTATCGCCGAGGGCTTGGCCGCAGCATGCCGGTGCGCACCCTTCTCGTCGGACCTATTACGTCGTAATAGGGGAGGGCTCCGCAGTTGCTCGCGGCCTCCTCGTATTACGGCGTAATAGCGAGCAGCGCCTCTTGCCCGCGATCTCCATGTCACCGGTGCCCGAGGAGTGCGATGGCCCTCGGGGGCGACTGCATGCACCTAGGTTTTGGGGGAGACACCGCACGGGCTACGGGCACGGGCGCCGGGACTCCGGTGTGGAGCACGCCGTCGTTCTCAGACGTCGACGAGTAGCTCTCCGGTCGTCCGACACCTGTTGGGGATGTGGGGGAGCACTTCAGGAAGGATGGGCTCCTGTGACAAGTGGGAGGGATGAACTCGCGGAACTGCTGCAGCGTGCCGGGCTGGAGATCGTGGGGGAGTGGGGGACCGAGGAGGTGCTGCCGCCCCGGGCCGCGTGGCGGCCGGTCGTCGGGAGCAGGGTCGAGCCGACCGTGGCGGTACGGGACGACCGGCCCGACCTGGTGGCCGAGCTCAACGCGCAGTGGCACCGGCTCGCGACCGAGAACGGAGTCATCGGTGAGGACGGAGTCTTCCTCATCGATGTCGCCGGCAACTGGACGGGGTGCGCTCCCAGACGCTGGACGCGCGTGAGGCTCACCGACCGGTGGGATCTCGCCGGGGTGCTCGGCGAGCGACCGGGTCAGCCGGAGTTCGTCGCTCTGGCGACGGACGGGGACACCCTGCTGGGGGTGACCACCGAGGAGTACGCGGTCTGGCTCATCGTGGTGGACCGCATCCGTGAGCGCCAGGAGCGGGCCGCGGAGGCGGCAGTTCAGGAGAGCCCGCAGGAACGGGCCACTGCTTGGGCGTCCCTGCTCAAGGGACCGAGGCCGCCGGCCAGGCTGCGCGAGGTGTGGGGAGATGGGCTGGCGCTCAATCCGTCCGTCCCCGATGACCTGCGGGCCGGCCTGCTGGGCCGGTCGCGCTCTCTCCTGTACCGGCCGCTGCCGACGGCGGTCGTGGAGGCGGCCATGGCCCACCCGGACCGGAAGGTGCGGCAGCAGCTGGCCGAGGTCCAGGCGAACATCACGACTGAGCAGTGGGTTCGCCTGATCCTGGGGGAGCGGGACGCCCGGCACCGCTGGATCCTCACCATGCTCGCGGCCGACCGGCGTGCCGAACTGACCGATTCCGCGTACGAGCAGCTTGCCGCTGACCCCTCGGCCCGCGTCCGGGAAGAGGCCGCTCGTCTTCCTGGCCTGCCCGCGCACGTCCTCACCGTCCTGGCCACCGACGTCGATCCGTCCGTACGGGCTGCGGCCTGCCGAAGGGCCTGGCCGCACCTGGAGGACCGGATACGCCGAGGGCTCCTCGACGACCCCTCGGACGAGGTCCGCGTCGAGGCACTGCTTCAGCACCACCAGGATCACCCGATGCCTCGGGCGGTCTTCGACTTCCTTGGGTCCACGGACCGCGCGGTGAGGGAGTGCCGCCTGGCACGCGACCTCTCCGAACACCTGATCCGTCACGGCGATCCGGCCCAGCGGCGTTCCTTGGCGGGCAACCCGCACCTGGCGGCGGACCTGGTGGCGTTCCTTGGCCGGGACGCCGACAGAGCCGTCCGCTTCGAAGTCTCCAAACGTCCCGACCTCACCGAGGAACAACGAGCACGCGTCGACATCGACTTCGACCCGAACGTCCATTACCACCCGCTCGACTGGGTCGTGGCGCTGCACGACGATGCGGACGCCATGCGCCGTCTGGCCGCGTCCTCCCATCCCCTCGTCCGCAGGAGTGTCGCCCAGGCCAAGACTCTTCCCCCGGATGTCGTGGAACGTCTGGCCGGGGACGAAGACCGTGTCGTGCGCCTCTTCCTCGCCGAATCCTGCGACGACGCACCCGCCGACATGCTGCTGGAGGTCTGGCAGTGGTGGACCGGCAGTCTCAGCGTTCCCGACCGCCCCCACGGCCATCCGAACTTCCCCCGCAGCGGCCTCCTCCGCTACGCCGACGACCCGAATCCCGATTGTCGGTCGTATCCGCGATACGGCTGCTGGACGACCCGCACGAGCACATACGCCATGCGGCCGTCAGGCACCCGCACCTCCCCGCGCATGTGTTGGTCCGGCTGCTCCGGGACGCAGACACCGCACAGACCGCGGCCCAGCACCCGGCGCTGCCTCTCCCCGTCGTGGAGCACATGCTCCGGTCCGTGACCGGTACTGCTCCCGGATCATGAGCCAACGATCGGTTGCGGTCCCAGGACCTCGTCGTACGTCAAGGTCTGTACGAAGAAGCTCGATGTCGGCGTGCTTCTCGACGCTGCGCCGGTTCCGGCGAGGTGAGCGGTCCTTCGGCGTCATGTCGCGATGGAAGCGTCTGCACGGATACTTCCGTTGCCGCCTTCCGGCGAGTGACTCTGTCGCAACTCAGCTCGCTCGGTGCCCGCTGGATTCGCCCTTTTCGGGCACTTGCCCTGAAAAGCGACCTGCAGAATGGCGCCTCTCGCGGCCGAACGCGACCTTCCCGGGGTGGTCCGACCTTCGGGGTCGAGATAGGCCGCCAGAGAGCCGCTCAGCCGATCCGGTCAATCAATAGGCGCACTGATCGCCTTGCGCACTACCTCGGGCACGTGGTCTCAACACGGCCTGGCGCGCCCAGGTACCAAGTAGGTACCATCAGAGCCATGCCATCGCTGAATGTGTCCTTCACCGACGAAGAGATGGAAGGCGTGCGCGCGGCCGCCGCCGCCGAGGGCAAGAGCCTGAAGCAGTATCTTCACGATCTCGGTGTGCGTGAGATGCAGCGCAAGCGGTTCGTTGCCGGCGCCACCTCATGGGCGGACAAGCTGCGCGCCGAGTTCGACGACGCTTTTCCCGACGAGGTCCCTCCCTCCCAGCGCGACCGTGGAGCCACCGCCGCCTGATGAGTGGAGCACTGCACATCGATGTCTCCTGGCTGCTGGACGTCCAGGAGGCCGCCCTCGGACACGAGGACGTGACGGTCGCGGACTACTCCGCGTTGGTGGCGGCCGTCGCTCGGCACAAGACGAAGATGCCGACGCTTGATGCCTCGGATCCCGATGCCGCCTGGCGCGCGGCCGCATTGCTGCACACCATCGTGCGCCTTGAGCCACTTCCGCATCGGAACTCCCTCTACGCCGCATTCGTCGCCGCCCAGTACATGGACCAGTCCGGGGAAGGCGTCGATCCGCCCTACGGAGCTCTGTCCGAGCTGGTACGCAAGATCCGGGACACCCGCCTGAGCGTCTACGACGTCGCCGGTGCGCTGCGCTCCTGGAGAATCTGAACCACCGCAGGCTGCGAGCCCCGGCAGAGCCTGCTCCCTGCGGCACCTCGGTGCCGCACCTGACTTCAGCGGTAGATCGTGATCCCGAGGGGCCGGGCGGGCTCACCAGTCACCGCGGGGGAGACCCACTGCCCGCCGATTCGACGTACAGCCGCCACGTACAGGCTCCCGGCCACGGTCGGAAGCAGGAAGACGAGGGCCGTACGGACGACGAACCCTCGCCCCGGGGCACGGCCCAGGTGCGCCCGGGCCGCACGGCTCACACGGGGCCCGGGAACACCTCGCGCGGCGTTCGCGTCCGCCTTCCCGATCGCGCGGCGTAGTCTCCACCGGCTTCTCCCGGTCGCGATACCCAGGCGCACTCCCTCGGCGTCGCACACCAACAGGGTCCGGTACGCGCTGCCGCAGAACGACTTCCTGATCGGGGCGTCGGCCGCCGGGAACAGGACGGCCAGCAGGTGAACCCGGTGAGCTGCGGGGAGTCCTCAAGACGGGCCGGGTGGCCGGCCGGTTCGCGCGGGTCGAACACCGGTGCCGGATGAGAGCCGTGTGGTCGGGCCTGCCGGGCAAGAGCTGCTGGTCGATCGCCGAGTGGGCCGGGTCGCCGAGTCCGGGCGGCATGCAGTACCTGCCCGGGCAGGGCGGGGAGGTTCACGCTTGGGTCGCTTCAGTCGCTCGGTCGCTGAGAGCAGCCCGTCCTTGGCGCAGCGACTGAGGACTCAGCGACCGGGGGGTTCTTCAGTCGCTCTGCAGTCGAGCGCAAAAGTGCAGGTCAGATGGGTTGTAAGAAGAGGGAAGCGACTGAAGCGACCCAAGGTCGGGGTATATGAAGACATTCGTGCGTGCGCGTGTGCGTCATATATAGGAGCCTTCAGTCGCTTCAGTCGCTGTTTTGGGATGCGCACCCTTTCTGAACAGGTATTTTCCGGGTGGCTCCAGAACAGCGACCGAACGCGGCCCGGTCGCTGCGGTCTGCGTTGGGTCGCTGGAGACCGTCGGACCGGTCGCATCATCGACACGGTTTAAAGGTTCTTTGCATGTGCTCCATGGCCTCAGCCGTCACATTCGCTAGTCTGTGTCCATCGTTGAGTCGCTTCGGTCGCTGTCAGGGGGTCCAGATGTCTGCTGAGCTGCAGTTTTCCCCCAGCGACCCAGAGTCGCCGGCTACTGGTCCTTCAGTCGCTGGGCGATCACTGGCCACTGCGCGTTGGTGCGCGCGCCGTGGCTGGCCGGTCCATCCTCTGGCTTCCGGTCGCAAGACGCCCACCGCGAACTGCGCGGAATGCCGCGCCTCCTCCCACAAGCCCGCGAACTGCCCCTGCCTTCCCGCCGGCCGCTGGTGCCACGGGTTCCATGCGGCCACGCTGGACCCCCAGCGCATCGAACAGTGGTGGGGCCCCCACCCGGAGTTCGGCGTAGGCGTCGCCTGCGGTCCGGCCGGGCTGGTCGTCATCGACATCGACGCCCATCCCGCCCAGCCGCCGGGCCGGGACCGGATCCTGCCCGGAATCCCCATCGCCGACCATGTGGACCTCACCGGGCTGGCCAGCGGCTTCCACACGCTGGCCGTCCTGGCCGCGCTCCGGGGCCGGCCCAGTCCCGCTGAGGACGACACGACGCTGCGGGTGCGTACCCCCTCTGGTGGCCTGCACGTCTGGTACCGGGCGACCGACGACCGGCAGTGGCAGTGCTCCGCAGGTTCCGGCATGGGCCGGGCCCTGGCCTGGCAGGTCGACGTGCGCGCCCACGGCGGCTACATCGTCGCGCCCGGGACCACCACCCTCAGCGGCGCCTATGTGCCGGTCGGCGACGTCCGGGAACCGGCACCGCTCCCCGCCTGGCTCGCGCAGGAGCTCGAGCGCACCGGCCACCTGCCCGAGCGCCAGGTCTCCGCTCCCCGCCTGGTGCCCCCTCGCGCCCAGCAGGCGGTCATTGCCGCAGGCGGCGGCCGCCGGCGTGCCCAGCAGACCCTCACAGCCGTTCTGGCCCCGGTCGAGGCCTGCGGCCGGGTCACGGAAGGAGCGGGCTTCTCCGACGCCCTCAACCGTGCCGCATACACCCTCGGTGGCCTCGTCGCGGCCGGCCGTCTGTCCAAAGAGGAGGCGGAGCACGCCTTGCTGGAGACGGCGGTGGCCGCGCGTCCGCATCAGGAACGCCGTTGCGAACAGATCATCCGCAGTGGCCTGGCCGCCGGCCTTGCGAAGCCTCTCTACGCCAGCGGGGGATGCCCGTGACATCCCCTCGTAACGAGACCCTCTTCGACTTCGACCCCGAAGCCGTGGCCGCTCAGATCCGCGCCCAAGGGAAGGTGTCCGTGTCCGTGCCGGTCACCACCGAAGAGCCCCCCGCCGGTGAGGCGACGGCGGCGGGACTGCTGCCCGATACGCTGTCCGACCGCGGCAATGCCAAGCTGTTCGTCAAGCTGTACGCCAACGACTACCGGCACGTGCCGGGCATCGGCTGGTACCGGTGGGACACCACCCGCTGGCAGATCGACGAGGACGACACCGTTCTGTGGGCGGCCGGCGATCTGGCCGAGAACATCGCCGTTCACGACCCCCGGGGCGTCTTCACCACTCAGGCGCTGGGACAGCACCGCCGCCGGGCGTTGTCCACCACCGGCATCAACGCCATGCTCACCCAGGCCAAGTCGGCCCCGGGCATGGTCCTCAACGCATCCCTGCTGGATGCCGACCCTTACGCTCTGTGTACGCCGGACGGCATCGTGGACCTGCGGACAGGGCTGGCGAAGGCCCCCGATCCGAACATGGACTTCCACTCGCGTTCGACCACGGTCGGTCCCGAGCACGTGCCTACGCCCCGGTGGACGAGGTTCCTCTCCGACACCTTCGGCGAGGACGCCGAGGGCCAGGAGATGATCTCCTACCTGCAACTGCTGCTCGGCTACTCCATCACCGGCGACGTCGGCGGCCAGGTGCTGCCCTTCCTGTTCGGTTCCGGCAAGAACGGTAAGTCCGTCCTGCTGGACGTACTGATGAAGCTTCTCGGTGACTACGCGGACGCCGCCCCGCCCGGCTTCCTCATGGCCCGGCCCTTCGAGGGCCATCCCACCGATCTCGCCGAGCTCCACGGACGACGCGTCATCGTCTGCTCCGAGGTCAAGCCCGGCGACAAGTTCGACGAAGCCCGGGTGAAGCTGCTCACCGGCGGTGACCGCATCAAAGCCCGGCGCATGCGCCAGGACTTCTTCAGTTTCCAGCCCACCCACAAACTCTGGCTCCTGGGCAACCACCGACCGGAAGTGGGCACAGGCGGCTTCGCGTTCTGGCGCCGTATGCGGCTGATCCCCTTCGAGCGCGTGGTGTCCGACGACCGGAAAATCGACAACCTGGCCGACATCCTCGTCACCGAGGAAGGCCCGGGCATCCTCGGCTGGCTCATCGACGGTGCCCGTCGTTACCTCGCAGGCCACCGCGACCTGACCGGTCCCGAACGCGTCCGGATCGCCACCACCGCCTACGCCGAGACCGAGGACCACACCGGGCGCTTCTTCGAGGAATGCTGCGTTCTGCGCTCGGAGTTGCGTGCCGAGCAGACAGGGCTGTATGCGGCGTACAAGTCCTGGTGTCAGAATGAGGGAGCACCCGCAGTGTCCTCGCGTGCGTTCGCAGCCCGCGCCCGTGAGCTGGCGGGGCTGGCCTCGCCCAAGGAGATGATTCTGTCCAACCAGCGCAAGTACTACCCGGGTATCGGACTGCTGGCCGATGAGGAGAGGGAGGCCGCCTCGTGAGCTCGCTGATCACCGAGGACGAGATCAGCCACGAAACCGAACTCGTCTGGCTGGAGGACATCGAATCGCTCGACTACGTCCGCCAGAGCCTGGACCGTCTGCCCACGCGCAAGGGCAAGCCGGCCTACCACCGTGACGGGCGGATGGTCGGGTACGCCCTGCTGGGGCCGGAAGCCAAGCCCTCCCGTTCTTCGGGCACTTTTCGCCGTCGCGTCTTCTGGCTGCTCCCGCACGACCGCGACAGCGAACCCGCCGGCCTCTACGCCAAGGGGGCGCCTGCCGAAGCAGTCGACCCCCGTACGCTCACCGCACGGGTGAAGGGCTACAAGACGGAGCGCTCCGAGGGCGGTCCGCCGTCGACTGCCATGAAGGAACTCGGGATAACGCTGCCTCTGTGACCGTCCCGGCAGGCCGGAACACGTCCCTCCTTCAAGGGAGTCCCGATGCGCCGCCCCGGACCGCTCACCGCGCTGCGTACGGACAACGTTCTGAACGGTAAGCCGGAAGGTGGGTCGCTTCAGTCGCTGCCCGATTGAATGAAGGTGCTCTGACCAGCGCGTTCGCTGATGAGACGCTTCCTTGTCCAGTCACTGTGCTGAGTCGCTGCACCGATCCCACCCGCTCCCGGACGCATCCGCCCTCGGGCGACCTCATCCTTCGCCCACCTGCCGGCCATGGCCGGAAGAGCGCAGTCACCGTGCCGGACCACGAAGCGGTGACCACGCTGACCGTCGCGCCCATCATCGGGAACGGCCTCCGCCGCTCAGGAGGCGCGGCCGGCCGACGGGCATGTAGCCACAAGCCCGCACTCCGCGAGGAACGTACGGAACCCTCGCCCCGCATCCCGACCACCGGTCGACGACGAACCCGTCCCGGCGTCGAGCCTGCGAAAATCGCAGGATGGGCCTGTGGAACAAGCTGACCGGCACCAGGCATCCCGACGGCCGTACCGCACCGCTGTCGCACACGGCGGTCCGGGCCGTGCTGCTCGCACTCGACGGGGCTGAGGTGCCCTACCGTGTACGCAACGCCCTGCCGGCCGAGAAGGCCGACCTGGTGGCCGAGTGCCGCATCCAGCGCGTGGGCGTGCGCCTGAAGACCAGAATGCGGCTGGTGCCGGACGAACAAGAGGTGCGCTTCCTCCATGAGCGGTGGGAGAACCGCCCGGCCGGCAACGCCGGCACGCAGTACGGACGCGGCCACGCGCCCGCGGTGTTCCGGCAGTGGGAGACCCGGCAGGGCCCCGACGGCAGACGACACAAGGTCGAGGTCTTCCGCTTCGACACGAGGGAGATGACGGACCCCCTGCAGAACGCGGTACTCGGTGCCGGATGGACCTGGCGAGGAGTCTTCAGACTGTGAAGCCCGCTGGGAGAAACCACCGTGCGGTGCCACAGCCGCTGAGTTCGCCTCATGGTCCTGGAGTGCCGTCTCGACCGGGCGACGACCTGGATGCAGGAGGCGAACGAGGTCGTCCCCCCACGCATCGGACTGCCGTACCTCGCCGCCGTACGACGGCGGTGCCCGTCAGCCGGTCCGCGCACGGAGGCCGACGGGGCCCTCGGGTGTCTCGGGGCACCCACCGACCGGTCCACACGGAACCGCCTGGCCGCTACTTCCCGCCGATGCCCTTCTCCTCGATGCGGAAGATCCTGCGGCTGTCGCGGGCCATGTCGACGACCAGCTGGGTCGTGCTGGACCCGCCCCAGGTGAGGGTGATCACGGCCCGTGTGTGGTCGGTGGCGCCGTTGTCGGTGACCTTCCAGGCGAGCGGCACGTTCTGGGCGCGCAGGACGCCGTTGGCGTGGTTCCTCTCCTCCCAGGCGTTCAGCTCCTCCTGGAAGCCGGCGGTGAGGTAGTGGCCGCGCAGGGCCTGCTCGAGGTCGCCGCTGTCCCCGTCGGTCACCGCGTCGATGTAGGCGCCGTAGAAGTCGGCGATACGGGTGATGTCGTCGGAGGGCTTGCCGCTGACGCTGCGCGGGGTCCCGGCGGAGGCCTGGACGGTGGCGCCGAGGCCGAGGGCGACGGAGAGGACGCCGGCGGTGAGGGCGGTGCGGGTCTTGCTGGTCATGTCTGTTCCCCGTTTTCGATTGGTCGGGTGAGTGAGTGGTCGGGATGTGCTGTGACCGTCTGCGCCGGGCCGCCCTCCCGACCCCCGTGGCGGGAGGGCGGCCCTGGGCGGCTTCGTCAGTGGAGCTTGTTCACGGCCTTGGCGGTCGTCTGCTTGAAGGCCTTCACCGGAGCACCCTCGAAACCGCCGAGCTGCGCCCAGTTGACGACCGTGACGGTGCGGCCGTCCCGGCCGACCGCCAGCAGGCGGACGTCGCTCGCGCCCCAGGAGGTCTCGGTGTGGACGCCGTGGACGCGGGCGCCCTCCTCGACGGACACCGTCCCGTAGTCCCTGCCGGTGGCCTCGGTGTCCGGGTCCTGCTGCTCGATGCGGGCCGCACAGGACGTGATGTCCTTGTCCAGCCGCGAGACCAGTCGCCTCGCCGAGCGGGTGTCGGGCAGGACCATGGTGATCTGCCGGGCGTTCGTGTCGAGATCGGTGCGGAAGTCGCGGTGCCACGCGGGCTCGTGACCCGGCAGGGCCCGCAGACAGACGTCCCGGTCCGTCTCTTCCGGTACGTCGGCGGTGACCTCGCCGGCCGTCCAGGAGGAGGCGGGGTGCGTCGGCAGGTCCGCGGCCGCGAGGAAGCCGGGCGTCTTCGGAGCGGCGGCGGCCGGTCCGGCGAGCGCCACGGCCGAACCCGTGACGGCGACTGCGAGGAGCGCGCCTGCTCGGGTGCGCTTGGGCATGGGTGTCCCCTCGGTGAATGAGTGCGGTGAATGAATGTGGTGTGAATGCGTGAATGCGTGAGCGCGGTGCATGCGTGTCGGACGTCGTCCGACGCCGGCTGGTCGGTCCGGCCCTGGCCGGTGCGACACCAAGAGCATCGGCGGTCACCGGAGCGCGGCGCAACGACTGCCGCCCTTTTCGCGGTGGTGGAACCATCCCAGCCCATCTGACGTGCAGGTATATGAGTGCCTGGGATACGCGATCGCGGGCGGACGACGGGGGAACGGTGTCGGTTCAGGACGATGTCGAGGAGTTCGCGGCGCTGCTGCGCCGGCTGAAGGACCGCACGGAGCGGAGCTACGGCTCTCTGGCCCGCCGCCTGAACATGAACACCTCCACGCTGCACCGGTACTGCGCGGGTGAGGCGGTCCCGCAGGACTTCGCGCCCGTGGAGCGGCTCGCGGCCTTCTGCGAGGCGACGCCGGAGGAGCGGCTCGAACTGCACCGGCTGTGGTTGTCGGCGGTGGCGGCCCGGCAGCGGGTGCGTACGGGCGGCTCGACGGAGGCGACGGTTCCGGTGCCGGGACCGTCGCCGGACGCGGGCGGGGCGCTCGTCGAGCAGGGCAGCTCCGCGGAGCAGCCCGGGGACCATTCCGACCTGGGCGGGCCCGCCTCCGCACCCGCTCCCTCCTCCGCGCCCCGTCCTTGGTACCGCCGCCGACGGGTCCTGGCGTCCACCGCCGTCGCCTGCGCGCTGCTCGCCACTGTGGGCAGCATGTCCGCCCTGTCGGACGACCGCTCCTCCGGGGCGGACGCCTCCCGCTCCGCGGACCCGCGGACGGCCGCCCCCGGCACACCTCGCCGCTCGGCGGAACCGTCGGCCACCACCTCCCCCTCCGCTTCCCCCTCCGCTTCCCGGAGCTCCGCGTCGCCCGCCCCCCGGCGGGAGGCCCCCGTCCCGTCCGCCACCGTCGGCGGTCCCGCCGCGTCCGCGAAGCCGGCCGCCGGCCCGCCCCTCACCTGGAGCGCCGACTCCCAGGTCTGGGACATGGGCTGCGGCCACGACTACGTCATCGACAGGCCGCCGGCGCAGGTTCCTCCGCCGCCGGTGCAGCAGGACGCCGGGGCCTGGGCGGCGACGCAGGACGCGGTGCACGGGCGGCGGACGATGGTGCAGATCTCGGTGCAGGGACGGTCGTCCACGGCCGTGGTCCTGGAGGCGCTCCGCGTCCGCGTCGTCAGCCGCGGCACCCCGGCCGCCGGGAGCGCTTACGCCATGGACCAGGGCTGCGGCGGAGAACTCACACCCCGCCGCTTCACCGTGGACCTCGACGTCGACCGCCCCACCACCCGCCCGAAGGACGGCGCCGACAGCGAACACACCATTCCGGCCGCGCACTTCCCGTACCGCGTCTCCGCCGAGGACCCGGAGGTGCTGCTGGTCGACGCGACGACACAGACCTACGACGCCCGCTGGTACCTCGAACTCGACTGGTCCTCCCAGGGCCGCACCGGCACGGTCCGCATCGACGACCACGGCCGTCCGTTCCGCACCAGCGGCATCAAGGGGATACAGCGCTACTGGTACGGCACGAACGACGCGGGCGAGCGCACCTGGGTTCCGTACGACAGCCAGGGCTGACCGCCGTCGACCGCCGCGTCGTCACGCGGGCGGACACTCAAGGCTGTCGCTCACCTGGAGTGCCCGTACCGGTCGCGGATTCGTGCAGAACCACGAGGTGCTGCGGACCGTTCGCGACCATGACTTGAACCGGGCGACCGGCGACGGCCACGACTTCCTCCCAGGAGGAGCCCGTGGCTACTCCGCGTCGACGTTCTCGGGTACCTCCTCCATCGCGGCGATGAGCGCGACGCCGAGGGCTCGCATGAGGGTGACCTCTTCCTCGGTTCTCGGGCTGACGCCGAGATCGGGAATGGTGGGCCTTTCCGCATGCACCGGGAACATGGACGATCGTCGACGGTTGCGGTCGTTCTGACCCGATGAGGCCGGCGTTGGACGTCAGCGGAACAGTTCCGGTACCGGGCAGGCATCCAGGGGCTCGTCCGGCCGATCGGCCCAGTTCCACCAGATGTGCCGCTCGGGACACCTCCACAACGCGCGGCAGGCGCGCCGGTTGTCGTCCTCCCGGCCGGAGAGCACGAGGCCGCCGGACTCCATGGGCTGACGGCACTCGGGACAGTCCGGGGCGTCGCTGGTCATGCGGCGCACCTTATCGGAGGGCGGCCGCGGCTCCGTGCCGGAATCGGGTCCGCCGCCGGAAGCCGCGGTTCCCCGCGCAGCCTCGATGCCCGGCGCCGGTTCCGCCGTGCTCGGAGCGGTCCTCGGGTGGGGGTGCCCGCGGGTTTCCGGTGCCACGGGGTGTCTGCTGCGGGGGCGTCGGGGTGCTCCCGTCGGGGCGGAGTCCCTCGCGGGGGTGGTGGTCAGGACAGCAGCAGTACGGTGCCGGCGGCGGTCATGACCGCGGCGGTGGCGC
>NZ_BMVU01000058.1 GCF_014650875.1 Streptomyces minutiscleroticus
AAACGCCCGGTTACATTCCGAACCCGGAAGCTAAGCCTCACAGCGCCGATGGTACTGCAGGGGGGACCCTGTGGGAGAGTAGGACGCCGCCGAACAAATATTGGGAAAGCCCCACACCATTGGTGTGGGGCTTTCCGCATTTCCGGACCCTTTCCGGGACCTGTTCCAGATCTGCTTCCCCCGAGCCGTCCGCCGGCCTCATCCGTCAGGATCAGGCCGGCTTCCCCCGCCGCTCACAGGCGTCCCGCTGCCTTCAGGGCCAGATAGGCGTCCGCCAGCGCGGGCGCCAGATCGTCCGGTACGGCGTCGACGACGGTGACGCCGTACCGGGCCAGCTGGGCGGCGGTGCGGTCGCGTTCGGACTGGGCCTTTGCCGCGGCGGCGGCCTCGTACACCGCCTCCGTCGTGCCGCGTGCGGTGGCCATGGCGGCGATGTGCGGGTCCGCCACCGACGCCAGCAGCACCGTATGGCGCTGCGTGAGCTGGGGCAGCACGGGAAGCAGACCCTCCTCGACGGGGGCCGTGTCCAGGGCGGTGAGCAGGACGATCAGGGAGCGGCGGGGCGCCGTGCGCAGGGCGGTCGCCGTCAGGCCGCGGGCGTCGGTCTCGACGAGCTCGGGTTCGAGGTTCGCCATGGCGGTGACCAGCGACGGCAGGACGTCCGAGGCGGAGCGGCCCTGGACCAGGGCGCGTACCCGGCGGTCGTACGCCAGGAGGTCCACCCGGTCGCCGGCGCGCGAGGCGAGCGCGGCCAGCAGGAGTGCCGCGTCCAGGGCGGCGTCGAGGCGCGGGGCGTCGCCGACGCGGGCGGCCGCGGTGCGGCCCGTGTCCAGGACGACGAGGATGTGGCGGTCCCGTTCGGGGCGCCAGGTGCGGACGGCGACCGCGGACTGGCGGGCCGTCGCGCGCCAGTCGATGGAGCGGGTGTCGTCGCCGGGGACGTACTCGCGGAGGCTGTCGAACTCCGTGCCCTCGCCCCGCGTCAGCACGCTGGTCCGGCCGTCGAGCTCGCGCAGGCGGGCCAGCCTCGACGGCAGGTGCTTGCGGCTGGTGAACGGGGGCAGGACGCGTACCGTCCAGGGCACCTCGTGGCTGCCCTGGCGGGCGAACAGGCCGAGGGGGCCGTACGAGCGGACAGTGACGCGGTCCGCGTGGCGGTCGCCGCGGCGGGTGGGCCGCAGCCGCGTCGTGAGGCGGCGGCGCTCGCCGGGCGGCACCGTCACCGTGTGGCGGGACGCGGCGGTCTCCGTGCCCGGCTGCCAGCTGCTCGGCGGCCAGGCGTCGCGGACGCGGGCGCGCAGCGGGCGGCGGGACGGGTTGGTCACGGTCAGGGTGACGTCGGCGCTCTCGCCGAGCCGTACCGAGGTGTCGCCGGAGCGGACGAGGCCCAGACGGCGTACGGGGGCGGCCAGGGCGTAGTCGCAGGCGCACGCGAGCGCCAGGGGCGCGTTCACGGCGAGCATGCCCGTCCAGCTCGGCTCCCAGAGGCCGACCGGGAGGGAGCCGAGGGCCGCGAGGAGGGCGGCGCGTCCGGTGAGTGCCATCAGCGGGGAACGGGGACGTGGGCGAGGATCGCGTTGATGACCGAGTCGGCCGTCACGCCCTCCATCTCCGCCTCCGGGCGCAGGTGCACACGGTGGCGCAGGGTCGGCAGGGCGAGGGCCTTCACGTCGTCGGGGGTGACGTAGTCGCGGCCGGTCAGCCAGGCCCAGGCGCGGGCCGTGGACAGCAGGGCCGTGGCACCGCGCGGGGAGACGCCCAGGGTGAGGGAGGGCGACTCGCGGGTGGCGCGGCAGATGTCGACGACGTAGCCGGTGACCTCGGGGGAGACGGACGTCTTCGCGACGGCGGCGCGGGCCGCTTCGAGGTCGGCCGCGCTCGCCACGGGGCGTACGCCCGCGGCGCGCAGGTCGCGCGGGTCGAAGCCCTGGGCGTGCCTGGTGAGGACGTCGATCTCGTCCTGGCGGGAGGGCAGGGGGATCGTCAGCTTGAGCAGGAAGCGGTCCAGCTGGGCTTCCGGGAGGGGGTACGTGCCCTCGTACTCGACGGGGTTCTGCGTCGCGGCGACCAGGAACGGGTCGGGGAGCGCGCGCGGGGTGCCGTCGACCGTGACCTGGCGCTCCTCCATGGCCTCCAGCAGGGAGGACTGGGTCTTGGGCGGGGTGCGGTTGATCTCGTCGGCCAGCAGGAGGTTGGTGAAGACCGGGCCGGGCTGGAAGGAGAACTCCGCGGTGCGGGCGTCGTAGACGAGCGAGCCCGTGACGTCGCTCGGCATCAGGTCGGGGGTGAACTGCACGCGCTTGGTGTCGAGTTCGAGGGTGGCCGCCAGGGCGCGCACGAGCAGGGTCTTCGCGACGCCGGGTACGCCTTCGAGCAGGACGTGCCCGCGGCAGAGCAGGGCGACGACGAGACCGGTCACGGCGGGGTCCTGGCCGACCACGGCCTTGGCGATCTCGGCGCGCAGGGCTTCCAGGGCACCGCGGGCGGCGTCCGCGTCCCCGGTCGTCCCGGCGTTGTCGGTGGTCGGGTCCATCATGAACGGCGTACCTCTCTTTCGAGGGCGTCGAGGTGGTCTGCGAGGGAGACGAGGGCCGCGTCGTCGCGGGGCGGCGGCCCGAAGAGAAGGGACTGCGGGGCCTGTTCGCCGGCTCGTCCGGGGAGCCGGGAGGACAGGGCGGGGAGCAGGGCCTCGGGCGTGTGCGCCTGGGCGACGGGGACGCCGACGAGGGGGGCGAGGCGGGTGCGGGCGGCGGAGCGCAGGGCGTCCGCCGCGCGGTCGCGGGCGTCGGCCTTGTGGTAGAGGCGGGCGCGGCCCTCGGCGGTCTCGGAGGCGCGGACGACGACGGGGAGCCGTTCGGGGACGAGCCGGCCGAGGCGGCGGGCGCGCCACAGGGCGGCCAGGGCGGCCGCGACGAAGAGCTGGAGCGTGCCCCAGAGCCAGCCGGAGGGGAGCAGGTCGAAGAGGCCGCGCTGTCCCGTGTCGGGGGCGGTGCCGTCGGAGAGCGAGGGGAGGTACCAGACCAGGTGGGGACGCGAGCCGAGCAACTGCAGGGCGAGCGAGGCGTTGCCCCGTTCGTCGAGGCTGTCGTTGAGCAGGATGTCGGGGGCGCCCAGGACGACGGTGTCGCCGTCGCCCCCGGCGTCCGGGAGGCGCAGCAGGGTGGGCAGGCCGTCGCTCGGGTAGCAGGACTCGGCGCCGGGGGTGTCCGTGGTGTAGCGGAAGCCGCCGGTGTCGGCGGTGCCCGCGCGCCGGGCGGCGGGCAGGGAGCAGCGCGGCGCGAGCGTCGCCTCGTACGCGGGTGCCGCGTCGGCGGCGACGCCGGGGGCGAGGGTGGCGACGGACGGGCCGGGGGCGACGAGGAGCGTGCGGCCGCCGGAGTCCGCGGTCGCGGCGCGGAGCCGGGAGAGCTGGTCAGGCGTCAGCAGGTCGGGCACGGCGACCAGGAGGGTGGTGTCGGGACCGGCCGCCGCGCGGGCCCGGTCGAGGGTGGTCACCACGCGCGTGGAGACCCCGCGGTCGGCGAGGAGTTCGGCGACGGCCCGGCTGCCGTAGGGGGTGGCGGAGCGCGGGTCGAGGCTGCCGCGCTGCTCGCCGGAGCGGACCACGGCGATGACGGCGGCGCCCACGAGGAGGACCACGAGCGCGAGCACGATCCCCCGGGTACGCGTCCACAGCTGGCGGGCGGTGGGCGAGGCCGAGGTGGAGGGGAGGGCGGCCCCGGTGGTCATTCGGCGGCTCCGGGGCCGGTGCGGACGGTGTCGGGGGCGCCGTCGCCGACGAGGACCGGCCTGCTGCGCTCCACGTCCCGGTCGAGTGCGGTGAGGCGGTCGTACGTCTGTCGGGTCGCGGCCCGCCCGCCGTACGCGACGTCGTCGAAGTCCCGGGCGGCGGCGCGCAGTTCCCCGGAGTGCGCGGGGAGGGCGCGGGCGGCCTCGGCGGCCGCCTCGTCGGCGGTGCGGCCGGGGCGGACGTCGAGCAGGGCGCGCTCCTCCAGAGAGCGGACGATGGCGCGCATGCGCTCCTGGACGGCCTGGTTCCAGTGGCCCTGGGCGGCGTGCGCCTCGGCGGCGGCGCGGTGCTCGGCCGCGGTGCGGGGCCGGTCCTCGAAGAGCGCGGCGGCCGGCGCGGGGGTGCGGCGGGGGCCGCCCAGGCGCCACCAGAGCAGGGCTATGAGCGCCAGGGCGGCGAGGACGACGATCAGCAGGCCGAGCGAGCCCCCGGGCGTCGCGGAGGCGGCGCGGGAGAAGAGGTCCCCGACCCAGTCCCAGAAGGCGTTCAGGGTGCGTTGGACCAGGCCGGGGTCGTCCTCGTGGTACATCCGCCGCGACAGTTCGCGACGGGCCGCCTCCCGCGCGGGGTCGCGCGGGACCGTGACCGGTGGTGCGTCGTCGGCGTACGGCAGTGCCCGCACGCCGGTGCCGCCGGACCGCGGCGGCCCGAGGGCCACCGGGAGAACTCCCCCCGCCATGGACACCCCGTCAGCTCCCGGGCGTGGTGCCGGGCGCACCCGGGCCGCCGGTGCCGTACTCCTCGACGCCGGCGGCGCGGGCCAGTTCGAGGTCGAGGGCCTCGCGGCGGATGCGCTGGTCGATGTAGAGGAGCACGGTGACGCCCGCGGTGATCGGGAAGGTGAGCGTGGAGCCGATCACCGAGCCGATGCCGCCGATGATCAGGAACGTCCAGCCGGCGCCGCCGCTGCCCTCCACGAAGCCGCTGAGCCCCTCGCCGCTCAGGGCCGCGGCCAGGAAGGTGAACGGGATCACGGTGATCGAGGCGACGACGTTCGCGATGACCGTGGCGAGCAGCTGGATGCCGAAGACCCGCCACCACGCGCCGCGGACCAGCTTGGTGGAGCGGACCAGCGACTTCGGGATGCCCTGCTTCTCCAGCATCAGGGCGGGGGAGGCGAGCGAGAAGCGGACGAGCAGCCACGTCGCGACGACGGCCGCGGCCAGGCCGCCGAGGACGGCGAGCGCCACCCCGCCCCCGCCGCCGCCCGCGGCGACGACGAGCAGGCCGGGCACGGTGCCGACGAAGACGATGCCGAGGCCGATGACCGGCAGCAGCAGGGTCAGGCCGAGGAGCCGCAGGAGCTGGGGGCGAGCGTCGCGCCACGCCTCGCCGAGGGTCACCTGCCTGCCGAGGACGGCGCGGCTGGTGACGGTCGTCAGCAGGGCCGTGGCGACGATGGTGCCCAGCAGGGAGATCAGCAGGACGACACCGGAGGTCAGCATGGTGTCGGTGAAGGCCTGGCTCAGCTCGTCGACCGTGGCGCTCGGGTCGCTGAGGACCGCGGCGCTGCCGTCGTCGGCCAGGACGAAGCGCTGGAGCAGGATGACGGCGACCTGCGTGACGACGGCGACGGCCAGCGAGATGCCCAGCACGGTCCGCCAGTACGTGCGCATGGTCGACACGGCGCCGTCGAGGATCTCGCCGATGCCGAGCGGGCGCAGCGGGATCACACCGGGCTTGGCCGCCGGGGGAGGCCCGCCCCAGCCGCCGCCCCAGCCGCCGGGGCCGTGTCCGCCGCCCCAGTTCCCGCCTCCGCCCGGAGCGGCGGGCGGAGGCCCGCCCCAGCCGGGACCGGGCGGAGGCGGGACCTGGCCGGGGACCCGGCCGCCGGGGGCGCTCCACTGCCCGGCGGGCGGCTGCTGCTCGGACCACTTCGAGGCAGGGCCGCCGGTGTCCGTACCCGGCGCCGGCTCCGCCGGCCGACCGGACTGTTCCGGTCGGCCTGCCGCGTCCTGCCGGTCCGTTCCGTCCGCCTGCCCGGGCAGGGCGGGGCGGTCCGCCGACTCGGAGGGACCGGGGCGGTCGGCGGGCCCGGCCGGACCGGAAGCGCCCGGTTCCCGTCCGCCGGAGGGGGCGGATCCGGGCGAGGCCCAGCCCGGAGTGTCTTTCATCGTCGCTCCTTCACGGTGCCCGTCCGCGGTCGCGGCGGCAGGTTGGCTGCCATCGTGCCACGGTGTGCCCGGAAAGTGACCGGTGGCCGTATGGGCTGCACACCTTCAATTGTCCGCCGGGTACGGGGCAGACTGGGCGGATGGCTGATCAGTACGCGCGATCCCGCGAGCACAGCGAGCCCACGGAGATATCTGCGATCCGGTGGGACGAACCGCCGGAAGGCCCCGTACTGGTCGTACTCGACCAGACGCGGCTGCCGGCCGAGGAGGTCGAGCTGGTGTGCACGGACGCACCGGCGCTGGTGGAGGCGATCCGTTCGCTCGCCGTGCGCGGCGCGCCGCTGCTCGGCATCGCCGGCGCCTACGGCGTCGCGCTCGCCGCCGCGCGTGGCTTCGACGTCGAGGAGGCCGCCGCCGCGCTGGCCGCGGCGCGGCCCACCGCGGTCAATCTCGCCGTCGGCGTGCACCGGGCGCGGACCGCCTACCACGCGGCCCTCGCCGAGACCGGCGACCAAGACAAGGCCGCCGAGGCGGCGCTCGCCGCGGCGCGGACGCTGCACCGGCAGGACGCCGAGGCCAGCAGGCGCATGGCCGGGCACGGCCTGGCACTGCTGGAGGAGCTCCTCCCCGGCGGCGGGCACCGCATCCTCACGCACTGCAACACCGGGGCGCTGATCTCCGGCGGCCAGGGCACGGCGTTCGGGGTGGTGCTGGCCGCGCACCGCGCGGGGCGGCTGCGCCGGCTGTGGGTGGACGAGACGCGGCCGATGCTGCAGGGCGCCCGGCTCACGGCGTACGAGGCGGCGCGCCACGGCATGGCGTACACGCTGCTCACCGACGACGCGGCGGGCTCGCTGTTCGCGGCCGGCGAGGTGGACGCCGTGCTGGTCGGCGCCGACCGCATCGCGGCCGACGGGTCGGTGGCGAACAAGGTGGGCACCTACCCGCTGGCGGTGCTGGCCCGCTACCACCACGTGCCGTTCGTCGTGGTGGCGCCGCTGACGACGGTGGACCTGGGCACGCCGGACGGGGCGTCCATCGAGATCGAGCAGCGTCCCGGGCACGAGGTGACCGAGATCACGGTCCCGCAGGTGCCGGTGGCGGGTCTGGGCGGCGGCACCCCGGTGGCCCCCCTGGGAACGCAGGCGTACAACCCCGCCTTCGACGTGACGCCGCCCGAGCTGGTGACGGCGATCGTCACCGAGGAGGGGGTCGTGTCGCCCGTGACGGGTGAGGCGCTGGACGAGCTGTGTGCGAGGTCACGCCGGGTGACCATGGGCTGATGGGATGATGGCGTTCATGAAGGGACGAGTCCTTGTCGTCGATGACGACACCGCACTGGCCGAGATGCTCGGCATCGTGTTGCGTGGCGAAGGTTTTGAGCCGTCTTTCGTGGCCGACGGCGACAAGGCGCTGGCCGCTTTCCGTGAGGCCAAACCCGATCTCGTGCTGCTCGACCTGATGCTGCCCGGCCGGGACGGCATCGAGGTGTGCCGCCTGATCAGGGCGGAGTCCGGCGTGCCGATCGTGATGCTCACGGCCAAGAGCGACACCGTGGACGTGGTGGTCGGCCTGGAGTCGGGCGCGGACGACTACATCGTGAAGCCGTTCAAGCCGAAGGAGCTGGTCGCGCGGATCCGCGCACGGCTGCGCAGGTCGGAGGAGCCGGCTCCCGAGCAGCTCGCCATCGGCGACCTCGTCATCGACGTGGCCGGTCACTCCGTGAAGCGGGAGGGGCAGTCGATCGCGCTGACGCCGCTGGAGTTCGACCTGCTGGTGGCGCTGGCGCGCAAGCCGTGGCAGGTGTTCACCCGCGAGGTCCTGCTCGAACAGGTCTGGGGCTACCGCCACGCGGCCGACACCCGCCTGGTCAACGTGCATGTGCAGCGGCTGCGCTCCAAGGTCGAGAAGGACCCGGAGCGGCCGGAGATCGTGGTGACCGTCCGTGGCGTCGGTTACAAGGCCGGACCGAGCTGACATGGCGCAGGACAGCGCCGCTTCGGCGCCCGGCCGGCCGGGCGCCCGCTCGGGGCGGCCTGTCGGCCGGGGGACGGCGGGCTCCCGCTGGGCACGGTTCCTGGAGAGCGGGCTGCTCGAGGGCGGGGTCCAGGGCAGCCCGGTCATCCGGCTGCTCATGCGCTGGGTGCGCCGCCCGCTGCTGCCCGTCATACGGCTGTGGCGGCGCAACATCCAGCTCAAGGTCGTCGTCACGACCCTGCTGATGTCCCTGGGCGTCGTCCTGCTGCTGGGCTTCGTCGTCATCGGGCAGGTGCGCAACGGCCTGCTGGACGCCAAGGTGAAGGCATCGCAGAGCCAGGCCACGGGCGGTTTCACGGCCGCGGGCCAGGCCGCCGACAACGCGGCGAACGCGGCCGGGAGCGAGTCCGCGGACCCGGACGCCGCCTCGGTGCAGAACGTCAGCGAGTGGATGAGCAACCTCGTGCAGTCCCTCTCCAGCGGCGGCCAGGGCGCGTTCGACGTGGTGACGCTCAGCCCGGCCGCCGCGGACAGCGGCACCGGGGGCCTCGGCCCGCGCGCCTCGGGCGGCGTGAGCTGGGACCGCAGCGTGCCGGTGGAGCTGCGCCGGCGCGTCGAGACGGGCACCGGTGCGATCCAGAGCTACACGCGCGTCGCGTACACCAACGACCGGGACCCCCAGCCCGCGCTGATCATCGGCAAGCGGGTCACCGACCCCAACGGCAACCCGTACCAGCTGTACTTCCTCTTCCCGCTCACCCAGGAGGAGAAGTCGCTGAGCCTGGTCAAGGGGACCCTCGCCACGGCCGGGCTGTTCGTCGTGGTGCTCCTGGGCGCCATCGCCTGGCTGGTGGTGCGCCAGGTCGTCACCCCCGTACGGATGGCGGCGGGCGTCGCCGAGCGGCTGTCCGCCGGGCGCCTGCAGGAGCGGATGAAGGTCACCGGCGAGGACGACATCGCGCGGCTCGGCGAGGCCTTCAACAAGATGGCGCAGAACCTCCAGCTGAAGATCTCGCAGCTGGAGGACCTGTCGCGGATGCAGCGGCGGTTCGTCTCCGACGTCTCGCACGAGCTGCGCACGCCGCTGACGACCGTACGGATGGCGGCCGACGTCATCCACGAGGCGCGGGAGGACTTCGACCCCGTCACCGCGCGGTCGGCCGAGCTGCTCGCGGACCAGCTGGACCGGTTCGAGTCGCTGCTGGCGGACCTGCTGGAGATCAGCCGGTTCGACGCGGGCGCGGCCGCCCTGGAGGCGGAGCCGATAGACCTGCGGGAGGTCGTGCGCCGGGTCGTCAGCGGCGCCGAGCCGCTCGCCGAGCGCAAGGGCACGCGCATCCGCGTCGTCGGCGACCAGCAGCCCGTGGTCGCCGAGGCGGACGCCCGGCGCGTGGAGCGCGTACTGCGCAACCTCGTGGTCAACGCCGTCGAGCACGGCGAGGGCAAGGACGTCGTGGTGAAGATGGCCGCCGCGGGCGGGGCCGTCGCGGTCGCCGTGCGCGACTACGGCGTGGGCCTCAAGCCCGGCGAGGCGACCCGCGTGTTCAGCCGCTTCTGGCGGGCCGACCCGGCCCGCGCGCGGACCACCGGCGGGACGGGCCTGGGGCTGTCCATCGCCCTGGAGGACGCGCGGCTGCACGGCGGCTGGTTGCAGGCGTGGGGCGAGCCGGGCGGCGGCTCGCAGTTCCGGCTGACGCTGCCGCGGACCGCCGACGAGCCGCTGCGGGGCTCGCCCATCCCCCTGGAGCCCAAGGACTCGCGGCACCGCCGCGGGCTGGACGACGCGGGCCTGCCGCCCGCGGGCGGCAGCAAGCCGGCCACGGTGCCGGCGCAGCCGGACCGGGAGCGCGCGGTGCCGCCGATACCGGCGAGGGCGCCGCTGTCGTCCCACCCGGGGACCGTCGTGGACCCCACGGCGCTGCCCGGCAGCGGCGCGCGCGTGGTGCCCCGGCCCGCGGGCGAGGTCCGGGACGCCGGCGCGGTGAACGGCCCGCCGGCACAGGACGGCGGCCCGTCCGGGAGCGGCGCGCCGTCTTCGGACGGCCGGGGCACGGGGACGGGTGCGGACGCCGGCGCGGAGCCGGAACGGCTGGAGCAAGGGGAGGCATTCCGTGGGCGCTGAGGGGAGCCGCCGGCGGCGCTCGCTGCGCGTGGGGGCGTACGTCGGCTGCGGCGCCGTGCTGCTGGCCGGGTGCGCCTCGATGCCGGACAGCGGGGACCTGCGCGGTGTGGAGGCCTCGCAGAGGTCGGACACGCAGGTGCGCGTCTTCGCGGTGCCGCCGCGCGAGAACGCCCGCCCCGCCGAGATCGTGCAGGGCTTCCTCGAGGCGCTGACCAGCGACGACGCTCAGTTCGAGACGGCGCGGAAGTACCTGACCGACAAGGCGTCGAAGACGTGGCGGCCGTTCGCGTCGACCACGGTGCTCGCCGAGGGACCGACCCCCCTGGTCGAGCGCGGCGGCAGCCACGAGGCGACGGGCGACTACACGTACACGCTCAGCGGCACCCGGGTCGCCGTGGTGGACGCCGAGCACGCCTACGAGCCCGACGACGGCGCGTACAACGGGACGGTCCACCTGGTCGAGGACGAGGCCGCCGACGGCAGCAAGCAGTGGCGCATCGACGCGCTGCCGCAGGGCCTGGTCATGGGCCGGTCCGACTTCCAGCGCAACTACGTGTCCGTCAACAAGTACTACTTCGCCTCCAACACCGGCACCGGCGAGCGGGAGCAGCTGGGCGCGGTCGCCGACCCGGTCTTCGTGCGCAAGAAGGTGGACTCGGTGACGCAGGTGGTGCGCGCGCTGCTGTCCGGCCCCACGCACTGGCTCGCGCCCGTGGTCCGCTCCAGCTTCCCCACCGGTACGGCGCTGAAGAAGGGCGTCGCGTCGCTGACGCCCGACAACCAGAACAAGCTGACCGTCCCGCTCAACGCGAAGGCCGACCGGGTCGGGCAGGGCCGGTGCGACGAGATGGCGGCCCAGCTGCTGTTCACCCTGCAGGATCTGACGCCCACCGGCGTCGAGGAGGTGGAGCTGCAGAAGTCGGACGGCTCGCGGCTGTGCGGGCTCGACGAGAAGCAGGCCGAGGTCATCGCCTCGCACGGCACCGCGCGGGACGTCGAGTACGAGTACTTCGTCGACGGCGAGCACCAGCTCGTGCGGCTCCCGGCCGGCGGCAGCGGCAAGGAGTTCGAGCCGGTGCCGGGCGCGCTCGGCGAGGGCGGGCAGACGCTGCGGGCGGCGGCCGTGTCGCGGGACGAGGACACCGCCGCGGGGGTGTCGCTCGACGGGCGGTCGCTGTACGTCGCCTCGCTCGCGTCGGGCAGCTCGCTCGGGGAGCCCGTGCTCAGCAGCGGGGCCGGTTCGGAGAACGACGGGCTGACCACGCCGAGCTGGGACCCCGACGGCAATCTGTGGGTGGCCGACCGCGACCCCGACGACGAGCGGCTGCTCATGCTGGAGCAGGGCCGGGGCGAGCCGGTGGAGGTCCGCACGCCCGGTCTCGACGGGCGCATCGAGGCGGTGCGGGTGGCCGCCGACGGGGTCCGCGTCGCCCTGATCGTCGCCAAGGGCGACAGGACGTCCCTGCTCATAGGGCGTCTCGAACGGCAGACCGGGGACGAGGGCCGGACGACGGCGTCCCTGTACGAGCTGCGGTCGGTGGTACCGAGCCTGGAGGAGGTCAAGGCCATGTCGTGGGCCGGCGACAGCCGCCTCGTGGTGGTCGGGCGCGAGGCCGGCGGCGTGCAGCAGATGCGGTACGTGCAGGTCGACGGGTCCACCCCGACCAGCTCCGCGCCCGCCGCGCCGACCGGTGTCCAGGAGGTCGCCGCGGCCGAGAACGAGCAGCTTCCGCTGCTGGCGCACTCCGAGGACGGCATCGTCAGGCTGTCCTCGGGCGCACAGTGGCAGACCGTGGTGGACGAGGGGACGGCGCCGGTCTATCCGGGGTGACGCCGGGAGCCGTCCCGGGTCCGTCCGGGACGGCGCCGGTCCGTCCGGGTGACGCCGGGGCCGAGGTCCGGCCCAGGTCTGTTCCGGAGACCGAGGTCCGTCCGGGGCGACACCGGGACGGCGGCCCGTGGGCGGCGGCCGCGTCCCGTTGTCCACAGGCGGTTGTCCACAGGGGTGGTCCGGCGGCGCGTGCGTGGGCACAGTGGTGCCCATGCGGAGGTGGTGGCAGGACCTCACCGACCTGGTCCTGCCGGCCGAGTGCGGAGGCTGCGGGCGGGGGCGCACGGTGCTGTGCCCGCGGTGCCGCGCCGTCCTGGGCGGGACCGCGCCGTGCCGGGTGCGCCCCCGGCCGGAGCCGCGGGGCCTGCCCGTGGTGCACGCCGCCGCCCCGTACGCGGACGAGGTACGGGCCGTACTGCTCGCGCACAAGGAGCGGGGCGCGCTGCCGCTGGCCGCCCCGCTCGGCGCGGCCCTGGCGGGCGCGGTGCGGGCGGGACCGGCCTCCGCCGCGGCGGGCGGGGTGGCGCTCGTGCCCGTGCCCTCGGCCCGCGGGGCCGTGCGGGCGCGCGGGCACGACCCGGTGCGGCGGATCGCGCTGGCCGCCGCCGGGGAGCTGCGGCGGTCCGGGACGCCCGCGCGGGTCCTCGGCGTGCTGCGGCCGCGGCGTGCGGTGGCCGACCAGGCGGGGCTCGGCGCCCGGCGGCGGCTGGAGAACGTCGCGGGCGCCCTGACCGTGCCGGCGGCGGGTGCCCGGCTGCTCGCGGGATGCGGCCGCGTGGTCGTCGTGGACGATCTGATGACCACGGGAGCCACGTTGACGGAGGCGGCGCGAGCGCTGGGCGTTGCCCTCGCGAAAGCGGGGTACCTCGGAACGATGAGAGGGGCCGGGGAGGGAACGAAGATCTACGGACGGGTGACGGACGAAGCCGGTCGCGAGGAGATACCGGATCCGGCCCGGACAGGGGACGACCGGACGGAGAGGGCCGGCGGAATGTGCTGTGCGAACAGCGGGCGGTGCACGCTCGGCGCGGCGGTGGTGGCTGCTTCTCCCACGTCTTTCGAAATAAACGAGAACTGATTCCGTAGTTGCGTCGCCGCAGGTGGCGACGGGTTCAATTCATCGGAATGGAGGTACGGGCCAGTAGAGGGTGACGACATCCGTCCGAGCGAGATATGTTCGGTCATGAGGGAAAGGCTGACGCCCTCCCTCGTATATCCGAATGCCGTGACGCGGGTTTTTCCTCAATCACCCGCACCGGTGGGATGGAGATCTCGCGTACGGGGGAGGAGGAGGTGGAAGTCACCGAGTCCGAGGCTCCGGGACGCTCCGGGGCCGGTGCGAAATGGAGATGCCCCGCCACAGGAAGCGGGGCGATCCGGGAACGGAGTTCTGCGTGGACATCGTCGTCAAGGGCCGCAAGACCGAGGTGCCCGAGCGGTTCCGCAAACACGTGGCCGAGAAGCTGAAGCTGGAGAAGATCCAGAAGCTCGACGGCAAGGTGATCAGCCTCGACGTCGAGGTGTCCAAGGAGCCCAACCCCAGGCAGGCCGACCGCAGCGACCGGGTGGAGATCACCCTGCGGACCCGCGGACCTGTCATCCGGGCCGAGGCGGCCGCCAGCGACCCGTACGCGGCGCTGGACCTGGCGACCGACAAGCTCGACGCACGACTGCGCAAGCAGCACGACAAGCGCCGGACGCGGCGTGGCACCGGCAGGCTCTCGGCGGCCGACGTCGCCGACACCGTCCCCGACGTGGCCACGCTCGACGGCAACGGGGGAATCGTCCGGGAGCAGGAACCGGACGGCGTACCGGTCAAGAAGATCGGCTCCCTCGAGGTGAAGGGCGAAGGCCCGCTCGTGGTCCGGGAGAAGACGCACGTCGCCTCCCCCATGACGCTCGACCAGGCGCTCTACGAGATGGAGCTGGTCGGGCACGACTTCTATCTGTTCGTCGACTCCGAGACCAAGGAACCGAGCGTCGTCTACCGGCGGCACGCGTACGACTACGGCGTCATCCACCTCAGCACGGACCCGATGGTCGCCCAGGCGCAGAAGGCGCCCACCGGTGACACGCTCGGTGGCTGACCCGACCGGTGACGGCTGATCCGGTGCCCCTGGGCGCGTGCGCGGTCCCAGGGGCACCGGTGTGCGAGGAGTGGCGTTCCCGCGGCGTCGGCCGCGCCGTCGCGCGTGGCATGGAATCATGGCCGCTACGGCCCCAACCGGCGGGCCGCAGCCTCGGGTTGGCGATGGCGCGGGAACACGGCCACGGCCTCGCAGGGGGAGGGAACGATGACGGACAGCTTCGGACCGATGCGTGAAGAGGATGCCCACGACGGCGTCGTCGGCATGGGCCCGGACGCGGGCTCCCCGCGCAAGGAGCCCATCAGGGTCCTGGTGGTGGACGACCACGCTCTCTTCCGGCGGGGACTGGAGATCGTGCTGGCGGCCGAGGAGGACATCGAGGTCGTCGGGGAGGCCGGGGACGGCGCCGAGGCGGTGGACAAGGCCGCCGACCTGCTGCCCGACATCGTCCTGATGGACGTGCGGATGCCCCGGCGCGGCGGCATCGAGGCGTGCACCTCCATCAAGGAGGTGGCCCCCAGCGCGAAGATCATCATGCTGACGATCAGCGACGAGGAGGCCGACCTCTACGACGCGATCAAGGCCGGTGCGACCGGATACCTCCTCAAGGAGATCTCCACCGACGAGGTGGCGACGGCCATCCGTGCCGTGGCCGACGGGCAGTCGCAGATCAGCCCCTCGATGGCGTCGAAGCTGCTCACCGAGTTCAAGTCGATGATCCAGCGCACCGACGAGCGGCGCCTGGTGCCCGCGCCCCGGCTCACCGACCGCGAGCTGGAGGTCCTGAAGCTCGTCGCCACGGGGATGAACAACCGCGACATCGCCAAGGAGCTGTTCATCTCCGAGAACACGGTGAAGAACCACGTGCGCAACATCCTGGAGAAGCTGCAGCTGCACTCCCGGATGGAAGCGGTGGTGTACGCGATGCGCGAGAAGATCCTGGAGATCCGCTAGCGACGCGGAGGCGGGCCCGGGCCGCCTCCCGTCCGGTCGCCTCCCCGTCCGGCCTTCTCCCCCCTACAGGTTCCGGTCCCCGGCCGGCGGGACCGTGGACCCGCTCCTCGCCCCGGCGCTAGTCCAGCGCCCCGGACAGCGCGGCGATCAGAGGCGCACGCAGCTCCGGCGCGTCGACGCGCTCCACCCGGACATCGGTGCAGTCCACCCAGGTCGCGGCCTCCAGCAGGGCCTGGGCCGTGGCCGGAACCGCCTTCGGGCCGTCCAGCGTCACCTGCTTCGCGACCAGGGTGCGGCCCTCACGGGCCGGGTCCACGCGGCCGACGAGCCGGCCGCCCGCGAGCACCGGCATCGCGAAGTACCCGTGCACGCGCTTGGGACGCGGGACGTACGCCTCCAGGCGGTGGGTGAAGCCGAAGATCCGCTCCGTGCGCGCCCGTTCCCAGATCAGCGAGTCGAACGGCGACAGCAGCGTCGTGCGGTGGCGGCCGCGCGGCACCGTCTCCAGGGCCGCCGGGTCGGCCCAGGCCGGCTTCCCCCAGCCGCGCACGGTGACGGGCACCAGCCCCGAGTCCGCGATCACCGCGTCCACCTGCTCGGCCTTCAGCCGGTGGTAGTCGGCGATGTCCGCGCGCGTGCCGACCCCCAGGGACCGGCCGGCCAGGCGGACCAGGCGGCGCAGGCACTCGGCGTCGTCCAGCTCGTCGTGCAGCAGCTCCGCCGGGATCGCGCGCTCGGCCAGGTCGTACACCCGCTTCCAGCCGCGGCGCTCGACGCAGACCACCTCCCCGTACATCAGGGCGCGCTCGACGGCGACCTTCGCGCCCGACCAGTCCCACCACTCGCTGGTCCGCTTCGCGCCGCCCAGCTCCGTGGCGGTGAGCGGTCCCTCGGCGCGCAGCTGCTTGATCACCTGCTCGTAGGCGCCGTCGGGCAGCTCGTGGTTCCAGTGCGGGCGGGCGCGGTAGGCGCGGCGGCGGAACGCGAAGTGCGGCCACTCCTCCACGGGCAGGATGCAGGCCGCGTGCGACCAGTACTCGAAGGCGTGCGGCGCGCCGTCGGGGCCCGGCGTCCAGTAGGCGTCGTCCACGGTCCTGCGGCCGACGGCCCCCAGCCGCGCGTACGGGACGAGTTCGTGCGAGCGGGCCAGCACCGAGATCGTGTCCAGCTGGACCGCGCCCAGGTGCCGCAGCACTCCGCGGACGCCGCCCCTGCGGTCGGGCGCGCCCAGGAACCCCTGGGCGCGCAGGGCGATACGGCGTGCCTCGTCGGCGGAGAGCTCGGTGGCGGGACGCGGGAGACTCGTCATGCCCGCACGATAAGCGGTGCCACTGACAACGGACGGGATCCGTCCGGCGACGGAGGGGACCCGTCGCGCGAGGACCGGCGGGCCCGCGGGACGGCGGGGACCGGCGGGCCCGCACAGGGCGGGCCGGGGGGCGGCGGGTCCCCGCAGGGCCGGCCGCGAGCCGGCGGGGCCGCACAGGGCCGACCGCGTCCGGCGGGCCGGACGGACGTGAGCCGGCGGGTCCGCGGGCAGTCCGCGTCCGGGCGGCCGGGGGGCGGCGGGTCCGCGCGGGGCGGGGCGCGTCCGGTCAGCCGCGGGCCGGCAGGTACGGCGCCGTCGACGGCAGACCCAGGTCGTGCGGCAGCAGGGAGCCGACCCAGCAGTCGCGGCGCGTCCCCTTGTTGACGATCCCCGCGCGCAGCACGCCCTCCACGCGGAAGCCCGCGCGCTCGGCGACCGCCCGGGACGCCCCGTTGCCGACCTCCGCGCGCCACTCCACGCGGTCGGCGGCGATCCGCGTGAACGCCCAGCGGCAGACGGCGAGCGCGGCCTCGGTGACGTAGCCCCTGCCCCGGTGCTCCTTCGCCGCCCAGAAGCCGATCTCCACGACCCCCGCGGAGCGCGTCGTCAGGCCCAGCATGGCGACGAGCGCGCCGTCCTCGGGCAGGAAGGCGCCGAACGTGAACATCGAGTCGTCCGCCCATCCGTCGGGCACCATCTGCTCGGTGAAGCTCCGCGCGTGCTCGTACAGATAGGGCGAGGGGACCGTGGTCCAGCGCTGGATGTCGGGGTCCTGGGCCGCGGCGTGCACGGCGTCGGTGTCCTGCGGGCCGACGGTGCGCAGGAGGAGCCGCGGGGAGGTGAGGGTGACGGGGTCCATCGGCCGATTCTCGCGGGAGCGGCGGCGGGGCGGCCATTCGTTTGCCCTGCGTGAGCATGTGATTACTTTTTGGTACGGGAAAGCGGCACCTTCCGCGACTCCCGTGCGTTGTCCTGATGGCTGTCGTGGCCAGACCTCCCGGCCCGGTGCGGTCCTCGCTTACGATGGCCGTTGCTCGATCCGTCCGTTCACGACCCGACCGTCCCAGGCCCGACCGGCAAGGAGACAAACCCCCGTGTCCGTCCTCTCGAAGATCATGCGTGCAGGCGAAGGCAAGATCCTGCGCAAGCTGCACCGCATCGCGGACCAGGTCAACTCCATCGAAGAGGACTTCGTCGACCTCTCCGACGCCGAGCTGCGGGCCCTCACCGACGAGTACAAGCAGCGTTACCAGGACGGCGAGAGCCTGGACGACCTGCTGCCCGAGGCGTTCGCGACCGTCCGCGAGGCCGCCAAGCGCGTCCTGGGCCAGCGCCACTACGACGTGCAGCTCATGGGCGGTGCCGCGCTCCACCTCGGCTACGTGGCCGAGATGAAGACCGGTGAGGGCAAGACCCTGGTCGGCACCCTGCCCGCGTACCTGAACGCGCTGTCCGGGGACGGCGTCCACCTCATCACGGTCAACGACTACCTGGCCGAGCGCGACTCCGAGATGATGGGCCGCGTCCACAAGTTCCTGGGCCTGACCGTCGGCTGCATCCTCGCGAACATGACGCCGGCCCAGCGCCGCGAGCAGTACGCGTGCGACATCACCTACGGCACCAACAACGAGTTCGGCTTCGACTACCTGCGCGACAACATGGCGTGGTCGAAGGACGAGCTGGTGCAGCGCGGCCACAACTTCGCGATCGTCGACGAGGTCGACTCCATCCTCGTCGACGAGGCCCGTACGCCGCTGATCATCTCCGGCCCCGCCGACCAGGCCACCAAGTGGTACGGCGACTTCGCCAAGCTGGTCACGCGCCTGAAGAGGGGCGAGCCCGGCAACCCCCTGAAGGGCATCGAGGAGACCGGCGACTACGAGGTCGACGAGAAGAAGCGGACCGTGGCCATCCACGAGTCCGGCGTCTCCAAGGTCGAGGACTGGCTCGGCATCGACAACCTCTACGAGTCGGTCAACACGCCGCTGGTGGGCTACCTGAACAACGCCATCAAGGCCAAGGAGCTCTTCAAGAAGGACAAGGACTACGTCGTCATCGACGGCGAAGTCATGATCGTCGACGAGCACACCGGCCGTATCCTCGCCGGCCGCCGCTACAACGAGGGCATGCACCAGGCGATCGAGGCGAAGGAAGGGGTGGACATCAAGGACGAGAACCAGACGCTCGCCACGATCACCCTGCAGAACTTCTTCCGCCTCTACAACAAGCTCTCCGGCATGACCGGTACGGCGATGACCGAGGCCGCGGAGTTCCACCAGATCTACAAGCTCGGCGTCGTGCCGATCCCGACGAACAAGCCGATGATCCGCAAGGACCGCTCGGACCTGATCTACCGCACGGAGGTCGCCAAGTTCGACGCGGTGGTCGACGACATCGCCGAGAAGCACGAGAAGGGCCAGCCGATCCTCGTCGGCACCACCTCGGTCGAGAAGTCCGAGTACCTCTCGCAGCAGCTCAGCAAGCGCGGCATCCAGCACGAGGTGCTGAACGCCAAGCAGCACGACCGCGAGGCGACGATCGTCGCGCAGGCGGGCCGCAAGGGTGCCGTCACGGTCGCCACGAACATGGCCGGCCGCGGTACGGACATCAAGCTCGGCGGCAACCCCGAGGACCTCGCCGAGGCGGAGCTGCGCCAGCGCGGCCTCGATCCCGAGGAGCACATCGAGGAGTGGGCCGCGGCCCTGCCCGCCGCCCTGGAGCGCGCCGAGGCGGCCGTGAAGGCGGAGAACGAGGAGGTCAAGGAGCTCGGCGGGCTCTACGTCCTCGGCACCGAGCGGCACGAGTCCCGTCGTATCGACAACCAGCTGCGCGGTCGTTCCGGCCGCCAGGGCGACCCCGGCGAGTCCCGGTTCTACCTCTCCCTGGGCGACGACCTGATGCGCCTGTTCAAGGCGCAGATGGTGGAGCGCGTCATGTCGATGGCGAACGTCCCGGACGACGTGCCGATCGAGAACAAGATGGTCACCCGGGCCATCGCCTCCGCCCAGTCGCAGGTCGAGCAGCAGAACTTCGAGACCCGCAAGAACGTCCTGAAGTACGACGAGGTCCTCAACCGCCAGCGCGAGGTCATCTACGGCGAGCGCCGCCGTGTCCTGGAGGGCGAGGACCTGCAGGAGCAGATCCAGCACTTCATGGACGACACGATCGACGCCTACATCGCCGCCGAGACCGCCGAGGGCTTCGCCGAGGAGTGGGACCTGGACCGGCTGTGGGGCGCCTTCAGACAGCTCTACCCGGTGAAGGTCACCGTCGAGGAGCTGGAGGAGGCGGCGGGCGACCGCGCGGGCCTCACGGCGGAGTTCATCTCCGAGTCCGTCAAGGACGACATCCACGAGCAGTACGAGGCGCGCGAGGCGCAGCTCGGCTCCGAGATCATGCGTGAGCTGGAGCGCCGGGTCGTCCTCTCGGTGCTGGACCGCAAGTGGCGCGAGCACCTCTACGAGATGGACTACCTCCAGGAGGGCATCGGCCTGCGCGCCATGGCGCAGAAGGACCCGCTGGTCGAGTACCAGCGCGAGGGCTTCGACATGTTCACCGCCATGATGGAGGGCATCAAGGAGGAGTCCGTCGGCTACCTGTTCAACCTGGAGGTCCAGGTCGAGCAGCAGGTCGAGGAGGTCCCGGTCGAGGACGCCGCGCCGTCGCTCACCAAGGAGGAGGACGCGGTGCCCGCGGGCGCCCGTCCGGAGATCCGCGCCAAGGGCCTGGACGCGCCGCAGCGGCCGGACCGGCTGCACTTCTCCGCGCCGACCGTCGACGGCGAGGGCGGCGTCGTCGAGGGCGACTTCGCCAACGGCGACGAGCCGGTGCGGTCGGAGGCGGACGGCCTCACCCGCGCGGAGCGCCGCAAGCAGCAGAAGGGTCGCCGCCGCAAGAAGTGAGGGCGGCGTCCCGCCGGGGCGTACGGAACGGCGAAGGGCCGGGCATCGGAGGATGCCCGGCCCTTCGCCGTGTGCGGTGGCCCCTCGCCGTGTGTGGTGGTCCTCGGCTGGTCGGTGATCTCGGTGATCCCCCGGGGCTGGTCAGTGGGGGCTGGTCCGTGGGGTCGGTTTCGGCTCTGCCGGTGGGCGGGCGCGGTCAGGCGCCGGGGGCGGTGTGTGGTGGGTGGGGGACGCCCAGTTCCACGGCCGTGCAGCGCCAGCGCAGGTCGGCGCCCTGTTCCAGGCGGAAGGCCAGGGCGCGGAGCTGTTCGCCCGCGCCGATGCGGGCGAACACCTCGAGCGCGCCGGTGCGCGGGACGTAGTAGCCGATGTCGCGGACCACCGGCCGGGCGCCGTGGGTGCGCAGCGGGCCGTGTTCGGCGAGCCGCGCCAGCTCGTCGTAGGCGCGGCCGGCGGTGTGGCGGAGCATGCAGTGCACGGGGCGCTGACCGCTCAGGACGGCGAGGAGGCGGTCGGCGAAGAGGTCGGTGGGACGGACGCCCGCGCCGGCCCCCGGGCCCGGGACCGTGCCCGGACCTGTCCCCGGGCCCGTCCCCGGGATCGTGGGGGGAGCCGCGGGCGGGCGGTCGCCGCCCGGGGTCCTGCGGGGCGGGGTCCCGCCGGGGCGGCGGGTGTCGCGGCGGCCCGGCGGGCGGGTGCCCGCGCCCGGCGTCGACCTCGGGGTCCGTCCCGTCCTCGCGTCCGGCCTCAGGACCCGCTCCGTCCCCGTGTTCGGCTTGGGGGTGGCTCCCGTGCCCGTGCCCGTGTCCGGCCTCGGGCCTCCCGTTCCCGCGTCCGCCCCCGGGGCCGGTCCCGTCTCCGTGTCCGGCCTCGGACCTCCCGTTCCCGGGGCCGGCGTTGCCGTCGTCGCCGGGCCCGTCCCTGTCATTGTCCCCGTCCCCGGACCGGTCCTCGTCCTCGTCCTCGTCCTCGTCCTCGTCATCACCTTGTTCATGCGGCGTCCCCGTTCCGTGAGACCCGGTGAATACCGGGCGGTAACTCTCGTCGGGGGTTCTTGTACGGGGGCGGAGGGGCGCGTCGCAAGGGGCGCCGGAACCGGCCCGGCCCATGCGGAAAGTTCGCCTTCCCGGGTGAACGGGAGGCGGACACGCCCTGGAAGACAGGGGTGTGCCGTACGCGTCACGGGCGCAGGGTTGACGCCGGGGGCGGGGCCGGTGGGAACCCGAAAGGGGACGGCCGCACGTATCCTGAAGGTCCTCCGCGGCGGTGCGCGAGCGCCGTCCCGAGGAGACCTCCGACTACGAAAGCGGCTGAGCCATGCGCGTCTACGTCCCCCTGACCCTCCCCGGTCTCGCCGAGGCGCACAAGACGGGTGAGCTGGGATCGGGGCCGTTCCTCGCGTACGCCGTCACCCCCGCGCTGCGCGAGTGGTACCTCTCCGACGACATCGAGGAGCTGGAGTACGCGGCCCTGAACCGTGCCGCCGCCGCCTCGCTGCGGCTGCTCGCGCTCGACCCCGGCGCCCCGCGGCGGCGGGTCGTCGTGGCCGTCGATGTGGCCGACGGGGCGGCCTCCGCCGACCCCGACCGCAGCCTGGAGCCCTCCGCGCTCGGCGAGGTGCGGGTCGCCGCGCCCGTGGCCCTGGCGAAGGCCGCGGCCGTGCACGTCGACTCCGACGAGGCCGAGGCGGACGTCTCGGCCGCCGCGGACGCGCTGGGCGCGGCGGACCGCGGGGACGACGACGCGCAGTTCATCGTGGACGGGGCGGAGGACCACGAGCTGCTGTGGTTCGCCACGCAGGAGATCCCCAACCTGGTGGGACGGGACGACTGAGCACGCGGGCGCCCCGGACGCCGCGGGCGCCGCGGGCGCTGTGGGTGCTGTGGGTGCTGTGGCCTCCCGGCCGCCTCGGTGACGGCGTTGTCGGCGGGGGCGGGTACGTTGCCGGTATGGGGAAGCAGGGAGCGGCCGCGCACATCGTCTGGGACTGGAACGGGACGCTGTTCCACGACACCGACGCGGTCATAGGCGCGACGAACGCCGCCTTCGCGGAGCTGGGGTTCGAACCGATCACGCTGGAGCAGTACCGCGAGCTGTACTGCGTGCCGGTGCCGCGGTTCTACGAGCGGCTGATGGGGCGGCTGCCCACGGACGCCGAGTGGCTCGTGATGGACGAGACGTTCCACCGGTACTACGCGGAGCACCGGCTGGTGTGCGGGCTGGCCGAGGGCGTGCCGGGGCTGCTGTCCGACTGGGGCGCCGCCGGGCACAGCCAGTCGATCCTGTCCATGTACGGGCACGAGGAGCTGGTGCCGCTGGTGCGCGACTTCGGCATCGAGGCGCACTTCGTGCGGGTCGACGGGCGTACGGGGCCCTCGGGCGGCAGCAAGGCCGAGCACATGGTGCGGCACCTGGAGGCGCTCGTCGGCGTCGACCCCGCCCGTACGGTCGTGATCGGAGACGCCGCCGACGACGCGCTGGCCGCGCGGCACGTGGGGGCGCGGGCGGTGCTGTACACCGGCGGTTCGCACGGCCGCGCCAGCCTCGAAGTGGTGGGCGTGCCGGTCGTGGACACGCTGACGGAGGCGGTCGCGGAGGCGAGACGCCTGGCGGCGTAGGCCCGGCAGCGGCCCGGACCCGCCGTCCGGCCGCGCCCGCCGTCCGGCCGTGTCCGCCGTCCCAGGCGCCCGAGCCACGGGCGGCCGCTGCGGGCACCCGGTGCCCCGGCCAGTACGCCGCCCTGGTGGTCCCCGGCGGCCGCCCCCTCCGCCCGGAGCCGCCCCGAGCACGTTCCCTCCGCCCGGGCCCGCCCCGGCGCCCCTACCCCAGCGGGGCCTTGGCCCTCAGTACCGTCAGGAACTCGCGCATCCACCGTGAGTGGTCCGGCCAGGAGCGGGCCGAGACCAGGGTGCCGTCCACCACCGTCTCCGCGTCCTGGAAGGTCGCGCCCGCGGCCTGCATGTCGGGCTCCAGGGCGGGGTACGCCGTGACGCGGCGGCCGCGGAGTCCGTCGACCGCCGCGGTCAGCAGCGGGCCGTGGCAGATCTGGGCCACGGGCCGGTCCGTCTCGAAGAAGGCCCTCAGGATCTTGCGGAGCTCCGGATCGTTGCGCAGGTACTCCGGGGCGCGGCCGCCGGGGACCACCAGGGCGGCGTACTGGCCGGGGTCGACCTCGGCGAAGGCCAGGTCCGCGGGCCAGACGTAGCCGGGCTTCTCGGTGTACGTGTCGAAGCCCGGCTCGAAATCATGGATCACGAAGCGGAGTTTCTTGCGGGCCGGGGCCGCGACGTGCACGTCGTAGCCCTCCTCCCGGAGCCGTTGGTAGGGGTACAGGACCTCCAGTGCCTCCGCCGCGTCGCCGGTCACGATCAGGATCTTCGCCGCCATGTCGCTGCGCTCCCCTCGACAGAGCGCACCTCCGCCGGGCGCGCCGTCCCGGTCAACGTGCCTCCGCCGCGGGCCTTTGCCAAGGGGCCCCGTGCCCCGCGCCGGGACGGTCCGCGTCCGCACCCGGACGCCGCGCGGGGATGCGGACCTCCGCCCCGGGACGCGGCCGGGATGCGGTTTTCCGCGCCGGGCGCCCCGTTTCGGGGAGTTCCTTCACATCCCGGCCCGCCGCGCCCCTGTGCAGAACGTCAAAAACCTATCCTCGGTTTTGTACACATACGGCTCATGACGTGGCCCCCGCCGGGAGCGATAGCCTTGTTCCGTGATCAGCGCAATAGGTCGCACGGGCACTCCTGCCCGTGCTCTGCGCCCGGTGCGGTCGGAGTGCCTCCGAGCCCGGGCGGTCGCTGGTCCTCGCGGGCAGGACCGCACCCCGGGGGTGCCGTGGCCGTTGTCGCCAACGCCACAGTCGTGCAAACCCCGGAACATGGCCGATAACCCCCCGCTCATCTCACCTTGCGGCATAGCGTCGAAGCAGACCGGAGACCCCGCGTCGCGGCGCTGCGTCGTTTCTTCACTTTCTTCGACGTCACGCAACGGCGCGCGACAGGAGCCAGAGGACAATGCAGACCAAGCTGGACGAAGCCAAGGCCGAGCTGCTCGAACGGGCGGCCCGGGTAGCTGAGAACAGTCCGGTGGGTGGTCACCTACCGACCGGGACGACGAGCGAGGACACCCCCGACCCGGACACCGTGACCGCGTTCCTCCAGCGCTACTACCTGCACACCGCCCCGGAGGACCTGTCCGACCGCGACCCGGTCGACGTCTTCGGTGCCGCCTTCTCCCACTACAGACTGGCCGAGAACCGCCCCCAGGGCACCGCCAGCGTGCGGGTGCACACCCCGACCGTCGAGGAGAACGGCTGGACGTGCAGCCACTCCGTGGTCGAGGTGGTCACGGACGACATGCCGTTCCTGGTGGACTCCGTCACCAACGAGCTGTCCCGGCAGGGGCGCGGCATCCACGTCGTCATCCACCCGCAGCTCGTCGTCCGCCGCGACGTCACCGGCAAGCTCCTGGAGCTGCTGCCCGGCCGGCCCGCCGGCGACCTGCCGCACGACGCCTCGGTGGAGTCCTGGATCCACGTCGAGATCGACCGCGAGACCGACCGCGCGGACCTCAAGCAGATCACCAGCGACCTGCTGCGCGTCCTGTCCGACGTCCGCGAGGCCGTCGAGGACTGGGAGAAGATGCGCGACGCCGCGCTGCGCATCGCCGACGAGCTGCCCACCGAGCCGACCGCCGACGACCTGCGCGACCAGGAGGTCGAGGAGGCCCGCGAGCTGCTGCGCTGGCTCAGCGACGACCACTTCACCTTCCTCGGCTACCGCGAGTACGAGCTGCGCGAGGACGACTCGCTGGCCGCCGTGCCGGGCACCGGCCTCGGCATCCTGCGCTCCGACCCGCAGCACACCGGCGAGGACGACCACCCCGTCGGCCCGCCCTTCGAGCGGCTGCCCGACGACGCCCGCGCCAAGGCCCGCGAGCACCGGCTGCTGGTGCTGACCAAGGCCAACAGCCGGGCCACCGTGCACCGGCCGAGCTACCTCGACTACGTCGGCGTGAAGAAGTTCGACGAGAAGGGGAACGTGGTCGGGGAGCGCCGCTTCCTCGGCCTGTTCTCCTCGGCCGCGTACACCGAGTCGGTGCGCCGGGTGCCGGTCGTGCGCCGCAAGGTCGACGAGGTCCTCAGGGGCTCGGGCTTCTCGCCCAACAGCCACGACGGGCGCGACCTGCTGCAGATCCTGGAGACGTACCCGCGCGACGAGCTGTTCCAGACGCCGGCCGACGAACTGCGGGCCATCGTCACCAGCGTCCTGTACCTGCAGGAGCGGCGCCGGCTGCGGCTGTACCTGCGCCAGGACGAGTACGGCCGCTACTACTCGGCCCTCGTCTACCTGCCGCGCGACCGCTACACCACGGGCGTCCGGCTGCGGATCATCGACATCCTCAAGGAGGAGCTCGGCGGCACCAGCGTCGACTTCACCGCCTGGAACACCGAGTCGGTCCTGTCCCGGCTGCACTTCGTGGTCCGCGTGGAGCAGGGCACCGAGCTGCCGGAGCTGTCCGACGCCGACAAGGAGCGCATCGAGTCCCGGCTGGCCGAGGCCGCCCGCTCCTGGGCCGACGGCTTCGCCGAGGCGCTGAACACCGAGTTCGGCGAGGAGCGCGCCGCCGAGCTGCTGCGCGGCTACGGCAACGCCTTCCCGGAGGGCTACAAGGCCGACCACTCCCCGCGCGCGGCGGTCGCCGACCTGGTCCACCTCGAACGGCTCGGCGAGGACGAGGACTTCGCCCTCAGCCTGTACGAGCCGGTGGGCGCCACGCCCGGCGAGCGCCGCTTCAAGATCTACCGCAAGGGCGGCTCGGTCTCCCTGTCCGCGGTGCTGCCGGTGCTCAGCCGGCTCGGCGTCGAGGTCACCGACGAGCGGCCCTACGAGCTGCGCTGCGCCGACCGCACCACCGCGTGGGTCTACGACTTCGGTCTGCGGATGCCCGTGCCGGCCGGCGGCAACGGCGACTACCTGGGCGACGACGGGCGCGAGCGGTTCCAGGAGGCGTTCGCCGCCACCTGGACGGGGCTGGCCGAGAACGACGGCTTCAACGCGCTGGTGCTGAGGGCCGGGCTCGACTGGCGCCAGGCGATGGTGCTGCGCGCCTACGCCAAGTACCTGCGCCAGGCCGGCTCGACCTTCAGCCAGGACTACATGGAGGACACCCTCCGCACCAACGTCCACACCACCCGGCTGCTCGTCTCGCTGTTCGAGGCGCGGATGTCGCCGGACCGCCAGCGGGCCGGCACGGAGCTGACCGACGCCCTCCTGGAGGAGCTGGACGCCGCCCTCGACCAGGTCGCCTCGCTCGACGAGGACCGCATCCTGCGCTCCTTCCTGCACCTGATCAAGGCGACGCTGCGCACGAACTTCTTCCAGGAGGCGGAGGGCGGCAGGCCGCACGAGTACGTCTCCATGAAGTTCGACCCGCAGGCCATCCCGGACCTGCCGGCACCGCGTCCGGCGTACGAGATCTGGGTGTACTCGCCGAAGGTCGAGGGCGTGCACCTCAGGTTCGGCAAGGTCGCGCGCGGCGGTCTGCGCTGGTCCGACCGGCGCGAGGACTTCCGCACGGAGATCCTCGGCCTGGTCAAGGCGCAGATGGTGAAGAACACCGTCATCGTGCCGGTCGGCGCGAAGGGCGGCTTCGTCGCCAAGCAGCTGCCCGACCCGTCCGTGGACCGCGACGCCTGGCTCGCGGAGGGCGTCCGCAGCTACCGGACCTTCATCTCCGCGCTGCTGGACATCACCGACAACATGGTGGCCGGCGAGGTCGTGCCGCCGCAGGGCGTCGTGCGCCACGACGGGGACGACACCTACCTCGTCGTCGCCGCCGACAAGGGCACCGCGACCTTCTCCGACATCGCCAACGAGGTCGCCGAGAGCTACGACTTCTGGCTCGGCGACGCCTTCGCCTCCGGCGGCTCGGCCGGCTACGACCACAAGAAGATGGGCATCACCGCCCGCGGCGCCTGGGAGTCCGTCAAGCGGCACTTCCGGGAGCTGGGCGTGGACACCCAGTCCGAGGACTTCACCGTGGTCGGCGTCGGCGACATGTCCGGCGACGTGTTCGGCAACGGCATGCTGCTCAGCGAGCACATCCGCCTGGTCGCCGCCTTCGACCACCGGCACATCTTCATCGACCCGAACCCGGACGCGGCCACCTCGTACGCCGAGCGGCGCCGCCTGTTCGAGCTGCCGCGCAGCTCCTGGGCCGACTACGACAAGGAGCTGCTGTCGCAGGGCGGCGGCGTCTTCCCCCGCACCGCCAAGTCGATCCAGCTCAACGCGCACATCCGCGATGCCCTGGGCATCGAGGCGGGCGTCAGCAAGATGACGCCGGCCGACCTGATGAAGGCGGTCCTCAGGGCGCCGGTCGACCTGCTGTGGAACGGCGGCATCGGCACGTACGTCAAGGCCTCGGCCGAGTCGCACGCGGACGTCGGCGACAAGGGCAACGACGCGATCCGCGTCGACGGCGCCGACCTGCGGGTCCGCGTCGTCGGCGAGGGCGGCAACCTGGGCCTGACCCAGCTCGGCCGCATCGAGTTCGCCCAGCGCGGCGGAAAGATCAACACCGACGCCATCGACAACAGCGCCGGCGTGGACACCTCCGACCACGAGGTGAACATCAAGATCCTGCTCAACTCGGTCGTGGCCAACGGTGACCTGACGGTCAAGCAGCGCAACAACCTGCTCGCCCGGATGACCGACGAGGTCGGCAAGCTGGTCCTGCGCAACAACTACGCGCAGAACACGGCCATCGCCAACGCCCTCGCCCAGTCCTCCGACATGCTCCACGCCCAGCAGCGCTTCCTGCGCCACCTGGTGCGCGAGGGCCACCTCGACCGGGCCCTGGAGTTCCTGCCCACCGACCGGCAGATCCGCGAGCGGCTGAACGCCGGGCACGGCCTGACCGGACCCGAGACGGCCGTGCTCCTGGCCTACACGAAGATCACGGTCGCCGAGGAGCTGCTGGCCACGGAGCTGCCCGACGACCCGTACCTGCAGAGCCTGCTGCACGCGTACTTCCCGACGGAGCTGCGCAAGAAGTTCCGCGCCCGGATCGACGGGCACGCGCTGCGCCGCGAGATCGTCACCACGGTGCTGGTCAACGACACCGTGAACACGGGCGGCACGAGCTTCCTGCACCGGCTGCGCGAGGAGACCGGCGCCTCCCTCGAGGAGATCGTCCGGGCGCAGACCGCGGCCCGCGCCATCTTCGGTTCGAGCGAGGTGTGGGACGCCGTCGAGGCACTGGACAACAAGGTCGACGCGGCCGTGCAGACCCGCATCCGGCTCCACTCGCGCCGCCTCGTCGAGCGCGGCACGCGCTGGCTGCTCAACAACCGGCCGCAGCCGCTGGAGCTCAGCGGCACGATCACCTTCTTCAAGAAGCGCGTCGAGCAGGTCTGGACCGAGCTGCCCCGGCTGCTGCGCGGCGCGGACCTGGAGTGGTACCGGCGGATCCACGCGGAGCTGACCGACGCGGGCGTGCCGGAGGAGCTGGCGCAGCACGTGGCCGGCTTCTCCTCGGCCTTCCCGGCGCTCGACATCGTCTCGGTGGCCGACCGCACGGACAAGGACGTGATGGACGTCGCGGAGGTCTACTACGACCTCGCCGACCGGCTGCGGATCACCCAGCTCATGGACCGCATCATCGAGCTGCCGCGGGCCGACCGCTGGCAGTCGATGGCCCGCGCGTCGATCCGCGAGGACCTGTACGCCGCCCACGCCTCCCTCACCGCCGACGTGCTCGCCGCGGGCAACGGCACGTCGACGCCGGAGGAGCGCTTCAAGGCGTGGGAGCAGAAGAACACGGCGATCCTGGGCCGGGCGCGGGCGACCCTGGAGGAGATCCAGCACTCGGACTCCTTCGACCTGGCGAACCTGTCGGTGGCGATGCGGACGATGCGCACGCTGCTGCGGTCGCACGGATAGCGCCCCGCCGTGCGCCCGCGCCCGAGTGCCCGCCCACCCGGGCGCGCGGAGCGTGAGGTGAGGTGAGGTGGAGCGGGGGCGTCCCGGAGGACGGGGCGCCCCCGCTTCCGTGTGTCCGGAGCGGTGACGGCGGCCGCCGTCACCGCTCGCCGTTGTCATTCCATAACGAAAGGGACTTTTCGGAATAAGGTCGATGGATCGCCCGACAAGTGACGACCGCACGCGGAGGATCCGGACCTTGACCGTGAAGCCCACCAAGGCCGTCCGGACGCCCGACGCCCCGCCGGCCGGGGCCGGGCGGGAGCGTCCCCGTACGCCCCGCGCCGCCGGCACGGCACCCGCCCCGGCCGCCGGGACGGGTGCCTCCGGCCACGGCCCCGCCCTCCTCGCGGCCCTGCCCTGGACGGCCGTGGCCCTGCTCGCCGTCCTGCTGCTCGCCGTGGTCGCGCGCCTGCCGTGGGCCGGCGACCTCGGGATGCACGCGGCGACCGTCCTGCGCCTGCGCGAGGACCTGGTCCACCCCGGCAACCCGCTGGTCGACGCCGCCACGCCCAGCCCGTACTACTCGCCCTGGACGGTGCTCCTCGGCGGGCTCGCCCGGATCAGCGGCCTGTCCGTCTTCGTCGTCCTGCGCGGCGCGGCGCTCGTCGCCCTGACGCTGCTGGCCACGGGCATCGTGCGATACGTACGGACGCTGGGCGGGCGGCGTGCGGCGCCCGCCCTCGCCGTCCTGTGCGTGCTGTTCCTGTGGGGCACCGAGCGGTTCATGTGGTCCGGCTTCCCCGGCCTGCACTCCCTCGCCCTGGGCGCCGCCTACCCCAGCGCCCTCGCGCTCGGCCTCGCCTTCCACTTCTGGGCGCTGCTGACCCGGGCGCTGCGCGGCCCGGCCGGGTGGCCGGCCTTCTGCGGACTGGGGGCGATGTGGGCGGTGATCCTGCTCTGCCACCAGTTCTCGGGCGTGGTCGCCTCGCTGGGCGCGCTGGCGGCCGTGCTCGGCGCGAGGGGGCTGCCGCGCGCGGTGCGGCCCCGGCTCGCGGCCGCGCTGCTCCTGGGCCTCGCCGTGCTCGCGCTCTGGCCGTACTACGACTTCTTCGCGCTGTTCGGCGCCGACAGCCTGGACGCGATCCACCGGCCGCTGTACCGCGAGCCGCTCGCCCACTACGGCCTGGCGCTGCTGGGCGTCGCGGCGCTCGCCGTGCGCCTGCGGCGCGACCGCCGGGACCCGCTCGTCCTCTTCTTCGCCCTCGGCGCGCTGCTGTACGCGGCCGGCCGGGCCACCGGCCACTACTCGTGGGGCCGGGCGCTGCCCGCCGCGCTGATCCCGGCGCAGCTCGCCGCCGCGCTGGCGGTGACGGGGGACGGGCGCGCGGCGGTACGGCGGACGTTCGGCGTCCTCCTGGTCCCGGCCCTGCTCGCCGGCTTCTGCGCCCAGTCCGGGGCGCTCGGCTACGTGATCCGCCCGCAGGCGCTGCCGGCGCCGCTCGCCGACCACTACCGCAAGCCGTGGACGGGCTACCACTGGACCACCCCGTGGGTGCGCTACGGCGACGTGGTGATGGCGGAGCGGTTCCCGGCCCGCCAGATCCCCGCGTACGGGCCGTACACCGTGGCCCCCGGCTACCCCGACTTCTTCCTCCCGGACGAGGACCGGCGGGAGGCGGCGGTGCGCGGCTTCTACGCGGCCGGGACGTCCGCCGGGGAACGGGCGCGGACCCTGCGCCGGTACGGGGTGCGCTGGGTGGTGGCACCGCGCGCACGGGCCGCGGAGATCACGCGCGGACTGACGAACCTGCGGGAACGGGCCGCGGGGCCCGGCGGGGGACAGGTGCTGTACGAGGTGGTGGACGGGGGAGGACGGCGAGGCCCGCGGTGACGTGGGCGGGGGGTGGGAGAACGTGGTGAGGGGCCGCGGTGACGTGGGCGGGGGAGAGCGCGATGGGGGACCGGCGGTGGCGTGAAGGGGGCCGTCCCGCGGGGGACGGCCCCCTTCACGTGCTCGGCACCGCTCAGCGCAGCACGCCGCGCACCAGGCGCGCCGCCGTGCGCACCCGTGGCCGCGCCACGGCCCGGGCGGCCGGCCGGACCAGCCGCGCCGTCACCCCGACCGGCTGCCACCGCACCTGGAGGCGGCCCGCGCCGCGGCCCTCCGGCTCCACCGTCACCCGGTGGCCGCCGGCGCTGGCCGTCATGCGGGGGAAGTCCAGGGGAGCCAGCAGCAGGCCCCTGTTCCGCGCACCCGCGACGTCCAGCTGCAGGAGCGGGTGGCGGACGCCCGCGAAGCCCTGGACCGGGAGGCGCGCGGCGGCCAGGTCGACGCGGACCCGGCCCTCGAAGACGCCGGGGCGCACCGGGTCCGTCCGGAACGGGACCGTCATCCGGTGCCGACCCGGCGTCATGACCACGCCCGCCCGCTGCGGTCCGACCGGCAGCCGCAGCCCGGGGTCGTAGGTGCGCACGACGAGGTCGAGGGCCATGCCGGGACCGGGACAGAGCGACACGATCTCGTGCCGGAACTGCGCGGTCGCGAGCGGCCGGACGTCGTACTCCTGGTCGCTCACGTCCAGTTCGCGGCGGGCCGCCTCCGTGGCCGGCACCTCCTCGCCCCAGTACGTCCGGCCCTCCGCCACGACCGTCGCCCGCGGGGCCACGCCGTGGCCGAGCCCGCGCGCGGCCAGCCGCGCCTCCGTCAGCCGCCGGTCGCGCACCAGCTGGAGCACCACGCGCTCGGGGCGCGGCAGCCGCTCGTACGCGCCCGGGGACAGCGTCTCCAGATAGGGGTTCACCAGGTCGGCGAAGCCGGACAGCCACGCGTCGTCCCGGTACGGCAGGTCGCCCGCGTACATCCGGAAGTCGTGCTTGAGGAACTTGTGGTCCTTGTCCTCGCGCACCGGCTCATGGCCGCTCTCCGCCAGGAAGGCGTCGATCAGCCGCTGGACGTGGACGCGGTCGCGGACGTTCTCCAGGCGGTGGCGCTGGTTGGAGATCGACGCCGTCTCGGCGGACGCGTACGGGGCGATGTACCAGCGGTAGACCGGCTCCGGGACGATCGTGAACGCCTTGGCCAGGCAGTACGCCTGGGCCGAGAAGAGCTGGTCCTCGTAGTGGATGCCCTCGGGGAAGCGCAGGCCGTGCCGGTCCAGGAAGGCGCGCGCGTACATCTTGCTGGTCGACAGGTGCTCGAAGAACAGGCGCGGGTCGGACTCGATGCCGTGCACGGTGCGCCGCTCGTCCACCAGGTGCGCCATCCACGTCGACCGCCGCCCGGTGTCCACGCGGACCCGCTCCACCGCGCCCATCGCGAAGTCGATCTCCTGCTCGCGGTGGGCGGCGAGCAGCGTCTCCACGGCCCGCCCGGGCAGCTCGTCGTCGCTGTCGAGGAACATCAGGTACGGGGCGCGGGCGAGCTCGATCGCCCGGTTGCGGGGTGCGCTGCAGCCGCCGCTGTTCTCCGGCAGGCGCAGGTAGCGGACCCGCGGGTCGCTCTCCGCCAGCGCCCGGGCCACCTGCGGCGTCTCGTCCGTCGAGTGGTCGTCGCTGATGATCACTTCGAGTCCGGCGTGCGTCTGGCGGAGCACCGAGGCGACCGCGCGCGGCAGCCGCCCGGCGTCGTTGTGGACGATGACGGTCACGGTGACGTCGGGGGACGCCGTGTCCGGCGCGGCCGGCACGGCCGTCGGGGTCGTCGGGGTCGTCGCGGTCATCGGGTGGCGGCCTCCTCGGGGCTCGGCGCGGGGGTGCGCTCGTCGACGGGGACCACGGGCGGCAGCGCCTCCTCCGGCTCGCCGAGGAAGACGCGGCGCACGACGCGCTCGGCGGCGCGCCCGTCGTCGAACTCGCAGAAGCGGCGCCGGAAGGCGGCCCGCAGCTTGGCGGCGGCCTCGTCGCGCCAGGCGCCGGACGCGAAGACGTCCGCCAGCTCGTCCTGGGTGCGGGCGACCTGCCCGGGCGGCTCGGCGAGCAGGTCGAAGTAGACGCCGCGCGTCGTCGCGTACGTCTCCCAGTCGTCGGCGTACACGACGATCGGGCGGTCCAGGTTGGCGTAGTCGAACATGATCGACGAGTAGTCCGTGACCAGCGCGTCCGCGGCCAGGCACAGCTCCTCGACCGGGTCGTAGGAGGACACGTCGACGACGCGGCCGCTGCGGCGCAGGTGCGCGAGGGGCGAGGTGGCGCCGCCGTAGAAGTAGTGGCCGCGCACCAGCAGGACCGTGTCCTCGCCGAGCCGCTCGGCCAGCGAGACGAGGTCCAGGCGGGGCGTCCAGCCGGCCTCGTAGTCGCGGTGCGTGGGCGCGTACAGGACCGCGGTGCGGCCGGGTTCGATCCCGAGGCGGGCGCGGACCGCGAGGACGTCGTCGGCGGTCGCGGAGTAGTAGACGTCGTTGCGGGGGTAGCCGTGGTCGAGCGAGACGTACCGGGCGGGGTAGGCGCGCTGCCACATGCGGGTGGAGTGGGTGTTGGCCGAGACGCTGTAGTCCCACCGGTCGATCCGGGCGAGCAGGCTCGGGAAGTCCAGGCCCTGGGCCGCGGCCGGGTACTGGAGCTGGTCCAGGCCCATGCGCTTGAGCGGGGTGCCGTGGTGGGTCTGGAGGTGGACCGCGTCGGGGCGCTTCACCACGGCGTTGGGGAAGTTGACGTTGTTGACGAGGTACTTGGCCCGTGCCAGGACCTCCCGGTGGCGGCGGCTGCCGGGCACGACGTGGTCGGTGCCGGGCGGGACGAGGGGCGCGTTGCGCGCGGACACCACCCACACGGGGTGGACGTGCGGGGCGAGTTCGGCGAGCTTCGCGGCGACGGCCGCCGGGTTGCAGGCCACGCCGCGGTCCCAGTAGGCGGAGAAGACGGCCAGGTGGGGATCGACGGGGGCGGTGAGCGCCCTGCGGTAGCGGTGGTCGCGCACCGCCGCTTCCACGCGGCGGCCGCCGCTCCTGACCGCCGACCGCACCGCCCGCCGCGTGCGGTTCGCCGTCTGGAGCGCGCGGTACTCGGCGTACGCGTCCCGCTCCAGCAGCGCGCGGCGCACGCCCTCGAAGCCCGCGGGGCGGTCCCGGCCCGCCGGGCGCCAGGCCGCGGCCGCCCGCGCCGCCCGGCGGAAGAACTCCCGGGCCACCGGCTCGGGCAGCGCCGAGCGGGCGAAGGTCCGCAGGCAGTCGCGGACCATCAGGTCGTACAGCGTGCCGTGCAGCGCGGGCCGGTCCGCGGCGAGCCGCAGCAGGTCCTCGTACCGGTCGACGACCGCGTACCGCTCCTCCGGCTCGCCCGGGGGCATGCTCTCCGGCCGCAGCCGCCGGTCGTGGAGGGCGGGCTGCCCGAGGCACGCCACCCGGCCCGCGAGCAGCAGGACGGCGAGCGCGGCGTACCGCTCGTCGTCCGCGCGCAGGCGCTCCTCGTGGGCGCGCCAGAAGCCGGCGCGCACGACCCGGTTGCCGAGCAGCGGGATCGTCCGCAGCAGGCTCGGCAGCTCGGCCGGCGCCACGGTCCGGCGGCCCGCGCGGGCCAGTACGCGGCCGTCGTTGCTCAGGGTGCCCGCGGTGTTCCAGGCCGAGCGGACGTGGTCGGTGAGCAGGACGTCCACGGTGTCGGGCAGTTCGGCGACGCGGTCGGCGACCGTGCGCGGGGCGCCCGCCGGGACGCCGTCCTTGGCGTGCACGAAGTGCAGCCAGCGGCCCGTGGCGCGGGCGGCGCCGGCGGTCCGCGCCGCGCCGTCCCCGGTGCCCTCCGGCAGCGGTACGACCACCATGCGCCCGTCGCGGGCCGCGTGCTCCTCCGCCTCCTGCCGGGCCCAGTCGCCGACGGCGGCCACCACCACCTCGACGCCCGCGAACGGCTCGGCCTCCAGGGAGTCCAGCAGCTCGCCCAGGCGCCCCTGCGTGTTCGGGCCGTGCACGACGACGCTCAGCTCCGGGGCGCGGCGCCCGCCGGGCTCCGGCCCGTTCTCCGTCTCCTTCGCCTTACTACGCACCATAGTGGTCATAGTGTCATTAAACGGACTAAAGGTGTATGAGCTGTTGATCTGTGTTCCGGGGTGCGTCGGCCCCGGCGGCGGGACGCGGAAGAGCCCCGCCGGAATCTCCGACGGGGCCCTGCCGCGCTCGTGCTCTCGTGCCGGTCTACTTGCCGGTGAACTTCTCGTACTCCTTCATGACCTCTTCGGTGGGCCCGTCCATGCGCAGCTCGCCGCGTTCCAGCCACAGCACCCGGTCGCAG
>NZ_BMVU01000059.1 GCF_014650875.1 Streptomyces minutiscleroticus
GTCTGGCCGACCACGTGTGGCGCGTCATGATCGCCGACGAACGAAAAGCCAAGTCCCGTCTGAGTCAGGCGGCTTGACAAGACACAGAGGCACCCCGATTTTCGCAGAGTCCGATCTTGACGGTTCAGGCGAACTTGTGGGGTTTGCTCCTGGCTCTGCCCGAAGGAGGTCTGTGCGATGAGCGGTTCAACTCCCGGGAGGAAAGCGGCAGTTTATGACTGACGTGGCGACTGAGATCGAGGCCGGGGCGGCCACTGCGGGTGGGGCGGGCGCCATGGACGACGGGCTGGTCGCCGAGCTGATGGTCCGGGCCCGGGCCGGTGGGGTGAAGCTCACCGAGAGGGAGACGTCTGCGTGGCGGCGCGCGAGAAGATCACGGTGCCGGTACAGCACGGTGTCCGGGCGCACCCGCAGCCGCACCTGACGCAGCACGCCGCGCGGGAGACGGTGCAGCAGCGCGGCCAGGAACGCCCGGTCGCCCGGGGCGAACCATGCTCTGCCCTTGCCGAGTCGGCGTTCCAGCACCATGAGCCGATGGCGCAGAGCGAGGATCTCGATGTCCTTGCCGTGGTCGCACATCGGCAGCGGCCACAGCATTGCGAACGCGTCCGTCACAGCGAGACACCTCAGTCCCAACAGCACGACCGGTCATGTTCCCGCATTTTCCGGCACGCCACCACACTGCCTCCCACCAGTGCGGATGAGGTTCTCGGCAGGGGTAAGGTGCGGCCTTCCGCTTGCCGGGACGGGTGGGTGAGCGGCGCCGGCGCGACGGTGTGCGGCCCTGCAGACCGAGGTCGGCCGTGACCTGGGCGACGGTGTTCTGGGACACCTGCCAGCCCTCCTCCCACAGATCCAGCGTGATTCTCGGCGAGCCGTGGGTTCGGCCGGAGCGGTCGAAGAGGCAGCACATCCGCTCGGCTGGCTCCGCGCGTCCGATCTCGCGTTTCGTCGGCGCCAACGGCCGGCGGCGCCACTTGGGGTCGGGGATGACGTCGGCGATGATGCAGAGGCCACGTTCGTTGAGCTCCTGCGCGACGTATTCCAGATTCTCAGGACTTTGCAGGCTCAGATCGGTGCCCTTGCGACGTTGTTCTTTCGTGAACCTGCCGAGGCGCTCACCGCGTGCGAGTAAGCGCCTCGACCCACCGTACGCGGGCCATTTCGCGCACTATCTCGCGGGCGGACAGCCATTCTGTCTCGCCGATCACGGAGGCCAGCCGATCCAGGCACGGCATCCGGCGGGTCACATCGGTGCGGCCGGGGAAGACCGACTCGTAGGGCACGTGAACGAAGCCCGCGGTGCTGCGGGTGGCGGCGAGGACCTGGCGGGCGAGGTTGTTGATGGTCGTTTCGCGGCGGGAGCCGATGTTGAACACGTTGAGACCGGTCCGCCACGCGACCTCGGTGTCCATAAGGTCGAGCAGGCGTCGGGTGAACTGGTCGATGTCGGTGAAGCAGCGATGCTGACTGCCGTCCCCGTGTATGGTCAGTGGCTCACCGGAAACGGCCTGCCGGAAGAATGTCGCGACCACCGTGCCGCAGTGGCTCCGCTGGCCGGTACCGACGACGTTGAAGGGTCGCACCGTCAGCACGGGTCGGAATCGCGCGGCCTCGCGCCCCAGCCGTTCCATCTCCCACTTACCGGTGGCGGCACCCGGACTACCACCGTCGTACGCCAGCGGGACACTCCGATCCACCTCCCCCTCCTCGCGCAACTCAGCGGTGCTGTCGCTGAAACCGTAGACAGCGGAGCTGGAAACGAGCACGACGGGAGTATCGCCCGTGTGTGCCAGCACGTTTGCTGTTCCCCGGCTCCCCACTTCGTAGGCGAGCTCCGCCTGCTGGGCCGCATGCTGCATCCCTTCGACCCCCGCGAGGTGCAGCACCAGATCCGTTCCGCGCGCGGCCTCAGCCACCGCGTCCACGTCGAGCACACTGCCGCGTACCAAGGTGGCACCCGGCACGAACGCGACAGATTCTGGTCGACCCGTAGTGAGGTCGTCCAGGACCCGGACGGGGTGGCCCGCCGCAGACAGGGACCGGACCAGGCGACTACCGATGAAGCCGGCACCGCCGGTGACAAGTACGGATGTCAGGGGACGCGACCACACGTTGATGTCCTTACCGTTATGTGGGCTGATTCCGATTGTTTGTAGGATCGTGAAACTCAGGGACGCAGGGTGTGGCTCTGGTTTCTCTCCTCATCAGTGGCTTCGAAGGACTGGCCGTCCCGCATCCTGCGGACGCTGTGCGGAGACTCTCGGAGAGGGCCCTCTTCCACTGATCAGCGAGGTGTAGGAGCTGAGCGGCGGCGAGCCGGTGACCTGAGCGATCGGTGTGAACGTTGGCGGCGCGGCGCTGACGAACCAGCTTCCGTATGGCGTCCGCGGGATGCGCTGTCCGACAACGGGCAGTGGTCCGCTGTCTTCGGCCGCACCGTGCCATTGCTGCGAGAGGAAGATCGACGCGAAGTATGCCTTCGTGATCTTGGAACAGGCCCGTATGCTCCGTGGCCTTCAACAACTCCTGACAAAGTACGAGATTCCTAAGCCGTCGTCAGCAGATGATGCTGCAGGCCGGGCTGAGCAAGGCCTCGTGGACGTCGTCGCGGATCTCCCAGCGGATGCGGAGCTGGCGCGACCAGTGCAGCAGCGCGAAAATTTGCTCGACGACCCAGCGGTGAGCTCCCAGCATCGCCGCAGGTAATCAGCTCGCCGGTGTCGGAGAGGAATTCTCGCTACCCACCCGCCTTGTGCAGAGCTCCGCCACGGTTCGCAAGGGCCACGGTCCCAGCAGGTCGTCCGGAGTGGGGCCCTCGAACCCCAAACGGTGCACTTGGTTGATCACGGCCGGCGCCATGACGGCGGTTCCGCCCTGCTGGATGTACGAGCGGTCCATGGTGCCGAATCCATCGCCCGCAACGGCCTCCAAAGCGGTTGCGAGCGCCGTACAGCCCGCTCCGCCGTCGTGATCCTCCGCGCTCCTGGAGGCATCCGCTGTTTCAGGAGCATCGCCGTACGGTGCGGGCTCGACAGCGGTGACCGGGCCGGATTCCGGCAACCTCTCGGACCAAACGAACTCGTGCGGACACACTAGATCCACATTTTCACGCAGCGCAGCCAGTACATGCGCGCGGGCTTCATACTCACTGCGCGGGTTCCCGGCGACGTGGGCTACGAGGATGCGACCACGCGACGGCTGCCCCGCCACGGTGATCACGGCAGCCTCGACCCCTTCCACCGACCTGAGGGTCTGTGCCAGCTTGGCCGTGTCGACCCAGCTGTTGTCGACGAAGGCCCACTTCTCGCCGTAGGCGGAGGTCGGTAGCCCGAAACGCTCGACCACGTCCGTGACAGCGGAACCCGCCAGATCCGGATCGTTCGCCCAGGCGATGAGGAATAGTTCCATGGCGCTCAACATCTTCTCGATCTGGGCCTGCTCCATCACGGACCGGTGGGCGATGAGGTCCAGATGCACCTTTCCGCCGGACGCGGAAACCCTGAGGCAGAGGTCGGTGTACTCGTCACGCCAGAGGCAATCGAGCCGCTCCATCGTGCTCTTCGGGCGTTCTCCCGCGGCTCCGCTCTGTGAGGCTGGACCACGCAGACTCCGCTCAAGCCGGTCACTGCAGTTGAAGACCGTGCCCAGACGGATCGACAGCCCGCGATGCGCCTCGATCTTTGCCTTGCGGTCCCGGAAGGCAAGATAGGAGTACTGCGCGTGACGCGTTGCAACGCGGATGCTCTGTCTGGTGTCCACCATCACCTGGCGAATCGACAGCTGCGGTGAAAGGTCGGCCGGTACAAGCGTTTCCTGGAAGAAGCAGCCGACGGATCGGCGTACTTCTCTGAAGCGGTTGGAGAAATTCATCCGGAGAGTGGCGTTTGGGATTCCGGACAGGGCGGATACGGCCACGGCGAAGGCAGTGAAAAGGTGATTAGTTGCGTTGAACCCCGCATTTCTTGTGGTGAGTTCTTGCAGCGCCGAGAAGAGATTGGACGACCGGAGAGCCACTCTGTGATAGTGGCTCACGAAATCCTTTCGTGGGTCCCGGGACGCGATGGATTGAAAGTGAGGGAACTGGGCGGCAGGTGATATGGACAGCGCTCGTTCGCAGTGCTGCATAGACCGCTCATGCAGGGAAGCCCACGCTGTTGACTGCTGACGCGCGACTGCCAGCGGTTGGGTGTTCCCTCCTTGGTCCTTCAGCGAGAATGGGCTGTCCCTGCTGTCGGCATCGAGGCAGCTTATAAGGTCCGACCTGATTTGGCCCAAGCTGGCAGCATCCACGGAGATGTGGTTCAGCACCAGGATAACGGTGGCTACACGCCGGTCCTTGAGGGTGTATCCCACTCTCAGCGGAAGTTCTGTCGCTTGGTCCATGGGAGGGAAGAAGAGCGAATGGAAGACGGCCGTGATGTCTTCGAGATCATTGCCGTCCCGGCGTAAGGGAACAGGAGTCTCGAATTCGTCGAGCACCAGCTGAAAAGGCTTACCCGAGGAGTCTGTCGGGTAAACCGTACGCAGCGCTTCATGGCGGAGCATCAGTTTCTCTATGGCGCCGGTGACCAGCCCTTCGGGCAGTCCGGCGTCCGGCATGCGGACCACGAGTTGGATCTTTGCGCTGTCCGTGACGGGGAGCGGTAGATGATACTGATACCAGTACATCTCCTGGGACCACATCAGTGGCCCCCGGACGCCACCGTCCAGAGACACCGCAGAAGGGCTCTGTCCCAAGGAGGCAAGTCGTGGGTTGCGCATGCTGATTCACTAATCCCGTCCAGTGGCCGGCCTTTGAACTGCCGCACGACTGCGGAGCGGCGAGAATGTGGCGCCCGGTGTAACGCGATATCACACTGAGAAACTTGGTGGGCCGCTCAAACGTCTCCCGGATCTGCGGCAGAGAATCGAAGAGATGATCGAGAGTCCGGCATCACGCTGTCATCTGCTCGACGAGCTGGCGTATAGCCTCATTCGCCGCTTGTGGGGTGTACTGCTTCTCGTACAGGACTCCTGCGCGTGTCGCGAGAGCGCGACGCAGATCCCTGTCCACGAGCAGCTGAGCTACCGAGTGAGCAAATGCTTCCGCATCGTCCGCGATGCGAAGATGCACTCCGTCCTCCGTCCCCAGCCCCTCACAGCCGATGCTGGTCGAGACGACGGGGACGCCACTGGCGAAGCCCTCCAGAATCTTGATGCGGGTGCCGCCGCCGACGCGTAGGGGCGCGATCATCACGTCCGCCCGGTCAAGATAAGGACGCATGCGCGGTACTTCTCCAACGACGTCGACGCCAGGTGCCGATCCCAGCTCCCTCACGGTTTGTGAGGGCTTTCCTACGAGCAGCAATCTGGCCTGTGGGCACCTCTCACGGATGCGCGGCAGGATGTCCTCGACGAACCAGGTCGCGGCGTCCACGTTGGGCGGCCATTCGTGCCATCCCTGGAACAGAATGGTGCCGCCCTCGTCGAGAGCGAGACCCTGGCGCCCCTGCCTGGTTCCCTCCTCGCGGAGATAGGTGTTGGGCACTACCGTGCTGTTGGGAAAGGCGAACTTGGCCGAGTCGAGTTCGCTGGTGAAAACCAGCATGTCGGCTGCTGCGGCGACTTCGGCGTGGCCGGCCCGGAGGCGATCGATCTCGGACTGCTGCGCTTCGAGCTCCGGAGCGTCCAATAGGCTTCCTTCGGGGCTCCTTCCCAGACGCAGCCAACGTTCCAGAATCACGTCCTCCAAGTCATCGACATCCACCACCGCCTTCCCTTCGACCAAGCCGCTGGCGATGTGCCACAGGCGCTCCCTGTCGTACCAGATCACGTCGTACGACTCACCGGCGTTCCACCGTGGGAGCGCTTCCTCGAGGGATGCTCTGTTGCGGTCGTTGCCGTAGGCGTCCTCAAGGAGGAGGATCTTCCGGAAGAGGCCGACCGGAGGGTCCGACTCCAGCGAAGGCGCCCCATCGGAGCGGAAGAACACGACCAGATCGACTGTCCCGAGCCTGGCGAGAGCTTCGGAGGCGGCCCGGACACGTCGAGCTCCTCCCGTGGCAGCCCAGGGCCGGGTACCGGTAACTACGAGAAACCGCACGGTTTGTGCTCCTGATGACGAGAGGAATGTCGGTCAGTGACCTTCCGGTCGCGCAACGGTCGGGAATCCGATTGCTCTAGCGTGCTGCTCTGACGCGCGGAGGCCGACGCAGACGCTGGGTCATGGTGTCCGGCGGGAGGTCGGGGGCGTTGTCCGGGGTCATGGAGGTGGCGAGCCACTCGGGGGTGGCTTCGGATACGAGGTCCAGCTCGGCGGTTATACCGGAGCCGAACAGTGCGTCGGTGTGCGCGACCACCCAGGCCATCGGCTGAGCCAGGCCGAAACGCTTGATGATGTGGTTGACATCGGCGCGTTCGGTGGGGCGAAGCTGGTGCCATTCGGTGACCACATCGCCGAACAGTGACAGTGTCAGCTGCTTGCTTGAGGCGATACGAGTGAGCCACCCTTCACGGAACAAGTGGAGACAGGTGAACAGGAAAGCGTAATGGGGCATCAGTGCGTCCAGATACTTCCCCGGACCGGTTTCCACGCTGCGCAGCTCCGTGAGAACGTCCTCCATCGGCACCTGCCATGAACTGGTGTGCCACGTCAGGCTGTTCGCGACGTCGACGGCGATGTAGGGGAGCACTGGGTCAGGAGTGAGCCGGAGGTAGTGCGGAAGGTGGTCCGGGGACAGTTGGTAGACGCGCAGCTCTGCCTTCGATCGCGGCACGAGGGCGCGTGTGGAGGTGTCGTACTTTGCGTTCCGGCTGTAGCCGCAGACGGTGAGCACCTCGTCGACCGCCTCGCGGTGTCGGGGGTGAATCATGAGGTCGATGTCATCGAACAGCCGGGCTCCGGAATGTTCGTAAAGGGTGTGGTGGGCCACCACACCCTTGGTCCAAGCGCCGGTGATGGCGGCATCGTGAAGCACCGCGCCAAGGCGCTGCGCTTCCTCGGTCAGGATCGCCGCACGATGTCGGCTCACGTTGCACTGGATGTCCAGCTGGCGGACCAGCCGGTACGGAATTGCTGTGCGCAGGCCGTGGACTTGGAGGAAGTCGGCCAGGGCTGCGAGCAGGCGGTGATGCACCGCTTTCCCGACCAGTCCTTCGAGGTCGAACGACGGAGTTTCCAGGAGCGCCAGGACGCGCTCGCGCCCGTCGGAGATTGTGCGGGAGGACGCGACGGTGACCAGTACCTCCCAGACCGGGTCGGACATGTTCGCCGGGATCGGTCCCACGTCGATGGCGGTGTTCACCATGGTGCCCTTTCGTTGGGCGGCCCGCATCCTGCGCGGGCCGGAGCGATGCTTCACAGCAGATGCACGGAACGGTCGATCAGACTGAGAACGCCGGTCGCGGTCCACAGACGGTCGTTGGAGTAGTTGAGCGCGGCCGAGCGCAGATCGCGAAAGACGCGTTCCAGCGAGAGCGGGGAGTCAGCGCTGTAGCCGACGGACAGTCCGGCCAGCTGCACCATGCGGTCGACCGCGCGGAACGTGAGCTCCGAGGCCGCGAGCTTGAGCGTGTTCACATGGATATGGAGATCGGGCCTGTTGAGGCTGTGACCCCGCTCGCGCAGGAGCTCTATCTCGTCGCAGGTCCGCCGCAGGTAGGCGTTGACCAGTTCCAGATCGACCCGGATGCGGGCGATGCGTTCCTGGACCAGAGGCGAGCTGCGGTCGGCCGGGACGGTGGATCCGATCTGCCGCAGCAGACCGGAGAAGGCCTTCTGCGCCGCCCCCAGCCAGCATGCGCTCCAGGCCAGGTGGGCCAATGGGATCATACTGTCGTGGGAGATCTCGCGGAACTGCCCTGGCCGTCCGACCAGCCGGTCCCGGCGGACCATTCCCTCCAGACGTAGACCTCTGCTGGCGGTGGCCCGCATACCCATCGGGTTCCACTCACCGAACGGACGTATCGTCAGCTCCGTCCGAGGGGCGTAGACCAACGAGACCCCCTGGTCTGAGTGTTCGCCGCTCTCGCGCATCGTCACCAGAAAGGCGTCGGCGTATTCACCACCGGTAACGACCGGGGCGGTCCGGCCCAGGGTGAGGAACTCCCTGTCAGGTGCGTCGGTCAAGGTCTCGTCGACCGACATCAGACTGCCGCCACTAGAACCGGTGGTGACGGAGGCCAGGTAGATCTCGCCGGAAGCGATTCGCGGTAGCACCTCTGCCTTGAGAGCGGCATCGGCGTGCCGGACCAGGCAGTCGACCTGCTGGCAGTGCATCGCCCAGATCAGGGCGGTGGACATGCAGGCGCCGGCCAGTTCTTTCGCGAGGCTGACCATTCCGTTGAGGCTGCCACCCTCGCCGCCGTACTCCGAAGGGACGAGGTAGCCCAAGTAGCCGCCTGCGCGTAGTGCCGCCATGTTCTCGACGGGAAAACGCGCCCTCTGGTCGGCATCGCGGGCATGACTGCCGATCAGCTCGATGAGCGAGGCGGAGCCGACGGCCGGTGGTGCCGGGGGAGCGCTGACGTCAGTCACAGAGGGGTGCCTCCTGCGTACGTAGTTCGATACGGCCCACGGCCACCGTGCGGTCGCCGTCGAGCACGACCTCGGCGGGGGGCGTGCGGCTGAGGAATCCCAGGAGACTCGCGGTGGGGCCATAGGCGCCCGTGTTGGGAATTGCCAGCACCTGACCGGGGTGGAGGTACGGGGCATCGATGGAAGGAGCGAGAACGTCGAGTGGCGTGCACAACGGGCCGACCAACGTCACCGGGTTCGTGACGTCGCTCCGAGAGGAGGGCATCTCCGCGCCGACAGGGACCGGGACGACGCTCGACGGCCGGAGTCGGCCGAGTCCCGACATCCCACCGAGGACGTTGACGCCGGCGTCCATCACGGCGAAGGTGCGATCGCCGCTTTGCTTGACGTCCAGGACAGTGGTGAGCAGCGTCCCTGCAGACGCCGCCAGGGCCCGGCCGGACTCGAAGACGACGCGCGTGCCGAGCCGGTGCCGATCGGGGAAGGATGTGTCCAGCGCGGCGTCGATGGCCGCCCGCAGCCGGGGATGGCGGGATAGCGCTCCGGAGCGGGCGAACGGGGCGGGGAATCCTCCACCGAGGTCGAGCACGGAGGGTGTGAATCCGGCTCGCCCGGCTATGGTGGCGACCGTGCGGACGGACTGCTCGAACTCGGCTACCAATTCTGCGGGATCGGCAATATTGGTCGCGCTGAAGGTGTGCATGCCCACGGGCCTGACGCGGCCGAGGGGACGCAATAGTTGATCGAGGGACTGTTTGTCGGCGTGATCGACACCGAATGCACTGGCGCGGCCGCCCATACGGAGGGACCCTCCGGCGCTTCCTCGCGGGCTGTTGATCCGTACCAGGTAGTCAGCCGTGGTGTCGATTCGGGTGCATGCTTCGGCAAGGCGCTGCCGGTCGGTGACAGACTCGACCGAGAACGACCGGACCCCGCGATGGAGGGCTTGCTCCACTTCTTCCCGGGTCTTGCCCGGTCCGCTGTACAGCACGTGGTGTGCTGGGCAGCCGGCCGCCAGCGCCACGGCCAGCTCGCCGGTCGAACTGACCTCTGCCCGCGCGCCCGCGGCAATCAGTTCCGCCACGACTCTGGGATGCGGATTGGCCTTGAGCGAGTAGAACAGCTCCGAGCCGGCCGGCAGGTCGTCCCGGACGGCGGCGAAGGACGAGCGCAGGACAGCGAGATCGTAGACATACGCGGGAGTTCCGACGCTCTGTGCAATCGCTTCCAGACGATGCCTGGCCGACGCGTTGATTCCCGATTCCACGGAAAGCCCGGTCATGACTGCGTCCTCGCAAGCCGATGAAGTGCTGCTGCGTCGACTTTCCCGTGCGCGGTCAGGGGGAGCCTGTCGAGCACGACGCAGAGGTCCGGCGTTCGCTCCGGGCCCAGGCGCGCCCTGATCCCGTCGAGCACCTGACCCGGTGAAAGCGATGTCTCCGCCCACACGCACAGGCGGTCGTCGGGGCCGGGAGGCAAGGCCGCGGCGGCATCGACGCCGGGGATGTCCGCAAGGACGACCTCGAGTTCTGTTCTGCTCATCCGCCACCCGCGGTACTTGAAGATGTCGTCGTCACGTCCCACGAAGTACAACCGGCCCGCTTCATCGAGCCTCCCTCGGTCACCGGTGAACACCGCCATGCCCAGGCCGTCCGGTGCGAGCCGGAACCTTCGGGCGGTCTCGGTCGGCGCGCGCCAGTAGCCCGCCATGACATGCGGCCCTGCCGAAACGATCTCGCCGGTCTCGCCCGGGGGGAGAGGCACCCCTGCCGAGTCCACGATGAACAGCCGTGTGCCAGGCAGCGGACGCCCGACGCTGCCGGGATGAACAAGGTCCTCGTCCGGCGGCGCCACCGTGATGCGCTTGCACTCGCTCATGCCGTACATCAGCACGACGCTGGCCCCGGGGAACGCCGTGCGCAGCTGCGCGGAGTGCGCCGGGGGCAGCGCCGCGCCCGTGTTGGTGAACAGCCGGACCTCGGTCGGCCTGCGGTCGCGCCGGGCCAGCCGCGCCAGGGTCTGGGCCAGTGCGGGAACCACGGGGACGACCGTGGCCCGGGCAGCCCGCATCTCGGCCAGCTCCCGGGCGGACAACTCACTCGTTGGCACGACGAGTTCGGCGCCGGCGAGGGCGCAGAGAAGTAACTGGTAGAGGCCGTAGTCGAAGGAGATCGGAAGCCGGTTCCAGACGATATCGCCCGGGCGGTAACCCACCCGCTCGGCGATGGCTCGCACGGCGAACAGGACCGCGGCATGAGGGCACACGATCCCCTTCGGGCGGCCGGTGCTGCCTGAGGTGTAGAGCAGGAAAGCGGTGTCCGAACCGTCGATCCGCTCCTCGGGCCTCGCGGGAACATCCTCGCCGCTCAGGTCGGCGAGCCGCATGACGGCGATGCCGGCCTGCTCGACCGTGTCGGCTGTCCGTCCGTCCGCGACGACGAGGATGGGATCGGCGTCCCGGATCTGCCACTCCAGCTCGTAGGCGGGTGCTTGGTGCCTGGTCGGGACGAGGACCGCTCCGAGCCGCAGGACCGCGGAGAGCACAGTGGCAAAGCGTGGACCGGGGGCGAGGGACACTAGCACCCGGTCGCCCCGCCCGACCCCGGCGGCCGCCAGCTTTCCGGCGAGCCGCCGTCCGGCCAGATCGAGTTCGGACCAAGTGAGCGATTCCTCGCCGGTGGTGCGGACCGCGGTCCGTGAGGCGTAGGTCCGCGCCGCGAACTCCAGGAGACCGACCAGGTTGCTGTGCCCCTGCGGAGCGGGGTGCGTCGCCGAGGCCTCCGGAGGCAGCGGGACGGTCATCGCGTCACCCTTCCGAAGTTCACAGCCATGGACCTCACCCTTCTCTCGGTCATTCGGTCGTCGGCCGGCAGCTCCATCTCCCGGTCCGTACTCACCATGTCCTTCGGCGAGCCGGCTGTCCCACGATTTGCTGTTATTCGCAAAAGACCGTGACGACGCAGGCTGTGAAGGTTCTTCCGTGTAGCATCCCTGGCTATTGGGCCGCCTCGTTGCGGATATGAGGTGGCTGTTTAGCATTCCGCTTGTAGTGGCCGCTCTTGCGGCCTGCTCGAGAACCGGGCCGATTTTCGAAAATGTCAAGGGAATCGAAAAGGAGGGGATCGTGGAGCAGGCAGATATCGCAGACGCGGTTCGAGAGGTCGTTCGCGAGATCGTTCCTCAAGCGTCTGAGGTGGAGGAAGGTGTCCTGCTGAGCTCTCTCGGCCTTGATTCGCTGGCCAGCGTGGAACTCACCCTGCGTCTGGAGGACCGTTTCGGGGTGGTCTTCGAGGACGACGAGATGGCATTCGAGCATTTTGAGAGCGTTGGGTCCATTGTTGAACTGCTGTCAGCGAAGAATTTGGCCTGACTGCTGCGGAGTTTTTCGTTTCGGTGCTGCGGGAAAGTGGATCCGGTCCGGACTGGTCATGGCTCGTCATGTCTGAGCGGTGCCGCCGCATTGGCGCCAAAGGCAATAACTCATATCGTGACCATCAAGGGGGTCAGGTGGTGAAATTTCGTGTGCTCACTTCGTGGGTATCTCTGGGCAGGTCCCTGATGGCTGACCGTCTCAACCTTGTGCGGATGTGCGCCACCGACCGTCGCGCCGGTAGCGCTCTGATCTTGGTCCACCTGTGGACCGCGGCGGTGCCCGCGCTCACCGCCGTAGCCACCGGGTGGCTCGCGGCCGGACTGACAGGGGCCGCCACCGGGCGTCAGTCCGCCTCGGCGGTGGCGTGGCCACTGGTCGCGGTATCCGTGCTGCTGGTCGTGGACGAGATTCTCAGTTCGGTCGGCGTGGCCCTGGAACAGTTCACCGCCGGACGCCTGGACGCACGAGTGCGGCGTCGGGTACGTCGCCTGGCCACGGCCCCGTCGAGCATGGCGCACCTGGAGGATCCGGCTTTCGCCGACGATGCCGCCCGTGCCTCGGATGTCGGCGAGGGGCGGGTCCGCTCTCCAGGAACCGCGGCGGTCGGTCAGCTCCGGCTCACTTTTCGCTTTCTGGGAGCTCTGGGCTCCGCAGCCATCATCGCTCTGACCTTCTCCCCGTGGCTCGCCGTCGTCCTGCTGGTGGTCTGCGTGATTAACCGGGCGATGCTGCGGCGCTGGTGGGTCCATCTGGCGCAGGTTCGCGACGAGCGTGAGTCGATGCGGCGGCGCGCGGAGTACTGGAGCGACGTTGCGTCAGGGAGACCGGCTGCCAAGGAGATCCGTCTCTTCGGCTTGCACGAGTGGGTGGTCGAGCGGCGCAGCCGGGCACTGCTGGCCTGGGCGGAAACGATCTGGTCCACCCGCCGGGGTATCCTGCGCCAGCAAGGCTGGATCGCCCTTCTGTCAGCGATCGCCGCCGGATCCGCGCTCCTCCTGCCGGGGCTGGCCGCCGTGCGCGGTAGCCTTCCCGTCGGCGACTTGATGACCGTGATCGTGGCCGCGTGGGGCGTCTTCCAAATCGCCGCCATGGGGCGCGAGGCATTTGACATCGAGTACGGCCTCGGCGCGGTCAAAGCGCTGGATCGACTCGACACCACCTACCACGAGACCGCCGCACCCGCCACGGCCCAGGTCGAGCTGTCTGGCAACCCCTCAGCACCTCAGCAGTCCGGTGAGCCCTCTGCCGGTCCGCGGAAACGCGACCCGGTGACACTGCGCACCGAGGGATTGGTCTTCTCCTATCCCGGCAGCCGACGCCGGATCGTAGACGGTCTGAACCTGACTGTCCGTGCCGGAGAGGTGCTAGGGCTGGTCGGGCACAACGGCGTCGGCAAGACCACATTGATCAAGTTGCTCGCCGGCCTCTATCCCCCCACCGCCGGCACCCTGTTCGTCGACGGGCGACCTTTGGACGCGTCGGGGATGGAGGCATGGCGCAAGCGCGTCGCGGTCGTCTTCCAGGACTTCAACCGCTATCCACTCACTCTCGCCGACAACATCGCCCTCTCGGCGCCCGAACACCGGCACGACAGGAAGGGGATCCACGCCGCTGCACGCCGCGCTGGCGTCGACGCGATCGCCGCGAACCGGCCCGATGGTTACGACACCGTGCTCAGCGCCGACCGTGCCGGTGGCTCCGACCTCTCCGGCGGCCAGTGGCAGCGCGTCGCGATCGCGCGCGCTGTCTTCGCCGTCGAACACGGTCGGGACCTGCTGGTCCTGGACGAGCCGACGGCCCACCTGGACGTGGAGGCGGAAGCCCGGTTCTTCCGCCAGGTCGTCGCCGAGGTCACGGGGGCGACCGTACTGCTCATCTCCCACCGCCTGTCCACGGTGCGTCAGGCGGATCGGATCGTCCTGCTGGAGTCCGGACGGGCCGCCGAACAGGGCACGCACCGCGAATTACTGGAGGCCGAGGGGGAGTACGCCCGCCTCTTCCGGCTGCAGGCCGCGCGCTTCGTCGACACCCACCTGCACGCCGGGAGCAAGGGAGCCGCACGATGAACGGCAAGAGCCCGAAGAGCGCGGGACGGCAGGGCACCGCCACCCTACGCATCGCGCACCACACCTTCGCGCTGGCCTGGCGCACCGACCCCTTTGTGGTGAGCGTGGTCGTATGCCTCTCCCTCGCCCAGGCGGGAGCGGTCGCCGCCACGGGTCTGAGCCAGCGGTGGGTCGTGGACGCGGCGCAGAGCTCCGACGGGCAGCTGCTCGTCGCCCTGGCCCTCGCCGTCCTGATCGGGGTTGCCGCCCACGTCACCGCCGCGGCCGGCAACCGCACCCGGTACAACTACCAGCACGACCTCACCGACCGCGTCGACCTGGAGGTGAACCGGGAGATCCTGACCGCCACCGCGTCCATTCCCACCCTGGAGCACCTCGAACGCCCCGAATTCCTCAACCGCCTGGAGCTACTGCGCCGTCACACCGGCGCACTGGCCGGCTCCTGCTGGGCGATGACCGACACCGGGATCGCCGTGATCAGCGCCGGGCTGTCGCTGTGGCTCCTGGTCGGTGTCCACCCGGCCCTCGGAGCACTGGCGCTGCTCGCGCTGCCCCCCCTGTGGGCAGCCGATCGCGCCAAGCGCAATCTCGCCGCCGCTCGCACCGCCACAGCCGAGGACCAGCGTCTGGAAGACCGGATCCACCGTATGTTCCTGGCGCCGGAGTCGGGTAAGGAGATCTACCTGGCGGGAGCAGGCGCAGTCCTGGACGAGACCGCTCACGCCGCCCGTATCCGCGTTGTTACTGCCGTACTCAAGGCTCGACTCGGCGCGCTCGGATGGCAGCTCAGCGGATGGGTCTGCTACGCGGCCGGATACATCGGCGCACTGATCCTCACGGTGTCGCTGGTCACCCGGGGCGCGGCCTCGCTCGGGGATCTCATGCTGGTCATCACCTTGGGTACGCAACTGCGTTTCCAGATCCACGGCACGGTTTCCGGCTTCTCCCTGATCGCCGAGGCGGGTCACGCCACCGACCACTACCTGTGGTTGCTGGCCCATGCCCGCCATCAGCGGGGCACCGGCACGCGAGCGGTTCCCGACCTGCGGCAGCACGGTATCCGGATGCGCGATGTCGCCTTCACCTACCCCGGTTCGCACGAGCAGGTCCTGTCCGGGGTGAACCTCGACCTGCAGCCTGGGACGACGACCGCCTTGGTCGGTGCGAACGGCGCGGGCAAGACCACTCTGGTCAAGTTGCTCAGCGGTATGTACGTGCCCAACACCGGGAGGATCGAGGTGGGCGGTATGCCGCTGGCCGAGCTGGACCCCGTAGCCTGGCGCCGCCGCCTCAGCGGTGCCTTCCAGGACTTCTTCCGCTTCCAGCTCCCCGTCCGGCACACCGTGGGAATCGGCGACCCTGACGCGATGGACGACACGGAACAGGTGACCCGTGCGGTGCGCGAGGCGGGGGCCGCCCCGATCATCGGCCGGCTGCCCGACGGGTTGGACACCCAACTCGGCACCCTTTACGGCGGGGTGGAGCTCTCGCAAGGCCAGTGGCAACGCCTCGCCTTGGCCCGCGCCTTGATGCGTCGGCATCCGCTTCTGCTCGTACTGGACGAACCAACTGCGGCCCTCGACCCGCTGGCCGAGCACGAAGTGTACGAGGTGTTCATGCGGCAGGCCAATACGGATCCGGGCCGGATCACGCTGCTGGTATCCCACCGCTTCTCCACCGTCCGGAAGGCCGACCACATCGTGGTCCTAGACGGAGGGCGTGTCTCCGAACAGGGCACTCACGCCGAGCTGATGGCCGCGCACGGCCGTTACGCAGAACTGTATAGCACCCAAGCCGCCGCCTACCAAGAGGAGACGGACACGTCGAACAATCAACTGGATGGCTTCTAGTCCGCACGGACGGCCCCGGCCCGTGAGACAAGCGGGCTGCGGCCGATCGCGGTGGACGGCGAGACCGTCCGTGGCGCATGCACCCGGACCACCGTGGCGGTCTCCCTGCTGTCGGCGATGGCGTACAGCGGAGAGGTCCTCGCCCAGCGTCAGGTGGCGGACAAGAGCAACGAGATCTTCTCGTTCGTCCCGCTGCTGGAGGATGTCGACCTCAGCCATGCCGTGATCATGGCGAACGCCCTGCACACCCAGCACGGCCACGGCACCTACCTGCGCTCACGGGAAGCCCACTGCATCGCCGTCGTGAAGAAGAACCACCCCGACCTGTTCGACCGCGTCCGCACCCTGCCCTGACGTGAAATCACGCTCGACCACTACGAACGCACCCGGGCCCATCACCGGGGGAGATCCTTCCCCAAGCTCTGCAGGCAGGGGATACCCCATGGCTGAAGCTTCCCCTTGATCGTGGACACCTGGAGACTGGGATCTTGAGGTTCCAGAGGAAGTAGCACCAGGTGGCAAGCAAGTACACGAAGCGGTACACCGAGGAGTTCAAGCGGGACGCGATCGCGCTCGTCGATTCCTCGGGCAAGACGGTCACCGCCGTCGCCCGGGAACTCGGGATCAGCTCGGAGTCCCTGCGCGGCTGGTACCGCAAGGCCAAGGCCGACCGGGGCGAGGGCGAGTCCGGTGAGCTGACCAGCGCCGAGCGCGAGGAGCTCAAGCGGCTGCGCAAGGAGGTCCGCGAACAGCAGCAGACGATCGAGATCCTGAAAAAAGCGACGGCTTTCTTCGTGAAGGAGAACGACCGGTGAGCGAGCTGTACCGGTTGATCCATGCGGAGAAGGCGACGTACCCGATCGTCCTGCTGTGCCGGGTGCTGAAAGTCGCCCGCTCCTCCTACTACGCATGGTGCGAGGGCGAGGCGGCCCGCCGTGCCCGGCAAGCCGCCGACGATGCGCTCGCGCACGAGATCACCGTGGTGCACATCGCCTCCCGCCACACCTACGGTGTTCCGCGCATCCACGCCGAACTACGCCGCCTGGGACGGCGGGTGAACCGCAAGCGCATCGCCCGTGTGATGCGTGAGCGCGACATCCGTGGTGTCACCCGGCGCAGACGGCGTTCGCTGACCCGGCCCGACAAGAAGGCGACGCCGGCCCCGGACCTGATCGGCCGCGACTTCCACGCCGAGCGGCCCGGCATCAAGCTGATCGGCGACATCACCTACCTGCCCACCGCCGAAGGCTGGCTCTACCTCGCCTGCTGGCTGGACCTGGCCACCCGCAAGGTCGTCGGCTACGCCATGGCCGACCACCACCGCGCCGAGCTCGTCGTCGACGCTCTCAACATGGCCCACGGCCGCGGCGGCCTGGAGCCGGGCTGCGTGGTCCACAGCGATCGCGGCAGCGAATACACCTCGGCCCAATTCCGCTATCGAATACGTGAGTTGGGACTGCGAGGCAGCTGCGGGCGGACCGGATCGTGCTTCGACAACGCCGCCGCGGAGAGTTTCTGGGCCCTGCTCAAAGAGGAGATCGGCACCCGCGCCTGGCCCAACCGGGCCACTGCCCGAGCCGAGGTCTTCTCCTTCATCGAGACCTTCTACAACCGCCGCCGCCTGCGCAAGCATCGGACTTTCGGCTATCTCACCCCGGCAGAGACCAGGCAGCGGCAGCAGCACATCCTCGCGGCATAACGATCACGTGTCCGGGATCACGGGGAAACTTCACGATCGAGATCCTCCAGCATCATGCACAGCAGATAGGCGTGGTGATCGTCGAACTGTCCGGTGAGTGCGGTCTCCAGGGCCGCCCGCTTGGCCTTCGCCTTTCCCTGGGCGAGCGTCGCGAGCTGCCGCGGATCGCGTTCGCCGCGGATGAGTGCTTCGAGCATCAGCCTGCCGGACAGCCCGAAGATGTTCCTCAGCACCGAGGACAGCTTGATCTGTGCGTCTTCCAGCACCTTCTCCACACGATGCTTGTGCCGTGTCCGTTCCTGGGTCAGCGCGGTCCGCAGCCGGGTGAGGTCCCGTAGCTGCTGCTGGGGCCGGTCGGGCACGAAGGAAGCACGCAGCATGCCGCGTTCTGCGAGCTTGGCCAGCCACACAGCGTCGAGCCTATCGGTCTTGGGGCGTCCGGGAACGTTCTTCACATCGCGGGCGTTCACCAGCCAGCACTGCAGGCCATGGGACTCCAGCAGGAAGAAGAACGGCTTCCAGTACACGCCCGTAGCCTCCATCACCACGCGCCGGACACCCAGTTCCGTCAGACGATCCCCAAGTGCCAAGATCGCCTCCGTCGTCGCGTCGGAGTTCCACACCTCCTGCACCCGCCTGCCGGCACGGGACTCGTGCGGCACACGTACACACACCATCCTGCTGGCCTTCGCGACATCGATCGCTGCAACCCGGTCCTCGACCTCCACCTCAAGGTCTGTCATCTCGGATCGCATACCGTTCTCCTTGCGTCCGCTGCCGGTGTCGTGATGACGACGGCCGCCCGGGGGCGGCGAGGGGAAACGAGAATCTAACCCGCCTGCTCAAGGCAACAGTGCGCAGCCCCTCAGATGCAGCCCCGGCACCAGACTCATTACGGACTCGTTCGTCCACAGACTCTCGGCATCGGACGGGCAGCCGCCCCGCTCCCCATTTTCACGGCTGCGCCAACGTCCGGTAAAGCCGGTCACAGATACTCGTTCGTCTTCGCTCCCACCTCCGCCTGGGCGAGGGTCACGGACCGGTGGTGGGTGACCGCGCAGAGCAGATGCCGGCGGGTGGCGGTCAGGTGGGCCGATCGCTCAAGGCCTTGCCATCGACGGCGATCACGCGACGCTGTCCGGACCTGGCCCCAGCGGCGTCGTGCCGGCTGGTGAGGTAGGCGCCGACCGCCCGGTCCAGGGCGTCACCGTCGACAGCCTGCAGGACACGCCCGATCGTGGTCTGTGAGGGAGCCCGGCGCCACTGGAGCGGATGACGGCGCACGCCGACGGCCGCCAGCAGGGCGTCCGAGGCCCGCTCCGCCCACTCGGCGAGTTCGGCGAGTTCGTCGACGCTCCTAGCTCCCGAGACGGCCGCACAGGCGCATATGAGGAGGATGGCGGTCAGCGAGTACCAACGCCCCGCCGCGCACGCGGGTCGGGCATCAGATCCAGGTAGGGGCGCAGGTCAGCGACCCGACCGCCGTCCAGCGGACTCAGCTTCACCAGCACTGCAGGGACAGGAGAAGACACAGCGGCAGGCACGGGCCACCTTATGATCGTTGAGCTTAGACACCCCAATGATCACGAAGCCCGTGCCTGCTCTGCTATGCACTCCAACCGGTCACAGCCCGACCCAGCCGCACGACTCCGGAACTTGACCAAGCCCTGCAGCCTTACAGCTGTGTCCATGAGCGTGAGGAACCGCCGCGTAGCGGCGCCCATACGTCGCCGGACGCGCCGTGGACTTCGAGGTCCTCCAGGACCGCAGCGCCCAGCGGCACCTGCCGGGCCATCGCCGCGACCAGCGGGTGCTGTTCCACCATGGCCTGCAGGTCGCTGATCCGGTGGTTGAGCACCTTGCGGGAGGCGCCCGTCAACACGAACAGCACCCGGGGGAAGACGGGATACCAGCGCAGCCAGATCAAACCCGCCCCGGCCGGCTGCTGCCGGGCCCGGTGCCGGCCTGCGGACTGCGGCACGTAGGTCCACAGCCGCGCGTACTCGATCAGCTTCGTGGCGAGCCGCTCGCTGCCCATGGTGGCGCGGTCGACCTCGACGAAGGCGCGCAGCTTGGTGCGCTCCTCTTCGACGCGGGTGTAGTGCAGGACGGCGTCCGCGATGATCCGTTCGCCGTCGGCGAGTGGGTGGGAGACCTCTGGGGTCCAGTCCAGGTAGCCGTGTTCGTCACCGCGCTTGCGGGCGTCGGTGACGAAGGCGAGATGGGTGCGGAGCACGGTCAGGGTGTGCGAGGTCTTCAGCGAGGCGGCCGTGGCCGAGCTGACCGGGTAGGGCGGCCTGCCGCGCAGCGGGGGAAAGTCCCGGGTCAGGCGGGTGCCCTCGCCGGTCAGGAACCAGGCACGGGTACGGCCCGCACGTGCCAGCACGGTGAAGTCGACCAGACCCTGCCTGCGCAGTCGGTTCAAGGGCGCGGAGATGGTCTGCCGCGCCGCGGCGGGTCGCAGCAGGTCGTGGAGCTGGGTGGTGGTGGCCATCCGGTGCTGGCCGAGCGCGGTCAGCAGCTGGTGCGACAGTGGCTCAGCGAGGGCCGGTTGGATCTCGGGCGACGTGGTGGACCGAACGTGGGTGGTCACTGGTACCTCTTCTTTCTGCGGTGATCGGTCGGCGTGCCGCCGGCAGCGGACGTGGCGCAGACGCCCTCGGTGAGAAAGCGGCTCAACGGATCGGGCTGGTCATCGCGCTGGTCGTCGGTCGGGTCGGCGTGCGGGTGCAGTGGTCGGGCCTTGGCCAGCGCCTGGGCGGTCCGCTCCGCAGCGGCTGCTTGCCCGGGGCGGGCCAGGTGGGCGAAGACGGCGTCCAAGTGCGGGCCGGTGATCTTTACGGGGCCGATGCGGCGGCCTTGGACGGTGAACGACATGTAGTGCTCGAACCGGTCCAGCGCCGCCACCACGTCCGCGCCGGGCTGATCGCCCCACTCCGCGGTGATAGGTGAGATGGCCGCCGTCGAGCCGGCGGTGGAGGCGAGCGTGGAGGCGTTCTGCACCAGCGACAGGCGCACCGCCAGCGGCAGCCGGGCCAGCAGCTGGGTCATGCCGTGCACCTGGACCTTGTACTTGCGGAAGTCCTCGAACATCGCCGCGATCGTTCCCGGTGCCGCCCCGGTCAGGGTGATCAGCTCGTCGAAGTAGGCGCGGAAGGGCACCCGCTGCTCCTCGGGGGTGTCCCGGCGCGAGCGCCCCGCCCGCAGCAGGTCCCGGGCCAGCAGCGCGGTCAGCAGCCGGTCGGTGGGCCCGTTGCCGCCCGGGCACACCCACACCACCATCCGGGAGTCCATCGCGGCGCGGATGTTGTAGGTGCCCACCGGCCGGCTGAGGAAGGCCCGGGTGACCGGGCTGGAGGCCAGGCGCGCGATCGGGTTGAGGACGACCGCGAACGCCTCCGGCAGCAGGGTGGGGAAGACCGTGTGCCACCACGAGCGGGTCTCCTCCTCCAGCTGCTCCTCCACCGCTGCCAGCGCTGCGGTGCGGAAGTCCTGCTCGGTGAGCAGCGCCCGCACATGGAAGATCGTCGTCTGGGCTTCCGGCCGGCCGGCCCGGCAGGCGGCCGAATTGAGGGCGACCAGGACGGTGACCGCGGCGGTGAGGATGGTCAGGGCGCGCGGAGCGCTGGCATCGTCCCAGCCCAGTGCGGAGGCGAAGCCGTCACCGACGGCTTCGACGACCTCGTGCGCCACCTGGCCCTGGTGCATGCCCAGCGGATTCCACGAGCTGACCTGCGGGTTCGGGCCGCTGGCGTTGAGGTCGATGAGCGCGATGCGCTGGGCGAGGTGGTCGTGGGCCAAGAACGGCAGGGCGCGGGGCCAGGAGTCGCGGTGCGGGTCGACGAACAGCAGGCCGCCACCGGCGTGCGCCCATGCGATGGCCTGCGCCAGCGCGCGTTCGGTCTTGCCGCCGCCGGCCTTGCCCACCCCGACCTCGAACAGCGTCTCCTTGGCGTAGGTGGCGACCAGCCGCGCATGTCCGTCGGGGCCGTAATAGATGCCCTGCAGCAGCAGGTCCGGGTCTTCGAAGGAGAAGGTGGGCAGGTCCCCGGCCAACAGCGGCAGCCGGCAGTGCACCGTGGGCGGCTTGAGCAGCCCGGTCAGCTCGTCCAGCCGCATCCAGTTGGCGCGCGGCGGCTGGCAGTGCCCCAGCTTCCAGCGGCGCTCGAAACCGCGGCGGCTGGGCCAGCGGTCGGCGCCGAACCGCCACGGACCCACCAGCAGACCGCGCATCGCCCACCGCGACTCGCCGCCGAACACGTCGAAGGCCGCCTGCAGCTGGGACAACCGGGCGTGCGCACGGCCCTCGACATTGGAGGCGCACAGCACCAACAGCTGCACCCGCACCAGGTGGTCGTCGGCGGCCAACTTGCCGAGCGCCTGCTCCGGATCGACCCGGCGCGGGGTGGGCGGCATGACCAGACGGCCTCCACCCCCGCGCTGCTTGCCGCCGGCCAGTTGCTGCAGTTGCCACAGCAGGGAGTCCTCGATGCCGGTGGCGTCCTGGCGCACCCAGCGGGCCGCCCGCTGCGCCTCTTTGCGCTCCCGGCGCCGCGCCACACCGAGCAACTGCATGCGCCGCGACCTGAGCGACCACTTGGGGGCGCGCTGGATCGACAGCCGTATGTCCGCCAGATCCCCCAGCTCCGCCCGCATGTCCGAGACGGCGTCGACCAGCGGTTGCAACGGGTCGGGCTCCAGCGGCACCTCCCGCAGGGACGCGGTGGGATTGCCGCGCAGGATGAACTCCGCCCGCACCACGTGCTCGCGCGGCTTGTCCACGATGGGCCGGCCCTTCTTCACCGTCACCTGCGGGCCGAACGGGGTGATGGACAGCAGCCGCTGCGCGCCGGCCGGGCCCTCGATGCGGTAGCGCAGTGGGCTGGAGCCGTCCGCGCGCAGCCGGATCTGCACCGCCTTGGCCCGGCGCGGCGCCCACCACGGCATGCTCGTGGAGGCCCGGGCCAGCTGCACGCCGCGGCGGAAGATCTCCTCCAGGTCCGGCTCGAAGTGCCGGGTGGGGATCAGCTCCAGCGCCATCCGCTCGGCCGAGGCCCGCACCGCCAGCTGCCGCACCACCAGCTCGCCCGCTCCCCACAGGGTTACGACGGTCAGGGCGGGCACGTACCAGTGGGTGAGCAGCCAGCCGACGATGTGGACGATCCCGGCGAGCAGGTCGAGGACCTGCCCGTACGGCAGGGCGCTGGGCAGTCCGGTCAAGTGCGGGGTTGCGGCTTCCACGCGGAGGCTCCTTTCTTCGGCGAGGAGGTGCGGGTGAAGTGGAGATCGGTGATGCGGTTGTCGGTGTAGGTGCCGCCGCGGTCGGCTCCGGCCCACACCAGGTGCACCACCGCCCGGTCCGGCCCGCCGTCCTGACGGGCGATGGCGGCCTGGACGCGGAAGCGGGAGGTGGCGAACGCCGGGGCTACGGCCTGGGCGGTGTCGGTGAAAAGCGCGGGCCACTGCTCGCGTCCGATGCCGGTGGCGTCCGCGCGCAGCAGTGCGCGGCCGGCCTCGAGCAACTGGCGTTCGTCGGCCGCGGGCAGGTCGGCCGGCCAGGCTTCCTCCAGCGCCTGCTGGATGGCCCGGTCGCCTGCCGCGCCCTCGCCGTGCGGCGGCAGCGCCGACGCCGTGGCCTGCCGGGCCGGTGCACTGCCCGTGCTGGCTTCGGACGGCACGCCGACCGGTGACCGGCGTGGGGTAACTCCTGTCTTCGACGGCGTAGGCAGCGGGGCTGCACGCTGCGCCGGTGGCGCCGGTGCCGACGAAGAGGTTTCCCGGCCGGAGGGCAGTGCCAGCAGCAGGGCGCCGACGGCTGCCAGGACGACGGCGGTCAAAAGCAGCAGCCGCGGTGAACGCGTGGGAGGCGGGGTCATAGAAGGCGGGCTCCTCCCGCGTAGCCGGACATGGCGTCGACGGGGTCCAGGCGTACGACTGCGCCGGGGCGGGGTGCGTTGATCATCTGGCCGCCGCCGGCGTAGATGCCGACGTGGTAGATCGTGGCGTCCAGTCCGGGGGCGTAGGCGTAGAAGACCAGGTCGCCGGGCTTGAGGGCTTTGGTGCCGTGGCTGGCGGGGATGCGCCGGCCCACGGAGGCCTGGTCGGCGGCCAGCCGCGGCAGCTGGATGCCGGCCTGGGCGTAGGCGTAGACCGTGAGCCCTGAACAGTCGAAGCCGACGACCCTCTCGCCGTGCTGCCCGCCCGGCGAGCAGCAGATGCCGGTCGATTTGCCGTGGGCGTTGCCGCCGCCCCAGGAGTAGGGGACACCGCGCTGGGAGAGCGCGGCCTCGAGAACGGTGCGGACGGTGCCGGTGACATGGGCCAGGTCGGTGCCCTTGGCGGCCGCGGTGTACTGGTCGATCCAGCCGCGCACATTGGCCAGGTACTCGCCGGAGTGGTTGTACTGCAGGATGGCGGCCTTCAGCTGAGCGTCCTTGGCCAGGTCGCGGCCGTTGCCGCACAGGTAGACGGCGGCACCCAGCGCGGCATCGTCTGCGTTGTGCGGATCAGCTCGCTTGTCTCCATTGCCGTCCTTGCCGACGTCCTCCCAGGTGGAGGGCAGGAACTGGAACGGGCCGATGGCGCGCTCGCCGCGGGCGGTGCCGTCCCAGCGCCCGCCGTCGGTGTCGGAGAAGACGGTGGTGTTGCCGCCGGCGCCGGAGCCGTTGAGGAGCACGCCGTAGATCCTGGGACGGATGTCACCGGCATCGGTGACGGAGCGGCCGGCGGCGTGATCAGACTCCACCTTGGCGATGCCGGCCAGGATCGGCCAGCGCATGCCCCGGCATTGGGGCACGTGCCGGCCGACCTTGGTGACCGCGTTCTTGTAGGCGGCGAGCATCTGCGGCGGGATGTCGGCCGCGCTGCCGCCCTCGGCGATCCCGTCGTTCTGCGCGGCCAGCTGCTGGGCGACGGCCGCGCTGATCGCGCTGGTGACGGGGGCGGCGCAGCACACGGCGGCGAACAGCAGCACCATTACGCCACAGCCCCACTTGGCCGTCCGGCCGCGGCGGCGGATTCGGCTCACGGCTCCTCACCGCCCTCGCTGTCCTGCGCAGCGCGCGGTTCGCGCCTGCGTCCCTCGCGCAGCTCGTCCAGCAGGCGCTGGCGGGTCTCGGGATCACCGCCGCCCAACCTCTCGATGACCCGCCGCCGCAGCTCCATAGGGTCGTGCGTCACCCGGCGCGACTCGAAGGACTCCGCTGACGTGCCGTTGTCGGAGTCCTCCGGCGGCCGGGCGGCAAGCGGCCGGGGAGTGGACGGCCGGCGTGTGGGAGCGGGCGGGCGCGGCGAGGGCGGCCGAGGAGCAGGAGCGGGTGCGGGCCGGGGAGCAGGGGCGGGCGGGCGTGTGCTGCCGGCACCGGCCGTACCGGTACCGGCGGCCGGCGGCCGCGCCCAGGACGTCGCGCCGGTACGGGGCGTGGTGGGCAGGCGGCCGGTGAAGGGCCCTGGACCGCTGCGGTCGTCGTTGTTCTCCCGCACCACCCGGGACAGATGCTGACCGGCCTGGCTCCAGCCGCGGGCGTCCTCGCGCACGGTGTTGCGCCACACCCGCACCTGCTGGCGGGCGTCCTGGGTGTAGCGCGAGCGGGCCTGTCTGGCTTGGCGTGCGCTGGCGGGCAGGCCGAGGGTGGCCCCGTAGGCGAGGCGGCCGCCGCGGTGCAGGATGCGGTAGCCGCGCAGCCGCACCAGATGGTTGTGGGCGCGGGTGGACAGCAGGGCGGGGTCCTTGTTCAGGTCGTGCAGCACCTGCCCGGTGTCGCGGTCGACGATCTCGCCGTCCTCGTTGCGGTACCGGTCCGCCGGCCCGCGCGGCCGCAGCGGACCGCCCCCGCCCGAACCACTGCCCGCAGAACCTTCGCCGTCTCCACCGCCGGCCTCACCATCGACACCGGTCGGCTTTTGCCACGTGGCCAACTGCTCCGGACTGGGCCGCCGGCCGATCAACAGCCCGTACGCGCCCTTGACGCCCAGCCGCGCCCCCAGCCCCGCGACGGCGGCCGCACCGGTAAGGGGTGCGAGACCACGCCCGGCTTCGGCGGTGGCGTCGGAAAGTATCCGGCCGGTGTCCACCGGCATGCCCGCCCCGTCGACCAGCGAGGACAGGGCCCCCATCAGCCGGTGGCGGGTACCGAGCACGCCGTAGCGGCCGCCGCCGGCGCCGGTGAAGGTGCGCAGGCTGCCGCCGTAGCCACCGGAGGCGGTGGCAGAAGTCATGGCGAGCGCGGCCCCCAGCTCGGGAGTATCGCCGGGCATGTGAGTGCCGCCCACCTTGGCGTAGCGCATCCGCATGGCCATGCGCCGGCCGAAGGTGGAGATGCCGGTGAGCAGGCGGCGGTGCCCGGCCGCGCCCGCGATGGCCAGCACGTCCAGCAACAGGATGCGCTCCACCATCAGATCGGGGCCGTCCGTGATGGTGGCGTCGACGGCGATGCCGAAGAAGGACACGAACGCGCAGACGGCGACCATGGCCAGCATGGCGATGCCCCACAGCGACAGCCACTTCCACACCGTCTGGCGCGGCGGCCCGGGCAGCATGCCCGCGATCAAAGCGACGCCGCCCGCGGCGGCCGCGGCCGCGCACACGCCCTGGGTGCCCAGCAGCACGATTGCGCTGGAGAGCAGCATGCCGCAGATGAACAGCGCCGCCACCAGCAGCAGGGCCGCCCCGCCCACCCGCCACCAGGTGGGCTTCTCGGCGTAGGTGGCACACGCCTTGCCGACGTCGCCGGCCTTCTTCAGATCGGCCAGGAACGCGGCAAAGGACTGGTCCTCGTCGCTGACGACCGGGCTGGCCGCATCCAGCAGCTCCCCGCCCGGCGTGAGCGAGGGCAACTTGCTGTCCTGGCTGTCGCGGGCGGCGGCGCGGCGCTCGCACTCCTCCTTGACCGGACCGATGATCAGGCGGCAGGTGTCCTTGGCCTTCTCCTTGATCCGCTCCGGCGCGTAGCCACCGGTGACCCACTTCAGATGGACGGCATACGCCTGGGCGTCGGAGTCCTTGGCCGGGTCGAGGATGCGCCCGTACTGCAACAGCATGAACGGCTTGACCACCAGCGCGTTGGTGAGGGAGTCCTGCAGCGGCCGCGCGACCTGAGCTGCACTGGCCGGCCGCTCCTCCTCCAACTGCTCGCACTTGGTCTCGGCGCGGCCGGCCATGCCGTCGCACGGCTGCTTGCTGGCCAGCTTCCCGCCCCAGTCGTAGGAGTTGACCGTCTCCTTAGCGACCTCGGCCGCCACCTGCTGGGTCTGGCCCAGCGGCCCGTCGGAGGCGAGCAGGTAGTCGGGGCGCACGAACGCCGAGGCGGCGAACGCCGCGATGAGCAGAGTCAAGAACATCTCGCCCAGACCGCGACCGACACGGCCGCGCACGAGCATGAAACCGGCGAACACGAACGCCCAGGCCAGCAACAGCCCCTTGAGCCCGAGCGCGTCGACGACGACCTCGGTGTAGGCGTCGGAGACCGTCTGCGCGGGCTTGAGAAGGATCTTCAGCAGCGGGAAGCGGAACGCGAGCTCGATCGCCCACCCGGCCAGCCCCACCAGCAGCCGGATCAGGGTGAACAGCCCCGACAGCGCAAAGGCCAGAGCCTGCGTCTTGAAGCTGACGATCGAGCCGCCCTGGGCGTTCAACTCGTAGCCGTTGATCGCCACCCCTTCAGAAGAGGTGATGTTCAGCGGGGCGAGCAGATCGCCGGTCTCACTGCTGCTGCTCGCCGCGTACACGACCTGGCTGTTGACCACCACGAACACCATCGCCAGCAGCGTGGTGAGGCCGGCCGTACGCAGCAGGCTGCGGTCTGGGCGCCGCATCAGCGCCTCCTGTTCCGCACCGCGTCTCGCCACCGCCACAGCAGCAGGACCGCCAGGCCGGCAGAGGGCACAAGCACCTGCCACGCCGCGCCCGCGCCCGCTGCCCCCGCACCGGCCGTGGCGGCGCCGGCCTCGCGCAGGCAGTACCGCTGCGCGGGCCCCAGGACCAGATCGCACGGATCCCCGTCCACGGAGTGGGAAGCGGACGCAGAGACAGCGGTGGTGTCGGCGGCGAAGGCCTGCCCGGCGTGAGGCAGCCAGTTCTCCTGCAGACCCGTTCCGGCGACCAGGAGCAGCACCACGGCGGCGGTGAACAGGAGCAGGGCGCTTATCGCGGCGGCCGCGGCACGGCGCCGGTGGTGGGAGACGGTGGAAGAGGTCATGCGAGGCGTTCCTTCGGTTGCGCGTCATTCGGCGTGCTTGCTGACGTGCTCGCGTCGTGGGTGCGGCTGTGTTCGGTGCGGCGGCCCGGGGTGGTGGTGATGGCGGCGGTGATGCGGGGGATGCGGGGGATGATCGCCTTGACGCGGCCGGTGTTCTGCCGGGGTCCGGTCAGCAGGAACTCGCCTTCGCGGCCCTTGTGGCCGACCGGGGACAGCCCGGTGGTCACCATCCGCAGCAGCTCGGGGTCCTCGGGGTTGAGTCCGATGAATTCCAGGCCGCGCCGGGCGCGCTCGTGGTTGGTGGTGCGGGCCAGTGCCCGGTAGGCCATCAGACCGCGGTCGGGTCCGAGTTCCTCGGCGTCGTGGGAGCCGGCCAGCAGGCCGGCGCCGTGCTTGCGGCCGTCGTGGAGGATCTCGTGGACCAGGGCGGTGCCCTCGGCGGAGCCGGTCAGCCAGTACAGCTCGTCCAGCACCACCGCGCAGAACCGCTCGGGGTCCTCGAACGCGCTCTGCCGGGCGATGGCCGCGATCAGATACAGCACGGCCCGCCCGATCAGGGCCTCCAGCGGCTGCTGGTGCAGCACCTCGGGCTTGTCGAAGGCGGCCTTGGGCGGGAGCGTGAGCCCGGTGGTGGTGACCACGATCAGGTCCGAGGCGCCGGACGCATCGAGCTGGACCGGCGGCAGCGCCGGGTCGAACACCATCGCCGCGAGCGGATTGCTCGCCACCACCCGGATCAGCCCGGCCAGGGTGGCGGCCGCGTCCTGCCGCTTCCCCGCCTCGCCCGTGGCCATTTCCTGCAGCACGTCCAGCACCCGCCGCATCGAGGGTTCCGGGCCGGCGGCGGCCTGTTCGACGGCGTGGTGCAGGACCTCGCCGTTGGTGGACATCGGCCCGATGCCCAGCTGCAGGGTGAGGTAGGACAGCGCGTAGTGGCGTCCCGCGGCGCCGCCGAACATGCGCAGCGGGTCGATGGACACCTCTGCCTGGGCGGCGTCGATGATCTGGCAGCGGTCCTGGGCGGCGCTGCGGGCGAAGGCGGCCCATTCGCGCACCGGGGTGCGGTCGATGCAGATCGCCCTACCGCCGCGCGCCCACACCGCCTCGGTGACCAGCTTCTGCAGGACGCTCTTGCCCGCGCCCAGGTCGCCGACGATGCCCATGGACGCGCTAGCGTCCTGCTTGGGCGCATCCGCCACGTTGATCATCACCGGGCGGGTGGTGCCGCAGTCCAGATCGATCCCCAGAAACATCCCCGAGGGATCGCCGACCTCCCCGAGGGTGAAGGCGCCGCCCAGCGCCCAGTCCTCGGAGACCTGGTGCTGGGTGAACTCCCGCACCACCCCCGGCCGCACCGCCCCCGGCAACCCCAGGGTGAAGAGGGACTCCTGCAGGCCGGCCGGGCGCACGGCGCGGTAGTCGGCGCCGGACAGCAGCGCGGCCAGCGCCCTCGCCCGCGCATCGCAGATCGCCGCGGACGGCCCCCACACCGTCAGCACGGTCACCGACTGCACCTCGACCTCGACCGACGTCCGCGACAGCCGCGCGTCCAGCTCGCCCAGGTCCCGGGCGGCCTCACCGAGCGAGGCGGGCATGCCGGTGGGGCGGGCGTCGTACTGGTCGGCCTGGTCCACCAGCTCGTTCTTCTTGCGCCGCACCTGCTCGCGGGCCTTCTCCGCCGGCACCAGCGTCAGATCGACGATGTAGTCGACGGGAAAGTCCAGCGTCTCCAGCTGCGCGAACAGATCGGCCGCCTCCGCGCTGATCACCGGCGGGCACTCGGTCAGCGCCAGATGCGCCTGGTAGCCGGTGCCGGCCTCGGACTCCACCTGCAGCCAGCGCCGCCCCAGCGGCGAGGACGTCTTCAGCCGCCACCAGGACTTACGCCCCGACCGCGCAAGCTGCTCGGCGCCCTGCAGCTCGTCGACGTCGTCGAGCTCGGCGTCGACACCGCCCTCCTGCAGCCGCACCTGCCCGAGGTCGGCGTAGCTGGGGGAGCGCAGCACCCCGCCCTGCACCCGCCCCCCGTACAGGCCGCTGGTCTCGGCCTCGGCCAGCAGCGGCTCGTCCATGCCACGGTGCAGAGCGTGCTGGACGATCCACACGACCTCCGCGGGCCGAGCCGGACGAAAGGCGATCCCGCCGACCAGAGCCGCCTCCACCCGCGTGGCCTGCTCCCGGTAGGCGTTCACCTCCCGTCGCGCCACCGGCGCCGGCCGCATCCCTAGGGCCGGAGCCATCTCCGCCCACATCGAGGACAGCGACGCCCCCACCTGCCCGCCGCCCTCCCGCTGCAGAGGCACGGCCAGCCACAGCGTCCGGCGGTGCATCTCCTGCCCGTCCAGCAGATCCAGCGTCGCCTCGACGTTCTCCACCCACGGATGCACGCCCCCGCCCGATGCCTGGTCGGCCGGCTCGATGCCTTCGATCATGTGCAGCGCGACCTCCCCGGGATCGGTCTGCGCGCACAGCCCGAACAGCCGCGGCGCCCCGGACAGGGAGCGGACCAGATGCGTGACCCGGGCCAGCTGCTCATCGCGCACGGCGGCCGGTACGTAGGTGCCCTGGACGGTCTCCTCCCGGCGGCCGCGCTCATCCGGCCCCGGATGCAGGCGGTACAGCGCCCAGACGCTGCCGTGCGTGGACCACACCAGATGCCCGGCGATGTGACGGATCGGCACCCTCATCACACACCCCCCTCCTTCTGAGCAGCACGCGCGAGCAACTGCTGCACACCCGACACCGGCCGCGCACCCGCCACAGGCTGCGTCTGCGGGGAGCGCGCCTGCCGCATCCAGCGGGAAGCGGACCGGCGAGGCCTGGCCGCACGGCACGAGCTCCGGCCGGCGAGCCGAGAAGCGGCGGGCGTGGTGGCCGTGGCAGCGGCCAGCTCCTCGAGGACGAAGCCGCCGGCCAGTGGGCGCGCGGCCCGGTCGCGGGCGGCCCGCCCGCCGATCCGGCCACCGTGGGGCTGCCACAGGAGCAGCGTCCAGCCGAGTGCGGCCTGCAGCGGGGCCCGGCCCGCGATCTTCGGGCGGCGCACCGCCCAGATCGCCAGCAGCCAGGCCACCACCGGCACCGGCCCCATCCACGACCACACCGGAATTGTCTTGACCAGCACGAAGCCACCCACGACGGCCAGCGCGATCTGCGCGGGACTGTAGGGACCGAGCGGGATACGCCAGTCGGCGACCTTGCCCAGCACCCACGGATGCCGCCGGGCCGCGGTGTAGAAGCGGCTCACCCGCGCTGGCGCCGCCGCGCTCACGACACGCCTCCCGCACCGGCGGCGTCCTCACTGGCCGCCGGACTGGCGTGCTGAACGGCGCCGGGCAGGGCGGGGGCGGACTTGGAGGGGTTCTTCACCTCGTCCTGGAACATGTCCGCCAGCTCCTCGCGGGAGCCGTACAGCCCGAGCGCGATCACCATCAGCAGCAGCGCGCCGATGCCGGCCTTGAGGCTGAACTTCTGGATCATGATGACGACGACGAGGACGATCAGCCCGGCCTGCAGACCCTTGGTCGCCCAGTCCTGGAACATCGTGATCCACGAATCGCCCAGGTCGTCCAGCTGCCCGGCGAGCAGCAGCGAGTGCACCGTGTTCACGACCGGCCCCCCTTGTCCTCAGCGTTGTCGAAGGCGAGAGCGGAGATCTCCCACCGGCCGGAGCGGGCGGTGAGCGTGAGCTCGTAGCCCAGCGGCCACCGCCCCGCCTCATCTCGCGCCTCGACCTGGACCAGCACGCGCACCGTCGTGCCGCCGGCGGGCACCTGCGCGACGGCCGCGACCTCCTCAGCGGCCAGGACCTGGCCCACCGCGACCTGCTGGAACGGGGCGGGCCTGACGGCGGGCAGCTGCACGCCCGGGGCGAGGTAGCGGTCCACTGCGCCGTCACCGGCGAGATAGGCGGTGAGGAACTGCTCGACCGTCGACGTCAGATCACCGTCGGAGGGAACGTTCACCGTGTAGGGAGAGGCGGGAGCCTGGGCCCGGCCGGGGCCGGCCACCACACCGGGAGTGCCGGTGACAGTGAAGGAGGCGCCGGCGGCGTCGGCGGCCACGGGCACGGGCACGGCGAAGTAGCGCAGGCGGCCGTCGGCGTACTGCGCAGCCACCGTCACCGACCACGCCCGGCCCTCGCGTTGCGCACTGCGCACCGCGACCACCGATTCCACATCCGAGTGCGCACCCGGCGCCGTATCGGGCAGCGGGACGTCGGGGGCAAGTGACTGCGCAAGCCGCGACTGCGCACTGTCCTCGGCGTCCGCGCTGCTGCGCAGCCAGGCGCTGGCGAACAGTTGCGCATAGCCGGCCGGGTCGGCGGCCGCGGGCGCGGTGCGCACTTCGGTCGCCTTGGCCGGGGTGCTCGCCTGGACGGTGGCCGGGGCGGCCAGGGCGGTGAGGGCCAGGGCGACGGGGCCGGCCGCGATCGCGGTCCACACCGCCAGGCGGGCCCAGCCCACCCGGCGCCGCATCCGCTGCAGCCGCACCCCGGCCGCCATCACCGCACCCGGCGGCTCGTTGGGGTCCCGCGGGGCAGGAGGCATGGGCAAACTCCCAGGTCGGAAGAGGTTTTGCGTTCGACCTGAGAAAACCCGCCCGCCCAGACCAGACCACGTACCACCAAGCCCAGACCACGATCACGATGCGGACACAAAGCCGTGGTCTGCCCCGTGGTCTGGCCGACCCCAGACCAGACCATGGGCCAGACCACGGTCCGCCGGCTTGGCAACGGCTCACTGCGCACCGAGCGGGCCGCCGCGGGCCGTTGCGCACCGGACACCGCGTGCTGCTCGTCCAACCGATACAGCAGTGCGCACCCACCGGACCACACGCGAGTGCGCAGCCGCTCCTGGGGCAGTGCGCAGTCCACTGCGCATGCGTGGCGGCCGGTGCGCACTCGCGCCGGCTCATTGCGCAATGGGCCCGTGGCCCCTGCGCACTCGGGTTTGCGCAGTGCGCACCATGCGGGCGGCCGGTGCGTACGGGAGGACTGCGCAAGGGCGACCACGGCGGCCGGGGCGGCAGTGTTGTCCGATCGTGACCGGTGGTCGGGGCTGGTGGTCTGCGGTCTGGTCGCAGGCGCGCGGTGGACTGCCAGCCATGGAACGCACCCGTCCCGTGATGCCCCGGCCGCTGGAAGGACGCAGTCACATGCCGCAGAACCAGAACCCTGCACGGCCACACGGCAACCTCTACCTGCTGTTCGCGCACGAGCCGTACTACCCGGCCGGTACCGCCCAGGAGATCAACACCTCCGTGGTCGCGGCCGCTTCCCTGCTCCCCCCGACATCCGCCAGCCCGACGGCGCCCGCATCCACGACCGCCTGGCCCCCGGCCGCCGCCCGGGCGAGATCGTCCCGCTGGCCACCCTCACCCACGAACTGGGCGGCGACGCCGACTGGCCCGAGGTCGGCGACTGGGAAACCGTCATCACCGACCTGGTCCGCCTGATCCGCACCGGCCGCTGCGACGCCCTGAGCCTCGGCCTGCCCTCGATCGCCCGGGCGCTGCTGTGCACCGGCCCCTACAGCCAGGTCCGCGCCTACGACCGCACCGCCGGACAGTACCGGGCGTTCGGCCCCGCCGAGCGGGCCGAGGTTCTCGCCGGGATCGGCAGCCACCTGCTGCACAAGGAAGCCGGCCGCCCGCTGTGGCCGGGCGAAGGTCTTCTGACACCGCTCGGGCAGCACTGAAATTGTGGTCGCTTTCCTCGGTCGCAGGGCGGGAGGTGCGACACCGCACCTGATGAATAGGATCAAGGTCCGTTAGGCAATCATTACCGACTGTGACAACGAGGGGGATGGGATGAGGCGCGTCGTTACGGCGATGGCTGGAGGAGCCGCAGTCTTAGCCATTGCGGGATGCTCGTCGAGCGAGGAGGGCACGAACCGCTCGCAGGACATCAGCGCATTGCCGAAAGCCGGAGTGTCTGCGGCGGCCTTCGCTCGTACATACCAAGAGGCTGTCAACGCCCAGCAATGGCAGCGGGTATGCCAGATGCGGACCGAGAGATACCGCCACGGCACGATTAGTGCATGCGTCGAGGACCACACGGATACGACTCCGTCGGCCACTCCGTCGCCGAGCGAGAGCACGGACCCGCCCCTACGGAGGGCAGACGGCTCGATTGTCCCGCCGAAGTCGACGCCGTCCGAGAGTGGCCCGGACCGGGCCAACACCGGCCCCGTCAAGACGGGGCAGCAGGTCGCAGTGCCGGCGATTGGTGAGCATCCGGCCGGTACCGGCGTAGGCGTTGAGTACACCGTTACTTGGCCCGACAGCACCACCACCACGAAGAAGGCCCTGCGCCTGGTCAAACAGGGCGATGAGTGGCTGGTCGACCAGTCCGAAGAGATTGCCGCTTCCGACGAAGCGCACGGCAATCCGGTCCGCGACGCCTTGCTAAGAGAGTGATTCTGTCATTTGCGGCGGGAAGCAGGCGATGGCCGGTCCGCAACAGCGCGTGCTGCTGCGGGGCGTGGTGGCGAGCCACGCCATGCCGGCCATCGCTGCGGTATCCGGTCCGCACGGGATCAACAACCCATAACCGGATGCCGCGTCTGTGGGGTGGAGTAGTGCCCACCGCCGGGTGTTATTTGGCTTCGCGTGCTGCTTTCTGCTCGAGGACGCGCCGGCGGGTCCATCGGCGACGTCCCCCCTTCTCCGTCAGCGCGTCTACGGTCTTGAGGAGTGGGAGGTTTCCCTGGGAGAGGCTGCTGCTGAATGTGTTGATGCTCTTGAAACCGAGCAGGGCGGCAGCCTGCGAGGCTCCGAGCAACTCGTCAGGGTCTCCGTCGACGGGAACGTCCGGCAGAGAAGGGGTTGCGCGCTGGGCTCCGCTGCGCTTGCCGCGCCCCGGCCGGGTGGCCATCCAGTCCAGGAGAGTCTGTACGCGCCACAGCTGCCGGCGGTACGGATGCTCAGGAGTGCCGAGTTCCTCGACGACGTCCGGCTCGGGGAAGTAACCGGGGTGTTCTCGCGCGTAGGTGGTGACCTGCGTGGGGTTCTTGTAGCCGAGGAACCTGGATGCCTGGGCGGCGTTGAGCAGCTCGTTCGGGTCCTGGGCGGGCGGCTTGTGGTCCTGCAGGCGAGACAGCTTGCGCCCTGCGAACCACTTGTCCACCGCACTTTTGTCCCACTGGCGGGCGCGGCCGCGCCCGCGGACAGTGGGCAATGCTTCGGGGAAACCGTTGGTCTCCCGCTCGGCGTACAGGGCGCTGATGCGGCCAGGGCTGAGCCCGTGGTCTGCGGCGATGTCTGCAGCCTCGACGATGCGCGGTGCGGAGCGGGCAGCCATGACCTGAACGTCCCATCCATGGAGGGGAGCCGGCCTGTCCGGCTCACGTCGCTCATAATGACGTGAGTTTTATAGGGAAGTCCAGTCCGCTGGCCGACTTCAGGCAAGGAAGCTCTGCGGTTCACTCCTCCGGGAGGAGGCTGACTCCCCGGCGGGCGGCGTCTTCGGCCATGCCG
>NZ_BMVU01000060.1 GCF_014650875.1 Streptomyces minutiscleroticus
AAGAACAGTGGGTTCTTCCCCACTCGGCGGATCAGAGGCAGGGGCAGGCATGGTCAGAACGCTTTCCGCATCGTCGGTGTCAGCGACCGCAACCGGAAGAAGCACGCACGGGGACTGGGTGGAGACCACCCGGCCACGCACTGACCTATAGCTATGTCTACTCGCCCCCGCACCCGTCCGCCAGACCCCCGTCCCGTCACGGTGCGAGACCGCCTCACGGCCACCCCAGGGCGAAGTACCGGACCGGCTGTCCATGCGCGGCACGTCTGTACGGCGTAGCGGAGTCCGTGGCACGTTGCGGGTGCTGTTCATGCCCGTACGGCGCCAGCGTGAAAACAGCGTCCCAGACGCCTCGGCCGGCCTTCCCCGCTCTCTCAAGCGGTCCGCAGGGCCGGGTCCCGACCGGTAAGCCGCCGACGCCAACCGCACCACCGGAACGCGGCACCCGCGGACCGCACTCGGCATCCACCGCACAGGCAGTCCTCGAAGGCGTTCCGCTCCCGGCCGAAGTAGCGGCCAGGTCCGAGCAAGGCCTCGGCGATCGCGCAGTGCAGCCCGGGGACGTCCGTGACGAACCGGCCGTCGAGATGGTACTCGCCGCCGGAGCGGTCCGGTCGTGACGCGGGCACCCGCCAGGCACGGGTGGTGAGGTCGAGCCAAGCGGCCCTGCCCTGCGAGTCGTACGGCGCCCACGTGTTGGGGGCTGTTGGCGGGCCCTGATACCACTCCGCCCAGATCGAGCGGGCCGCCGACGATGGTCGATCGGCGCCACCATCGGTGAGGGTGATGTCTTCCAGCCCATCGCCGAGCACGGACGGGCGCGCTCCGGTGATGGCCAGGCCCACGGGGCGCGAGGCCATCACAGCGCCATGGCGATCCAGTACCAGGAGGTCGGCCCAGCCCCGTGTCCACCGGCGTGGTCGCTGAGTCCCTACCAGAAGTGGCTCCGTAGCCTCGCAGCCGATCAGCTCCATCGGGACGGGGGCCGCGTCCGCTCGCGGCTTGAACAAGCCGTCCACAGCGGAGCACCGGCCTGCACTTGCAGCAGCGACCGCCGTTCCCGCGAAAAGCTCGAAGCGTGGTGTCGCAGGCATCTCGAAGAAGCTCTCCTCGTTCCTGACGCCGGCACCGAGCACAATGTCGTACCGCGCCGGGTCGCCGGGGTGGGGCTGATGGGCCACCACGACCGCATCGACGAGAGTCCACCACTGCACGGGCTGCTCGTCGTCCCAGACCTCGACGCACACGTCGCCCAGCCCCCGAAACGAGACGCCGGGCTCGGCCAGGACCTCGCTCAGGAGACCGTCGGGGCTGTATCCGCGGAGGGTGAGGATCTCCCGTGGCGGCGGGACCGGGTCGACGAACACCCTTCGACGCCCGCCCACCTCCCCCAGAGCTGTTCCACGCCGTCTTCGTCCTCCTGGACCAGGAGGTGCTTCACCGGGAAGCCCCGATCCCACCGAGCGTGATCTGTGATGCGCACCCAACCCCCGAACATGTGAGCAACCTTCTCGCCTACGATACGGACCCTCCCGGCCGGGGCCAGGAAGGGGACGGGCTCCCGAGTTCGGCCACGTCTCGTCGACAGCGCCCGGATCACGTAGGGGCCGCAGGCCGCCGGGCAGCTCCGGCAGCTGATGCTGTCGCAGGTCAGCGCCGGGGCGTGCCGGCCATAGCCGCGGGCACGGTCGCCGGTGATGCCCGCGGCTGCGTCCGCCGTCAGCTCCACGGTGAGGGCGGCCTCTCATGGTCCGGGGCGGGGTACTGCAGATGCTTTCGTCGTCGAGGTCCGGGCGGGAAAGCAACTCGAGCACCCGAAGCAGAAGGACACGGGTTCGGATTCGCCGGCCAGGCGAACGTGATGGATGAGGGTGTACTCCCCGCACTGAGAACAGGCGCCGACGTGACTGCCGGAGTCGGATGGGCTGAGGAGGTATGCGTGGACCACCATTTCCTCGACGGTCGCGCACAGGCCGCAGAAGTAGCAGTGATTGTTCTCCCCGTCGGCGACCATCGCCAGCTGGTCGCCGCGGCCTGCCTGGCAGCCCGGGTTGCAAGCCGTCCAAACTCGATCCATGCCGGTCGGACCGGTCATAAGTTCATGCCATGACGACCGTTGACGACATGGGTTACGAGTTCCGCACTGCCCGGCCCGAGGACAAGGTGGCCGTCACCGAGAACGGGTTCGCCCTCCAGGAAATCCCGGTGGACCCGCCCATCCACAAGGTCTTCCCAGCCGAGAACACCGACGACTCCGATGCCCCCGCGGTCGAGCGGGAAACGAACAGCCGCACCTTCGTCGCCGTCGGCACCGACGGCATTCTGGCAGGCTTCGCCACTGTCTCCTACGCTTCGTGGAACCGACGGCTGGCCATCGAGGACATCGAAATCGCTCCGGCACATCGAGGTCGGGGCGTCGGCCGCGCCCTGATCGGCCACGCCGCCGAGTTGGCCGGTGAGTCCGGTGACGCTCTACGACGGCACACCCTCATCGGGCGAACAAGCCCTCTACATGAGCATGCCCTGCCCTTGAGCAGCCTGCTGACGGCTGACGGCGAAGGCCCGTACGTCGTCCGGCGCGACCGTCATCCCCTTGGGAAACGTGACCGTGAGGGTGGGGAATTATCTGATGCCGAACCCACGGTTACTGTCCTTCGCCCAGCCGTCCACGACCTTCAGCCAGGCGGCGGGAAGGACTCCCAGGCCGACCTCGCCCTTGATCGGATTACCGGCGCTGTCCTTCAGCTCGTTGCCGTGGGAGTCCTTGACGTGCGAATTCCCTACCTCTTGGTTGATGACCACGCTGAGGCCCCGGAGCGGCGATCAGCACAGACGCCTCCGGCTCCAAGGACTGACGGCCATTCGCTTGGGTGCCGACAAACCAACTGCTGCGGAGACCTTCAACGGCTTCAACAACACTGGACCTTTTAATCCTTTTCAAAACGATTTGGCCGGGCAACCGAGAATGATCGGCCGGACAGGCCCGGTGGGCGGTCAAGGACGGCGACGTCCACGCCTGACTCTGGAAGCTCGCCCTGGACGCCCTCGACTCCACCGAATGAGCCTGCACAGCGATCGCACCACCCCACAGGCCGGGGCGGCGCCTCACCTCACGAAAAACAGGAAAGGCGCCGCCTCACGGCGCGGGCCCGGCCGCGCTACGCGAACCGGGCCCTCAGAGGTCGACTGGTGAAGAGGCAGTTTCCTGACCCTGCGCTGTTCGTAAGCCGCGTCCCAATCTTTGCTGCACATGATCAGTGCCGGTCAGGGACGCGGCCCTCCGCGTAATGAGGACCTGGTGCTGGTCGTGGTCACCGCGGACGCGGTTCATCGGCTGGCTGGTACGGAGCTATTGGCTGGCTGGTACGGAGCTGTCGAGCAGGCAGAGGATGGCGGTTGAGTCGTCGCTGGCCTTGTAGCGGGGCCAGCGTTCTCCGCTCGGATCGGATGTTTCTGCTTGCCGGACGCGTGCGATGACGGCCTCGGGTCCCTTCGTCTCCAGCAGATCCAGCAAGCCGGCCCAGTCGGTGAGTCCGTAGTCCTCGACGAGGCAGGAGGCTCCGTCGCTCAGGATGGCCGCGCGGGTGACCTCCGACCGCGGTACCGCGCCTGTCACGGCGTTGTAGGCCGCCGCGGGGTTCGTCGCGGCCACCCAGTAGCCGGCGGGGACGTTGCGGTGGGGGCGCTGGGCCGCGACGAGCTGGCTGACGGCCTGTCGGTGTGCGGCGGTTCCGATGCGGTGGCGGGTGGTCTCCTTGTGCTCGTGCTGGGCGTAGCCGTCGGCGCGCAGGTCGGTGAAAGTTTTCAGCCCGCCGGGTCCGTCGAGCAGGATGACGGAGTCGAAGAGGGACAGGTGGTCGACGGTGTCGGGTCCTTCGCGCAGCAGCGCCACGGAGCACGAAGGCGTTCCCGGGTGGGTCAGGTCGCAGGTGTCGTGGTGGAGGTCGGCGACGCGGGTGATGGCCTCGGCCACGCAGTCGGCCAGCGGATCTTCCGGCCGGCATGTTGCTTCACGTAGCAGATGCGTGCCCAGCTGGCTGACGAACCAGGGTGTTCCGTGGATGCAGCCGGATCCGAGTTCGGGCGGCGAGGTCAGTCCGTCCAGGACGAGTGCGACTTGCGGGCCGGCGGCGAGGAAGTCTTCGTTGGGCTTGTGCACCGAGCCCGCGTGGGAGGCGAATGTCACGCGCATGGTCTGGTCCCTTGTCGGTTGCTTCAGGGCTGCGTCGGTCCTTGGTCGTGCTGTACGTCGAACGTCACATCGAGCGCATACCGGTCGCCGATGTACCTGGACTCCGTGAACTCGAGCGGGTCTCCGTTCTGGTCGAGGATGAGGCGCTGCTCGACGAGCAGGGCCACCCCCGGCTCGACTTCGAGCAGCTCGGCTTCCAGATCGCCGGCGTTGCCGGCGGACAGCGAGGCGTGTCCGATGGTGGGCACGAATCCCAGGTCGGCCAGCGCCTCATGGAGCGACTCGTTGGCCAGGTCGCAGTCCAGCAGCCCCGCTGCGGTGGTGGGGAAGGCGGAGCGCTCCAGGGCGATGGGAACGGCGTCGGCCAGCCGCACCCGCGTGATGGCCACGACCTGGTCCCCCGGTTCGAGCCTGAGCCGGGCGAGCTCGATCTGCCTGGCCGCCCGCGTCTGGCTGCTGACGATCCTGGAGGAGGGGCGCCTGCCTTGCGCCCGCATCTCCTGGCTGAACCTGACCAGACTGTCGGCGCGCCTTCGGGTGGGCGGCGTGGCCACGAAAGTGCCCCGGCCGGGCTCACGGTAGACGAGGCCGTCGGCGACCAGCCGCACGACCGCTGCACGCGCCGTCATGCGGCTGACCCCGAACTCCTTCGCGAGCTCGGACTCGGAGGGCAGGGCATCGTGCGGCTGGAGATCGGCGATCCGGGCCCTCAGAGCCTGCTCGATCGTGTAATAGCGGGGCGCGAAATCAGGGTGAGCATGATTGGTCACGCAACCAGTCTATACAACTAGTTCAGATGGTGACCAGTAGTCGCCTGCTCCGCCGACCAATAGGCGTTCCTGCGCCACCGCACCATGGCCTACGGTCGTCGGCACCCCGTGCCGGCCGGACGAGATGACGCCTGGCCGACGGCGAGTTCCAGCTGGATGCGGGAGCTGGAACGCCCCTTGACTGTATATACAACCATCCCGATATCGTGGCCGGGCATCTCGCAAAGGACGAAGTTCCCGTCCGACCGCAATAGGCGCTGCGCGCCCCAGAAGGGACAATATGATCGTTCTAGGACTCGTCGCGGGCACCCTGACCACGTGCTGCTGGCTGCCGCAGTTGCTCAAGTCGTGGCGCACACGCTCGACGGCGGACTTCTCCTGGCTCTACCTCGCGGTCTTCGGCACCGGTGTCACCCTCTGGATGATCTACGGACTCCTGAAACGCGACATCGCCATCGCTATGACCAACACTCTGACCCTGGCTCTGGCTCTTGTAGTGGTCGGGTTGAAGGTCCGGATCGACCTCCTGCCTCCCCGCGGCCGGTCTCGTACCGAAATCTCAGCCAGCCGCTCTCTGCGCCCGAGCACGCTTCCGGCTGACGCGAAAGACGTCCGTAACGGGAAGACCGGCGCTGTGGAGCTCTGATCAGTTCCGGCACTCGAGTCGTCGCGAGTACGCGCAGGCAGGCTGGCGGTGGCGGAAGTACAGCTCGCCCAAGCCCTCCGCGGCGATCTCGCGCAGCTGCTGCTCGCTGCCGCCGGCGGCCTGGACGTCGAGGAAGCGGGCCGCGTAGTCCGCGGGCAGCGCGACGGTGAGGTCGCGCACCCGGGCGTCGTTGCTGGAGCCAGGTGCGGCGGTGAAGCCGCGCCGGGCCCGGGTGTGGATCACGATGCCGCCCGTGGTCGACGCGCGGCGCCGGGCGGCCGCCCGCACCCGCGGCTGCCAACGGGCGCGCACCGCCTCCTGAAGGCGCTGGGCAAGGTCCGCGCGCGGCCGCTTGATCTGGTCTTTCACGTAGCGCTCGACGGTGCGCCGGGAGATGCCCAGCGCGGCGGCCGCGGCGCGGGTGCCCTTGAGCTGCTTGACCAGGTAGCGCATCTGCGCACCGCCCGATCTCGGGATGGGACGGGTGAACGCCTGGTGCACGGCCCGCTCCAGGCCGTCTCCGGTGATGCCCATGCGGGGATCTCCTTCCTTGATCGCCTGTACGGGCCGCTGAGCGCCGCACTGATCAACCGGCGGGTACTCCGCCGGAACGGCGATCGTCGGCGAGAGGGGCGCTCAGCGGCTCTTTCGGGTGCCTGGGCAGTTAGAACGGGGGCGGTGGACGCTTGTGCGTCGAGCATCGCGGCCGCTTCCGCCCGCTCTCCGTCGCCCAGTGCGGCCACGGCCGCTACCTGTGCTGCCCAGTCCGCGTCGCGCTTTGCGCGGTCCTGCTCCGCCTTTACCCGGCACTTCCCGCGCACCCCGAGGGTCTGCACGGGCCTGCCGCACGGAACGTTGCAGCCAGGGCAGGCGCCTTCCTCAGCAGGCGTGTGCTTGCTCTTTCGGTGGTACTCATCCAGACGGCATCCGTCGCAGGTTCCGCCGTTTTCCAGCCTGGTGCCGCCCCGGTCTCGGCCAATTCCCGACCGGGCACTGGCCGAGACCGGGGCGGGTAGATTCAGACGCGGCCGAAGAACAGGCTGCCCGGGGCGTCGGGGTCGTTGGAGAGGTAGTGCTCGCGTACCGCGCGGATGAACTCGTAACGCGAGATCGCGCCGTCCCCGTCGATGTCCAGCTTGGTGAACATGTCCATCGCGTCGACCGCGTCACTGCGCAGCACGTCGCGCAGGAAGCGGGCGAACTCGTCGGCGCTGATCTCGTTGTCGTCGTTGGTGTCCAGGACGTCGAAGATGGCGTGGCCGCCGCCCTCGGTGACGTTCAGGCGGCTGGTGTCGACAACCGCGAGGCGGTTGGCCACAACGAACTGGTCCTTGGTGAGCCGGTCGCTGTCCACGCCCGCGTGCCGCAGCAGTTCCAGCCAGTAGATCTGAGTGAAGGTCTGCAGGGACCGGGCCTTGCGGTCGTTTTTGTCGAGGCGGTAGGCCTGGATGTAGCGGTCGGCGAGTGCCTGGTAGTCCGACCAGTCCAGGTAGCCGTCGCGGTTGGCGTCCATCGTGTCGAAGGAACGCTCGAGCTTGATGGTGATGATGTCCCGCGCCGCAGTGGTCATGCGCCGAATCCCTCCGTGATCTTGCTTGGTGGTCCCTCACAGCATGGGGCCAACACCACAGGAAGAAACACGGAAGCCTGCATATGCCACCCGATTTGGTGATCATCCCCCACAGCACACCCCGCACCGCCACCCACACCTCGTTCTGTGCGGTCCGCCCGGCGCGCGGCAGGCGTCCGGCCGAGGCTTGCCGTCCCCTGCCGGATACCTGCCCCGTGCCGGACAGCCCCGTCCTGCGGTGCCGTGGCCGGCCCCTCGGAGGGAACCGGCCACGGCGCGTCACCACCACGCGCGCACGAGCCGAGAGAACCGCACCGTGCTCCCTTGCGTCTCTCCGCGCCGTGCGGCTCCATACGCGGCCAACAGGGTGAACAAGCAGCCAGCCCCCGGGCGAGGAGAAGCGGCCGGAGCATGACCGGATCCGACCGCGTCTCCTGGCCGCTCATGACCGACGGCGTCTGTCCCGTGCGGGCGACGCGACGGGCACGGTCATCGAATCCACCACAACGAGACGAGCACGGCGATCGTCGCCACGGCGCTGAACAGCCGGTAGAGCGGCCGCTGCAGGGTGATGCCCAGCTCGGCGAAGCACAGCTCGAAGAAGGGAGCGGGCGACTTCAGCTCGGCGGGCTCGACCGGCTGCTCCCGAGCGGGGTGGATCGGGGCGAGGTTCATGACGGGTCCTCTTCTCGTGGGGACGTGGTGGATCGTGTGCAGGAAGCGGCGAAGCCCCGCCGGACGGGCGGGGCTTCAACAAGCTGCGGTGACGATACGGCGGGCGGGGGCAAGCGACGCAACCCCTGTTCGACCTGCGGTTTCTTCTGAATGGAGGGCGCCGTCGCGCTGGGTGGTTGGACGCGCAACCCCCGCAGCGGCTGCCTCAGTGGTTATGGGGGCGGCGCGGCCGAATGTGACGGCGGCGCCGGGTGATCTACGACACCGCTTCACCCAGAGCTGTCTGCTCGCCCCGGGCGGCCCATGTTCGGCGCACGCGGCGGCGGCCGTCGCTCTCCTCGACGAGCCGGATCACCACGGCCGGGTCGGCGCCGTACAGGCCCACCCGTTCCGCGTATCGGGCCTGCGCAGTGGCGGGCACTGTCCACTCGCCCTCGACAGCCGGGCCACTCTCGGCGAACTGGATCCGGGCCAGGTGCCTGGTCTCCATACGGTCCTCCCCCGCCTTGCGCTGTTCCATGCTCTCCGAGCAGGTCCACGCACACCTGCGGGACGCGATCATGCGCGGGGACCACGGCCCCGGCGACGCCCTCAGACCGCAGGACCTCGCCAAGGCGCAGGGCGTGAGCCTGGCCGTCGTGCGCGAGGCGCTCGTGCGGCTGGTCGGCGAGGGCCTGGCCGACCGGCTGCCCAACCGCGGCTTCGCCGTCCCGGCCTTCTCCGACCAGCGCTGGCAGGAGACCGCCGAGGCCCGCCGCACGATCGAACCGGTCGTGCTGCGCATGTCCGTCGAGCGCGGAGACGTCGACTGGGAGGCCCGCGTACGCGCCGCCCACCACCGCCTGGCCCGCACCCCGGCCTACGTGCCCGAGGAGGGCGAGCACTACAGCGGCGCGTGGTCCGAGGCCCACCGCGTCTTCCACCGCACCCTGCTGGAGGGGTGCGGCAACCCGGTCCTGCTGCAGACCTTCGACCGGCTGTGGACCGCCGGCGAGCTGGCCCGCCGCTGGTCTGCGCGGCGCCGACCCGACCGGGACGCCGTCGGCGAACACCGCCGCCTCGAGGTGGCGGCGCCGGCCCGCGACGCCGACACCGCGGCCGAAATGCTGGCCCGGCACCTCGACATGACCGCGGCGGCCCTGACCGACGATTCGGGTCGGGCCACCTAGGTGTACGAGATCCGGGCGTTGGCGACGCCGTCCAGCAGTTGAGCCGCCCGGGGCCGGCTGTCGGTGGAAGTACGGTGCCGGTGGTAGTAGTTGTAGTGGGTGTTCCGGACCTCGAGGGGTCTGCCCGGTGCCCCGGCCCAGAGGCTCGAACACGGTCCGGATCACTGACCACTTGTGGCTGCGCCGGAGTTCGCCGATCCTCGCGACCGGGGCGCCCGGGGTGGCGGCGCGGGGGCGGGGATCGGTCGAGGAGGCCGATTTCCCCGTACCGGCGGTAGCGGTCGACCCACTTCGGCGCACATGCTCGGCGGGAGATCCCCCCTCTCCGCCGCGACATGGGCGATCGGCCGGGTTCGGCAGCGTTCGACGAGGCCACGTCGCCCCTCGGCGGACAGAGGCGCGTCGGCGTTCAGCGCGGCGTTCCCCGTCAACTGCCCGAGAGCGGTGGGCTCGGACGGTCGCGCTGTCCGGGCCCACCGTCCTGGGGTGGCGTGGTGTGCTACCGGAGCGGCATGTCGACTCCGTACTCGTCCCTGGGACGGGGGCCGCGGACACGCCGATCGGCTTCAGGGACGGCGACGTCGTTGATGCTCGCTTCCCGGCGCCGCATGAGGCCGTGCTCGTCGAACTCCCACAGTTCGTTGCCGTAACTGCGCCACCACTGGCCTTCCGCGTCGTGCCACTCGTACTGGAAGCGGACGGCGATCCGGTTCTCCTGGAACGCCCAGAGGCTCTTGCGCAGCGCGTAGTCCAGTTCGCGCTTCCACTTCTGCGTCCGTCTGCGTGCGTACGTGCAGGACCGACTCGCTGGTGACGTGCGCCGACCCGACGGCCCGATCGTTGCAGGTCCTGCGACGCCGCCGTGGAGGGCTTGAACAAGCCCCGTCGCCAGGACAGGCGGTGGCCGAGGGCATGGAGTCCGGAGCAGACCGCACGCCGGCTGCGGGTCGATTTCCCTGATGATGAGTCCATGCGCATCAGCCATGAGGCGATCTGCCAGTCGCTGTTCATCGAGGGCCGGGGCGCGCTCAAGCGCGAGCTGGTCACGTGTCTGCGCACGGGGCGTGCGCTGCGGGAACCAAGGGCGCGGTCCCGGAACAAGCCGCAGGGCCACGTCACCGCTGACGTCGTTCTCATCGGACGCCCCGCCGAGGCCGACGACCGCGCTGTCCCCGGCCATGGGGAGGGCGACCCGATCATTGGGACGGGCAGGTCCGCGATCGGCGCGCTCGTCGAGCGCAGCAGCAGGTCCACGCTCCTGGCCCATCTGCCACGGCTGGACGGCTGAGGGGGAGGAACCGTATGGGAAGAACGGGCCGTCGCTCGGCGGATACGGCGCGGTCGCGATGAACGCGGCACTGACGCAGCCGATGACCAAGTTGCCCGAGCAACTACGCAAGACCCTCACCTGGGACCGCGGGAAGGAGCTCTCCGGCCACGCCCAGTTCGCCGTGGCAAGCGGAACACGGGTGTCCTTCGCCGACCCGCACTCGCCCTGGCAGCGACAGACGGACGAGAACACCAGCGGGCTGCTGAGACAGTACTTCCCGACTTGTATGGGGCAGCGGTGTTCGTGGTCGGGTTGGCCGCCCGTAACGTGCCGCAGGACGCCGGGCAGGCTGGCTCGAGTACTTCCTGCCGCCCGCCGGGGCCGGCTCTCTTTGGGTGTGTCGGCCTGCCCGGTGTCCGTTCGCAGCTTGACTCAACAAAGGCATGAGCATCGGCCACCCCACGTTTCTCGAAGTCGGGATGTCAGCTGCGGATACCACTGACCCGACACCGAGAGGGAGGGGACCGCCGATGATGCTGATCGGCATCGATCCGCACAAGTCGACCCACACAGCCACGGCCGTCGATCCCGAGACCAACCGTGATCTGGCATCGATCCGCGTCGACGTGACGCTCCAGGAGTACCAGCGCATGCTGGACCGGGCCTGCCAGTGGCCCGAGCGGCGTTGGGCCGTCGAGAACGCCAGGGGCCTGGGACACCATCTGACTTCGTGGCTGTTGGCCCGGGGAGAACAGGTCGTTGACGTCGCACCGGGCGCCACCGCCCGCGTCCGCCAGCTTTCGCGCGGCGCAGGCCGCAAGAACGACCGTATCGACGCCGCCGCGGCGGCATGCGTTGCCGCACTCCAAGGCGATGCAAGGCCGGTGCAGCCCGAGAGTTCAACGGATGCACTGGCGCTGCTGGACGAACGGCGCAGCGATCTTGCGCAAGCCAGGGTCCGCGCGGTGAACCAGCTCCACGCGCTGCTGCGGGCACTTCTGCCCGGCGGCGCGCCGCGGGATCTGTCCGCGGCCACAGCGGAACAGCTGCTGGACACGGTGGTCCCCGTGGGTTCGGCCGAGTTCACCCGCTGCGCCCTTGCCGCTGATCTGATCGCCGAGATCCGGACCTGGGATGCGAAGCTGAAGGACAACGCCAAAGCCATGGCAGCGCTGGTCACAGAGTCCGAAAGCCGTCTGACCGACACTCCGGGCATCGGAGCCGTGACCGCCGCCCGGCTCCTGGGCCGGACCAAAAACCCCACCGGCTTCCCGACCGCCGGCGCCTTCGCCCAGTACGCCGGCACCGTTCCCATCGAGATCGCCAGCGCCGACCGCGTTCGCCACCGACTGTCCAGGCGCGGTGACCGCCAGCTCAACGCGGCACTTCACACCGTCGCCATCACGCAGATCCGCATGCCGGACACTCGGGGCCACACCTACTACCAGGCCAAACCCGCAGAAGGAAAGACGTCCCGGGAAGCACAACGCTGCCTGAAGCGCCGCCTCGCTGATCACGTCCGGCGCACGGTGATCGGCGACGAACGCCGACGCACCCGGACGACGGGCTCAGGAGGACAACCGGGGGCGACTACAGCATCCAGCGCGGCCGGCCCAACCCCGACGGCCGACTCTTCGGACAAGTCACTTCCCGGACCCGCCGAACCCGAGCCTACGCCAACACCCCAACCAGCTTGACAAACACAGAGGCACGAAAGGAACGGATCCGTCCCGGTGGTCCGTCGAAGACCTCGAAGCCGTCGCGTACGCGCTCAACAATCGGCCCCGCAAGATCCTCGGCTGGAAAACCCCCGCCGAAGTCTTTGAGCAGCTACGCTCACTTGACAACCCGATGTTGCGTCGACCGGTTGAACTCGCCCAGTACACCAGTTTCAAGCTGGCCGAACACCTGGACGCGGCCGGCGTCGCGGCCTCGATCGGCTCTGTCGGAGATGCGTACGACAACGTCCTGATGGAGAGCATGATCGGCCTGTTCCAGACGGAGTTGATCAAGCAGCGGCGGCCCTGGAAGACCCTCTCCCAGGTCGAGCTGGCCACCGCCGAACGGATCGACTGGTACTGCCACCGGCGACTCCACGGTGAGACAGGCCACGTCCCACTCGTCGAGTACGAGACCAACTACTACACAGAACTCACAAAACCCCAGGTCAAAACCACAATCTGAGGTCTCTACCGAACCCGGTGCGGTTCATTGGACGTCTTGCCCCTGGCGATCCGTTCGGCGTAGTAGCCGGCGCCTGCGTAGCCGCGGCCGATCTGAGTGATGGCGATCATGTGCAGTGCGTGAGCGATGCGACGGTTACCACCGCGGTTGAGCCGGACTTTCACCTCGTTCGACGACCAGACCGGGATGGGTGCGGTGCCGTTGAAGCGGGCGTAGGCGGCCTTGGAGGTGAAGCGTGAGGCTCCGGCGGTCTCTGCGATGACCGTGGCGGCGCTGAGCACTCCGCAACCGGGAATGTCCAGCAGGCCAGGAGCCGGCCGGCGCACCAGGGTCCGTAGCCGTTTCTGCAGATCGTCGATGTGCCGGGGCAGGCTGCAGCAGTCGGCAAGGAGGTCGCCGGCGATGTCGGCGACCGTTCCAGTGTGTTCGGACAGCGCGAGCTCGATGGCATCAAAGACCCGGATCCGCTTCGTCCCACGGGCCGGCATCCCAAGTTCCGGGTCGAGTTCGTGCAGGAACCACAGCAGCCGGTTGGCCGTCTTGGTGCGCTGCTGCACCAGTTGAGAGCGGTGGTCCGACAGCAGTTTCACTTCACGCGCCGGGCCTTCCAGGGCGGCCCGGGGCAGGTCCGGTTCGCGCAGCGCTGCCTGGGCCACCGTCTGGGCGTCGAGGGGATCGGACTTGCCGCGCTCGCGTGCTGAGCTGCGGGCACCGGCCTTGAGTCGGGTGTGCACGCACCACTTGGTGGCCGGCCGTCAGCAGGTCGGCCTCGAAGCGCCGGGTCAGACGACGGCAGTACTCGACCGCGACCAGGGTCTGCGGGCCGAACCGGCTCATCCACAACAGTGCCCGGCCGTGTCCCTTCGTCGTGGCCGCGACTGTGAGTCCGTCCCGGTAGCGGCCCAGTTCATCGACCGCGACCAGAGTGTGGATTCGCTTGTGACCATCCACGCCGACAACCGTCATCGGGCACCTCCACGCAAGGCTGCACGGGCAGACCCTCCACACGGGCACGCCCCAATCGAACCATGCGGCAGATTCCTATCGAGCCACGTCGAGGAGGGCAGCGGGCCGACGGGGCGGCACATCGGCGGCGAGCCACCGCGCGCATGCAGGACAGCGAAAGAGTGAGCCAATCCCGCCGGTCCTACCAGGATGCCACCAGCGAGACCCTGGCACTGCTCACACTGCCATTGAGGCGAAAAACGCGTGGCGCCCATCATGTGATACTCCAGGGGCGCTCCGGGGCGAGGCCGTCAGGGTGCTGCTGTGGGGGAGGCGGCCTCAGGGAAGTGCTGACCAGCGGCCTGGCTTGACAGCAGGCGCAGCGCGTCGGCGGAGGAGTCGTCGTTGGCGGTGTAGATCTCCAACCGGTGGTCGGGGCTGTCGGGTTGGAGCCACACCTGGTAGTCGACGTTGACCCTGCCGACGGTCGGGTGTTGCAGATGCATGGTGCCCACAGTGCATTCGGCGACATCGCCGGTGGCCCACAGTTTGGCGAAGTCATCGCTGCGCATGACGAGTTCACCTATGAGTTCGGCCAAGCGGCGATCGTTCGGATACCGGCCTGCGGTGAACCGCAGGAAGGCAACATGGATGCGGGCGAGTTCGTCCCAGTTCTCGTGCAGGGCACGGGTGTGGGAGTCGAGGAAGAACATCCGTGGGATGGAAGGCCTTTGCACGGAGTCCTGTGGCACGTTGAAGTCGACGTGTTCCGCGACGAGGGCGTGTCCGGTGCGGTTCCACGCCAGTACGTCACCCCGCCGGCCGAGGACGATGGCCGGCGTGACCTGGCCCAGTGACGCCAGAAGCGCGAGTACCCGCGGATGCAGCCGTTCCCGCTGATGACGGACCATGCGCGGTGCTGCCGCCCGCCGAAGCGCGAGGTTGTGCAGGTGGGTGGTCTCCGCAGGATCAAGCCTGAGAATGCGGGCAAGCGCGTTGAGGACCTGTGGGGAGGCGGTTCCGGCCTGGTCCTGCTCCAACCGGGTGTAGTAGCCGACACTCACCCCGGCGAGTTGGGCCAGCTCCTCGCGTCGGAGACCGGGCACGCGGCGGGCGGTGCTGAAGGTGCGGAGTCCGATGTGAGCCGGTGTGACCCGAGCGCGGCGGGTCTTGAGGAACGTCCCGAGGCTCTCCACTTCCATGGCTTCGACTATAGGACAGGCACGACCAGGCCAGGGTATCCCTGTGGGGTGTACCCATGGCGTGGGGCTGGTTGCCCGTCCGGGGGAGCCTCACGCTCGTGCGCATGAATGAGACTGCTGATATCCACAAGCCCGGTCTGCGGGCCTGGCTGGGCCTGGTGGTGATCCTCGGCCCGGTGCTGTTGGTCGCGATGGACGGCTCGGTGCTGTTCCTGGCCATGCCGAAGGTCACGGAAGCCCTCTCGCCGACCGCCGACCAGGCGCTGTGGACGCTGGACATCTACGGATTCGTCGTGGGCTCCCTGCTCATCACCTTCGGCACCATCGGTGACCGGTACGGCCGGCTGAAGCTGCTGATGATCGGTGTGACGCTGTTCGGTCTTGGCTCGCTGGGAGCGGCGTTCGCGACAAGCCCGGAAATGCTCATCACCTTCCGGGGGCTCATGGGCCTGGCCGGAGCGACGCTGCTGCCCTCGGCGCTTGCGGTGCTCAGCGAACTGTTCGTCGACCCGCGGCAGCGGGCGCAGGCGATCGGTGTCTTCGCAGCCGCCTTCGCCGCCGGGTTCGCGATCGGCCCGGCTGTCGGTGGGCAGCTGCTGAGCTACTTCTGGTGGGGTTCGGTCTTCCTGGTCAACCTTCCGGTTCTCGTGTTGTTCCTGGCTCTGGCCCCGTTCCTGCTTCGCGAGGTGAAGGCCTCGCGGACGGGCCGTATCAACGCCCTGAGCGTCGTGCAGTCCGTGGTCGGCCTCCTGATGACCATCTACGCCATCAAGCACATGGCCGCGGAGGGGTTCTCGGCGCCCCTCGTGATCGTGGGGCTTGTCGGCGCGGTCGTCCTGGCGTGGTTCATCCGGCGACAGCTCACGCTTGAGCATCCGCTGCTCGACTTCGGCCTGTTCCGGGACCGGGTCTTCACCATCGCGATCATTACCGGGCTTCTGCCGCTCGCTGCGTGGTCGGCGACCGCCTACCTGTCGGGGGTCTATCTCCAGTCCGTTCTGGGGATCTCCGTCCTGCGCGCCGCGCTCCTTTCCATCCCCGGGGCCCTGCTTCTCACCGTCACGTGCATCGTGACGCCTACGTTGGTCGCGCGCATCGGCAAGCGATCGGCGCTCGTCACCTGTCATACCTTCATCGCCGCCGGTCTGCTCCTGTTGCTGCCCATCGCATCCTCCGGCGGGGCGGGCTGGTACATCGCGGCCACGGTTCTCGCCGGTGTCGGCTACGGCATCTCGTTCAGCCTCGTCGCCGAGACCGCCGTCGCCGCGGTGCCCTCCGAGCGGGCCGGCTCCGCTGCCGCGATCGCCGAGACCAGCAACGAGATCGGCAACGCTCTCGGTATCGCGCTCCTCGGCTCGCTGTCCGTCCTCGTCTTCCGCCTGCAGGGTCCTGGCCTCGCCGGTACCTTCGGTGAAACGCTCGGCCTTCCCGGTCTCGCCCCTGCGGTGATCGACCAGGCGAAGGACGCCTTCGTCACCGGCCTTCGGGTCGTCGCCGTCACCGCCAGCCTCCTCCACCTCGTCCTCGGCCTCCTCACCCTGCGCTGGGTTCCGAAGGTCCTGGATGACGAGAAGGGAGCCGGCCCGGATGACGAGGGCCCGAAGGAAGCTGTCGCAGAGGCCGTCGCTCCGGGCAGCAACAGTGGAGCCGGCGTTCGATAGGTCGAACCAGCCTCCCCAAGCGTCGAGGGGCGACGTCCTCGCCTCACCGAGCGGCGCCGCGTCTCGCCGGATGGCTCTGCAGGTGGAAGCGGGCTCTGGCTCACTTCTTGTAGAGCTGGTCGGCATCATGGGCGCCCGGTGTCGGCGTACAGGTGCCCGGCCATCTCGGTCTGAACACTACTCAGGGATACGTGGCGGTCTATCCCGAGGAAGTGGACATCCGGTTGACGCAGCGGGACCGGGCCCGCACCGGCACAGTTGAGATCAGGACTCTGAGCCGTGCTGGCGGAAGAGACAGCCCGAAGCAATCCGTGTAGGCCCGGGAAGTGCCCTCACGGCCGCCCAGACGGCCCCACGGCGCCCGCCCCCACCGCGCGCGGAGGCTTCGCCGACAGCCAGAAGAGCCCTCTCGCGCCCCGAACCCCGAGGGCGCCCGCTGCCCCCGGTCCGTCCTCCACCTCACTCCCCAGGCCGGGCAGCAGGGGCATCCGAGGGGTTGTCAGGATTGGGTGCTGTTTCTCGGATCAAGTTCGGAGCCAGATCGTGGGGGCGGTGAGGGTGACGGTGCCGAGGTGGATGCAGGCGCGTTTCTCGTAGCGCGGGGCGAGGGCGCGGAAGGCTTTCAGGCGGTTGATGGCGCGTTCGACGGTGTTGCGTTTCTTGTGGCGTCCGCTGTCGAAGCCGGGGGACCGGCCGCCTCGAAAGCCTCGGTTCAGCCGGTGTCTGCGCTGGTCGCGTCGTTCGGGGATGGTGTGGGAGATGCCGCGTCGTCGCAGGTGGCGGCGGTTTCTGCTGGACGTGTAGGCCTTGTCGGCCAGGATATGGTCCGGTCGGGTGCGGGGTCTGCCCACTTTGGCGCGGGGCACGCGGACCTGGGTCAGTACGCGCTCGAGCCGGGGGCCGTCACCGTAGTGTCCGGGGGGCGGGACGAGGGTGAGTGGCCGGCGGCGTCCGTCGGCGGCGGGATGGATTGTGGTGGTGAAGCCGCCGCGGGAGCGCCCCGGGCACGCGCCGATCCGGCCACCTCCGCCAGCCGGACGGCCAGTGGCCGCCGGACCGGCTCGGCCTGGTTCGTTCCCCGGCCGGCCCCCCTTTGAGGAACCGCGGCGGGCGGCGCTTTCCGCGCACCGGTGGCGTGCTGGTGTGCGCGCACCGCGGTGGAGTCCACCGGCACGTCCCCGTCGATCCGGCCCGCGGCGTCCTCGGCGGCCTGCACCTTCGGCAGCGGCATCTGCCACGTTCCGTCCGCCGACCAGCGGCGATGGCGCTGGTAGACGGTCTCCCACGGCCCGGACCGCTCCGGCAGATCCCGCCACTGCACCCCCGTCCGCACCCGGTACAGCACGCCGTTGACGACCCGCCGATGATCACTCCACCGGCCCCCACGCGTACCGCCTCGCGGCAGGAACGGCTCCAGCCGCTCCCACTCCGCATTCGTCAGGTCTCCGCGGCCCATGCAACCGGCCTGGACCCGACACCCCCCTGTCAGAAGGTCCGGGAAACAGCGCCTGACCTGCAACGGCTCACCGAACATCGTGCTCCCTCGGAGCAATCAGCCCATGAGCTGAGGAGACATCTCCCGCATGTCATCCTTCAGGAAGCTCGGCCGTACTCCGGGACGGGACGGATGACGCGGCCGACGGTGCCCGGCCGGTGGCATGATGCGGAGCTGCCTGCGTGTACCGCGCTTGCAGCTGTTGCAGGTAGTGGGCAGGGGTGGCGTAGTGCTGGTCCTGGGCGCCGTGCCGGTGGAGCTCCATGCGGCCGTCGGGGTGCAGACGGACGGTGGTCGTGGCCCGCCGTTCCATCCCGGCCGTTGCCGCGTCCGGCTCCTCCGGTTCCGGCAGGGCCAGGACGGGGACGGTGGCGGGGAACATGGCCAGGGCGTCGGCGGTGGTGGCGGCGGGCGGGTGCCCGGTGCGGTTGGCGCTGCTGACGTACAGCACAGGGTGCTCGTCCAGCAGGGGCCGCAAGGGCTGCCAGCGGGCGCCGAACATCAGCATCCAGCCGTCCTTGATCGCAGGGCTCGCCCAGTCAGGTGTATCGGTGCCGTCCTGCACCGGCACCAGTACGGTGAAACGTTCCTGCAGCAGCCATCGAGCTTTCGCGCTCTGCTCGGTTCCCAGTTTCCAGATGTGCTCCAGAGCGCGCAGTGTGTCGGGATGGTGGGCCCACAGGGCGACCGGCTGGTCAACGGGACGGCCCTTGGCCTCGTTGACGCTGCGGGCCCGGGGGGCGGTGACGACGTGGGTGAGCGGTGCCGCGTTGGGCACCACCACGGCCGTTCCGTCGCGCAGGGCCCGTCCGGCCTGTACGAGCGACACCGGCGCGCGGTCCGCGCGGTCCTTCGGAGTTTCGCTCATGCGCTGATCCGGGAGGTGTGGGTGAGGCCGTCGAGGTAGTCGGCGAAGGCGGCCTCGTCGACGACGGCCCTGCCGGTGCGGAAGGCGCGGGTCTTGACCCAGTGCATCGCCGCGCGGGTCTGTTCCTTGTCGAGCCGGTGGCCCAGACGGGTGGCGACGGCGGTGATGACGCGGGCACTGGCCAACTGCGTCAGCAGGACCTTCGGCTCGACGCCCAGCAGTTCGGTCGGGTCGTAGGGCTGGAAGAGCTGCGGGTGGACGAACGGCGTGCCGGTGGAGATCGTGCCCACTCCCGAGCCGACGATCGGAGTGGTCACACTCAGCGGGACTCCGGTCTCCTGAGCCACCATGTGCGCGATTCTGGGCAGCTGCGTCAGGTCGGGAGCGGTCCACCAGGGCGCCGCATCAGCACCCAGGAATTCCTGGGCGTGGCGGGCGAGGAGGAACAGCAACTGCTCGGTGGCGACCAGGCCGGCCCGCTCCGCGATGCCCAGCCACGAACTGGACACCACCCGCGCCCCGGCGGCCAGGGCCTGCAGCGTGTTGGCCAGCCCGAGCCCGAGATCGTTGTGCAAATGGGTGGCGAGCACCACGTCCTCGCCGGTCCCTGCCCGTACCGCGGCGAACATGTCGCGGCAGGCGTCGGGCAGTTGTGCGCCGACCGTGTCGGCCAGGATCACCAGTCCCGCGCCGGCGTCCGTCACGGCCTGCGCGTAGTGACTCATGAGAGCGGCGTCGGCACGGGAGGCATCCGCGAAGCAGATGTCCACCGCCACCGTGTCATCCAGGTCGCGGGCCAGCTTGACCAGGTCCACTCCTCCCTGGAGCGCCTGCTCGGCCGTCTTGTGGACCATCACCTGCGCCATCGCCTCGGACGCAGGGACCACCACCATCACCCGCGCGTCGCGGGTGCCCCGCACCGAGGCCATGGCCTGTTCCACGTCCTTGGACGCGCCCCGGCACACGGCGGCCACACTGACCTGTTCCTCGGCCTCGGCCGCAACGCGGCGTACCGCCTCGAACTCCTCGTCACATACCGCGGGGAAACCGGCGGCGAACACCACGTGCCGCGGCCCGTCCGCGCCGAAGACGCGGCCCGTCTCACGAGCCAGCTGCACCCGGAACTCCGGAGTCATGAGGGTCTTGGCCTGGGCACCGTCGCGAGCGGACTCCTCCCACACCACCACCCGACCGGCCTGGGCCGACTGCCGTATCACATCCATCAACGCCTCCTGGACTGTTGCGCCTTCACCCATAGGTGATCATGGGAACAGAGCTGCCGGGACGCGCAGCGGTTACGGAAAGGTAAATTCTTTGCTCTATCGCTGAAGCAAAGGGTGTTACATCGTCATAAAGCCACACGTCGCCACGTGACCGGAACTGGCTGGCTTTTACTGGAGGTTTGCCATCAACTGGCCGATAGCCAATTGTGCACGTACCAGAGATGCTCGATCCGCCCGTTCACTCCCGTGACGAGGCTTGAGACCGAGCACGTTGCAGCCGGCCGCAGCGAACCTTTCGCCCCCGCCCTCGGCTTCAGTTCTATGCCGGTGCCTTGATCGCGTGCTGACCTTCGGGGGTCGACAGAGACATGGAACGGCCACCACGGGACTCTTCTGGCAGGTGAAGGCCGAGGAGGCCGCGATGACCGTCACTGTCCGTGTGCGGGGGTTCGAGAGCAGCCGCCAGGGCGGGTCGGACCCGCATCGCTTCCTTCGGGACGGGTACGCCTGTCCGCCTCGACGGGCCGATGCCCTACTGTGCTCTGTTTGCGGCGCCGTGCAGAACACCATGCCGCTGGGTGTCCGGGAGTGGGTGTGCGGGTGCGGGGCGGTGCACGACCGGGACGTGAACGCGGCGAAGAACATTCTGGTCGTCGGGCTGACGGCGTCCGTCTGTGGAGCGGATGCAAGACCTCAACGGAGCACTCCGGGCGGGCAGTCGGCGGCGAAGCAGAAACCCCTGCGGCGCGAGCCGTAGGAATCCCCCTCCCTTCAGGAGGGGGAGGAAGTCAACGCAGCCCCAACTGCGGCTGCCGCCCGGGGCGACCGGTTGGTTCTGCGACCGCCTCCCTGGCGGTTATTCGTTGACGGCGGATTCGTGAGGGTTCAGGCCGCACAGGGAGGTGTCGACTCGGTTGGGGGATCGAGGTGACGAAGCGGTTGCCGTGCCCTGCTGCTCCGGGTCCGTTGGAGGCGTACGCCTCCTGCTTCGACGATCTTTCCGAGACGCCGACCCGGCGGCGCGGTTTTCGCGAGTATCTGACGGGGTTGTTGTTGCCGCGGGAGCGGCAGCAAGACGCTGACGTGTCTGGTCGGTGCGGAGCCGGTGGCCGGGACCCGGCATGCCGCGGTGCAGCGGCTGCAGTTCTTCCTGTCCGAGTCGACCTGGGACTGTGAGCGGGTCGATGCCCGCCGGCTGGAGCTGCTGATGTCGGATGCGGCGACGGCCCCGCAGGCAGGCGGGGTGCTGGTGGTCGACGACTTCCGGGGACCGCAAGGACGGCCGGGCGACCGCGCACGTGGGCAAGCAGTACCTGGGCTCGGTCGGCAAGGTCGACCGCGGGGTGGTCACGGTGACCACCTGCCGGGCCGACGAACGCCTCCACTACCCCCTGCACGCCCGCCCCTGCACCCCGGTACACCCCGGCCCACCACTTCCCCAAGGGCAAGAACGACCCGGGCTTTCGCACCAAGCTCCAGATCGCGGTCGCCCTGGCCGGCCGGGCCAGGGACACCGGATGGGACTTTCGGGCCGTGGCCGCCGACTGCGCCTACGGCGACCACGACAGCTTCCGCACCGACCTGCACACAGCAGAACTGCCGTTCGTGATGGCCCTCGAACCCCGGCACGGAACGTCGTCGGCACCGGAAGAGAGGGGGAACCTGCGAACCGCAGCAGCCCCAGGAGTCGCAGCCAGTCAGCCGGCCCCGCGCGATCCGGGCCGTTCGTGGCTGGCTGACGCCCTGGGCCACGCTGCAACGCTACTGGCGCGCCTGGACAGTGAAGCCCCCGTCCACCGAACTCCAGGACCTCATCGACGCCGTCACCACCGGCGGACCTCTTGACCTGTGCTGCCCGGATCAACAGACCACGAGCGAGTGCTTCAGTTGGCGGGCTGGAGCATCGGCATCGATTGCGACTGCGAGTCGGTCGGCGTACTCGGTCAGGGCTGCGCCGAGAAGGGCGAAGCACCGCGAGACGCCAGGGTTCACCACGAGCAGGATCGCGACCGACGACCGGGTTTCACGGGGAGCGGGACCCTTTGCGCGTGACACTGTGACGCAAGTCACGTCAGGTGGAGAACCTGTGCGCACCATCGGGCGTCTGGCTGGTGTGAGATCACGCGTGAGAGCACTGGACGAGCTGGACGAGGAGCGCCTCGTCCGGCTGGTGGCCAGAGGTGACCGTGAGGCGTTCGACGCGTTGTACCGGCGCACGTCGCCGTGGCTGGCTGTGCGGTTGCGCCGCCGCTGCGCGGACGAGCAGATCGTCGCCGAGGTCATGCAGGAGACCTATTTGGCGGTGTGGCGCGCGGCCGGTGCGTTCGCCGGGAGCGCGGTCGGCGGGACGGCCGTCGGATGGCTGTGGACGATCGCGGCGCGCCGCCTCGTCGACGCGTTCCGGCGCCGTGCCCACCATGCCGAGCCGCCGGTCGCCGCCGCCGAGCGGGCGGTGGTGCCCGCGGCGGAGGACGAGGCACTGGCCGGAACCGTCGACGGGGACGTCGGTGACGCTCTTCGGCGACTGGCACCGGAACTTCGAGAGGTCCTGCAGGCCATGGTGCTGGACGGGTTCTCCGTGCGGGAGACCGCCGTCCTGCTCAGACTGCCCGAAGGCACGGTCAAGACCCGCGCCCGCCGGGCCCGGATCGCGATGCGGGAGGCGCTGGCATGAGTGGGGAACACGTGTCGACGAGGCTGCTCGACGACTACGCACGTGGTGATACGGAGATGGCCGTGGACGTGGTGTGGGCATTGGAGGCCCATCTGGAGACGTGCGCGATGTGCCGGAGTCGTCTGGCGGCCTCCGTGGCCACCGAGGTGCCCGGCATCGCCACGCTCCTCGACACCGTCCGGGCCGGTCTGGAACCGCAACTGGACGCGGCTGTCAGGGCACCCTCGCGGCGACACCGCCCGAGGTGGCTGTCGGCCTGGCTGACGCCGGCCACGGCCCCGTGGCTGGCCATGACCGTCGTGGTCACCCTGATGGCGCTGTTGCTGGACTCGCTCACGCCGTCCACGTTCTTCGGCGACACCTCTCCCGTGTTGCTGATCGCACCCGTGCTGCCGCTGTGTGGTGTCGCCGCATCGTGGTCGCGCGGCCTGGACCCGGCGTACGAACTGACGGCCTCGACCGCCCGAGCCGGCCTGCCCCTGCTCCTCAGGCGCACCACGACGGTTCTCGTGGTGGTCCTGCCCGGGCTCCTGGTGGCGGGCTGGCTGACCGGAGCCATGACGGCCGCGCAGTGGCTGCTGCCCTCCCTGGCCTTCACCTCCACCGCCCTGGCGCTGGGCGGCCTGGTCGGCGTGACCCGCGCCGCCACCGGGCTGGCGGTCGCGTGGGGCGTCGTCGTCGTGGCACCCACGTGGGTCACCGGCCACGTCCCCTCTGCCCTGCGAGTTGTTTTCCAACCCGGCCAACTGCCCGTGTGGGGGCTGCTCCTCGCGCTCGGCATCGGCGCCGTGATCGCCCGCAGAAACGCGTACTCAACGCTGTGAAACCATCGCCGACCTTCGAAAGGAACCACCGCACGATGCTCACCACGAACGCGGCCGACACCGCGCCGAAAACCTACGCCTGGGAGATCCGGGCCAGCGGCCTGAGAGTACGCGTCGGACGCAAGAAGATGGCCGTCGACGGGCTCGACCTCTGCCTGGGCATCGGCACCCACGGCCTCCTGGGACCCAACGGAGCGGGAAAGACCACCCTGATCCGGACGCTGGCCACCGTGCTGCGCCCCACCGAGGGCGACCTGGAGATGCTCGGCACCCGCGTGGGCGCGATGGCTGACCACCGGGCCCTGCGCCGCCGGATCGGCTACCTGCCGCAGGAGTTCGGCTACTACAAGCGCTTCACGGTGCGTGAGTTCGTCGAGTACATGGCCTGGTTGAAGGAGGTTCCGAAGGCGGCCGTCCCCGCGGCCGTCCAGCGGGCCGTGGAACGCGTGGGTCTGGCGGACCGCGCCGACCATCGGATGAAGACCCTGTCCGGCGGCATGGTGCGGCGGGCCGGCATCGCTCAAGCCATCGTCAATGATCCCGCGGTGCTGCTGTTGGACGAGCCGACAGTCGGCCTGGACCCGGCGCAGCGGTTGCGCTTCCGCGAGCTGTTGCAGGAACTGGGCCGCGACACGTGTGTGGTCGTCTCCACCCATCTGGTCGAGGACGTCGCGGCCGCCTGCTCCGACGTGGTGCTCTTCGCCGAGGGCCGCCTTGTCTTCCAGGGCACGCCGGACGAGATGGCCGCGGCGGGCAGCCCCGAACATCCGGGCGGCAGCCCCCTGGAGCGCGGCTACTCGGCGCTGCTCCAGGACTCCGAGCAGCCGGGAGGCACCTGGTGAACGCACGTGTCGTGCGCATCGAGCTGAAGCGCTCCATCGCCCCGTGGCCCGGCGTCGTCGTCCTGGCAGGCAGCCTGGCGGTCCTCCTGCTGATCGACGGGCTCTGGTGGCAGGGTGACGCGGGATGGACGGCCCAGTGGACCTCCATGGCCCTGTGGACCCGGTACCTGCTGAGCTTCTGGTGGCCGCTCGTGGTGGGCCTGGGGGCGGTGTACGGGCTGCGCGACTCCCGCTCGCGGATGACCGAACTGCTGACGACCACACCGCTGCCGACCTGGCGCCGTGCGGCGCTGCCGGCCGGCGCAACGGCACTCGTGCTGGCGTCCGGCTTCGGCCTCCTGGTCCTCGTGGGCGGAGTCCAGGTGGCCCTCGGCGCCACCGCCTACACGAGTCTCGGCTGGCTGCCGATCTCGCTGGTGGCGGCGCTGTCCCTCGTCGCGGGGGCCGTGTTCGGCATGGGCCTCGCGCGGGCCGTGCCCTCTGCGCTCACCCCGCCGGCCCTGACAGTGTTCCTCTTGCTGACGGCCCTCTTCCTGCGACAGAGCAATGAGGAGGCACTGCCGTCGAGCGTCGCGCCGAACCGGCTCGCCCTGCTGTTCCCGGTGACTGCGGAGCCGCGGGAGATGCTGCTGACCCTGTCCGGCTCTGTGCACCTCGGCCAGACGCTCTGGCTGCTCGGCCTGCTCGCCACCGGTTTCGCACTGCTGTCGGCCGCGACCCTCCGGGCCCGGCTGCTCGCGGTGGCCCCCGTCCTGGCGGGCGCAGCCCTGGCCCTGCTGATCCTCCCGGCCACTCCGCGCAACACCTACGTCATCGACAAGGCCGCCGCCACCCTGGTCTGCGACGGGCCGGTGTGCGTGACGCAGGCGAACCGCTCGCACCTGCCCGAACTCGCGTCGCGCGGCAAGGACGCGCTGCGCGTGCTGCACGACGCCCTGGGCGACAAGGCACCGAACTCGGTGCGGGAGGAAACCGAGCCGCGCGCGCTCGGCGACGAACGCCGACTCTTCGGCGACACGGTGCTGGTCGACTTCGACGACCCGCTGATCGCCCATGCGACAGGGGCGGAACTGACCCGCCTCCTGGTCGCCCAGGGCCTGGCACCGAACTGCGCACCGCGCACCGTCTGGGAGGGCGGGGGGCAGATCGACATCCCCGTGCAGAGCATCGCCGCGAGCTGGGCCCTGGGCGATCACCGGTTCACACCGCTGCAGAGCCCGGACTCCTACGTGTACTCGCAGCGTACATGGGCGGACGCCGACGCCGCCTGGCAGCGGCTGATGGCGCTGTCACCGGCCGAGCAACGCTCGCGGATCGCCGAGGTGCGCGCCGCCGCCCTCTCCTGCACGGGGAACGACGAGCTTTCGGTGTTGGCGGGGAGGGCGTCGCAATGAGGTGGCTGATCCTGTACGCCCGTTCACGACAGGTGCCCGCCTCGGCCGCGGCGGTCGCGCTCGTCACGCTGGTGGCGTGGGCCTTCAACCAGGACGGCGCGGGCCCGATGAACCTGGGGATCGCGGTCCTGATCCTGACCGCGAACGTCGCAGCCGCTTCCGTCGGGCTCGGTGGGCGGGACGTCGCGCTGGATCGCACGGCCGCGATCCGGTGGGTGCCCCGACGGGCGGCGCACGTGCTGCTGGCCGGCGCGGTCGCCGGGGCGGCGCTGCTGGCGGTCCAGGCGGCGGGAGCCGAGCTCGCCCCGGCCGCGCTCGTGGTCCGCGACAGCGCGGGCTTGGCCGGCCTGGCCGCGCTCGGGGCGGTGCTCGGCGGAGCACCGTTCGCCTGGACCCTGCCGATCGGCTGGCTCTCGTTCACCCTCCTCGTCCCGGTTCCGCCCGGCATCGCGGGAGAGGTGAGCGGCTGGATGATCATTTACCCCGCCACGACGGCGTCCGCCGCGACCGCGTGGGCCCTGCTGGCGACCGGCACCGTGCTGTACGCCGCAGCAGGACCGAGACGGTAGCGGACACGTCCCGCGCCGAGCGCTTCGGTTGGCGAGCTTCGCCAGCCGAAGCGCTCAGTTGTGCCGAAGCGCGACGGGTGCAGCTCCTGGCTCATACAGGATTTTCGTAGCCGGTGATCGTCCAGAGGTCGTCATCGATGGGCTGTCGCCTGGTGCGGCGGGAGTGGGCGCCGAGGATGACGCGCTTGCGCAGCAGTGGGATGCCGGCCTTGCCTGCCAGCTGGCGTTCGATGAGCTTCAGATCGGTGATCCGGCCTTCCGCCACGCCTGAACCGTGCGGCAGGGCCGCGCCGGCTCGCACCGCGTCGATGTCGTCGCGCAGTCCGTTCGCGTAACTGGCCGACTGCGGAATCCCGTCCGTCCTGACCTGGGTGATCCAGCGGTCGAGCAGGCTGGTGCGCTTTGTGGCGAAGACGGTCGCGAAGGAGTGGATGCGGTCGTGGAGGGTGGCTGGTTCCGGGCAGCGGTTGCGGAGTTGCTTCACGAAGGTGCGCTGGTCCTCGCCCAGGCGCTCCGGCCGGCTCGTCGACAGGCGACAGACCTCGAACACGCTGCGTGCCGGTGCGGGTGCGGGTGGCGGCAGCCTCGCGTCCAGGGCCTTTCGGTGTGTGGACACATAGAGGCGGACCGTGCCCCCGCTGCCGGTGAAGCCGCGGGCGGCCACCTCCCGGAACAGGCCCGCGATGTTGTGTTCGCCCTCGTTCCAGCGCCGGTGCAGATGGCCCTGGTAGGGAGCGAGGATGCCGGCGCGCTGAAATATCCCCCCGGTTTCGGGGGCGACTTCCATTGGACGATCTGTCGGTACCGCTCCTGGGCTCAGGGACGAGGGCCGTCGATCAGACACTTCCGGTGGAGCCGAGAAGTTCGCGGTAGCGCTTGGCGTGCACAGCAAGGTCCTTGTCGGAGACGGTACGGGCTCCGTGCAGAACCAGCGGCTCGGCAAGGCGCATGCCGACCAGGCGGGCGGTGGCGTCGAGAGGTGCCAGCAGTTGGGCCATCGTGAAACGGGAGGTGGGATCGCCGGCAGCGTACGAGTCTTCGGGCCCGCCCGTGGAGGTGACCACCTGAAGGGTCTTGCCGCGTAGTGCAAAGCCGCTGCCGCCGTAGGCGAAGCCGTGGGTGAGGACCTGGTCGATCCACGCCTTGAGCACTGCGGGGACGGAGTACCAGTACCAGGGGAACTGCCACACGATCCGGTCGTGGTCGCGCAGCAGTTGCTGCTCACGGGCGATGTCGAAGCGGCCGTCGGGGCAAGCGGGGCTGATCTTGTGGACGGTGACGTGCGGGAGGTCGCTCACGGCCTCGGCCAGGCGGGCGGTGATGCGGGAGGAAGCCAGGTCGGGATGGGCGACGACAACCAGGGTGCGCGAGGGGGGCAGGCCGGCTGAGGTTGCGGAGAGAAGGCTGGGCTGGTTCATCGGACTTGATCCTTGGCTGCGGTCGGCTTACGGGACAGGCGAAGCAGACGATCCCTGGGCCACTGTGGCCATCCGGCGCGTCTGCCGGTGACATGGGTGTCACTCACGTGGGGACCAGGTGCCCCACGTCTCGATTCATGTGACGGATCGTTCCGTCACGGAGTTTGTGACGGAACGATCCGTCTGTCAAGCTGGGATCGAGGCCGGCACGCTCGCGCAGGGCCCGTCGCTCGCCGCGTCGACTTCACGCACGACAAGCAGAAGGAGCACATCATGGCTCGCAGAACAGCTGAGGAGAACCGGCGCCACGTCCTGGCCGTGGCGAGCGGCCTGTACTACCAGCACGGCATCCGCGCCGTCGGCATGGACCGGGTGGTCAAAGAGAGCGGAGTCGGCAACGCCACCGTCTATCGGCAGTTCCCCACCAAAGACGCTCTGGCCAGCGCCTACACACAGGACCGCGCCGACGCCTGGTTCGCGCGTATGCGCAAGGCCGCCGACCAGGCCGACGACCCGCGCGAGAAGCTCCTGTCAATCTTCACGACCGTCATCGAGGAGACAGAACTCCCCACCTTCCGCGGTTGCCCCATGCTCAACACCCATACCGAGTTCCCCGACCCGCAGCACCCCGCAAACCGTGTCGCAGTCACCCACGAGCAGCGGGTCCGCCGATGGATGCGTGACTTGGCAGCCGACGCCTGCGCTCCCGACCCCGAGCAGCTCGCCGACGATCTACTCCTCGTCCTCAATGGCGTCTACGTCACCGCCACCGTCCTCGGTCCCCAAGGCCCCGCCCAGCGCACCGTTGAGCTCGCTCGCCGCCTCATCTGGACTGCCTGCGGCGAACCTCGCCGCCCCTGAGACGTGCCGCAACGCTCGCCGTCCCTCACGGAGGCCGCGGCGCAGCTCGTCGCCGACTTCTTCTACGCCGGTATGGTGTGTCCCTGGGAACGGTGGCCGGCAGGTCGGCGCCAAGCCTGTCGTTCCTGGCTGCGGGGGTCGTCGACCCGGGTCCACTCGGCGTCGATGCGCATCGTTGCCCGTCGCTCGTCGGCGTACGGGTCCCAGCCGGGGTCGCCGGTCCTGGCGAACCGGGCCCATGTCTCGTGCGTACGGGCGGCGAGATCCGCGGGGGGCGCGTCAGGGCCGAGCAGGGCGGCGGATCCGTGGAGCTGCGGAAGACGGGCGACGTCGAAGACGAAAGGCAGCTCGACCGCGTGGGTGGCGCCGAGTTCCCCGTCCAGGGCCCGGGAGCGCCAGGCGAACTCGTAGGCGTACGTCGCGGATTCCGGGTGGGCGGCATGTGCGCCGGCCAGGGCCCAGCTGCCGGCGCCGAACAGCGCGTCGCCCATGATGGCGGAGCGCAGCTCGCCGAAGGACGCCTCGGGGCGTGCCTTCCGGTACGTCTCGACGAGTCGCGCCGGTTCCGGGTGCGAGCGTGCCGCCGCATCGTCGACGTCACCGGGGGTCGAGGTGGCGTACTTGCCCACCGGGACCAGATAGAGGTTGCCCTCTTCGGTGTTGGTACCGATGAGCAGGTCGATGTCGCTGCTGAGGCCGGTGGCGACGGAATCGGCGGGCTGTGTGTCGAGGACCAGGCTGAAGGGGCTGAGTCCGATCAGCGGGTCGTGGTGCGTGCCGGTGCGCAGGTCGATGCCCGCGAGCCGGGAGGCGGCCTCGACCAGGCGGTCGTCGGAGATGTCCGCGAAAGCGTCGGCCCGGGGCTCGATGCCCAGGGCCCCGGCTGCTGCCCCGGTGACGCGGGCGGCCTGCTCGGTGGTGAACGCCCCCAGGCCGCTGCCGCTCTGGACGATCGCCCGGCGGAACAGGCCTGCGGCTTCCGGGGTGGCGAGGACGCCGCCGACGATGGTCGCCCCGGCCGACTGGCCGAAGAGGGTGACGTTGTCCGGGTCACCGCCGAAGGCGGCGATGTTCTCCCGTACCCAGCGCAGCGCGGCGACGACGTCGAGCAGTCCTCGGTTGGCGGGCGCCCCGGGGATGTCGAGGAACCCGGTGATGCCGAGCCGGTAGTTGAGGGTGACGAGGACGACGCCGTCGCGGGCGAAGGCGGAGCCGTCGTACAGCGCGGACCGCGTGGATCCGGCGACGAATCCGCCGCCGTGGACGAACACCATGACGGGCAGGCCGCCGCCGACTTCAGGCGTCCAGACACTGACCGTGAGGTAGTCCTCGCCGCGGCTCCAGCCGGTGCCGAAGTAGGGGGACATGTCGACGCTGCCGAGCCTGCGCTCGGACTGCGGCGCGTTGGGTCCCGGCACGGTGGCGTCCCGTACGCCGTCCCACGGCTCGTGCGGCCGGGGCGGCGCGAACCGGCCTGCGCCGCGAGGCGGGGCGGCGTAGGGAATGTTGAGGTAGAGGACCGTGTCGCCCTGGCGCAGGCCGCGGACGGCTCCCTGCGCCGTGGTCACGACGGGGTCGGGGTGGTGGCTCGTGTGTCGTGTCCTGTGGCTCATGTCTCGGGCCTCGTCTCTCGTGTCTCGTGTCTTTCCGCAGGACTCAGACCTGCTCGGTGTACGGGGCGAAGGGGGCCCAACCCTTGATGGCGAACGTGTCTCCCTCGCGTGCCACTTCGGCGGCGCCGTGGCCGCCCAGATGCGCGGGGATCACGAGTGCGTTGTTGTCGGCCGCCCAGCCCAGCACCTTGCGGCGGGTGGCGCGGGCGCCCACGGGGTCCTCGCAGAAGCAGCTGTTGGAGTCGGGGTCGAGGATCTGCACGGGACTGTGCAGCATGTCCCCGACGAACACCGCGCGGTCCGTCCCGGAGGCGAGGGTCAGCACGGAGGAGCCGGGGGTGTGTCCGGGAGCCGCGTCCAGGCGGAGGTCGGCGTCGATCCGGTGGCTGTTCTCCCACAGCAGCGTCTGGCCGGCCCGGTGCACCGGGGCCACGCTGTCCTCGAAGACGTTCTGGTTGCCGCGGCCGAACAGTGGCTCGTGACCGTTCCCGGGGTTCCAGAAGTCGAAGTCGTCCTTCGGCATCAGATAGGTGGCGTTGGGAAAAGTGGGGACCCACTGGCGGCCGTCCAGATACGTGTTCCAGCCGACGTGATCGACGTGGAGATGTGTGTTGATCACGACGTCCACGTCCTCGGGCTGGACGCCGGCCCGCGCGAGGTTGGCCAGGAAGGCTGTTTCGAGGCGGCTCCAGACCGGCGAGTACGGGCGGTCCTTGTGGTTGCCCACGCCGGTGTCGACGAGGATGGTCCTGCCTCCGCTGCGCAGCAGCCAGGTCTGGATCGCGGAATTGACGGTGTTGGTCTCGGAATCGAGGAAATGCGGGGTCAGCCAGGAGGCGCCGTCGTTCCACACTTCCTTCGGATTTTCGGGGAAGAAGGTGTCGGGTGTCATGTCGACGGAACCGAAGTACTCCCATACCCGGGTGATGGTGACGTTGCCGAGCGTGATCTGTTCCATGGGGTGTCCTGTGGCATGAGGAGGTAGTACTGAGACCGTACGAGCGGCCTCGGCGCGCGCGGTATCCGTAACGTGACTGCACCTGTGCGCACGGCCGGGCGCCGGACCCGGCCGCTTGTAGCCTGGATGGGCCAGAGCAAGGCGACTCCGCTCGAGAGCCGCAATTCCGGGAGACTCCGTGGACGAGCACACAGGCGGCCGCGGTGCGGTCATGGGACCGGAGCCGGAGCCGGACCGGGGGGAGCCGGTCGTCGGCCGGGACGCGGAATTGGCACGCCTCTTCCGTGTGGTGGACTCGGTGTCGGCCGACCCGGTGCTGATGCTGGTCGTCGGTGATGTGGGCACGGGCAAGAGCACGCTGCTGGGGCACGCGGTGCGCCGGGCCGAGGCCGGCGGTGCTCGCGTACTGCGTGCCGCAGGGAGCGAGTCGGAGTCGAGCCTGGCGTTCTCCGCCTTGCATCAGTTGCTGCGGCCGGTACCGGCCGAGGTGGACGGACTGCCGGGGAGGCAGCGCGCCGCGCTGCAGGACGCCTTCGGCAAGGGGCCGGCCACGTCGGGACCCGATCTCATGCTGGTCGGGATCGCCGTGCTGAGCCTGTTGTCAGGACTGGGCGACCGCCATCCGGTGCTCGTGGTGCTGGACGACGCGCAGTGGTGCGACCGTGCTTCCCTGGACGCGCTGTCCTTCGCTGCCAGACGGCTGGAAGGGGAACCGGTCACGATGCTGATCGGGGCCCGTGGCGGCGATCACCTTCCGGGATTCGACCGTCATGTGCCGACGCTGACCCTGGGACCGCTCGACAGCGCTGCGGCCGATCAGTTGCTGGACCTGCAGCCGAAGAGCCCCACCGGCCGCACCAGGTCCCGGATCCTCGACCAGGCAGGCGGCAACCCGCTGGCGCTGGTGGAACTGGCGAGGGCGGCATCGGCACCGGACACGGCCGTGGGGTCGCCGTCCGCAGGTCCGCTTCCGCTCGCCGAGCACCTGGAGCGGATCTTCGCCGCCCGTCTGAACGGCCTCCCCGCCGCCACCACGCGGGCTCTGCTGCTCCTGGCCGCCATGGACAGCGCCGACTCCGCGATCGCGGTCCCGGCCGGACTGCCGCACGCCGGGGACGAGATCTGGCCGCCCGCCGAACGGGCCGCACTGGTCCGGCGGACCGGCCACGACGTCCGGTTCCGCCACCCACTGGTCCGGTCCGCCGTGTATCACGCCGCCTCCCCGGGCGCCCGGCGCGAGGCGCACCTCGCGCTCGCCGAGATGCTGCGGGACGAACCGGACCGGAGTGCCTGGCATCGTGCAGCCGCCTGCCCGCACCCGGACGCGGCCGTGTCGGCGGAGCTGGAGCGGAGCGCCGGACGGGCCCGCCGCCGCGGCGGTCATGCAGCGGCGGCTCAGGCCCTGCAGCGTGCCGCGGAACTCGCACCGCGGCGCGAGGACAGTGCCCGGCTGCTGGTCGGAGCCGCCGCGGCGGCCGTGTTCACCGGAGACATCGCCTGGGTCGAGGAACTGGTCGCCGCGGCACGCACGCGCACGGATGACGCAACCCTGCTGGCCTCCGCCGCCGTGCAGGCCGGACGGCTGGCGGTCCTCACCGTGCGCCACCCCGTCGTCTTCTCCCGGCTGGCCGGCGCGGCCGAGGAGTTGACGGTCTCCCAGCCCGCAGCCGCGCTGGACCTCGTGGCCGGCGCCGCCGTGGTCCGCTTCTACTCCGGAGAGGACACCCAGCGCCACCGCATCCAGGACATCCTGCGGCGCCTGCCCGCGAACGCCCCGCACGCGGACCTGCGCACCTGGGTGAGGGCCGTGTCGGACCCCTTCGACGACCGGGACCAACTCCTCGCCCTGTTACCGAAGCTGGTCGCCGAGGCGCAGGACCGGCCGGAGCGGCTCACCGCCGTCGGGATCATGGCGTGGCTCCTGGACGAGACCCCACAGGCCGTCCGCGCCTTCGACGAGGCCTTCGACCGCTGGCAAGTGCAGGGAGCCCTGCCCGAGGGACTGGGCGGCGCGGTCGCCTGGGCCTATACGGAGCGAGGACGGTGGGAACAGGCCCGTGAGGCCTGCGCCCGCACCACCGCCGTCGGCCGGGTGGCCGGCCTCGACCACGCCGTGGCCTGCGCGGCCGCGGTGGACGCCACCCTGCTGGCCCTCCAGGGCGATCCGTCCACGGCCCGGACCCGGGCCGAGGAGGCGCTCACTCTGATCGATCCGCTGGAAAGCCGCTCGGTCGGCGTCTACGCCCATCGCGCGCTCGGTGCCGCGGCAGTCGCGGAAGGCGCCTACGAGACCGCGTACGGCCAACTCCGCATGGTCTTCGCGGCAGACGGCACGCCCGTGCACTATCACGCCTCCTACCCGGCCCTCGCGGATCTGGCCGCCGCCGCTGTGCGCTGCGGCCGCCACGAGGAGGCTGCCGCGATCGTCGAGCGCTCGGCGGCCGCGCTGGCGGGCCACGCCTCACCTCGTCTGCGCGCGCTGATCAGCCGAGCCCGGGGCCTGCTGACGGACCCCAGGGAGGCCGAACCGCACTTCCGGGCGGCTCTGGCGGATCCGGTACTGGAGTACTGGCCCTTCGAACGCGCACAGACCCTGCTCGACCTCGCCGAGTGGCTGCGGCGCCGCCGGCGCATCGCGGAGGCGCGTGGGCCGCTCACCGAGGCCCTGGAGATCTTCCGTCGCCTGGGCGCGCGCCCGTGGATCGAGCGGGCCCGGGCCGAATCGCGCGCCGCCGGCCTCGCCGTCACGGATCCGGCCCCGGACGCGCTCGCCGAGCTGTCCCCGCAACAGCAGCAGATCGTCCGGCTCGCCGCCCGCGGGCTGACCAACCGTGAGATCGGCGAGAAGCTCTTCCTCTCCCCGCGCACGGTCAGCTCGCACCTCTATCGCAGCTTCCCCAAGCTGGGCATCACCGCCCGTTCCCAGCTGCGAGACCTCCTCGAGGGGACCCTCGTGACGGCGGTCCAGCAGGAACAAGGTCCTCCAGACGCCTACGTCCCGGACGATCCGCATGCACAGACAACAGCCCTTCGGGAAAGCCGGTCGGGCCACCTCGGCGGTCTGAGCCGGAACCTCACCCGGCAGACGTGGACGCGATGACACCTCGATCACCTCACGCTCGCGCCTCCACGCCGCTCCGGCCGTCATCCCGCCACCACACCATCACGTGAAGGCCGCCGCCGAATGCGCCAACAGTGTCCACCAGGGGCGTGACCGTCGCCCCTCCCACTGGGCCCTCAAGTTCTCCTGGATCCGTCACCTCCCGCCTTGTCAACGATCTGATCCGTGGCGTCGGCCCAGTACACGTCCGCGGTGTCGACGAAGTCGATGCCCTCGCCGGGGGCGCGGTGGGTGATCCGGAGCGCCGCGGTGCGGGCGAGACGGGCCGGTGCGGCGCGTCCGGTAGCGGACATGCCGTGGTGGGGTCCCACGCGCCTCGGTCTTTCCGGAGGCGGGCTGGGCCGCGGCCATGGCACCGGAGGTGAGAGGAGCCCCGGCCGCCGCACGGCCGGGGTTCCTCGGGGCGGTGAGTGTCGGCAAGCCAGTGGGACGGCCCACGCCGTGAATCGCTCGTCCACGCGTCGGCGGACCGCACCCCATCGCGCTCACCGCGGACCGGGCGGGTCAGCGCCGCAGGGTGAGGACACCCGGCCGCCACGGCAGTCGGTTGTACTCGCCGCCCGCGGCGGGGGACTTGCCCTGGTAGAGGAACTGCAGGTTGCAGGGGTCGACGGTCATGGTCTGGTCGGGGTTGTTGCGGACCAGGTCACCGTGGCTGATGTCG
>NZ_BMVU01000061.1 GCF_014650875.1 Streptomyces minutiscleroticus
TCCAGGGCGACATGAAGACCGCGGCGCAGGGCGCGCTCACGGCGCTCGGCATGCTGCACGCGCAGAGCTGGGGCGTCCTCATCGGGCTCCCGCTGTCGACGGCCATCTCCGCCCACACCGCCCTGCGTGCCTTCGGCGAGTCCGAGGAACTGCTCAAGCGCGACGTGCCCGAACCGATGTTCCGCACCGTGTTCGGCATCCAGTACCTGCGCGCCCGCGGCCACCACTACCTCGACACGGACCGGCCGTTCGCCGCGCTCAACGACTTCGAGACGTGCAGCCGTCTGATGCGCGAGGGCAACCCCAACCTCCAGATGGGCATCCCCTGGCGGTCCGACCTGGCCCTGGCCAACCTGCGCATCGGCAAGGCCCGCACGGCCCGGGAGTGGGCCGAGGAGCAGCTGCGGCTGCCCGGCGGGCACAGCTCCCGCGCCCAGGCCATGGCCCTGCACCTGCTGGCCACGACCAGCAAGCCGCATCGCCGGGCCTCCCTGCTGCGCGAGGCGATCGACCTGCTCAAGACGTCCGGCGACCGCTACTCCCTCGCCCATGCCTACGCCGACCTGTCGGCCGCCCACTACGAACTCGGCGAGTACGCCCGCGCCCGCCTGGTGGCCCGGCAGGCCGCCCGGGAGGCGGCGGCCTGCCGCGTCGAGTCGCCGGTCGACGCCCATCTGCTGGAGGACCCCGCCCGGTCCGAGGTCTCCGCCTCCGAGGACGCTCCCGCCCTGCTGAGCGACGCGGAGTGCCGGGTCGCCGGGCTCGCCGCGCTCGGCTACACCAACCGGGAGATCAGCGGCCGGCTCCACGTCACCATCAGCACGGTCGAGCAGCACCTCACCCGTGTCTACCGCAAGCTGAACGTGGCCAGCCGCTCGGAGCTGCCGTCGAAGATGCTGGAACACCGCATACCCAAGCTGTCCGACCGCTGGTCCGGCACCCACTCGTCCGCGGGCTGAACCCCCGGACCCCCCGAACGCACGGAGCGCGGCCCCGCCGGACACCCGCCGGCGGGGCCGCGCTCCGTCGTGCCGTCCGCGGTCCCCCGCCGGCCGTGCCCGGACGCGAGGGGCCGCGGCCGTGCCGTCGGTGGGGGCGGCGGGGCCGGGAGCGTGCGCCGAGCGGGGCCGCCGGGCGCACGGCACCGGTCCCGCAGAAGGCCCGGAGCGTACGGGTGGGGCAGGGCCCGCGGAGGGCTCCGGCGCCCGCGGACCGGCGCGGACCGGCCAGGGGTCCCGGGAACTCACGAAGGGGCGGACCGGCCGAGGGCCCGGGAACGTACGAAGGGGCGGACCGGCCAGGGGTCCGGGGACGTACGACGGGACGGGGCGGCCGAGGGCCCGGGGACGTACGAAGGGGCGGACCGGCCAGGGGCCCGGGGACGTACGACGGGACGGGGCGGTACGCGCCGGAGCGCGGGAGGGTGCGGGGCACGCGGGAGGGCCCGGGGCGGGTGCCCCGGGCCCTCCGGTCCACCGGACCGTGTCTCAGTTCAGGGTGCCGAGTTCGTCGTCGAGGATGCCGAACAGCTCGTCGGCCGTTGCCGATTCGAGCCCCGTCCCGCCGGACCGGCCGGCCTCGGGCTCGCGCCACTCCCCCGACCCGTCCCAGCGGGCGCTGAGGGTGCGCAGCCGGAGCGCGACCCGGGCGCGCTGCTCCTCGTCGAGCGCGGCCGCCTCCAGGGCGGCGCCCAGCAGCGCCTCCAGCCGCACCACCTCGGCCTCCACGTCGACCCGCTCCTCGGCGGTGTCCCCGCCCAGCTCCTCGAAGAGGTGCGCGGCGAGCGCGTCGGACGTCGGGTGGTCGAAGGTGAGGGTGGAGGACAGCCGCAGTCCGGTCTCGGCGCCGAGCCGGTTGCGCAGTTCGAGCGCGGCGAGGGAGTCCACGCCCAGATCGCCCAGGGACCGCTCGGGGTCCACGGCGTCGCCCGAACCGTGTCCGAGGACCTCCGCGACGTGCCGGCACACCGTCTCCACCAGCAGCCGCCTGCCCTCGGCGGCGCCGAGTCCGGCCAGCCGCGCGGCCAGCGGCTCGGCGGGTGCCGCCGCGGCGCCGGCCGCGTGGGCGGTGCGGCGCGCCGGCGCCGGCGCCGGGGCCGGGGCCAGGCCCCGCACCAGGGCCGGGGCGTCCTCGGTGACCTGGACCCGGACCGGCAGCAGCAGGGCGCTGCCGTCGGCCAGGGACCGGTCGAAGAGGGCCAGCGCCCGCTCGGCGGGCAGCCGCAGGATCCCGTCGCGGGCCAGCCGGCGCATCCCGGTCTCGTCGAGTCCGGCCGCCATGCCCTCGCCGGTGTCCCACAGCCCCCAGCCCAGCGAGAGGGCGGGCAGCCCCTCGGCGCGCCGCAGGACGGCGAGGGCGTCGAGGAAGGCGTTGCCCGCGGCGTAGTTGGCCTGTCCCGCCGCCCCCAGGGTGCCGGCGGCGGAGGAGAAGAGCACGAAGGCGGCCAGGTCCAGGTCGCGGGTGAGTTCGTGCAGGTGCCAGGCGGCGTCCGCCTTGGGCCGCAGCACCGCCTCCGTCCGCTGCGGGGTGAGGTCGGTGAGCAGTCCGTCGTCCAGGACGCCCGCGGCGTGCACCACCGCCGTCAGCGGGTGCTCGGCGGGCACGGACGCCAGCAGGTCCGCGAGCGCGGCGCGGTCGGCGGCGTCGCAGGCGGCGACGGTCACGGTCGCCCCGAGGGCGGTCAGCCCCTCGAGCGCCTCCGGCTGCGGACTCCGGCCGCTGCGGCTCGTCAGCAGCAGGTGGCGTACGCCGTACCGGGTGACCAGGTGCCGGGCCAGCAGGCGGCCCAGGCTGCCGGTGCCGCCGGTGACGAGGACGGTGCCCTGCGGGTCCAGGGCCGCCGCCGGGGCCGCCTCCTCCCCGGTTGCCGCGGCCAGCGCCGGGGTGTGCACCGTGCCCGCCCGCAGGGCGAGTTCGGGCGCGCCGCTCGCGACGGCCGCCGCGAGGACGGCGTCCGACGCCGGGTCGCCGTCGGTGTCGGCGAGCACGAACCGGCCGGGGTGCTCGACGGCGGCCGCCCGCACCATGCCCCAGACCACGGCCTGGGCCGGGTCGGGCACGTCGTCGGGGCCCACGGCGACGGCGGACCGGGTGAGGACCACCAGCGGCGCGCCGTCCGGTTCCCCGGCGAGGTGCTCCTGCAGCGCGGCGAGCGCGCGTACGGCGGTCTCGCGGGCCAGGTCCGGCAGGTCGGCGCCGGTGCCCGCGGTGACGGCGAGGGTGCGGGGTGCGGGCGCGGAGCCGTCGGCGGGCACGGCCAGCGGGGTCCACTCCAGCCGGAACAGGTCGCCGGGCCCGGACCCGGCCCCGGACCCGGCCCCGGCCCCGGCCCCGGCCGCGTTCAGCTGCTCGGCGGTCACCTGGCGGATGCGCAGGGACTCCGCCTCGGCGACCGGCGCGCCGGTGCCGTCGTACAGGCGCAGGGTCATGCGGTCGGTGCCGTGCGGGGTCAGGCGCAGGCGCAGCGCGGTGGCCCCGGCGGCGTGCAGGGTGACGCCCTCCCAGGAGAAGGGCAGGGTCATGACGGTGGGGTCCTGGCCGTCGAGCAGGTCGATGGCGTGCAGGGCGGAGTCCAGGAGCGCGGGGTGGAGGCCGAAGCCCTCGGCCGCGCCGGGGTCGGGCAGGACGAGTTCGGCGCAGACCTCCTCCCCGAGCCGCCACGCGCCGCGCAGGCAGCGGAACAGGGGGCCGTAGCCGTAGCCCTGCTCGGCGAGGTGGTCGTAGGTGCCGGTCACGTCGACGGCGACGGCGCCGGCCGGCGGCCAGGCCGTGACCGCTTCCGGTTCGGGGGCGCCCTGCGGGGCCAGGACGCCCGTGGCGTGCCGCGTCCAGCCGGCGTCCGTGCCCTCCGGGCGGGCGTGCACCGTCAGGCGCCGGCGTCCGTCGGCGTCGGGGGCCGCGGCGGCGACCTGGAGGTGGACGGCGCCCTGACCGGGCAGGACCAGGGGCCGTTCGAGGGTGAGCTCCTCCACGTGCGGGCAGTGCGTGCGGTCGCCCGCCTGGACGGCGAGTTCGACGAAGGCGCTGCCCGGGACGAGGACGACTCCGGCGACCGCGTGGTCCGCGAGCCACGGGTGGGTGGCCAGGGAGAGGCGGCCGGTCAGGGCGACCGTGTCGTCGGCGGCCAGGGCGAGGGCGGCGCCGAGCAGCGGGTGCCCGGCCGGGGCCTGGCCGAGGCCGCCCGCGTCGCCGGCCGCGCCGGGGGCGTCGTCCAGCCAGAGCCGCTGCCGCTGGAAGGCGTACGTCGGCAGGTCGGTGCGGCGGGCTCCGGTGCCCGCGAAGACCCGCTCCCAGTCGACGGCCGTACCGCGCACGTGGAGGGTGCCGAGGAGCGCGGCGAGCGTGCGCTCCTCGTCGCGGTCCCGGCGCAGCGCCGGGACGAACGCCGAGCGCCCGGGGTCGGCGACGGCCTGCGCGCCCATGGCGGTCAGGACCGCGTCGGGGCCGAGTTCGAGGAAGGTGCGCACGCCGTCGGCCTCCAGGGCGCGGACGGCGTCGCCGAAGCGGACCGCCTCGCGGGCGTGCCGGACCCAGTACTCGGGCGAGCACAGCTCGTCCTCGGTGGCGCGCTCCCCGGTGACGTCGGAGACGAGGGGGATCGCGGGCGGGGCGAACCGCAGCTCCCGGGCGACCTTCTCGAACTCGGCCAGCATCGGGTCCATCAGCGGCGAGTGGAAGGCGTGCGACACCTTCAGCCGCTTGGTGCGGCGTCCGGCGAAGGTCTCCGCCACGGCCGCCACGGCGGCCTCGGTGCCGGAGACCACGACGGCCCGGGGACCGTTGACGGCGGCGAGGGACACCTCGGCGCCCAGGTGCGGCAGCACCTCCTCCTCGGTGGCGTCGACGGCGAGCATCGCGCCGCCCTCCGGGAGTGCCTGCATGAGCCGGCCGCGCGCGGTGACCAGCCGGGCGGCGTCCGCCAGGTCCCAGACGCCGGCGACGTGGGCGGCCGCCAGCTCGCCGATGGAGTGGCCGGCCAGCCGGTCCGGGCGCACGCCCCAGGACTCCAGGAGCCGGTACAGGGCCACCTCCACGGCGAACAGGGCGCTCTGCGTGTACAGGGTGCGGTCCAGCAGACCGGCCGCGTCGGTGCCGGGCCCGGCCCACATGACCTCCTTCAGCGGGCGGTCCAGGTGGGCGTCGAGCGCCCGGCACGCCTCGTCCAGGGCCCGCCGGAACGCGGGGTGGGCGGCGTACAGCTCCCGGCCCATGCCGGGGCGCTGGGCGCCCTGGCCGGTGAAGAGGAAGGCGACCTTGCCGCCCGCGGGACGGCCGCGGACGACCGCGTCGGAGGCCGTGCCGGCGGCCAGCGCGTCGAGTCCGGCGAGGAGTTCGTCCCGGTCCCGGGCGACGACCGCGGCCCGGTGGGTGAGGGCGGCGCGGCTCGTGACCAGGGAGTACGCCAGGTCCGTCAGCGGGCGGTCCGCGACCTCCCGCAGCCGGGCGGCCTGGGCGGCCAGGGCCTCGGGGGTGGCGCCGGAGACCACGGCGGGGAGCAGCGGGGCCGCCGCCGGCGCGTCGTCCGGCACGGCGTCCGGCACGGGCTCCTCCGCGGGCGCCTCCTCGATGATCGTGTGGACGTTGGTGCCGCTGATGCCGAAGGAGGACACGCCCGCACGCCGCGGCCGGCCGGTGCGCGGCCACTCCTGATCCTCCGTCAGGAGCCGCACGTGTCCGGCGTCCCAGTCGACCTCGGTGGACGGCTCGTCCACGTGCAGCGTCCGCGGCAGGACGCCGTGGCGCATCGCCATCACCATCTTGATCACACCGGCGACGCCCGCGGCGGCCTGGGTGTGGCCCAGGTTGGACTTCACCGAGCCCAGCCACAGCGGCCGGTCCTCCTCGCGGTCCTGGCCGTACGTGGCCAGCAGTGCCTGCGCCTCGATCGGGTCGCCCAGCGTGGTCCCCGTGCCGTGCGCCTCGACCGCGTCCACCTCGCCGGCCGACAGGCCGCCGCTGGCCAGGGCCTGGCGGATGACCCGCTGCTGCGAGGGGCCGTTCGGCGCGGTCAGGCCGTTGGAGGCGCCGTCCTGGTTCACCGCCGAGCCGCGCACCACCGCCAGCACCGGGTGACCGAGACGCCGCGCGTCCGACAGCCGCTCCAGGACCAGCACGCCGGCGCCCTCCGACAGGGCCGTGCCGTCCGCCGCGTCGGCGAAGGACTTGGCGCGGCCGTCGGCGGCGAGGTTGCGCTGCCTGCTGAAGTCCACGAACGTGTCGACCGTCGACATCACCGACACACCGCCCGCGAGGGCCAGCGTGCACTCGCCCTGGCGCAGGGCCTGGGCGGCGAGGTGCAGCGCCACCAGCGACGAGGAGCACGCCGTGTCGACGGTGAGCGTCGGGCCCTCCAGGCCGAGGGCGTAGGCGACGCGGCCGGAGGCGACGCTGCCGAGGCTGCCGTTGCCGAGGTAGTCGCGCACCGCCTCGGGCACGTGGTGCAGCCGGCTGCCGTAGTCGTGGTACATGATCCCGGCGAAGACGCCGGTGCGGCTGCCGCGCACGGACTGCGGGTCGATGCCGGCGCGCTCCAGCGCCTCCCAGGACGTCTCCAGGAGCAGCCGCTGCTGGGGGTCCATGGCGAGGGCCTCGCGCGGGCCGATGCCGAAGAAGTCGGGGTCGAAGTCGGCGGCGTCGTACAGGAATCCGCCCGCCCGGGTGGAGCAGTGGCCGGCCTTGCCCGGCTCCGGGTCGTACAGGTTCTCCAGGTCCCAGCCGCGGTCGGCGGGGAAGGCGCCGATGCCGTCGCCGCCGTCGGCCAGCAGCCGCCACAGCTCCTCCGGCGTGGTGACGCCGCCGGGGAAGCGGCAGGACATGCCCACGATGGCGACCGGTTCGTCCGCTTCCCGGGCGACGGGCACGGGCTCCGCCGCGTCCGGCGCGTCCTCTCCGAGGAGCTCCGTCCTCAGGTACGCCACCAGGGCGCCCGCGTCCGGGTGGTCGAAGACGAGCGTGGCGGGCAGCCGCAGGCCCGCGGCGGCGCCCAGGCGGTTGCGCAGTTCGACGGCGGTCAGCGAGTCGAAGCCGGACTCGCGGAACGAGCGGCGCGGGTCGAGCACCATGTCGTCGCCGTGCCCGAGGACGGCGGCGACGTGGGTGCGGACCAGCTCCGTGAGGGCCGCGTCGCGCTCGGCGGGGCCGAGGGCGGCCAGCCGGTCGGCGAGCGGGGCGGAGTCCGTGCGGGCGGCCGCGGTGCGCCGGGCCGCCGCGGGCACCAGGGCGCGCAGGACGGAGGGGACCTCGCCGGCGCGGCGCAGGACGGCGAGGTCGAGGCCGATGGGGACCAGCAGCGGCGCGTCGGCGGCGAGGGCCGCGTCGAGCAGCCGCAGGCCCTCGCCGGTGGGGATCGGCCGGACGCCCGCCCGGGCCATGCGCTCCACGTCGGCGTCGGTGAGGTGGGCGGTCAGGCCGGTGCGCTGCTCCCAGAAGCCCCAGGCCAGGGAGTGCGCGGGCAGACCCCGGTGCCTGCGGTGGGCGGCGAGGGCGTCGAGGAAGGCGTTGGCGGCGGCGTACCCGGACTGCCCGGCGCCGTCGACGGTGCCGGCGGCGGAGGAGAACAGCACGAACGCGGCCAGGTCCAGGTCCCGCGTCAGCTCGTGCAGGTGCCAGGCCGCGTCCGCCTTGGGACGCAGGACGGCGTCCAGGCGCTCGGCGGTCTGGTCGGTGACCAGCCCGTCGTCCAGGACGCCGGCGAGGTGGACGACCGCGGTCAGGGGGTGCGCGGCGGGTATCCCGTCGAGGAGCCCGGCCAGCTGTCCGCGGTCGGCCGCGTCGCAGCGGGCCACGGTCACGTCGGCGTCGAGGTCGGCGAAGTCGTCGGCGGCGGTGCCGCTGCGCCCCGCCAGGACCAGGCGGCGCACGCCGTACTCGGTGACCAGGTGCCGCGCGACCAGGGCGCCGAGCACGCCGGTGCCGCCGGTGACCAGCACGGTGCCGTCGGGGTCGAGCGAGGGCGCCGGGCCCCGCGGGGCGGTGCGGGCCAGGCGGGGCACGTGCGCGGTGCCGCCGCGCAGGGCGAGCTGGGGTTCGCCGCTCGCCGCCGCGGCGGCCACGGCCGCCCCGGGGTCACCCGCTCCGGCGGCGCGGTCCACGAGGACCAGCCGCCCGGGGTGCTCCCCCTGCGCGGCCCGGACCAGGCCCCACACGGCGGCGCCCGCCAGGTCGGCGACGTCCTCCTCGCCGGCGGCCACGGCACCCTCGGTGAGCACCAGCAGCCGGGCGCCGTCGGTGCGTCCGTCGGCCAGCCACTCCTGTACGGCGGTCAGCACCCGCCCGGTCGTGCCGCGGGCGGCGCCCGCCGGGTCGGCGGGGTCGCCGGCGACCGGCAGCACCACCCACTCGGGCACCTCGTCCAGCGCGGCCGTGCCCCGCTCGTCCAGCACAGCGTACGCGGGGGCGGGGGCCTCCGGCACGGGCAGCGCCGGCCAGTCCAGGCGGTACAGGTCGTCGACGCGGGCGGCCGGGGCGAGCGCGGCGGGGTCGACGGGCCGGGACACCAGGGCCTCCACGGCGGCGACGGGAGCGCCGGTGGGGTCGGCCAGCTGCAGGGAGAGGGTGTCGCCGCCGTGCAGGCGGACGCGCAGGGCGGTGGCCCCGGCCGCGTACAGCGACACGCCGGTCCAGGCGAAGGGCAGCCGGGCGGTGCCCTCGCCGTCCCGGGCGCCCGCCCCGAGGCCGTCGGCGTGCAGGGCCGCGTCGAACAGGGCCGGGTGCAGGCCGAACGCGCCTGCCTCGCCGTCCAGTTCGACCTCGGCGAAGGTCTCGTCGCCGCGCCGCCAGACCGCGCGCAGGCCCTGGAAGGCGGGACCGTAGTCGTAGCCGAGGGCGGCCAGGTCCTCGTAGGCGCCGTCGACCGGTACGGGCTCGGCGCCGCGCGGCGGCCAGGCCGCGAGGTCGAAGCCGGGCTCGGTGGTCTGCGGGGCGAGCAGGCCGGAGGCGTGCAGGGTCCAGGCGGTGTCGTCCGCGTCCTCGGGCCGGGAGTGGACGGTCAGCGCGCGGTGGCCGCCGCCGCCGGGGGCGGCCAGGTGCAGCTGGATCTGGAGCGCGCCCCTCTCGGGCAGCACCAGCGGCGCCTGGAGGGTGAGTTCGGCGACGTGCCCGCAGCCCGTCTCGTGCCCGGCGCTCAGCGCGAGCTCCACCAGGGCGGTGCCGGGCAGCAGGACGGTGCCGGCGACGGCGTGGTCGGCCAGCCAGGGCGCGGTGGCCGTGGAGAGCCGACCGGTGAACAGCGTGCCGCCCTCGGCGACCTGGACGGCCGCGCCCAGCAGCGGGTGGCCGGCGGCCCGCAGCCCGGCGGCGGCGACGTCGCCGGCCGCCGCCGAGCGGCCCAGCCAGTACCGCTCGCGCTGGAAGGCGTAGGTGGGCAGGTCGGCGGCGCGTACCGGCAGGCCGTCGAAGACCGCCGACCAGTCGACCGGCACGCCGGCCGTGAACGCCTCGCCCAGCGAGGCCAGGACGCGGTCGGGGCCGCCGTCGTCGCGGCGCAGCGAGCCGAGCCCGGTGACGTCGCCGCCGGCGGCGTCGGCGGTCTCCTCGATGCTGTGCAGCAGCACCGGGTGCGGGCTGCACTCGACGAACACCCCGTACCCGGCCTCCAGCAGGGCGCGGGTGGTGGGCTCGAACAGCACGCCCTGCCGCAGGTTCGTGTACCAGTACGCGGCGTCGAGGCCGGTGGTGTCGAGCGGGGCGCCGGTGACGGTGGAGTAGAACGGCACCTCGGCCGGGCGGGCCTCGACGCCCGCCAGGTCGGCGAGGAGCCGCTCGCGGACCGACTCGACGTGCGCGCAGTGCGAGGCGTAGTCCACGGGGAGCCGCTTGGCCCGGCCGCCGTCGGCCACGATCTCCTCGCGCAGCGCGTCGAGGGCGTCGGCGTCGCCGGAGAGCACCACCGAGGAGGCGCCGTTGACCGCGGCCACCGAGACCCGGCCGCCGTAGGGAGCGACGAGTTCGCGCGCCCGGGCCTCGGGCAGCGCCACCGACATCATGCCGCCGCGCCCGGAGAGGTCCTCGGCGATGGCGCGGGCGCGCAGGGCCACGACGCGGGCGCCGTCGGCCAGGGAGAGCGCGCCGGCCACGCAGGCGGCGGCGATCTCGCCCTGGGAGTGGCCGACGACGGCGGCGGGCCGCACCCCGTGGGCGCGCCACACCGCGGCCAGCGACACCATGATCGCCCACAGCACGGGCTGGACGACCTCCACCCGCTCCAGCGGCTGCCGGGCCCGCACGGTCTCGATCAGGTCCCAGTCGGTGACCGGCGCGAGGGCCTCGGCGCAGTCGGCCATCGCGGCGGCGAACACCGGTGAGGCGTCGAGGAGGTCGGCGGCCATGCCGGCCCACTGGGAGCCCTGTCCGGGGAAGACGAACGCGATCCGGGACTCCCCCGCCGGCGTCCCGCGCACCACGCCGGGCGCGGTGCCGCCCTCGGCGAGGGCGGTCAGGCCGGCCGTGAGGGCGGGCAGGTCGGCGCCGACGACCACGGCGCGCTCGTCCAGCGCGGCCCGGGTGGTGGCCAGGGCGTGGGCGACGTCCGGTACGGGGTCGGACCCGGCGCTCAGGTGGTCCAGGACGCGGCGGGCCTGGGCGGCGAGGCCCTTCCCGCCCCGCCCGGAGAGCACCAGCGGCAGCGGCCCGCTCCAGACGGGCTCCTGCTCGCGCGGCTCGGGCTCGGGGGCGGCCTCGACGATGACGTGGGCGTTGGTGCCGCTGATGCCGAAGGAGGACACGGCGGCGCGGCGGGGCTCGTCGCCGGCCGGCCAGTCGCGGGCCTCGCCGAGCAGTTCGACGGCGCCGGCCTCCCAGTCCACCTGGGAGGTGGGCCGGTCGGCGTGCAGGGTCCTGGGCAGGCGGCCGTGGCGCATGGCCATCACCATCTTGATGACGCCCGCGACACCGGCGGCGGCCTGGGTGTGCCCGATGTTGGACTTCACGGAGCCCAGCCACAGGGGGTCCGCCCCGCCGCGGTCCTGGCCGTAGGTGGCCAGCAGCGCCTGCGCCTCGATGGGGTCGCCGAGCGGGGTGCCGGTGCCGTGCGCCTCGACGGCGTGCACCTGGCGGGGCTCCAGGCGGGCGTCGGCGAGCGCGGCGCGGATGACGCGCTGCTGGGAGGGGCCGTTCGGGGCGGTCAGGCCGTTGGAGGCGCCGTCCTGGTTGACGGCGGAGCCGCGGACCACGGCCAGCACGCGGTGCCCGTTGCGCCGGGCGTCGGAGAGCCGTTCCAGGAGCAGCAGCCCCGCGCCCTCGCCCCAGCCGGTGCCGTCCGCGCCCTCGGCGAAGGACTTGCAGCGGCCGTCCAGGGCGAGCCCGCGCTGGCGGGAGAAGTCGATGAAGGTGTCGGGCGTGGACATCACCGTCACGCCGCCCGCCAGGGCCAGGGAGCACTCGCCGGTGCGCAGCGCCTGCACCGCCAGGTGGAGGGCGACCAGCGAGGAGGAGCAGGCGGTGTCGACGGTGACCGCCGGGCCCTCCAGGCCGAGGGTGTAGGAGACCCGGCCGGAGGCGACGCTGCCGAGGTTGCCGTTGCCGAGGTAGCCCTCGACGCCCTCCGGCACGTCGGTGAGCCAGCTGCCGTAGTCGTGGTACATCACGCCCGCGTAGATGCCGGTGCGGCTGCCGCGCAGGGTGTGCGGGTCGATGCCGGCGCGCTCGAACGCCTCCCAGGCCGTCTCCAGGAGCAGCCGCTGCTGCGGGTCCATGGCGACGGCCTCGCGCGGGCTGATGCCGAAGAAGCCGGGGTCGAAGTCGGGGGCGTCGTACAGGAACCCGCCCTCGCGCACGTGCGTGCGGCCGGGGGCGTCGGGGTCGGGGTCGTAGATCGCCTCCACGTCCCAGTCGCGGTTGCCGGGGAAGTCGCCCACGGCGTCCACTCCGGCGTCGACCAGCTGCCACAGCTGCTCGGGCGTGCTGACGCCGCCGGGGTAGCGGCAGCTCATGGCGACGATCGCGACGGGCTCGTGCGCCGCCTCGGTGATCTCCGCGTTCTGCCGGCGCAGCCGCTCGTTCTCGAGCAATGACTCGCGCAGCGCCTCGACGATCTGCTCGACGGATGTGTCCACGGTCGGTGTCGCTCCCTGCTGGCTCGGCGGCGCTGGTGACGCGGTGGAGGATGCGCCGGAACGGGATGGCCCGGTGCCGGACGCGACGCGTCGTCCGGCACCGGGGCGGGTCACTGCGTGCCGCTGCGGTCGAGCGCGGCGCGCACCAGGTCGGCCACGGCCATGGACTTGATGTCCCGGGCCGGTTCGGCGGCGGTGACGGTGGCGGCCGGGGCCGGTTCGGACAGCTTCAGGAGGCTGTCCAGCAGGCCGGCCGCCCGGATCCGGTCGACCGGGATGCGGGAGATCAGCGCCCGCACCTCGGCGTCGTCGCCCTGCCGGGCGCCGGTGTCCGCGCTGCCCGGGGTGCCGGGGGCGTCGGGCGCGAGCCGGCCGAGGAGGTGGCCGGCCAGCGCCGCCGGGGTGGGGTGGTCGAAGATGAGCGTGGAGGGCAGGCGCAGTCCGCTGGCCGCGTTCAGCCGGTTGCGCAGCTCGACCGCGGCGAGCGAGTCGAAGCCCAGCTCGGTGAAGGCGCGCCGGGGTTCGACGGCCGACGGCCCGGCGTGGCCGAGGACGGCCGCGACCTCGGTGCGGACCGCCTCCAGGACGGTGTGCTCGTGGTCGGCGGCGGGCAGGTGGGCCAGGCGCTCGCCCAGCGTGCGGGCCTGCTCCTGCTGGGCCGCGCGGACCGCGACGCCGGCCAGTGTGCGCAGCACGGCGGGCACGTCGTCGCCGCGCCGGCGCAGGGCCGCGGTGTCCAGCCGTACGGGCACCAGGGCGGGGCGGCCGCCGGCCACGGCGGCGTCGAACAGCTCCAGCGCCTCGTCCGGGTCGAGCGCGCCGATGCCGGACCTCTCGATGCGCTGCACCTCTGCGGCGTCGAGGCCCGCGCCCATGCCGCCGCCGGCCCACAGGCCCCACGCCAGGGAGGTGGCGGCCAGCCCCAGGGCGGCCCGGTGGGCGGCCAGGGCGTCGAGGAAGGCGTTGGCGGCGGCGTAGTTGCCCTGCCCGGACGCGTCGACGGTGCCCGCGGCCGAGGAGAACAGCACGAAGCGGGACAGCCCCCGGTCGAGGGTCAGTTCGTGCAGGTGCCAGGCGGCGTCCGCCTTGGGCCGCAGGACGGTGTCCAGGCGCGCGGGCGTCAGCGAGCCGACCAGTCCGTCGTCGAGGACGCCCGCGGTGTGCACGACGCTGTCGACGGGGTGCGCGGCCAGCAGCGCGGCGAGGGCCTCGCGGTCGGCGACGTCGCAGGCGACGATCTCGGCCGTCGCGCCCAGCCCGGCCAGCTCCCCGCGCAGCCGGTCGGCGCCGGGGGCCTGCGGTCCGCGGCGGCCGGCCAGCACCAGGCGGGTGACGCCGTGCCGGGTGACGAGGTGCCGGGCCACCAGGGCGCCGAGGCCGCCGGTGCCGCCGGTGACGAGGACGGTGCCCCAGGGGCGGTCGGCGTGCGGGGAGCCGAGGTCGTCGGCGCGCACCAGCCGGGGCGCGTGCGCCCGGCCGTCCCGCCACACCACCTCCGGTTCCCCGGAGTCCAGGACGGCGGCCAGCGCGGTGCGGTCCGGCACCGGGTCCTGCGGGTGCGTCCGCCCGACGAGGACGACCCGGCCGGGGTCCTCGGCCTGGGCGGCCCGCACCAGGCCGTGCACCGCGCCGTCGGCGAGGGTGCCCCCGGTGAGGACCACGAGCACCGACGCGGCGTACCGCTCGTCGGCGAGCCACGTCCTCAGCACGCCGAGCGTGCGCTCCAGGGCGGTGCGCACCTCGTCGGGCACCCGGTCCCCCTCGGCGCGCGGGCCCGGCACCGGGTACAGGACCACGTCGGGCACGGCGGCGCCGAGCGCGTCCGGGCCGGGGTGGACCGGGACGCCGAGGCCGAGGTCGTCGTCGCCGAGGACCGCCCAGGTGCGGCGGTCGGGACGGCCGGTGGCGTCGGGCAGCGCCTCGCCCTCGACCGCGTACAGGTGGCGCCGTCGCCCGGCGAGCCGGTCGGCGGTGACGGGGCGGGTGACGTACGACTCCACGGTGGCCAGCGGCCGTCCCCGGGTGTCCGCCAGCTCGACGCGGGTGCCGTCGGGTCCGGGGGTGACGCGGACGCGGGCGGCCAGGGCGCCCCGGGCGTGCAGGCTGACGCCCGTCCAGGCGAAGGGCAGGGCCACCGTGCCGTCCGTCCCGGTGTCGCCGGCGCCGTCGTCCGCCAGGGACGTGGCGTGCAGGGCGGCGTCCAGCAGCGCCGGGTGCAGGGCGTGCCGGGCGGCGTCCTGTTTGGTGCTCGCGGGCAGTTCGAGGTCGGCGAGGACGGTGTCGCCGTGCCGCCACGCGGCCCGTACGCCGCGGAAGACGGGACCGTAGTCGTAGCCCTCGGCGTGCAGGCGCGGGTAGAGGCCGGCGACGTCGAGCGGCGTGGCGCCGGGCGGCGGCCAGGCGCCGGACGCGGGGGCGGGCGGGGTCCCGGCGGCCTGCTCGGCGAGGGTGCCGGTGGCGTGCCGGGTCCAGTCCTCGTCCGCGGGGGCGTCCTCGGGCCGCGAGTGGATCTCCACGGTGCCGTCGGGCCGGACGGCGACCTGGAGGCGTACGGCGGTGTCCGCGGGCAGCGCCAGCGGGGCCTGGAGGGTCAGCTCCTCCAGCACGGGGCGGCCGGTCAGGTGCCCGGCGTGCAGGGCGAGGTCGACCAGCGCGGCGCCGGGGACCAGCACCGTGCCCAGGACGGCGTGTTCGGCGAGGACCGGGTGGGTGGCGGTGGAGATCCGGCCGGTGAGCAGCAGGCCGGCGTCGCCCGGCAGGTCCAGGCGGGCGCTGACCAGCGGGTGGTCCTCGGCGGCCAGGCCGTGCCCGGCCGCGTCGCCGACGACGACGGGCGTGGGCAGCCAGTAGTGGCGGTGCTCGAAGGCGTAGGTGGGCAGGTCGACCGGGCGTCCGGGGTGCCCGGCGTACAGGGCGGACCAGTCGACGTCCGCGCCCCGCGCGTGCACGGCGGCCAGGGCGGCGAGCAGGCCCGGGACCTGAGGGACGTCCTTGCGGGCCGCGGGGACGAAGGCGATGTCCTCGTCGTGCTCGGCCTCCGCGACGCAGTCCGGGCCCAGGGCGGTGAGCACGGGCGCGGCGCCGAGTTCGAGGAAGGTGTCGACGCCCTGTCCGGCCAGGGTGCCGACGGCGTCGGCGAAGCGCACGGTCTCGCGCACGTGCCGCACCCAGTAGTCGGCGGAGCCGAGTTCGGCGGCCGTGGCGGGGACGCCGGTGAGGGTGGAGACGATGGGCACGGCCGGCTCCGCGGCCGTGAGGCCCTCCATGACCCGCCGGAACTCCTCCAGCACGGGCTCCATGCGGGGCGAGTGGAAGGCGTGCGAGACGCGCAGCCTGCGGGTGGTGGCGAAGTGCGCGGCGACCTCGGCGACGGCGTCCTCGTCGCCGGAGACGACCACGGCGTGGGGGCCGTTGACGGCGGCGAGGCCGCACCGCTCGTCCAGCAGCGGCGCCACCTCCTCCTCCGACGCCTGGACGGCGACCATCGCGCCGCCCTCGGGCAGCGCCTGCATGAGCCGGCCCCGGGCGGCGACCGCGGTGACGGCGTCCTGCAGCGACCACACGCCCGCCACGTGCGCGGCGGCGAACTCGCCCACGGAGTGGCCGGCCAGCCGGTCGGGGCGCAGCCCGAAGGACTCCAGCAGCCGGTAGAGGGCGACCTGCGTGGTGAACAGGGCCGCCTGGGTGTAGGCGGTCCGCTCCAGGGTCCCGGCGTCGCCGCCGAGGACGACCTCGGCCAGCGGCCGTTCCAGGTGCTTGTCGAACAGCGCGGCGACACGGTCGAAGTGCTCGGCGTAGACCGGGAAGGCGGCGTACCAGTCGCGGCCCATGCCGGGCCGCTGGGCGCCCTGCCCGGAGAAGAGGTACGCCAGGAGGCCGTCGGTGGCGGTGCCGGTGACGAGCAGTCCGGGCGCCTCGGCGCCGCGGGCCAGGGCGTCCAGGCCGGCGGCGGCCTCCGTCTCGTCCGCCGCGAGGACGACGGCGCGGTGGGCGTGGGTGCCGCGGGTGGTGGCCAGCGCCCGGCCGAGGTCGGCGGGGACGGTGCCGGTCAGTTCCCGCAGGCGCTCGGCCTGGCCCCGCAGGGCCCCGGCCGAGCGCGCGGAGACGGGCAGCGCGAACGGCACGGGGACGGCGGCCGGGGACGCCGTGTCCGGCTCCGGCCGCGACTGCGGCTCCGGCTCCGGCTCCGGCTCCGGCTCCGGCTCGGTGAACTCCTCGATGATGACGTGGGCGTTGGTGCCGCTGATGCCGAACGAGGAGACACCGGCGCGGCGCGGCCGGCCGGGTGCCCGCCAGGGCCGCTGCTCGGTGAGCAGTTCGACGGCTCCGGCGCTCCAGTCGACCTGCGGGGAGGGCGCGTCGACGTGCAGCGTGCGCGGCAGGACGCCGTGCCGCATCGCCATCACCATCTTGATGACGCCCGCGACACCGGCGGCGGCCTGCGTGTGCCCCATGTTCGACTTGACGGAGCCCAGCCACAGCGGGGTGCCGTCCGGCCGCTCCTGGCCGTAGGTGGCCAGCAGCGCCTGCGCCTCGATGGGGTCGCCGAGGGTGGTGCCGGTGCCGTGCGCCTCGACGGCGTCGACGTCGGCGGGCGTGAGCCCGGCGGCGGCCAGCGCGGCGCGGATGACGCGCTGCTGGGAGGGGCCGTTGGGGGCGGTCAGACCGTTGGAGGCGCCGTCGGAGTTGACGGCGGAGCCGCGTACCGCGGCGAGCACCCGGTGCCCGTTGCGGCGCGCGTCGGAGAGGCGCTCGACGACGAGCATGCCGACGCCCTCGCCCCAGCCGGTGCCGTCGGCCGCGGCGGCGAAGGACTTGCAGCGGCCGTCGGCGGCCAGGCCGCGCTGGCGCGCGAAGTCGACGAAGGTGTCCGGGGTCGACATGACGGTCACGCCGCCGACCAGGGCCAGGTCGCACTCGCCCTGCCGCAGGGCCTGGGCCGCCAGGTGCAGGGTGACCAGCGAGGAGGAGCAGGCGGTGTCGACGGTGACCGCCGGGCCCTCCAGGCCGAGGGCGTAGGCGACGCGGCCGGAGACGACGCTGCCGAGGCTGCCGTTGCCGAGGTAGGCGGCGAGGTCCTCGGGCACCTCGGTCAGCCAGGTGCCGTAGTCGTGGTACATGACGCCCGCGAACACGCCGGTGCGCGAGCCGCGCAGGGCCGCCGGGTCGATGGCCGAGCGCTCCAGCGCCTCCCAGGACACCTCAAGGAGCAGCCGCTGCTGCGGGTCCATGGCGGTGGCCTCGCGCGGGCCGATGCCGAAGAAGTCGGCGTCGAACTCCGCGGCGTCGTACAGGAAGGCGCCCTCGCGGGTGTAGGTGCGGCCGGGGGTGCCGGGCTCGGGGTCGTACAGCGCCTCGGTGTCCCAGCCCCGGTCGGCCGGGAATGCGCCGACGGTGTCGACGCCGTCGGCGACGAGCCGCCACAGGTCCTCCGGGGAGCGGACGCCGCCGGGGTAGCGGCAGCTCATGCCGACGATGACGATCGGGTCGTCGTCCGCGGCGGCGCCGGCCCGGCCCGCCGGGGAGGTCGCCTGCGCGCCGGTGCCGAAGAGGGTGTCGCGGATGTGGTCGGCGAGGGCGCGCGAGGTGGGGTGGTCGAAGACGAGGGTGGCGGGCAGCCGCAGTCCGGTGGCGGTGTTCAGCCGGTTGCGCAGTTCGACGGAGGCCAGCGAGTCGAAGCCGAGCTCCGTGAACGCCCGGCCGGGGTCGACCGCGGACGGCCCGTCGTGCCGCAGCACGGCCGCCACCTCGGTGCGCACCAGGTCCAGCAGCGCGCGGTCGCGGTCGGCGGCGGGCAGGGCGGCCAGCCCTGTGGCCGCGCTGCCCGCCGGGGCGGCGTGCGCGGCGGCCCGGCGGGTGACCGGGCGTACGAGGGTGCTCAGCAGCGGCGGTACGCCGTCGGGGCGGCGGCGCACGGCGGCCGCGTCGATCTCGACGGGCACCAGGTGGGGCGCGCCGGAGCGGACGGCGGCGTCGAACAGCTCCAGGGACCTCTCGGCGGACAGGCCGGGGGTGCCGTAGGAGGCGATGCGCTCCCGCGCGGTGCCGTCCAGCGCGGCGCCCATGCCGCTGTCCGTGGCCCACAGCCCCCAGGCGAGCGCGGTGGCGGGCAGGCCGAGCGCGGCGCGGTGCCCGGCGAGGGCGTCGAGGTAGGCGTTGGCGGCGGCGTAGTTGCCCTGGCCGGGTCCGTCGAGGACGGCGGCCAGGGAGGAGAACAGCACGAAGCGGGCGAGGCCACGCTCCCGGGTCAGCTCGTGCAGGTGCCAGGCGCCCAGCGCCTTGGCGTGGAAGACCTCGTCGACCATGTCCTCGGTGAGGGTGTCGACGACGCCGTCGCGGACGGTGCCCGCCGCGTGCACGACGGAGTCGACGGGGTGCTCGTCCAGCAGGCGGCGCAGCGCCTCGCGGTCGCCCACGTCGCAGGCGGCCACGGTGACCTCGGCGCCCAGCGCGGTGAGTTCGGCGCTCAGCTCGGGAGCCGTGCCCCGGCGGCCGGCGAGCAGCAGGCGGCGGACGCCGTGGGCGCGCACCAGGTGCCGGGCGAGCAGCGCGCCGAGGCCGCCGGTGCCGCCGGTGATCAGGACCGTGCCCCAGTCGGCGGCCGGGGCCGGCGCGGAGGACGCCTCCGCGGTCAGCCGCGGCACGGCGAAGCGGCCGCCGGCGAGGGAGAGTTCGGGCTCGCCGGTGGCGAGGACCTGGCGCAGCTCGGCCTCGGAGGGCAGCGCGTCGTGCTCGACGAGGACGTAGCGGCCCGGGTTCTCGGCCTGCGCGGACCGCACCAGGCCGCGTACGGCCGCGTGGGCGGGGCTGTCGGGCGGAGTGACGACGACGAGCCGGGTGTCCGCGAGGCGGGCGTCGGCCTGCCAGCCGCGCAGCAGCCGCAGCACGTGTCCGGCGTGGGCGCGCGCGTCGTCGGCCGCGGCGCCGGCCGGGCCGGGGACGCGGTGCGCGACGGCGTCCGGCGCGGGGCCGTCGAGCAGGGCCTCGACGGCGTCCTCGACGGTCCCGGGGACGTCCTCCAGGACGGCGGTGCGCAGGGGTGCGGTGGCCGCCGGGCGGGGGTGCGGCGACCACCGCACCGCGTACAGGACGTCGTTGTCCTGTACGGGACGGGAGGTCAGGGCCTCGATGTCGGCCACCGGGGCGCCGGTGGGGTCGGCGAGGCGGAGGGCGATGGTGTCGCCGCCGCCGCGCGTGATGCTCACCCGCAGGGCCGACGCGCCGGCGGCGTGCAGGGTGACACCGGTCCAGGCGAACGGTACGAGCACCTCGGGGCGCGGCGGGGCGCCGAGGTCGGCGGCGTGCAGCGCGGCGTCGAGCAGGGCGGGGTGCAGCCCGAACTTCGCGGCGCCGGCGGCGGCGTCCTCCGCCAGGGCGACCTCGGCGTACACGGTGTCGCCGTGCCGCCAGGCGGCGCGCAGGCCCTGGAAGGCGGGCCCGTAGCCGTAGCCCTGGTCGGCGAGGTCCGCGTAGACCCCGGTGGTGTCCAGGGGTTCGGCCCCGCTCGGCGGCCACGCCCGCGGCTCCGGCGCGGCGGCCGGGGCGGTGGCGGTGAGGACGCCGGCGGCGTGCAGGACCCAGGGCGCCGCCTCGTCGGCGCGGGTGCGGACGGTGACCTCGCGGCGGCCGGAGTCGTCGGGCTCGCCCACGGCGACCTGGACCGCGACGTCCTCGTCGGCGCGCAGCACCAGCGGGGCGCCGAGGGTGAGCTCCTCCAGGGTGCCCGCGCCCACCTGGTCGCCCGCGTGCAGGGCGAGTTCGACGAAGGCGGTGCCGGGGAAGAGCACCCGTCCGGCGATGACGTGGTCGGCCAGCCAGGGCTGGGTCCGGGTGGACAGCCGTCCGGTCAGGACGACGCCCTCGGCGCCGACGGCGACCACGGCGGCCAGCAGCGGGTGCCCGGCGGGCAGCTGGCCGAGCCCGGTGGCGTCGGTGGCTGCGGACTGCTCCAGCCAGAACCGGCGCCGCTGGAAGGGGTAGAGGGGCAGGTCGATCCGGCGGCCGCCCAGCGCGGCGACGTGCCGCTCCCAGTCGACGGGGACGCCGCGGGCGTGGGCGGCGGCCACCGCGGAGGCGGCCTCGCGCGCCTCGGGCCGGTCCCGGCGCAGCACCGGCAGGAAGGCGGTGCCGGCGGCGTCGGTGCAGTCCGGGCCCATGGCGGACAGCACCGCGTCGGGGCCGACCTCCAGGAAGGTGCGCACTCCCGCGTCGGCCAGCCCGCGCACGGCGTCGTGGAAGCGGACCCGGGCGCGCACGTGCTCCACCCAGTACTCGGGGTCGCACAGCTCGGAGGTGACGGGGCCGCCGGTGACGGTGGACACGACCGGCAGCGCGGGCGGGGCGTAGTCCAGGACGTGGACGACCCGGCGGAACTCCGCCAGCATCGGTTCCATCAGCGGCGAGTGGAAGGCGTGGCTGACGCGGAGGCGCTTGGTGTCGTGGCCGCGCGCGGCGAGTTCGGCGGTGATGCGCTCCACGTCGGCCAGGTCGCCGGAGACCACCACGGAGGCGGGCCCGTTGACCGCGGCGATGCCCGTGCGCGGGGTGAGCAGCGGCGCCACCTCCTCCGCGGAGGCGCGCACGGCGGCCATGGCGCCGCCTTCGGGGAGGGCCTGCATGAGCCGGCCCCGGGCGGCGACCAGGATCGTCGCGTCCTGGAGGGTGAGCACGCCCGCCACGTGCGCGGCGGCGATCTCGCCGACCGAGTGCCCGGCGAGCTGGTCCGGTGTCAGGCCCCAGCTCTCCAGGAGCCGGTACAGGGCGACCTCGACGGCGAAGAGCGCGGGCTGCGCGTACTCGGTGCGGTGCAGCAGCTCCGCCTCCGGTGTGCCGGGTCCGGCCAGGAGGACGTCGGCGAGGGGCCGCGGGAGCTGGAGGTCGAAGTGGGCGCAGACCTCGTCGAGGGCGCGGGCGAACACCGGGTGGGCGGCGGCCAGTTCGCGGCCCATCCCGGGCCGCTGGCTGCCCTGCCCGGTGAACAGGAAGGCCAGTTCCCCGTCGGCGGACTCCGCGAGCGGGGTGGCGCCCGAGGCCAGGGCGCCGAGGGCCGCGCGCAGTTCGGCGCGGTCGGCGGCGACGAGGACGGCGCGGTCGGGGAGGGCGGCGCGGGTGGTGGCCAGGGAGTGCGCGAGGTCGGCCGGCTCCGCCGTGTCCACCAGCGGCAGCAGGTCGGCGGCGCGGGCGCGCAGGGCGGCCTCGCCCCGGGCGGACAGGGGGAAGAGCAGCGGGATCCCGGCGGCGGGAGCCTGCCCGGAGCCGGAATCCGTGGCGCCAGGTGCGGGCTCGGGCTCGGGCTGCTCCAGGATGACGTGCGCGTTGGTGCCGCTGACCCCGAACGAGGAGACCCCGGTCCGCCGGGGCCGGTCCGTCTCCGGCCACGGCCGCCGCTCGGTGACCAGCTCCACGCTGCCGGAGCTCCAGTCGACGTGCGAGGTGGGGGCGTCGACGTGCAGCGTCGCCGGTATCTCCCCGTGCTGCATGGCGAGGACCGCCTTGATCACACCGGCGACGCCGGCGGCGGCCTGCGTGTGCCCGAGGTTGGACTTGACCGAGCCGAGCAGCAGCGGGGCCCCCTCGGGGCGGCCCCGGCCGTAGGTGGCCAGCAGCGCGGTGGCCTCGATCGGGTCGCCCAGCCGCGTCCCGGTGCCGTGCGCCTCGACCATGTCGACGTCGGCGGCGGTGAGGCCGGCGTCCGCCAGCGCCCGGCGGATCAGCCGCTGCTGGGAGAGGCCGTTGGGAGCGGTCAGGCCGTTGGAGGCGCCGTCCTGGTTGACGGCGGAGCCGCGGACCACGGCGAGCACGCGGTGCCCGTTGCGCCGGGCGTCGGAGAGCCGCTCCAGGACCAGTACGCCGACGCCCTCGGCGAAGCCGGTGCCGTCCGCGGCTTCGGCGAACGCCTTGCAGCGGCCGTCGGGCGCCAGGCCCCGCTGCCGGCTGAAGGCGGTGAACACGCCGGGGCCGCCCATCACGGCCACCCCGCCCGCCAGGGCCAGGGAGGACTCGCCCTGCCGCAGCGAGCGGCACGCCAGGTGGAGGGCGACCAGGGAGGCGGAGCAGGCGGTGTCGACGGTGACGGCGGGGCCCTCGGCGCCCAGGACGTACGCGACGCGGCCGGAGATGACGCTGGAGGCGTTGCCGGCCAGCAGATAGGCGTCGAGCCCGTCGGGGGCGTCGTGCAGGCGCGGCCCGTACTCCTGGACCTCGGCGCCGAAGAACATGCCCGCCGGGGTGCCGCGCAGCGCCGTGGGGTCGATCCCGGCGTCCTCCAGGGCCTGCCAGGAGGTCTCCAGGACCAGCCGCTGCTGCGGGTCCATGCCCAGGGCCTCGCGCGGGCTGATGCCGAAGAAGTCGGCGTCGAACCCGGTGGCCGTGTCGAGGAACCCGCCGCTGCGCACGTAGGCGCTGCCGGGCGTCTCGGGGTCCTCGTCGAAGAGGGCGTCCAGGTCCCAGCCGCGGTCCTGCGGGAAGCCCGACAGCACCTCGCCGCCCTCGGTCAGCAGCCGCCACAGGTCGGCGGGCGAGGAGACGCCGCCCGGGAAGCGGCAGCCGATGCCGACGACCGCCACCGGCTCGTCGGCGGCGGAGCCGTCCGCGGGCGGTGCGGGGTCCTCCTCACCGGCCGTGCCCCGCGCCTCGGCCAGCAGCCGGCCGGCCAGGTCGGACAGGGTGGGGCACTCGTAGGCGAGGCCGACCGGCAGGTCGAGGCCGGTCCGCTCGGTGAGCCTGCGGTGCAGGTCGACCGCCGCGAGCGAGTCGAGCCCCTGCGCGGCGAGCGGCGCGGCGGGATCGGGGACGTCCACGGTGCCCGGCCGGGCCGCCTCGATCGCCTCGGTCACGGCCGTGCGCACCAGGTCGGTCACCAGCCTGCGGTGCTGTGCCGGTACGGCCGTGGCGAGCAGTCGTGCCAGGGCTGACTCGGTTCCGGGCCCGTTCATCCACGCATCTCCACTTTCGGCCGACACCGGTTTTCCTCACCTTTTTCCACACCGTAGTGACGGCCCCGAAAAGGCCACACCCTTACGCACCCCTAGGGGCGGGGGCCTGGGGCTCCCGCGTCCCGCCGGGGCCGTACCGGTCGAAGGAACGACGTACATAGGACAGGGAATCGAGCAGATCCGCCGAGGTGACGGCATGGGCCGCGCGGACGTCGGCGATGCCTTTCAGCGGCATCCTCCCGATGTCCGCCCAGCACAGCCGGCCGTCCTCGTCGATGTAACTCCGGGTGGCTCCGGAATTGTCCGGGTGCAGGCAGTACGGAACGTCGAGATATCCCCGGGCGAAGGCGGCGAGCAGCGCCGCGCCGAGGTCGTCGTCCAGGTTCAGTACCGCCTCGACCAGCGCGGACGCCTCGGCGTACGTCTGGTTCCCGGTGCCCTCGAGCGGGGCGCGCCCGGTGCGTGCGGCGACCGCCGCCGCGTATTCGAGGGCGGCCACGTTCTCGGCCACCGAGGGAATGCGACGGGATTCCGCGACGGTTTTCACGATGAGGCGTTCCGAACCGCTGGAGACGGCCAGTTCCGCCGCTTTCCCGAGCAGCCGGTAGGCGCCCTCCTCCGTCTCCGGAAACAGCCCCATGTACGCGTAGACGACGACGTGCCATTCGGTGTCCGGAAGGAATCGCGCGCACAGACTGCGCAACGCGGCCACCGCTTCGGCGTCCTGTCGCTCATGCGTCTGCTGGGCGTAACTCACCGAAATGCTGCGGATGCCGTGCCGGTGGAAGAACAGCGCCTCCAGGACGCTGACCGCGACCAGCAGGCCGGGCGGGCAGAGCTGGCCGAGGACGCATCCGCCGAAGGTCTCCAGGTGCGGCTCGGCGCCCGACTCCCGCAGGGCGGCGAGCAGTTCGCAGGAGGCGGCCCAGTGGGCGACGGAGTCCCGCAGCGGGACCCGGCCGTAGGGCAGGCAGTAGGAGACCGGGCCGCCCTCGGAGGCGTCGAGGCCGACGGCCGTCAGCGCCCGGAAGATGTCCTGCGGCGCGGCCGAGCCGTGCCGGACCTGCACGGGGAAGCCGGGTCCGAGGACGCCGTCGAGGACCTTGCGGGTGGTCTCCCTCTCGTGGCTCACGAGCGGGTAGCCGTTGAGGGCGACGCCCTCCAGGACGGCCAGCTTGGCCGACTCCAGGTCGCCGACCCTGGTGTAGCTGTCCAGGGTGAGCGTGCCGACGGTCGTGGCCGCGGCGTCGCGGGTGGCGAGCAGCCCGGCCCGCATCCGCTCCGGGCTGCTCATCCCCATGCGGGGCTGGACCACCAGCCGGCCGGCGTCGTGAGCCCGGCGCACGAAGGCGCCGAACCCGACGCCGGTCACACCAGGGCCCGCTGCGGCAGCCCGTCGAGCATCCGCCGGAAGGCGGCGACGCCCTCGGCGCTGTCGTCGAACACCGCGTCGTACCCGGCGGCGCGCAGCGCGTCCGCCTCCTCGTCGCCGCAGGGTCCGGCGATGCCGAGCTTGCCGCCGATGACCGCGGGCACGTCGGCGAGTTCGGGGTGCTCGCCGAGCCGGGTGACGGTGCGCATGCCGTCGTGGTAGCCGTGGCCGTTGACGCTGCTGACCACGATGAGGGCCGGGCGGTGCGCCAGGGCCTCGGCGATGAGCAGTTCCTCGGGCACGCAGGGGCCGAGGTTGACCACGCGGAACCCGTGCTCCTCCAGCAGGAGCTGGAGGTAGACGAGGTTCCAGGTGTGGGAGTCGGAGATGCCGCCGGCCACGAGCACGGGCCGGGCACCGGGGGCGGTGGTCGTCGAGGAGGGACTCATCACAGGGCCTGCCCGTGTTCGTAGGTGCGGATGTGCTGGATGCGGGAGACGGAGACGAGGTCGTCGCCGCGGACGACGACCTCCGCGGGGGCGGGCCTGCCGAGGAACATCAGCAGGCTGGCCGTGGGGCCGTAGGACCCGGCGTTGGGCACGGTCAGCAGCTCGCCCGGCGCGAGGTCCGGCAGCGGTACGTTCCGGCCGAGCAGGTCGCCCGGGGTGCACAGCGGGCCGGCGAGGCTCGCGGGCGCCCCGTCCGCCGCGACGGACTCGTGCGGTTCCACGGAGACCGGCATGATGCGGCCGAGGCCGGACATGCCGCCGAAGGTGTTGATGCCGGCGTCCAGTACCAGGTAGCGCTGGCCGCGGCTGTCCTTGACGTTGACGACGCTGGTGAGCAGGGTGCCGCTGTCGGCGACCAGGTAGCGGCCCGACTCGCAGGCGACGCGCGGGGCGCCCCCGCGCCAGCCGGGGAAGTGCTCGTCGAGCGTCGCGGCCAGGGCCTCGCGCAGTTCGCCGTAGACCGGCCGCCCGCCCTGCACCGCGTACGGCGCCGCGAAGCCGCCGCCGATGTCGAGGAGGCGGAACGGCACGCCGAGGGCGTCCTGGAGGGCGGCCGCGGTGGCGACGGTGTGGCGGAACTCGGCGATGAGGCTCGCCTCGTCCTTGGCGTTGCTCAGCGGGAAGAAGTGCAGTCCGGCGACGCGGGTGCCGGGCACGTCGCGCAGTTCGGCGGCGAGGCCGGGCAGGGTCTCGCTGTCGAAGCCGAACTGGGAGGGCACGCCGGTCATGCGGATGCTGGTGGCGGCCGCGCCGGTGGCGTTGTTGACGCGGACCAGGCAGTCGGCGGTGACGTCGAGTCCGCACGCCACCGCGCCGACGCGGCGGAGGTCGCCGGGCGACTCCACGGAGAACAGCCGTACGCCCAGGCTCATCGCCTCGGCGAGTTCCTCGGCGGTCTTGCCGGGGCCGGTGTAGAGGATCTCCTCGCCCCGGAAGCCGGCCTGCAGGACGGCGTCCAGCTCGCCGACGGAGCTGATCTCGGCGCGGCAGGCGCGCGTGCCGCCGGAGCGCAGCTCGCGCAGCAGCTCCGGGTGCGGGTTGGCCTTGGCCGCGTAGAACAGGTCGATCTCGTCGGGCAGCGCGGCGAACAGGTCGTCGCGGGCCGCCGCCACCCTCTCCAGGTCGTAGACGTAGGAGGGGGTACCGAAGCGCTTGGCGAGCTCGGTGGGGCCGGTCACGGCGCGTTTCCTTCCAGGATGCGGGCGAGCTGCTTGCGGTCGTGCTTGCCGTGCGCGGTGAGCGGCAGCTCGTCGACGACGCGGCTGACGCCCGGCACCTTGGCGGGCTCCAGGCGCAGGGACAGCTCGCGCAGCAGCACATGGGGGTCGATCTCCCCCGCGGCGAACACCGCGAGGTCGCGGCCGGGCGCGGGCGGCAGGACGGCGGCGGCGCGGACGCCGGGGACGTCCGTGGCGGCGGCCTCGATCTCGGTGGTGCTCATGCGCACGCCCTTGTGCTTGAACACGTCGTCCCGGCGGCCCTCGTAGTACAGGAACCCGTCCTCGTCGACGTGGCCGAAGTCGCCGGTGTGCAGCCGCAGTCCGCCGTCGGGGGCGGGCCGGAAGGTCCGGGCGGTCTGTTCGGGGGCGCGCCAGTAGCCGGGCATGACGTGCGGGCCCTCGACCACGATCTCGCCGGTCTCCCAGGGCGGCAGCGGGGTGCCCTCCTCGTCGACGACGAAGGCGCGGGTGCCGGGCAGGGGGCGGCCGACCGAGTCGGGCTTGGCGTCCCGGAAGGCGGGCGGCAGCACGGAGACGCGCTTGCACTCCGTCTGCCCGAACTGGACGACCACCTCCGCGCCGGGGAACGCCGCGCGCAGCCCCTCGGCGGTGGACTTGGGCAGCGCGGCACCGGTGTTGGTGAACATGCGCACGCGGGACTCCCGGCGCGGCTCGCGTTCGGCGAGGGCGCAGAGCATGGTGGCCAGCGACGGCACGATCGGCACGACGGTGGCGCCGGTCTCCCGGATGCGGCGCAGCAGCACCAGGTCGGACTCGCCGTCGGCGAGCACGATCTCGCTGCGCCCGGCGGCGGTGAGCAGCACCTTGTACAGGCCGTAGTCCCAGGAGATGGGGAAGCGGCAGAACACCACGTCGTCGGGGCGGTAGCCGAGTTCGAGGCCGATGGCCTCGGTGGCGAAGACCATCCGCCCGTGCGGGCAGATCACCGCCTTGGGGGCGGCGGTCGAGCCGGAGGTGTAGACGAGGACGGCGATGTCCTCGGGGCCGACCTGGGCGCCACTGGAGCGGGCCTCCACCGCGCGCAGTTCCGCGATCTCCCGCCACACCCCGTCCAGGCCGAGGACCGGCACGCCGTCCGCGAGGGCGGTGATCCGCTCCACGGCGGGGTCGGTGACGACGACCAGCGCGGGCTCGGCGTTCTCGACGACCGCGCGCAGGTGGTAGTCCTTCATGCCCGTGTTCACGGGGACCAGGACGGCACCGCGGCGTGCGGTGCCGTACAGCAGCGCGACCAGTTCGCGCACGCTGGGCAGCTGGACCAGGACCCGGTCGCCGTGGCCGATCCCGCGCGCCTCCAGCCAGACGTCGACGGCGTGGCTGTGGGCGGCGAGCTCCCGGTAGGTCCACCGCCCCGCGCCGTCGGTGACCGCCCAGGCGTCGGGGCACTCGGCGGTGGCCTCGTCGAGCAGGTCGTGCACCAGGGCGCCGGTGCGCGCCCCCGCTGTCGATTCACCGTTCACTGCGACACCTGCCGCCTTTCGTGCGTGCTCCCGGCCCCGGCGGGCCGCTGTCGCATGGCCGTGGCCCGGGAGGCGAGCTTCCTGCGGTCGGTCTTGCGGTTGGAGTTGAGGGGGAGCGCGTCCAGGTGGTGGTAGGCGCGCGGGACGACCGCGGCCGGCAGCAGCTCCCTCAGGTGGCGCGCGAGCCGGGCGGGCGGCACGGGCTCACCGGTGTGGAAGACGGCCAGCTCGACCGTGCCGTCCACGGGCACCGCCACGGTCACCGCGTCCTCGACGCCCGCGCAGGTGCGCACGGCGGCGTCCACCTCGGCCAGCTCCACGCGCACCCCGTGCACCTGGACCTGCGCGTCCTGGCGGCCCAGGTACAGCAGTGCGCCGTCGTCCGCGTACCGCACCCGGTCGCCGGTGCGGTAGAAGCGCCGGCCGCCGTGGTCCAGGAACCGCCCGGTGTCGTCGGCCGGGTCGAGGTAGCCGGGGGTCGACTGGGGCCCGGCGACGCACAGTTCGCCCTCGCCGGCGGTGGTGGGCGCGCCGGACGCGTCGAGGAGCAGCACCTCGTGGCCCGGGTGGACGGCGCCGATGGGCACCATGTCGTGCAGGTGCCGTCCCGGCGACCACCGGTGCGCGGCGATCGTGACGGTCAGCTCGGTCGGCCCGTACAGGTTCTCCAGCGTCGTGCCCGGCGCGGCGGCCGCCCAGTCCTCGGCGTCCCTGCAGCCGAGCGCCTCCCCCGCGAAGAAGCTCCAGCGCAGCGACGGCATTCCGCCGGGGACGAGTCCGCCGGTGCGGCGCACCAGGGAGATCGCGCTGGGCGTGGAGAACCACACGGTCATCCCCTGCTCGGCCACGAACTCCGGCAGGTGCGCGTACGCCCGCGCCGGGACGGGGACGACGGTGGCGCCGGCGCCCCAGGCGCAGAACAGGTCGAACATCGCGCAGTCGAAGTTGAGGTCGAAGGCCTGCGAGAAGACGTCGTGCGGGCCGAAGTCGTAGCGCTCGTCCAGCAGGCCGAAGTAGTGCGCGGTGTTGGCGTGGGTGACCGGCACTCCCTTGGGCCGGCCGGTGGAACCGGAGGTGAACAGCACGTAGGCGATGTCCTCGGGCCTGGCGGGCATCGGCGCCTTCAGGGCGCTGTCCGCGTCGACGGCCAGCGCCGGCATCGGCTGCCCGCCGGGCGCGAACAGGGTCGGCAGGGTGACACCGGCCTCGTGCAGGGCGGCCAGGGCGGGCAGCGCGCCGTCGTCGGCGAGCAGCGCGCCGACCCCGGCGGCCTCGATCATCTGCCGGGTACGGGCCGCGGGGAAGGCGGGCTGCAGCGGGACGACGGTGACGCCGCTGTACAGGCCCGCCAGCAGGGACGCGTACGCCGTGGGCCCCTTGCCGGCCAGGACGCCCACGGCGGGCGGCCGGTCCGGGAGACCGGCCCGCAGCGAGCCGGCCAGGACCAGGGCGCGTTCGTGCAGTGCGCGGTAGGTGGTGTCGACGCCGTCGGCGCGCAGCGCGGGCCGGTCCGGCGACAGGGCCAGGCCGCGCAGGAACCGTCCGGACAGCGTGCCGTCCATGGTGGGGTCCACAGTGGCCGCCCCGTCAGCCCGCGGTGCGCTGGAGCATGCTCTCCACGGTCTCCCACAACACCCCGGCGGTGCGGAAGGTGTCCATGGTCAGCGCGCTGTCGCGGAAGTGCACCTGGTAGGTCTCCTCCAGCGTGCCGAGCAGCTGGACCGTGCCGAGCGAGTCCAGACCGAGGTCCTTCAGCTCGGTCCCGGGCGTCAGCTCCTCCTGCGGCGGCAGGAAGGGCAGGAAGGGGCGGAGTATCTGTTCGAACTGCTCGTCCCACATGGGGGCCTCCAACGGGTCTGGGGTCAGGCGGCGCGTGTCGGGCGCCGGGGCGTCATCGCCAGCCGCGGCTGCGCGGCGACGACGTCGAAGGTGCGGGTCGTGCGGGGGACCCGGCCGAAGAGGGTGTCCGGCCCGGCGACGCACAGGCGGCGGACGCCCGCGTCCTCCAGGGCCGTGGTGACGCTCGGCCAGTCCATGGGGTGGTCGAAGCCGTCGAGCAGCATGGTGCGCAGCTCCTCGCCGGTGTGCAGCAGCCGGCCGTCCTGGTCGGCGACGACCGGCAGCTTCGGGTCGGAGAAGGTGTAGCGGGACACCACCTCGCGCTCGGCCTTGTCGCGCAGCGGCCGGAAGGCCGAGGCGTGCATGGGCGGCCGCATGGTGTACAGCGGCAGGCTGCCGATCGCGCGCAGCCGCTCCTGCATCCACTCCACCCGGCGCTCGGACAGCGAGACCATGTAGAAGCCGTCGTCGATGCGGCAGGAGATCTCGTGCCACTCCCCCGCCTCGTCGAGCTCGGCGAGGATCGCGTCGAGGCCCTCGGCCGGGGCGCGCACGAACGACAGGGTGACGACGTCCCGGTGCTCCTCGGCGAAGTACTCCTCCAGGCAGCGGGCGATGCCGGCGGTCAGCAGGACCGCGTCGGGCAGCTCCAGCGCGCCGGTGTAGGCCAGGGCCGCCTTCTCGCCGAAGCTGGGCCCGGCGACGACGTCGGGTTCGACGCCCAGGTGCTCGCGGGCCCAGTGGGCGCAGGCCAGGCAGTTGACGAAGAAGGCGACCTGGGCCGCCTCCGAGTAGTCGCCCTCGGCGAGCCGGAAGGCGTCCACGAGCGAGTAGCCGAGCGCCTCGTCGGCGACGGCGACCAGCTCGCGGGCGATGGGGTTGGCGACCATGAACCTGCCGACCTCGGCGAACGGGACGGGTCCCATGCCGGGGAAGACCAGAGCGGTGTCGTACGCCATGGCGGTGTTCCCGCCCCCTTTCACGGTGGTCGTGGACGCGTGCGCCGGCGCCGGCGGGCGCGCCGGTGTCACAGGCCCTTGAGGAAGTCGGTCATCACCTCGCGGAACCGCTCCGGTTCCTCCAGGTGGGGCAGGTGGCTGGAGTCCTCGAAGACCTCCCAGCGGGCCCCCGGGATCCGTTCGTGGTACGGCCGGACGACGGCCGGGGTGGCCTCGTCGTGGCGGCCGCTGATCACCAGGGTCGGGGTGCTGATCGTGTGCAGCTCCTCGACGATCGACCAGTCCTTCAGGGAGCCGATGACGTGGAACTCGTTGGGCCCGTTCATCGCGTAGTAGACGGTCGGGTCGTTGTAGATCTCCATGAAGGAGGAGAGGAAGTCGCGGGGCCAGGGCGTGAGGCGGCACACGTGGCGGTCGTAGAAGACCCGCATGGCCGCCAGGTACTCCTCGCTGTCGTAGGTGCCGGCCGCCTCGTGCCGCAGCAGGGTCTCGTGCGTGCCGGGCGGCAGCTCGGCGCGCAGCCGCGCCATCTCCTCCAGCCAGACCGGGTAGGAGGCGGGCGCGTTGGCGACGACCAGGCCGCGCAGGCCGGGCGGGGCCGTCATCGCGTGCCGGGCGCACAGGGGGCCGCCCCAGGACTGGCCGAACAGCACGTAGTCGTCGGCGACGCCCAGCTTCTCGACGAGGTTGGCGAGTTCGTCGAGGAACAGCTCCACGGTCCAGAAGTCGGTGTCCTTGTCGGGCAGGTGGGTCGAGCCGCCGTTGCCCAGCTGGTCGTAGTGGACGACCGGCCAGCCGTCCTCGGCGAGGCGGGCCAGCGGCAACAGGTAGTCGTGGGTGCTGCCGGGTCCGCCGTGCACGGCGACGAGCGCCGGGCGGCCCGCGCCGAGCTCACCGGTCACCCGGTACCAGGTCCGGTACTCCCCGAAGGGGACGGTGCCCTTCGCGCTGGGAAGGGGGCCCTTCGCGCTGGGGTCCGGGGACACGCTGATCACCTCTGCTCGGCTGCGGATGACGGCGGCGGCCGCCGGGAAGGGGACCGTCCGGGACGCCGCCAGAGCCGGGTGCGGGTTCGACCTGCATCTGCCGTGGTCCGCAGCCGACGCTAACCGGCCCCCGGGACGCCGCCCGACCCCTAACCGCCCCTAGCCGGACGGGGTGTCGGATGCCTCACACACCCGGTCCGACCACGCGCTCTCCTTCCCGTCGCCTTAGGGGCGGCTAGGGGTGGGGGACCTCGGTTCCGGCTGCTTAGCGTGCGGGGGACGGCCGACCGCGCCGCGGCGGCGCCGAGCCCGGACCTGCCCCGGAGCCGGCGCGTCCCCCTCCCGTGCGAAGAGGACATCATGACTGCACCTGCCGAACCGGCCCGTGAGGCCGGGCTCCCGGAGTTCCCGATGCGGCGGGCCTGCCCCTTCAGCCCGCCGTCCGCCTACGCCGAGCTGCGCGAGAACGAGCCCGTCTCCCGGGCGCAGCTGAAGGTCAACGGCAAGCCGGCCTGGCTGGTCACCCGGCACGACCTCTACAAGAAGCTGCTCGGCGACGCGCGGGTGACGGCCAACCTGAAGCTGCCCGGCTACCCGCTGCAGGTCCCGGTGGACGAGGAGACGCTCCGGTCGGTGCCGCTCACCTTCCTCTCCATGGACCCGCCGGACCACACGGTCCAGCGCCGCATGCTGACCCCGGAGTTCAGCGTGCGCCGCATGCGCGAGCTGCGCGCCCGGGTGCAGAGGATCGTCGACGAGCACATCGACCAGATGCTCGCCAAGGGCAACAGCGCCCCGGTCGACCTGGTCTCCTCGCTCGCGCTGCCGGTGCCCTCGCTGGTCATCTGCGAGCTGCTCGGCGTCCCCTACGAGGACCACGGCCGGTTCGAGGAGTGGGCGTGGGCCATCATGAGCCACGAGATCAGCGAGGAGGAGCGGGGCCGGGCCCACTACGAGCTGGACCGGTACGTCGACGGGCTGGTCACCGCCAAGGAGAGCGAGCCCGGCGACGACATGATCAGCCGGCTCATCGCGTTCAACCGGGAGACCCCGGCGGTCGAGCACTCCGACATCGTCAGCATGTCCAAGCTGATGCTGGTCACCGGCCACGAGACCACCGCCAACATGATCGCCCTGGGGACGCTGGCCCTGCTGGAGCACCCCGAGCAGCTGGCCGCCGTCCGTGACGAGCCGGAGCTGATGAGGAACGCGGTGGAGGAACTGCTGCGCGTCTTCTCCATCTCCGACGCCGGTACCGCGCGCGTGGCCAAGGAGGACATCGAGCTGGGCGGCGTCACCATCCGCGCCGGCGAGGGCATCCTGCCGCTGAACAACGCCGCCAACCACGACGAGTCCGTCTTCCCCGAGGCCGACCGGATCGACGTGCGCCGCGAGGCGGCCCGCAGCCACGTGGCGTTCGGCTACGGCGTCCACCAGTGCGTCGGCCAGAACCTGGCGCGCATGGAGCTGGACGTCGTCTACTCCACGCTGTTCGAGCGCATCCCCACCCTGCGCCTGGCCGCCCCGGCCGAGGAGCTGCGCTTCAAGGACGACGCCATCGTCTACGGCCTCTACGAACTGCCCGTCACCTGGTGACGGCGGACCCGCCCCGCACCCCCTTCCCGTCACCGAGACCGTCCGAGAGGCAGCCATGACCCAGTCCGCCGACACGGCACCCGAGACGTCGGCCCTGCCGCAGTTCCCGATGCGGCGCACCTGCCCGTTCAGCGAGCCGGCCGAGTACGCCGAACTGCGGGAGAACGAGCCCGTCTCCCGGGCACAGCTGAAGGTCAACGGCAAGCCGACCTGGCTGGTCACCAAGCACGAGCACGTCCGGCAGGTGCTCGGCGACGCGCGGGTGAGCTCCAACCTCAAACTGCCCGGCTACCCGCACCAGTTCCACATCCCCGAGGAGATGCTGGCGCAGGTGCGGCTGATGCTGCTGTCCATGGACCCGCCGGACCACACCGCCCAGCGGCGCATGCTCATCCCCGAGTTCACCGCCCGGCGGGTGCGGGAGATGCGCCCGCGCATCCAGGAGATCGTCGACGAGCACATCGACGCGATGCTGGCCTCGGGCGGCCCGGTCGACCTGGTCACCGCGCTCGCCCTGCCCGTGCCGTCGCTGGTCATCTGCGAGCTGCTCGGCGTCCCCTACGAGGACCACGCGCAGTTCGAGGAGTGGTCCGCGGCGATGATGAACCACGAGCTGAGCCCGGAGGAGTACGGGGCCGCGGTGCAGGCCCTGGACATGTACCTCGACAAGCTCGTCACCCTCAAGGAGAACGAGCCCGGCGACGACCTCATCAGCCGGTTCCTGGAGAAGAACCGCACCGAGCAGGTCGCCGACCACGTCGACGTGGTCACCATGGCCCGCCTCATGCTGGTCGGCGGCCACGAGACCACCGCCAACATGATCGCGCTCGGTGTGCTGGCCCTGCTGGAGCACCCCGACCAGCTCGCCGAGTTGCAGGCCGACCCCTCCCTCCTGCCGCACGCCATCGAGGAGCTGCTGCGCGTCTTCTCCATCTCCGACTCCGGCACGGCCCGGGTCGCCGTGGAGGACATCGAGGTGGGCGGCGTCACCATCCGCGCGGGCGAGGGCATCCTCGCGCTGAACAACGCGGCCGACCACGACGAGTCCGTCTTCCCCGACCCCGGCACCCTCGACATCCACCGCAAGGAGGCGCGCAGCCACCTCGCCTTCGGCTACGGCATCCACCAGTGCATCGGGGCCAACCTCGCCCGGGTGGAGCTGGAGGTCGTCTACGGCACCCTGCTGCGCCGCATCCCCGGACTGCGGCTCGCGGCCGAGCGGGACCGGCTGCGCTTCAAGGACGACGCCATGGTCTACGGCGTCTACGAACTGCCCGTCACCTGGTGACGGCCGACCCGATCGGACAACCCCTCATGCGTGTCACCACCGAGACCGACAGGTGCGTGGGCGCCGGCCAGTGCGCGCTCCTCAGCCCCGAGGTCTTCGACCAGGACGACGACGGCATCGTCGTCGTCCTCCAGCCGGAACCCGCCGAGGAACTGCGCGAGGACGTCCGGCAGGCCGAGGACCTGTGCCCGGCGCGCACGATCCGCGTCCTCGACTGACGGCCACCGCCGCCCTCGCACATCGTCCGGCCCCCCGCGGGATGTCCCGCAGGGGGCCGGACGTGTGCGTGCGGCATGCCGCGTCCCCGGCCGGCGGGGGCCGATACAGGGGTGCGTAAGGGGGACCGGACGGCACCGCGGGCCCCGATACTGCTGTCGCATCGACTGAAGTGGCACGGTGACGACAACCGAGGACGTGAACGAGATTTGACGGACAGATTTCGCGCATCGGAGTCCGGTCTGCCCATCGAGCCGGTCTACGGTCCGGAGGCCCTTGCGGGGTGGGATCCGGTGGAGAAGCTGGGGGAGCCGGGGGCGTATCCGT
>NZ_BMVU01000062.1 GCF_014650875.1 Streptomyces minutiscleroticus
CGTCGCCAGCAGATGATGCTGCAGGCCAGGCTGAGGAACGCTTCGTGGAGGTCGTCGCGTATCTCCCAGCGGATGCGGAGCCGGCGCAACCAGTGCAGCAGTGCGAAGCTCTGCTCGACGACCCAGCGGTGGACTCCCAGCCCGGAGCCGTGCTCGGTGCCGCGGCGGGCGATGACCGGAGTGCCCCCGACGGCCCGGACCTGCTTGCGGTACTTGTCGTGGTCGTAACCCCGGTCGGCATAGAGCGTCTCCGGCCGCCGGCGGGGTCGGCCACGCCGTCCCCGTACCACCGGGACGGCCTGCAGCAGGGGGCATGAGCTGGGTGACGTCATTGCGGTTGCCGCCGGTCAAAGACACAGCCAGCGGGATGCCGTGCGCTTCGGTGATCAGATGGTGCTTGGAGCCGGGTCGGGCACGGTCGACCGGGCTCGGCCCGGTTTTGGGCCGCCCTTCATGGCCCGCACATGCGAGCCGTCGATCACCGCCCTCGACCAGTCCAGCGCACCGGCGGCGTGCAGCTCGGCCAGCAGCGACTCGTGCAGACGCTGCCACACACCCGCCTCGTTCCAGTCCCGCAGGCGCCGCCAGCAGGTCATGCCGGAGCCGAACCCCAGCTCCTGGGGCAAAAACTCCCACGGAATGCCGGTGTACAGCACGAACAGGATCCCGCACAGGACCTTGCGGTCCTCCAGACGCCTACGTCCCGGACGATCCGCCCGACGCGGCACGACCGGCAACAACGGCTCGATCCGCGCCCACAGCTCATCCGACACGATCCACGGAAGCTGCTCACCCCTCCTCATGCGAAGGCCAACACCCCATCGCACGGCCTCATTCCAAGGGATCACGCCCACTTTTGTTAGGAGTTCTTAGTGACGAAAGGCTCTGACTGCGTCGCACGGCGCTACCTCTGTAAAGACGAAACCGTCAGTCTCCTGCGAGAACGAAGTGGCCAGACGGCTATGTTGAGCTGTTGATATGTGTTAATTGTTGGATCTTGCTTCCTCAGCGGGGACTAGGGAGGGGGGCAAGTGGGGAGCATGGGGGTGCTGGGCATCGCAGGCAAAGAGCGTGGTATCCGTGTTCGCCAGCCTTGTCACAGGGGGCGCGCGATGGCCAATTTCTTGTCGGTCGGCCCGACGCTCGGACGTTCGTGCCGCCGACATCAGCAGCGCGCAGGTCAACATGCACCGCCAACTGAACAGCGTGGTGAGGGTGGTGGACCTGTTTCCGCTCGCTGTGCTGTCAGACTGCGCCACCTGCTGTTCGCCGGAGGTGAGTCCGCTGATTTTCCGGCTCCATGCCGTATTGGGCGAGCCGCAAACGCGCAGGATCCACCTCAAGCCTGCGGCGGACTCAGTGAAGCCGGAGGGCTTCCAGCCGGTGCTGTGGGTGGTCGATATGTGGAGTAAAACCTGAAGCTGGCCCATCACATCAAGAGTGGTGCTATCGCCATGGACGAAGGGAGAGTAGGACTGTGGGCGAGACTGTCATAGCGGTGGTTGGCACGCTTCTCGGTGGTGCCCTTACTGCACTGTTCCAGTCGCGCAGCGCCCGCACCGCCTACCGGGCGGATCGGGCCGCTCGCCGTGCGGACGACTTGCGTGCTGCACTCGGCGCCTTGGTGGCCGCGATAGGCGACCATCGGCGGAGTATGTGGCACCGTGAACACCTACGGCTGACCGGTGCTTCTGATGATGACCTCGTCGCTGCGCGAGCCGCCAGCCACGCCACCCGCTCGGCAGTCACCGCGCCGCTGGTCTCCGTCGCCATCCTCGAGCCCGACCTCGCCGGGGCGGCTCGCCACGCCGCGCAGAGCGCCTTCGACATGCGTGACGCCGCCGACCTGAACGCACTGGTGGAACTCCGCGCAAACGCCATCGCCGCAACCGACGCCCTGGTCGACGCCGCCGGTCGCCTCCTGCGGCAAAAAGATTGACGTACGGCTCGCGCGATCAACACCACCACTGAACGCGCGGAACCGGTAACCCTTCACCAAGAAGCTGCTGAAGGCGCTCGAGAGGCAGGTCGGCGATCTGCTCAAGCAGCTCGGCAGCGTGTAGACCGTCGCGGCGGAACCGGCGCGCCCACCAGCTCCGCAAACTGCCACCTACACGACGTTCCTCAGCGCGCTCTGCCGCCGGTGCACGGCTGCTCTCAGTCCTTCAAGTTCCACTGGCAAGGCGCCCATTTTTCAAGCCTGTTCATAGTGCACCTTGTTCATGGGGAGGAAACGGGAAACAGCACCATTCACCTTGTCCGTCCGGCCAGGGGTGCCGCACTCTTACGTGCGGCGGGCCCGTTCACCTGGACGGATGGTTATGGAGGTTCTCATGCCGCAGCCGTCCACCGTGTTCGGCGAGGAGCTGAGGAAGCGGCGTTTGGAGGCCGGCCTCACACTCACCGCCTTGTCCGCAGCCGTGCACTACAGCAAGGCGCAACTGAGCAAGGTCGAACGAGGCCTCAAAGCACCGAGCCGTGATCTGGCCCGGCTGTGCGATGCCGCTCTGCGAGCCAGCGGGGCGCTCATCGCTCTGGTCACCGCGCCCACTACTGGCGTGTCAGACGTACGGGCGGCAGAGGGGGCCGACGAGGAGGAATGGGTGATGCAGTTGTCCCCGGACGGCTCAAGCTGGTTTCAACCCATCGGCCGGCGACAGGTCATGAGTGCCGGTGCTGCCTCGTTGATGGGATGGTCCGCCGGGGGCCAAGGGGCAGTCTCTCCGGCTGCTGGGGCGGGCATGCTGGAAGCCTCGCGCTCGCTGTTTGCGCACTACCGGCGGCTCGGTCAGAGCGTCGATCCGGGGACTCTGCTGCCGGGGCTGATCGCGCAGACGCACACACTGCGAGAGCTGTCGGGCCACACCGACGCCCGCACCCGTCAAGAGCTGTTGGCGCTCGGCTCCCGGTACGCCGAATACGTCGGCTGGCTGGTGCAGGAAACCGGCAACGAGCAGGCGGCGCTGTGGTGGACGCAGCGCGCGGTGGATCTCGCGGCGGCCGGCGGGGACGATGCGCTGGCCGGGTATGCGCTGGTGCGCCGGGCGCTCGTCACGTTGTACCAAGACGATGCGCAGCAAACGGTGGCGCTGGCGCAGCAGGCGCAGAAAAACACGCTGCCTGCGCGTATCCGCGGGCTGGCCGCCCAACGCGAGGCACAGGGACACGCGCTTGCGGGCGACCGAGCCTCCTGCCTGCGTGCGCTGGATCGAGCCAGGGCCCTGCTGGCCCGCCAGGACGCACAGGGCGATGCACCCGTGATCGGCAGTATGCATTTGCCGGACTCGGTAGGCATGGTCACCGGCTGGTGCCTGTTCGACCTCGGCCGGCCGCGAGAAGCCGCCAAAGAGCTGGATCTGCAGCTGAAGCGAGTATCGCCCGAAGCGATGCGCACGCAGGTGCGCTACGGCGTGCGCCGGGCACTGGCTTACGCCGCGGACGGCGAGATCGACCAGGCATGCTCGCTGACGGCACCGCTGCTGGACGGGGTGGCGACAGTGAGGTCCGCAACCGTCACCATCGATCTCCAGCGCCTGGCCCGTGTCCTGGCCCGCTACTCGGACCATGCCGCAGTGCGCGAGCTGGCTCCACGCTTGGGGACGCTGTCCCGTTTTCCCATGTCTTGAGGAAAGGATCTGCCATGGCTGAGGTGTTCATCAACTACCGCACAGGCGACGGCGACAAGACCGCTGCCTTGATCGATCAAGAGTTGTCGCGCCGCTTCGGCAAGAACTGCATCTTCCGCGCCTCGAAGTCCATCGCCCCCGGTACCGCCTTCCCCGAAGCCCTGAAAGTTGGCATACGGCGCTGCTCGGTCTTGCTGGCCGTCATCGGCCCGGACTGGATCAACTTCCGCACCCGGTTGCACGACCCGGAGGACTGGGTACGCAAAGAGATCGAGCAGGCATTCGAATACGAGACTTCGGTCATCCCCGTGCTGGAGGGCCGCAAGACGAGCAGGCTGAACCGGGCCGATCTCCCCGAGGAACTGGCACGCCTGGCCGACCTGCAATCCATACCGTTCGACACGCATGACACCGAGACGGGCCTGAAGCGTCTGGGCGACGTGGTCGCCAAGCTGGCCCCTGCGCTGCACGACCTGGACCGTGAGGCGGCCTCGCAGCCCGCGCCAGGCTCGACGGAAAACTCGATCGGGGATGTGCAAGGCCCTGCCGTGCAGAGCCAGAACGTCACCGGCGACATCGGCAGCACCGTCGTCAAGGACTCCCATGGGCCCGTGCATACGGGCAAGGGCGACATCTATCAGAACTCCCGCCATGTATCAGGCGGCCGGCACTTCACCGGCGACGGCATGACGTACTTCGAGGGAGACCACCACGGCGACATCCGGCACCGGTTCGGTGACACCGGCCGCAGCGAGGACAACGACCAGTGAACGAGCGCATCAGCACTCGGGTCGATAATGCAGGCGGATACGTGCATGCCGGTAACGGTGATTTCAACATCACTGTTGGCGCGGATCTTCAGGACTCGGACAGGCGTCCCTTTCGGAGTATGGCTGACGACCAGCTCGGACGGTTGCAGTGGGTACTGGTAGCCCCGCCCGGTATGGGAGAGGCCCGCCATAAACTGGCTGACACCGGAACTGTGATCTTGGACGGCCCCCCGGGAAGCGGACGCACTGCCACTGCCAGAGTGCTCCTGCACGAGTACCAGCACGACACCGGCGTCTTCCATGAAATCCTGCCGGACGACGAGGACGAGCTGTCTCTGAGCAACCCGGCTCTGGTCGGGGCCGGCGACCGACTGCTGCTGGATCTGTCTTCGGCCGACACCAATCGGTGGGCTGCGGCTCGAGCGGAACTTTCCTCTCTCCGTAAGACCGTGCACGAGCAGCAGGCGCATCTGGTGGTCGTCATGCCGCACGAGAACGCCCTTGAGGCCGACCTGCAGTACTACAGGGTTGAGGTCGAACGTCCAAAGGGCCTGCAGGTCTTCCGCAGGCACCTGCGCCTGCATGGTCTGCCCTACGAGCAGAATCTTCAGTCAGACCCCATCGTCACGAAATGTGCATCTGACGAAGTACCGATACGTGAGATCGCAGATTTCGCCGACCGAGTGCGGCGAGCCCGTGAAGCGGCCCGCCCCGACGAGGGATTCACGCAGTGGTGCAAAGCCGCCCAAGCGGCGCACAACGACCGCCGTGCGGAAATCGCCACGCGTATGACCGAATGGCGCGAAGGCCCACAGCGGGCCCTCCTGCTCACTGTGGCCATGCTGCACGACGCTCACGCCGACGTCATCCACCAAGCAGCCGAACTCCTACTGCGCACACTCAAGGCTCCGCCCGACGATCTGCCGTTACTGCAGCGTAAGGACCTCGCCGAGCGACTGACGGAAATCTCCGCCGTCGCCAGGCCGGACGGGCACGTACGGTTCACAGAACTGGACTACGACGCCGCCGTCCGCACCCACTTCTGGGACCACATGCCCGACCTGCGGCCGCACCTGAACACCTGGACTGCACGCAGCGTGGGACTGCCCGATCTGCATGACTCTCGGACAATGCGTGACGGCTTGGTAGCACGACTGGCCGGGGAGTATCTGCGAACCAGGCGCGGAGAAAGCCTGGCCGCCTTGGCCGAAAACTGGAGCGCCACCCCCACGAACCGGTTCCAGTTGGAGGCCGCGGTCCAGGCGCTCACCTGTGGCCTCAACGACCCCGCACACGGCAAACTCTTCCGCCGCCGGATCTACCACTGGTGCCGCGAGCGGCAGCTCAAAGGGGAGTTCGCGCAAGTCCTCGTCCAGGTCTGCGCGGATGTCATTGCAACCAACCACCCTGACCAGGCCCTGCTGCGGTTGTACTACCTGGCCCGCCGCGAAAGAGGCACCGATCGCGCTCGGCAGGCGCTGTGCGAGCTGGCAGCTACCAGCAGTCGGCTGCGCCGGCAGTTGCTCGACCGCCTGGCACGCTCTGCCCTCTCAGACGCCGAACTCAACATCTTCCTGCAGACCTGCGAGCCCGTAGCGCTGACCGCCCCGCACGACAATTCATGCGCACTGGTAGAGGAGAACGCGGTACAGCAGTCCGTGATCATCTGCTGGCACGCCGTGCTCCAGAAAATGCCACGCACGAAGTGGCACCCGTACGCACAACGCTGGTTACATACGGCCACCAACGCCGGACGCTGCAGTGAACCACTACTCGACATCCTAGTCAGCGCCGCCGACCGGTGTGCCACACAACGGGGCACGATTTTTGCCGCGCTGTACGCAAGCGCCCGCGCCGCAGAATCCACCGCACCTCACGGAGCCGAGCAAGCAGCCACCACCACGGACCGCCTACTGCAAAAGATCTCCACGGCGCAAGGACTTAGCACCACCGCATCACCGTCCACAGCAGCATTCGGGGGCAATACACCATGACAACCGGCTGCAAGACCACAACTATCTTCCTGACCATCCTGTGCGGTCTGCTGCTGACCATCCTCGGCTTGGCCCAGGACTGGCCGCCGCTTGCCTGGCTCCTACTGGCCGCTCTTCTCATCGCACTGCCCGCAGCGGCTTTCAAGATCGCCACCGCACGCCGCGGCCCCCTGCCGGTCGATGTCGAGGAACACCGCACGGCACCTCCCGTCGAGCGCAGAGAGCACCATGTCACCCACGTGGCTCTGCCCAGCCGGTGGGACGACTACGACTTCCTCTTCTCAGCCACCGTACGGTGGTATCCCCTCGAAGCACCCAGTAACGACCCCGTCCTCAACCCGGCAGGCCTCGCCGTCGAAGCCGTTCTGAACCGTGCACGCGCGATCACTGAACAACGTGAACCCGGCCGGCCCTCCCTTACCCAGCACGAGCTAAGCGGCGCACTCAGCAGGATGCGCCCGGATCCCACCGGGCACCTCCAGGTCATGGCCGAGGACGTCACGCTCGTCCTTCGCGAATACGACCAGGAGCGACTGAACCGACTTGCCGAAGTCCGCAAAGACAAGGCGGTCTGGGAGCACCAGCGCAAGTACGAACAGAGCAAACGCGAGTACCTGAGCGAGGACGTCCTCAAGGACACCGGCAGTGCGGTCGTCTGGTGGCTCGCCAAAAACGACGACCGTATAGAAAAAACCGTGGCAGACCTTGGTCTGCTTGCCCAGCTGACATCCGCCGCCAACGACACCGATGTCCCCGAACGACTGCGCGATTTAATACCTCGGCCGCACGACGAGCGCCCTACTTTCGATCTCCGAGAAGAGCCGCCTGTTCAGCCCGAGCGGCAACCGACGGCCGCGGACCATTTCGAGGCATTCCTCAACACACTGGACTTCACCGATGGTGAAATCCAACGACCAATGCTGGCCAAGCAGATCGCCGACATCATCAGGACCCAGGACCAGCACGAGACAGCTGAGGACATACTGCGCAGATTCCACCCACCGGCGAGCCACACGTCGAACGACGGCGAGCCGCCAACCTCTCCAGACGACACGACCGACAATAGACCCGCCGCTTAACCCTCAAAAGACGACGGGCAGGGAGGTGACCGCTCTCGCTGCATCAGGGGCAACCACCCTGGTATCGCTCGCGGTCACCGATCGCTGGACGCACGCTCGTGCACTCGATGGATGCTTGTCGCGCAACAGTTCAAATCACGGCACAATCGAAACAGCGGGCATCACAAATACACCTGAGCGCGCGAAACAGACTGCCTCGAAGGAAGGTGACCTGTGAGTTTTTCCCAGTCTCTGCGGACCTCTTCCAATACGACCTCTGCGGCCTGACGATTCGGATCTTTACAATTGCGCTCTCGTAGCCGATCCAGACGCTCTCGGGCTGCATCTAATGCGCTGGTATCCGCTCGAGTCTCTTCCAGGTCCGGCTTGGAGCGGCTGTGGGCGGGAGATAGCCGAAACGCCGACACCGCCGAACTGCGTGGGCAGGACGACGGATCACTGCGGCCGTTGCTCTCAGCTGGGATCCGGTCCGGCCTGCAGAAGCCTTTCCAATTCTGCCTCGGCGTGGGCGACCGCGGCCGTCAGAGCCTGATGGTGGTGGGCGGGCAGGACGCCGGATCCCAGTGCGGCCGCGTCGATCACTGCGTTGAGCACGTCTGTCACTCCGGTGCCCAGGGCGGACGCGGCGACGGGGTGGCGCAGTGCGTCTCGTGCGGCATCGAGTCGGGCGACGCCGACGAGGGAGTCGAGTACGGAGGCGGTGTGCTGCCCGCTACGGTCCAGTTCCAGGGCTGACAGTGCCGTCCGGGTCTGGAAGGCGGCGGTCGGCGGATCGGGGTGGGCAAGGAGCTGCCCGGCCTCGTGAAGGGCACGGTCCCGGTCGGGTTCAGGGACCGGGATGGCTGCTGGGCGGCAGTGGGCGTGCAGGAGGAGGGCGATGGCCCTCTCCCACGGCTCTGCGGGCTGGGCGGCCTCGATCAGGGCGCGGGCCTGTTGGTCCAGGTCCTGCTCCATCAGGGCCATGATCTTGATCTGGCGGCCGTCGAGGAGCCGGTTGCCGATGCCGCGGTGCTGGGCCATGGCGTCGGCGGCCTCGGTCCACCGCCCGCTCCGTGCCAGGGCGCGGGCGCCGTCCACTAGCAGGATCACCCACAGCTCCTGGCACACCGTGCGGTGGTCCCCGTCCGTGCCGGTGAGAGCGGACAGGTCGACGGTGCGACTGTTGATGTCGGTCCTGTTCCGGCGTCGGGCAGCATCGTTGAGGCAGATCAACAAGCCGTAGGCGGCTTCGCCGAGGCCCTCGCGCATCTGAAGCCGGGCGAGGTTGACCAGCGGCATCAGCGACATGACCGCGACCCGCCCGCTGAGGCCTCCGGCGTGGGCGAAGACCTGGTGCTGACGCCAGCACAGATCCTCGGCCACGTCGGGCAGGCCGACATCGGAGGCGATGAGCGCGGCATAGTTGAGGACCCCGCAGGCGCGGGCCACCAGCTCGTGGTGGCTCGCACCTGCGGGCGCGACGGTCAGCGCGGTGAGGTGGTTGATGCGCTTCTCAAGCGGGAGCGCGGGCGCCTTGGCACGGCGGACCAGGGGGATGCGGCTGGCTATCGCGGGGATTATCGGTTCAGCCCTGGCGCGCCCAGTCGACGACGAGTCGGCTGTAGGGCTTGTCGACGACGAAGCGCGGATCGTCTGCCGTCAGCCGGTCACGCGACTCGGCGACGGTCATCCGAAAGCCCGGTGCGGGGGCGTCGTTGCCGCCACTGGCGTCCCAGGCGCGGATCTCGTGCACGACGCGTTCGGCGAGGCCGGCGCCGTCTTCACCGTGGCCGATCACGCCGACCTCCCAGTACCTGCCCTTCTCGTCCTCGCCCTCCCGGATGGTCAGGTACGCGAGCGACCCACCGTCGAGGGCGGCCATGGAGCCCCAGCCGAAGTGTGGAGTGAACCCGGGGCGCCGGCCCGGCAGCCGGGACAGGCCGTTGGGCAGCACGCAGGCCAAGTATAGGTACAGCCACTCCCACGCCGAGCCCTGCCGGAACTTCACCCCGGTGTAGATCTTGGTCTGCTGCCGGTCGAGGACGGTGCGCAGCGCGTCGCGGTCGACGTCCTGCTCGCTGAATGTCTCCAGGCGCACGCTGCCCTCGCCTGCCATCGGCACGAGGGTGTACACGTCGTCGCAGACCCCCCTTGCGCAGCGGGATGAAGGTGGCCATCTCGCAGGAGACCGTCTTCTACGTGTCCCCGTCGCGTTCGAAGGCGAAGGAGCGGGAGACACTGCCGCGGATGCGCATCGGCAGGACCAAGCGCCCGCCGGGGGCGAGCTGGTCGAGGATCTTCACGGGCACGTCGCCGGCGCCGACGGTGAAGATGATCCGGTCATAAGGGGCGTGCTCGGGCAGTCCGGCCGCGCCGTCGGCCAGCGTCGCGGTGGCGTTGCCGACGCCGGCCCGGGCGAGGTTCCGACTTGCGCCGGCGACGAGGTCCGGGTCGACGTCGAGTGTCCACACCTGCCCGCCGGGCAAGACGATCTTGCCGAGGAGGGCGGCGTTGTAGCCGGTGGCGGCTCCGGCTTCCAGGAGCTTATGGCCGGCCCTGGCGCCGAGCTGTTCGAGTTGGGTGGCGACGATGGACGGCGCGGAGATGCAAGAGATCATCTCCCCGTGCTCGTCGTACTTGATCGGGATCGCGTCCTCCTTGTACGCGCTCTCCAGGTCGACACCGGGCAGGAACGCGTGCCGGTCGGTGGTACGGAACGCATCGATGGCCGCCTGGCTGCGCAGGTGGCCGCTGTCGACGAGTCGCTTGGCCAGGGATTCACGCGGGTCGGCGGGGCCGGTGACGGGTGGCACGCTGGTCTCCATTCGAGCGAGGTTAGGGTCCACGTGAGTGGACTTGCGGGCAGACACGTCAGCTTCCTCGCGGACTTGATAGGACCTTGCGATCACCCGCGAGACGAGCGCCGTGGTCGTGGCGTGCCCAGGTCCGAAGGTGGAAGGCGATCAGGGGGACAGGTGGCGAGCCACTCGAGAGCGAAGGGTCGCACTGGCCCTCGCCAGGTCCTCGGGTGTGTCGACGGCCAAGCCGTCATCCGCGACGCAGAGCATCCGTACGCCGTGGCCGTGTTCGATGAAGCGCAGCATCTCCACCCCCTCGGTTCGCTCCAACGGTCCCTGGGGAAGCTGCTGGAAGAGCCTGAGCGCGGTTCCGGTGAAACCGTAGAGGCCCAGCTGGCGGAGGTACCTCGGCCGATCACCTCTCGGGTAGGGGATCGGCTGGCGCGAGAACATCAAGGCGTTGCCGTTGGCCTCAATGACGACCTTGACGACGTTGTGGTCCAAGACTGCGACGGCGTCGTCCAGTTCCGTGTACGCGTTCACGGCGAGCGCTCCGTGGGCCATGTTCTCCAGGGCTTCGGAGACGGCGTCAATTGCGGCGGGCGAAATGAACGGTTCGTCGCCTTGGACGTTGATGTGCGCGTCGGCGGGCAGGCGTTCCGCGCACTCCGCGACGCGGTCGGTGCCGGTGAGATGTTCTCCGGTCCGCAGGCTCTCGATGCCCTAGGTCGTGGCACGCCTCCTCGATGCGCTCGTCATCGGTGACGACGACCACGGCGTCGAGGCGCTTCGCCTCCAGGCAGCGCTGGTGGACGTGCCACAGCAGCGGCTTGTCCCCGAGCTGTGCCAGGGGCTTCCCCGGGAAGCGGGAGGCTCCCCAGCGGCAGGGGATGACGGCTATGTGACGGCGGGGTGGGGTGCTCGGCGGTGCGGCTGTGGTGGCGGCCACGGCGTACTCCCATCGGTGAGTGTCAGGAATGAGTGGGGCGGGGAAGGAGGGTCAGCTTGGCGCGGACGGTTGGCGAGGCGGAGTCCTCGAACGACCGCCACTCGTAGCCGCTGACCTCTTCGGTCTAGAGCGTCACCGCGTGTTGGGCCCGGAGGAGGAAGGCCCAGCGGAAGTCCACGTGCTGGTGCGTCGGCTCGCTCTTCGCGGGGTTGGCGGCGATGTCGTGTACGTCGATGTCCAGGGGCACGGTCTCGAACCCTGGGAGGGGGACGACGGCGTCGCGAGGGATGCCGGTCTCCTCGAACAGTTCACGCAGGGCGGCACCGGGAAGGTTCTGGTCGCCCGGTTCGTTGTGGCCGCCGGGCGCGAGGGCCTTGCCCGTCGCGTTGTGCTGGATGTGCAGCATCCGGCTGCTGCTGTCGATGACGATGGCGCTGCAGGTCACGTGCGTGGGAAAGGCCTTGCGGCTGGTCGGGTCGTCCTTGCCGGCGAGAGCGTCGAACAGTGCAGCCAGAGCGCCGCGTTCGCCCGGGTGGCGGGCGAGGTACGCCTCGGCGGTGGCGCGGATGTGGTCGGGGGACGGCGGCATGAAATCACCTGTCGAAGTAGTCGAACCAGATCCTGGCAATGGCCTGGCGGTCGGGCGCGGGCATGTCGTGCAGGCCGGGCCGGAAGCGGCCCTGGCTGAGGGCCGCGGTGGCGGCGAGTATCTCGGCCTGGACGAGATGGATGTAGGTGCCGACGGCGACGCCGTGTACGAAGTTGACAGCGCCGCCGTCGGCGAGGACGTAGAAGTAGTGGCCGGTGATCTCGTACCGCGTCAGATGCTCGCCGACCGGGGTGCGCTGATAGAGCCCGTGAAGGCTGCCGAGTTCGAACTCGTCCTCCGAAGACGTCACCGAGGCGAGATAAGCCCCGTTGTGCAAGGCAGCGAAGTCGCCCTGGCGGAGGGCGAGGTTACCGGTGGCGCACAGGACGAGTTCCGCCTTTCGGAGCGCCTCGGCCGTCGACGTGCTCGTACGGAAGCCCTGGGAGTGCGCCTGCACTCTCTTGACCGGATTGGTGTCGTGCACGGTGACGCGCAGGTCCTGGGCGCGCAGCGTCTGAGCGATGGCCCGGCCGACCTTGCCGAACCCGATGACGCAGGCGTTTCGGCTGGTCAGGATGGAGCCGTGGGCCGTACGAGGGCGTCGGTCGAGAAGACGATGGACCGGCCCACGAGGTGGTCCTCGCAGTCCTTCAGCGGGGAGCGGGCCACCGAGACGACGGGACAGGGCAGGTGGTCGAGTGCCGCGTACCTCTGATGTCCGTTCTCGGTGTCCTCGACGACGCCGAGGACGCGGCCGGAGAACTTCTCCACCAGGGTGTCGAGGCACGGCGCGAAGTAGCCGCCGATGTCCACCAGGACGACGTTCCGGCCGCCAGCCGTGTCCTCCAAGTACTCCAACGCCCTGGTCGGGTCGGCAAACAGCTCTGGGCTGAGGTCATGGACGGTGAAGGCACGTCGTACCTGCTCCAGCGTCGACTGGTCCACGGACCTGGGCTTGGGCAGGACAGCACCGACCGTGGACGTCGCGGCCATCGCGCGCAGAAACGCTGGCCGCTCGGAGAGCAGGTGCGTGATGATGAGCGTGGTGACGTGGTCGTCGGCGGGGAACCGTTCCGTGATCTGCCGGAAGAAGGCATCCAGGCGCGCTTTCTCAGGACTCTCCACTGCAACTCCTCCTGATGCCTGCTGGCTATGCCGCGCGGCCGTACGCGGAGGGCTCGGCGGTCAGCGCCTGCATGTGGGTCCGCATGCCGTTGTGAAGGTCGACCCGGGGCTGCCAGCCGAGGACCTCATGGGCGCGGCCGGGGTTGGCGCGGGTGGTGAGGACGTCGCCGCTGCGTGGGGTCTCCTGGTGAACCTGAATCTCGCGCCCGGCGAGGCTGTTCGCGATATCGATCACTTCGAGCAGGGAGGCGCTCGAACCGCCTCCCACGTTGATCACCCCGCTGGCCGCCGGGATGGTGGCCGCGGCGATGGTGGCAGCCACCGCGTCGTCGATGTAGGTGAAGTCCCGGCGCTGGTGACCGTCCCCGTACAGGCGCAGCGGCTGGCCGGTGAGAGCGGCCGTGAGGGCGCGGTGCGTGAGCATGTCGGGGCGCTGCCGGGGACCGTAGACGGTGAAGTACCGCAGGGCGACGACGCTGGTGGGGCAGTGGGCCTGGGCGGAGTGCGCGAGGCACAGCTGCTCCTCGGCGAGTTTCGTGACCGCGTACGGGGACGCCGGCTGGGGCCGGTCAGTCTCGACGCTCGCGCCGCCGTCGGCGGGGCCGTAGACGCTGGAGGACGAAGCCACCACGAGCCGGGGAACGCCCATACGGGTAGTGGCATCCATGACACGGTGGGTGGCGAGGACGTTGGAGGCGACGTACTCGCTGAACCTCGGTCCCCAGGAGGGGCGTACCCCGGGGATGCCCGCCAGGTGGAAAACGGCGTTCGCGTCTACGAGAAGCGGCTCGATCGCGCAGCTGAGGAGATCGGCGGTGACATGCGTTTACCCCGGGAGCCCCCGCAGGGCGGCGAGGTTGGCCGCGGCCGTGTGGTCGGTGGTCGGGTCGCGCCGGTCGACGCCGACGACGACGGCGCCGGCCTGGACGAGGGCGTGCGCGAGGTGGGAGCCGATGAAGCCGGCGGCGCCGGTCACCACAGCCCGGCGGGGGACGGCGGTGGTCAGGTGCGATGGGTGCTGTGACACGTAAGTTCTCCAGAGATGCAGGGAGGGGGTCGTTCAGGCGAGGCGGGCCAGAACGGTGCGGCCGTGGGTGCTGAGGGAGAGGTCGTCCTGCTCGTGTCCGCGAACGAGGGCGGTGACGGCCTCGATCGCGCCGAAGGACTCCAGTAGCCGCTGTTCGGTGTTGTTCAGCGGCTTTCCGTATCCGGCGAAGAACGCCGTCCGGAGGTTGGGGGCGGCCTGCCAGCGGCGGAACTCGAGCCGGGCGAAGTCGCGGATGCGGGCGTCGCGTCGCATGTGCTCGAAGTCGCACAGCCCGAAGGCGTCACCGAGGAGCCAGTTCCTCGGCTGGTAGTTGAGGTGGCATACCGCGCTGTCCATGAGCGTGTTCGCCAGGACGTCCGCGTTGTGGCTCAGGCGGTCGCGCTCGAGCGTGGAGTTGAGGCCGGCCCGGTCCGCGCGGGCGATCCAGTCGCGCAGCCGCTGGGCAAGTTCCGTGCCGACGGCACCGGTACGCGGTACCAGGGTGGCGTGATGCAGCTTGCCCAGCACCCGTCCGGCCTTGTAGTGGGCCTGCTCCTCCTCAGGCGACCCTGGCGCGACCGCGTCCGCCCGTACGCCGGGAACAGCGGTGAGCAGCAGGGTGCACGTCCTGTCCTGCCGGCCCACCACGCGGGGGACGCGGCCGATCAGATGGGGTCCCCAGGCGAGATAGGCGTGCAGCTCCCGGATGTACCGGTCGCGTTGGCTGTGCTGCTTGGCGAAGAACTCGTTGCCGCCGGTGTCGACCAGGTGCAGGACGCGGGGCGAGAGCGTCGGGTCGTGCATGATCCGGACCGTTCCGAGGGCACTTCGGGCCAGATTCAGGCGCGGGTCGTCGCGTTGCGTGATCACGAGGCAGCCTCCTGCGTTAAGGCGGCGAGGTGCTCGGTGTCGTTGTGGCGGTCGAGCATCCACCGTCTCTGTCCGAGCCGGTTGAGATGGTGCTGCCAGCGGGTGATGGACCCGTGGGAGACGGTGAATCCGGCCGGGGAACCGAGCGGGATTCCGAGGAGCAGGGTGTGCGCGACGATCACGGTCTCGCCGTGCGCTGCGAACAGGACGCGCTCGCCCTCGTGCTGGTCGATGAGTTCCCGCAGGAAGCGGCCGGCCCGCTCCAGATAGCCGTTCCACGTGTCGGATCCGGCAGCCCAGGGCCTGTCCGGGTGGGCGTGCGGCCCGCCACCGGCGGCAGTTTTCACCTCGGTCCAGGGTCTGCCGTCGGCGGCACCGTGGACCGGACCGTCGAGACGGTCGTCCGTGGACATGGGGATCCGGAGGAAGTGGCTGATGATCTCGCCGGCCTGGCGCAGGCGGATTCGCGGGCCGGCGTACAGCGTGTCGAACGGCTTGTCGCGGTGCTCGGCGGCGAGGCGGAGCGCGACTTGCTCTACCTGCGCGTATCCGCGGTTGGTCAGCCCGGTGCAGGTGCGCGGGCCTCCCACCAGGCCGTCGACGTTGCACTGGGCCTCGCCGTGGCGGACGAAGACGAGTTCTGTGGTGATCATGCGGAACCTCGAGGGCAGGGCCGGGGCGGCCAGCTGTAGCGGTAGCCGTTGCGCCCTTCGTACGGAGCGGTCAGGACGGCGTGCAGGGCGAGAAAGTCGTCGAGCCGCTCGCGATCCGTGGTGCCGAGCCGGGGATCGTGGCGTTCGGCGGCCTCGTTGTAGACGAGCAGGGCGGTGTCGATGGCTGGGTCTGACAGAGGCCCGTACGTCAGGACCAGCGTCGTGATCAGCTTCGCCAGGTCGTAACCCATCGGCGCGAGCGTGAGGTCGTCGGTGTCGACCGTGTAGATGTCGCCGGCCTCGGTGATGATGAAGTTTCGGGGGTTGCTGTCCTTGTAGAAGGCGGTCGGTCCCTCGGCGCTCTTCTCCAGCAGCGTCAGCATCGCGTGGAGGGCGATATGGTCCGGTAGGTACCCCTGCTCCAGTCTTCTTCGGAGAGCGGTCTGCCGGGGACCGATGTAGTCGCCGAACGCGATGCCGTCCTGGAAACGGTGCGGCCTGTTCAGAGGGGGCAGCCGAAGGTCGGTGGTCCAGGCGCCTCCGTGGGCGTCGCCCAGCAGCCCGGCCAGGGGCAGCAGGTCCTCGGTCCGGGCCGCGCGGCCGTCGATCCACTCGTACGTCAGGCTTGTCGGCCCGACCACGGTCAGCGTCGGCAGCCTCAGCGGCTGTGCGTGCTCGGCGAGCCAGGCGTGATGGCGGGCTGCCGAGGCCATCTGGCGGGGGGTGCCGTAGTGCTTGGTGAATTGGCGAACGCTCACGACCGTCCTCCCCTTGCCTGGGCCACGACGAAGGTGACGAGGGACTTCGTGCTGAGGGGCCGGTCCGGCACGAACTCGTGCAAGGTCGCCGCGAGCGCGCCCGGATTCCCGTACAGGCCGGGGGCGAGGTCGTACTTGGGGTTGGTGGCCAGATACTCGGCCAAGTGGTCATGGCCGTCAAAGGTGAAGCTGTGCTCCTCGTCCTCCACGGTAAGTACGTCGAGTGACACGGCGGCCAGCTCGGCGAGGTTGCTGCTGTGCGCCGAGACGTACAGACTCTCGCGCTGCTCGGCCCCCGGGTCGAGGCCGGCGGCAGCGACCAGCTGGTCCATCTCCCGGTAGCTGTCGAGCCCCTTCGTGACGAGCACGGCGAGCCCGCCGGGAGCGAGCGCCCGGTCGATCTCCGCGACCACGGTCTGCGGGCGCGGCGAGTGGTACAGGCAGAACGCGGCGACGACGACGTCACACGAGTCGGCGGACACGGGGAGATGGTGGAAATCGCCCTGGAGAAAGCTCACGGGGAGGCTGGGCAGCCGCCGGACACGCTGGAGGGCCTGCTCGATCAGGGCCGGGGCGGCGTCCAGACCGAGGACACGCCGCGGCCGGAGTTCCTGGGCGACGGCCAGGCTGCTCGTGCCGCGACCGCAACCGAGGTCCAGGGCCAGGCCGAGACGGTCCGGTCGCTCGTGGTGGTTGCGCACCAGCCCGACGATCGTGTCCGGTACGGGACGCCCGAAGATCTTCGCCCTCATTAAGGCATTGGACCGGACGGCCAGCCGAGAGGCGTGCCCGTACAGCTCCGCCTGCCGCGCGGGGTCCGGGAAGGGGTTGGTGCCGCTCATGCCGCACCTGCCCCTCGGGGGCGCGCAGTGCTCAGCGGTGCTCGGCGGTGACCTTCCGCAGCCAGCGGCGTGTCTGCCGCCGATTGGACAGCAGCACCACATCGGCACGGCCCGAGGCGAACTCCTCGATCTTGGCCATGACGCGCGGGCGCATCTTGCGGCGGTACGTCGCCACGTACTTGATCACGCCCCAGTGGATGCGGTTGTGCACCCCGTTGCCCTTGTGCCCGGCGCCGTGCCGGATCTGCCGGGAGAAGACCCCGTACAGCGCCGCCACGGTCGAGACGTCCATGAGGACCACCGTGTCGCAGGCTTCGAGCCGGATCTGCAGCGTCGAGTTGTAGTTCCCGTCGATCACCCACCTCGGTTGCGCGACCAGCTCGCGCTGCAGCGCGGCGAACTTCTCCATGGGCAGCTCGTTCCACTCGTCGTCGTAGAACGCGGCGTCCAGGTGCGTCACCGGGGCGTCGAGAATCCTGCCCAACTCGCGAGCCAGGTACGACTTGCCGCTGCCTCCGCAGCCGACGATGGCTACCTTCTTCATGGTGCTCCAGAGTAGAGGTGCTCGACGGCCCGGTCCGACCGGTCGTCCGCACACGCTCGGATGATCCAGACCCCATGGTCTGGGTGGGCAGCTGCATCACGCCGCTCTCCGCTCTACCGAGACCGGGCCGACGACCGTGTCGAGGACGGCCTCCAGAGCAGCGACCTGCCTGCTCAGGCGGAACAGGTCCAGGCGGTCGAGGCAGGCCGCGATCAGGTCCGCGTGCTGCTGGGTGCCGGCGATCTGCCGGAGGTACGAGAGCCGCTCGATGACCTCCTGGCCTGAGCGCACGACCGGCTCGGCGGGCGTGAACCGGTCGACATGGCGGTCGCCATGATCTGTTGGTAGGCCGGATGGTCCGGCGGCTTCGGGGTTGACGGTACGGGCGAGGCTGGCTCGGGCAGCGTCTTGCGGGTGATGAGAACCTCTTCGGCGGCGCGGTGCAATCCCTCCAGCTGCGCGGAAAGCTCGCGATCCGCTGCTTGGCCGCGCCAGCCTGCGCGGTGCTAGCCGTTACTCCAGTGACCTTCGTACCGCGTGGACCAGTGACGTCGCCCGCATGTCGTCGGAGCCTCCGATGATGTGGTTCATGGTGTAGCCGAACGCGATGCCGTGGTCCGGGTCGGCGAAGCCGAGTGAGCCGCCCCTGCCGGTGTGGCCGAAGGAATTCAGGCCGATCATGGGGGTGGTCTCGGTGGGCAGCATGTACCCGGAGCCGAATCGGTTCGGGATCAGCATCACCTGGTCCTTGCCGCCGGCCTGCTCCTTGGTTGCCGAGGCCAGGGTTTTCGGGGTGAGCAGGCGTACGCCGTTCACCTCGCCGATCAGCGCGGCGTACATGCGCGCCAGTGAGCGGGCGGTGCCGATGCCGTTGGAGGCCGGAAGTTCCGCGGCTTGCACCTCGGGGGAGTCGAAGTCGATTCCAGCCGGGTCGGTGACCGCGTACGCCCTGTTGTTGAACGAGTCTGGGTCGCGCCAGGCGACGACCTGTTCGCGCAGTTCCTCGGGGACCGATGCGATGGGCAGGGTGGTGAGGTCGACGTCTGGCCGGCGGTAGACCATGCGGCTGACCCGGCCGCGCTCAGATGTCGGCAGTCCGATGAAGAAGTCCAGCCCGAGGGGGGCGGCGATCTCGTCGGCGAAGAAACGGCCCGGCGTCCGGCCGGATACCCGACGGATCACCTCGCCTACGAGCCAGCCCCAGGTCCGTCCGTGGTAGCCGTGCGCTGTTCCCGGTGTCCACTGGGGGTGCTGAGCGGCCAGCGCGGCTGTCATCGGGTGCCACGCCAGCGCTTCGTCCAATGGGACTGGTCGGTCCAATGTGATCAAGCCAGCTTGGTGGGACAGCAGCCAGCGCACCGGGATGTCCGCCTTACCGTTCGCGGCGAACTCCGGCCAGTACCTCGCCACGGGCGCGTCCAGATCCAGCGCACCACGCTCGACCAACATGTGTGCGGCGGTTGCGGTCGCCCCCTTGGTGGCCGAGTAGACGAGTTGCAGCGTGTCCCTCCTCCACGGACGGCCGGTATCGGGGTCGGCGACGCCGCCCCACAGGTCCACCACCGGCCGGCCGTACTGGTACACGCACACCGCCGCGCCGATGTCCCCGTGCTGGGAGAAGTTCGCCGCGAACGCCTGACGCACCGGTTCGAACCCTGCCGCGACCTCACCCTCGATCATCGCCATGCCGTCCATCCTGGCATCAGGGCCGCCCGCTGCGAGGGCGCGAGTTCGCCCACGGAAACCGAGACGGCAGAGGTCAGGCTGCGACGGGCAGTACCTGAAGGCGCTCGCGGAACTCACGGACAGCGGGAACGGACCTGCACGGTTCGAGCCGCGCAGCGAATTCCTTCAAACGGTCCAGAGCCCGTACGGAGCTGACACTGCCCTCCAGCAGGCCGACGCCGTAGCTCGCGGCATCCAGCGCCCCCTCCAGATCACCACCGGCCAGCCGGGCCTCGGCCAGGCGGCCGGAACGTACGGCCTTGTCCCGAGGAGCCGCACTCCTCAGGGAAGCCTCCAGGAAACCCGTCGCCCGCTCCACCTGCCCGGACCGCAGCAAGACCTTGCCCTCGGTCGACTTCAACTGGGCCTCGCCGAACCAGCCGAGCCAGTCCGGACCCTCCTCAGCCATGTGGCGCTCCCAGAGGGAGGCGGCACGGCTCAGCGCCGTACCTGCTTTCCCATGGTCGCCATCGCGCGACAGGGCCTCGGCCTTATGCAGGTAGAGGAAGGACTGGATGCAGGGCGACAGCGTTCGAGGAGCATTACCGATGGCCGTCGAGATGAGGTCGACCCGCTCGGCGGTCCGTCCGGCCTCGGAGACCTGGACACCCATCTCCGCCAGGACGAAGGCACCGAAGGCGTCGTCCCCAGCGGTCCGGGCGCTACGCAGGGCGCCGACGTAATAGCGCTGGCCGGCAGACCGCAGGCCTGCGTCGTAGGCCATCCAGCCTGTCAGGTGCGACACTCGGGCCGCCAGCGCGTAGAGGCGGGCGCGGCCCCTGTCCGTGTACCGGCCGGCGCCGAGGAGACCGGTGATCAGCGCGAGATCCCCGCGTGCCTGCTCCAGGAGCCGGGCGCCTCCGAGCTGGTCGTCGAGCGTGCGGAGCGTACTGATGCGCTGCTCGATCGTCGAGACCATCGTGTCCGTGACCTGGTCTCCGTTGAGCGCCGAGGCGAAGGCGGAGGGTGCCTCCGCCCAGCTGGCTGCGAGACCTGCCAGGGCAGCGCCGCTGATGGTGAGAAATCCCCGGCGATCCATGCGGCCACTTCCCACCAGTTCGGACAGTGTTTCGACGGTACCGGCCTCGGTCCACGGGACGGTGAGTCCCGCCACCTCCCAGACCGGGAGCCAGCGGGGCCACCCTTCTGTCCGCACCTGCTCGTACGGGACGCGCAGCAGATCATCTGACGAAACAGGACACAAGATCACTTCTCAAAGACTCTGGGCCCTCATACACCACCTCGGCGAACGTGACCGAGACGAATGGTGCGGCTGCTCATCCTGCTGCACCACTGAACGAGCCCTCGAACTGCATGGACGACATTCGACATGCGCACAGTCACGAGCCGACTTATGCGTGATGCATGTCACATGTGATGCCGAGTCGTTTGACACGTGTGGGACGCAATGTCCATCCGGAGTGGTCTGGACCGCATGGCGAACGGCGTCTTACCCTCACGTTCACGATCTGTGGAAGATCGATCACAATCAGGCAGAGTCTGGGGAGGCTCTGTGGGGAGGGTGTGCCATGCCTGTGGGCAGACGGCCGCGTGTCGTCGGGGTGATGTTGTCGGCCGCGATGTCATTGAGTGTTCTCGCGCCTGTCAATGCAGCGGCAGTTGTCCACGATGAAGCCCCGGCCAGTACAGCCGCGGCCGAAGTGGGCCCCGCCGCCAGCACGGCAGTGACCGAGTCTGCGGCTCTTGCCGAAGCCAGGCGCACAGGCGACGCCGTGGAAGTCACCTCGTTGCGAAGTGAGACTACGGAGGTTTTCGCGACCGCGGACGGCCATCTGGAGGCGCGCGAGCACCTGCGTCCGGTGCGAGCACGTGTCAAGGGCGAATGGAAGGCCACCGACACCTCTCTCATCAAGTCCGACGACGGCATGGTGGCGCCGAAGGTCGCGACGATCGGATTGGAGTTCTCCGGCGGCGGAGACACTCCGTTGGTGCGCATGACCAAGGCCGGACGCACATTGGCACTCAGTTGGCCAGACCAATTGCCTGCTCCCGCGTTGGACGGTGACACGGCGACCTACCGCGACGTCCTGCCGGACGTCGATCTCAGGTTGGAAGCCCAGGAGGACGGCTTCACGCAGCTTCTGGTGGTGAAGACCGCCGAGGCGGCTGCCAGTGAGGAATTGGCGGAACTGCGTCTGCAGCTGGACGCCGAAGGCCTGAGCATCGAAAAGACCGACCTGGGTGGTCTCGAAGCACTGGACAAGGGCGCGCAGGGCGCCGTATTCGAAGCGCCGCAGCCAATGATGTGGGATTCAAGCCCCGGCGCCCAGCAGTCGGAGAAGGCCCGGTCCCTGGTCGGGACATCTGCTGCAGTGGGTGAAGAGGGAGAGCCGGGCGCTGCGGAGTCGGGCAAGCTGGCACCGGTCGCCGTCGAAGTGTCGTCCAGCGAGGACGAATTGGTATTGAAGCCCGACGCCGGTGTGCTGACGGGGGAGGACACAGTCTATCCGGTATTCATCGACCCGCAGTGGTACTCGCCCAAGGCGGCAGCGTGGACGATGGCATCGAAGTACTGGGCTTCCTCGCCGCAGTGGAAGTTCAACGGGGACCCGGATGCGGGCATGGGCTACTGCGGTTGGTCCTACTGCCAGCCCTACGACACCAAGCGGCTCTTCTACCGGATCCCGGTCTCGAGGTTCGCGGGCAAGAGCGTGTTGTCTGCGGAGTTCGTGGTCCGCAACACGTGGTCTGCTTCGTGTGATGCACGAGGTGTGCAGCTGTGGCGCACCAAGGACATCTCGTCGTCGACCACCTGGAACTCGCAGAACGCTTCCGGCTTCTGGATCGACCACCTGAAAACCGTGTCGTTCGCACACGGTTACGAGGGCTGCGCGGCCAAGGACGCGGAGTTCGATGTGAAGTCGGCGGTGCAGCAGGCCGCGGACAAGAAGTGGTCGACCATGACGTTCGGTCTGCAGGCGTCCAGCGAATCGGACAGGTACGGCTGGAAGCGGTTCTCCGACGATGCCTTTCTGCGGGTGCAGTACAACCGGCCGCCGCCGCAGATCAAGATGTCGCAGCTGACCATGGAGTACGGCGGGGCCTGCAAGAAGCCCGCCAGTGCACCCCGTGTGCGGACGCTGGGAAAGCTCTACGCGAACAATGTCACGGACCCGGATGGCGACAGTGTTTCTGTGCAGTTCCAGGCCAAGTGGGACGGCGGCTCGTGGAATCCGGCGCGGACCGCGGCCAAGAAGTCCGGATCCATTTTCTACATCAGCCTGGCGTCGTCCATTCCCCAGAATAAGCAGGTGAACTGGTACGCGCGTTCCTATGACGGGGCCCAGTATTCGCCGTGGTCGTACGCCGGTGAACCGACCGCCTGCTACTTCGTCTACGACACCGCTGTGCCCAAGGCGCCCACGATCACCTCCGGTGAATACCCCGCCTCCAACCCCGAGGATCCGAACGATCCGTGGTACGACGGGGTCGGCCAATACGGGACGTTCGAGGTGAAGGCGGCCGACACCGACGTGACGACGTACTGGTACGGCGTCAACGGCGATCCCACCTCGCAAAACAAGATCACTACAACGAGTGGCGCGGCTCAGCTGGTCAAGGTGCTGCCGGCCGAGCCCGGGGTGAACTTCTTCACCGCCCGGGCCTTCGACTCGGCCGGCAACGGCAGTGAGATCCGTACATACCAATACTGGGTGAAGGCCGGCCAGCCGGAGCGGGCCGCCTGGCAGCTCGACGAGGCTCCGGGATCCACCACCGCTGCCGGCACGACGACCCCGAGGACCGTGCTCCTGCACGGCGGTGCCACGCTCGGCGCCGAGGGCCGCAAGGGCACCGGGCTGCACTTCGACGGCACGTCCGGTTACGCCGACTCCGACCTCACCGTGGTGGACACCTCTGACAGCTTCTCCGTCGCGGCCTGGGCACGGCTCGACCGTATGCCCGGCGCCGCGGCGATCATCGTGGCCCAGCCGGGCAACCACTCGCCCGGCTTCGAGCTGTACTACTCCAAGGACCTCAACCGCTGGGTGTTCAACCAGTACACGTCGGACAAAGCCGGAGCTTCCATCACCCGGGCCATGGCCGCCACACCCGGAGACGCCAAGGCGGGCGAGTGGACCCACCTGGTGGGTGTGTACGACGGCAAGGCCCAGCAGCTGCGGTTGTACGTGAACGGCAAGCTGGCCGGTTCCACTGCCTACACCACCGCCTGGGAGGCCCGCCGCGGACTGCAGCTGGGCGCCGGCAGTTATAACGGCTCCCCATCGGCCTTCTTCCCCGGCACCGTCGATGACCTGCGCATCTTCGATCGGGCCGTCACCACTGCCGAGGCCGGACAACTGCACCAGGGCCAAGACCTCACCAGCGGGCGCCCGGCGCGTGCCGTCTTCCCGCTGGACGAGGAGGCCGGCGCTGCCCAGACCACCGGCCGGGCGGCCGAGCAGTCCCTGACACTGCACGACGGCGCGGCCGCCGGAACCAGTGGTGTCACAGGCACGGCCCTGACACTGGACGGCACAGGCGGTTACGCCGCCACCGACCGCCCGGTGCTCAACACGGCCCGCTCCTACACCGTGTCGGCCTGGGCGAAGCTGCCTGACGGGGAGATAACCGGCAACCGCACCGTGCTCAGCCAGAACGGCACCTACTACAGCCCGTTCTACTTGTCATATCAGGCGGAAGAGAAGACCTGGAGTCTGCGCACCTCACTGGCGGACGTCCAGCAGGGCAACATCAGGGATCAGGTCGTCATAGCCAAGCAGCCTGCCCGGCCCGGTGAATGGGCCCATTTGGTGGCCGTCCACGACGCCACCACCCAGCAGATCCGGCTGTACGTCAACGGGCAGCTGCAAGGCACCGACGCCGCCCCGAAGACCTGGGAGGCCCAAGGCCCCGTGCAGGTCGGCCGGGCCATCTGGATGGGCCAGTACGTCGACTACTTCCCCGGCAGCGTCGACGAGGTCCGCCTCTTCGACCGGCCAGTCGCCGACGACGAGGTCCGCCAGATGTTCAACCAGCGGCCGATGGTCAAGGGGCGCTGGAAGTTCGAGACGGCCTCGGGAACCCCGCCGGTGACACCGGAGGCGTCCGCGTCGGGCAACGACATGACACTCGACGGCGCGGAGATCGGCTCCGGCTGGGTCGACGGCGGGGTGACGTTCGACGGGGTCGATGACTACGCCATGACCTCGGCCGCCCCAGTGGACACCAGCACCAGCTTCACCGTCACCGCCTGGGCGCAGGCCGCGGCCATCCCGCAGAGCGGGGTGAGTCTACTCAGCGCCCCCGGCACGACGCAGAGTGCGTTCACAGTCCGCTACGAGCCCAGCGCGACACCGGATACCGATTCAGGTCGTTGGCGGATAGCCATGGCGGCCGAGGACAGCACCGCGAGCACGATCGCCCAGGTCGACAACGGACAGTTCTTCGGTCCCACCGACTGGACGCATCTGGCCGTCGTCTACGACGGCTTCGCCAAGCAGCTCTCGCTGTATGTGAACGGTGAGCTGGAAGAAGTCGCCTGCGCGGATGCGGACGGCGACGGCACCGCGGACGACGCGGTCTGCACGGACAGAATCTCGTGGGCGACCGATGTGCTCTCCTTCAAAACCATCCAGCCCCTGCAGCTCGGCCGGGCGAAAACCGAGGCCGGCACATGGGGGGAGTACTGGCCAGGTGCGGTCTCGGACGTATGGGCTTTCCAAGGCGCACTGACAGACGCACAGATCGCCTACCTTGCTGTGGGACAGCCCGGCATGGACACCGACGTTCCTGACGGCTCTTAGGACCCGGTCCTGGCGAACCAGATCCCGAACGCTCGGTTCGCCAGGGCATTTCAGCTTGTTATCCCATCTCTGCTCCTGTGCCGTGCCGTACGCACATATGGAGCACCCCCTCAGGGCGAAGGACAAGATGAACGGCAGATCGAGCAAGCGGTTGAAGGCGCTTCGACAACACCTCGCACTGGCCTCGGCCATAGTCATGATCGGCACGCTGCTCCAGGTAGCGACCCAGCCCTCTGCGGCGGCAGACAGCAGCGCGGGTCGCCCAGACCTGCCCGTGTCGGAGAAGCCGGTGGAGGTCGCGCCGGTCTCGGTCGTCCCGCGCACCCGGCCGAAAGGGCCGCGTACCCCTGCGCAGGCTCCGCGTGCCGCCTGGCCGAAGGCGGGCGCGGCGACCGTCGACCTGTCCGAGAGTTCGTCGTCCGTGGCCCGGGCCGGGACGCTGCCCCTCGCGGTAGGCGGCACGAAAGCACCCGAGAAGGTGCGTACCCGCTTGTTCGATCGCAGGACAGCCCAGCGGGTTGGGGCGGACGGTCCGTTGTTCAGTCTGGAGGCCGCCGAGGGGACTGAGTCGAAGACCTCCGTACGTGCCCGCCTGGACTACTCCTCCTTCGCCGGGGCGTTCGGCGGCAGCTACGCCGACCGGCTGCGGCTGGTCGAACTGCCGGCCTGCGCCCTGTCCACGCCGGAAAAAGCCGCATGCCGCTCGGCGCACCCCGTGGAGACCGTCAACGACACGGAACGGCAGACGCTCACCGCTCCGCGCGTCGCCCTGGAGCCCTCCAAGGCCACCGTCCTGGCGGCCGTCGCCGACGACGCGAGCATGAGCGGCGACTACAAGGCGACTCCACTGTCGCCGTCGGCGCAGTGGAGCACCAGCCTGAACACGGGTGACTTCTCCTGGTCGTACGCGATGAACGTGCCCGCCGTCCCGGGCGGGCTGGCACCGAGCGTCGGCCTGTCGTACTCGTCGGGATCGATCGACGGACGCACCGGCAACACCAACAACCAGGGCTCGTGGGCGGGCGACGGCTTCGACCTGTGGCCCGGGTCCATCGAACGCCGCTACAAGTCCTGTGCCGACGACGGGATCAAGCACGCCGACGGCGGCAAGCCGGCCGACCTGTGCTGGGCCTACGACAACGCGTTCATCTCCTTCAACGGCAAGGGCGGCGAACTGGTGCCGGCCGGCACCGACACCTTCCGGCTGCGGGACGACGACGGAACGAAGATCCAGCGCCTGAGCGGCTCCTCCTCGGACGTACGCGCCAACGGTGCCCGCGACGACGAGTACTGGAAGGTCACCACTCCCGACGGGGTGCAGTACTTCTTCGGCTACAACCGGCTGCCCGGCTGGACCAGCGGCAAGGAGACCACCGACTCTGCCTGGACCGTTCCCGTCTTCGGCGACGACGCCGACGAACCGTGCCACGCCTCGACGTTCGCCAGCTCCTGGTGCCAGCAGGGCTGGCGCTGGAACCTGGACTACGTCGTCGACCCGCACGGCAACGCGATCGCCTACTACTACGACAAGGAGTGGAACTCCTACGGCCGCAACCTCGACGAGAAGGCCAACACCCGCTACGTCCGCGGCGGGTCTGTCGACCGGATCGAGTATGGCCTGAAGTCCTCCGCCATGTACTCTGCACAGGCACTGGCCAAGGTCGACTTCACCAACGGCGAGCGATGCCTGCCGAACGCGAGCACCACCTGCAAGGACATCGGCAAGGACGCCTTCTACTGGTACGACACCCCGTGGGACCTGAACTGCAACGAGGGCGCCACCTGTGACCAGGGACGGCTCGCCCCGGTGTTCTTCACCCGCAACATGCTCACCCAGGTCGCCACCCAGGTGCTGAAATCCGGCACCTACGCCAACGTCGACTCCTGGGAGCTCGCCTATCGCTGGGGCATGGCCGACACCGACTACCAGCTGCTGCTGGACTCCGTGCAGCGCACCGGCCATACCGCCACTCCGGCCATCACCCTGCCGAAGACCACGTTCACCTACGAGCAGCTCGCCAACCGGCTCGACCGCACCGGCGACGGCTTCGCCCCGTTCATCAAGGAGCGCCTGGCCACCGTTGCCGACGAGGCGGGCGGCCAGATCGACGTCGGCTACTCGGAGCCGGTCTGCGACGCGAACGCGCTGCCTACCCCGCAAACCAACACCACCCGCTGCTTCCCGCAGTACATCGGCGGCAGCACCAGCGACGACCCGGACCTGCACTGGTTCAACAAGTACGTCACCTCCACCGTCACTTCGACCGACCGCACCGGCGGCGCCCCGGACCAGGTCACTTCCTACGACTACCTGGACGGCGCGGCCTGGCACTACGACGACGATGACGGGCTGACCAAGGAGAAGTCCAAGACCTGGTCACAATGGCGCGGTTACGGCCACGTCCGGGTGAGGACCGGCGGACAGGGCGGCGCATCCGCAATGAGGTCGCAGTCCGACACCTACTTCCTGCGCGGCATGGACGGTGACCGCAAGGAGCCCTCCGGCGGCACCAAGTCCGTCAGCATCTCCCTCGGTACCGGCGAAGGCGAAGCGCTCACCGACCACGAGTCGGCCGCCGGGTTCGCCTACAAGACCGTCGAATACTCCGGTCCCAGCGGCCGCGTGCTGGCCAAGACCGTGAACCGGCCCTGGCACCACGAAACCGCGAAGAAGACCCGCTCCTGGGGCACGATCACCGCCAACCTCACCGGCACCGCCCAGACCCGCACCTGGACCTCCCTGGACGACGGCGCCGGCGAGAAATGGCGGACCACCACGACGTCCAACACCTTCGACACCGTCGCCGGGCGCATCACCCAGACCGACGACCACGGCGACGACGCCACCACCAACGACGACAAGTGCACCCGCACCTCCTACCCGGCGGCCGGCGCGATCCTCACCCTGCCCGCCCGGGTGGAAACGGTCGCCAAGGCATGCGCCACCACACCCGACCGCTCCAAGGACGTCATCTCCGACCTCCGCACCGCCTACGACGGTCTGGGCTACGGCACCGCGCCGACCAAGGGAGACGCCACGGCGACGGCGATGCTGAAAAAGCACGACGGCACCACCGCCACCTACACCGAGACCGGCGCCACCTACGACGACTACGGCCGCGAGCTCACCAGCAACGACCTCAGCGGCACCGTCACCGTCAAGGCCGACACCCTGACCCGCACCCCGCGTACCGACGGCCGCACCACGACCACCCTCTACACCCCGACCACGGGCTTCCCCACCTCAGCCAAGGTCACCACGCCGCCCGCGACACCCGGCGTCAGCACCACCGCGCTGACCACCACCACGACCAACGACCCGGCACGCAGTCTGCCGCTGACGGTCACCGACACCAACAACAAGGTCACCAACTACGCCTACGACGCGCTGGGCCGCAAGACCAAGGTGTGGCTCGCCGACCGCAACACCGGGGACGTCCCCACCTACGAGTACACCTACACGGTCACCGACAAGCAGGTCGCCGTCGGCACGAAGACGATCGGCAACAACGGCGCCCAGATCACCTCCTACGTCCTCTACGACGGCTTCCTGCGGCCCCGCCAGACTCAGGATCCCGGACCGGAGGGAGGGCGGATCCTCACCGACACCTTCTACGACGAGCGCGGCTTGACGGCGAAGGAATTCCTGCCCTACTACGCGGAGACCAAGCCCTCCGCGGCCCTGGTCAAGCCTGAGGACGCGCTGTCCGTGGAGACCCAGAACCGCTACACCTACGACGGCCTGGGCCGGCAGACGGAGCACCGGCAGATCTTCGGCAACGGCGACGGCGGCAAGGTCCTGAACACCACCCGCACCCTCTACGGCGGCGACCGCACCACGGTCATCCCCCCGGAGGGCGGCACCGCCACCACCACACTCACCGACGCCCAAGGGCAGACCAAGGAGCTGCGCCAGCACCACCAGCGCACCGCCGACGCCTCCTACGACACCACCAAATACGCCTTCACCCCGGCCGGTGACCTGTCCCAAGTGACCGACCCGACGGGCAACGAGTGGACATACGAGTACGACCTGCTCGGCCAGATGACACTGTCCAAGGACCCCGACAAAGGCACGACCAAATACTCCTACGACGACCGCGGCCAACTCGCCTCGACCCTGGACGCCCGAGGCAAGACACTGGCCTATGCCTACGACGGCCTCGGCCGTAAGACCGAACTGCGGGACGATTCCGCAACGGGCGCCCTCCGAGCCAAATGGACCTACGACACGGTCAGCGGGGCCAAGGGATATCCCGCCAAGTCCATCCGCTATGCCGACGACTTGGCCTATACCACGGAGACCACCGCCTATGACCGGCTCTACCGGCCGCTACGCACCTCCGCGACCATCCCGGCCTCGGACGCGAACACCGGAATCGCCGGCACGTACGTGTCGACGACGTCCTACAAGGAATCCGGTCTGATAGAGGCCGTCGGCCTGCCCAGGGTCGGCGCCATGTCCGCCTCCGCCGTGACCTACACCTACGAGGACGACACCCTACGGCCGATCGGCGTGGACGGCCGCGAGGGCATCAAGGCCACAACCTCCTACAGCCTGACGGGCAAGCCCCTGCAGTACAAGCTGTCCAACGCGGGCGGCAAGGGGGCCTATGTCACCAACACCTACGAGCCCGGCACCCAGCGACTGGCGAACACCCTCGTCAACCGCCAGGACATCCCGGGCGCGGACCAGTCCTCCACCTTCCGCTACGACGAGGCCGGCAACGTCCTGTCCGTCTCGGACGTCTCCCGCTCCGGCACGGACACCCAATGCTTCGCCTACGACCACCTGCGCCGTCTCGCCGAGGCGTGGACCCAGCTCACAACATCCTGCGCAAGTACGCCCAGCGCCTCGGTACTCGGCGGCCCCGCCCCCTACTGGACCTCCTACACCTACGACAAAACCGGCAACCGCAGCACCGAGGTCCAGCACGACACCACCGGTGACACCACGAAGAACGTCACCAGCACCTACGACTACCCGGACCCGGGCCCCGGAGCGGTCCGCCCCCACGGTCTGAAAGCAGTCACCCGCACCGGCCCCGGCATCACCGCCGGCGACTCCTACACCTACGACGCCACGGGCAACACCGATGCCCGCACCCTGGGCGACGGCACCACGCAGGACCTCGACTACGACGCCGAACAACGCCTGGCCAAGGTCACCGAACCGGTCGAGAACAGCTCGCCGAAGGTCAGCGAATACATCTACGACGCCGACGGCAACCGGCTGATCGCCCGCACCCCGACCGAGACCACCCTCTACCTCGGCACCACCGAGGTCTCGGTCGCCAAGGGCACCACCACACCCAAGGCGACCCGCTACATCGACCTCGGCGGCGGCCACCAGGCCGTACAGACCGATGACGGCAAGGTCTCCTTCACCACCGCCGACCACCACGGCACCGCCCTGCTCGCCATCGACGCCGCCACCCAGAAACTCAGCCAGCGGCGCGTCATGCCCTTCGGCGGCACCCGCGGCGAGGAACCGGACACCTGGCCCGGCACCAAGGGCTTCGTCGGCGGCACCAGCGATGCCTCCACCGGCCTGACCCACCTCGGCGCCCGCGAGTACGACCCGGCGACAGGCCGCTTCCTGTCGGTCGACCCGATCATGGATCTGACCGACCCGCAGCAGATCAACGGCTACACCTACTCCAACAACAACCCCCTCACCTTCTCCGACCCCAGTGGTCTGTGGCTGGACGATGGAACCGGCCACAACGAACCACGCCCCGGCGGAGGAGGCGGAGGCCAGAGCGAAACCCCCGGCGTCCCCCGCGGCGGAACGGGCAACAACGGCTGCTACTACACCTGCGGCAGTGCCAGTAGCAGTAGCAGCAGCGGAGTCAGCAAGCAGTCCACCACCTCCCCCGCGAAGACCATCAACGTCACTGGGAGCAAGGGTGAGATCCGGATCGAGAACATACCCGTCCCGGCCGCACGCGAACTGGAGGCGATGTTCCCGCAGTACAGCGAGAACGATCGCATCGAGGTATGGGCGGAGGGTAAGTGCGAACTTCTGGACGCCCAGACAAAGGCCTTCTGCGGCGCCGCCGAGGCACTGGGTCTTATCCACCATGAACAGACCCTCTTCGACAAGATCGTCGTGGCTCTCGTCGCCCCCGGCTTCGACGCCTGGAAGAGCTGCCTGAGCGGCGACAGCGTCAAGGCGTGCGGTTCGGCGGCACTCGATCTGCCCTGGGCGAGGGTGTTCAAGGGGGCGAAGGTTCTCAAGGCGTGCAACAGCTTTGTCCCCGGTACCGAAGTCCTGATGGCCGACGGAACCACCAAACCCATCGAGGACGTGCAAATCGGCGACAAAGTCCTGGCGACCGACCCGAAGACCGGCCGGACCGTAGTCAAGACGGTCACTGCCGAAATCACGGGCGAGGGCCTGAAGGACCTGGTGACCATCACCCTCACCATCGACGGCAAGAAGGCGAGGATCAGCGCGACCGCGGGGCACCCGTTCTGGATCCCCAACACCGCCCAGTGGGTTGACGCGGGCGACCTGACCACAGGCCAGGGGCTGCGCACCTCCGACGGCAACAGCGTCCGCATCACACAGATCCAGCACACCAAGCAGCCGGCCACGGTCCACAACCTGACCGTCGCGGATCTGCACACGTACTATGTGCTGGCGGGCGAGACTCCGGTACTCGTTCACAATGCAACGCCAGGTCAGAAGTGCGATCTGACGCTGGGGGCTGGTCCGAATGCCCGAGAGGGAGTAGGCCTGGAGAACGGTGACATTGAGGCAGATGGCGTTCGAGATCTGATCAATGAATCCGGAAATGCGCATGGCTGCCACACTTGCGATGCCACGACCCCCGGCACCAAGGACGGGGACTGGATTCCAGATCACCAGCCGCCGTCTAGTCTCGTCGCTCCCGGATCTCCTCAGACGGCGTATCCTCACTGCCTGTCCTGCGCTAGGCGGCAGGGTGGGGTAGTCTCACAACTTTCACAAGGGAAGAGCAAGAAGGAATGGTAGCTAATAGCCCAGTGATTTCATTCCTGGCAAAAATCGAGCACGGATGCCTGATCTTGCGGGATGCGGGAAGCGAAGATGACCTTAGCGACTGGGACCCGGCGTCGAGCAGCTGGTACCGAGAGGGCAGTTCACTCATCTTCGGCGTTCAGGCCAGCGTCGACGGTCCTGTCGAATGCGAGGTATGGAAGTCGGCTCCGCCTGTGGTGCTTCCTGAGAACCTATTTGAGGTGTCGCTCCCGTGTCCGTCCGGGTGGCTCGTATTGCACGATCCGAACGAATACGCCCGAATGCAATTCACGGGATTCCGTGACTCTGTAATCTGTTCGGTAATGGTGGATGATCCGCAATTTCCGTCAAAGGTACAGATCTTGCTGAGGGGAGAAGGCGAGTAGCTTCTTGACGCTCGCAGGAACGGGTGAGGCTCTATTCGGGGGGGGGCCTCGCCCGTTCCTCGCATGCGGCTGAGGGCGTCGTTCCGCTGGGGCATGTCGACCTTCCCGCGCCATTCCAAACTGCAAAGTTGAAGCCCCGTCAGGTGCGTCCTGACGGGGCTTCTGCATGGGGTGACGGCAGTAGTTGACGGCAACGTCGGCGGACAATGGCTCCACACAGTGCGTCGTCGTAGGTCGGCTCGTAGCCAGCAGGACCGTCGAGCGCGGTGCTGAGGGTGTCGATGGCGTCTCGCTGGAGGCGGAGCCGGACGTGGGCGTAGACGGTGGCGGTGACGCCGATGTGGGTGGGCGTGGCCGAGGAGTTCCTTGATGACGACGAGTTCAACGCCCTGCTCCAGGAGCAGAGTGGCCGTCGAATGGCGGAGGTCGTGGAAGCGGATGCGGCGGAGGCCGGCCATGCGGAGGAGCGTGTTGAAGGTGCGGGTGAGGTTGGTCGGGTCGATCGGTCTGTCCTGCACCGTGGTGAACACATGCCCGTCGTGCAGCCACGTCGTGCCCGCGGCCTCACGCTCGCGCTGCTGCTGTTCGTGGTGGAGCTTCAGTGACTGGAGGCAGCGGGTGGGGAGGGCGATGCGGCGCTCGGAGACCCGCGTCTTGGTGGGCAGCGTGGTGAGCCCGCCTGCGGCGGTTCGCTGAAGGGTGCGGCGGATGGCGGCGGTGCCCGCGTCGAGGTCGAGGTCTTCCCAGCGCAGGCCGAGGAGTTCACCCTTGCGGAGTCCGGTGTGGAGGGCGAGTTCGAACAGCGTGTGCAGCCGATGACTCTGGGTCGTGGTGAGGAGTCGGCGGGCTTCGCCTACGGTGAAGGGTTCGAAGCGTCGGGGCCGTGAGGTGCCGGTGCGGATGTTTCCATGTCGACCGCGTGCCGCGCGGCCGGAATACCCCCGCATCCGCGGGGGTGCTCCGGCGTACGTCCTCACGTCGAGCGAGGGACAGGAGTCCTCCCCGCCGACGCGAGGGTGCTCCACAGTACGTTAAGAGACTGTGAGCTGTTTCAGCGCTGCCGCTCCAGGGTGAGGACGGCTGCTGCGATTGACGTCATTCGATTCGGGCTGCACCGAGCCTTGCGGAAGATTCGCCATCGTTTGAGCCGGGCCGGTCCGCGCTCGACTGCTGCCCGGGCCCGGGACAGCGCCCGGTTGACGGTCTGCTGCGTCAAGGACAGCTCGCCGTTGGGCGGGCGTCGCCGTGGGGTGGTCACCCATGGTCCCGCGCCGATGTAGGCGCAGTCCGCCAGGATTGGGATGCCCTGGCGTTCGCAGATCCGGATGATCCGGTGCGTGCGGGCGGCGGTCAGGTCGTGCGTGCGGCCCGGCAGTGCGGGCGAGATCCACAGCAGTGTGCCGGCGGGGTCGGTGACCAGCTGGAGGTTCACTCCGTGCAGGCGGTGCTTGGCGGAGTAGTCGGCCCGGCTGTCGCCGACCCGGTCGCACTCCGCGAGGGTCCCGTCGAGCAGGACGTACTCCGGATCGGCCTCACGCAGGACCTTCAGTAGTCCCGGGGCGCGCTCGGCGAGCAGGCCGACCACCGCGGTGGTGTAGG
>NZ_BMVU01000063.1 GCF_014650875.1 Streptomyces minutiscleroticus
CAGAGGTGAGCAGCATGGCGCGGATCGCGTTCGAGGGCACGCACCTGGACAAACGGTTCTCGTTCCTCGAGCGGTGAGGCCTGCCCCAGCGCCTTCGGGACGGCACCGCCAACAGGACGGCGGGAAAGGGCAGGTCACGCGACACCGGGCGCACTGCCCAACACCTCCGCCCTCTGTTTTCCGGTCACGCCCCTGTGGTCCCCATAGATTTATGCGCTGTTTGGATAGGCCACGCGTGCCTGGCGTCCCTACGGTCGACACAAGGCGCTTCCACAAGGAGCGTCGTGCCCAAAACCAGTGCCAGCCCCTTGCAGAGGCACCGTGTGATCAACCTTTACAGCACGAATGGTCCCAGTCGGCTGTCCGTGATCCGCACTGTCCACGGCGGCGTCACCGTTCTCAGCCCGCAGGGCGAGATCGACCTGCACACCGCCCACCGGCTGCGCCAGGTCCTCACCGCCGACCGAGACCACTGCCCGACCCGGGTGGTGGTCGACCTGCGGTGGGTGATCTTCATGGACTTCAGCGGCATCAACGCCCTGATCGACCTCTACCGCGCCACCCGGGACAGGCCGGGCTGGCTGCGTCTGTCCGGCATACAGGCGCCCGTGTGGCGCATCGTCCAGCTGTCCGGCCTGGACGTCGTCCTCGACTGCTATCCCACCGTGCACCGCGCGCTCACCCGCTGAAACCCCTCCACGACCGGCCCGGGCACCAAGGAGCTGCCGGGATGCGGCTCTTGCAGGCGCGGGGATGGTGTTTCATGCAGCGGCGGCGGGACGCTGGACGCACAGCCCGGTAGAGGCCCGTGAAGCGCTCGTGAATCCTCCCGGGAGGGCCCGGTCGTGTAGCGGCGCGGCCGGGCCCGTGCGGTCGGGCGGTGCCGGATGAGCCCGCCGTCGGCACCGCCGCTCCTGGGGCCTGGCGGGAAGGAGGCGCGGTCGGCGCCCCACACCGCAAGCCACCACCGGAGCGCGCCGATGCCGGCCTCCTCAGTACGTCCTGCTTCCCACCACGCCCTTTGTGAGCAGTTCACGACACGGGGCGAGGGATCCGGAGGGCTTCGGCGTCGTTCGGGCTGGTGGACGGGTGTCTGCGGGCCCGGCCCGTACCGTCGGACGGACCGGGCCGCGGCCTCGGGCTGCGACGTCCCCTTCCGCGAGCCGTGGAGCGAGTGGTGAAGGCCGACCGAGGCGTTTTTGCCACCGCCCCTCACGCTGTCGCTGTGTGGCCATGAACGCCATTTGTGGGCGGGGCGATGTCGGCTACGCCCTCCAGCCCGCCCGTCGGCAGACACCCCGTGCCCTCCATGGGGTACCCGGGGGCAGGTCATGGGTCTGTGCCGTGCGCAGGAGATGGAAGAGGAGATGACCAGGCTCCTGCGCACAGCGCGGGGCCGTCCGTCCTTGTGTGGCCGGCTCCCAGAGCTCTTCGCAGAGCACCCGAAGCATCACATTACTGTGGGTGTAAGTAAATAACCCATTGTGATGATAGTGAAGGCATTGTTCCTAGGTGATCCCGCTGGGGCTGGCCGGGCCGTGGTCTGGTTGCGGTAGCTGTTGAACTTGCCCCTTCCGTCGGGGCTGGCCAAGGCTTGCGGCTGTGCAGGACGCGCGGAAGCGGCTGCCCGGCCGCAGCGGCTGTTCGGCCGCCGCGTGTAGGCATGAGGGGGTCTGGCGGGTGGATGTCCGTCGCGGGTCCGGTCTGCGTTGTCGGACGGGCCGGAGCTGCTTCCTCGGCCCGGGGCGTGCGGTCCTTCGCGAATCGCGGCACGAGTGGCGAAGGCTGTCAACGGTTCCTCAACCTTGACCCGCTACGGGTCCTTGGGTTGTAAGGCGGATTCACGTGACTGTCGCAACGTTGCAGGTTCATGGTGCCAGAGCGGCGGCGAATGCTGAGGCAGGGGTCTGCCAGCCCAGGGTTTTGCGGGGGTCGGTTGTTGAGCTTTCTTTCGATCGCTCGTAGATCGTCATGGGTGTGCAGGGAGAGGTTCGTGCGCTTGGGCAGGTACTGGCGGACCAGCCCGTTCGTGTTCTCGTTGGTGCCGCGCTGCCAGGGGCTGCCCGGGCGGGCGAAGAAGACACCGTCGCTGAAGTACGGTGCGAGCTCGTGGTGACGGGCCATCTCTGAGCCTTGGTCCCAGGTCAGGGTTTGCCGGGCGTGCTCGGGTAGCCTGCCGAGGGTGGCGATGAGGGCATCACGAAGCCGGTCGGCGGAGTGGCCGTCGGGCAGGGCGACCAGGCGCAGATAGCGGGTGCGGCGGTCGACCAGGGTGGCCACTGCTGACTGGCTGCGCAGCCCGACGACCAAGTCTCCTTCCCAGTCGCCCAGGCGAGAGCGCGTTTCAACGACGGGCGGCCGGCGGTCGATGAGCACGGCCGGTGCCACGAACCTGGCAGTCCGCTGGTCGGAGCGGCGGCGTTTTTTGCGCAGAGGCCGTCCGGTGCGCAGTTTCCTGGTCAGCGTCTTGCTCAGGCCGCCTCTGGCGCCTTGGTAGAGGGCTCGGTAGATCGTCTCGTGGCACAGATGCCGCTCGGGACGGTCGGGCCACAGAGCGCGCAGGTGGGCAGCGATCTGTTCCGGGCTCCACTCCAGGGCGAGCTTGGCCTGGACCTCCGCTCTCAGCTCAGGATCCGCGGCGAGTTTGACGCGGCGCGGCCGTCCGTTGCGCTCGAGAGAGCGGTGGTGGGCGAGGTCGGCGTCGGTAGATGCCGTTGTCGTGCGGGAGGCTGTTGCGGCGCAGTTCACGGTTGACGGTCGAGGGTGACCGGCCGAGCCTGGTGGCTATCTCCCGCACACCCAGGCTGCGTTCGCGCAGGGTGGCGATCCGTTTGCGTTCCAGCAGCGACAGGTAACGGCCCGAACGGGAAGCTTCGGGAAGCGTCGCCGGCGGGAGCCCTCCGCTCTCGGCACGCCATCGGTATCCGGTCTTCCGCCCGATGCCCAGCTGTCTGCATGCTTCGACCGTGCCCATTCCGGTCGCCAGCAGGCGCCAGTACTCGGCCTCGAGCTCCAGCCTGCGCTTACGTCCCCGCCTCGCCATCAACACACCCCTAATGATCAAGGAATGTTGCGACAAGTGTTAGAACCCAAGAGACTCCCGGGAGTCAGTCTTCCGGGAACCGCGACAAAGGCCGGCCGAGGTGCTCTCGCCGCGCGGCTGTGAACACCATCTGCGGGACGTGACCGTGTCGGCCCCGGCATCCGCACCGTCCGGCCGTGGACGCCGCGCCCTCTTTCACGGGGGCACCGCGGGGCAGGTCACCAGGCCTGTGCGGTGCGGGTCCAGACGGTCGGCGAGGACGGGGAGTGTCAACTAAACCGGCTGATCATGGTTGTCGGTTGTCAGGTGTTGCTCGGGGCCAGGCGGCCTTCGAACTCGATCTGGAAGGCGTTCAGGGGCGCCTTCCAGCGCATGGTCCACCGCTTGCGGCCCTTGCCGGTGGGATCCAGGCTCATCAGCGCCATGTAGATGCACTTCAGCGCCGCGGTCTCGCTGGGGAAATGTCCGCGGGGGGTGTTGTCGCCGCGGTCGGGCGGGTGTAGCGCAGCCAGTAGCCCAGCCCGACGAGCCGGCGGTCGAGCCAGGCGGCCCGCAGCGCCGCGTCCCCAGCCCGTACCGCGCAGGCGACGTGGCCGAGGAGTTCAGCCATGCCAGCGAGTGGGGTGACGACCCACCCCAGCGAGGCACCCGCACTGACCAGATCCGCCTGGTGGGCCGAGTCTGTGAACCGGGCGGCCAGTTCCGGCTCAGAGGCCGGCTCCATGGCGTCGAGGACGGCGAGCTCTGTGGTCACCTCGCCGGGCACGGCCGAATGCATGGCCGGTAGCCGGGCCAATCCCAGGGCCCAGCTGGGACGGCGTGCTTTGGCCTTGACTGCCTCGGGGTGGTAATGGAGCCCGTTCTCGACGGCTTTCTGCACCGCTTTGCTTGAGATGGGTTCATGCCCCAATGCAGGCGGAAACGCAGAGTATAACCCTCAGGTTTAGCTTGAGGGTTATTATTGATCATTGCGGAATCCTCCTTTGGTGTGCGTGACGCCGATCGGTATCGGACGGGTGTCGGGGCGCGGTGCGCGGGCAGTTGGCGGGTGGTTCGGCGCCGACGAGATCTGCCTGCTGAGGAAACTGGGCGTGGCCGCTGTGATGGCTGGCCTCCGAGTAGACGACGGAGTCGCCGAGACTACGCGCGGGCAATGATTACCCCTCCGATGACGGCTTGCGCCTGAGATTCGAAGGGGTATCCGCGCTCTGGCGTCTTCGAAAACAAGGTTCAACCGCTCAGGCTGGGATCGTTGGGCGCGTCAGAGTTGGAACGCGCTGGCCTGACGACTTGCAGCCGGTTGCCACGCGGCATGTGCAAGGGGATGTCCGGTTGGTCTGGCCAGTTGCGGAGAGGCCGGCCTGCTGATGGCGTGGGTGATATGGGGCATTCCGGGTGAGGGCGGCATAACGAGCGCTGCAAAGCCGCGGAACATCTGCAAGCCGTCACTGGCCGGGACCAGGCCCGGGACTCGTCTCCCCTGATGGTCGCGGACCGCTCGAGGGCTCGGTCGGCGGTCGGATGGATCAGGCGACGGACCGGTGGCTGGCGAGATACCCGCCCGGCCGTGACAGGAATGCCTCCAGGTCGGCGGCGTGTCCGGCGACGGCCGCGGCAATTCCGGACGGGTCGGTTTTCGCTTTTGCTTGCCACTGGCGGGTCATCGCCGCCGCGAATGCGAGCAGGGCGTCGGGCTCGGCTCGCCTCCAGGACGGCACGCGCTGTACCCATGCCACGGCGGTGCTGGGCTGGTGTCCGGCCTGCACCATCCGCAGGGCCAGCACGAAGGGGTCGATCCATGCCGCGCCGCGTACCGGCCACGGCCAGTCCACCAGATGCGCCCTGCCTGCGTCGAGGAGAACACTGCTGGCGGTCCAGTGGGCGTAGAGCAGGGTCGTGCCGGCGAACCGGCGGGCCTGGCCCGGGGGCGCGTAGCGGCCCCACCGCTCCTGTGCGGTCGACAACTCGATCCGGCGTGGCGCCGTGGCCGCCTGCAGGTTCTGGAGTGCGTCCAGGGTCAGGAGCAGGTCGTCGGTGCTGGTGTAGTCGGCAGGATCCCCGGTGACGGCCTCGTACCCGGCCAGCACCCAGCCGCCGGCCGCCACGTACCACTGCTGCCGGGGTATTGCGGCAGGCAGGTACCGGGCGAGGTCGATGTGCGCCCACAGCGGGGCGGCCTGACAGGAGCCGGCCGGGGTGCCCTTGACGAACACGCGGCCCGTCTCGGTTTCAAGGACACAGGCCACCGGGCTGCTGGTGTCGCGGTCGACGGGGTGGGTGGAGGTGATACGGCCGGTGTGGATTTCCACCGCCTGGCGGGCCAGCACCGGCAACTCGTTGAAGGAGACTCGGGAGAGGAACACGATCAGATACCTCGGTCAGCAGGGGTGGACATCGGGCGGGGCGTGGTGGCCGGCCGTGCAGGGGGACGCCTACGAGCGCGCGGCCGGGCTGGCGGCATATGACGGATGGGCCCTGTACGTCCCGGCCGTAAGCCTGTGGTGCGGTCCCGTCCGCGCAGCGCGCTGCGCGAACGGGACCAGGCCCGGGACCCACCTCCCCAGGTGTCTCCTCGGGCCGTTCTCGGGCCGGACCGGCGATCCGCCGCTCCGGCGTGCTTCGTCTGTGGTGCCGTCGGGGGCGGGTCAGACTCGTTCGTGGTAGCGATTGATCTCCGTGTCGGGCACCAGGTACTCGAGAGCCCCGTGTTCCTGGTGTGCCGCGGTGGCGTAGTGCCTGACGACGTCCGCGCCGAAGGCGTCGCGGGCCACGGCGCTGTTCTCGAAGGCCACCGTGGCGCTGATGATGTCGCGCGGGATAGGCGTCGCCGCCTTGGAGCTGTTCTCGTGGTAGCTGTCGCCGGTCCGGGCCGCGGGCGGGATCATCTCGTGCCTCAGCCCGGCCTCGATGGCGGCGCAGACGGCGGCGAGGGCCAGGTACGGGTTCGCGTCGGCGCCGGGAATCCGCACCTCCAGATGGATGCCCCTGCCGTGGCCGGTGACGCGGACCGCGCAGGTGCGGTTGTCGATGCCCCAGGTGAAGTGGGTGGGGGCGAAACTGTGCGGCTGATACCGGCGGTAGGAGTTGGGGGTCGGCGCGAGCAGCGGCATCAGCTCCGGCAGCACGGTGAGCAGCCCCGCGATGGTGTGCTCCATCGTCGGGGGCAACTTCCCAGGGTCGTCGGTGGCGAATACCGGAGCATCGTCCTGGTCCCACAGGGAGACGTGCAGGTGCAGGCCGCTGCCGGTGCCGGTGGCCGGGGCCGCCATGAAGGTGGGCACCATGTGGTGCTCGCTGGCGACCTCGCGCAGCAGGTGCTTGTAGACGCTGTAGTCGTCGCACGCCCGCAGCGCCGGCCCGTAGGGGAAGGCCACCTCGATCTGGCCGGCCGCGCCTTCGGTCTTCACAGACTCCACCGGGGTCGCCGCGATCTCCAGGGCGCGCTCCAGACGCGGGAAGAACTCCGCCAGATTCCGCCCGTGGTTGAGGGCGTAGTCGCTGTTGTGCTCGAAGATCGGGCGGCGGCGGGAGCGGGTGTGGAGCACCACTTCGCTCTCCAGACCGACCTTGACCTCCAGGCCGTGTCTGTCGGCCAGGCGCTGCAGCTGCCGTGCGAGCACCCGCCGGGGCGCCTCCTCGACGGGCTGCCCGTCGGGCTGGACGGCGTCGCAGTGCACGAGCACGGTACCCGGGCGCAGGACGCGGATCGCGCCCAGGTCGGCCACGGCCGTCATGTCCTTGAACCCGGAGTGCCAGCCCGACAGTGGGTAGGCGTCGGACGGCGTCATGTCCACATCGGTCGCGAACAGGTACGCGCACGCCTCCATGAGGGTGGGAGCCTTCGACGAGCCGTCCAGCCGGTCGATGACGCTGTTCGCGGGCAGGCGCTTGCCGCGCAGGGCGGTGGTCATGTCGGGCAGGACCGGCAGCACGGTTTTGATCAGGCCTTCTTCGACCCACTGCCTGAGCGTGGCCGGGGTCATCATGCCGCTTAAAGGCGCTGGCCGGGCCTCGCGTTCGATGGCACTCATCTGTCTGGATTTTCCTTTGCATGATCGCTGGGTCGGTGGGGGAGTGGCTGCCTCGCCGCCGGGGTTGGACGTCCCGTCCGGCGACGAGGCAGCGTCATCGGGTGGGCGGGAGAAGACCGCCGCAGGTGTGCGGCCTGCCCCTGCCCGTCATTGGCATCTGTCGATGCGAAGTATTCAGAGGACGTTCCGGGTGAGCGCGGTGTGATCGGCCTCGGTGCCCAGGGTGGGCAGGACCCTGTATTTGTCGCTGCGGCCGCGGCGCTTCCACGTCACCCACGCCAGTACGCCCATGACCAGCGCCGTGATGCCGGCGTAGTTGAACGTCTCGACGGTGACCGGATACGCCTGCGGGAGGCAGAAGATGATCGTGATGCATGCGACGTAGCCGACGGCTGTGTAGCCGATGGGTCGGCTCCAGCGGCCCAGGTGCCACGGGCCGGGCTGGAAGGCGTCGCCCTGCCGCAGCCTGAGGTAGATGGGGATGGCGTAGGCCGGGGTCATGCCGATGGCGTTCACTGCGGTGACTGCCGCGTAGGCGGTGGGGGAGTACAGGGACGGCAGCGCCAGGACCAGGGCGAGAGCGATAGCGGCCCATACGGCGGCCACGGGTGTACGGCTGCGCTTGCCGACCCGCCTCCAGATGTGGGAGCCGGGCAGTGCCCCCTGGCGGGAGAAGGCATACATCATGCGCGCCGCCGCGGCGGTGGCGGCGTTGCCGCAGAAGAGCTGCGCGACGATGACCACGAGCAGCAGCGCTTTGGCGCCGGTCACTCCGAGGACGTCGAGGAAGATCTGCGCGGGCGGGACCCCGGTCGCGGTGTTGACGGTGCCGGCGTAGTCCTGGATGGCGAACAGCAGCGCCGCGAGCAGCGCGAAGCCGGCGATCCAGGACGTCCACACGGCCCGGACCATGGCCCGCGGTGCTTCCTGGGCTGCATTCCGCGTCTCCTCGCTCATGTGCGCCGAGGCGTCATACCCGCAGAAGGTGTAGCCGCCCAAGAGCAGGCCGATCAGGCACACGTAGAGGGGGGAGCCGAAGCCGGTGCCGTTCTCGAAGTGCGTGAAGACGAAGCTTGCGTCCTGGTGATGGGAGGGTGCCAGGCTCAGGACGGCGATGATGAGGACGACGCCGAATAACTGCCACCAGACAGATAGCTGGTTCAGCACCTCCACGACACGCACACGGAAGCTGTTGAGCACGCCGTGGAGCACCAGGATGCACGCGCCGATGCAGAAGATGACGCCGGGTGTCGGGTCGATGCCCCATTGCAGGTTCGCGAACGCCCCGACGAACAGCGCGGCGCCAAAATCAACCCCACAGATCGCGCCGATCAAGCCGAGCAGGTTGAACCAGCCCGTGGCCCAGCCCCAACGGGGCCCGCCCAGCTTCTCCGCCATGGTGTAGGGGCCGCCGGCGGTGGGGACGGCCGAGGTCACCTCGGCCAGGGCCAGCGCCACCAGGAGCGTCGCGCCCCCGATCAGGGCCCAGCCCCACAGCATCACGGACGGGCCGCCGGTAGTCAGGCCGAAACCGAAGAGGGTCATGCAGCCGGCGAGCACACAGATCACGGAGGTGGAGATGGCGTAGTTGCCGAAGCCGCCCATGCGGCGGTCGAGCTCCTGGCTGACGCCGAGGGAGTCAAGAATCTGCTCATCGGTGGGGCCGTCACCGTGGCGGTGACGCGGAGGCGTATTTCTCGGGGACACCTTGGGGCTCCTCGCAAGTGATGAAGACGGTGAGTGGCAAGGTCGGGTGTGCTGAGGTCGAGGCGGGGCTGAGCTCGAGACGGGGTGGGGCGCGGCCGCGCGTCATCGGTGCTCCTGCCGTTGGGCCATCCGGAAGGCGCCTCGGCGCGCGACCTTGAAGTCCTCCTGCCAGTGGCCGCTGTGGCTCAGGCCCTCCCAGGGCGAGGGTGTGGCGTAGCTGCCGATCGCCTCGAACACGTCGTGGGCGCCGGGCAGACCAGTGGCGGTCAGGGCGTAGGCGAGGTGGTTCAGGTCGGTCAAGGAGGCGTCCCGAGCGGGGTTGATCAGCCGGTAGAACCACAGGTCGCGTACGCGTTCGGTGTAGTAGCGCAGCTCTCCGGTCTGCCAGAAGCCCGCGGTACCGCCGGAGCGGCCGGTGACCAGCCGGTCCGCGGCCTCCGTGGCGTAGGCGTACAGCGCCAGGGGCAGCACGGGGCTGGCCGGGGGAGCGGCCTGCGTGGCCCAGCACGCGACAGCCAGCGGGCCCTGCCGGCGGGCGTGGAAGCACTGGTACAGCCGCAGGTACGCCTCGCGCAGATCCGGCTGGCGCCGCACCACCTCCTCCAGCAGCGGCCACGGGCCGTGCGGGAGCATCCGGTCCGGGCAGGCCGCCCAGTTCTCGCGGCGGTGCGGGCGCATCGGGTCATTGTCGAGCACGGTCAGCGCCAACAGACATACCCAGGGCACGGGATCGTCCGGATGGGCCTGCGCGGCAACGGTGCACGCCCAGCGGGCCCGCTCCACGACATCGCGCTTGACCGTGCCCCCGCGGCCGGCGGCCAGCAGCCGCTCGGTCAGCACCCGCGCCCACATCATCAGCGCATCCGGATTGCGGGGCTCCTCCCTGCACCAGGCCCGGACGCTGTCCCCGCCGGGGTCGACGGCGGCGATGACCTGACTGCGGGTGGTGCGCAACGCCCAGTTGCGGCCCGTTGTGGCCAGCAGCGCCTTCGTCGAGCGCCAGTGGGCTATCTGCAGGTCCGGGATCACCGCGGCGAGTTCGTCGTCGCGTCCGGCCGGGTGGATGGTCAGCGTCACGTCGTCGCCGCTCATCGGATCACCTCCGCCGCACAGTCGCGCGCACAGGGGAGGGGTGGGGGTAAGGACATGGGAAGTGAGGGCCTTGAGGGAGAGAAGGGGTAGAAGGGGGTGATTCGCCCCGACCGGGTACCACCGCGTACGGGAACGCACGCGGTGATCTCCGGCCGGGTCCGGCCGGGCGGGACTTTCATGGCCGGCCGATCCCGTACACCAGCAGTGCCAGCAGCACCAGCACCACGAGCATGTAGAGGACCTGCCGGCGTGTCTCGTCGCTTACGGCTCGGCCTCCAGCTCCGCCCACACGCGCTTTGCGCTGGGCAGGCGCTCGGTGCCCCACTGGCGGGAGGTCGCCTCGATCAGGGCCAGGCCCCGGCCGTGCTCGTCCCACGCGTCGGCGGAGCGCGGCGTCGGCACGGCGGCCTCGTCCTGGTCGACGACCGCGACCCGCACCCGGCGCGGCTCGCAGCGTGTGATGGTCACGCTGATGGTGGGGCCCACGGCGTGCGCGGCGGCGTTCGCGACCAGCTCGGTGACGACGAGGTCGGCCTCGAAGGTCAGCTCGGGCAGATGCCAGGCCGCCAAAGTGATCTCCACCAGGCTGCGGGCCCGGCGTACGGACTGCGGTAGGCGGGGCAGCACCTGCGTGTAGGCGGGCACTCCCGTAGCGGATGGTTGAGCCGCTGCGGTCACCAGGGACCTCCCGGTAGGGGGCTGGTCGTGAGCGGTCGGGCGCCGTCGGCGGGGTCCAGGTCGACGGGAGGTGCAGGTGAGGAGCCGGTGGTCAGCCATGGAACTGTCTCCTGGCGCTTGGCGCGCTCGTGCGGTCTGGAGCCGTACAGGTGGGTGTTAGGGGTAGGTGGCCGACTGTTGGCTGATCGGCGTCACGCCGCGGTCCTTCTGGCAGGACGGGCACGCGGTGACTGAGAAGCCGGACCCAGAGGCCGAAGGGATTGTTCGCACGGTCTCGACGTCCGCGCTCAGGTACCGGCACCAGGTGCACTGTTGCCAGTTCCACAAGTGGCCGAGGACCAGCACTGTCTGGCGCAGGCACATTGCGACCTCGTCCGCCCGCCACACCGCCTCGTCGACGCCCCGAGACGGCTTCTCGGCCATCGTGTCGCGCACCGAATCGAGCAAACGTTGAGCCTCTGTTCGCAGAAGCTCGCTCACGGAGGGGTCGTCAACGGTCTTCTGTACCTCGGGGAGGAGCGCGTCCACGAACGCGGTGACGCGGCCGGTGTAGTCCCGCGCCTCTTCCTCGGTCCGGAACGGCGGCATGTGCTGCGCGAGCCGCTGCGCCTCGACGAAGTCGACGATATGCCCGGTCGGCGCGAGGCTTGGCCTAGGGCTCGGCGCTCTGTCCGTCGGTGCCGCCATGGATGGTGCTGCGTCGGTCACCGCACGACCTCCGGCGCGGGCCTCAGAGGGACCGTGGAGTTCGCCACGGCCGCGGTGAGCCCGGCCCGCAGTTCCTCCAGCAGGATCTCACCCTCGACGCGGGAGAGGACGAGGTCGACGTCTCCCTTGTGCTCGTCGATGCAAAAAAGCGAGAGCGGGATACGGACTTCGCCGGTTGTGGCGTCCGCATGCGGTGCGGCTCCTCGCCGCGGTGATGCGTGCCACTGCGCAGGACTGCCCACGGTGACCTCCTTCGGTTGCGAGGTCGGTCACCGTAGGGGCAGCGCCGCGATAGAACTGGGCCAGATTGGCCCACTGGGCCAATCTGGCCCACAGCTTTTCGGACAGGCCGTCACAGGGCTAGCCCACAGCCGTCACGCCGACCTTTTCAGCGAGGCCTCCGGCCTCGGAACGCATGGCCCGAGGAGCATTCCGCCACAGGTCAGCGGCCGCTGTCCGCGCCGACGGGGTGTACCTGACGGTCTCGGCACCGATGTCGTAGGCGAGCTTCATGACGTGGAGCGCGGCCGTGTGCTCCCCCCGCTGGAGGTGCCCTCTTGCCACCTCGACCCATAGACGCGCCTGCCGCTCGCGGGAGGGCATTGTCAAGGGATCGATGTCACTGGCGAGGTCGATCGCCTTGCTGCTCGCGCGCAAGTCCGTAGCCACGCTGACCTCGTGAAAGTCAACATTTGCCCGGCCGAACACGGTCGACGGGTGGACGTAGGAGGCCGGCAAGGATTTTGCTACCTCGTTTCCCTTCTGCCATGCAAGCCACGCCGCGCCCTCGGCACCCTCCCGCGCATGCGTCACCGCAGCGTGCAGCTGTAGCGCGCCGTAGATGCCGCGCCAATCATCCGGCCCGTCGTCCAAATGTGGCCGGATCAGCGCGCTTGCCTCGGTCACCACACGCAGCGCTTCCTCTGGATATGCAGTTTCTCTGAGGATATTTCCCATATTCCACGCTGCTGCGGCGATTGCTCCCGGATCATCGGCTTCCTGTGCCGTGGTGAGCGCCCGGTCCGCCACGACCCATGCCAGTTCGGCTGGCGCAATGTAAGCCGTGGCCTGCCCGGTCAGCCGGTACGTATCGGAGAGCGCCACGAGGGCGGTCCGCCGTTCGGCACCGTCCAAGGCGCGCACGGCCGTCTCCCCGTCCTTGATCAGGTTTGGTAGGAGTGCCCCCACCTCCGTGCGGTTGCGCTCGCTCGTGTGCCACAGACGCCAGGACTGGTCCACCCGCCCCTGAAGGATGGCCGGGTCCGGGGGCGCCTCCGTGCTCGACGCAAGGAAAGGTCGCTGCATGATGGCCTCCCAGATGGCCGGCATCCCGGGGTGTGGGAGTCGTCCCGTGGGCGCGGTGGCCTGAGGCGCGTTCGTTCCCTCTCCTGTGATCACGGAGATGTCGCTGACCTGGAGAGCTGCAGCCAGACGCATGATGAGCGTATGAGAGGTGAGTTCACGGTCGCCGTACTCGATTCGCTTGAGCCAGTCGTGCCCTCGCCCGCACAGCTGGGCCAAGACGGCGCGGGTCATCCCTCGGGACTCCCGTAGAAGTCGAATGCGCTCGCCCATGCTGAGGTGGTCGGGGATTTCCATGCTGCCCCCTACTAAGGATGTGAGCCGTACCTCAGCGTAGGCACGCGAAGAGCAATAACGGCAGTCCTTGCCAGCATCCGGCCATCCGGGCGACCATGTGGCGGACGCCACCAATCACGCGTTCAAGCCCGGCCCGGCCCGCTCAAGCCGCCTGTTGGCGTTATCGGTGCCGCTGGCCCCACCGGAATCGGTCCGACTTGGACCCACGTAAGTGTTCGGTTCCGGCTTGAATCGGCCCCACGGGTAGCCGTTCACTCTGTTCAGCGGCGGGGCCAGTTCTGAGCGGAAGTAGCTGCGCCCGGTTTGTCCTGGAGCCGCGTCAGGCCGGAGAGGTGGAGCCAAGTGCGCCGATAACGCCAGCCTGTCGCCCCTCTGCTTCACAGTCGAACCCCGACCTTATCGAAACAGTGCGTACACAGTGCTAGGCCACACGTCGTTCTGGTGGTCGTTTCTGCTAATATTGTTTGGTTTGTGACGAACATCAGGGGCCACTTCTGTCGTCGCCATCTGCTCACGGTTCGGCGCGCAGGCCGGTCTTCGTTATCAACGGATGCGCCGCCAGCCCCCGACGACCAAGCGCTGGCCTGCGCGCAAGTCGAAGCGTGCGCAGCCGTAGCAGTCGGCTGTAGAGCAGTGGATCCGCTGGACGCCGCTGGTAGACGTGCCAGGCGACTCTCTCTTCGTCGCGCCCGCTGCTCTGCGGCGTTTTCCGCTTGGGTGGCTTGTCGCTAAGGTGCGCGCACGGAACCAGTGTGGGGGGCGCGGGTGCGGGGGCGAATGTGGGTAGCGGCGCTGGTGGTATTCGCTGCTGTGACTGCAGCGCTGGCAGCCTTGCTGGCATTGGCGGGCAACGCCGCCACCGCCACGTCACGCTGGCCCGGTGTACTGGATGAGCTGCGTCGACATCCCTGGCCATGGGTGGGCGCGCTCGGCGCACTGGCCTGCGTCGTAGCCGGTGCAGCAGCATGGATGTCGCTGCGCCCGCCGGCCGTACAAGGCGATCCGCCACCCCCACCGCGTGCAGCCGTTCCCTCCTGGTTCGTGGACCGGGAGCAGACCCGCCAGACGATAAGGGCCATATGCCGCCGCCGTGGCCGCGCTGTTGGCATCACCACCTCGCTGTGGGGAGCGGGCGGCTTCGGCAAGACCACTCTCGCCACGGCCGCATCCGTCCACTGGCGGGTGCGGTGGCGGTTCCGCTCGCGGATCTACCCCGTCACCATCGGCCGGGACGTCCGCGGCCGAGCTGCCCTGGCCGCCAAGGTCGCCGAAGTCACCCGCTTCATCACCGGCGACACCACGGAATTCGACGATCCCGACCTCGCCGGCGCCCACCTCGGACGCCTCCTCGATCGGCGCCCCCGCACCCTTCTGCTCCTGGACGACGTCTGGGAAAACGAACAGCTGACGCCCTTCCTCCAAGGCGGCCGACGCTGCGTTCGGCTCGTCACCACCCGCAATCCACGTCTCTTGCCGGTCGGCGCCCACGCCATCCACGTCGACGAGATGTCCCCTGCCCAGGCCGCGGCAGTACTGACCTACAACATTCCGCCTCTGCCTCGTGCGCTGGTCGACGATCTGTTGCACACCACCGGCCGCTGGGCCCTGCTCCTGCGCCTGACCAACCGTCTGATCGCTGAACAGACTGCCGCCGGGGCCGATCCCGTCACCACCGCCGAACGCATCCTAGCCCGGCTGCGCGCGAACGGTCCCGCCGTAGTGGACGATCCAGCCGCCAGCTGGAATCTGGACAACCCACACCTGCGCAACCAAGCCGTGAAGGCCTCCATCGAAGCTGCCACCAGCCTGCTGCCGCCCGGCGGCCCCGACCGCCTGGCCGAGCTGGGCATCTTCGCCGAAGACGAAGCCGTCCCGATCTCCCTGGTCGCACGGCTCTGGCAGGTTACCGGCGCGTTGTCCGAGGAACAGACCCGCAGCCTGTGCCGCGATCTGGAACGGCTTTCCCTGCTTACCCTCATTCCACAACACGGCGGCCGAATCAGCCTGCACGACGTGGTCCGCGATTACCTGCGCAACAGCCTCGGCAACAGCAATCTGACCCGCGTCAATGGCCTCCTTCTTGATAAAATCGCCGCCACCCTCCCACCAGCCCCGCCCCTTGCCCCAGACGTCCCCGCTTCCGGGCATGCCTGGTGGCAGCTACAAGAGGGCTACCTCCTCGATCACCTTATTGCCCATCTTCTAGACGCCGACCGCACTGCGGACGCCGAGGCCGTGGCCGGTGATCTGCGGTGGGTCGAAACACGCCTCAGCCACCGGGGCCCCACAGCCCCTTGGACCGACCTCACCCTCATCGACACCCCGCACACCCGCCTGCTAGCACGCAGCATCCGGCAAATCGCCCACCTCCTTACTCCCACCGACCCACCCCACGCCCAGACCGGCATCCTGCACAGCCGACTTGATCACCACCCGCACTGGCACACACAGATCACAGCACGCCAAAGTGACCCCGCCCTACCTCCGCACCTCAGAAATCTTTGGCCCCTGCCCGATACACCCCCCAACGCCTTGCAACGCACCCTCACCGGACACAGCGGCGGCGTGTACTCGGTGGCGATCGCCGCGGACGGCACCTGGCTCGCCACCGCCGACTTCGACACGGTGCGGATCTGGGATCGGGCCTCGGGCCGATGCACCACCACCCTCACCGGGCACACCGGCTACGTGCACTCGGTGGCGATTTCCGCGGACGGTACCTGGCTTGCCACCGGCGGCTCCGAGGGCACGGTGCGGATCTGGGACCGAGTCTCCGGCCGATGCACCACCACCCTCACCGGACACACCAACGGCGTGTACTCGGTGGCGATCGCCGCGGATGGCACCTGGCTCGCCACCGCCGGCTACGGACCGGTGCGGATCTGGGACCGAGTCTCCGGCCGATGCACCACTACCTTCACCGGACACACCGGCTTGGTGTCGTCGGTGGCGATTTCCGCGGACGGTACCTGGCTTGCCACCGGCGGCTCCGAGGGCACGGTACGGATCTGGGACCGGGCCTCGGGCCGATGCACCACCACCCTCACCGGGCACACCGGCGGTGTGTCGTCGGTGGCGATTTCCGCGGACGGTACCTGGCTCGCCACCAGCAGCGGCAGCACGGTGCGGATCTGGGACCGGGCCGCGGGCCGATGCACCACCACCTTCATTGCAAACGTCGGCAGGGTGTCGTCGGTGGCGATTTCCGCGGACGGTACCTGGCTCGCCACCGGCGGCTTCGGACCGGTGCAAATCTGGGACCGGGCCTCAGGCCGGTGTATCACCACCCTCACCGGGCACACCGACAGGGCGAACAAGGTGGCGATTTCCGCGGACGGTACCTGGCTCGCCACCACCAGTGGCGGCACGGTGCGAATTTGGGACGTCATACTTGCTCTTTCTGCTCAAGACTCCACCCGTCTCGAGCACGCTGAAACCGCGAAATCGGTGGCGATGTCTGCGAACGGCACCTGGCTCGCCACCGGCGGTTTCGGCAGGGTGCAAATCTGGGATCGGGCTTCGGGCCGATGCACCACCACCCTCACCGCACACGCCGGCAGCGTGTCCTCGGTGGCGATCGCCGCGGACGGTACCTGGCTCGCCACCGCAGGCGGTGGCGATGGCACGGTGCGGATCTGGGATCGGGCTTCGGGCCGATGCACCACCACCCTCACCGGGCACACCGGTAGCGTGGAATCGGTGGCGATCGCCGCGGACGGCGCCTGGCTCGCCACCGCCGACTTCGACACGGTGCGGATCTGGGACCGGGCCTCGGGCCGATGCACCACCACCCTCACCGGTAGCGTGAGCTCGGTAGTAATTTCTGCGGACGGTACCTGGCTTGCCACCGTCAGCGTCGGCACGGTGCGGATCTGGGATCGGGCCTCGGGCCGATGCACCACCACCCTCACCGGGCACACCGGCTACGTGCACTCGGTGGCGATTTCTGCAGACGGTACCTGGCTTGCCACCGGCGGCTCCGATGGCACGGTGCGGATCTGGGATCGGGTCTCCGGCCGATGCACCACCACCCTCACCGGGCACACCGGTAGCGTGGAATCGGTGGCGATCGCCGCGGACGGCGCCTGGCTCGCCACCGTCGGCGAGAGTGAGATGCGGATCTGGTCGGTTACGGAACAGCGTGTCGTGGCCATCGCTCGAGCCGAAGGGCCGCTGCACTCATGCGTTTGGGCGGGGGATAGCCGTACGGTTGCAGCGACAGGCGAGCGCGGCCTGTACCTCTTCACTTTTGTCCCTTGACCCATGCCTCGGAGGAAGGGGCCCCGCTCGCTGTGCCCGGCGCGGACGGACAAATCCGCGAGCACTGACGCGGATGGGACGCGCGCCGGGACTGTGTCATCACCCAGCCGCCGGTCGGCAGCTGACCTTGCGCGTACAACAAAGGACGCCTGCGGCCATGTAAACCGGTTGCGGGCGTCCTTCGCCAACTGCAGCTGGCCCTCTGCCGGGCCCTCGCCCGAGCACTTGCCAGCATTCCCGTCGGCAGCAGGCGCCCAGCCGATGATCAAAGGCGTCAGGCCGCCGCTGTTGATGCACGCATGGCGCTCTGTGCGGCGCCACGCCTGCTACATCTGGTCGGGCCGGCGGGCCGCAGTCCAGCGGACACGGGAGGCTGCGGCGCAGAAGCCGGGGCCGACGCCGAACAACAGCCCCTCGGCACCGTCGGGAGGCGGGGCGTCGTGGGTGCGGGCCAGGACGCGCAGGACGGCGGTGCCTCCTACGTTGCCGTCCTCGGCCAGGCTGGCTCGGGAGTGGACCAGGGCCTCGTTGGGGCAGCCGCCGGCTTCTGTGACCAGGTCCAGGATGCGCGGGCTGCCCGGGTGGATGATGCCGAAGGAGGGCTGCCAGCCGTCGGCGAGCCAGGGGAGCCGGGGGACGACCTGGGAGACGGCGGTGACGGCGGCGCGGGTGGAGTCGAAGTGGTAGCCGTACCGGTCGGCTCTGAGTTTGTAGTAGTGCTCGGTGGGCTGGCCGTTGTCGCGGTGGACGTAGGTCCAGGTGTCGTCGATGTGCAGGCCGGGCTGCTGCAGCGGTTCGACGCTCACCACGGCGGCTGCGCCGCCGTCGCCGAACAGCATTTTGTAGATCATCGACGGCAAACCGGTGTCGGTGTGCTGGTAGACGCTGCTGAGGGCTTCGGCGCCGGCGACCAGGACGGGGCGGGCGGGCCGGACAAGACTGGCGGCCAGGCCGAGGGCCTGGGCGCCGCCCGCGCATGCCACCTGGGTCAGTGGGATCCGGGTGACGGTCTGCGGCAGGTCCAGGGCCTGCACGAGGTGCACGTCCAGGCCCGGTATCGCCAGGCCCGTGGCGTGGAAGGTGATCAGGGCGCCGATGTCGCTCGGCTCGATGCCCGCTTCCTTCAGAGCCTGCTTGCCAGCGTGTTCGGCGAGCGCGCACACATCGCCGAACGCGCGCTCGTTGCGGGGCTGGAACTCTTCGGTGCGCGCGACGTCGGCCAGCGGCCGGACGAAGCGGCGGGTGGTGACGCCGACGGTCCGCGCGATCCGTGTGATCGCAGCGATCTGTGGGTGCTGCGGGTGCCGCTCGCGGATGTCGTCGAGGATCTGCTCCGTCGTGACGACATGGGCTGCGTCGGCTATGCCTGGCCGGTTGACGTACGCCACCGTGCCCCCTTACCTTCTCCATCACAAGAAATGCACTAAAAGCGCAAAAAGAATAAGGCGGACACTAGCGCATTATTTTGCGTTCTCGTGACGTTGCGGGAACGTCGCGGAGCGCGCTGGGCAGCCGTGCCGCGTCGGCGTCAGCGCGGCCGCGGCGTCAGGCGGCCGAGGGTACTTCGGCCGGGTCGAAGAGGATGGTCATGTACCGGCTGCCCGGGGCGCTGAGCGGCTGGGAGGCGATCATCGTGACCTGGCCCAGCCCGCGCACGGCATGCCGCAGAGGACGGCGGTCGCCGTCCGGGTGCAGCTCGACACTGTTGGCGGTGCGCTGATGCAGTCGCAGGGCGCGGTCGTCGGCCAGGATCTGCTCCTGGATGCGCAGCAGGTCCGCATCGTCGGGGTGCGCGGCGAGCGCGGCCCGGAACTGCGGTAGCACCAGCGGGCCCCAGGCGGTGTCCCAGTCCACCAGCGTGTGGTCGCGCGCCTCGTCGCTCAGCAGCATCCACTCCATCGCGTTCTTCGGCGGCTTGCCGGAGGGGAACATCTCGGCGAACGCCTCGTTGTACATCACGATGTTGAACGCGCGATCGTTGACGTAGGCCATCTCACGCTGCGCGTTCACGGCTCGCTGCCACACCGGCGGCACGCAGCGGCCGGCGTCGGGATCGAGCGGGACGAGCGGCTCGGTGCCGAATACGCGCAGGTGGATGTAGATGTACTCGCTCTCGCGCAGCCGCAGGGCACGCGACAGGGTGAGCAGGTACTCTGCCGTCAGCGGGATGCGGCCCGACTCCACCCGCGAGTAGTAGCCTCCCCGCCGGTTGGTCAGCGTTTCCACCTCGTCCTGGGTCAGGCCCTTGACGCGGGGGCCGCGCCGGCCCGGCGGGCGGGCCGGTAGCCCGACCTCCTCGGGACTCAGGGCGCGCCGCCGCGCCCTGAGTATCTGCTGCACCTCCAGGTCTGCAGCTGGCACGTGCGTTCCTCCAAACCGGGTCGATGGGACGGTGAGACGGCCGCGCTCGGGGGTGTTCGCCGGCGGCCGGGCGGCGGGTCACGGGTAACACATGCGGTGGGCGGACTCGGCCCACGGGTCGGTGCCGCTCACGGCCCGGATGATGGCCTCGCAATGGGCGCGGTAGTGGCGCTCCTGCGCGGGCACCAGGACGACGTCGCCCAGATCGGTGCCGCAGGCGGTTTTGGCCAGCAGCCGCACCAGGGACGGATCGGGCCGCAGTTGCAGGACAGCCAGCGCTCGCCGCAGGTCGCCGCGTTCTGGGCCGCCGCCTTGGGCGATGTCCTTGGCCACCTGGGCCAGCGCACTGCGCGGATCGGCTGTGCGACGGTCCAGCAGCTGCTGGAATGCGGCCAGCTGGTGCAGGTCTCTTTTGTCGATGTCCAGCGGGTACAGCTGCGTCAGGCGCCGTCCCGCGTGGTCGAGCAGGTCGTAACCGCCGGCGTCGCGGCTTGGGCGGGTGACCTCCAGGGCGGGGACGCGGTGTAGCAGGGGGCGCGGCAGGCGGCTGACGATGCGGCCCCAGCCGTCGTAGGCGGTGCGGACGTGCTCTGCGTCTACAGGAGGCAGATCGTGCAGGTAGAAGGCGTGGATTGTGTCCAGCAGCTGCTCCATGCGGAAGAGCGCATCGGTCCACACCGGATCGTCGGGCACCAGGAGGCGGATGTGCATGGCATGTCTCCCCTCGCCGTGCAGGGACTGCCCGGATACGCAATTGGCGGCCCGCCGCCGAAGAATTGCGAATTCGGGGCACTCTGCAAAACGGATGCTAGGGAAAAGAGCTGTACCCGAAACTTCCTTCATTGATGCCGGGGGCGCGTACATAACCGCGCTCTTTCGCGCAGCGCAATGCCAGCACCCCTGCGGTCGGCGGTAGAGATACCCGCCTCCGCGCACTAGTCCCCGTTTCAACCTTTCCCCCTGCTGAGTGCTCCGGTCCCTCGTCGCGCAGGGTCTTGGCGCAGACGATGTCCCACCCGTGGGTTCGCAGAGATCAAACCATGCGTACGGTCTGCTCGGAAACCTGGAAACGCCAGTCATAAAATGCGCAAAGGCTCCGGACGGTGGCGAACCCGTCATCTGGGTTGTGTGTCCGACGTCATGTGCGACGCAGACCCGTGCCGGCCGTCGGCTGACGGCGGGCGGCAACGCCAAGGGGCCCGCGACAGTGTCGCGGGCCCCTTGGCGTCGGGTGTCGGGTCAGGCAGAGGCTTGATGCCCCGCCTTTGCCTCGGTCTTCCGGTCGGCGGCGCCGCCTTTTTCGTCCGTGGCGAAGTAGTGCCCGCCCACTCCGTCCTCCTCGACCAGCCAGCGCGCCCGGGCCACCGTGGTGTCCAAACGCGCCATCGTCTCCGGCATGGCAAAGGCCGGCATGAGATCGGCCAGCATATTGGAGACTTCTTCGGGCAGCGTCGCATAGTTGTTCTTGCGGCACTTCAGGTCGATGCCGGTGTAGGCCATCACGAGCGCGGTGGCGGCCCGTCGCGGGTCCACGCCGGGCCGTACCTCGCCTCGCTTCAGACACTCGGTCATGATCTCGGTGACGTCCTCGATGTAGCGCTCCCACAGCACGCCGTAGATCTCGTGCCCCTGCTCGGTGCCCAGCCGGGACGCGGCCGCGACCAGGGGCACCTTCTGCGTCAGGACGGCCAGCGTGGTGCCGGCGTCGATCACGCACTGCAGCAGGGGGCGGTCCGGCCACTGGCGGGCGGCCTCCATGGTGAAGCCCTCAAGCACGATCGCCTTGGCGATCCCGGCCTTGGTCCCGAAAAAGTGATAGAAGGTGCCCTTTCCGACACCGGACTTGGTGAGGATGCTGTCCACGGTGGTCTGGGCGTAGCCCTGCTCGGCGATGATCCGGGCTGCCGCGTCGAGAAGCGCCGCCCGCTTCTTGCGAGTACGGTCCTGGGCTGCCTGGCGCACTAGCGTCCTCCTGATTTCCCGCGTCGCGGTCCCCGCGTGGCTGCGCGGCGCCGCTCTCGGCCGCGTCCATACGGGCGCGGCATCCGGATCCTCGCAGCTCACAGGCCCGCTTCGTCATCCCGGGCAGCTATGCCGCCCACAGCTCCTGACGGCCGGTCAGCGCCACGCACGATCCTCTCCCCGCATCAAACCATCTACAAGGTTGCTTTCACAGCCCCACAGGACGGCTGCGGCGGGCCAGTCGCACCGTAAACCATGCACTCTGTTCAGTTTGCATCCGGCGGGGCCCGGGGCCGGAGCCGGCCCCTCCGCCCCCCGTTCCGCCCAGGCGAGCGGGCGGCAGCATCGCGCAGCCCGCCCCTGCATTCACCTCTGCTCTTGCGGCATCCAGGCGCACGCATTGTCCTTTCGCCCGCCCGCGGGAGCAGTGTGCACATTCCCCTCCCGGCGCCTCGCGCGCGGTTAGAGGAAACGTGCGCACGCAGCGGCTGCACCAGCGTGCGCGGGCAGCCGGAAATTATGGGAAGAGAATTACCAGTGATTCTCTTCCCGTTGATAAGGATGGGGCGATCGGTAAGGATGACGCCCGGCGGCAGAAGCCGATCGTCCGCATCGCGGCCGTGCCCGGGTGCCAAAAAGGGACAGACCACCCCGGCATCCGCACGGCGCGGCTCACGGTAGGCGTCTGACGTCACGCACCAGACCCGGGCGCCGTCACCTCGGCGCCGTGTCCGTACGGCGCCCCACCGTCCGCGGCGGAGCCGTCGTCTGCTGAAGCAACGCTCGCGCGGGGGGACTGCGCGGACGTTGAGGGAGGAAGACATGAGCACCGGCCCCTAGACGGTGACCAGTGCCACGGCTGTTGCAACCAGCCGGACGGCACCGTGCGGTGATCAGGCCGGCCGTGTCCTTTTGGCGAGGGACACGGACCACCACCGGCCCCGGCCCGCTCGCGACACCTTGCAGACATGCAGATGGCCGTCCCCTTGGCGACGGAGACGGCCACCCAAAGACTCTGCCCGAGTCACAGCACCACACAGATCCAGGAACCACCCAAGACCCGGGGTGCGTCGGCGTGTTGCAACCACGCCGTGCCTCAAGCATAAGCCTCCTGCGCCTCAAAGGGCAGAGGCAGATGCATCACACAGGCACACGCACCTCCCGCATCCAGGAGACTGCTGTGTCTTTTTCCAGCGCGGCCGCGCAGCGTGCCGCCGTCCGGGGTCTTTCCGGCTCCGGCGATGAAAACGCAGGCCACAGGCCCTTCATCGCACAGCACGGACCGGCGCCCGCCGTCCCTTCGCGTGCCGTGCGCCCCGTGACATCCGGCGGCCGCACCCTCCCGAGCAGGAGCACAGTCAGCGCCCTGGCCTGAGCCGGGGCCGTAGACCGTGCACGACAACTCCCGGCCGCACCCACTGCCAGCCGGGACCGGCCGAAGATGCCACAACCGCGGCGCCGCGGAGCTCTGCACGCCCATTCCTCCAGCGTGCCGACGCTTCCTCTCCTCGGCCGCGGAGGGTGCCGTCGTCCCCCGACGGCGCCCTCCCCCTCCCTGTGCGAGTTCTCCCTGTTCTGGAGCACGTTGTGCCACCCACCGCTGTCGCATCCAAACCACCCGCACCTCCGCCCACCGTGTCTGCTGCTCCGGGCCGGGCCCCCTGGCCGACCGCCGTCTGGGCTTTGCTGGCCGGCACGTTCATCACGCGTGCCGCCGGGTTCGTCTATCCCTTTCTCGCCTGGCACCTGAGTGACCGGGGCCTGGCCGGGACCTGGCTGACCGTCGTGCTGGCCCTGTTCGGGGCCGGCTGGCTGGCCGGGCAGGTCGTCGGCGGAGCGAGCGCCGACCGGTTCGGGCGTCGCGCCACCCTCACCGGCTCGATGCTTCTGGCCGCCGTGGTCTTCCCGGTCCTGGCGCAGGCGCACACGCTGCCCGCGCTCGCCGCGGCCGCCTTCGTCTCCGGCATCGTCTACGACGCGGCCCGTCCGGTGGTGTCCGCGGTCATCGCCGACACCGTGGAGGACGAGCCGACCCGCGCGCGGATCGCGGGCTGGCGGTACTTCGCCGTCAACATCGGGGTGGCCATCACCGGCGCCCTCGGCGGCACCTTGGCCGAATCGGTCGGTCTACCCGTCCTGTTCTGGTGCAACGGCCTGGTGTGCGCCGGGTTCGGCGTCGTGGCCTGGCTTGTCATGCCCGCCGAAACGCTCCAAACCCGGACGGCACGCCACGGCTACCGCAGCGTGCTCGCCGATCCGCGCCTGGTCCTGCTGTGGCTGGCCAGCCTGTGTGGCTTCATCCCCATGAGCGCGCTGTACGCGGTGCTGCCGCAGATGATGGCCCAGGACCACCTGCCGGCCGCCGCCTACGGCTGGGCCCAAGTCACCGCCGCCATCGCCGTCCTGGTCCTCTCGCCGCTGTTCAACCCCTGGCTGGCTCGCCGGGCGCAGAGCAAGCACCCGATGGTCGGCCCGCTGGGGGCCAGCTGCCTCATCCTCGGTCTCGGCATGGGCTCGGCCGGCCTGGTCTCCACCCCGGCCGGCTACGCCGCGGCCGTGGTCGCCTCCGTGCCCGGCGAGATCATCGCGACCGTCGCCGCGGCCGACATCGTCAACCGCATCGCGCCCGCCCACGCCCGCGGCCGGTACGCCGGCATCTGGGGCACCAGCCTGGCCGCTTCCGTCCTGGCCGCACCGCTGCTGGCGGGCTGGGCGCTTGAGGCCGGCGGCCACCACCTTGTCGGCCTCACCCTCGCCGGCTGCGGCCTGATCGGCGCCGGTCTGTGCCTGCCCCTGACCGCGCTCGCCCGCAGGCATGCGGCCGCCCTGCGCTGCGCTTCCTGACCTGCACATCCATCCCGCTCACGAAGGAGCACGTCATGCACACCCGCCTGAAGATGCTGGGTCTCGGCCTGGCCGCCGCCACGGCCGTGACCCTGGTGCAGGCGCCTGCAGCGTCCGCCGCGACGAAGACCTGGCACGCCCAGGAGTCCGTGCGGATCCGGGCCAAGACCAGCACCTCCAGCACCGCCCTGGGATTGCTCCCCAAGGGGGCCGCTGCGGCGGCCGAGTTCAAGAACGGCGCCTACGTCATGTACTTCGGCGGCGTCCACAACGCCTGCGGCTCCAAGGGAACCATCGCGGACGATCGCTGGGCCAAGGTCACATACAAGGGCATCACCGGCTACGTCGCCTGGAACTGCATGGACTAGCCCCTTCCAGCCGTGGGCTCTCTCAGCTCACGAGGCAGTCGGTTGCGAGCGACGCGATCGCGCGCACGCAACCGGCCTCAATCTCCCCCGCCAAGCCTGTCCCGCCTGCGCGCTTCATCCTTGGAGATTTCTGTGTCTGCACGACCATCCCTCCTCCTGGTGGGAGCCGGTGACGACCATCCCACCAGCACCGCCGCCTACCGGGAGTACACGCTCGCCAGCCTCGCCGCCACTCATCCCGTCGTCCTGGTCGACAGCGACGTGCCCGACTGGGCGCACCGCTACCTGGCCGGGCACATCGAGGCCGACCTGACCGACCGCGCCGCGACGGCGGCCGCCATCGACACCTACACCACCCAGCACGGCGCCCCGGCCGGGGCGATGACCTACATGGAGCGCCACGTGGTGCTCACGGCCCATCTGGCGCAGCAGCTCGGCCTGCCCACCAGCACCCCCGAGGCCATGACGGCCTGCCGGGACAAGGTGCTCTCGCGGCGGCTGCTGGCCCAGCACCAAGTGCCCTCCGCCCGCTCGGTGCTCGCTGCGGACGCGGACGCGGCCGTCGCCCACGCCGACCTGATCGGCTATCCCGTCGTGGTCAAACCGCAGTCCCTGGCCGGCAGCGCCGGCGTGATGTGGGCCCACAACCGCGACCAGGTACGCAAAGCCTACGAGCAGGCCGGCCGCGCGGCTGCCGCCGGCCAGCAGCAGTACGGCACACCGGGCGTGATCGTCGAAGAGGCGCTGATCGGCAGCGAGATCAGCGTGGAGACAGCCGTGCTCGCACCGGGCCGCACCCGCATCCTGGCCGTGACCCGCAAACTGCCCGCGCCGGCGAACACCACGCAGGAGTACGGGCACTGCGTGGACGCCATGGACCCGCTCCTGCAGGACGAGGACCTGCATCAGGTGATCTCCGCGGCCGTCGACGCCCTCGGGGTGAGCACCGGAGTGCTGTGCATCGAGGTGATGCTCACCGCCAGCGGGCCGCGCATCGTCGAGGTCAACGGCCGCCTGGGCGGGGACCTGCTGCAACTGCTGGTCAAACGGGCGCTCGGCATCGACCTGGCACAGGTGGCGGCCGCACTGGCCACCGGCACCCCGCCCTACCTCACGCCCCTGTTCAAACGCGCCGCCGCGATCCAGTTCGCCTACCCCGCACAGACGGGCCGCCTGAGCCGGCTGTCCGCCCCGGCGGGCCTGAGCCAGCAGCCGGGTGTGGAGCGCGTGGTGCTGCTCAAAAGCCCCGGCGCCTATGTGGCCGCGCCGCCAGCAGCCACGCTCGACGACCGACTGGCCCTATGGGTGGTCACCGGCGCGCACGTCGGCGCCTGCCACACCCGCCTGCGGCACGTCGCCAACCAGCTGGACATCACCGTCGAAGCCGCAGACCACGCCACCGCCTGCGTCGCCTGAGCGCACAGGCACACCGCGTCATCCACATCCACGTTCCGAAAGGGGATACTCCCGTGCGCGTTTCCCGCTCCATCGCAGCCTCTGCCCTCGCCGCGGCTGTCGCCGCCGGCGGGCTCGCCGTGGCCACCCCGGCTCAGGCCGCCACCACCTCCTGCAAGACCAGCAGCAAGTCCTTCAACCTGCCCGGCAAGCCGGACGTCAAAGTCAGCCTCAAGATCTGCATCCGCTACACCGGCACAAGCGGCGGCTACCGCCACTACACGGCCTGGCTGTCTAAGGCGAGCTGGGACGGCACCTCCTTCTACACCGGCGGCTACAGGTTCAATGACTTCTACATCAAGATGCGCGCCGAGCACGGCTCCACCGTACGCACCAACTGCACCTACGGCACGTGCGAGGTGCGCAGCCTGAGGAGCGAGCTCGACACCGAGAAGGGATCAAAGACCTTCTCCAGCGGCGCCAGCGGCTACAGCAACGTCTACGTGAGCACCAAGACCAAGAAGTGGACCGCGGACGCCACCGTCACCTACGACATCGCCGACGACGGCAAGGGCAACAAGACCTGGGGCCTGGCCGGCACCAAGGCCATCACCTGATCCGCCACCGCGCCCCGCGCCGGGCCCGGCCCATCGGGCCCGGCGCACTGCCACAGGCGTCCCGGCCCCGCACCGACGCTGCGCCAGTGGGCCGGACGCCGTCCTCGTCTCCCTTCTCCACGTCAGGAGTTGCCGCAATGGGGCTTCCCCTCGCCAGCCCGGTTCGCACTCCGACCCGGGCTGCCGCGCGCACGGTGGCGGTCGTCGAGCCCGGCACCGATTACGCGCCCGCCCTGGCCGCACGCGGCCACACCCCCGTCGCCGTCGCCACCGAACCCGCCCCGGCCAAAGGCGCACATCCGGCCGGGACAAGGGCGCAGGCGGTCACGCACCGCGGCTCGCTGCGCCGCACCGCGGCCCGCCTGCGCGACCTACGGGTCGACGGCGTTCTCGCCGGCAGTACCCGCGGCATTGTCCTGGCCGAACAGGTGGCGTCCCGCCTGGGGCTGCCCGCCGATCCGGCGACCGTCGGGCAGCGCAGCGACCGGGGCATCCAGCATCGCGCGCTGCAGGTGGCCGGCATCCCGGCCCCGGCCGGCTGCCGCACCGACCGGCTCGCCGAGGCCACCGCCTGGTGGCGGGCCTGCAAACCGGCGGCCGCGGTGCTGTTGCCGACCGCCGTCGGCGCACCGGCCGCTCCGGTGGTGTGCCAGACCAGCATCGACATCGCCCACGCCTGGCCGGCCGTGCGCCGCGCCGCCCATCTCCACAGCGGCAGCGCCGACGTCGTGGTCAGCGAGTACCTGCCCGGCCGCCGCTACACCGTGCACAGCACCACCCGTCCGGCCGCCGGCGGGCGGGCGGCCGACCACCGCGTCACCGACCTGTGGGCGGACAGCTACACCTGGGACGGCATCCTTGCCCGCTCCGAACTGCTGCCGCGCCACGGCCTGCTGGCGCGCACCCTGGCGCTGTACGCCCTGCAGGTCCTTGATGTTCTGGGCGTGCAGGCCGGGCCGATGGTGTGCCGCCTGGCTTTTGCGCCCGGCCGCGGGCCGCTGCTGCTGTCGGCGGCCCCCGTCCTGGTCAGCACGCCGGCCGACGCGGCACTGTATGCGGCCACCGGCACCGACCGGCTCACCAGCGCCGTCACCAGCCTGTTGCCCGAAGCCCCCGATCCGCTCAGAGCCATGCACCGCGGCCAGCGTGTAGTGCGCGTCCACCTGCACGCCGCCGCCGACAGCGTCCTCGCCCCCGTTCTGTGGGGCACGCTCACGCAACTGCCCACCGTCGTGGCCACCTCTCCACACCTGCGCGCCGGTGCGCAGGCCCGGCAGACCGCCAGCAGCCGCACCACCGCCGGGGAAGTCGTGCTCAGCCACCGGCAGATGCAGGCCGTCGACAGCGATTACCAGACGATCCGCCTGCTGGAGGCCACCGGCCTGTACGCGCCCGTCCCCGCCGGTGTTCCCACGGGAGGTGCGCGGTGACGGACACCCGCCTGCAGCGCGCCCTCCGCGGCGCGGCCGCGCAGCACCGGGCGGCGCTGGCCGCCTATCTGCCCGTGGGCTGGCCTGACCGGCTCACCAACTTGGACGCACTGCACCTGCTCGCACAGAGCGCGGACGTCGTCGAGCTGGGCGTGCCGCACACGGCCGCCGTGCTGGACGGTCCAGTCATCCGGCAGGCCGCCGAGACCGCGCTGCGGGCCGGCTTCCGGATAACGGACGTCTTCCACGCCGCGCGCGAGCTGTCCGCGGCGTCGGCGGCGGCGCTGCTGGTGATGTCCTACTACCAGCCCGTGCACGCCTACGGCCTGCACCGCTTCGCCCAGCAGGCGGCCGCGGCCGGCATCGACGGCGTCCTCATTCCCGACCTGCCGGCAGAGGAGGCCGGCGCGTGGCGCACCGCTGCCCGGGCAGCCGGCCTCGCGGCGATCCCGCTGGTCTCCCCGCGCACCCGCTCCATGCGGCTGCACTGCATCCTCGCCCACGCCACCGGCCTCATCTACGCCCCGGCCACCAGCGGGGTGACCGGCAACGAGCTGCCGATCAGTCCGGAACTGCCCGACTTCATCGGCCGGCTGCGCTCTCTGACAGCCCTGCCGATCGCCACCGGCATCGGCATCACCAGTCCCGAGCGCGCCCGGGCCGCGGCCGCGCACGCGGATGCGGTGGTCGTCGGCTCCGCGCTCATCCGCCGGATGCAGGCCAGCCCGCGCGCCCCGCTCGCGGCCGCGGCCGCGAGCGGCCGGGACTTCGCCGCCGCCTGCCACCGCCTCCCCCACGCCGCCTGACCTGCGAAGGACTATCACTGTGATACGCCACAGCCTGCGCGAACACACCGGCGCCGACGCCCTGGCCGTCCTGGACCGCCAGTGGCGCGAGCTCTACGCCGAAGACGACCGGGCCAGCTACTTCCAGTCCCCGGACTGGCTCCTTGCCTGGGCCCGACAACTGCCCGAGACCGCCACGCCCATCGTCCTGGCGGCCACCAGCACCACCGGCCGCATCCTGGCCGCCCTCGCCCTGGTCCGCCACGACAACAACGTCACCGCGCTGTCCGCGCCGCACGCCGCCTACGTCCGTCCGGTCGGCCCCCACGCGGACACCCCCGCGGTCGCCGCCACCTTCGCGTTCCACCTGCTGCTGCTCAGCCAGAACGGCGTCAACATCGACCTCAGTGACGTTCCCGCCACCAGCGGCCTGGCCCACGCCCTGGCCGACGTCGGGGACGACAGCGCCTGGCAGTGCAGCCCCGACACCGCCACCGCCCTCGAGCTGCCACTCGCCCCCGCCAGCCTGTCCCGCAGCGCACAGCGCGAGCACACCCGTCTGCAGCGCACCTGGCACCGCCTGGTCGCGGACCAGGACCTCGCCTACACGCGCAGTCGGCACATCCGCGACCTGCTCGCCGGCTTCGACGTCCTTAACCGCCTGCACCAGCCCGGCCAGTGGCCCGGCCACGCCACCCCCGCCCAGCAGTGGCGCGCCGTGCTGAACCACATCGGCGCCGCCGACGCCTTCGTCGCCACCCTGAGCGTGGACCGGACGATCGTGGCCGCCCAGCTGGGCGTCATCCGCGGCCGCCACTGCACCGTCCTGCTGTCCGCCCTCGCCTTCACCGCCCGCCACCTCGGCCCCGACCACGCTCTGCTGCGCCACCTCGCCCGCGACCTGACAGACGAGGGATTCACCGCGCTCACCCTCGGCCGCGCCGTGCACGGCCGGCACACCTACCAGCACCAGCGCCAGCCGGTATGGGCCTCGACGCTGACGGCCAGCAGCATCCGCCTTGCCCAGGCCGTCTGACCTGCCCACCCGGTGGCGCACCCGTCCGCGAGGTCCACCACTGGCCGTCCGCACCACCACAGCCGTCCTCTCAGCGCTTCCGCGCAAGTTCCCTCAGTTGATTCCCTACCGGCCGCGATCGGTCGCGGCCTCTTCGGAGGAAGAAACCATGGCAAAAGTGGCACAACGTATTGGCGTGGCCGTAGGCGCTGCCGTCGTGGTGGTGTCGATGGCGACCCCGTCCTCCTCGGCGGCCTCGTACGTCGACAAGACCGTGCGGCTCTGCACCGGCAGCAGCAGCTGCGGGTACGGGCTCGCGATCGACTACTGGTACAAGAAGGGCTCCAACAGCCGCGGCGTCGAGTGGGTCTACGCCTCCAAGGACACCAAGAGCAACAAGGCCGCCTACGCCCGGTGGCTCTACAAGAAGCCGGGCGGCAGCACGCACGTCGGCAAGGGCTGGCGCAAGGCCAAGGATAAGGGCTCCTTCGTGGAGACCTCCTGGTACGCCGGCAACCACAAGGGCCCACGGTTCCCCAAGGGCACCGTGATCTGCATCCACTGGAAGGGCTCGTCGAAGAAGGCCTGCGCCACGCTCAAGTAGCCGATCCCGCAGGCCGGCCATCCCCTCAACCGCCGAAGGCGCCCTGCGGTGTGCGCCGGCCACCGCGTGCCGGGCGCACACCGCGGGGCCATCCCGGCGGCCGAGAACCTTGCCGCTGCCTGCCATCCGAACCGCTCCGCCCCAGCGCTCACCGTTTTCGGAGGAAGCCTCCATGCTCCAACCCGCCAGCATCGCCACGCGCCTGCGCCGTCTGACCGCGCTCGCCGTGGGCGCCACCACGGCGATCACCCTGACCGCGTGCGGGGGAACAGGCATCGGCGCACCCAAGCACGCCACGCCGGCGCCCGCTACGGCTTCCGAGGCGACAGCCGGGGGCGAGCTGCGTACCGCCGAGAGCGCCACCGTGCTGATCGACGAACAGGACGGCGACGTCACCTACGAGATCACCGCACACAAGGTCGAGCTGTCCACCCCGGCCGAGGCCGCGAAGGCGGTCCGCGACCCGGTCGACGCCAAGGGCATGGTGGTCGCGACCGCCTGCATGCAGTACACGCACACCGCCGGACCCGCTCTCACCGCCGTTTCCGACGTGAACGACCACACCGGCATCTACGCCGACGGCGTCCGGGGCGCACTGCTGATCGGCGTCGGCGACGACGCACCGGGATGCGAGGACCCGTACACCATCGGGGCCTGGCATCCCGGTAAAAGCCACACCCTCTGCAAGTCCTACCTCGTCCCCGCCGGCGCGCGGGAACTGCAGGTCCGCTGGAGCCAGACAGACGACGCCGAGCCGTACTCGTGGACCTTCGTCCCCGAGTGAACCGGCCGCCCGGCAGACGCAGCAACAGCGCCCCGCGACCTGCCGCACATACAGATCACCGTTCCAGGAGGAGGAACAGCCGCGTGAGCGCACAGGACCACCAGCAGCCACGGCGGGATGCCGGCGTGCACATTCCGGGGACCGACTACGTGCCCCACTACACCCCACCCGCCTGGTATCAGCAGCGCCCACAGGACGCCGAGCCGCCCATCCCGTGGCACTCCGTCGCCCCGCCCCGCTCCCTCGAGCCGGGCTGCCATGTGTGCGGGGCCCGGCCGGTCGCCCACGCGGAGGTCCGCGCGCACACCGGGCTGCTGTTCTTCGGCTGGAGCCGCAGCGTCGGTGAACCGCTGTGCCGGCAGTGCGGCATCTCGCTGGTACGGACGATGACGACCCAGACCCTGTGCCGCGGCTGGTGGGGACTGCTGGGTCTGCTGTTCCACACCCCAGTGGCGCTGGCGGAGAACGCGGCCGCCTACCGCAAGTACCGGGCGCTGGCGCCCCCCACGCCGGTACCGGGACGCCGGCCGCTGCACCTGGGCAAACCGGTCCTGCGCCGGCCGCAGGTGTATGTGGCCCTCGTGCCCCTGATCTGGGCGATCGTCCTGATCTCCAGCATCGCGCTGCGCTGAGCAGCAGAAAGGGGCGGAACCACGGTTCCCCAACCGCTTCCGCCCCTTGCGCCGGCCACCCGGTCCCCACCAGGCGCCGACGCACTTCCACTGCCGGATAAGGGCTGCCACCCCGACTCCAGCGACTGGTTCTGACCGAACCCACAAGACCCATCAGGCCTCGTGCTGCCGCGAGGCACGCCCCGCAACAGGACCCATGATGCCCGAGGACTCCACTACACGCCACACCCGGCAGGCACAAGACCGCGTCAACGGCCCCGAAGACGACAGCCGTTCACACGGTGCTTTCACGCTGATACAGGCTGCACGCGACCACGAGGCCCACACCACCGCCTCCCGGCAGCTGCGGCGCCCCGGCGAGTACCTGGACGCGGTCCGCTACATGGTCCGCCACCATCCGCGCGCCACCCAGACCACCATCCGGCTGGCCGAAGCGCTGGCCGCCCGCATGCCCCGCGGCCGGCACGGCCACATCCCCTTCTGCGTCGACACCACCGCCCGCGAGCTCGGCCTCAAACGCCGCACCGTCCTCTACCACGCCCGCTATCTGCGCGAACTGGGGTTGCTCGTGTACGTGGAGCACGGCTCGAGACGCAACGTCATGCGCACCCGGCACGGCGCCAACTGGACTCGCGAGCACGGCTACCGCGGTACGGCCACCATCTTTGCTCCGGTGGCTCCCCGAGCCTGGGACGACGCGCGCGGCCACCGCATCCGGGGCCAGGGCTACACGGCTCGCCTGGTGGGCTACACCGCCATGGCCCGCTCTGCCGCCGGCAACGCGCGGACGCCATGCCCGGACACCACCAGTGCGTGCACCCCTTCTGTGATGCCACCTCAGCCCCGTATTTCAGGTGCTGGAGGGAGAGAGAACAAAGACAGCACGCGCAGACCCGCGAGCCGTACCAGTAATCGCTCTCACCGTCCCAAGGGCACCACCGGCTGGACGGCCGGCCAGACGGCCGCCGCGATCAGCGACGCCCGCTTCGTCCAACTGCACACCTGGTGGACCCAGGGCGCCTGCGTGCGCCAGCTGGCCTACGCGCTGCGCCCGCTGATCCACGCCGGATGGAACGGCTCCGATATCGCGCGCGAGCTCGCCCGCTGGACCGTTCCCCTGCGGCCGCGCGACGTCGCCGCCTACGTCGCCTCCGAGATCCGCCGCCGCGCCAACACCGGCACCCTGTACCTGCCCGATGGCCTGGTCACCCCCTATCGGCAGCCTGCGGTATCCACCTGGGACGACAATGAGACGCCGTTCGGACCCCGGTACGCACGCATGCAAGCCTGGAAGGAGCGCGCCTTCAGGCCCGCGGCCGCCCGCGCGGCATCCGCTCTGCAGCAGATGAGGCAGGCGCTCGCCGCCCGGCCCGGCCGCCGCCCCCGCGCAGCCCGCCCGAACGGCGTGCCGGGAGCGCATCCGGAGAACGTGCGGCTGACCCGCGCCGAAATCGACACTCTGATGGAGCGCTCCGCTGCAATTCCGGCCTGCACCACGCTGTGGGACGAGACCGAGCAGGCAGCGGAGCAGCGCGTCGAACGGGAGGGACACAGCACCTGGTGGGAGTACGCGCCTTCCGCGGCCACCGATCCGTTTCAGTAGGACAGCAGGCCGCCGCCCCGGGTGGTGATGGGGTGATCCTGCAGGACGTCGTCGGCGATGCCAAAGCCGTCCGTCAGGGTCATCGCGTGCGGGGCCAGTTCCTCGACGAGGGCCTCGGTGAGGTCGGGGAGGTGGCGGACCTGGTCGGCGGTGAGGGCGCCGTCGG
>NZ_BMVU01000064.1 GCF_014650875.1 Streptomyces minutiscleroticus
AGCGCCAGCGGGTCGCCCTGGCCCGGGCCCTGCTGCGCGACGCCCCGATCCTGCTGCTCGACGAGGCCACCAGCGCGCTGGACTCGGAGAGCGAACTCCTCGTCCAGGACGCCCTGTGGCGGCTGATGGACGGACGCACCGCCCTCGTGGTCGCCCACCGCCTGAGCACCGTCGCCGGCATGGACCGCCTCGTCGTCCTCGACCAGGGAAACGTCGTCGAGCAGGGCACCCACGGCGAACTCCTCGCCGCGGGCGGCGCCTACGCCAAGCTGTGGCGGCACCAGTCGGGCGGCTTCCTCGGCGAGAGCGCCGAACCGGCCTCTGACGACGCTCTGCCGGGGGCCGGTCCCGCGGGGCTGCCGGGGCCGGTCGCGACGGTGCCGGGACGGGGCTGAGAGACGTCGCCGCAGGCCCGCACGAGGACGGGAGCCGTGCGATCGAGCCGGTCCCCGGCCCTTGGCGGGCCGCCCTCCCGGCGGACGGCCACCGCACAGCGCGGGCCCCGTCGACCGACCTCCGCGACCCGGACGACCGAAGCGCGCGGCTCGCCGGGAAGTGGCGGGCGTCCGGGGAGGTGGCGGCGGGTCCCCCGGGGGAGGGCGGCTGAGGCTGCTCCTGTTGGATCAAGTGCTGGATCAAGTGCTGGATCAGGTGCTGGTGCTGTCGCTGCTGCAGGTAGCGGTGCCACGAGGTGCCGGGGCCTCGCCCCGGCCCTCGGTTCGACCGCATCCTCTATGCCGTCGCCGTCGCCGTCGCCGTCGCCGTCGGCGACCTGTTCACCGACGGCCGGCCCGACAGCAGCCCCGGGCCTCGACGATCCCCGCCGCGGTTCGCCCGCGGCATCGCGACCGACTTTGGTTGCGCTATACAACGGAAAAAGGTTAGGTGTAATATACATGTATGAGTACCGGCAGGATGTGGTGGTCGTCCGTCGCCCGCACGCTAGTGGCGGCGACGCGCGTCGAACGCAGATGGTGTGATCCGCAGGACCTGACGCGGGCCGCCGTGGCCCTGGTCGCGGGATCGGTCATCGGCTGGGCCGTCGACGACCGCATGGCGTGGGCGATGATGATGGTGGGCACCTTCATCTGCGGCATCTGCACGCTCCTCCCCGCCACCCGCGACCGCTTCTCCGTCAGCCTGATCAGCGGCGCCGTCTTCAGCGCCGCCGTGTTCGCGGGCGTGTACCTGCACGAGCTGGGCTGGTGGTTCCTCCTCTTCCTCTTCGTCGGCTCGTACGTCGCCGGCCTGTGGCGCGCGTTCGGCATCGTCCCCGGGATCCGCTCCTGCCTGATGGTGATCGGCGCGATGATCACCGCGGACCTCTCGCCCGACGTGCACCAGGGCCTGGTCATGGCCCGCTGGATCGCGGTCGGCGCCGGCATCGTCGTGGTCGCCCAGTTCCTCCCGCCGTACGGCATGCGCCACCACAACCAGCGCCGCAACCTCGCGGCTCTCTACGGCGCCCTCGCCGGATACGCGGCGGCGGGCTCGGCGGGCCGGCTGCCGTCGACGCCGTTCACCCTCGCCCGTACCGCGCTCGGCGTGCTGCCGTCCTTCGCCCGGCGCCCCGCTGGACCGCTCTTCGCCCTGTACGGCGCCGCCGAGGAGGTCCGCCGGGCCCTGAAGGCGACCGCGCACTCCAAGGACGTACCGCGCGCGGCCGTGGCCGCGGTCCTGAGGGCCGTCGCGGCGGCGGTCCGCAGCGGCCGCGCCTTTGACCTGGACACCGCCCTCGGCACCTCCGCGCAGGAACTGGAACGCTGGCGTGGGCCGGAAGCAGACCTGGTGATGCCCCGGCTCGCCGAGGTCCTCGACCTCACCCGGTACACGCTGCGCCGCTCCGACCGCCCCGGCGAGTTCGACCTGGGCGAACACCACCTCGTCGGCTTCCCCGCCGGCGCGGCCCGCTTCGGTCGGCAGCGGATGGCCGCGGAGCTGCGCCCCGGCGCCCCGCTGTTCATGAACACCGTCCGCCTGGCCGTGGGCGCCGTCGCCGGCGAGGCGGTCGGCCGCTGGACCGGTGACTTCGGCGGGCACGGCCTGCCCTCCCACGGCTTCTGGGCCGCGCTCACCACGATCCTGGTCCTCTTCCCCGACTACGGGCACACCCTCACCCGCGGCTGGGGCCGGTCCGCCGGCTCCGTCATCGGCGGCGTCGTGGCCTGGGCGCTGCTGCTGCCGGACGTCTGGAACCACGGCGCGCTGGTCGTCGCCGCCACCGTGCTCGCCCTGCTGGCCTTCTGCGCACTGCTCATGGGCCAGTGGGTGCTGAACATCTTCATCACCGCCTGGATCGTCTTCCTCATCGGCGGCATCGGCCTGTTCCCGACCGCCGAGGCCGCCTGGGGCCGGGCCGCCGACACGGTGGTGGGCGCCCTGGTCGGCATGGCGGTCTTCCTGATCCTGCCGACGTACCACCACAACCGGTTGCCCGAGCTGCTCGCCCGCTGGGTCGAGGCGCAGCGCGACCTGCTCGGCGCCCTGCTGGACGGATACGCCCGGGCCGGTGCCGTCGACCCCGCCGTACTCGACGCCCTGCGCCACCACGTCCGGCGGACCCGTGAACAGCTCGAGGCCGCCATCGGCAGCCTCGCCCACGAACCGCACAGCCACCGCGCCCGCTGGAACGCCACCGAGCTGGGAGCCATCCAGGCCGCCGTCTTCGACGTGGGCCACGCCGCCGCCCTCGTGCACGGCAGCCTGCCGCGCACCCCGTCGGACGCCGTGCCGGAGACGGCCCTGTTCGCCGCCGAGGTCCGCGACCACCTCGACCGGCTCGCCGAGGACCTCGCCCTCGACGCCCCGCTGCGCACCGGCGACCTGCGCAAGGCCTTCGACCGCATCGCGAGCGGCGGCCGCCTCGCCCAGCTCACCGACCCGACGCAACCCGACGGCATCTCCCACGCCCGCAGCCGCGCGCTGACCGCGTGCCTGCGGACGGTGACATCGGTGGAGCACCTGGAGCGCGCGGCACTGGGCCGCGCGGCCTGACCCGTCCGGGGCCGGCGCCCGACCGCGGGACGCGGGATACCGGTGGACGCGGGGTCCCTGCCGCGAGGACGGACCGTGCCGGAGAACGGCTGCCCGGGACCGCTGAGAGGTCCGGATTCCCGAAGAAATGCTTGAAGGCTCTACGGAGTCCGGGCGGCCCCGCGGGGCGGCCTTCGGAAAACGATGGTTTGTCGCAGCGAAGCGGGCAGGTTCGGCCGCGGGCGGAGCAGTAGAGGGCATCCGGAAGTACGGGGGACGCCTATGCGCTGTGATGGCCTATGCCCATGCACCGTAGATCTACCAGCCGGGTGGGGCCGATATGGACGAGGTCAGGACAGCGTCACCGAGCGAGGCCGCAAGCGAGGCCATGGCGGCGGGGCCGCCGTCCTGTCGCTGCGGGACCACTTCCCCGGAGGAGGGTCCGGGGGAGGCGGAGGAGCGGTTCCGGGGGTTGTTGGAGGCGGCGCCGGACGCGATGGTGATCGTGGACCACGCGGGGCGTATCCGGCTGGTCAACGCGCAGACGGAGTCGATGTTCGGGTACCGGCGCGCGGAGCTTCTGGGCCAGCCCGTGGAACTGCTGATCCCGGGCCGGTTCCGCCCTCAGCACGCCGGGCACCGGGAGGCGTACGCGGTGACCCGGCAGGTGCGGCCGATGGGGGCCGGTCTGGAGTTGCACGGGCTGCGCAAGGACGGCACCGAGTTCCCCGTCGAGATCAGCCTCAGTCCGCTGGAGACCACCGACGGTCTCCTCGTCTCCGCCGCCGTCCGCGACGTCAGCGACCGCAAGGCCGCCGAACAGCGGTTCCGGGGGTTGTTGGAGGCGGCGCCGGACGCGATGGTGATCGTGGACCACGCGGGGCGTATCCGGCTGGTCAACGCGCAGACGGAGTCGATGTTCGGGTACCGGCGCGCGGAGCTTCTGGGCCAGCCCGTGGAACTGCTGATCCCGGGCCGGTTCCGCCCTCAGCACGCCGGGCACCGGGAGGCGTACGCGGTGACCCGGCAGGTGCGGCCGATGGGGGCCGGTCTGGAGTTGCACGGGCTGCGCAAGGACGGCACCGAGTTCCCCGTCGAGATCAGCCTCAGTCCGCTGGAGACCACCGACGGTCTCCTCGTCTCCGCCGCCGTCCGCGACGTCAGCGACCGCAAGGCCGCCGAGAAGCACATCAACCAGCTCGCGGCCCTCGTCGAGTCCTCCCAGGACGCGATCCTCGCCAAGACCCTCGACGGGCACATCACCTACTGGAACGCCGCCGCCCAGCGGCTGTACGGCTACAGCGAGGAGGAGGTGCTCGGCCACCACGTGACGATGCTCGCCCCGCCCGACCGCACCTCCGAGATCACCACGCTCCTGGAACGGCTGGCCCGCGGGGAGAAGATCGAGCACTTCGAGACGCTCCGCGTCACCCGCGACGGGAAGCTGTTCGACGCCGACGTCACCCTGTGGCCCACCCGCGCCGCCGACGGCGCGGTCGAGGGCGCGTGCGCCATCGTGCGCGACATCAGCGACCGCAAGCGGGCCGAGGCCCAGCTCCACGCCCTGTACGAGCAGCAGCGGCACATCGCCCTCACCCTCCAGCGCAGCCTGATGGGCACTCCTCCGGCCATACCCGGACTGGCCACCGCCAGCCGCTACCTGCCCGCCACCCAGGGCGCCGGGGTGGGCGGCGACTGGTTCGACTTCCTCCCCCTGGGGGCGGGCCGGGTCGGCATCCTCATCGGCGACGTGATGGGGCGCGGCCTGGACGCCGCCGCCGTCATGGGCCAGCTGCGGGCCGCCGCCCACGCCCTGGCCAAGACCGGCATGGAACCGCGCCAGCTGATGCAGGCCCTCGACGCGATCGTCGCCGACCTCGACCTGCCCGACCAACTGGTCACCTGCTGCTACCTGATCCTCGCCCCGGACACCGGCGAGGTGACCGTGTGCTCGGCCGGCCACCTGCCCGCCCTCCTGGCCGACCCGGCGGGCGGCGTGCGGGAGATCGAGGCACCCATCAGCGCGCCGCTCGGCGTCGGCGGCATCCTCCACCAGCAGGCCCGCACCGCCGTCCCGCCCGGCGCCGCGCTGGTCCTCTACACCGACGGCCTGATCGAGACCCCCGGCAGCGACATCGAATGCCGCATCGCCCACCTCACCCGCGCCCTGGGCGACGCCTTCACCACGCCCGACAGCCTGGAAGCCGCCGCCGACCACGTCCTCGCCTGCCTGCTGCCCGACGCCGAGGGCCACGACGACGACGTCACCCTGCTCCTGGCCCGGCTTCCCGCCGCCCCGCTGGCCGCCGCCACCACCGACCTGCCCGCCCTGTCCCGCGCCGTCGGCGACGGGCGCTCCTTCCTCAGCAAGACACTCACCGCCTGGAACTGCGCCCACCTCGCCGACGACGCCCGGCTCCTGGTCTCCGAGGTCCTCACCAACGCCGTTCAGCACGCCCAGGGGCCCCTCGGCCTCCACCTGCGCAGGACCGCCACCGAACTCACCGTCGAGATCAGCGACCACAGCCCCCACCTGCCCCAGCCGCGCCTGGCAGCCCCCGACGACGAGTCCGGCCGCGGACTCCTGCTCGTCGACGCCCTCGCCGACAGTTGGGGTGTACGCCCCACCGACGACGGCAAGACCACCTGGTTCACCCTGCGGTCCTGACGGAGCGTCCGCCTTCTCGGGCGCCGGCCCGCCCCTGTGCGTACCGCATGACGACGTGACACCGAAATGATCAAGAGTTGTCGCGCGGCGCCGAACTCCGTGAGTTCGATCTGCGTATTCCGCGCGGCACTCGTATGAGGGATGTGCAGACCAGGAGATAAGCGGAAAGCTCGGCGCCGTCTTATTTTCGATGCATTCATCGGACTCTCCTTGTTCATTCGGGTGCATCTCGCGACCGCAGCGACCGGCTTCCCGAGTACAGGGCCCACGTCGCGTAAGTTCTGCGCACGGAGGCGTCCGCAGGTCCCACCATTGAGGAGTGTCATGACGGCCATGGCTGGCGACGCGTCACGGGAGAAGAAATCGGCCCCTGCGGGGGGCGCCGATGTGACATTCACCTTTCCTGCGTCCGGCCCTGAAGAGGAAACGGTCCGGCGTGCACTATTGCAAGCCGTGGACCACCTGCTGGCCCGGCAGCATGCCGAGGGGTGGTGGAAGGGCGTTTTCAGGACGGACGTGAGTTATGACGCCCATGATCTTTTCCTGCGCCATTCGCTGGGTGTCCTGGACGAGCGCGTGGCGCAGGCGAGCGGCCGGTGGATCCGTTCCCAGCAGAGTGCGGACGGATCCTGGCCCCTCGCCTTCGACGGCCCGGGCCATCTGGGGACCACGGTCCAGGCGTACGTGGCTCTTCGGCTCGCCGGGGACAGCCCGGACGCGGAGCACATGCTCCGGTGCGCGGCGTGGGTGCGGGAACAGGGCGGCGTCGAGGCCAGCCAGCTGACCGCACGCGTATGGCTCGCCATGTTCGGCTGGTGGAGCCGGGACCGTCTTCCCATGGTTCCCGCAGGAATCATCGCCCTGCCCGGGTGGGCGCCCCTGAACATCTACGCTTTCAGCGCCGTCATGCTCGTGGCGCTCGTGGCGCTCGGCATCATCAACGAGCACCGGCCCGTGCGGCCGCCCCCCTTCGGCATCGATGAACTCCTCGCGGTGTCCGATGCTTCCGTGCGGGCGCCGACATCGGCACCGGCGGGCGGCCGGGAAGGGGCTCTGCGACGTCTGAACGCCGTCGCGCACGCCTGGCACAGGCGTGTCCCGCGCCCGGTGCGCAAGGCGGCGGCGAACGCATGTGCCCGCCGGCTCGTGGAACACCAGGAAGCGGACGGCAGTTGGGGGGCGTGCACCCCGATGACCACATGGGTGATCCTCGCCCTGCACCTGCACGGCTACTCGCCGGAGCATCCGGTGCTCAAGGCCGGCTGGAAGTACCCGGAGGAGTGCGCCGCCTGGCCCGAGGAGGACGTGCGGGCGCTGCAGACCGTCCACAGCCCGGTCTGGGACACCTGCCTGTCCATCACCGCGTTGCTCGACGCCGGCCTGGCCGCCGACCACCCCGCGGTGGTCAAGGCAGCCGACTGGCTGCTCACCCGGCCGACCGACCGACCGGGTGACCGGGCCGTACGACGGCCCGGCCTGGCTCCCGGAGGCTGCTCCTTCCAGTTCCACAATCAGAACCACCCCGACAACGACGACACCTGCGAGGCGGTTCTCGCACTGCGCCGCGTCGTCCACCCCGAGCGGACGCGTGTCGACGACGCGGTGGACAGGGCAGTGCGGTGGTGCCTCGGTATGCAGAGCGGAAACGGTGGCTGGGCGGCCTTCGACGCCGACAACACCAGCGCCCTTCCCGGCAGGCTCCCGTTCTTCGGGTTCGGTGAGTTCTGCGCCGAGCCGCCCACCGCGGACGTCACCGCCCATGCGGTGGAGATGCTGTCCGCCTGCGGAACGGAGCGCCACGCCGCCACCCGCCGTGCCGTGCGCCGGCTGCTCGACCGGCAGGAAGCCGACGGTGCCTGGTACGGGCGCTGGGGAGTCAACCACCTCTACGGCACCGGCTGCGTCGTCCCCGCTCTCGTCGCCGCCGGGGTCCCCCATGACCACACGGCCGTCCGGCGCGCCGTCGCCTGGCTGACGTCGGTGCAGAACGGGGACGGCGGCTGGGGCGAGGACTGGCAGGCGTACGTCGCCCCGGCCCACCGCGGCCGTGGCCCGTCGACTCCTTCGCAGACCGCCTGGGCGCTGCTGGCACTGCTGGCAGCGGGTGAACGCGAGAGTGCCGCGGTCCGCTCCGGGGTGCACTGGCCGGCCGACCGGCAGACGGACCGCGGCACCTGGTGGGAACCGCAGTTCACCGGCACGCTCGTCCCCGGGGCCGTGGCCGCGCACTACGGGTACTACGGCCATCTCTTCCCTCTGATGGCACTGGGCCGCTACGTCCAGCGCACCGGCCACGGGAGTGACGCGGCCAGTGGCCCGGCTCCGACGTGACGCGAGCGGGGCTGCACGGTCCTGCCCTCGAACAACGCGTTGCTCAAGTGGTGCTTCCCCTGTTCCGCATCGTCAGCCGAGAGTCCGTGTCGTGAGGCGACAGATGCCTGGCCTCTTTCCTGAAGGGCGTCCTTGCCATGAGTGCTGAAACGACCTTGGCGGCCGCGTCCGACTTCTTCGCGCCGCGCGCCGCAATCGATGATCTCCTGTACGGGTTCTTGACGAAGAAGGCACGGAGCGCTCCCGTACCCCGCCAGTCGGCCCTCATCCGCATGCTGCGCGACTTCATGTCCGGCGGGAAGAGAGTCCGTCCGCTGCTGTGTGTGACCGGCTGGTTCGCGGCAGGGGGCCAGGGCGACACCGCGCACGCCGTCAGGCTTGCCGCCTCCATCGAACTGGCGCACACCTGCGCGCTCATCCACGACGACATCATGGACGCGTCCGACAGCCGTCGCGGGCGCCCCACGGTCCACCGGGCACTGGCCGACCGGCACCACACGCCGTGGCTGGCGCAGCAGTACGGCATGGGCGGCGCGATCCTCCTGGGCGATCTGGCTCTGGTGTGGTCCGACGAGCTGCTGCACACCACGCCGATGCCCGACGCCCACCGGACCGCCGTACTGCGCTGCGTCGACCTCGCGCGGAGCGAACTGATCGCCGGCCAGTACCTGGACCTGCTCATCACCGGCGATCTGCACGCGAGCCTCGAGACGGTGATGAGCGTCATCCGCTACAAGACCGCCAAGTACACCATCGAACGCCCCTTGCAGGTGGGTGCGGCCCTCGCCGGCGGCGGACCGGAGGTCATGAGCGCCTGCACCGCCTACGGCGTGCCCCTCGGCGAGGCGTTCCAACTCCGGGACGACGTGCTGGGCGTCTTCGGGGACCCGGACCGGACGGGCAAGTCGCGTCTGGACGATCTGCGTGAGGGCAAGTGCACCAGCCTCATCGTCCACGCCCTGCGCGCCTGCGATCCGGACCAGGCCGACCGGCTGCGCACCCTGCTCGGTGACCCCGACCTCGGGGAGCAGGAGGCCGCGGAGATCCGTTCCCTCCTCGTCAGCACCGGGGCCCGGGCGGCGGTCGAGCAGATGATCGAGGAGAGATACCGCCGGGCTCTGGACTCCCTGGCCTCCTCGCCCTTCCCGCCCAAGGTGATCCACACGCTGGAGAACGTCGTGGAGGCGATCGTGCACCGCACCACGTGAAGCCGGGCGACGTTCACCGGCCGGCACCGGAGCCCGGTTCGTCAACCGCCCATCCGAGTACGGAGTACGGAACCGCACAGTGATCACGACCCTGACCGCGCCCGTGGTGGTGCTGCAGTCCGCCTGGCATGAGATCCGCCTGAGCTGGCTCTTCATCAGTGCCGACCGCTGGACCACCGTCTTCCCCGCCACCTGCTTCGTCATGGCGGCCGTCGTCCATGCCCGGCTCTCCGTGCCCGAGGCCGCGGTCACCGTGGTCCTGGGCGCGTTGTACTTCTGGCTGTTCGTCTACGAGCACACCCTGGCCAACCAGCTCGTCGGTGTCGAGGAAGACCGCGTCAACAAGCCCTTCCGGCCGCTGGTCACCGGCCGGAGCAGCATGCGGGGCGCCCGGCTGCGCCTGATCGTCGTCCGGATCGTCTTCCCCCTGTACGGCTACTGTCTGGGTGTCCTGGAGTGGGCCCTGATGTGGCAGATCCTCTCCCTGCTGCAGCACGAGTACGGCTGGGGCCGGCACTGGGTGGGCAGGAACCTCTACGCCGGGATCGGAGTCGTCGCCCAGCTGGCGGCCGCCTGGCAGATCGTCACCGTGATCACGCCGGACGCCTGGCGCTGGATCGTGACGCTGACGGTCACCGTGACCTTCCTCATGTCCGTCCAGGACCTGCGTGACATCACCGGCGACCGAGCGGTGCACCGCTCCACCATGCCTCTGGTCTTCGGAGAGACACGCACCCGCGTCTTCTTGTGCTGCGGCTTCGCCGTCGGCCCCGTGGCCATCCACTACTTCCTCATGGCGCCCGCCGCCCAGCACTGGTGGATCGTCGCCACGGACGTGCTCCTGGGGGCTCTGAGCCTGCTGCTCTCCGTCCGGGTGGTGCTGTTGCGCGGGAGGGAAGCCGATCAGCGCAGCTATCGCCTGGTGGAACAGTGGTACACCCTCGCCCTGGCCGCTTCCATCTACACACTCCGCTGACCGAAGGGCCCGGTGTGAGCGCAGAGGCGTCGCAGCACGCGCAACGGCAGTCACGGCTGCGGATCAGTGATGTGTGGAAGGCGTACGGCCGCAGAGACGTTCTGCGCGGCGCCGACCTCGATGTACCCCGCGGGGCGTTGATCGGCATCGTCGGCGAGAACGGCACGGGCAAGAGCACCCTGCTCCGGATCGCCGTGGGGCAGCTGGCGCCCGACCGGGGCACGGTCGTACGTGCCGGCACGGTGGGGTACTGCCCGCAGCGCGCCGTGCTCAACGACTCGTTCACCGTTGCCCAGCATCTCCGGCTCTTCCAGCTGGCCTACCGGCTGCCGGATCTCACGCGGGCCCACGAGCTGATGGACGTCCTGGCGTGTGCCGACAGCGGGCGGCAACGAGCCGGGGAGCTCAGCGGAGGAACGCGGCAGAAGCTGAATCTGCTGCTCGCCCTGATGCACGATCCGTGCCTCCTGGTGCTCGACGAGCCCTACCAAGGCTTCGACTGGGACACGCATCAGCGTTTCTGGTCGCTCGCCGACCGCCTGCGTGACCAGGGCCGGTCGATCGTCGTGGTGTCGCACCTACTGCACGACCGACACCATTTCGATGCGATCGGCCACCTGCGCGAAGGCCGCCTCGACATGGAGGAGCCGCACGGATGATGGCACGCCGGACAGCGTTCACCGAGATGCTGCGCTGTACTCTCCTCGGTCACCTGCACAGTCGCATAGCAGTGCTTCTGGCGGTCGTCTTCATTCCCGCGTGGATCGCCGTAGCGCGTCTGTGCGCCCCCGGCCGGCCCGTGCTTTTCTCTTTGCATTCTGCAGGCGTCGTCGTCCACGCCCGGGCCAATCAGGTCAGCCAGGTCGTCAACGCCCTTGCCGCCGTCTCCCTGGTCATCGGCTTCTCGATGTTCATGGAGACCTTCAAGGCCGGGGAGATGGACCGCCGGCTCGTGCTGGCCGGTTACCCGCGTCCCCAGATGCTCTTGGCCAAGATCAGTGCCGCCGCCCTCATCTCCGCTCTTCTCGCGCTGTACGCCGCGGTCCTGCTGCGGAGTTCGCTGCCGGTGACCCAGCTGAGCCCCCTGGTCCTCGCCCTTTTCAGCGCCGGCCTCGCGTACGGCGGCATCGGCCTGCTGCTCGGCTCGTTGGTGCGTGGCGAGTTGGAGGGCTTCTTCTTCGTCATTATGCTCAGCCTGGTCGACACCGGTCTGCAGAACCCGGTCCTCAACGTGGCCGACATCACCGGCCTGACCGTGCTCCCCCTGTACGGCGCGAACCAGTCGGCACTGGCCGCGGCCTTCACCTCTGTCGCACCTTGGTTCTACGGCCTGCCTTCACTGGCCTGGTGCGCCGTGACCAGCGCCCTGGCCTTATCGGCCTTCTACGTCCGTACACGCTCCCATTGCCGGATCGCCCCTGAAGCACCCGTGTGACGTCGGACGCCCGACATCCCGGGACACGGCTCCGTTCCGTGCGTGCGCTGCTTGCGGGACGAACCGGCGTGCCGTAGAGCGGTGCAGCGCCGAAGCGGCCCCGGCCGAGAAGGCCGGGACCGCTTCGGAGTCTGCGGGCACGCGGCGGCGTTCGAGGCGCAGCCACCCGTGCGAACGGGGCCGGTCCCCACAACGGAGCCCAGCGCCGCGTGCCGACGCATTACGTCGTGACGTCGCTCTCCGCGATCCGGTCATCGAGATAGATCATCGCCGTCGGACCGTCCTGGCCGCGACAGGGGACCACATTGTCCAGGGCCTGGGAGATCGCCACGCCGACACGCCGCCCGATGGACCGGTCCAGGGTGCTCCAGGGACTGGAGACGGTGTGCGACTGGATGTTCCGGCACCAGCTGAGCACCGCGGCGAGCGCGGTACCGGACAGTGGCACCGTGGCCATGCCGTCCTTCTCCGCCGTGATCTCTTCCTTGGACGGTGGGCGGAAGGCGGCGCCGGCGCTCTTACGGCTGTACAACTCCTCCTCGAAGTTCCGGGGAACGCTTTCCAGCAGGTAGTCCCAGGTGGTGCGATGGCAGCGGATACGGGCCACACCAATGCCGGCGGCCCTGGCCATGTCACTGCGGTAGCTGTCGTGGCTCTTGGGCCAGTTGTCGTACGACAGCTCCTTGCCCAACACTCTGGCGATGACGCCCACTCTTACTCTCCTTCCGATTGTGTCCAGCGGTGTGGCGTACGGGCTGGACCTGATCCAGGTCCTTTTCCGGCCCCATGGCGAATTCCCGAGCAGATGAGCGACCACCGGCTGATCCTTCAAGACGACCAAATTTCGGGAGGAGGCTAGCACGGTGACCGCACCTGACATTCTGCCCTTGCACTCCCTTGGTCGAGGAGATCCTCGCCGCGGCGAGTCCCGATCCGCCCCGCATGGTGGTCAAGGCGTTCGCCGAATCATTGATGCCGACCGAAGTCGATGTGCCGCGCGGAATCGAATAAGGGCAGGTCGGTGACGGGCGCGTCAACCTGTACAGTTGATATCGCCCACGTGAGTGGAACATTCGGCGCGAAGGCTGCTGCATTCTTCGGGGGAGTGATCCGCCCTGGATTCCGTGGAATCCGGTGATCTTATTTGTGGCGGACCGTGGAATGGCTTCCTGCCGTCGTTGCCGCCATGTTCGTGTTCGGTGGGTGACGTACGGTCGGGGTTTTATATGAGGGTGATTCATCCGATATGTTCTTCTGTGTACGGCGTAACGTCGTGTTCCGTTGCATTTGCTGTGGTGAGGGTGGCGGCCGGCGGTGAGCCGCCGCGTCGGACGGTCCGAACACGGGCGGGACCTGTGATCGAACGGGATGATCCCTTAGGGATTGGCCCCGGCCTCGTGGACGCATGGGTATCCGGAAAACACTGCGTGACGATTTCCGGGCGTGATCGTTGTCCTGTCATGAGCAGCCATAGGTTCTCCCGCGCGGCAGTTATCGCGGCAAGTGCGGTGGTCGCGATGCAGGCAGCCCCTTCCTGGGCAGGAGGTGTCGGGGGTGCCCTGTCGCCCGTCTTCGCGCAGGACTGTTCCAACAGTCACAAAGACGTTTACACGGCTCATTCCGCACATGGCTCGTCCAGTAACGTCTCCCAGCTTCCGTTGATCATGCCGTACAGCCAATGCGGCGACGCGGTCACTCCGATCGGCGTGATCGACGGAGGCTTCGGATGACATGAGGCGTCGTCGCTGCGCCTTTTCCATGACCGCCTTCGCTGTCCGACGCGACGAGAGGGCGGAAAGAACGCTCGACGTATTCGTGGGTCTCATGCCTGACATGGAGAGAGACCTGCCCGTGCGGAGTGTGCGAGCGTAGCCTCCTGCCTTTCCGGTGGCATTCCGGTCAAGGGGCGGCAGCGCGCCGTCCTGCTCGTCCTGCCTCTCGCGGGCCCGCTTCGCAGCGGGCCCGGCTCGGCGCCGCCGCCCGTACCGGCGGGGACGGCCGTACGACGGTCTCCGCCGGTCCCCGGCCGGGGTTCAACCGGCTGACGGCTCGGCCGAAGGCCCGGCCGCCGGTGCCCCGGTGTCCTGGCGCCGGGCGTAGCGGCCCAGGGCCGTGAGGGGGAAGACGTGGCGGTAGAGGCCGTAACTCAGTGCGTCGACCCCGGGCACGCCCGTGGCGGTGAAGACGTGTTCGTCCCAGGTGCCGTCCTTCGTCTGCCGGTCGGTCAGCCAAGTGATGCCTGCCCGGACCGCGGAACCGTCCCGTTCCCCGGCGGCCAGCAGGGCCAGCAGGGCCCACGCCGTCTGCGAGGGTGTGGACGGACCCTTGCCGATGCGGGAGCGATCCTCGTACGAGTGCCAGTCCTCGCCCCAGCCGCCGTCGCCGTTCTGCACGGAGACCAGCCACGTGACGGCCCGTCGGACGGCGGGGGCGCCGGCCGGGACGCCGGCGGTGACGAGTGCGGGCACGACACAGCCGGTGCCGTACACGTGATTGACGCCCCAGCGGCCGTACCACGAGCCGTCGTCCTCCTGGTGGGCAAGGAGCCAGCCGACACCGCGCCGGGTGCGGACGTCGTCGCGCTGCCCCAGGAAGGCGAGCATCTCGACCACGTGGGCGGTCACATCGGGGGTGGGCGGGTCGGTGCAGTACCCGCTGAAGTCGAAGAACGGGAGCCTGCCGGGCAGGGTGCTGGTGTTGTCGGCGTCGAAGGCGCCCCAGCCGCCGTCCTCGCTCTGCATGCCGCGGGCCCACTGTGCACCCCTGTCCACCGCGGCGTCGACGCGTGCCCGGTCGGGGTGCCCGGTCCGGCGCAGAGCCAGGATCACCTCGGAGGTGTCGTCGTTGTCGGGATAGGTCTGGTTGTCGAACTCGTACGACCAGCCGCCCGGTGCGAGACGGGGACGCCGCACGGCCCAGTCGCCGCGTCGTGTGGTCTGCCGGCCGAGCAGCCAGTCCGCGGCCGCGGTCAGCGCCGGGTGACCCGGCGGCAGCCCCGCGTCGGCGAGCGCGGTGACGGACAGGGCGGTGTCCCAGACCGGAGACAGGACCGTCTCCACCATCCGTTTGTCCCCTTCGACCCGGACCCAGCCGGCGTCGAGGCGGCCGAGGGCGGCCTTGATGACCGGGTGGTCCAGTGCGTAGCCCTGCAGGTGCAGGGCGAGTACCGGGTACACGGTCGTCGGGGTGTAGCCGTTCCAGCTGCCGTCCGCCTCCTGGCGTTCGATCAGCCAACGGGTGCAGGCCGCCAGCGCCGCCCGGCGCGCCGGGCGGGGGACGGCCTTGCGGTGGGCGCGCAGGACGCTGTTCAGGCGCTGGGACGCGCGTTCCCGGCCGGGGAGCGGAGCCTTGGCCGTCGTGGCGGCCGGAGGTCCCGCGGAGACGAACAGTTCGTCGATGGCGAAGGGGGCCGACCGTACGGGGCGGTGCGCGCTGATGACCGCCAGCGGCACGAGGACCACGCGGGCGTAGGAGGCGAAGGAGTAGATGCTCAGAGGGGCCCGGTCCGGCAACGCGATGATCTCCGGAGGGATCTCGGGCAGGTCGTCCCAGCTGCACCAGCCGAACAGGGCCAGCCAGTAGCGGGAGATCAGTTGGCTGGCGGCGACACCGCCCTGCGCGCGGACCCATGCGGCGGCCCGCAGCATGTGTGCCTCGTCGGGGCTGTCCCCGGCGAGCCGCAGAGCCACGTACGCCTGGATGGTGGTCCCCAGGTGCCCGTCGGCGTCGGGGGCGAGCGGCCAGGTGCCGTCCGCGCGCTGCTGCGACCGGATGAACCGGCCGCTGTCCGCGACCAGGCGGTCGTCGAGGATGCCGAGGAAGAGGCGGCAGAGCAGGTCCTGGACGTCGAAGGAGACATCGGTCTGCGTGAAGCCGAGCCAGTACCCTTCGGCGTGCTGCCGGGCCAGCAGGTGGTCGGTGGCCCGCAGCACCGCGCGCCGGGCCGCCTCCTCCTCCGGCCCGGACGGGGGGAAGGCGAAGTCGGTGCCGGTCCCGGTTCCGGTGGCTCTCCCGGCGTTCTCCGGAGGGTGCGGTGGACGTGCGGTGGACGCGTCGTCGGCCGTGGATGTCATGGCTCTCCTGTTCATCGCCGGTGCCCTCTCCTGTGCGCGCTGCACTGGGGATGTCGGACCGGGCGTCATGGGCACAGTGCGGGCACAGCGCACCGAAGCATCCGTGTCGTCGAAGGGTGCTGGACGCGGTGCCGGCGTCACGAGGCGCCGTCGACGAGCGGCGGGCCAGGTGACGAGGAGCTGGGCGTGACACTTCGGCAGGCCCCTCGGTCCGAGGTGTACTGCCGTAGGGCGCCTGCCGGGCGGCACTGCACCGGGCAGGGCGCCGGACCGACCGGTCGATCTCGCTGGTGGCCCGCTGACTCACCCGGCATGGGTGCCTCGGGCCGCTACCGGCTGCAGAACGGGGCAGTGGGCGGTGTCCGGGGCAGGGCTGCCGGCGGCGGGTCGGAGGTGGCGCCGCAACCGCCGGACGAGAGCCTGTGCCCGAGCCCTGCCGTCACGAGCGGGGGCGAGCGCGTACGGTGGCGATCAGTGGCACCGCAGGCTGAACGACTATGCCGATCTGATGGGGCGCTTCCTTCGGTGTGACGTCCAGGTGGAAGCGCTGTGCCACGGTGGCGATGATCAGAGCCGCTTCCACCTGGGCGAACCGGGCGCCGATGCAGCTGCGGGGGCCGCCGCCGAACGGGAACCAGGCGTGTTCGGGGATGACGTCGGCGGCCTGGGCGTCCCAGCGTTCGGGGCGGAACGCCAGGGGGTCACGGAACCAGCGCGCGTCCCGGTGGGCCGTCCACGGGCTGCACCAGACCGTCGTACCGACGGGAACGGTGTAACCGCCCACGACGGCGCCTTCCCCGGCCACGGCGGGAATGAGCCAGATCGGCGGATACAGCCGCAGACTCTCCTTGATGATCTGCCGGGTCCACGTCAGATTCTCGTAGTCCTCGGCGGTGGGCGGCCGGCCGTCCAGGACGCGGTCGACTTCCTCGTCCAGCCGGGCACGTGCCTCGGGCGACCGGGACAGCAGGTACCAGGCCCACGTCAACGCGGTGGAGGTCGTCTCGTGGCCGGCCGCCCAGAGCGCCACCGACTCGTCCCGGACCTCCTTGGCGGACAACGGGCACCCTTCCTCGTCCCGCGCCGCGAGCAGCCGGGTCAGCAGGTCGTCGTCCTGGCCGGTCCCGCCGCCCGTACCGGCACCGCCTCCGGGGCCCGTCCCGGCCCGCCGCGCACCGACCAGCCGCTGCATCTCGGCGTCGATGGTGGCGACGGCGTCGAGCAGGCGCCGGCGGTAGGGCAGACGCACCCAGCCCGGCAGGAAGAGGGGGATGCCCCGGATCTCGCTGGCGACCGCGCGTTCGGCCGCCGCCATCGCCGCGCCGAGGGCACGGGTCCGGTCGCCGAGGTCATTGCCGAACAGCGTACGGAGCACGATGCGCTGGGTGACGAGCGTCATCTCCCGTTGCAGGTCGAAGCGGTCGCCGTCGCGCCAGCGGCCGGCCGCCGCGAGGGTGCTGTCGACCATGGTCCGGGCATAGCGGCGAACCTGGCGCGGGCGGACGGTGGGCTGGACCATGCCGCGCTTGCGCCGCCAGTCGGCACCCGCGCTGAGCAGGAGGCTGTCACCGACGAGCCGGCGCACGGCCCAGCCGATCCGCAGGACGTCGTAGGGGCCGGCCCTGGACCCGAGGAATTCGGCGATGTGCTGCGGGTGGGAGAGGAACAGGCTGCGCCGCGGGCCGAGGGACCACGTCACGGCGTCGCCGAAGCCGTCCCGCAGCCGGGCCAGGAACGTCAGCGGGTCCTTGCCGAAGGCGGGCAGGTTCCCGAGCCATGGCAGGCCGCGCGGGCCGGGTACGGGGCGGAGCGGGACGGTCTGCACGGATACGGTTCCTCCAGACGCGGTGAGAGGTGAGGACCTGGCGGTCCGCGGCGACGGAGCCGGGCGGGGACCTGCCGGCCGCCGCCCGGAGCGCGGTGGCACGTGGCCGATGCTCGCACGCGTGCCCCTCGGTACGGATCACCGACACCCGCGGGCCCGCGCCCCACCCCTTCGGCGGACGAGGGGCGGCTCGCCGGTGTGTCCGTGTCAGCGGCGGCCAGGACGCTCGTGCCGTTGTCCTGCGCGCGGCGGAGGCCGAGGTCGCACGGGTGCGTGCGCGGTCCGCGGTCGGAGCACACCTCGTCACCTGCGGACCGGCGTGCGCCGGTGCCCGGGCGGGTGCCCTTGCGCTGCCCGGCCATCCTGAAGATCACCATCCGAGGCGTGGCACCGTCCTCAGCGCGGGACGGTGAGCACGAGGACGAGGGACGACGCGGCCAGGGCCAGATAGCCGCTCGGGAACACGATGTTGTGAAAGACGCGGGCCCGGACGTGCGCCGCGACGGCGCCGAGGAAGAACAGGACGAGGCCGGTCGCGGCGGCGACGCCGATGACCGGGGCGCCCACGAGGCCGAGCAGCAGCCCGACGGCGCCCGCGGCCTTGAGCGCGGCGAGCCGGGGGAGCCAGGCGGGCGGGACGCCCACCGCGGCGGAGTTGGCGACGACGAATCCGGCCCTGGTGAGATCCGCGACGGCGATGCCCGCGTTGGCCAGGGCCGTGAGGACGGTGATGACGTAGGCGGTGGACATGGGCGACGCACCTTCCTTCCCTCTGTCGGGCTGTCCTCGAGCGGGTGCATCGTGCGCCGGCGGGCCGGGCGCGCCCGCCGCGAGGAGCCTTCCCGGGTCCACGACCAGCTTCCCTTCGGCCGTACGGTTACGTCCAACAGCCGCAGCCATGACCCGGCGTACGAAAGTGGACACCCGGTTGCTGGGTTCCTCGGCCGCCGTCGCCGAGGAAGGAACACTCACCCGCGCCGCCCCGTGCGGACGTGTCCCCCCCGTGGCGGTGTCGCCGCCGCGTGGAACTGCTTCCCGAATTCAGCGGTCGGACGGCAGGGCGGCCACGGCCGGCACGTCGGCCTCGGAACCGACCGGGTCGAGCCGGCCCCGTGCGGGCCCCGGCACCAGGGCGGGGTCCGCACGCGGGCCGGCCGCTGTTCAGCGCTTGTACCGGGTGACACCGAGACGGTGCGAGCCCGGCCCCAGGCCGGTGACCTCGAGGCGGTCACCGGCCACCGAGACGCCGCGGCCCGCTGCGGGGCGGCCCTTCCAGACGATCCGCCCTCCGTCGCGTACCACCGTGTGCGCCGGGTCGGCCGCCGGCAGGAAGACCGTTCCACGGGTGCCGCGGGGCACCTGGAGCGTCAGGGTGAAGGACGATGCCGTGTTCTCCCACTCCACCCCGAGGGGGCCGTGCGGGGTGGGGAGCCGGCCCTGCGCCCAGGCGACGTCACCGGGGTGGGGACGCACCTCCCAGCCGGTGTAGCCCGGCGTTGTCGGACGGGCGCCCAGCAACTCGTGCGTCAGTGCCGGCAGTACGCCCGTGGACCAGCCGTGCGCCATGCTGGTGTAGGCCCCCTCGTAGAGGGAGCCGCCGGTTCCGATGCCCTCCCAGTGGGTGACGCCGGGATCGTGGCCGTCCATCCAGCCGTAGGTGCGCCTGATCTGGTCGAGGGCCGAGGCGGTCCGTCCGGTACGGAACCGGGCCACGATCTCGGGGTAGGAGGTGAAGGCGTACACACGCTGGGACGCCTCGGCGAAGAGGGTGTCGTTGTCCATGAAGGCGTTGCCGTACGGCCTCCGCGTCGTGGCGTCGAGGTGGTCGAGCGCGGCGGCCGCCCGCTCGGCGTCGGCGATGCCGTTGGTGACGGCCAGGGGGTTGCCGTCCTGGGCGTGGCGCACGGCTCCGGTGGAGGAGTCGAGGTAGGCCCCGGCGGAGTCGTCCCACAGATGGGCGTTGACGGCGCGGGCGAACTCCCGGCTGCGGCCGGCCCATCGCTCGGCGTCCGCCGTGTGCCCGAGCCAGCGGGCCAGCGAGGCGGCGTTGTCGAGGGCCTGGACGTAGAGGGCGTTGTAGTAGGTGACGCGCCCGGTGCGGCCCAGGAAGGCGTAGTCGCCGTACCCGCCGGTGCCGTTGAGCCCCTTGCTGAGCAGTCCGGAGCTGTCCGTCACGCTGGGGTACCAGGTGTCCAGCACCTTGACCAGGTTCGGGTGGTGGCGGACGGCGTAGGAGCGGTCGCCGGTGTACAGGACGTAGTCCCAGCTGCACGTCACCCACCCCAGCGGATAGTCGAACAGGGGGAGGGTGTAGCCGTTGATGGAGGCGGGCGGTATCCAGCCGTCGGCCCGCTGGTGGTCGGCCAGGTCGGCCAGGACGTTGCGGGCCGCGGCGGCGGCGTCGTCGTGCGTGAGGTAGAGGGTGGGCGCGGAGACGGCGAGGTCGCCGACGTAGGGGTCGCGGTCGCGCTTGGCACCGTCGTGCAGCACCAGCCGGCCTTCGAGCGAGGCGCTCCAGGCGCCGCGGGGGTCGACGTCGTCCTGCCGGAAGGTGTCGGTGACGAGTTCGTTGGTGTAGGCGGCGCCGTACCAGTACCGGTTGAGGGCGTCGTCGGAGCACAGGAACCACCCGCGGTAGGTGCCGGGTGTGCCCAGGTAGGCGGTGAAGTCCAGGTCGACGGAGTCGATCTCGACGGTGCCCCACGGCTGGGCGACCGGCGCGTCCGACGGCAGCGCGTCGAGGGTGATCCTCAGATAGCGGAAACCGTGGAGGCCGTCGGCGTAGACCTTTCCGTCCCGCAGGTGACCCTTGCGGTCCGTCCAGGTGGTGCCGCGCGCCGGAACGGCGAACTGATCGGTGCCCCGGCCCGCGCCGCCGGCCTGGTCGGAGCGGGTGAAGTCGGAGCGGTCGGTGAGGCACTCCACGGTTTCCGAGAAGGCGAGGCGGACACCGGGGGAGTTGGCGGACGCCGAGGCGAAGCGGATGCGCGGGTGTCCCACGACGACCTTGCCGAAGTCGACGGTGACACTGGGGGCGGCGACCGCCTCCACCGGCGCGGGCCACACCTCGTTGACCCGGGTGAACGCTCCGCGCGGTGTGTCCTGGACGCCCGTGACCGTGATGCGGACCCGGTCCGTGGGGACCGGCTGCGCGAAGGGGACGGCGCACTGGATGACATCGTTGTCGACGACGGTCGCGACGGTGCTCCAGGCATCGTCCTGCCAGACCTCGACCGTGAAGCCGGTCGGTACGCCGTCGCTGTTGGACAGCACGGTGATGCCCGACAGCCGCCGGGGCGCGGGCACGGTGATCGTGAGCGTGTCCGGGAAGGCGCCCTGCGTGTCGTCGTTCCAGAACGTGTCCGGGTCGCCGTCGACGGCGTTGGTGGCGTCGTAGGTGCGCGGGGTGCCGTCGTTGCCGTTGTTGCCCGCGTGCGAGGAGGACGCCTCGGCTGTGGTTCCCCGCGGCCACCTCGGCGGGTCGGCGGGTTCGGGGCGGCGCAGGACGGTCGTGGCCCCGCCACGCCCGAGCAGTGCCTCGGGGCGGCGTACGTCCCCGGCGGACGCGGTCACGGCCACGGGCCGGACGGTGCGGCTGGAAGGGCCTTGCACGTAGCGGTGCCAGGAAGTGGTGCCGCGGGGCACGGCAGGAGCGGGATCCGCTTCGACGGGGGCGGCGGTGGCGGGGGAGGCGGCGGCCAGGGGGAGACCGGCGGCGGACAGCGCCACCATGGCGGCGCCCGCCGCGAGGACGGTACGGCGGGCGGGGTCGGAGTCGGGAGAAGCGGTGCGGCTCTGTGACATGACACCTCGTTGTGGAATGTCTGACTGAAACGATTCAGGCCGAGCGTGCGGTGCGACGCTGTCCGAGGGACGCCTTTGTTGTACAGGTGTCGCACGGAGTGCGGCCGACGCCGCGGGTGCGGGGACCGGTCGCTGAACGCGTGCTTCGGATCAGGGTGTTCCGGTGCCGGTCGAGGCGGTGCCGGCCAGGAGGACGTGGCGACGACCTCCGCAGCCGGGGCGGGGCAGGGCGGGGTGAGGCCGATGCTCCCGCCGGTCCGCACCGGCGGCGGTGGCATGCCGCAGGTATTGCCTTCGACTGCATTCATTGCAACGCGTTATTGCGTTCAGCTCCAGTGTCATTGCATCAATTTACCGCTCTCCAGCTGGGGAAACGTGTTCTGTGTGATTGACGGTCGTTCCGGACGCACCGTAGCTTTCAAGCATCGTAAAACATCCCGTCATGCGAGATGAGGAACAGTCATGGGTGAGTCCCCGTACACCGTCACGACGATGCCGGCGGCGCGTCGGCCCGGCTGCCCCTTCGACCCGCCGGCCGAGCTGATCGACGCCCGACGGCACGGTCCCATCAGCCGCTTCACCTTCCCCGGAGGGAAACCCGGCTGGCTGATCACCGGATACGACCTGGTCCGCTCGGTCCTGGCCGACTCGCGCTTCAGCTCGCGCAAGGAACTCATGCTCCACCCGACCATCGACTACGGCGACATCGAGATTCCTCCGGCGCCGCCCGGCGAGTTCCTCCTCATGGACGAACCCCAGCACAGCCGCTATCGGAAACCCCTGATGGGGAAGTTCACCGTACGGCGGATGCGGCTGCTCACCGAGCGCGTCGAGCAGATCACCACTGAGCACCTGGACGCCATGGAGCAGGCCGGGCCGCCGGCGGACCTGGTGACCGCGTTCGCCAAGCCCATCCCCGCCGTCATGATCTGCGAGCTGCTGGGAGTGCCGTACGAGGACCGGGGCTCGTTCCAGGAACAGGTCGACTCGTTCATGGACGGGGAGACCAGCGACGAGGACCTGGTGGCGGCCTACACCGCGACCCAGGACTACCTCGCACGGCTGGTGGCCGCCAAGCGCGCGAACCCCACCGACGACGTGCTCGGCGACCTCGCCGACACCGATCTGACCGACGAGGAGCTGAAGGGGATCAGCCTGATCCTGCTCGCGGCCGGACTCGACACCACCGCGAACATGCTGGCTCTGGGCACCTTCGCGCTGCTGCGGAACCCCGGGCAACTGGCCGCGCTGCGCGCCGAGCCCGCGCTCGCCGACCGGGCCGTCGAGGAACTGCTGCGGTATCTGAGCGTGGCCAAGACGTTCATGAGGACGGCGCTGGAGGACGTCGAACTCGGCGGCCAGACCGTCAAGGCCGGCTCGCGGGTGATCCTGTCGTACCACACCGCCAACCGCGACCCCGAGCGCTTCACCGATCCGCACACGCTCGACCTGCACAGGCAGGAGGGCGGACACCTGGCCTTCGGTCACGGGATCCACCAGTGCCTGGGGCAGCAGCTGGCCCGCGTCGAGATGCGGGTCGCGTTCCCCGCCCTGGTCAACCGCTTCCCCACACTGCGTCTGGCCGTACCGGCCGAAGAGGTCGCCCTGCGCCCGGAGACCGCGGACATCCACGGAGTGAAGAGTCTCCCGGTCACCTGGGACGTGTGAGCCGTGCGGATCACCATGGACGCGGAGCGCTGCGTCGGCGCCTCGCCGGACCTGACCGCGCGGGCGGCGCCGCTGTCGCTCACCAGTCCCGGGCGGCGATCAGCTCCTCCACGTCCGCGTCCGTGAACCCGTAGGCCGACGCGACGAACCAGAAGTCCTCGGCGATCTCCTCCCGCGCGACCGTCTCGATCTCGCTCCCGGCCGCTTCGAACTCCGTCTCCAGGAGGTTGAACTCCTCCGTCGCGGCCCGGGTGAGCGCGTACAGAGCCGCCAGATCCGACGGCCGCTCGCTCTCGATCCGCTCGCACAGCCGCAGCAGGACCTCCCGGCCCTTGTCGACGACGTGATCGGGGAAGTACGAGTCCGCGTACAGCTGCCGCAGAAACGCGTGCTCCGCCACCTGCTGGTTGGTGATCGGCATGGTGCCCTCGTCCCGGTAGGAGAACTGACGCGCCGATCATGCACGACACCACTGACAGCGACGCCGCCTCCGGGTTCCCGTGAACCGAAGCCCTGCAGGAACCACGGACGTCGTACGGCTCGGCCGGGCCCGGCACTGCTGCATCGCGACCGTCCGGTCCGCTCCGCGCAGGTGTACGCGTGGCGGGTTCATCTGCCCGTCACCGGACGGCCATGCGAAGGACGCCTGCGCGGGCATCAAGTGGAAAAGGTTCGGAAAAACGGCTGTCCGAGCCGGAGGATCGGCCGTCGGAGGGCCGGGACGGGAGAATGTGGCCCATGGGTGGTTTTGTGGTGGCCATGCTGACGCGGGTCGGAATGGCGCTCGCTGAGGCGATCATTGCGCGCTTCGCGTGGGAACTGTACGCCTACATGCGCTCGCGGAATGCCGCCGCAGCGGCGGCATGACGCATGCAGCGGCTCCCGGTGAGAGAAGCACCGGGAGCCGCTGCTGTTGTCCTTCGCCCCTGTCTTTCGCCTCGTCGGATCAGGACGACTTGTTCTTCGCCGACGCTCCGGCCGTCGTTTTGGGCACGGCCTTCGCTTCTGTCTCGGTGTCCTCTTGACGGTGCGCCTTTGCCGGCGGTGCGTTCCCCGTCTCCGCCTCCTGGTGCTCCGGCGTCCCCTGCTCCTCGCCTCGGCTGCGGAGGACCGCCGTCGCCCCACCGATGACGAGGGCCACCGGCCAGTCGAGGGCCCCCGCCACCGCGAGTGCTCCCAGACCGCCGTAGAGGGCGATCGTCTCGGGTGCGGGACGTGAGGGAATGCGTGACGCGACGGTGCGGACGTTGGCGGACACGTCACCCGGCGTGAGATAAGGGAGGGGCAGCCGGGCGTGCAGGATGTGCATGCGCAGCCCGTCGGTGCTTTTCTGAGGCTGTTGTCCCTCGGTTTTGCTGCGACGTGCTTGTCGTTGTGCCGTGGTCGTCCGTCCCGTTGATGCGATGGTGGTCATCTCGGCTCCTTGCCCGGCCCGTCGCCGGTATGGCGTTCCGCGGACGGTGTGTGCCGACGGGTACCTCTTCACCGCGTGGAAAACCAAAGGACTTCGGTCGCTTTTCCGCTGCCCGCCGGGCCGAGAGCCGGTCACCTCGGGCGGTGCTCGCCGCACCTCATGTCACGGCAGCACTTCCTGTGTCACCACGATGTGCCCCTGGTCGGGGTCGACGACCCCTCCGAGCCGCTGGAAGGCGCCGTCCGTCAGGTCGAGGCACTTGGGTTCCTGCGGGGTCTGCTGGAAGGTGCCGCGGTCGTTGACGCGGACGACCAGTGACGCGCCGTTCGCGACGTTGGTGACCCGCACCCGGGTGCCGAACGGCAGCTGCGGATCGCGGGTCAGCGAGGTCGCCGCGGTGTCGGCGTCGTTGTCGAAGAGTTCTCCGCTGGCGGTGTAGGCACCCGCCGGGACGGGACCGTAGTGCGTGGCCCAGCAGGTGTCGGCCAGGGGGGTGGCGGCGGCGCTGCCGGGGGCCAGGACGAGCGCGGCGGACAGCGCGGTGATGCCTGCGGTCAGGCGGGCGAGGGGAAGTGCACGCACCGTGGGGGGGCCTTTCTCGGGCGGGACGGTCGGGGAACGGTGTGGGGGAGGAGCGGGCTCAGCCGGCCGTGCGGTAGGCGGCGCCCACCTGCGTGGCGGTCGTGCCGTTGTACAGGCCGGTGCCGTCGCCGCGGCTGGTGGAGAGCGTGAACCAGGCGTAGCGCTCGATGAACGACAGTCCCTGCAGCATGGCCGTCGACTGCTGCACGAAGGCCGCCTGCTGGGCCTGTGTCGGATACCTGGGCGTACCGGACGAGAAGTCGATCAGCGCGTACTCGGTGAGCCAGAGCGGCTTGCGGTGACGGTCGTAGGTGGCCTGGAGGTAGCCGCGCAACTGGCCGGTGGCGTTCGCGGCGTCGAAGTCGGCGCCGTACCAGTGCACGGGGACGAAGTCGACGCGCAGACCCCGGGCGGCGGCGCCCTGCAGGAAGCGGTCCAGCCAGCCGCCGGCGACGTCCGCTCCGGTGGCCACCGCGGGCGCGCCGAGGCGCAGGCCGGTGGAGTGCAGCCGCGGCCACAGGTCGAGCGCCTGCTCCACGGTCATGGTCGCCTGCCCCGGGTGGTCGGGCTCGTTGAAGCCGAGCAACGTGGTGCCCTGCCGCTTGGCCTGGTCCAGCTCGGCGTCGGTCACGGAGCCCGGTCCCCAGATCATGGGGACGAACTCGACGCCGGCCGGCGCGGTGACGCTGCCCGGGCCCGAGGACCAGGTGTAGAACCAGCCGGCTCGGGAGTCCGCGAGGCACTGGGCGACCCCGGTGAAGTCCCAGGCGCTGACGCCCTTCTTCCTCACCGCGGCGGTGCCGGTCTCCGGTGCGGCCACGGCCGCCCGGCTGAGGGCCGAGAAGGCGGCCGGTGCCGTCGCCAGTGCGGTCAGTACGCTCCTTCTGCGCATGGTGTGTCCTGTCCGTCCGTTCAGGCGCCGTGGTGGAAGGTGACGGTGAAGCCGGTGCATCGGGTGCACTGCTGCATCACCTGGTTGCCGGGTTCCTGGTCCTGCTTCGACCAGCCGTACGCCTTGGGGCAGTGGGTGGCGATCATGTCGCTGTAGGCGGTCCTGGCGTCCCGGTCCGGGTTGGTGCACAGTTTCGGCGTGCCGTCGGCCCATCGCGTCAGGTTCGCGGCGGGGCACCGGGGCAGCAGGTTCTCGGAGCAGCCCATGGTGGCGCAGCCGCCGCCGGTACCGGTCACATCGACGGGGGTGATGGTGACCGGGACCGAGAAGGCGTTGACGTAGCTCACGTTGTACCAGGGAGCCAGGCCGTCCCTGCTGTCGAAGTTGAACTCGGCGAGGCTGACGGGCTGTTCGCCGGTGTTCGGCGCGCAGTGGTCGGCGAACACGCCGCAGTCGCCGAGTTCGCAGTGGAAGGTGCTGCCGGAGACACCGCTGCATCCCATGCGCGCGAAGAACTTGCCGCGCCAGTAGCCGGGGGCGGACGTCTCCGGAACGGTGACCGTCGCCGACCGGCCGGCCTCCAGGATCGGCAGCGAGCCGAAGTTCTCGGACCCGTCGGCGTTGACGGCACTGCCGACCCAGATCTTCCTGCCGGTGTCGTTGACGAACGTGACCGTGTGGTTGACGGCCGAGGCCGCCGCCGGTACGGCGCGGTCGGGCGTCGTGCTCGTGGCCGCCTCCGCCCGGGGCGGCGCGTCCGTGTGCGGTGGGGCCAGTACGAGCAGGACGGCGGCCACCGCGGCCAGAGCGGTCGGAATTCTGCGCACAACTCCTCCGTCGATCGAGTGGTGGGGGGTGAGGGGCCGGGAGAAGGGGGCGTGCCGGTGGGGGTGAGGTGGGGAAGGTGCGGGCAGCCGATGACACGACCCGGTTGCCGGGCCTCCTGCGTGGCAACGTTGTCACACGTCCACGGGAACTCCTGAGGGTGCTCGCGAGGGCTCGACAGCCCCATATGACAGCGATCCGGCTGGGGCCTGTCAATGGTCTGCACCAACAAGGACTCCATTTTCGGCCACCGGGCCTTTTCCTGAAACGGAGCCTTCGTCGCCGCGACCGGGAACCGAGGGGTGCCGGGCCGCGAGGACGAGCAGGCCTCCCGGTGACCTGCTCATGACGTGCCGGACGAGTGCGCGGGCCGCAGGCGTGGAGCCGGGGGCAGCGGCGCGGGTTCTCCCGCGTCCGGCGCGGTGCGGAACGCCTCGATCACGTAGGCGGCGAAGCGGCGGGAGGCCGTGATCCGGGCGGCATGCGGTGTGTCCTGGACGCCCTGGTGGGCCATGAGCATGAGGACGAGGTCGTCGACGACGAAGTCGGGGCGCAGACGGCCGGTCCGCTGAGCGCGGCGGGCCAGTTCGGCGACCGCGCGCAGTGTCCGCTCCCGGTCGGCGGCGAAGTCCATGGTCTCGGGGAAGGCCGTCATGAAGGCGTCGGCGAATCCCCGGCTGTGCGCGTGCAGTTCGCAGATCCGCTCGACCAGGCTCCGGAACCCGTGCCACGGGTCCGCGTCCGCGAGGGCGTCGCGGACGGCGGTGTGACAGGCTCGCCGCTGCTCGGCGAAGGTCTCCACGATCAGTTCCTGCTTGGTCGGGAAGTGCCGGTACAGCGTGGCGGGGCCGACGCCCGCGTGCCGGGCGACCTCGCGCATGGGCGCACCCAGGCCCTTCTCGCCGAACACCGCGCGGGCCGCGGTCAGGATGCGGGCCCGGTTGTCGCGGACGTCGGAACGCACGGTCCGAGTCACATGGACGGTCATGGTTTCTCACTTTAGCCAGCCGGACGGGGGCGTCCGTTACGGTCCGACAGCAGTGCTGCCGCCCCGCCCGGCGCCTTGCCGGTGACGCCTCGGCTGTGGGGACCGGCTCGACATCCACGGCCGCAGCACCTGCGGCCCGTCCCTCCACCGACTCGAGGAGCAGCGATGAAAGCCGTCGTGATCAGGACGTTCGGAGACCCCGACGGCCTGGAGGTCGTCGACGTACCCGAGCCCGTTCCCGCCCCGGGGCAGGTGCACATCGCCACGGAGGCGATCGGGGTGGGCGGCGTGGACGCCGTGATCCGCCGGGGAGCGCTCGCCGCTCACGGCTTCCGGGAGGGCCACCTCCTCGGCAGCGAGATCGCGGGAAGCGTCACCGCGGTGGGCGAGGGCGTGGACACCGCGTGGATCGGGCGGCGGGTGTGGGCGTTCACCGGCCTGTCCGGTGGGTACGCCGAGCAGGCCGTCGCCGCCGTCGAGAACGTCCTCGCGCTGCCCGACGGCCTGACCGGCGCCGAGGCGGTGGCTCTCGGCGGCTCCGGCGTGGTCGCCCACTTCGCCCTGAACCGCGCCCGCTTCACGCCCGGTGAGACGGTGCTCGTGCGCGGTGCGGCGGGCAGCATCGGGATCACGGCGGTCCAGCTCGCGGCCGGGGGCGGCGCGGGCGCGGTGGTGGTCACCACCTCGTCGGCCGAGCGTGGCGCCCGCCTGCGGGACCTGGGCGCGACCCACGTCCTCGACCGTTCCGGCGGGGGCGGCCCGGACGCACCGGCCGGCTTCGACGTGGTGATCGACGTCGTGGGAGGTCCCCGGCTTCCCCTCTTCCTGGACAGGCTGAACCCCGACGGGCGGTACGTGGCGCTCGGTGTGGTCGGCGGGCAGCCGCCGGCGGACTTCGGCATGCGGCTGCTGGACGCCTTCCGCAAGTCTCTGTCGTTCGCCGTCTTCAGCTCCGACACCGTGCCCGCCCCCGAGAAGCAGGCCGTACGGTCGTCCCAGTTCGCCGATGCCGCACAGGGGAACCTGCGCACGGTCGTGCACGAGGTGCTGCCGCTGGACCAAGTGGTCTCGGCGCACCGCGCGATGGACGAGGGCAAGGTGTTCGGCAGGATCGTGCTGACCCCCTGAGCCGGGCGGGACGGCGCCCGCCGTCCGGGTGACGGGGCCGGGCCGTTCGGCGCTCGCTCGCCATCCGACGGAGATCCCGGGCGGGTCCGGCCGGGAGGGCGACCGGACCCGGTGGGCGGGGAGCCGGCTTACGGCTGTCGGTCGGTGTCCTGGCCGGTGGTGAGGCGTCGTGCCTCACGCCGGCCCGCGTAGCGTTCCTTGCGGTTGGCCGTCCTGTTCATTCCCTGCCGCTCTTTGGTGCAGGTCCGCCGCATGCACCCGGAACAGCAGGTGCGGCCGAACAGCAGCGTGTCGGGGTACCACCGGCAGCGGGTGTGCGTGTCCTGCGGTGTCGGGGCCGGCGGCAGGTCGCAGGATCCGTGGCGGTGGTCGTGGACCGGCCGGGGGTGGTGCTCGGCGAAACGCACCCACAGGGGCTTCGTCTTGTCGGTTCGGGACATCTCGTTCCTTGAGGGAACCCGCCGCCCGTGCTCCCGGACCTTCCGGGCGGGCGGCTGGGCCAAGGAATCCACGAGGGCCGTCACGATGACTCGCACGACACCGCACTCCTCTCACTGATGGGCAACAGAGCAGGATATGGCACAAGCCGGTCGCGCTCCACGGTATTCGCGCACGGGCTTCCGGTCCGGCGGTGGACGCCGTCGCGAGCGGCGCGGTCCACGGCGGTTCGGCGGCCTGGGTGAGGACGGCGCTCTGCGGGAGGCCGATGGTGAGGCCACGGAGCCCGGTCGCGCTCACCGGGCGCGAGACCGACGACCTGCTCGGTGACGACGAGGCGTGTCGTCCTCGCCCACTCGCCCGCACCGCTCTCGTGCTCAAGCGTTGCCGGTGCTCGCCTGCCTGCGGTCACTTGCGAAGTCGAGAACGGTACTCGCCCGGGGCCATGCCCCGGGCACGGCGGAAGGCACGGCTGAAAGCGTGCGGGGAGCCGTATCCGACCGCCTCGGATATCGACTCGACCGGTTCGTCGGTGTCGCGGAGCCGGACGGACGCCAGGTCCATGCGCCACTGTGTCACGTACGCGCCCGGCGTCCGGCCGAGGGCGGACCGGAAGCGCCTGGACAGCGTCGCGCGGGAGACGTTCGTCGCGGCGGCCAGGGTCTGTGTGGTCCAGGGGTGTTCCGGTCGGGCATGGACGCAGGCCAGGGCGTCGCGTACGACCGGATCACGCATCGCGCCCAGCCACGAGCCGGACCGCTCCTCCGGGTGGCGGTCCAGCCAGGCGCGTACGAACTGCACGAGCAGAAGGTCGACGATGCTGTTGACGGCGGCGGTGGTGCCGATCTGCGGCTGTGCGAGTTCCGCCGTGAGGAGTTCGACGGTTCTTGCGAGCTGTGCGTTCTCGCGGGCTGCGACGTGTACCGGCCGGGCGAGGGAGGTGAGCACCGGTGTGCTCACCTCCGGGTCCTGTTCATAGTGCAGGACGATCACTTCCGTCTGCACCGGTGCCGAGCCCAGTCGGAGGGCGCTGCCCTCGGCGAGGGCCCGGACCGCCGCCTCACGGTCACAGGAGCCCATCGTCACGCTGGAGCCGCCGGCTATCCCGTGTGCGGTGCCCGGCGACACCAGGACGGCGTCCCCGGCCCGCACCTCCAGGGGCTTCTCGCCGGTGACGTGGAGCCACATCGTGCCACGGGACACCACGTGCAGTGCCGCTCCCGGATAGGAGTCCAGCCACTGGCCCCAGGTTCCTCCGGCCTTCAACACCACCCCGAGCGCTCCTCGCGCACCCGAAACCCGCAAGGCCTCCGCAAGCACATCCATGGTTCCCATCCTCGCCGACCGCCGCGAACCGCGACGGCCGGCGGGCGACGTCGTACATGTCCTCGTCCAGGGCTTCAGGTCACGTCGAGGACGATCTTTCCGTGCACCCTCCGGGCGAACAGCGCCCGGACGGCGTCGTCCACGTCCTTCCAGTCGCCCCGCAGGCCGACCGGTACCGCGATCCTCCCGGCCGCTACGAGGCCCAGGAGATCCGTCAGCTCCTGGCTGGGCGGCGTCATGTCGCCGTAGGTGGCGATGGTGCGGGGTTCGCCGAACCCGAACAAGGTCCCCGAGGAGAACGTGGTGTCCTCACCCGAGGAGAAACCGACCAGGTGGAGGGCGCCGCCCTCGGCGAGGGAACGCCACGCCCGGGCCGGCACCGGCCCGCCGACCGTGTCCAGGACGAGGTCGAACCGGTCCTCGGTCTCGTCCAGATCGGTCAGGACCTCCTCGGCCCCGAGTGCGCGGAGTCCGGCGGCCCGGTCCGGCGAACCGACGAGTGCCGTCACCCGGGCGCCCGCCAGCGCCGCCAGTTGGACGGCGAAGTGCCCGACGCCCCCGCTGGCGCCGGTGACCAGGACGTTGCGCGCCAGCAGGGACCGCTTGCGGAGCACCCGCAGCGCGGTGACTCCGGCGACCCCCAGCGCGGCGGCGTCGGCCAGATTTACCCCCTCGGGGACGGTGCCGAGCCAGCCAGGGCCGACCGCCACCCGCTCCGCCCACGCGTAGGGGGCCATTCCCAGTGCGACGCGCGTGCCTTCGGGCGGCCCCGAGCCGTCGGACGCGGCGCGCAGCACGACGCCGGCGGCGTCGTGGCCGTGCACAGCGCCGGCCGGCCACTCCTGCGGGTACTTCAGCTCCCCGAAATTGAGGCCGATGTGCCGTATCTCCACCAACGCCTCACCGGCGGACGGTACGGGCTCATCGACATCGGCGAACCGGACGGGGCCGGCCTCGCCGTGATCGACCACAAGGGCGCGCATAAGGTGTGCTTCCTTCTTTCGCGGATGCGCCTGAACACTCGGCGCGGCAGCGGATCGAGTGCGCGGAATGCCGCACCGCCGCCTTCTTGAAACCCTACGCACGACCAGGACGGCGACCAGTCCCATGAGAATCAATCAGTTGACGATCTGTGTCAGTGCGACGCGTGGCCCGTCGGGGCCCGCACGTATCCGGCGGAGCGTCCAGCCGTCCACGTCCCCGATGCCGTCGGGGGAGTGGAGAAGGTCGGCCGACGCCTCCGGCAGCGCCGGGTCGTCGACAGTCCGCTGAGCCGGCCTCGAAGCGGAGTCACTACTACCGCCATCCGCTGCTCGACCGGTCCCCACCCCGAGCCGCCGGCCGGCCGCTGCGCCGACCGCAAAGGGCTGCTTGCCGCTCGGTCCGCCGTTCGCCGACGGCATCCTTGACGCCGGCCGCCGTCGAGCAGGTGGGAACACCCCACGTCCAGCCGGCACGCACCGAGGACTTCGCCGCCACGCCGCGTGCCCGGACGGAGTGGAACGGATGAGGCTTCAGTCGGCGGACGCGGCCCGAGCGGCGCGCAGCAGCCTCAGCCGGCCGATCTCCGCCACACTCTTCAGCAACTCGGCGTTCACCCAGGCGGCCATGTCGGCGACAGTGTGCTCGCCGTCGTGTCGCCACGGGAACGACGCGAACCGGTCGAGGTCCGCGCACCGGCTGCCCGCCCGGGCCCGCGACCAGCGCCCCGACGAACGGCTCGTCCCGGCCGGGCCGGCTCTCCGGCGTACGGCTGGCTGGCTCTCCGGGCCCGCGCCACCGCGCTCGCCGCCTTCCTGGGCGGCGTCGGACTGATCGACCCGGGGCCGAGCGGCAGCGCGCTGTTCCCGAACCCCCTGGCACCCCATGCACCAGGGGCTTCATCCCTTCCGCACCCATCCCTCGCCATGGCCCTGCCGTGCCTGTACGGGGGTCGAGATCACCGGCCCAGGGCGCCGAGCGCCGGTCGCGCCGCACGGGTCAACGACTCGCGGACCGCGCACGGGACCGGAGAGGGCGGCCGGCCAAGTCGACAGCATCCACGAGACCTGCTTCCCTCCGGCGCCGAAGGGCTGCCCATCCGCCCGGCCCGGCCGTCCGGCCGGCGCGAGCCGCAGCGTTTTCTCCAGGCACCATACGAAACGTTTCGACTCCACTCGCGAATCTTGCGAGAGGTATTGACGCCGCTTCCCGGTCTCCTATCATCCAGGTTGCTCGACACCTCGACTAATGTTCGATATTGCGAACATGTCGAAGGTGCTCCATGCGCGCAACGGGACGCCTTCGGGGCGCGCCCGCCGAAACGGCCGAGTCGAAGGAGTGCGCCGCTCATGTGTATGTCATGGACGTGTCAAGCATGTTCTGTCCTCGCGTTCTGCTCAGCGGAGTCGGCCGCCGTCGGCGTCCGGCGCAAGCCGGTGCGGTTCGCGGCGAACCGAAGGCGCCGGGCGCCGCCGGTGTGTCGGAAGGTCTCGCGGGACCGGAAAGCCGCAAGGGATCGGCCCGGTGCCCGCGAAGTCGCGCGAACCGCACCGCATCGACCGTCCGGACAGCCTCTCACGGGGGCGACCGGAACCGCCTGCTCAAGAATCGAGGGGTCTTCATGCGCAGAGGAAGTTTCAGCCGCAAACGTCTGTCCGTGGCGCTCGCCGCCGCGATCGCGGCCCTGGTCTCGTCGGCGGTGACGCCCGTCGCCGCCCCGGCTCAGGCGGCCACCAGCGCGTGCTCTCTTCCGTCGACCTACCGGTGGACGTCGACGGGCGTGCTGGCGCAGCCGGCGAACGGGTGGGTCTCGCTGAAGGACTTCACCAGCGTCATGTACAACGGCAAGCACCTGGTCTACGCGTCGAACGTGTCGGGATCGTCCTACGGCTCGATGAGGTTCAGTCCCTTCACCAACTGGTCGGACATGGCGTCGGCCGGCCAGGCGGGGATGAACCAGGCCGCGGTGGCGCCCACGCTGTTCTACTTCGCGCCCAAGAACATCTGGGTGCTGGCGTACCAGTGGGGTGCGTGGCCCTTCATCTACCGCACG
>NZ_BMVU01000065.1 GCF_014650875.1 Streptomyces minutiscleroticus
GCGCCTCTCCCACCGGCGGCCGCCGGTGGGAGAGGCGCCCCGGGGTACGGACTACGCGGGGGACGGCGGCGCACTGCGCGGGCCGCCGGAGGGGACGCCGTGGCGGATGACGCGGGTCGGGACGGTGACACGGCGGGGGGCGGGCGGCTCGCCCTCCCGGCGGTCGAGGCGGTCGACCAGCAGGCGTGCGGCCTGGCGGCCGATCTCGTCGGCGTCGTAGGAGACGAGGGTCAGCGGCAGACCGAGGACGTCGGACAGGTCGAAGTCGTCGAAGCCCGCCAGGGGCAGGGTGGTTCCCGTTCTGTACAGGGCCCGGATCGCGCCCTGGCTGATGCGGTTGTTGGTGCAGAAGAGCGCTGTGGGACCCTTGGACCGGTCGAGGAGGTCGAGGGCCGCCCGCTCCGCCGTCGCGGCGTCGACGAGGCCCTGGCGGATGAGGGTGCTGTCCGGCTCGACCCCGGCCTCCTCGTGGGCCGCCCAGAAGCCGCGCAGGCGCTCCGCCCCGGTGTAGAGCGCGGGCGGGTTCCCGAGGAAGGCGATGCGTGTGTGTCCTTCGGACAGCAGGCACGCGGTGGCTTCGCGGGCTCCGTGGAAGTCCTCCACCAGCACGCAGTCGGTGTCGAGTCCGGCCGGCGGCCGTGCGGCGAGGACGACGGGGACGTGACGCATGGCGCCGGCCAGGTGCTGCTGCCGGCTTCCCGCGGGGACGACGATCAGTCCTTCCACCTGGTGGTCGACGAGGCCGTCGATGAGGTCGGGCTCCCGTTCGGACTGTTCGGCGGAGTTGCTGAGCAGCATCCGGAAGCCGTACTCGGTGGCGACCTCCTGCACCCCCAGCGCCAGGCGCGAGTAGAAGGGGTTGGCGAGGTTGGTGACGACGAGGCCGATCATCCCGCTGCCACCGAGGCGCAGGCTTCGTGCGGTCTGGTTGCGGCGGTAGCCGAGCCGGTCGACGGCGGCGAAGACACGCTCGCGGGTCGCTTCGGACACACCGGGGTCGTTCTTGAGGACCCGTGAGACGGTCATGGCGCTGACCTGCGCGAGCTTTCCGACGTCCTGCATGGTCGGCCCGCCTCGGCGAACGGTCATGCCCTGCCCCTTCCTCTGCCTGCCTGCGGCGGCGCCCCGGTCCTCACGGAGCGCCCGGTGTGTCCTGTGCCCAGTGGGCGGCCCCGATCAGTGGTGCCTCGTCCGGCAGGCGGGCCGGCAGGACGGACGCGTCCGTTCCGCCGGCCTCGGCCAGCCCCTCGGTGAGCGCGGGGTGGATCAGGTTCCACGACTGGGCCATGGAACCGCCGACGACCACCGCGTCGGCCTCGAAGCGGTCGATCCACGGAGCCAGCGCCCGGCCGAGGACGCCGAAAGCGTAGCGGAATGCCTGCGAGGCGGCCGCGTCGCCTTCTCCGGCCAGCGCGGCGATCTCGTGGACGTCCGGGAGCACGCGCTCGTCCGGGAGGGCCGCGAGACGTGCGTAGTGGGCGCGGACGGCCCGGCGCGAGACCGTGTCCTCCAGCGGCCGGCCGTGCACCTCCAAGCGGTGCACGTGCCCGCTCGGCGGTACTCGGGGGCCGTCGTGCACGGGCCGGCCGGCGTGCAGGAACGAGGATCCCACGCCGGTGCCCAGCGTCAGGCAGACCGCGCGGCCGTGGCCGGCGGCGGCGCCGGCGCGGTGCTCGCCGATGGCGAAGGCGTCGGCGTCGTTGAGGAAGCGCAGCCGCTCGGCCCGGCCGGCCAGTCTCTCGCGCAGGCCGGCTCCGACGTCCACGCCCGACAGCGACTCGAACTTCCCGATCCCCGTGAAGCGGCCGATCCCGGTGTCGTAGTCGAAGGGGCCCGGCATGGCCACGCCCCAGCACGGTCGGTGTCCGGCGGGCAGCTCCAGGGCCGCCGAGGAGATGGCGTCGAGGATGCCGTCGGCCGAGGTGTGGGACGCCAGGGGCCTGCGGGTCACCGAGGAGACCAGGGGGCGGCCGGTCGCGGGGGCGACGAGAGCGGCGGTGACGTGCGTGCCGCCGACGTCGAGAACGGGGACGGGCGCGGGGGCCCGCCGCGTGGAGGTCACGCTCACGCCTCGACCACCAGCGCCTTCACGACGTGCACCTCGTCGGAGCCGAGGGCGCGGATGCGGTAGGGGCCGACGGCGGCGGGCACGGTGAGGGTCTCCGCGAAGGCCAGGGAGTGCGTGCGGCCGTCGCCGGTCTCGATGACGGCGCCCCGGCCGGAGGCGACGTTGAGGATGTGGAAGCGGCCGGCGGTGTCGTCGGCGATGCCCGCGTCCGGCGCCAGGACAAGGCGGTGCACCGCGTAGAACATCTCCGGCAGGGCGCCGATGACCTCCTCGCGCCAGCCCTCGCCCGCACGCAGCGTGCGCGGCTGCTGGACCAGGTCCTTCGTCACGTCCTCCCCGCGCCGGGCGGTGTCCAGGTTGGCGAAGCCGTGCTCGTAGGGCAGGGGCCGGCTCGCGCCGGCGGCGTCCTTGCGGAGCCAGTCGTAGAAGCGCAGGGAGTACAGGTACGGCGTCGCGCTCACCTCCAGCACCAGGTTGCCCGCCCCGGAGGCGTGCGGCGTGCCCGCGGGGATCATGAACAGCTGGCCCACCGTGGCGGGGTGGGCCTGGACGTGGTCCTCGACGGGCATCGGGGCGCCGTCGGCGATGGCGTCCTCCACCTGGCGGCGCATGACGTCGGGGTCCGCGTGCTCGGTGAGGCCGAGCAGCACCCGGGCGCCCGGTTCGCTGGCCGTGACGTAGTACGTCTCGTGCTGGGTGTAGGGCCAGCCGAACACCTCCCGCATGTACCGCTCCCGCGGGTGGCAGTGCAGGGACAGGTTGCCGCCCCCCATGGTGTCGAGGTAGTCGAAGCGGATCGGGAAGGAGGTGCCGAAGCGGCGGTGCACCTCCTCGCCGAGCATGTCCTCGGGGTGCAGGACGCACAGCAGCTGGAACGGGACCTCGACCTGTGCTCCGTCGGCCTCGCCGACGAGGACCCCCGCCTCGGGGGCGATGAGTTCGTAGCCCAGGGCGGTGTTGCCGGCCTGCGGGGTGAAGCCGAGTTCGCTCGCCGCCCACCGCCCTCCCCACGGGGTGGAGTTGAAGTAGGGGCGGGTGCGCACCGGCCCCCGGGCCAGGTGGGCCAGGGTGCCGCGCAGCGCGGTGCCGTCCAGTGAGGCGGGCGCGGCCGTGTCCTGCGCGTCGATCCACCGCTCGACCCGGCCCGCGATCGCGTCGCGGTGGCGGTCCAGGACGGGCCAGTCGGTGTAGAACAGGCGCACCAGGTCGCCGGGTTCGCCGGGGCGTCCCAGGTTGACGCCCACCGGCAGCTCGCCCTTGGCCACGGCGGCCTCGGCGTGGCGCTTGGGCAGGTCCGCGTACCACAGCACGTCGGGTCCGCACAGCGATGCGCCCGGCCCGAACACCACCGTCATACCGTCGTCGGTCGCGGGCCTGCGGGGCCGGGGGACCGAGTCGAAGAGGTCGCGGATGCCCGCCTCGGACAGCGGGGTGAAGAACGGGTCGCTGGCGGGGACCGGCCGGGCCGTCAGGCGCTCGGCGGCCGACGGCGCGTAGTGGTCGCGCACGTCCAGCAGTTCCACCTCGCGGCCCGTGGAGCGCGCGGCCGCGGCGAGACCGTCGGCCAGGGCGTCCCAGTCCAGCGCCGCGGGGCCGTCCACCGACAGGACGAGCGGGCCGTGCGGCAGCGCGGTCACGGCCGCCGGCCAGCCGGCGGCCACCTGCCCGGCGACCGGCTGGTAGCTGGGACGGAGGTCGTACGAACGAGACGCGGGCACATCTGCTCCTCACTGGACCGGATCATCGTGGTTAACGTTAACAACGCATGGCCGAAGGAGTCCATAGCCGGTCCCGAACTCGATTCCGACTGTAGGAGCCTGTTTGAGCTGGCTTTTTCTTCAGTTGCGAATCGACGTCGTCTTCACTTGCGTCCGAACCCTTGCTACCGGCGGAATGGTGTCGTTAACCTCCACGCAACACGCACTTGGCAGTTCCGGGCGCTTTCCGGGTCCATGCGCGCCCGTTGTTCACATCCAGCCATGCAGGTGGCCCGATTCCGTGAAGGTGATCAATGTCAGCATCGGGCAGGACCAGCCGCGCCGCCGCGCCGCTCGCCCGGCGCCGCTTCCTCGCCGGGGTGGCCTCGGGCGCGGCCGCCCTCGCGGCGGGGGGCTGCGCTCGCGGGGACAGCACGTCGGCGCAGCCGGGGACCACCAGCCTCTCCAACGACAACGCCACCTGGGACGAGGGCTACCGCTCCGCCGGGCGCGAACTGAAGAAGATCACCGGCTATGCGCTGCGGCCGCTGTCGAACCCGTCGGTGACCTCCTACCAGCAGGTCGTGCAGATGACCATGCAGACCTCGAAGGCCGCCGACCTGGTGAAGTGGGCTTCCGGTTACCAGCTCAAGCGGCTGGCGCGCGCCGGAGGGCTCACGGACCTGACGGACGTCTGGGAGCGGTACGAGGCCAAGGGGTGGGTGCGCGGCGCGTCACGGGAGACGGTGTCGTACCGCGGGAAGGCCTACGGCGTCCCGATCTACGAGTCGTACTACGTCCTCTTCTACAGCAAACCGGTGTTCAAGAGACTGGGACTGTCCGCCCCGGCCGACTGGGCGCAGTTGCTGCACTGCGCGGAGGTCCTCAAGCGCAACAAGATCACACCGTTTCTCGCCAGCCAGGTCGGCGGCTGGCCCGCGATCGAGTGGTTCCAGGAACTGGTCACCAAGGTCGATCCGCACTTCTACCAGAAGCTGACGACGGGCGCGGCCTCCTACACCGACGCCCCGGCGCGCCGGGCGATGGACATCTGGCACGACTTCATGCGCAAGGGCTGGATGACGTCGCCCGACTTCGACCAGGCGCGCGGCCCCGGCGCCCTCAAGGAGGGCACGCTGGGCATGTTCCTGCACGGCACCTGGCAGGCGTCGGGGATGGCGGCCGCGGGCATGGAGCCGGACGTCGACTACGGCGCCTTCATCCTCCCCACGGTGCGGCCCTCCACCCAAAAGAGTGTGATCGCCGAGTCGGGCGTCTTCGTGGTGCCCAGCCACGCCTCCTCGCACGAGGCCGCCATGGCGAACGCCGGGGCCTGGCTCACCCCGTCCGTGCAACGGAAGTGGAGCGACTTCCTGCAGGACAGCTCCGCCAACCCCACGGTGCGGTCGAGCAACCCGGTCGTGGCCCGGCTCCAGCAGGACATCGCCCGTGAGCACCGGCTCCCGCTGATCCGCTACTGGGAGGCCGGCCCGCCGAGCCTCATCCAGGGCAACACCAACGACCTGGGAGGGTTCATGGCCGGCCAGACCTCCCCGGCCACCACGCTGCGCCGGATGCAGGAGCGCGCACACGACGAATGGGCAGCCTGGAGGCGCGACGAAGCATGAGTACTCCCACCACCGACCGACGCGCCCCCGCCGTCGGCGCAGGACCCTCGGCACCCACGGACGGCGCGCGGCGCCCGCCGGCGACGCACGCGTGGCGCGGGAGGCGCGAACGCCTCACCGCCGGCGCCTTCATGGCCCCGTCCGTCGTCCTGGTCGCCCTGTTCCTGCTGGCCCCGTTCGTCTGGACCGTCCACCGCAGCTTCTTCAGCGACACCCGGACCACACCGTTCAGCTGGTTCGACAACTACGCACTGTTCGCCTCCGACCCGGCGCTGTCCCGCTCCGTCCAGAACACACTGATGTGGGTGGTGGGCACGGTCGTGCTCCCCTTCGTGCTCGGGCTGGCCATCGCCTGCATGACCGACGCCGGCCGCTTCTCGCGCCTCGCGCGGCTGTGCGTCGTGCTCCCCTACGCGCTCTCGGGCTCCGCGGTCGCGGTGGTCTGGAACTTCATGCTCACCGCCGACGGCGCCGTCAACCAGGTCCTGACCGGTCTGAACCTGGACTCGCTCGCCCACGGATGGCTGCTGACCTGGCCCGGCAACACCGTCGTGATGATCCTCGCCAACGCGTGGCAGGCGACCGGCGTGGCCGTCATCCTCTTCCTCGTCGGCCTGCAGTCCATCCCGCCGGAGACCCTGGAGGCCGGCGCCCTGGACGGCGCGGGGAGCTGGCAGCGGTTCCGTCACATCGTCCTGCCCCAGCTGCGCCCCGTGTCGATCATCGTGATCGGCATGAGCCTGGTCAACGGCCTCAAGTCGTTCGACCTGATCTGGGTCCTCACCCAGGGAGGCCCCGGCCGGGCCACCGAGACCCTCGCGGTGTCCATGTACAACGAGACCTTCCTGGAGCTGCGGCCCGGCGCGGGAGCCGCGATCGCGGTCGTCCTCACCGTGATCGTGCTGGCGGCGTCCTGGCTCTACCTGCGCCGCCAGCTCGACGTGAAAGGCGTATGACCATGACCCTCGGCAGAGTTCTGCGCAACGGCACCCTCACGGTGCTCGCCGTGCTGTGGCTGGTCCCGACGTGGCTCCTCGTGGTCAACGCGCTGGTGCCCGCCGGAAGCTACTCCGGCAGCCCGCACTGGCTCCCCCGGGACTTCGGGCTGTTCGACAACATGTCCCAGGCCTGGGACAGGGCCCGCCTCGGCCCGGCGTTCGGCAACAGCCTGCTGTACGCCGTGGTCAGCGCGCTGGCCGCGGTGGCGGTCGCCACGCTCGCCGCCTTCGCCACGATCGTCATGCCGGTGAAGCGCCAGGTGCTGTGGTTCTGGGTGATCTACTCCGGCACACTGCTGCCCCTGCAGGTCTTCATCCGCCCCCTGTTCCTGTCGTACGCGGAGACATCCCTGTACGACACCCAGATCGGCCTCGTACTGATCTACACGGCCATCGCGGTCCCCTTCGCGTTCTTCGTCATGCGCAACTACGCCCTGACACTGCCGCGGGAGGTCGTGGAGGCCGCGCGCATGGACGGCGCGTCCTGGTGGCGGGTGTTCTGGAACATCCACGTCCCGCTGAGCAGGTCCGCGATGATCGCCGTGTTCGTGTTCCAGTTCGTGGCCGTCTGGAACGACCTGATGTTCGGCATCACACTGACCACGAGCCGCAACATCCGGCCCGTCATGGCCGCGCTCGCCGATCTGCAGGGCAACTACTCCAACGTCGGGCCCCCCATCGTGCTGGCCGGCGCCCTCCTCGTCTCCCTGCCGACCCTGGTGCTGTTCTTCTCCGCCCAGCGCTTCTTCATCAGCAGCCTCAAGATGCACCACTGACCCCGCACACTCCCTCCCCACCGCCGCGAAGGGAAGACCATGCTGCGTTCGCTGCTCCGCCGTGCCACCGTGCCCGCCGTCTGCGCCGGCCTGCTCTGGGCCGCCGCCCCCGCACACGCCCAGACCCCTCACCCCGAACGCCCCCGGCCCCTGCCGGCCGGCGTATGGGCCGACCGCGCCACCGACGCCTACCGCTCCCTGCAGACCCACCTGTACGAAGGTGCCGACCAGCACGGCCTGTACCTGGAGCACACGCCCCGTCAGGCCACGGACCCCGAGCACTCCTTCCTCTGGCCGTTCCGCGAGGCCGCCGCGGCGGCCGTCGACATGCAGGACCTCCCGCGCACCGGCCCGGCCTACCGCCGGGACGCGACCGAGCGCTTCGACACGGTCGAGCTGTACTTCACCTCCGGGGACCGGCCGGGCTACCGGTCCTACCTGCCCGCTCCCCTGGGCCAGGGCGGCGACATCTACTACGACGACAACGCCGTGGTCGCCCTGAGCCAGCTCGACCAGTACGAGCACACCGGGGACCGCAGACTCCTGAAGCGGGCCGAGCAGGTCGTGCCCGTCGTCTCGCGCGCCTGGGACGGCGACACCGCCAAGGACTGCCCCGGCGGCATGGACTGGTTCGACTCACCCGCCAACACCGTCCGGGCCACCAACGTCACCGCGCTCTCCGCCCAGCTCGCCGCCCGGCTCTACGAGCACACCCGCAACCGCGCCTACCTCGACAAGGCCGAGCAGTGGTACGGCTGGGTGTCCTCCTGCATGCGCACGGCACCCGGCCTGTACGCCAACGACCGCGGCGACGACGGCAGCACCAACGAGACCCTGTGGACCTACAACTCGGGCGCCATGATCGGCACCGCCACCGCCCTCTACCGCGGCACCGGCGACACCGGCTACCTGGACAGGGCCGTCGAGGACGCCCGCGGCTCCCTCGCGTACTGGACGCAGGGCACCCGCCTGCACGACCAGCCGGCCGTCTTCAACGCCTTCTACCTCAAGGACCTGCTCGCCCTCGACGCCGTCCGCCCCGACCCGGCCTACCTCGAGGCCATGAGCGCCTACGCGGACAGCACCTACCGGACCAACCGGGACGCCTCCACCGGACTGTTCCGCTTCCAGCCGTCCAACGGCGGCGACTACGACCCCCAGGCGCCGGCCGCGACCCTCAACCAGTCCGCCATGGTCCAGATCTTCGCCACCCTCGCCGACGCCGCCCACCACGGCCGCAGGCCCTCCTGACCCGGCGCCCCGGCCGCGCGACACCACTTCTTCGAGCAAAGGACGTCCACGCACCATGCCCAAGCCACCGCTGACCCGGCCCTCCTGGTGGGACTCCGACATCGCGCGGGACATCCTGCGGGACCGCGTGGCCACCACCACCGGCCTCGGCGACCTGCGGGTACAGCTGTCGGGCGAGCCCCTGCTGCGCCGCGACGGCCGGGGCGGACTGCTGCAGTCCATCCGGCTGCGGGTGCACTCCCCCGGCACGGCGCGCCCGCGGCCGCGCGTCACGCGGGCCCGCGTCACCACCGGCGGGGGCACCCCCGTCCACTGCGAGGTCCTCCCCGGCCCCGGCGACGACACCCGCATCCTGGTGCCGGAGGTGGACGCCCCCACTCCCCTGCTGATCGAACTCCCCGAACTGGAGGAGGGCGCCCGGCTCTCGTTCGAGGCGCGTCCGCAGCGCCACTGGACGCTGCACCTGGTACAGCACTCCCACCTCGACATCGGCTACACCGACCCGCAGGGCCGGGTCATGGCCGAGAGCCGCGCCTACCTCGACTCGCTGCTCGAACTGTGCGACGACACCGACGACCGGCCGGAGCCCGCGCGGTTCCGCTGGGCCGTCGAGGGCTTCCACTCCTTCCAGGACTGGCAGGCCAACCGCCCCCGCCGCCAGGTGGAGAGCTTCCTCGACCGCGTACGCGAGGGCCGCATCGAACTCACCGCGCTGCCGTTCAACCTCCACACGGAGACCTGTTCCACGGACGAGCTGCACGAACTCCTCCGCCCCGTGACCGAGCTGCGCGACCGGCACGGCATCGACATCCGCACGGCCATGCAGACGGACGTGCCCGGCCAGGTCGTCGGCCTGCCCGACGTCCTGGCCGGCAACGGCATCCGCTACCTGTCCGTGGCGCACAACTGGGCCGGCCGGGCCGTGCCGCACCTCGTCGGCGGGGAACACCTGCCGCGCCTGTTCCGCTGGCGGACGCCCAGCGGCAACAGCGTGCTGGTCTGGCGCACGGACACCCCGCACGGCCTGGCCTACATGGAGGGCTCTGTCCTCGGTTTCGACGCGTCCTACGGCCACGTCGACGACCTCCTGCCCGCCTACCTCAGCGCCCTGGCCGAGTTCCCCTACCCTCACGAGGGCCGCGGGATCCCGGGCTTCCCGATCCTCGGCGACACCGTCACCGCCGACCCCTACCCGTGGGACGTGCTGCACCTGCGGGTCCTGGGCAAGTTCGCGGACAACGGCCCGCCGCGCCGCATCATCTCCGACACGGTGGACCGCTGGAACGAACAGTGGGCCTTCCCCCGGCTGCGCGCCTCCCGCAACCAGGACTTCTTCGAGGACGCCGAGAAGCGGGTGGGCGACCGCCTGGAGACCTACGAGGGCGACTGGAGCGACTGGTGGGTCGACGGCGTCGGAGCCGGCGCCGTGCCGCTCGCCGCCGCGCGCCGCGGCCAGGCCGCCCTCGCCGAGGCCCAGACCGTGGCCGGCTACGCCCACCTGCTCGGCGTGCCCGGCAGCACGGCCGTCACCGGGGCCGCGCCCGCCGTCTACCGCGCGGCCTCCCTGTTCAACGAGCACACCTGGGGCGCCGGCGACCCGTGGACCCACGGCGACCACGGCCACGGCTCCGGCGAGAAGCAGTGGCACTGGAAGTACTCCCAGGCCCTGCGCGCCCACGACGACGCGGAGACCCTGCTGGACTCCGCCGCCGCACTGCTGGGCGAGGCCCTCGCACCCTCCGCGGATGCTCTGGCCTCCTTCTACGTGGTGAACACCTGCAGCTGGGAGCGGACCGAGACCGCGCGGCTCTTCCTGCCCGAGAGCACCGTGGCGCTGGACGAGGCCGTCCAGGTCCTCGACGCGCGCACCGGTGCGCGCCTGCCCTGCGTCCAGGAGGCCCAGAGCAACGAGCGGCACCGGGCGGCCGGCCGGTTCCTGCACGTGCCCCTGGCCGACGTGCCGGCCTGCGGCACCGTGCGCCTGGACGTCGTCCCCGCCGCCCCGTCCGCCACGCACGACCCCGACGACACCGACGAACCCTCGGAACCGACCGTCCTGGAGAACGAGCACCTGCGCGTCACGGTCGACCTGCGCCGGGCCTGCATCGGCTCCCTCCTCGACAAGCGCACCGGGCGCGAGCTCGTCCGGCAGGACGCCGTCATCGGCTTCAACGGCTACGTGTACGACGAGTACGCCACGGCCGGCGCGTTCAACCACCAGTCCAGCAAGACCGTCGCCGACGACTCGATGCACCTGCTCGCCTCGCGGAACACCGCGCCGCCCGCGGCGCTCGTCGACCGCACGACCGACGCCACCGGCCACACGCTGGTCTACGAGTGCGCCCCGGCCGGCACCCGCCGCCTCCGCGTGAAGGTGCACCTTCCGCACGGCGCGGCCCGCGTCGACATCGAGAACCGCATCGACAAGACCGCGACGCTGACCAAGGAGAGCGCGTTCTTCGCCTTCCCCTTCGCCCTGGACGCCCCGGTCGTCCGCATGGAGGCCACCGGAGGCGTCACCGGCACCGGACGGGCGACCGTGCCGGGGTCGGCCACCCACATGCGCGCCGTCCGGCGCTGGATCAGTCTCAGCGACTCCGCCCACCATGTCGCCCTGGCCACGACCGACGCCCCCCTCGTGCAGCTCGGCGGGATCGCGATCCCCTACGTCCCCTATCCCCGGTCGCTGCCGCAGGAGGAGCCCGCCACCGTCTTCTCCTGGGTGCACAACAACATCTGGGACACCAACTTCCCGGCCCAGCAGGCGTTCGACCACGTCTTCCGCTACAGCGTCGGCGTCACGGGCGCCGAGGGGGCCTCCGACGCCCCGGTCCACGACGCTCCGGCGCTCGGCGAACGCCTGGCCGCGCACACGGCGGCCGTCACCGCTCACCCGCTCGTACCGGTCCGCGCCCGCGCCGAAGCCGGGGCCGAGCCGCCGGCGCGGCTGCGGTTCCTGACCGTGGACGACCCCCGCGTGCGCCTGGTGGGTCTGACCGCCCCGGGCGAGGACACCCTCATGGTCCGGCTGCAGTCCCTGACCGACACCCCGGTCACCTGCCGCCTGACCACGCCGTTCGCCGTCGGTCCGGCCTTCCGCACCACTTACCTCGGCCTGGCCCCGAGCGAGATCGCCCCGGAACCGGACGGAGCGATCCCGGTGGAGGTTCCCGCCCTCGGCACCACGGCCGTCACCCTCCGGCTGCACCGCCCCCCGTCCCCCGACCGCTCCTAGCGTCCCCCTTCGGCGGAGCGCCCGGCGGAGAGGAAAGGGCCCCGGACCGGTGTGAAGGTCGTCGTCGCACCGAAGGTGTCCTCGGCCCGTCCGGCCGGGGCCGCGGCCGCGGAGGACTCGGAAGCCGTTGGTCGAGCGACCGCCGGCCATCGGCGTGCGCCGGACGCAACCCGGTTGCGCCGTTCGGTGGGCACGCCCCCTCGTCGCCACAGCGTCACACCGACGAGGGGGCGTGCCCCGCGGTCGCGAAGCCGTCGTGTCCCGAACGCCGTGACCGCACCGCGCGCAGCGCCAGGAACACCAGCAGTCCGGCGGGCGACAGCAGGACGGTGAGGACCAGCAGCGGCCCCATCAGCAGGGCGGAGATCCTCAGCCGCCGCGCCTTCCGGTACATCCACTGCCCGATCAGGAGGTCCCGGGCGATGGCCTGCGCCCAGATGGCTCCCGCGCCGTCCGGAAGTACCGTCAGCTCCCGGAAGGCGTCCAGATCCGGGTCTTTGACCGCGGTCCGGAGTTCCGGGAACACCGGCAGCGCGAGCCCGAGGTGGACCGGCAGGACGGGCAGCACGGTCAGCGGTGAAGCGGCGATGCGGGCGGTCGGGCCCCAGGCCGGGCGAGGATCATGAGCAGCCAGACGGGTGCGGCCGGCCAGAAGGCGAGGCCGAAGAGGAACTCGGTCATGGCACGAGCTCCTTCGGGGCGTCGGCGACCGCGGTTCCGGCTGCCTCGGACCGGGGCCGGAGGGGAGCCCGCAGGCACCCGTAGGTCCCGAGAGCGGCGGCCGCCAGGATCGCCAGGGCCGCCCCCGACATCGCACCGCCGGGGTGGATCAGCGGCCGGCCCCCTGAGTACGAGGCGCGGCCCGCGTCCTGGGCCGTCCGCCCGCGACGGTTGTCGATGCCGTGCTCGCCGCTGCCGCCGGACCACACCGGTCCGGCGCCCTCGGCCCGCTGACCAGTGCGTCCGGGCACCACGCGGAGCAACCACCACCGGCGCACCACCAGCCACTGTCACCGGACCGAAGGGCCGCAGTCAGGCGGTCCGGGTCCGGGGGACCGCGGCGTCGAGCCGGTCCTCGGCGATCCGCCGGGCCGCCTCCAGCGGGGTGGTTCCGGTCGAGCGGGACAGGTCGAGGACGCGGCTCACGGTGGCGCCGATGCCCTCCACGCGCTTGCGGGCCGCCTCGTGGCTCTCGCCCTCCGCCTCCCGGCCCAGGGCGTAGGCGATGCCGCCGGCACCGGCGACGTAGTCGGGGATCCACACGATGTCGCGCTGTGCGAGGGTGTCGGCGACGGTCTCCTCGGTGAGCTGGTTGTTCGCCGGGCCGACGACCAGGCGGGCGCCGATCGTGGGGACGCTGGCCTCGCTGAGCACTCCGCCCACGGCGGCGGGGACCAGGATGTCGGCCGGTGCGGACAGGGCCTGCCCGGGCTCGACCCATCCGTATCCGCCGGCCAGGGCGGCCTGTTCGCGCGAGGCGTCCACGTCCGACACCACCACGTGGGCGCCCTCGGCGGCGAGGCCGGAGGCGATGCGGCCGCCGACCGAGCCGAATCCGCTGACGACCACCGTCCGCCCCGCGCAGGACGCGGTGCCGAACACATGCCGCGCACCGGCGTGCAGGGCGGCCAGCACGCCGACGGCGGTGGGGCCGCCGGAGTCGCCGGTGCCCCCGTGCTCCTCGGGCGCGCAGTACGCGTACGGCGAGAAGCGGCGCAGCACCACCATGTCGTCGGGGCCGGTCCCCACGTCGGGGCCGGTGCGGTAGGAGCCGTCGAAGGAGGCGATCAGCTCGCCCAGGTCCTCCAGCGCGGCCCGGCGCAACTGCGGTGTGAGATCGGTGTCCTGCTCGAGGGCGATCACACTCTTGCCGCCGCCGAAGTCCAGGCCGGCCACGGCGGCCTTGTAGGTCATCGCCTCCGACAGGCGCAGCGCGTCGGTCAGCCCCTCGCGCCAGTGGGCATAGCGGCGCAGCCTGCAGCCGCCGACCGCCGGACCCAGCGTTCGGGAGTGGACCGCGACGATCAAGGGCAGACCGGACCGGCGTCCGCGCCGGATGACGACGTCTTCATGCACAGATGTTTGGCTCATGCCCTTGAAGTTAGGGTGATGTGCGAACCGACGGCCGTGCCGCCGTAGGAAATTCGGCCTTCCCCTTCAGGAGCCAGTCATGGACGAACTTGATACGGCGATCCTGCGCCATCTGCAGTCGGACGGCCGCCAGTCCAACCGCGCCCTCGCCGAGAAACTGGGCATCGCCCCCTCCACCTGCCTGGAGCGCACGAGGCTGCTGCGCAAGCGCGGCGTCATCCGGGGCTATCGGGCCGAGGTCTCCCTGCGGGCGCTCAACCGGTCCGTACAGGCGATGGTCTTCACCCAGGTCAGGCCCCTGCGGCGGGACGTCGTCGCCGCCTTCGAGCAGTCGGTGACGCAGTTGCCGGAGGTGGTCTCCGTCTACACGATGGCCGGCAGCGACGACTTCCTCGTCCACGTCACGGCCCAGGACATCGACCACCTGCACGCCTTCCTGCTGGACCAGTTCACCGACCGGCGCGAGATCGTCGGCTTCCGCACCTCGATCATCTACCAGCACCTGACCAACCCGGTCCTGGAACCGCTGCCCCCGACCGGACCGCAGGAGTAAGGCGGCGAGGTCGTGAACGCCTCCTGCCTCGGCACCACGCGGGCCTGCCGCGGGCGGCGCAGCGCGCCGCGGCACTCGGCGCGGCCCGGACCGTGTCGTCGCTGCGGAAGCCAGTGCCGGCGCCGGTCCCACCGCAGCCCCGGCCCTGCCGGCCCGCGACCGCACTGCCCCGCCCGAGCTGTCCGGATCCGGCCCGACGGCCCTCCGCGCCCCTCCGGTCTGCGCTCCCTGACGTCAGCGGCCTCCGGCACGACGCGTCACCATCGGATGTGGGACAGGGTCGTCGCACGAACACTCGCGTCAGCCGTCCTGGCCACCTGAGCTGTGCGGCCCTGATCCTGTGCACCGCGGCAGGTTCACCTGCGAGCAGGTGAGGCCCCGTTTTCGGAGGAGTCGCCACGACGGGCGCCGTGCCAGTCCAGGACCAGGATCGTGGCGTCGTCCTTGAGGTCGCCGTGGCAGGCGTCCAGCACCGCGGCTGTCAGGGTGCGGACGGTTTCCCTCGGGTGCAGGTCACGGGTGTCGTGCACGAGTTCGGCCAGGTCGACGGCCACGGCACCGCGCTCCTGCATGCCGTCGGTGAGCAGGATCAGGCGGTCCCCGGGGTGCAGCCGCAGTTCCTGTACGCGGTAGGAGCTGGGCGCCGACACCCCGAAGGGAAGGTTCACGGCGAGTTTGACCTCCTCGACGGTGCCGTCGCGCAGGAGCAACGGCCAGGGGTGCCCGGCGTTGACCAGTTCGACCAGACCTGTTTCGAGGTCGATGCACAGCAGTTGCCCGGTGGCCAGGCCACGACTGTGGTTCAGCAGGGCCTGGTGGGCCTGGTTGGCCTGTCTGAGAGCGTCGCAACCGCTGCGACGGGCCCGCCGCAGCGCGCCGACCAGCAAGGTGGCCAGCAGAGCGGAGTCGGTGTCGTGCCCCATGGCATCGGTGATGGACAGGTGCAGGGTGTCGCGGTCGAGGCTGTAGTCATAGGTGTCGCCGCCGATGTCGTCGGCCGGGACCAGCCCGGCGGCGAGGGTGAACTGGGGTGCCTCGCAGCAGGCCGCCGAGGGCAGCAACTGGTGCTGGATCTCCGCGGCCAGGCTGGTGTTGGTGGTGCGCCGGCCCAAGTGGTACAGGTCGGTGAAGCGGCGGTCCGTGACAATGATGTAGGCCAGCGCGTGGGCCGCCCGGCCGACCCGTCTCAGCACGGCCTCATCGGTGTGCTGCAGGGTCATCTCCAGTACACCGACGCAGTCGCCGCGGTTGGTGACCGGCACGATGACGCGCCATCCGCCCCCACCGTCCGGTTCCACATACTGACGTTGGGACTGCAGGACACGGTCGTAGACGCTCCCTTGCAGGTCGATCGGCGCAGCGTCGCCCTGGACACCGCCTTCGGCGGCCGCGGTCAGCCGCACCAGTTGCTGGCCGATGAGGTCGACGAAGAGAAACGACACGTTGCGGGCCCCGAACCCCCTCTGCAGGGTGCGCGCCACCACGTCAACGGACTCACCGGGCGGTGCGGCCTCCGCGGCAGCGAGAAGCTCGTCCAGTGCCACATCTGCGTCCACCACGGCAACCTCCTGTCAACTGCCGTCCCTTCTTCCCTGACATTCTTCGGCCTCACCCGGCGCACCCCATCGCAACCGATCCGGCACCCTTTCCGTTCAAAGCCCCTCGGAACGGGTATAAGCCTCCCTCGCACCCATCAGGGCGTACGGGCTGTACCGAGTCGTACCGGGCGGCTCCGCGCACGACGCGCCGTACGGGGCGGCACGGTCCTCGGCGATCACGGATCGTTCCACCCCCTTGCTCCGGCCCACCGAGAACCGTCCGGTCTGCGGGCGGACAGCGGGAGACGATGTGGAACGCCTTCCGGGGCCGATGAAACAGGAAGGCACCGGTGCGATTCCTGGTGCGGCAGGCCGCTCGCCGTCGGCCGCACCGCCGCTGTGAGCGCGAGGCCGACCGCTCACCCGCCCTTCATCGGCACCGCCTGCACCCCCGGCGCTTCCGGGCTGCGGACCAGCGGGCCCGGCCCTTGCCGGAGGGATCGGGCGGCATGACCGCCGTCCGTGCGGGCCCTGACCGCACGGCGTTGCCTGTGCGACCGTTGGCCTTACTGGAGTCGGTGTTCCTCAACCACGGGAGGGTGGCCCATGACAGCCGTGCACGTGACCGTGTGGGACGACCGCGACCGGGCCGGAGGGGGCTCCGCCCCCGTGGCTTCGCGGGCCGTGGTGAGCCCGGCGACCCCTGCCGCCCCCGCCCTCTTCGTCCACAACATCTTCACCTGGGGCAGCGACCCGGCGTACGGCTTCGCCGCGCAGCGGCCGCTCGCCGACAGCCGGCGACTGCTCCTGATGGATCGCCGGGGTTACGGCGACAGCCCGGACACCGCGCGCAGCGACTTCGACGCCGACGCCGAGGACGTCGTGGAGATCCTCGGCGACGAGACCTGCGTCACGGGGCGCGGCGGCGCCCACCTCGTGGGACACGGGAACGGCGCCGTCGTCGCGCTCATCGCCGCAGCGCGCCGGCCCGACCTCGTCCGCTCCCTCGCCCTCGTCCAACCCTCCGCCTTCACCGCCGCCGCGGACCATCCGGTCGTCGCCGACCTCCTCGACCGCGTGCGCGACGGCGCCCCGGGCATCCCGGACGGGGTCACGCCCGAGCAGTATCTGCGCGCGTCCACCGAAGGGCTGGGGACGGCCATGCCCGAGCCCACACCGCGCCGGCTCCGTGCCGTCGCCACCTCCATGCGGGAACGGCCCGTTTGGGAGGCGGAGATCCCGCTGGAGGCGATCCGGGGCGCCCTGCCGGTTCTGGTGATCTGCGGGACCTGGGAACACGCGCCCGCCGCGTACCGCGAGCATGTGGGGCGCCCCCTCATGGCCGTGGCCGAGTCCCTCGCGGACTCCCTCGGAAGCCGGCTGCTGCGGGTGCCCGGGTACTACCCGCACACTCAGGAGGCGGCCGCCGTCAACGCCGCCCTGCGGGAGTTCTGGGGCTGACCCGCTTCCGGACAGCGCTGCTCCAGGCAGGCCCCGTCCCGGACGGGGGCAGGACTGCGGGGCCTGGCCGAGGTCGGGACAGCAGGGACCGATGCGCCTGTGCCGACGGGTGGGAATGCACGTCCGGCCGGCACGCGTTCTGGCCGGACCTGGTGCGCGGTGCGGTCAGTCGAGCAGGACGATCAGTGTGACCGTGGTTCCGGCCGTGCCGTTCGTGAGGGTGAGATCGTCCACGAACGCCCGGGCCAGGCGCAGTCCACGACCGCTCTCTTCTCCGTCCGGCGAGTGGTGCGCGCAGGTGTCCGGACGAGCCGGCCCCGGGCCCTGATCGACGATGGTGCAGCGCAGTCCGGTGCCTGTCCGGTCCAGCTCGAGGTGGCCTCGGCCGCCGCCGTGCACGATGGCGTTGGTCGCGATCTCGTTCACCGCCAGCACGAACTCCGCGAGCCGGGCAGGGCGCAGACCGGCTGCCCCGGCGTGGCGGGCGACTTGGCGTCGCAGCTCCCCGAGGTCGGAGGCTGCGAACGGGGTTTTGAGGACCATGTGGCCCGCCCGGGGGACGATAGTGCCGTTGACGTGCTCCTTCGGTGCTGCGGTGATGTGGTGGTCCTCCATGGAGCTGGGGCTGTCCTCGATGTCGACGTCACGGTCGCGGTCACGGATCACTGTGCGAAGCACTCCTCCTGCACCACCAGGTGCGGCACTGCCGAGGCGTTGCACAACCGCAGCAGCTGGTTCTGTATCGGCAGGCAGCGAACGGTCAGGAGCCGGCCGGCCGGACGCCGGCGGGCGAGCCGCACGATCGTGCGTGCGCTGTGCCCGTCCATGAAGCACAGCTCGCACAGGTCCAGAACGGTGATGCGGTCCGGGCCGGCCAGGGCGTCGGCAAGGACCGCGTCGAACTCGTCACGCGTGGCGAGGTCGGCCTCACCGGCGGCCCACAGCTCGGTGCCGACCCGGGTGAACTCCAGCGCGTCCAGCCGGGGCAGCACCTTCTTGGGATGAGCCCGGCCGATGCGCTGCAGCAGTCGCTCGTCGAAGAGGCGCTGGTCGTACTCGCACACGGCGGTGAGGTTGAGGTCGGCGAGCACCGTCGACAGCCGGCTCTCGTACTCCACCAGCACGTCGTGATCGACACCGGATCCGGCGGCCCACCCCATGTCGGCCACGATGCGCACCCCCGTGAAGCCCTGCGCCCTGGCCCTCGTCGCCAGCTCCAGCCAGAACCGGATACGGGCGTCGGGGTCCAGACCGCACGACGGATCGAACCCTGCGATCTCCGTGCACAGGAGCAGTTGCCCGGCCGCGAGCCCGGAGTCGACGGCCGACCCGCACGCCTCCAGCCGCGCCGCCACGGACCGTGGTGGCCGGATCGGTGAACAGCACCACCTGCTCACCGCGCGCCAGGCCCTGCTCGATGTAGGCGGCCCGCACCTGCCAACGACTGGCGTGGTCGTCGAACGCCAGACAGGCATGGTCTCCGTCGGACACGCGCAGAGCCGAAACCGGCCGGGCACAAGCGCTGGCGTCCATGCCCCCAATCTAGAGCCGGCCCACCGCGTCAAGGCCACGGTGACCGCAAGTGTCTGGTTCGCCGGCATCCGGGCCCGAACCGGTCCCGAAGATGTTTCCCACGGTGCGGTGCCTTTCGCCGTTGTTCGGCACAGGTGCCGGGGAGCGCGCCCGCCCGGAAGGCCGGAGAGCGCGCCCGCCCGAAAGAGGGAGCCTGCTCCCGCATGGCGCACACGGCCGTCGCCGCTGCCGCGCGGCCGCCGTGCCGCGCACTTGCGGCGCGGGACGTCCCCGGTGATCGCGGCCCGGCCGGCCGCCGGGCGGACAGCGACAGTCGCACCGGCCACCGGGGCCGCCGCACGGGCCGCGCCTGCGCGGCAACACCTGCCGCCTCCGGGGCCACCGCGCCCGGCCGGGCGGGGACAGGAACAGGGAGAGGGACAAGAACGCAGCAGCGTGCAGTCCTGGCCTGCGGTGCCGTGGCCGGCCCTTCGCCAGACCGGCCACGGCGCACCACCACGCGCACACGGCACAGGAGAACAGCGTCGCGCCCCTGCCGTCTCTCCCCTCCGCGTCGCCTCATACGCGGCCGACCGGGTGAACCCGCAGGCGGCCCCGGCCGCGAGGCCGCACTGTCGTTGTCGTCCCTCACAGCCCTCACGCCTCCGCCGACAACCCGTTTCCGCACCACCGGCCCGCTTCCATGGCACTCCCTGTACGTGCCTTCGGGAGCCGTTTCGAAGCGACTGTGGGTGTCACTATCCGACCGGGTTTGTGATGTCCCTTTGTTTTGACGTCACTCGGGGTCCTGTGATGGGACCGTAAGGCGTGCCTGCCCGCCAGGGGCTCGTCCATCGGCGCACGGCGGTGTCGCGCTTCCCCTCCACCCGCCGTTGCTTCGCGGCCAGGCCGGGCGCCTTGGGTGGTGGGCCCCGCTGTCCGACGCGGGGAGACGGGAGAGAGCCGAGGCGAAGGAGAGGCAGCAGGGGTGGAGTTCTACAGGGGGGACTGGCCGGCGGGCGAGGTGCCGGAGGAGACCACCGGCTTCGTCGGCCGCCGGGCCGAGCTGATCAGGGCGGGCTGCGCGCTTCAGGAGACCCGGCTGGTCACGCTGACCGGGGTGGGCGGAGTGGGCAAGACCCGACTCGCCCTGCGCGCCGCGGCCGGGCTGCGCGCCACCTTCCCCGACGGAGTGTGGCTGGTGGAACTCTCCCCGGTGCCCCGCACCGGCCGGCACGACACCGAGCTGCTCGCCCTGATCGTCATGGAGGCACTGCGGCTGGCGGACCAGACCACCCGTCCGGCCACCGAGGTGGTGGCCGAGTGGCTGGCCGACAAGCGTCTGCTGCTCCTCCTGGACTGCTGCGAACACCTCACCGCTCCCTGCGCCGACCTCGTCGGGGACCTGTTGTCCGCCGCCCCGGGACTGCGCATCCTGGCCACCAGCCGCCAGCCGCTGAGCGCCCGGGACGAACGCGTGATGACGGTACCCCCGCTGCCCGTTCCCAGGCCCGGCCGACCGCAGGGCGGGCCCGGACAGGAGGAGGATGCGGTGGCGCTGTTCCTCCAGCGGGCCGCCGACGCCGCGCCCGGCCTGGCCACCGACGCCGCGGCCCGCGCGGTGGTGGCGGAGATCTGTGTCCGGCTGGAGGGCCTTCCGCTCGCCATCGAGCTGGCCGCCGCCCGGCTGCCCGAGCTGACCCTGGACCAGCTCCGCGCCGACCTCCACAGCCGTTTCGAGGTGCTCGCCGCCGATCCCGAGGCGTACGGCGACGGCGAGCCGCGGCACCAGGCGCTGCGCACCACCATCGGCTGGAGCCATGAGCTGTGTGCCCCGCTGGAACGGCTGCTGTGGGCCCGGCTGTCGGTCTTCGCCGGGGGCTGCGACCGCGAGGCGGCGCAGGCGGTGTGCGCCGGCGGGCCGCTGTCCGCCGAGGAGGTGCCCCGGCTGCTGGACGGCCTGGTGGCCAAGTCGCTGCTGCAGCGGCGGGCGCACGTGACGGGGGCGGTACGGTACGCGATGCTGGACACGGTGCGCGAGTTCGGAGCCGACTGGCTGGCCGGACTGGGCGAGGCGGGGGCCATCGCCCGTCGCCACCGCGACCACTTCCTGGCCCTGGCCCGGCGGGCCGACGCCGAGTGGGTCGGCCCGCATCAGGTGGCCTGGTGCTGGCGCGCGGTCGTCGACCACGCCAACTTCCGCGCCGCCCTGGACCACTGCCTGACCGAGGGCGAGGAGCAGGCCGCGTTGGAACTGGGCGGGGCGCTGTGGTTCTCCTGGTTCGCCTGCGGGTACGCCCGGGCGGGCCGCCACTACCTGGACCGGGCCCTGGCCCGGTGGACAGACCCCGGCCCGGCCCGCAGCAGGGCGGTCTGGGCCTGCGGTGTGGCCGCCGTCGCCCAGGGCGACGCCCACACGACCACGCGGCTGGGCAAGGAGTTCCGCGTCTGCGCCGAGGCGGCGGGCAGCCCGGCCATGCTGACCGCCGCCGCCTACCTCGACGGCCTCGGCCTGCTGCTGCACGGACAGCCCGCGGAGGCCGCCGCGGTGTTCGACGCCACGGACTACACCCGGGCCCACAGCAGCGCCTACGCCGGGGCGCGCTTGATGGTCTGGGCGACCCGGGGGTTCGTCCATGTCGCTCTGGGGGAGTTCGCGGACGCCGCCGCGGCGGCCGACGCCTTGCGCACGGAGTGCGGCCGGCGGGGCGAACGGTGGGCCCGCGCCTGGGCCGACTACATCCACGGGCTGGCGGAACGCGGCCTCGGCAGACCGGAGGAGGCCGCCGTGCACGCCCGCGCCGCCCTGGAGAGCAAGGCCCTGCTCCACGACAGCCTCGGTACCGCCACAGCCGCCGACCTGCTGGCCTCCGTGACCGCGGACAGCGGCCACGGCGAGCGGGCGGCCCGGCTGCTCGGCACGGCCCAGCAGATCTGGGACACCCTCGGCCGCCCCCAGATGGGCATGCCCCACCTCATCGCCGCCCGCACGGACTGTGAGCGGCAGGCGCGGGAGGCCATCGGGGACGCCGCGTACGAGGCCGCCTACCGCACCGGTCTCCAGACCAGCATCGACGACGGTCTCGCCCACGCCCTGCACCAGAGCTGAGAGGGCGGTGTGCCGTCGTTCGCGGTCACATCGGCGGAAGCGGTCCGCCCGCGCTCGTGCATCAGCGCGCTGACCGGCGAAAGAGCACCTGCCCTGCGGGCCTGCCCGGGGCACGCGCGGAAGTCCGGGAGCGATCACCGTCGTCCGCTCCGGCACCCCCGCGGTGACCGTACGGAACCGGCCCGCCGCCACTGCCCCGTCGGCGCCGTCGAAGACGCCTGCCGCCACCTGACCGCCGACGGCCTCGACGCCACCGCCGCCCGTCGGGGCCTTGCCGGCGTCGAAACCGTCCTCCCACTCCGCACGGTGATGGCGAACGGTGGCTTCGAGGACTACTGGCTCGGCTGCCGGCCGCCGGTGTGCGCCAGCCGGTAGCGACCGGGAGAGATGCCGTGCGCGCGTTTGAAGGCGTTGGCGAAGGCGTACTGCGAGCCGTACCCGACGCTCTGCGCGACGGACTTGAGGGATGTGCCGCTCTCCTTGAGCAGGCGGGCGGCGACGCTCAGCCTCCACCAGGTCAGATAGGACATCGGCGGTTCCCCCACCAGACCGGTGAACCGGCGCGCGAAGGCCGCCCGGGACAGGTTGGCCTCCTTGCCCAGTTCCTCGACGGTCCAGGCGCGGGCCGGGTCCTCGTGCATGGCGCTGAGAGCGGCGCTGACGACGGGATCGGCCAGCGCTGCGGACCAGCCGGGCGCGCCGCGGTCGGACTCGTCCTCGAACCAGGCCCGCAGTATGTAGATCAGCAGCAGGTCGAGCAGTGTGGACAGGGCGGAGACGGATCCCTGCTGCGGGTTTCGCAGTTCGTTGCCGAGCAGGGAGACGGCGGAGCGCAGTGCGGGATGGCGCCCGAACTGCGATCGCAGGTGGATGACGTCCGGCAGGGTGGCCAGGAGGGGGTGGGACTGCGTCCGATCCAGCCGGTAGGCGCCGCACAGCAGGGAGGTGGGGCTGTCGGCGTCCGCGTCGGCGTGGCCGGGGTCCTCCAGGGCGTGCTGTGTGCCGTGCGGGGTGAGTACCACGTCGCCGACGTTCAGGGTCCGGGACGAGCCGTCGGGTGCCAGCAGTCTGCACGATCCGCTCAGCACGATGTGGAATCCCGCTCCGGCGAAAGGTGCGAAGGGGGTGTGCCAGGTACCCGCGCGATCTTCTCGGTTGGCGAAGGGGCGGCCTGAGCGGAGGGAGGCGATGACATCGCTGAGCACGTCCACGTCCCTCAGCGTATTCGGCCGATCAGGGACCGGGCACGAGACGGCGTTCATCGTCTTGTCACCGGATGACGAGTGGTCGTGACGGGTCAGGTGGTGCGGACCAGGCGGCCGGGCACGGCCGTGGCGCCAGGGACATGTCGCCCCTTCCGGGAAGCGGCGGGTGGGACAGGGGGCAGGCCCCCGAGCGGGCGCCCGCCGGAGGCACCGCCCGTGGCGGCGCCCCACGGGGTGTGTCGGCCCGGCGGCGCGGCCCCGGGCGCGGCGGGCGTCAGTCCTTCGCCGCCGGTGCGGTCAGGGGCGCCCACTTCTTGATGGCGAAGCCCTCTCCCTCGCGGGCGACTTCGGCCGCTCCGGCGCCGCCCAGATGGGCCGGGACGATGAGGGCGTTGGTGTCGGCGGCCTCCTCCATCATGCGGCGGCGGCTCCTGGCCGCCTGACGCCGGTCTTCGCTCAGGCAGGTGTCGTGGTCGGGCGTGAGGAACTGCAGCGGCGTGTGGACGAGGTCCCCGACGAAGAAGGCGCGATCCGTGCCGGAGCGCAGCTTGAGCACCGTGGAACCGGGGGTGTGCCCGGGAGCGAGGTGGAGGGACAGTCCGGCGTCGATGGGGTGCTCGGTGCCTTCCCACAGCAGGGCCTGGCCGGCCCGGTGAACGGGGAGCACGCTGTCGTCGAAGCACGCCCTGCTGTCGGCGGGGTCGCCGAAGTCCGACTTGCGGGGGATGTTGTTGACAGGGTTCCAGTAGTCGAAGTCGGCCTTGTGCATCAGGTACCGGGCGTTGGGGAACGTCGGTGCCCACTCTCCGTTCTCCAGCCGGGTGTTCCACCCGACGTGGTCGGTGTGCAGATGGGTGTTGACGACCGTGTCCACGTCTTCGGGCCGCACGCCGATCGCGGCGAGCCGGTGCAGGAAGTCGCCGTCGCGGTTGGCCAGCAGGCCGTGGCCGCGCGGCTTGTCGTTGCCCAGCCCGGTGTCCACCAGGATCGTGCGGCCCCGCCCTCGCAGCACCCAGGTCTGCATGTGGGCCTGGTAGTCGCCGGTCGCGGCATCCCAGAAGTGCGGGTCCAGCCAGGCCCGGTGTTCTTGCCAGGCGTCGGCGGGGATGGAGGGGAACAGCACGCCGACCGGCGCGAAACGGCCGTGCCACTCGGTGACACGGGTGATCTCGAAGTCTCCCAAGGTGATTGTCTGCATGCTTCGACCGTATGAACATGCCGCAAGACGCTCAATAATCAGAAGTACCTCGTTGATACGTGTACGTCTCAGCATGGAGGTTCTGAGTGAGAGCCGTCCGCTGGCCTCCATCGTGTGTGCGGGGCGGTCGGTTCGTTCGGGTGGCCGGGGCCGTGGACTGCGGCCCGGACGAACGCGGCTGTGACGGCCTCGGTAGGTCGTGGAGAACTACCCAGGTCAGTGGCTTGACCGCGAGGTTCGGTCCGGGGCGGGGCTGTCGTCCGTCAGCTGCCTTCGCACCTCTTGCCGCCAGTGCGGGTCCTGGCGCAGGTGGAGGATCCAGCCGAGTGACTCCTGGGGCGGCCGGGTGAGCGCGTCGGCCAGGGCGAGCGCTGCCTCCGCACGATCCTGCCAGGCCAGAACTTCCTGGTGGTCGATCAGCGGTCGTCCCTCGGCGTCCCGCAGCGGACCCCGCGCCGCCTCGGCCTCTGCGACTGTGCGGCGCAGCCGCAGACCGAGCCCGGAATCATCCGTGAAGTCGGGGCCTGCCTCCTGCCCCACCTGTGGCAGTACGTCAGCGATCTCGCCGTAGCCGTCGAGGCCGGTCTCGGCGGCCAGGCTTGCCGTCTGCGCGGCGAGAACGCGACGCAGGCGAACGGGTGGTGCCGCGTCGACCAGGGAGGACAGCGTGTTCGGCACGGGCACCGGGCGACGGCCGTCCGGAAGGACGGGAAGCAGGTGCGCGCTGTCGAGTTCCCCCGTCAGGGCGTCCGGTGGCAGGTCGATGCCGAAGTGGAGGAAGACCGCGTCGCGCACCTCCCGCAGCTTCGTCCGCTGCTGTGCAGGTGTGGGCCGTTCCGGCCCCGGCGGCAGCAGGAGGCCCCCGCCCCGATGCCGCAGCGCCGATTCGTCGTGCGGCGGCAGCCCGGGGACGATCTCGAACGGGTCGCGCTCGCCGTCCAGCCGGAAGGCGCGCCCGGTGTCATAGACCGTGACCAGTTCGCCGTGGTCGAAGAAGGACATCGTGGTGGTGCCGTGGAAGAAGCCGACGGCCACCGCGCGGGTGCCGTGGGAGACACGACGCAGGACCTCGCTCCGTACGCCCTGGCGGTGTCCTTCCTCGATCCCGAACGCCCACTCGCCGCGGACACCCACACGGACCACCGGGAAAAGCCCCGCGCGGTTCTGCGTCATGTCCGTACGCGCCTCCGCGTGTGCCTGCTGCCGTGACCGCCGGTGCCGGGTGGCGGGCAGCGCCCCGTATCGGCGCAGCAGTTCGCCCTCGTCCACAGCGTGTACGAAGACGAGGCAGAACGCGTCGTACCCGCTTGCCCACATGTCCTCCGCCGCGGCATCGCCGGACGTGTCGTGCGGCGAGGTCACGGCCGGCGGCGGGACAGCGGCCGCCAGATCGAGCACGGACCGGGGCGCCGGGCGCGGCTCGTGGACCCTTTCCCACAGCAGCATCTCCTGCTCGACGATCGGTACATGACGTCCGTCCAGCTCCAGGACGCTTCCGTGCTCCAGACAGTCCGCGAGCCCCTGCAGGAGAGCAGCAAGGCCCGGCCACTGCCCGAACTCCGTCCCCTCGCCCTTGATGTGCACCCCCACCGCCCCGAACGACTCGCCTTCGCGGCAGTCCAGGACGAGCGCATCCGTGCGGCCGCTGCGGGCGAGGGTGACGTACTGATGGTGCCAGTAGCCCTCGAACGGCATCTCCTCACCGTGCCTGCCCCACACCTCGCGGCGCATCCGGTCGTCCTTCACGAGCGAGGCGAGGGACAGCGGCTCGTAGCCGGGAAAGGTGAAGCTCCCCTCGCCGAGGAGGGCACCGTCGTGCTGCCGCAAGGACGCGACCAGCTCAGCGGGGAACTCCACCCCCAGCTCGGCGGCCGCAGCACGGGTGGCCTCCTGCGAGGCCCCCGGACGCGGGGAGGCGAGCGTGCGCGGCGAGCCAGGAATCGATCCGCCGCCAGGAATCCGCCACGGGAGTCACGGTCATGGGCCGATGATGGCATTCCCCTCTGACACTCACCGGCGCGCCAGCGTGCACGAGGGCGCGCGCCCGGGACCGCGCTCCCGGCCGGCGTGACCCATCGCGGGAAGGGGGCGTTGGAGCAAGCGTCGCGTGTCGGGACCCCGTCCGAGCTCATACGGGTGCGCGACCAGCGAGGGCCTGAAGCGGCGCATGCCTTGGGCCCTCGCCTTTCACCCCCTTCCCTTACGGTGCGGAAACGGCTGCCTTCCTGCCCGGCCGCACCTCTTCCCACCCTCGTGACCAGCGCCTGTCCACTCGTGGCCGACGGCGAGCAGACGGGCGGGCTCAGGCGACGAGTGCGCGGCACATGGTGGGACAGCAGCCGCACTCGCGGCCGCTCGGTGTCGAGGCGGGCCGCCGTTCATTGTCGGCGCATGACAAGCCGACCGAGACTCGGCCCTTCACCACCCGTCCGAGCAAGAAAAGAGGATCTTGGAGAAGTCCTGCGGGCAACTCACCGTTTCCGCACTCCGCTTGGCCGGTCGGTCTCAGTGGGACACTTGCGTTTTCGGGGCCCGAGAGGTGCACTGGAAGGGAGGGAAAATACCATTTCTCCCGGAAAGAGGTCGATGTCATGACCATCGCCGAACAAAAGGTCCAGGACGTCGCGGACGTCAACATCGACATCGAAGCGGAACTGAGCCCTCCCGAGGCTGACGGCGTCTTCCGCGACTCCCGCCAGTGCGCGGCCCTCGCGCTCGCGGGCGGCTCCGGCAGCGTGCTGCTGTCACCTCCCACCCCGCGACCGAAGAAGAGCTGACAAAGGTTTTCGAACCAACCGTGGGGCGCTTGAGGCCCCTCGACGAGCACCCTGCGGGAACGCACCTCTGACACGGTCCCCGGACCGTGCGACCACAGCCCCTGCCGTGCCGCTGCCGGGCCGACCGTCGAAGGTCGACCCGGCCGACTACCGTGAGCATCACGCGGCGGAGTACGGCACCGACCGTCTCAAAGGGCACCGCGCCGTGGTGACACGCCACGACGGACTCGTGGTCCGCCACGGGGCGGCCGTCCCCGTCGCAGCCGTCGACGAGCGGCTGCGGCCGCTCACACAGCGCGCTCCATACAGACCAGCCGGTCCCGCTCGTCCCATGACTCGGTGACGGTGAATCCGAGCCGCTCGTACAGGGCTATCGCGCCTGCCCGCCACCTCCACACCGACAACCGCACCGCACTGACGCCGCTTTCCGCAGCATGCGCGAGGGCGGCACCGACCAGGCCGGACGCGACACCCGACCCACGGAACGCCGGGGCCGTCCAGAGCCTCTTGAGTTCGGATCGTCCGTTGACGGGGGCGGTCACCACCAGGCAGCCCACCGCGGTGTCCCCGCTCAGCGCCAGCAGCACGACATCATCGGCGAACGCGACCCGTGGATCCAGGATCTCTGCCCGGTAGCGGTTCGGCAGCTCGTCCACACCGGCGACGGTCTCGCCTTTCTCGGCCTGTGTCTGCAGGTGGTAGGCCTCCAGCAGCTCGGCCGGCCCATTCCGGGCGGAAGAGCCCCGGCCCGGCCAGCGGACGACGGCGACCTCGCGGTGATCAGTCATCGGATTCCTTTCGTGGATACCCCCGGCTTCAGCCGGGGGAGGAAACGAAACACCTGCGGAGCAGGGCGGAAAGCGGGGTTTCGCCGCCGGGGCGAAAGACCGTGCTCTGACCCGCAGGTTTGGCCTTCAATCGTCATCCCGCTAGCTTGTGGGTATGGCCACGGCGCAGGTGAAGCGGGCCTTTCGGTACCGCTTCCATCCCACGGACGAGCAGGCGGCGGAGTTGTCGCGCACGTTCGGCTGCGTCCGCAAGGTCTACAACCTGGCGCTGGCCGCCCGCACCGAGGCGTGGGCGCGACAGGAGCGGGTGAATTACAACGCGACGTCGGCGATGCTGACGGCGTGGAAGAAGACCGAGGAACTGGCGTTTCTCAACGAGGTGTCCTCGGTGCCGCTGCAGCAGGCCTTGCGGCATCTGCAGACGGCGTTCACGCACTTCTTCGGCAAGCGGGCGCGGTATCCGCGGTTCACGTCGAAGAAGAGGTCGCGCAGGTCGGCGGAGTACACCGCCCGTGCGTTCCGGTTCCGGGACGGAAAGCTGACCCTGGCGAAGACGGCGCAGCCGCTGGCCATCGTCTGGTCGCGCCCGCTGCCCGCGGGGGCGAAGCCGTCCACGGTGACCGTGTCGCAGGACGCGGCGGGCCGCTGGTTCGTCTCGCTGCTGTGCGAGGACCCCTGCGTCCAGCCGCTGCCCGCCACCGACACGTGCGTGGGTGTCGACGTCGGACTCGATCACCTGCTGACCCTGTCCACGGGTGAGAAGGTCGCCAATCCCCGGCACGAGCGCCGCGACCGGGCCCGGCTGGCCAGGGCCCAGCGCAACCTGGCCCGCAAGGCCAGGGGCGACGGCGCCAACCGGGCCAAGGCGCGGCGGAAGGTCGCCAAGGTCTACGCCCGCATCGTCGACCGCCGGCGCGATCATCTGCACCAGCTGACCACTCGGCTCGTTCGTGACAACCAAACGATCGTGATCGAGGACCTCGCTGTTCGGAACCTGGTGAAGAACCACACCCTGGCCCGTGCGATCAGTGATGCGGCCTGGGCGGAGTTCCGCCGCATGCTGGAGTACAAGGCCGCCTGGTACGGCCGCGACGTGATCGCGGTCGACCGCTTCTTCCCCTCCTCCAAACTCTGCTCCGCCTGCGGCACCATGCAGAACACCATGCCGCTGAGCGTTCGCGAGTGGGTGTGCGGGTGCGGGGCGGTGCACGACCGGGACGTGAACGCGGCGAAGAACATTCTGGCCGTCGGGCTGACGGCGTCCGTCTGTGGAGCTGGTGTAAGACCTCAACGGAGCACTCCGGGCGGGCGGTCGGCGACGAAGCAGAAACCCCTGCGGCGCGAGCCGTAGGAATCCCCCTCCCCTCAGGAGGGGGAGAAAGTCAAGACGTCAGCATCACATGAGGCATGCCAGGGCCTGAACGAGTGTCCTGATCCACTCCCGCTACGCGCCTGGGTCACTGCCTCGTCCATGACTCCGTGGGCCTTCGGGACGTGCGCAAGGATCGGCGTGCCACGGCGCATCGGAGTGCCCTGCCCGAGAACCGGGCCGCTCCCCGCGCACCCCGGCCCTGCTCACCGGGAACGCCCTGCCAAGCCACTCAGGGCGTCGATCGACACGCCGGTGCGGCGGCCGTCCAGCCGGCCGACAGTGGCAGGACGCCCACGCCGCACCCGCCGCCCCGACGGCAAAGCGTCCTTCCTGCGCTGCAACCGCGTCCTCGCGCACCGGCGGCCGACGCGGTCGGTGCGCTCGGAGGAGTTCGCCCCACCTGGACGGCCGCCGGTGCGTCATCACCGGCGCACTCCAGGGACTCGCCGGTGTCGCAGCCGTTCTCGTACCCCTGACCAGCGGGCAGGGCGCCTGGCGTCCTGTCGCAGGCGACCTCGTCGCCGTCCGACATGAGGGCGCCCCGGGCGCGTGAGGTACCAACCTCATGGATCGGTATATCCGCGCCCATCATGTTTCGCGCTATTGGAGGAGAGGGACACGATATGCGTCAGCGGTCCTGAAGGAGACTGCGCCATTGCCCTACGGGGCGCGCCACTGCGGCCGACGGTAGTGGAAAGCCGGCCCACAGGACAGCATTCTCGAGGAGAAGGTGAGGGTGACGGCCTGACGCTGAACACAGCGATGTCCGGATGCCCGGTACGACCGAAGAAAAGGCTGTACCGGGCATCTGCCAATGCAGTTCAGCGTTTTCCGAGGAATAGGGTTTACCGCTTTTTATTCGCCCCGTGTGGACACGAGGACCGTGCGCATGTTCCTTGATGCCAGGCGGGTGCCCTGCAAGCCTGCGCTCATCGTCCGGCACATGGCCGGACGTCCGCGGTCGGCGGCCGAGAGCCGGCATGAGGCGGGGCCGCGCATGTGCAGCAGCCGGGCCGTACGCCCGTACGGTTGACGCCACTTGGCCCTGCCTCACGAGTGGTCAGCACTCCATCGACCGGACGTCGGCCGTATGGCCGATGCCCGCAGCGCTGTGCGTGCATCAGGCGCTGCGGCGACCGACTCGGCAGCGCCTGACATCGCCCGGCGCCCTCGTTTTCCGCTGTCGGGCGTTCCCGTCGCCGAGCGGTTTTCGGAAACGCCGGTGACGGGCTCGCATGCAGGATCACACGGTTGCAGGACGACCCCTGACGGAACCCTGCTATCAGATACACCAGGAGAATGCAGTGCGTTTACCGAGCTTCCGGTCCGCCTGGCGGACGGGCACCAAGTGATCCTTTTGCGCCCCCGGGATTCATAAGGTGCACTGCGACATGGAGAACAACCCGTTCGTCCAGAAAAGAGGAGATATCATGGCTGCTTCGGGGCAGATCGTCCAGGACGTCACGGACGTCGACATCGAGTCGGCACTGAACCCGGTCGAGGCCGACGGAGTCTTCCGTGACTCCCGCGAGTGCGGAGCCATCGCGCTCGCGGGCGGCTGTGGCAGCGTGCTGCTGTCGCCACCCACCCCGCGGCCGAAGAAGAACTGACCAGCATTTCCGACCCAGCAGCCGAGCACTTCGGCCCACTGACGGGCAGCGTGCGAGCACGTCCTCCGAACCCTTCGGTTGGAGATCGGCTGCGTCGTTGCAGTTCGGGGCGGTGGCCGGGTAGCGGCTCGCGCCGGCATTCGTCCGACTCCGGTCCGTCATCGCCCCTGCCTGCCCCGCCGTCTGCATCAGGCCCCGCAGACGGGCGATCACACTCTCGCTTCGTCCGTGGGATCTCACACCACTTGTTGTTCGAAGACGACACCGCCCGGTGCCGGCACGCAGTGCTGCCGCCGGACGGTGACGCTGTTCGGGACCTTGAGGTGGAATGATCATCGCGCTTCTCGTGGCGCGAGGGCGCCGATGCCGCGCTTATCCATACTTCGCATCGAAGGGGTCGGGTCCGTCATGGGCGAATGGTCGCCGGAGGTGCTCGAGGTCCTGGAGGCTTCGGGGTGGACGGCGGGCAGGCGGGTCGACACGGCCGGGTGGCGGTCCACGTTCGAAGCGGTCGGCATCGTCATGCACGACGCCGCGGAGACGTTTCTCCAGGAGTTCGGGGGGCTGACCGTGCCCTTCAGGGGGCCGGGGATCAACCGCGCCCGGGAACCATTCGCACTGGACCCGGAGCCGGCTGCGGGCGAGGACGACCGGTTCTCCGAGTGGAGCGAGGTTCTGGGGAGGCGTCTCTTCCCGCTCGGCGAGCTCGATCACGGCCGGTTCTTCCTGGGGATCGACGAGGACAGTGAGATCTGCCTCGTCGAGACCTGGGTCGCCACCTTCGGGCCGATGCCGCACGCCCTCGCCCATCTGATCCTCGGCGTGATGCCCCGCAGGGTCGACGACGAACACATGTAGTCGGACCAGGCCCGCCGACACGGTGACTCGGCGAGCAGGACGTGTTTGCGGAGGAGCCCGCCTCCTGCGCGACCGAGCATTCCGGCGGCCGAGCATCTTGATCCGGTCGACGTGGTCCTCCACGACACCGGAGCTCCGCGGCCGCCCTGCGGACGCCCGTGGACGGGCTTCCGCCCTGGGTGACTCTCGAGGTGTTGCAGGGCGGCTTCGCCACCGGGACCGCCGGCGCAGGTGGTCCGCTCCAGGCGTACGAGACCGAGGCTGCGCGGAGTTTCGGGGTGCCCGCTGAGCGGCGCGCGCTCTTCGCGCACTGCCTCACCGAGCCCGGACTCGCCTGGCTGTGGGCCCGGCTGGACAGCGGCCACTACGAGATCGGCGTGCCCGAGGAGGTCGCGCTGCTCACCGTGGCCTGGCTGGTCCGGCACGGGGAGACCGACGCGGCGCTCGGCCTCGTCGCCGACCTGGAGCCGTTCGCCGGTCGGCTGCGCTTCCTGCCCCGCCCGACCGGCGAGCCCGCGCCGGACGCCACCGCGACCGTCCACCGCTACACCGTCTCCGAGACCGTCGGCACCTTGACACGACGACGGCCCGACACGGCCGTCGAGACGCAGCGCGGGGCACTCGCCGTATGGCAGCCGTTCGGCGACGAGCTGCTCGTCCACTGGCTGCGGACGGCGCGGGACGGACGGGTCCTGGAACGCGTTCCGGATGCCGACTGGCTGGCGGACGGCGAGGCCCTGCTCGGCCGCTACCGGCTGCTCGCCGCGGAACACACCCGGGGCTCGTCAGTACGCTCGCCTCGGAGGCGTCCGCCGCTGAACCGTCGTCGTCCGGCGGAGCGGGTCGCCTGGACGGGGCCGTTCGAGGGCGGGGTCCTCGTCCAGGGCACGTGGCTGCTCAGGGGCGACGGGTGAGGAAGCCGTCGATGGCGGGCCGGGAAGGGTGTCAGCCTTGGCGGCCGGGAAGCATGGCCAGGGCCTGGGAGCGCTGTGCGACGAGGTCGTCGTAGGTGCCGTCGCGCTCGGC
>NZ_BMVU01000066.1 GCF_014650875.1 Streptomyces minutiscleroticus
CCCGTCCGGGCCCTGAAGAGCACCCCGTTGACCACCGTCCGGTGATCGGACCACTGCCCACCGGGCCGACCGTTGGCCGGCAGCAAGGGCGCGATCGTCTGCCACTGCTCGTCGGTCAGTTCATGTCGCCGCACCATGACCAACGCCTGACCGGCCCAGAGCTTGGTCCACCGCGCCGGACAAGAGCCATCAGAAACGACCTAGACCCTGGAGCTGTACCGCGCGGCCCTCGCCACCCCGCGAACACCCGGACCTCGGCGCCGGCGACGCGGTCGAGTGGCTCGGCGCCCGGAGGGCGTCCTGGCCTTCCGCCGCGGCGACTTCGTGTGCGTGGCCGACACGACGCCGGAATCGGTGACGACTCCGGCGTACGGCCGTGTCCTGCTCGCCAGCGGCCAGGTACTGGAGGGCGACGGGGACGCGAAGATCCCGGCCGACACGACGGTGTGGTTCACGACGGCCTGACGCCCGGGACGCATGGGCAGAGCCCGTCATCGCTTGTGCCGGTGACGGGCCCTGCCGCTGTCATGGGGTGCCGGGCACGCGCTCTCAGCCGGGTTCCCGGCAGTTGAGCTGTCCGTCGATCTGCTCGGCGGTCTCCGGACCGTCGCTCGTCCAGTACTCCCCGGCCTTCAGCCGCGCCCGGGAGAGCAGTCGGACATCCAGGACGTCGTCGCGTCCGTCACCCGAGGGATCGGTGTAGCTGACGTCGAGGTTGCGAGGTACGACGCTCGGCCTCGGAGCGTGGTGTGCGAACCCGTCCCCGGACCAGAGCTTGACGACTCCCTTGCCGGCCGTCGGCGACATCGGCTGGGAGGCCCACCAAAGGATCGGCGGATTCTCGTGCTTCGTGTCGTCGAAGTCCGTGACTTCCACGCGTCGTATCTCGTCTGTCGAGCAGAGGGGGATCTTGACGCTGATCCCCTCCCCCTCGACGCGCGCACCGAACACGGGGGGATCCGCCGGATCGGACGGCGCGAGGCCGCACCCTCCTTCGAGGAGAGCGAGGGCGGCGACAAGAGCTGGAGCAGCGGCCCGGCGATGTTTCAGCAACGGTATCCGCCCCATCTCAGGTTCGCCTGGCGTTCGTAGCGGTTGCGGCAGGGATTGCTTCCCGCGCGCCAGTAGCGGATGCCGAAGCCCAGACCGTACCGGAGCCACTGGGATCGGTGCCTCTTCTCATGCCTGATCCGGTCTCGTGTGACATAGGCGGGATCGTTGGAGGTGAAGTGGGTCGTGTCGAGAGTGGTACCGCCGCGGGCGTGGAGTCCCCACCCACCTTGGCACACCCCGCGCCGTTGCTTCGTGCCCGGCCTGTTCGTCAGGCCGAACGAGTAGTCGACGTAGGGGCGGGGCCGTTCATGCGCAGGGAGTGGTCGCCCGAGGACGTGGTGGCGTGTTGGACGCCGGTGGGCAGTGATTGGGGTCTGGTCGCGAACAAGTCCGGCCCGACGCGGCTCGGGTTCGTGCCGATGCTGAAGTTCTTCGAGCCGGAGGGCCGGTTTCCTCAGATCCTGGAGGAGTTCCCGCAGGCCGCGGTCGCCTACGTGGCCGACGTGGTCAAGGTGCCGGTGGAGGACTTGGCGAAGGAGATCACCGACGCCCTGGTGGAACTGCTCGTTGCCCTGGTCCACAAGATCAACGCTCGTGCCGAGCGGCGGGTGGAACGGCAGCTGACGGCGGAGCTGAAGAGGGTGAGGGGCAAGGAGGGCATCCTCTTCCGCCTCGCGGATGCGGCGGTGGGACGGCCGGAGGGGACCGTACGCGCGGTGCTGTACCCGGTGGTGGGTGAGAAGACGCTGCGCGACCTGGTCGCGGAGGCGAAGGCGAACGAGAAGGCGTTCAGGGCCAAGGTCCGCACCACGCTGCGCTCGTCGTACAGCTCGTACTACCGGCAGATGCTGCCGCCGCTACTGAACACGCTGGGCTTCAAGTGCAACTACACCGCGTACCGGCCGGTGACGGACGCGCTCGCGCTGCTGGCCAGGTACGCCGACGTCGACGGCAAGACGCGCTTCTACGACGCCGGCGACGTCGTGCCGATGGACGGCGTGGTGCGCAAGGACTGGCGCGAGGCCGTCGTCGACGACAAGGGCAAGGTCGAGCGCGTCCCGTACGAGCTGTGCGTGCTGGTGGCGCTGCGGGACGCGATCCGGCGCCGGGAGATCTACGTCGAGGGCGGGAGACGGTGGTGCATCCCGGAGGACGACCTGCCCGGCGACTTCGAGTCGGCCCGCACCGTGCACTACGCCGCGATCCGCCAGCCCGAGGATCCCAAGGAGTTCGTCACCGGGCTGAAGCGCCGGACGACGGACGGCCTGGACCGGCTGTCGGCGGCGCTCGCGGACGGCTCGGCGGACGGGGTGAAGGTCACCACCCGCAAGGGCGAGCCGTGGATCACCGTGCCGAAGCTGGAACCGCTGGACGAGCCCACCGGCCTTCAGGCCCTCAAGGACGAGGTCGTACGACGGTGGGGCGCGCTCGACCTGCTGGACGTGCTGAAGAACGCCGACTTCCTCACCGGCTTCACCGACGAGTTCTCCTCGGTCGCCGCGTACGAGCGCATCGACCGCGCCACCCTCCAGCGGCACCTGTTGCTCGCACTGTTCGCCCTGGGCACCAACATGGGCATCCGGGCGATCGTGGCGACCGGCGAGCACGGCGAGACCGAGGCCGCGCTGCGGCACGTGCGCCGGCACTTCATCACCGTCGACAACCTCCGCGCGGCCGTCACCCGGCTCGTGAACGGCACGTTCGCCGCCCGGGATGCCGCCTGGTGGGGACAGGGCACCTCGTACGCGTCGGACTCGAAGAAGTTCGGGTCCTGGTCCTCGAACTTCATGACCGAGCACCACGCCCGCTACGGCGGCAACGGCGTGATGATTTATTGGCACGTGGAGAAGAAGAACGTCTGCATCTACTCCCAGCCGAAGTCCTGTTCGTCGTCCGAGGTCGCGGCGATGATCGAGGGCCTGTTGAGGCACTGCACAGACGCCGAGACCGAGTCCGACTACGTCGACACGCACGGCGCGAGCGTGGTCGGGTTCGCATTCACCGAGCTGCTCAACTTCCGTCTGCTGCCGAGGCTGAAGAACATCGGCAGCATCCGCATGTACCGCCCGGACGACACCCCGCCCGGCTGGCCGGCGCTCGGCGCCTCGCTGACGACCCGGGCTGTCAAGTGGGACCTGATCGCCCAGCAGTACGACCGGATGGTCAAGTACGCCACCGCCCTGCGCCTGGGCACCACAGAGGCGGAACAGGTCCTGCGGCGCTTCACCCGCGGTGGCCCCGAGCACCCCACCTACGCCGCGCTCGAAGAGCTCGGCCGCGCGGTTCGCACCATCTTCGCGTGCGATTACCTGGCCAGCCCCGGCCTGCGGCGTGAGATCCACGGCGGGCTCCAGGTCGTGGAGAACTGGAACTCGGCGAACACCGCGCCGCTCTACGGCGAGGGCGGCGCCCTGACCGGACCGGACAAGGAGCACGCCGAGACGTCGATGCTCACCCTGCACCTCCTCCAGCCAAGTCTCGTCCACATCAATACGCTGCTGCTGCAACAGGTCCTGGCCGAGCCGGAGTGGGCGAAGAGGCTCAGCGGCGAGGACCGGCGCGGGCTGACCGCGCTGTTCTGGTCGAACGTCAACCCCTACGGCATCTTCCGCCTCGACATGGACAAGCGGCTCGACTCGGGGCTGTCGATCACAGTGTCCCGGCCGCGTTTCCCTGAGTCCACCGCGACTATGCCCAGCTGAGTGTTCGGCGCCGTCGGCGAGAGACGCCCGAAGCCGGCTCCAACGGCTTCGGGCGTCTCTCGTCGTGGCTGGCATCGCAAGGCTCCGGTGATCCGGGCCTTGCCGGGCCCGTGTGCCGCCGTCGGTGTCCGAGTGCATCTGTCCCAGGGTGGGTCTCAGATCCAGGTGGGCACGTGCCCCTCGGTGTAGCGGGCGCCGAAGCCGCCGTGGGGGAGGATCTCGTCGATGGCCTTGAGGTCGGTGTCGGTGAGGGTGAGGTCGGCGGCGCCGACGTTTTCCTGGATGCGCTTCGGGCTGCGGGTGCCGGGGATGGGCACGATGTGCTCGCCCCGGGTCAGGAGCCAGGCCAGGGCGAGCTGGGAGACGGTGGCACCCTTGGCCGCCGCGAGCTCGGCGAGCCGGTCGACGGCTTCGACGTTCTTCTCGAAGTTGCCCGGCTGCCAGCGCGGGTCGACGTTGCGTATGTCGTTGCCTTCGTACCGGCCGGCGGGCTTGGCGGTGCCGGTGATGAACCCGCGGCCGAGGGGCGAGTAGGCGACGAAGCCGATGCCGAGTTCGTCCAGGACCGGGAAGAGCTGCTCGACGTCCCGTTCGAACAGGGAGTACTCGGTCTGCAGGACGGAGACCGGCTGCACGGCGTGCGCCCTGCGGATCGTCTCGGGCCCGGCCTCGCTGAGACCGAAGTACTTCACCCAGCCCGCGTCGATCAGTTCTTTGACGGTGCCTGCGACCTCCTCGATGGGCACCTCGGGGTCGACGCGGTGCTGATAGAAGACGTCGATGTGATCCACGCCGAGGTAGCGCAGGCTGTTGTCGGCGACCTTGCGGATGTTGTCGGGCCGGCTGTTGAGAGGGCCGCCGATCTGCTCGGGCGGTACCGACATGTCGACGCCGAACTTGGTGGCCAGGACCACGTCGTCGCGGAAGTCCCTGACCGCCTTGCCGACCAGGATCTCGTTGGATCCGGTGCCCCAGCCGTACATCTCGGCGGTGTCGAAGAAGGTGACGCCCAGGTCGTGCGCGCGGCGGAGGGCGGCGACGCCGCCCTCCTCGTCGGTGGGTCCGTAGGCCATCGTCAGGCCCATCGCGCCGTAGCCGATCGCCGAGACCTCAAGGCCCTGGCTTCCGAGTGTCCGGTGCTGCATGACTCACTCCTCGGAAAGAAACTGGAAGGCATTTTCTGGCGGACCGTTGTGTCAGTGCGCTGCGGCGGTCAGTCCGGCGCGGTGGATGCGGGTGTGCTCGGCGACGCGCCGGCCGAGGTGGCGGGCGGTGTTGAGGTCTGCGTCGTGGACGGCGGGGGTGTCGTTGAAGCTCTGTGCGCCGGCGCCGAGGTAGAAACCGAGGCGATTGTCGTCCTGGGGGCCGGATGTGGTGGTGTTCCAGCCCGGCAGGAGGTTCAGGCTCACCCAGAGCATTCCGTGCTGGGCCGCCAGGAGCGCCAGGTACTGCAGGGTGTGCAGTTTGTCGCCGCTCATGGAGCCGGAATTGGTGAATCCCGCCGCGAGCTTGTCGCTCCAGGCGCGGGTCATCCACCGCTTGCTGGTGGCCTCGGCGAAGGCGTGGAACACCCCCGACGCGGTGCCCATGTAGGTGGGGGTACCGAAGATGATGGCGTCCGCGGCGTCCATCAGTTCCCAGTCGGCGTCGCTGAGGGAGGCGACGTCCACGCGGTGGACGTGCGTCCCGGCGAGGGAACGCGCGCCGTCGGCGACGGCAGTGGCGATCTGCGCGGTGTGGCCGTAGCCGGAATGCGACGCGATGACGATCGAGATATCGGACACGGGTGTTCCTATCCTGCCGCGATGGCGGCGTGTTCGGTGGTGTGCAGGCAGACGATGAGCTGCCCGGTGCGGCGGTCGGCCGCACTGCTCCACGAGTGGGGACCGACGTCCCGGGCCGGGGTGCGGGGCATGCCCGGGTGTCGCGGGCCGGCGCCGACCACCATCAGCATGGATCGTCGTTCCGCTTTAGACAGTAGCACCGATAAGGCGGCGATACGCAAGATGAGATATCGTTGTTCCATGAACGAGGGACGACGCGCCGCGCGACGCCAGGTACTGCAGGTGGCCGCCAAGCTTTTGGAGGAGGGCGGCAGCGAAGCGGTCTCCACGCGCGCGGTCGCCGCAGCCGCGGGGATCACGGCCCCCGCGCTCTACCGGATGTTCGACGACAAGGACGGACTCCTGGCCGAGCTGGCCGCCTACGGATTCGAGATGTACCTGGCCGAGAAACGGGAGGCACTGGCGCTGACCCCGGACGACCCGGTGGCCGACCTCTACCGCGGCTGGGACCTGCACGTCGACTTCGGACTGCGGCACCCCGCGTTCTACATGCTCATGTACGGCACCGTGCAGCCCGGGCAGCGGCCCCCGGCCGCGGACGAGGCGCACGCCCTGCTGATGAGACTGCTGCGCCGCGCGGCCGAGGCCGGGCGCCTTCGGGTTCCGGTGGAGCAGGCGACCCGCGTCATCCATGCGGCGACGACGGGTGCCACGCTGGCGCTGATCGGCGAAGAGCCCTCGCAGCGGGACCTGACCACTTCGGCGCGGCTGCGGGACACCGTCATGGCCTCGGTCACCACGGACTCGCCCGCCTCATCCGGGTCCGACCTGGCCTCGCACGCACTCGCCCTCGATGCCGCACTTGAGACCGCGCTCAGCACCGGGGTACCTCTGCGAGACACGGAGACGGCTCTGCTGCGCGAATGGCTACAGCAGTTGGCAGGCTGAAGGGGCCGCCTACTCCACAGGCGGTGGGCGCAGTCGGTTACGCCGGCCGTGCAGAACTCGATGTGCGTGTCGGCAGACGGCGGCGGGCTCGACCAGAGCCAACAGCGCCTCACGCAGACCCGGCTCGCGCTCCACCAGGCGCTTGCGACCACCGCCCACCCGGCGGACCCGGCCCAGCGGGGCCTGGCCGGAGGCGAGCTCGCGCACACCCAGCGACACCGTGCCCTCCCGGACACCCGCGGCACGGGCCACCGCCCGGATCCCCCCATGACCGAGCGAGCGAGCCTCCGCCCCTGTCAACAGACGACGCTGCCGCTCATCCAGATGCGGCAGAATCGCCGCAAACTTCGCCGCCAGAACTGTCCGTGGCTCGTCCGACCCACCCATGCCTGACCAACGAACCACCGGGCGGAAAGCCACGGTCCATTGATCTGCGAGTCCTTGGAACTCCTAACAAAGCGCGAGGTTTTTCAGTCGGCGCCGGCAGGTGATGCTGCAGGCCAGGCTGAGGAACGCTTCGTGGATGTCGTCGCGTATCTCCCAGCGGATGCGGAGCCGGCGGAACCAACCTCGATTCGTCAGCAGTGATCGCTGCTTGATGAGGCGGTGGCTTCGCCCCGTTTGTTCCACTGGTGGGCGGGTGGGGCCGTCGCGTGTCGCTGCGGCTGCGCCGGGTTCCACGGCCCGGAGACTGGTGCGGAGTACGGCTGCAATGGGCGAAGCGCGGCAGAGGATGGACGAGGGCTTGTCGTTGCCGCCGGGGTCTGCAGACCCCGGCGGGCGGATCCGCTGGTCAGCTCAGCCGGGCATCGGCGTAGCAGACCATCGCATCGCGCTGGTAGTCGGCCAGCCCGTCGGCGATCTTGTCCAGGTTCGCGCGGGACTGCGGGTCATCGGCGAAGTACTGGCCCATCCCCTTGAAGGCGGCCGCGTTCGGGCTCCAGTACCGGCACACGAACCGGTACTGGGCGTCCACCGCGGCCTGCACCGCCACATCGGCGACCGGTGTGCCGGCCGCCATGAACTCCGCCATGCGGATCAGGTGCGCGGTCACCTCGCGCTGGTACTGCTCCGCGTCCTCGGCGGTCATCTTCTCCACGGCCTGCTGGGACTGCTCCCACGCCTGAGGCCATCGCTCCCGGACCTCGGCGTCGATCCGGGGGCGGGAGGGCTCGAAGCCCTCGAACAGGTTCTCCGGCCTGTTGATCTTCACCATGTCGTTGTTGTCCCTGTCCTCCTCGAGTGCGGCGATGGTGCGGCCGACCGTGCGGGCGAGCATCTCCAGCCGGTCCCGTTCCACGAGCAGCCGTCGGTGGTGCTCGCGCAGCACGGCCACTTGATCGATCCGGCTCTCCAGGACCGCCCGGATCTCGCGCAGCCCCACGTCCAGCTCGCGCATCAGCAGGATCTGCTGCAACCGCAGCAGGTCGGCCTCCTCGTAGTAGCGGTGCCCGTTGCTCCCGATCCGCGCCGGCGGCAGCAGGCCGATCTCGTCGTAGTGCCGCAGCGTCCGGGACGTCACCCCGGACATCCGGGCCACGTCCGCGATCGACCAGGCCATTGCCCTGCCTCCCATCGCCGGGCCGGTCCCTCCGGCCCCGCAGAAGACCGTAGAAGTTGACGCAGCGGAAAGCACAAGCGGGAAACCGGCGGCAGGCACCCTATCGACGGTGCTGGGCATGACGAAGGCGCAGGTCGCCGAAGAGCCGGCCCCGGCCGAACCAGAAGCCGTCCCAGTGCCGGATGCCGACACCGTGCAGGCGGATGTGCGGCTGGCGTCCGCTGAAGGCCGGCAGCCAGGGCAGTCGCTCGGCGATCTCCTTCTCCAGCAGGGGGTCGTCGGTGATGCGCCAGGCGTCGATGAGCAGATTCAATGACGGGGCGACGATGGCGTGTCCGTAGGCGACTTCGTGTTCGGGGAGCTGGTCGCCCAGGCCGATGAAGCAGTGCGCCGATCGCACGATCTCCTCGCGCAGTCGCGTTGCTCGTTCCTGCTGTCCGTCCCTGTCCAGAGCGTCTGTGGCCTCCACGACGGTCTCGGACAGGCCGATCGCCAGGTGGCGTCCGGCGCCCAGGTCATAGGCGCGTTCGAGGATGTGGGCGGCTGTTTCCAACTGTTCGGGGCGAGGGTGGAGTCGGTGGTACTCCAGGCAGCGGAAAGACCTGACGGAGTCCTACCGGAGCACGGACTCGCTACCGATCACGTCGTCCAGAGCCAGGACCGGACCGTGCTCCGTGCACGCCGGAGGCGCCCGGAATGCCTCACGAATCGGTGGCCGGCCGCGGCGGACGGCGCGCGTTCGTGTCAGGCACAAGGCATCATGGCCTCGGCGACGGAGAGGCGGAGGCACCGGTTGCCTGAACGGCGCCATGAGCCCTGCGGGACGAATCCTTGCCCGCGTACGTACGCGGGGTCGGCAGCTGCATGGACGCGCGAGGGCGGCGTCTCCCTCGGTGGTCGGAGCGCCGGGCGGACTTGGCATGCACTTGCTCACGGTGCGAGCCCGTTCCGGAGGCCGGACGGGTGGCCGTACCGCAGCATGCGGCACAACGCTGGACAGCTACGGGACGTCGCCAAGATCTATAGGACTCCGCAGGACCACGCGAATGCCGCTCTCGACCGTGGCGGCGTGGTGTCCGACGCATGGGACCGTAGCCCCTCGTCGGTCCGTGGGCGTGGCCGTCACGTTCGAGGAATGGACGGGCCCTACCGTCCGGTTTCGGCCCCGAGTTCCGCCAGGCGGGTCAGGGCGGGCAGAGCCGCGGCGATCGCCTGTCGTTCCGCGGGCGTCAGCTGGGCGATCAGCGGGGTCAGGTGACGCCCCCGGTCCTCGTGCCGGGCCTGGCCGATCTTCCGGCCGTTGTCGGTGATGTCGACGAGGACGGCGCGTCCGTCCGCCGGGTCGGGACGGCGTTCCACGAGTCCGTCGCGTTCGAGACGGGTGACCAGCTGGGTGAGTCCCGGCTGGCTGATCTGCTCGGTCCTGGCGAGTTCGGTCAGCCGCCTCGGGCCACTGGAGGCCAGGGTGTCCAGCACGGACAGTGTCGTGAACGACAGCTTCTGCACCGCGGGCAGCCGGATGTAGTAGCGGTTGAAGTGCTCGATCGCCCTGATGAGGTCACCGACGTCCAGGTCGGTATCGCTGTCGGCACGCTGAGTAGAAGTCACCCTGGAAATGTATCGCAGATTTATATAAGCTCCTGATCGATCACGTGCCGGTGCCTCGTCCAGGCGCACGGTTTGCATTGCACCTCGGCGCAACGGCGCGTCAGTTGACTTGTAGAGCGCTAGGTGAGGAACACACCAAATGACTGTGCGAATCGGTATCAACGGCTTCGGGCGCATCGGCCGCAACGTCTTCCGTGCGGCGGCCGCGCGGACTTCGGAGCTGGAGATCGTCGCCGTCAACGACCTGGGCGACGTGCCCACGATGGCCCACCTGCTCGCTTACGACTCGATCCTGGGACGCTTCCCCGAGGAGATCACCGCCGAGCCGGGCGCGATCCGCGTGGGCGACCGGACGATCAAGGTCCTCGCCGAGCGCGACCCCGCCGCCCTGCCCTGGGGCGACCTGGGAGTGGACATCGTGATCGAGTCCACCGGCATCTTCACCGACGCCGCGAAGGCTCGCTCGCACGTCGAAGGTGGAGCGAAGAAGGTCATCATCGCCGCTCCGGCCAGCGGCGAGGACGTCACGGTGGTGCTGGGCGTCAACGAGGACGCCTACGATCCCGAGCGCCACACCATCATCTCCAACGCCTCCTGCACCACCAACTGTCTCGGCGTACTGGCCAAGGTGCTGCACGACGCCATCGGCATCGACACCGGCATGATGACCACGGTCCACGCCTACACGCAGGACCAGAACCTCCAGGACGCCCCGCACAAGGACCTGCGCCGGGCCCGGGCCGCGGCCCTGAACATCGTGCCCACCTCCAGCGGCGCCGCCAAGGCCATCGGCCTCGTCCTGCCGGAACTCGCCGGCCGACTGGACGCCTTCGCCCTGCGCGTACCCGTCCCCACCGGCTCGGTCACCGACCTCACGGTCACCACTCGCCGCGGCACCACCGTGGACGAGGTGAAGGAGGCGTACGCAGCGGCGGCCGCGGGACCGTACAAGGGCTTGCTGTCCTACGTGGACGCGCCGTTGGTCAGCACCGACATCGTGGGCGACCCGGCCTCCTGCGTCTTCGACGCCGGGCTCACCCGGGTGTCCGGCCCGCAGGTCAAGGTCGTCGGCTGGTACGACAACGAATGGGGCTACTCGAACCGCCTCATCGACCTGGCACTGCTCATCGGGTCGTCCCTGTAGTCCCTCGCCGACCCGGCGTCTGCACCACCCGCACGTCAGCAATGGTCGTCCGCCGAAGCAGCGGCCGCCGCTTCGGCGCGCCCGTGAACCGGCGCGCAGCTCACCCGACGCCACCGATGCCGTCGGCGTGCCCCGGAGGTCCGACGAATCCCCTGCACGACGCCATGAGGACGGACTGAATGAAGGAACTCCCGAAGTTACCGTTCGACAACCCATCCGTGGTCGGCATCGCGCCCCAGATGCGCGCACTGCAGCAGGAGGGGCCGATCACCAGGGTGCGGACCGCCGGTGAGGATGCCTGGCTGGTCACCCGCTACGACGAGGTGAAGGCGCTGCTCGCCGACCGCCGGCTCGGTCTCAGCAATCCCGCCCCGGAGCAGTCGGCCAAGAGCGCGGCCAGACGCTTCATGGTCGCGCTGATGGCCGGGGACGACCACGACACCGAGGCCACCAGGCATGCGCAGATGCGCGCGCTGCTCGTGCCCCGGTTCTCCACGCGCCGGATGCGCCTGATGAAGGCCCGGATCGAGCACCATGTGGACGACCTGCTCGACCAGTTGGCCGCCGGTTCTCCGCCGGTCGACCTGCACCGCGCGCTGTCGTTTCCGTTGCCGACCATGGTGATCTGCGATCTGCTCGGCGTGCCGTTGGCCGACCGGGAGCGGTTCGGGCAGTGGGCGAGAGGCACATTCGACCAGAGCGACAACCAGCACTCGGCGGACACCTTTCAGCAGGTTGTCGACTACACGACGGAACTGGTGGCGCGCAAGCGGACCGAGCCGGGCGACGACATCCTGTCCGAGCTGATCGCCGAGAAGGACGGCGCACTGTCCGATGCGGACATCGCCCACCTGGGCAACGCCGTGCTCTTGTTCGGCTACGAGACCACCATTGTGCGCATCGATCTGGGCACCCTGCTGCTGCTGCGCAATCCGGCCCAGCGTGCCCTGCTGGCCGAGAAGCCCGAACTCGCCCCGGCCGCGGTCGAGGAGATCCTGCGACTGGGCGTCGGCGGCAAGGGATCCAACGCTCTGATACCCCGCTACGCGCACAGCGACATCACCGTCGGCGAGACAGTGATCCGGACCGGGGACGCGGTGATGCTGGCCATCGGCGCGGCCAACTACGACGGCCGGGCGTTCCCCGACGGAGACCTGTTCGACCTGGCCCGGAACAAGCCCAAGTCGCACCTGGCGTTCGGGCACGGCGTCCGGCACTGCATCGGCCGCACGCTGGCCCGGATCGAGCTGACCGCGGTGTTCGAGCGGCTGTTCCGCAGACTGCCCGACCTGCGGCTCGCGGTGCCGGAGGAGTCTCTGCGCTGGCAGGAGCACCGGATCACCGGCGGGTTCGACGAACTCCCCGTCACCTTCTGAGTGGCATTGCACGAGCGACAACACAGCCGTCCACCGTTCATGGTCACAGGTGGCACACACCGCAGGACCGAAGCCGACGGCTCGCCCGCATGTTTGACGCTCCTTCCCCCACGCACAGTCACGAGGACAAGAAACCATGACGGACACTTTCAGCGACTACGTCGACTGCACACCCCTTCTCGACGACCGTGAGGCCCTCGACCGGTTCTACGACGAGCACGGCTACCTCTACCTGCGCGGCGCTCTGGACCGTGAGCTCGTACGTACCGCCGCCGAGCAGATGCTCGAGGGCCTGATCGCACTCGGCCACGCCGCCCCCGGCACCACGCTCGACACCCTCACCATCGAGTCCTTCGAGGCGGTCGACGAGGTGGCGATGCACGACTACGTCAAGTACGACGACCTGTGGAACCACCCCTCGACCCTCAAGGTCTGGGAGAAGGTCTTCGGCGAGCCCGTCTTCGTCTTCAAGTCGACGACGATCCGCTACTACCCCTCCGCCGCGGGCTCCGCGGAGCCGAGCTTCCTGACGCCGCTGCACCAGGACGGCTTCTACATAGGCCCGAACAAGGACTTCCGCACCGCCTGGCTACCGCTGCTCGCGACGACCCGCGGCATAGGCGGCGTCGCCATCGCCGACGGCAGCCACAAGAAAGGCCCGCGCGAGCACGTCGTCACCGAGAACTTCCGCCGCTTCGGCCACGCCGTGCGCGGTATCCCGGCGGAGGAGTTCGGCGCGGACGAGCAGCTGCTGTTCTCTCCCATGGAACCGGGCGACGTGCTCATCTTCCACGCCTTCATGTGTCACAAGTCCATCCCGAACGTCTCGGTGAACCCGGCCGGCATGCGGATGTCGATGGACACCCGCATCCAGCCCGCCTCCTCACACCGCGGGTTCAACGCGCTGACCCCCTGGCCGGAGTCCGCGAAGGACTCCTCCAAGGGAATCATGTCGAAGATCACCGGCACTCCCACCACCACCGAGTGACGTAGTCACTCCGCACCCGCCTCGACCATCCCTCCACAAACGCCTGGGTAGGCAGCACATGACGAAACGCGAGGGCCTCCCCCCTCTGAAGGGGCCCAACGCGACACCGCAGCCCCCGGCCGGCACGGAACCGGCCACCGCGGCGCTCAGTGGCATCGCCCTCATGGTGGTGCTCACCGGATACGCCCTGTCCATCGTGGACGCCTCCATCGTCAATGTGGCGCTGACCTCGATCAGTGACGACCTCCACGGGGGCCCCGCCGCACTGGAGCTGGTGGTGTCCGGCTACGGTCTCACCTACGCCCTCGGCCTGGTGCTGGGCGGACGGCTGGGCGACGCCTTCGGCAGACGGCGCCTGTACGCCTACGGGCTCGCGGCGTTCACCGTCACCTCGGCGCTGTGCGGACTCGCCCCGACCATCGAGTTCCTCGTCACGGCCCGGTTGCTGCAGGGCGCCGCCGCCGCCATGCTCGTACCGCAGGTGCTGGCGACGATCCAGGCGTCCACCGAGGGCCAGGCACGCGCCCGTGCGATCGGCATGTACGGTGCAACCGCGGCTCTCGGCATGGTCGTCGGACAGATCCTGGGCGGACTGCTGGTCTCGCTGGACGTCGCCGGGATCGGCTGGCGGTCGGTCTTCGCGATCAATGTGCCGATCGGAGTGGCCGCGCTGCTGGCCGTCCGGCGCGTCCCCGCGACCAGGGCCGACACGAAGCCGGGCTTCGACCCGGCAGGCACCGTGCTGTTCGGTGTCACCATGGTCTGTGTCCTGGCCGTGGTCGTGGCCGGCCCCGACCTGGGCTGGCCGCTGTGGCTGTGGTCGCTGCTCGCTCTCGCCACGGTGGGGGCGCTGGCTCTGGTGCGGGCCGAACGCGGGCTGGAGGCGCGGGGCGGCTCACCGTTGCTGTCCCCGTCGGTGCTGTCCTATCCGGGGATGCGCAGAGGGCTGGCGGCGATGGTGCCGTTCTCGGCCGGCTTCGGCGCCTTCCTGTTCGTCTACGCGCTGATCGCGCAGGGTCACTTCGGCCTCGACGGGCTCGCCTCCGGCGCGGTGCTGACGCCGTTCGCCGCGGCGTTCTTCGTGGTGGCGCAGTTCACCCCGAGGATCGCGGCGGCCCTGGGCGGCCGGATCGTCACCCTGGGCGCCCTCGTCCAGGGGGCGGGCCTGCTGCTGCTGGCGCTGGTGATCTGGCTGGGCTGGCCGCACCCCTCCCTGGCGCTCGTACTCGTCGGGATCGCCTTCTTCGGCGTAGGGGCGGCGCTGACCGGCCCGACGCTGTTCCGGATGATCCTCGCCGACGTGCCCCCCGCGCAGGCCGGCATGGGCAGCGGCGTGCTGGTGACCAGCCAGCAGATGGCGACCGCGCTGGGCGCGACCGTCGGCGGGACCCTCTATCTCTCCCTGGCCGGTTCGCTGTCGACGGCGACGGCGGCCGTGCTCGTCCTCGCCCTGTTGGCGTGCTTCTCGGCGACCGTTCTGGTGATCAGCCTGAAGCTCCCCGACCCGGGCTGACGCCCGCGTCCCTCGAACGGCGCGATCTGATCCAGACCTTCTCGTCGGCAACGGCGCGCCGTTCTTCGGCGTGCCCGCGCGCAGAAGCGGAGACAGCCAAGTGCAGTTTCGGACAAGGACAGCCGTGGTGACCGGCGCGGCCAGCGGCATCGGCCTCGCCCTCAGCGCCCGCTTCGCACGGGCCGGCGCCGGCGTGATCATGGCGGACGTCGAAGGCGACGCACTGCACCGCCGGGCCGCCGAACTCACCGCACAGGGCGCTCAGGTCACCGCGGTGACCGCCGACCTGACCGACCCGGACGCCGTCGAACGGCTCACGGACACGGCGTTCGACCTGCTCGGCGACATCGACGTGGTGTGCAACAACGCCGGGGTCCTCGGCCCCGTGGGACAGCCCCTGTGGGAGGTGCCGCTGGAGCGGATGCGGCAGGTCTTCGAGGTGAACCACTGGGCGCACATCCTGGTGGCCCGCGCCTTCGTCCCCCGGCTGCTGGAGCGCGGCCGGCCCGCCCATCTGGTCCACACCGCCTCGATGTCCGCCTTCGTCGTCGGCGCCGGCAGCGCCGCCTACGCCGCCTCCAAGCACGCCGATCTCGCGGTCGCCCGCAGTCTGCGCGCCGATCTGCAGGGCACCGGGGTCCGGGTGTCGGTGCTGTGTCCCGGCCGGGTCGACACCCCCATGGTCCAAGGCCTGACGGCCCCGCGCGGCGCGGGCGGCGACACCTCGGTGAGCGCCGAGGACGTCGCCGGACTCGTGTGGGAGGCCCTCGGCTCCGACCGCTTCTATCTCTTCAGCAACCCCGACGCCCCGCTGCGGCTGCGCGATCAGTTCGACGACGTATGGCGTCATGTTTCCCTTCCGTCCGCTTTACCCGAGGAGGAACTGTGGGCAGCGCCGAAAGAGACGACCGTAGCGATGAGACATCGGCCGTCGACCTGGAAGCGGTGAGGGAGAAATACCGGCAGGAACGCGACAAGCGCAGCGTCGGTCGCACCTACCAGTTCGCACGCGGTGACTTCAGCCGCTACGCGCGAGACCCCTACACCGAGCGACGGGAGCGCGAGCCGCTCACCGACGAGGTGGACGTCGCCGTCGTCGGCGCCGGCATCGGCGGCCTGCTGACCGGCGCCCATCTGCGCAAGGAGACCGGCCTGGAGCGCATCCGGCTGATCGACGAGGCCGGCGACGTCGGCGGCACCTGGTACTGGAACCGCTTCCCCGGCGTCCGGTGCGATGTCGAGAGCTACATCTACATGCCGCTGCTCGAGGAACTGGGCACGATACCCACCGAGAAGTACTCCACCGGGCCCGAGATCTTCGCCCACCTCCAACGGATCGCCCACAAGTACGACCTCTACCGCGACGCCCTCTTCCAGACCGCCGTCACCGAGCTGCGCTGGGACGAGGCCGCCGGGAAGTGGCTGGTGAGCACCGACCGCGGGGATCTGATCCGGGCCCGGTACGTGGCCATGTCGATCGGTCTGATGCACCGCCCCAAACTCCCCGGGCTGCCGGGCCTGGAGACGTTCGCCGGGCATTCCTTCCACGCCAGCCGCTGGGACTTCGACTACACCGGCGGTGACAGCACCGGCAACCTGACCGGGCTGAAGGACAAGAAGGTCGGCGTCATCGGCACCGGCTCGACGACCGTCCAGCTCGCCCCGCACCTCGCCGAGTGGGCCGAGCAGCTCGTCGTCTTCCAGCGCACCCCGGCCGCGGTCGACGTCCGCGGCAACCGGCCCACCCCACCCGACTGGGCGGACGGCCTCGAACCCGGCTGGCAGCAGCGCCGGATGGAGAACTTCCACGCGTTGACCTCCGGTATCCCGCAGGACGAGGACCTGGTCCAGGACCGCTGGACCCAGACCACGGCCAAGCTGGCCGCCGCGATCCTGCCCACCGGCGACACCGGGGGCGACCCGAAGGAGCGGGCGCTCGCGGCCGAGCGGGCGGACTTCCTGAAGATGGAGGAGCTGCGCGCCCGCATCGACAGCGTTGTCACCGACCCCGCGACCGCCGCCGCCCTCAAGCCGTACTACCGCGTGTACTGCAAGCGGCCCTGCTTCCACGACGGCTACCTCCAGACCTTCAACCGGCCCAATGTGACCCTGGTCGACACCCAGGGGCAGGGCGTGGAGCGGCTCACCCCGGCCGGGGTGGTCGCGAACGGCCGGGAGTACCCGGTCGACTGCCTGGTCTTCGCCACCGGCTACGAGCACGAGTTCGCCGTCCCGTACACCGACCGCGCCGGCTACGACATCGTCGGCCGCGACGGTGTGAAGCTGTCGGAGAAGTGGGCGGACGGGGCGCGCACCCTGCACGGACTCCAGGTGAACGGCTTCCCCAACTGCTTCATCCTGTCCAAGGTCCAGGCCGGCCGGCACGTCAACATCGCCTACATGCTGGGCGAGCAGACCCGGCACCTCGCGCACATCGTCAAGTGCGTCGAGGAGCGCGGCCACCGCATCGTGGAGGCATCCGAAGCCGGTGAGAAGGAATGGGTCGAGGAGATCCTCCGGCTCGCCACCAACGACATCGACTTCCTCGAGAACTGCACACCCGGCCTCTACAACAACGAGGGCGACCCGAGCGGACTGCCCCTGCTCAACTCCAGCTACGGCGGCGGCTCGGTGGAATTCGTGAACATCCTCAGGCGCTGGCGCGAGGCGGGCGACCTCGCCGGCCTCGAACTGCGCTGACCACCCCACCCTTCTGCGAAAGGCGGCAACGCCCATGGACGTAACGCCGATACCCGGCGCCGCTCTCGGCGCCGTCGTGCACGGCGCCCATGTCGCCGGCGACATGGCCGAGACCCAGTCGGAGGAGATCTGGGCGGCGCTCGACGCGCACCTCGTGCTCGTCTTCCGCGGCCACGAGCCCCCCTCCTACGAGGAGTTCCTAGCCTTCGGCCGCCGCTTCGGGTACATCCCGAAGACCGGTCTGACCAGCGGCGCCCACCCCGACCACAACGAGATCCTGATCGTCTCCAACCTGGTGGAGGACGGCCACAAGATCGGTGTCGGCGACGCCGAGTGGATGGGCTGGCACACCGACTACTCCTTCCGCCCCCGCGTCTCCCAGGTCGGCTTCCTGGAGGCCATGGAAGTGCCGTCCTCCGGCGGCGGGGAGACCCTCTTCACCGACATGTACGCCCTGTACGAGTCGCTGTCGCCCGAAGAACGCCGGCGACTGCACTCCTACCGGGTCCGCCACGCCCTGCGCACCGGGTACGAGGAGACCATCGAGGAGGAACTCCAGGGCGAGGTGTCCCTCGGCGAGAACACCGAGCGGATCCAGCCCGAGGACGGCACCTCCACCATCCACCCCCTCATCGCCCGCAATCCGCGCACCGGCCGCCAATCGGTCTACATCAGCACCCTGAACACCGAGCGGATCGTGGACCTCGCCCCCGACCAGAGCCGCAAGCTGCTCGACGAACTGCTGTCGCACGCGGGCAAGCCGCAGTACACCTACGTCCACGCCTGGCAGCCCGGGGACATCGTCATGTGGGACCAGCTCGGCACCGTCCACGCCAAGCAGGCCTTCGACCCGGCCGAACGGCGCATCATGCGCCAGGTCGTCAGCATCTTCGACGACCCGACCGACCCCTGGCGCGCGGAGGCCGCCGCATGAGCACCGCTCCCGCCCGCCTCAGCCACAGCCGGGTCACGATCACCCCGGCGCTGCGGGCCGCCGTCGACCGGCTCGACCACCGCTCACGTCACCAGGCGGCCTACCACTTCGGCTGGATCACCGCCGGCGGCGCGCCCACCAGCGCCGACGCCGGCAAGGCCGTACGGCCGGCGCTCGCACTGCTGTCGGCCGAGGCGGTCGGAGCACCGCCGGAGGTCGCCCTGCCCGGCGCCGTCGCCGTGGAACTCGTGCACAACTTCTCCCTGGTGCACGACGATCTGATGGACGGCGACGAGCAGCGCCGCCACCGGCGCACGGTGTGGAAGCTGTGGGGTCCCTCCAGCGCCATCCTGACCGGTGACGCGATGCTGGCGCTCGCCCAGGAGGTGCTGCTGGACACCGGGCTGCCGACGGCGGCGCCCGCCGCCCGGCTGCTGGCGCGCACCACCCGGCATCTGATCCGCGGCCAGGTCCAGGACCTGTCCTTCGAGCAGCGCTCGCACGTCACGGTCGAGGAGTGCATCGACATGGCCGCCGGCAAGACCGGCGCACTGCTGTCGGCTAGCGCCGCGATCGGCGCCGTCCTCGCCGGGGCACCGGAGACGACGGTGGACGCGCTGGCGCTCTACGGCGACCAGATCGGCGTCGCCTTCCAGCTCGTCGACGACGTTCTCGGCATCTGGGGCGACCCGGCCGTCACCGGCAAGTCGGTCCACTCCGATCTGCGCTCCCGCAAGATGTCCCTGCCGGTGAGCCACGCACTGAACCAGGACGGCCCGCTCAGCGACGAGCTGGCCACCTGGCTCACCACCACCGACGAACCCGACGAGGAGGAGCTGCGGCGCGTGGCCGCCCTGATCGAAGGCGCCGGCGGCCGGGACTGGGCGCTGGCCGAGGCCGCCCGGCGGACGGCGCTGGCCGAGGACGCGCTGCGCGGTGTCGAGCTGGACGCCGGCGCGCGGGACGAACTCCTCGCGCTCGGGCGGTTCGTCGTCGACCGCGAAGTCTGAGACCGGGCCGCCCCCGTACCCGTACGCCCCTTCCCGGCTTCTGACGCTCCGATCAGCGCGACACCCCCGACAGGGCACCACCATGCCCGCTGCCCCTCCACAACCCACTCCCAAGGATTCCCCATGCCCCAGGACGTCGACTTCCACATCCCCCTGCCGGGCCGGCAGAGCCCGGATCACGCACGGGCCGACGCCGAACAGCTCGCCTGGCCGCGGTCGCTCGGGCTGATCAAGTCCGAGGCGGCGGCAACGCGTCATCTGCGCGGCGGCTACGCCGACCTGGCCTCCCGCTTCTACCCGCACGCCACCGGCGCCGACCTGGACCTGGGCGTCGACCTGATGTCGTGGTTCTTCCTCTTCGACGACCTCTTCGACGGGCCGCGCGGCGAGAACCCGGAGGAGACCAAGCGCCTCACCGACGCCGTGGCGGCGGCACTGGACGGACCGCTGCCAAACTCGGCGCCCCCGATCGCCCACGGGTTCGCCGACATCTGGCGGCGCACCTGCGAGGGCATGACACCGGCCTGGTGCGTGCGCAGCGCCCGGCACTGGCGCAGCTACTTCGACGGCTACGTCGACGAGGCGGAGAGCCGCTTCTGGGACACGCCGTACGATTCCGCGGCCCAGTACCTGGCCGTGCGCCGGCAGACCATCGGGGTGCAGCCGACGGTCGACCTCGCCGAGCGCGCGGGCCACTTCGAGGTGCCGCACCGAGTCTTCGACAGCGCCGTGCTCTCCGCGATGCTCCAGATCGCCGTCGACGTCAATCTGCTGCTCAACGACATCGCCTCGCTGGAGAAGGAGGAGGCCCGAGGCGAGCAGAACAACATGGTCATGATCCTGCGCCGGGAGCACGGCTGGTCCACGGACCGCAGCGTCGCCCACATCCAGAGCGAGGTGCGCGCCCGACTGGAGCAGTACCTCCTGCTGGAGGCCTGCCTGCCGCAGGTCGGCGACATTTACCGGCTCGACGCGGCCGAGCGCGAGGCCCTGGAGCGCTACCGCGACGACGCCGTGCGCACCGTGATCCGCGGTTCCTACGACTGGCACCGCTCCTCGGGCCGCTACGACGCCGAGTTCGCGCTCGCCGCCGGTGCCCAGGGCTACCTGGAGGAGCTCGGCAGCACCGCCCACTGACGGCACCGCACACCAGCGACACGCACCCGCGCCCGGTCGTCGCGGCGGCACAGCTGTCAACGGACCGGAACGGCCGTCAACAGACCAGTTACGACGGGAAGTCGAGAATCGAATGACCGAGCAGACCACCTTCTCGGCGGGAGCGGCGCCCGGGGCGCTCCCCGTCGTGGGACACGCCCTCCAGATGCTGCGTCACCCCGTGAACTTCATGACATCGCTGTCAGCCCACGGCGACCTGGTCGAGATCAAGATCGGTCCCACCACGGCCCACGTCCCGACCCACCCCGAACTGCTGCGGCACGTCCTGACCAACGACCGCATCTTCGACAAGGGCGGCGTCTTCTACGACCGCGCCCGTGACATCGCCGGCAACGGCCTGGTCACCTGCCCGTTCGCCGACCACCGCCGCCAGCGCCGGCTGATGCAGTCGGCGTTCACCCGCGGCCGGCTCAAGCGGTACGCCGAAGCCATGCACGCCGAGATCGAGGCCACGGCGTCGCGCTGGCAGGACGGCATGGTCGTCGACGCCTTCCAGGAGATGTACGGCATGGCCCTGCGCACGGTCGGCCGCACCCTGTACTCCACACCCGTCAGCCCCGAGCTGGCGGCCAAGGTGGAACGTTCCTTCGACGTCGTGCTCAACGGCCTGTTCCGGCAGATGTTCCTGCCGGCCTCGATCCGCCGGCTGCCCCTGCCGTCCCAGCGCCGCTACAGGAGCAACCTGGACTTCCTGCACGAGACCACCCAGCAGCTCATCGACGACTACCGCAGCTCCGACACCGAGCGCGACGACCTGCTCGCCGCCCTGATCGCCTCCCGCGACGACGACGGCGGCCGGCTCGACGACGAAGAGATCCACGACCAGGTCATCACCGTCATGGCGGCCGGCACCGAGACCGTCGCCGGCACCCTCACCTGGGTCTTCTACCTCCTCTCCCAGCACCTGGAGATCGAGGCCGCGCTCTACGACGAGATCGACACCGTCCTCGACGGCCGCGCCCCGCAGTGGGACGACCTGCCGAACCTCTCCCTGGCCGACCGGATCATCTCCGAGACGCTGCGACTGCACCCGCCGGCCTGGCTGTTCACCCGCCTCACCACATCCCCGGCCGAACTCGCGGGCCGTCGGCTGCCCACCGGCTCCACCGTCGTCTTCAGCCCCGCCGCGGTCGCCCAGTACGAGGACGCCTTCGACAACCCCGAGAAGTTCGACCCCGACCGCTGGCTCCCGGACCGTATCGCGCCGGCCTCCCGCCACGCCTACGTGCCGTTCGGCACCGGCGCCCGCAAGTGCATCGGCGACCTCTACGCACGCACCGAGGCCACCCTGGGGCTCGCCACCATCCTCGGCCGCTGGCGGGTCACCTGCGAGCCCGGCATGGACATCCGCCCGGTCCCGCTGGCCACCGTCTACCACCCGCGCCGGCTGCGCCTGAGGCTGGACGCACGCACCCCGCGCCGGACGACCTCCGCCGTCCCCGCACCGGCCGGGGGTGACGCGACGTGAGCGAGGGGAACGTCGTCCTGGCCCAGCCGCGCGGCTTCTGCGCGGGCGTACGGCGCGCCATCGGCATCGTCGAGCGGGCGCTGGACCTGCACGGGGCACCGGTGTACGTGCGCAAGGAGATCGTGCACAACCACTACATCGTCTCGGAGCTGCAAAAGCGCGGCGCGGTCTTCGTCGACAGCGAGGAGGAGGTCCCGCAGGGCGCGGTCTGTGTCTTCTCCGCGCACGGCGTCTCCCCCGCGGTGCGCTCCGCCGCCGCCGGCCGGCAGCTCGAAGTCATCGACGCCACCTGCCCGCTGGTCGCCAAGGTCCACCAGGAAGCGGTCCGCTTCGCCCGCGACGGCCGCACCGTCCTGCTCGTCGGACACGTAAGCCACGAAGAGGTCGAGGGCGTCCTCGGCGAGGCCCCCGACCGGATCGTCGTCATCGAGACCGAGGACGACGTACAACGCCTCGGCCTGCCCGACGACACCCCGGTCGCCGTCCTCACCCAGACCACCCTCTCGTTCGACGAGACCGAGCGCGTCGTCGAGGCCCTGCGCGCCCGCTTCACCGACCTGATCACCCCCGGCGACGACATCTGCTACGCCAGCCAGAACCGGCAGAACGCCGTCAAGGACCTCGCACGCGACAACGACCTGGTCCTGATCGTCGGCTCGCACAACTCCAGCAACTCGCTGCGCATGGTCGAGGTGGCCCGCGACCGCGGCACCGCCGCCCATCTGGTGCCCGACGAACAGCACCTCGAAGCGGCCTGGCTGAAGGACGTGTCGTCGGTCGGCATCAGCGCCGGGGCCAGTGCCCCGGAGATCCTCGTCGACGGGCTCGTCGCCCGGCTCGCCGATCTCGGCTTCGACCAGGTCCAGCTCCAGCGGGGCATCGCCGAGGACGTCGTGTTCTCCATGCCCGGCCGGCTGGCCGACCCGGTCACCGGCCGCGTCCCGCAGACACCGCTGGCCGGCGAGGTCTCGCCCGCCCCCGGTGAGATGAGTTGAGCCCGCGTCCGCAGAAGGAGAGTTGCGCCATGCCACACCTGGAGGAGATCCGGGGGCCGGAGGACCTGCGCGCCCTGTCCCCGCACGCGGCCCGCGAACTGGCGCCGCAGATCCGGCGGCTGCTGGTCGACACCTGCACCGCCAACGGCGGCCACCTCGGCCCCAATCTCGGGGTCGTCGAACTGTCCATCGCCCTGCACCGCGTCTTCCACTCCCCCCGCGACAAGATCCTGTGGGACACCGGCCACCAGGCCTACGTCCACAAGATCCTCACCGGCCGCACCGAAGCCCTCGCCACGCTCCGTCGCGCCGGCGGCATGTCGGGCTATCCCAGCCGCGCCGAGTCCGAGCACGACGTCATCGAGAACTCGCACGCCTCGACCTCCCTGTCCTGGGCGGACGGCCTCGCCCGCGCCAACGCCCTGCTCGGGCGGAGCGACCGCGCCGTGGTCGCTGTGGTCGGCGACGGCGCGCTCACCGGGGGCATGGCCTGGGAAGCCCTCAACAACATTGCGGCGGCCCCCGAACGCCCCGTCGTCGTGGTCCTCAACGACAACGGCCGCTCCTACGCCCCCACCGCCGGCGCCGTCGCCGGACACCTCGCCGACCTGCGCGCGGGCAATGTCACGCGAGCCCTGTTCGAGAACCTGGGGCTCGCCTACGCCGGCCCGGTGGACGGCCACGACATCGAGGCCGTGGAAACGGCGCTGCGCCAGGCCGTCGCCCTGCGCAGGCCCGTGGTGGTGCACTGCGTCACCGAGAAGGGCCGCGGCCACCTCCCCGCCGAGCAGGACGACACGGACCGCTTCCACGCCGTGCGCGCCGCCTCCGCCCGCAAACCGGGGGACGCACCCAGCTGGACGTCCGTGTTCGGCAGCGAGCTGGCCGACCTCGCCGCCGACCGGCCGGACGTGGTCGCCATCACCGCGGCCATGCTCGACCCGACCGGGCTCGGCGAGTTCGCCCGCCGCCACCCCGAGCGCGTCATCGACGTCGGCATCGCCGAACAGCACGCCGTGACCGCCGCCGCGGGACTGGCCCTCGGCGGGGTGCACCCGGTCGTCGCGCTGTACGCCACCTTTCTCAACCGGGCCTTCGACCAGCTCCTGATGGACGTGGCCCTGCACCGCGCCCCGGTCACCTTCGTCCTGGACCGGGCCGGCGTGACCGGTGACGACGGCCCCTCGCACAACGGCATGTGGGACCTGTCGCTGCTGAACCTGGTGCCCGGCCTGCGGCTGGCCGCCCCACGCGACGCCACCACCTTGCGCCGCGCCCTGCGGGAGGCCGTGGCCTGCGACGACGGCCCCACCGCCCTGCGCTTTCCCAAGGGCTCCAGCGGAGCGGACATCCCGGCCGTGGACGTCTGCTCCGAGCTGGACGTCCTGCACCGCGGCGAGCGTCCCGACATTCTCCTGGTCTCCGTCGGCGCCATGGCCGCCACCTGCCTCGACGTCGCCGAACGGCTGGCCGAGCGGGGCGTCGGCGTCACCGTCGTGGACCCCCGCTGGGTCAAGCCGGTGCCGCCCGGGCTGACCGGGCTCGCCCTCGATCACCTGCTGGTCGCCACGGTCGAGGACAGCGGCCGGGTCGGCGGCGTCGGGGCGCGCGTCGCCCAGGCGCTGAGCGACGCCAAGCCGGGCCTGCCGGTGCACGTCTTCGGCATCCCGCAGCGCTTCCTCGACCACGGCTCACGGGCCGACGTCCTGGAGGCCGGCGGCCTCACCCCCAGCCACCTCACCCACGCGCTGCTTCAGGCCCTGCTCTCCGGCCGGCAGGCCCGGCAGGGAGCCACCGCCTCCCTCGCCATCGGCTGACACCGGGTACCCCGACGGGCGGTCGGCACCCACCCGCACGGTGGCGACCCCGCCGACCGCCCGCGTCCCAGCCGTCCGCGAGGCGCGCCCGCTCCCGCCGCCGTGCCTTCCTCCAGCCCTTCCACGGCCCTCAACGGCACACAGTCATCAGCCACCACCCGGTCCGTCCGGACCGGCCGACCATCCTGGGGAACTGCCATGCCTGTCGCTCTCGGAGTGCCGACGGTACCGCCGAGGCTGGCCCGACGACGCACCAGCCGCCAGATCCACGTAGGGTCCGTGCCCGTGGGCGGCGACGCCCCGGTCTCGGTCCAGTCCATGACCACGACCCGCACCTCCGACATCGGTGCGACCCTGCAGCAGATCGCCGAACTCACCGCGTCCGGCTGCCAGATCGTCCGTGTCGCCTGCCCCACCCAGGACGACGCGGACGCCCTGCCGACGATCGCGCGCAAGTCGCAGATACCGGTGATCGCGGACATCCACTTCCAGCCGAAGTACGTGTTCGCCGCCATCGAGGCCGGCTGCGCGGCCGTGCGCGTCAACCCGGGCAACATCAAGCAGTTCGACGACAAGGTCCGCGAGATCGCGCGGGCCGCCAAGGATCACGGCACTCCGGTCCGTATCGGGGTCAACGCGGGCTCGCTCGACCGCCGCCTGCTGAAGAAGTACGGCAAGGCCACCCCGGAGGCGCTGGTCGAGAGCGCGCTGTGGGAGGCTTCGCTGTTCGAGGAGCACGACTTCCACGACATCAAGATCTCCGTCAAGCACAACGACCCCGTCGTCATGATCGAGGCGTACAAGCAGCTCGCGGCGCAGTGCGCGTATCCGCTGCACCTCGGCGTGACGGAGGCGGGCCCCGCCTTCCAGGGCACCATCAAGTCGGCTGTCGCGTTCGGCGCGCTGCTGTCCCAGGGCATCGGCGACACCATCCGCGTCTCCTTGAGCGCGCCGCCCGCCGAGGAGGTCAAGGTCGGCCTCCAGATCCTGGAGGCCCTGAACCTCAAGCAGCGCGGCCTGGAGATCGTGTCCTGCCCGTCCTGCGGACGCGCCCAGGTCGACGTCTACAAGCTGGCCGAAGAGGTCACGGCCGGGCTGAAGGGCATGGACATCCCGCTGCGCGTGGCCGTCATGGGATGCGTGGTGAACGGCCCCGGGGAGGCCAGGGAAGCGGACCTCGGCGTCGCCTCCGGCAACGGCAAGGGGCAGATCTTCGTCAAGGGCGAGGTCGTCAGGACCGTACCCGAGTCGAGGATCGTCGAGACGCTCATCGAGGAGGCGTTCAAGCTCGCCGAGCTGATGCGGCAGGACGAAGACGACGACTCCTCCTCTTCCGGGGCCGTCCCCACCGCCGGGCAGGAGAGCGCCGAGTGAGCACACCGGCCACCGTCGAACAGCTCGACCGGGTCGTGATCCGCTTCGTCGGCGACTCCGGCGACGGTATACAGCTGACCGGCGACCGGTTCACGGCGGAGACGGCCGGCTCCGGCAACGACCTGTCCACGCTGCCGGACTTCCCCGGCGAGATCCGCGCCCCCGCGGGCACCCTGCACGATGTCTCGTCGTTCCAGCTGCACTTCGCCGACCACGACATCATCACCCCGGGCGACGCCCCGGACGTCCTGGTCGCGATGAACCCGGCCGCGCTCAGGGCCGACCTGGCCGATCTGCCGCGCGGCGCCGAAGTCGTCGTCGACACCGACGCCTTCACCCGGCGCGCCCTCACGAAGGCGGGCTGGAGCACCAGCCCGCTGGACGACGCCACGCTGGAGGCGTACCGGGTGCACCCGGTGGCGCTGACCACGCTGACCGTCGAGGCGCTCAAGGACTCAGGGCCCACCCGCAAGGACTCGGAGCCAACGAAGAACATGTTCGCCCTCGGCCTGCTGTCCTGCATGTACCACCGGCCCACCGAGGGCACCGAGAAGTTCCTGCGCACCAAGTTCGCCGAGCAGCCGGAGCCGGCCGAGGCCAACGTGACCGCCTTCCGCGCGGGCTGGAACCACGGCGGGACCACCGAGTCGTTCGCCGTCTCCTACGCGGTCGCCCCGGCGAAGCGCGCCTTCGCCCCGGGCCGCCACCGCGACATCTCCGGCGACCTGGCCCTCGCCCTGGACCTGGGCCTGGTGGCCGCCGCCGAGCGCGCGCAGCCGCCGCTGTCCCCCGGCTCGTCCCCGATCACCCCGGCCTCCGACATCCTGCACGAGCTGTCGAAGCACAAGAACTTCGGCGTGCGCACCTTCCAGGCGGAGGACGAGATCGCCGGCATCGGTGCGGCCCTCGGCGCCGCCTTCGGCGGATCACTGGCAGTGACGACGACGCCCGGGCCGGGCGTGGCCCTCAAGTCGGAGACCATCGGTCTCGTCGCCTCCCTCGAACTCCCCCTCCTAGTCGTCGGCATCCAGCGCGGCGGCCCCCCGACCGGCCTGCCGACCAAGACCGAGCAGGCGGATCTCCTCCAGGCGATGTACGGCCGCAACGGCGAGGCCCCGGTGCCGGTGATCGCCCCGCACACCCCGGCCGACTGCTTCGACGCGGCCCTGCAGGCGGCGCGGATCGGGCTGGCCCACCGCACCCCGGTGTTCCTGCTCTCCGACGGCTACCTCGCCAACGGCTCCGAGCCCGGGCACATCACCGCCGTGGCCGAACTGCCCGATCTGCACGTTGCGTTCGCCACCACCCCGAACCGCCCCGACAAGTCCGACCAGGAGGTGCGCTGGTGCCCCGGCTGCGGGGACTACGCGATCCTCGTCGCCGTCCAGGGCTTCATGCCGGAGCTGGGCATCGCACGGGAGAACATCGTCTTCGTCTCGGGCATCGGCTGCTCCTCCCGCTTCCCGTACTACATGAACACCTACGGCATGCACTCCGTGCACGGCCGCGCCCCCGCCATCGCGACCGGCCTGGCCTGCGCCCGCCCCGACCTCTCCCGGCTGCGGCATCCCACCCCATCGGCGTCCTGCGCGACGTACGGCGCCCCGCGTACGACCGGCTGATGGACGGCCATCTGGAGCGGGCCGTCGCCGAGCGGGTCCGGGGCGACCCGGCCGCGCTGCTGGCCGGCAACGACATCTGGACGGTCGGGGCCTGAGCCCCGACGAGAACCGCACACCGACAGCGACACGAACAAGAGGAAGCACCCGTGACCTACGTCATCGCCCAGCCCTGTGTGGACGTCAAGGACAAGGCCTGCATCGAGGAATGCCCCGTCGACTGCATCTACGAGGGCCGGCGGTCCCTGTACATCCACCCGGACGAATGCGTCGACTGCGGCGCCTGCGAACCGGTCTGCCCCGTCGAGGCGATCTTCTACGAGGACGACGTGCCCGAGGACTGGACGGACTACCACAAGGCGAACGCCGAGTTCTTCGACGACCTCGGCTCGCCCGGCGGCGCCAGCGGCCTCGGCCCGGTCGAGCGCGACCACCCGCTCGTCGCCGGACAGCCGGTCCGCACGACATGACGATCGAGCCGGGGACCGGCCTCGGGAGCGAGGACGCGCTTCGGCTGCCGCGCGCCCGGGTCGCGCCGTATCCGCCCCGCCGGCGGCGTACACCGCGGCGGTCGGCCGGTACTCGACGGGTGCCGGGCATCGCGAAGTCCCCCACGCGGATCTACCGGATCTCGCTGACGACATGGGGATAAATACTCACCGGTGAACCCGCGCCGACCGGACTTACCCGCCGGGGCGCGCAGCCGCCTGTTTTCCCCGTCGCCGCGGTGACCGCGGGTTCGGCTTGTTCGCCGCCATCGCCGCGGTGATCACCTTCGGCCTGGCCCATTGGGAGGGAGCCGCGATTCCGGCGGCCCTCTCCCGCAGCGGCGTGGTCTTCGCGGCCGCCCTCACCTTGTGCATCACGGTCCTGTCCGTTCTGGTCCGGTAGTCCTGCTCGGCTGTTTCGCCGGCCTTTCGTCGACGGTGGCCGGACAGGGGCGGTGGAGCACCGCGATGGTGCGAGGGCCGTCCCCGCGGAAGGCCGCACAGCGTTCGTCGCTGTGGTGCGGCGTGCCGTCGGTGCGCGGCCGTTCGGTACCGATCGGCCGCCGGCCGCGGCGCCCGGCCCGGCCAGGGCGGGACCGGGGTCGGGCAGGGCGGTGGCGAGGTAGTCGTCGGCCTGTTCCACGATCTGGTTCAGTTCGGTGCACAGGGCCGCGGTGCGTTCGGCGATGCCCTTGATCATGTTGGTGATCCGGGCCAGCTCTTTGAACTCCGCAGTGTGGCACGGCTTTGGGGCCAGGCCGCCCTGTTCTTCGCATGTCCCTGACGACGGCGATCGGCAGGGCGCCAATGGTGGCGGGTGAGGGGCCACGAAGTTTCCGGACAGGCATCCAATAAGGTTGTCCTGGACAGGAAATGAGGAAGAAGTGGCGCCACCCGGCAAGTACTCACCGGAGTTCCGTGAGGAAGCCGTCCAGATCGCGTTGAGGTCGAGCAAGACGGTCTCCGAAGTTGCCCGGAAACTTGAGCTGAACCCAGAGATGCTTCGCGGCTGGGTCAAGAAGCACCGGCAGCAGCAGGAACCGGCTCCAGAGGCGGAGTTGACGGTGAGCGAGCGGGCACGATTGAAAGAACTCGAGCGCCGCAATCGCGAGCTGGAGATAGAAGTCACCTTCCTGAAAAAGCCGCAGCGTACTTCGCGAGGGATCCCCGGTAGCCAGCAGGTACGAGTTCATCGACGAGATGCGACTCGACACCGAGGAGTACGCATACAGCGTCGAGTTCACGTGCCTTCGGCTCGGCGTGTCCACATCCGGCTACTACGACTGGCGCTCATGTCCGCAATCCGCGACAGCTCAGCGGCGCGAAGAATTGAAATTGCTGGTCACCAAGGCCTTCGAGCTGCCCGACGGCACCTACGGACACCGGCGCATCCAGGCCCAACTGCAGCGCTGGGGCGTTGCTGCGGGCCTGGAGCTGGTGCGCCGTCTGATACGTGAGCCGGGGCTTGTGCCCTGCCAGCCGCGGCCGAGGCGCGGGAGGAATAGGCCTTGTCCGCGGCGACGGCGCCGGGGCGGGTGCGGGGCCGGCCGACCGGCAGGCGGACGCGGATCTTGTGCAGCACGGGC
>NZ_BMVU01000067.1 GCF_014650875.1 Streptomyces minutiscleroticus
AGGCCCGGATGGTCTCCATGTTCGTGAGGCTGTCGGCGACGTGGCCGGAGACCCGGGCGATCGCCGCCTCACGGTCGTGGACGAGCGCCTGACGGCGGCGGATCAGGGGCGTGGCGCCCGCCGCGGTCAGCACGATCATCAGGAGGAGGCCGGCCACGAGCAGCGGCTCGTAGTGCCACAGCACCACGGCACCGAAGATCAGTGGCACGAGGCTGCCCACGATCCGGTACGTCACCGTGTCGACGAAGTCCTCGAAGCGCCTGCCGAAACCCAGCACACGCTTCGTCAGGGAGCCGGCGAAGTTGTCGTGGAAGAACGCCGCGTCCCGGGTGAAGAGTTCGTCCATGCCGGTCACGTACAGGTGCTCCATGCCGAGGGCGTCCACGCGGTTCAGGCAGTGCTGCCCGACCCGCCACACGGCCTCGGCGAGCAGCAGCACCGCACCGAAGCCCAGCACGTACGGCAGCGCCGAGGCGAGGGTGAGACCGCCGCCGTCGGCGGCCTGCCCCGCCAGTCGGGCGATCAGCAGGGGGGCGATGTAGTTGATGCCGGTGGTGCCCACGGCCGGCAGCAGCAGGGCCGGCAGGGCCAGCCATCGTAATCGGAACAGTTCCCGGCCGTAGCGGCGCAGTGCGAGAACGACCGCGCTCCTGCCCGGCGTCGGCTCATGCGTGTCTGTCTTCCCCATCACACTCCCGAGGTCGGAACTCGGAAGTCTCCCGTCGGAGGAAGCCATCGGTCCAGGCATTTACCGCGGACGGTCGAGAACCGGACACCGCCGCCCTCATCGCCTTCGCCGGCCTGCCGCTGCTCGCCTCGCCGGCCCTGCCGGCCGCCGTCGTCCTGTGCCAGGACCGCACCGCCAGGCCCTTGACCGCCAGGCTTTTGGCCGCCAGTTCCTTGCTGCCGCTGCGCGTCTTCCGCTCGCGCGACGTCTACGGTGCCGATGTCATCATGCCGCTGATGGTCGATGCCGCTGGTGGTCGCCGCCTCTTCGGCCACCAGTTCCGCACCGCCCTGTGCCCCCAGGACGTCCTGGGCTACGGAGCGTTCAAGGCCGACGCATCCGCGCCGCTCGAAGACACGCTTCCGGCGCGGGACTCCGGAACGGCTTCGCGACCGCCGGCCCAGGACTTCGCGTTCGGCCGGCAGCGGGGCACGCCTCCATGGCGAGGGACACGGGGACGCGCGTCCCCCGCCACGGGGTCGCGGTGCTGTCCGGCTGCCGACTACCCGGCACGCTGTCGTGCGGCGTGAGCGGTCCGCTCGTCCTGGACGGTGGCGTCGGCGTCCGGGTCGTACACGCCGCCGGTGACGGCGAGCAATTGCTCGATGCGCTTCCATTCCGCGAGTTCGGCCAGGTCGCGCACGTCCTTGGCCAGGTCCTCATGGTTGCAGTCGAGCTGCTGCAGGCGCGTTCGGTGGAGAGCGGCGACTGTTTCGCGGTGGGTCATGCCGAAAGCGCGTCGGCGGACCGCGGCGCGGCCGGCTCTGACCCGGTCGGCCAGGTCGTCCGGAAGGACCGCCGCTCGGGTCCGGGGAGTATCGGGATGCTGGTGGGATGAGGGAGCAGGAGTGGACACACAAGCCTCCCAACGTCGCCTGAGACAAAGGAGATGGCGATCTGTCCTGCATGGTAGCGACAGACGTTACACATCCTTATAGCAGTCCGGAATTCCGGTTGACTACAAGGGGGATATCAGCGTCCCTTGCCGCTGTGAAATTCAGGTGCGGATATGCCTCAGTAATATGGGCGCCCGCACAGACGTCTGTGTGACGGTTGGTACGGGCCAGAGCCGGGCGGGCCACAGCAGGAGCAGACATCGTCCATGGCGCCGCCCCGTCCGCGTCCGGTACACCGCTACGGTTGCCGGTCCGCACTGGCCACCGCCGCGCCGTGCGCGGCGGTCGAGGACGCCCGGAGGGCAGGACAGCACTGGCCGGCGCGCACTGCGCTCGTGTCCGGGCGGCCCAGGACGCAGGTCTGCTCGGGCCCTCGTGCATCGTTCCTCTCCGTACGGCGCGGTGTTGCTTCTGTGCGGCACACTGTTCACTGTTCACTGTTCTCTGGGCTGTTCCCTTGTCACGGTTCCCTTGTCGCGCTTCAGCCGGGCTGGGCGACGGCGGGCAGGCCGACGACGTCGACGCCGAGCGTCCCGGGCACCCGGATGACCGGATGCCATGGGCATCACCCATAGCTCTCGCCGACTTTCCGTCCTCGCCCCTCGCTCTTTCCCGGACGTACCGTGAGACGGTTCGACGGAGTGCCCACCGCGATCGATTCGGGAATTCCCGCTCTGCGCACGTCGGTCCTTCTTCCGCCGAGCGGACGATGACGCGATCGAAAGGACCGGCGGCGTACCCACGGACGAAAACGGGTCGGGAACGCGAGAACGCACGGGAAAGCGGGCCCTGGTCACGGGTGGTTCTCGCGGAATCGGAGCAGCCATGCGGGCACTCGATGACCATTGAGGCATACGCCCGTCCGCGGAACGGCGGAGTGGCCGGCCGAGCAGGTGCGCGCCGGGACCGGTGCCACCCGGGTCCCCCTGTGGGCCGGAGCCGCATACGCGTTCATCGAGTACGCCGAGCGGCACGCCTGACAGCAGCACAGGGCGGCGGCCTCCGGGCTGCCTCAGCTCTGCGCGGTCCGGTACGCCCGGAGGAAGGTCCGCACGCCCTCGACGACGAGCGGCCGGACGCGGGCGTCCTCCGCGGCGTTCGCGGAACCGAGCCTGTCCAGTGCGACGCCGAAGGTCAGCGCGATGAACTGGTCGGCCGCGAGCCGGGGGTCGGGGACGTCGAGCAGCCCGGCCGCGGCGAAGGCGGCGAACCGCTCGGCAAGTGCCTCGTCGGGGGTGTCGGCCAGGGAGTTGTAGCCCCGGTGCGGCAGGTGGCCGGACTCCGCCCTGACCAGTCGTTGCAGCGTCGCGTACTCCGCCGAGCCGAGCATGTCGGTCGCGATGCGCATCGAGAACGTGACCAGGGCGTCCTCGAGGCCGGCGGCCTCGGTCAGGCCGGTGAGGGTGTCGTCGAGGGTGCGCCGGATCGTGGTCACCAGGGACTGGCCGATGTCGTCGACGACGGCCCGCAGCAGCGTCTGCTTGTCGCCGAAGTAGTCGTAGACCGTCCGCTTGGACACCTCGGCCCGGGCGGCGACCGCGTCGACGCTGGACCGGTCGAAGCCGTCGGTGAGGAACAGTTCCCGGGCCGCCGCGAGGATGGCGGCCCGCTTCCGCGTGGACCCCTCGCGCAGTGTCTTCGTGGTCGGCATGGGCACATCGTACCCTTTCTACACTGTACGGTGTAGTGTAGTCTCGGCTCACGGCGCGTGCCGCACTCGTTCACCCGCTCCGCCCGCACCCGCTCCGCCCGGCGACGCCGTGCATGCGCCGCTTCGAGTACCGCTCCCCCGGGTTCACCCCCGCCGGACGGCCTCGGACCTGCCCGCACGGCACATCCACGCACACGGCGCCCCGCGCGAACGGTCACTGTGTCCGCGCCGGGCCCGGCGGGACCGCAACAGCACTACGCGTACGGCCGGCCCTTCGCTCGCCCGGCCATGACGGAAAGGACGTCCATGACCGCAACCCTGGCTTCCCCGGCCCGCGTCGGGAAGGCCGCTGTCGGGGCCCTCGGCCTGCTGGCGGTCGCCACCGGTGCCCTGGAGTCGGTGGTGACGCCGACCCTCCCGCTCCTGCAACGCGAGCTGGACATGAGTCCCGCCGAAGGGGCGTTGCTCAGCATCGTGCTCCTCATCACCGGCGCGCTCGTCACACCGGTCGCGGGCAGGTTAGGCGACCGCTACGGCGGAAAACGGGTCCTGATCCGGCTGATGGCGGTGGTCTCGGCCGGCGGCCTGGTGTCCGCCCTGGCGCCGAACCTGCCGGTGCTGCTGCTCGGTCAGGTACTGCAGGGGGCGATGGTGGGCGCGCTGCCCCTGTCGTTCGTCCTGGTGCGCGCACACCTTCCCGCGGGAGAGTCGAAGGTGGCCATCGGGGTGGTCAGCGGGTTGTTCGTGGGCGGCGGGATGGCGGGAACGCTGTCGGCCGGTCCCGTGGCGGAAGGGCTGTCCCGGCACTGGATGTTCGCGCTGCCGGCGCTCGCGGTCATCGGTTCCACCCTGCTGGTGGACAGGCTGATGCCGCATGATCCGCCGGGCCGTCCGGGCGACGACGCCGGGGTCGACTGGCCCGGCCTGGTCCTCCTGAGCGGGACGCTGGTCACGCTCATGCTCGTGCTCGCGCTGGCGCCCGACATCGGCTCGCGGCCACTCGTTCTCGGCGCCCTCGTCGTGGTCCTGGCCGCCTTCGTGACCGGATGGGCGGCCGTCGAGCGTCGCGCGGCCTCGCCGATGGTCGATCTGCGCATGCTGGCACGTCCCACGGTGTGGAAGTCGTGCGTGCTGACGTTCGTGATCTGCGTCGGCACCTCGGTGGCGGTCTACCTCGTCCCCCAACTGTTCGCCGTCTCCGCCGACGGCTACGGTTTCGGGGCCGGTGCCACCGAGATCGGCTTCTTCCTGCTGCCCGGCGCCGTGGCCGCGTCGCTGGCCGGGCCGATCAGCGGGATCGGGGCGCGGCGTCTGGGTTCGCGTGCCGTTCTCACCGCCGGGATCGTCCTCCTGGCCGCCGCCCTGCTCGCCCTGGCAGCCGTGCACACCGAGGTCTGGCACCTCGTCGTCGGCAAGGCGATGATCTCACTCGCCAACGGTCTGTGCGTCACGGCGATGGTGGCCGGCACCGCCACCTCCGTCGACCGGAGCGACACCGGCATCGCCACCGGCCTGGTCCTCGTGACCCGCGTGCTCGGTTACGCCGTGGGTGTGCAGGTCAGTGGCGCGATCCTCACCGCCGGAACCCCTTCGGGCTCGGACGTCCCGGCCGAATCGGCCTTCGTCACCGGCTTCGTCGTGGCCGGCGCCGTCACGGCGCTGTCCCTGCTTGTCACGCGCACCATGAGCAAAGGAGTCAAGGAATGAACCGCACCGATCCGTCGGGGGGCGTCCGCACCACGCCGAGGCGCGAGGTGCTGATATCCGGGGCCAGCATCGCGGGACCCGCCCTGGCGTTCTGGCTGAACCGCTACGGATTCGCGGTCACGGTGGTCGAGAAGGCCGCCGCACCGCGTGGCGGTGGTTACCCCGTCGACGTACGGGGCACCGCACTCGAGGTCGTCCGGAGGATGGGGATCCTGCCGCGGCTGCGCGACGCCCACATCGACCTGCGCCGGCTGACCTTCCTCGACGCGGACGGCGGCGAGGTGGCCTCGGTCTCCCCGCACACCGTCACCGGCGGCGTCGCGGGACAAGACCTGGAGGTGCGGCGCGGCGATCTGACCGCCGCTCTGCACGCGGCGGTCCGCGACGACGTGGAGTTCCTGTTCGACGACTCCATCGACACCCTCGACCAGTCCGGCCACGGGGTCGATGTCACCTTCCGCGGGGGCGGCAGGCGTACGTTCGACATGGTGTTCGGCGCGGACGGTCTGCACTCACGCACCCGCGGGCTCCTGTTCGGCCCCGAGGAGCGGTTCCACCGGTACCTCGGCTACTGCTTCGCCGGATTCACCATGCGCAACACCTTCGGGCTCTCCCACGAGATCACGATGTGGAACACGCCGGGCAGGGCCGCGGCACTCTACGCCGCGGGGGACACCGACGAAGTGCACGCCCTCCTGAACTTCGCCCGTCCGGAACCGCCGTTCGAGGCGTTCCGGAACCCCGAGGCACAACGGGACCTGGTCTCCGCGGTCTTCGCCGACGCGGGATGGGAGGTCCCGGGCATGCTCGCCGCCCTGCGCGACGCGGACGACCTGTTCTTCGACGGGGTCAGCCAGATCCGCATGCCCCGCTGGTCCAGCGGCAGGGTCGCGCTGGTGGGCGACGCCGCGTACGCGCCCTCGTTCCTCACCGGACAGGGCTCCAGCCTCGCGCTCGTCGGCGCGTACATGCTCGCCGGTTCCGTGGCCGGCCGGGACCACGCCGCGGGCTTCGCCGCCTACGAACGCACCACCCGTGAGTTCGTGACCGTGAACCAGGACCAGGTCGGCGAGGGCGACGCCGCCCTCTTCCCGACCACCGCCCGGGCCCTGGAGCAGCGCAACGACATGCTGCGCAGTCTCAGCGCCATGCCCTCCGCGGAGGAGCGGCCGGCGCATTCGGCCCTCACCCTGCCCGCCTTCACGCCCATGACGTGAGTCCGGGCAAGCGCGCCGATGACAGACGCCACCGGCGCTCGGACCCGGTGGCCCGAGCCGGTGGCCGGAGCCGGTGGTCCGAGGACTTCGACGACGCTCCGACCGCCGTCCGGCCGCCCGGCGGGGCGGTCCGGCGTCCCGGGGGCAGGAGGTGCCGCCGGGGAGCAGGGCCTTCTGTTCGGCGTGCCCCACCACGGCCCAGGGCGTGCTGTCGCCCCAGGAGCGGACACGGGTGACCGGGCCGCGGTCGCTCAGCGCGCGCATCCCCGGCGACGGGTCGAAGGGGCAGGCGGAGGAGCGCGCAGGGGGAGGGCGGGAAGGTCCGCAGTGGTGGTGTCGGGATGTGTCGTCATCGTGGCCCCTCGGAAACGGGGGTCGGGTGGCCGCCGACAGCGCGGTCGGCCGATGACGCGGCGGGAGGCGTCCGCGACGGGTCGCGCGGCGGGCGGGCACCGGCGTCGGCCGCCGCGCCCGCCGACGGTGTCATGACCTTGTGCCTGTCGGGCGGAGAGGGAACGCGCCGCTGCTCGGCACGGTGGCGACCGCGGCGGGAAGGACGTGGAGCGGGTCGCCGGAGGGCGCGCCCCTCCCCCGCGGTCACGGAGCGGTCGGCTCCAGCGGCTGGGTGTAGTGGTCGACGAGACCGGCCCGGTGCAGCCGCGCCTGCTTGGGCATCCTCCAGCCGAGCACACCGACCGGCCCTCGCGGACCGTCGTAGCGCACCACGAAGCGCCCCTCCGCGGGATCGCCTTCGACGACCTCGACGGTGTTCTCCGCGGACGGCACGCCGAACACCTGGAGCCTGACGTCGAACTGGTCGCTCCAGAAGTACGGCACCGGCAGGTAGGGCCGGTCCTCGCCCAGGATGTTCCCGGCGACGGCCAGCGCCTGTTCCGTGGCGTTGGTGCGGTTCTCCAGCCGGAGCAGCCGCCCCAGGCCCTGGTGATGCCAGCGGGCCACGTCTCCCACGGCCCAGACGCCCTCGGCCGCGCGGCAGTGGGCGTCGCAGACGACGCCGTCGTCCAGGTCGAGGCCGCTGCCGGCGAGCCAGTCGGTGCAGGGCGAGCAGCCGATCGCGGCCACGACCACGTCGGCCGCCACCTCCTCCCCGTCGCTGAGCCGCACCCCCGTGACGGCGCCGTCCTGGGACAGCAGGGCGTCCAGCAGTACGCCGGTACGGAGGCCGACGCCGTTGCCGGTGTGCAGGGCCGCGAGGTGCCCGGCGACGAACGGGCCCAGTTGTCCGGTCATCGGTGCCGGCTGGGGGCCGACGACGCAGACTTCCAGTCCCATCAGCCGGGCGGTGGCGGCGGTCTCGGCGCCCAGCACACCGTCGCCCACCACGACGACGCGACGTGCCTTGAGCAGGGCGGAGCGCAGGGCGAGGGAGTCCGCGACGGTCCGGACGACGTGGACGCCCCGCAGTCCGCTCTGGCCCGGCAGCGTACGGGCTGTGATGCCCGTGGCCACGACGACGGCGTCCGCGCTCACTGTCGTACCGGATGCGGTGGAGACGCTGCGGCGCTCGACGTCCAGGGCGGCGGCCGGGTCGCCCAGCAGGAACTCGGCGTCCAGTGCGTCCAGGACCTCCTTCGTGCGCAGCTGCGCACGGGTGGGCTCCCAGGCACCGGAGAGGACCTGCTTCGACAGGGGCGGCCGGTCGTAGGGCGGTTCGGGCTCGGCGCCGATCAGGGTGAGGCGCCCGCCGAAGCCTTTGCGGCGCAGTGCCTCCGCGGTGCTGAGGCCGGCCGCCGAGGCACCGACCACCAGGACGTGTCCGGGGGCGTTCACTCGTCCCCGTCCAGGTGGATGGCGGCGGCCGGGCAGACGTCCGCGGACTCGCGCACCGCGTCGTGCCGCTCCGCGGGCGGTTCGGCGTCCAGCAGGACGACGATGCCGTCGTCCTCGCGCTGGTCGAAGACCTCGGGGGCGATCAGCACGCACTGACCGGCGCCACAGCACTTCTCTTCTTCAACAGTGATCTTCAAGATGCTTCCTGGATGTGGGGATGGGTCACCGGGGCGGTGAGAAGGCCGAAGAGGGCGTCCTCCAGTTCGTCGGCCGTGTCCGACCAGGACTGGGAGGGCAGGGCCGTACCGTTGGCCAGGTCCCGTTCCCGTTCGGCACAGGTGTGGGTGATGAGGTTGCGTGCCATGTCGCCGCGCCTTCGGCGGACCCCGGGCGGGAGGTCCGCCAGACCGTGTTCCAGACCTCGGACGACGGTGTGCAGGCCGGGGCGCGCCAGCGCCTTCTCGGTGACCAGGTTCCGGGCCACCGGGTCGGTGAGCACTTGGACGGTGAACCGGGCATGCCATGAGGGGACTCCCAGGCCGGCCAGGTGCTCGGTCACCGGCCGCACCAGGCAGCGCACCCATTGCCGCAGATCGGAGCCGTCGTCGACCTCGGCCGCACAGCGGCTCTGCCGCGCGTCGACCTGCTCCCCGTGGTGCTCCATGATGGCGCGCACCAGGTCGAGCCGGGTGCCGAAGTGATAGCTGACGGCGGTGACGTTTCCCTGGCCGGCCGCCTCGCTGATCTGCCGGTTGGACACCGCGGACAGCCCTCGTTCCGCGTACAGCCGTTCGGCCGCCGCCATGATCGCCTCACGTGTGGCCGCCGACCGCTGCGCCGCCCGTGCGGTGGAGGCGCTCACCGTGCGACCGGCAGTTCGAGCAGGGGTGCGCCGGACGTTCCGCCCTGGTGGCGCGGCTTCCCGGACCCTGCCGCGAGAGCCCGGGCGGGCAGACGCCGCGGCATGACGCCGAGTACGGAGTGGTAGGGGGTAGGGGCGGGCCGGCCGAGGGGGGAACGGGGGCCGGTGCCGAACGTCGGACGGAGGTCGGGCGTACGGACTGGGTTCATCCTGTCGGGTTCCTCGCAGGTGAGTTCACCACGACCGGCAGCGGTCGCACGGCACACCACGGTGGTGTCCTTGGGAATCACGCCGTTCGGCGCACACCGTGCGCCGTGCCGCTCATGCCCGTCGTCGTTCGTGACGCGGGACATGAGGATGGCACGGATCCCCTCGCGATCGCCGACCGCAGGACGTGCGGCGCCGGGACGGACGAGTCGCGCTCGCAGGGGACGTGGACCGTTCCGAGCCGTACGGACGTTCCCGCAGCGGGTCAGCGGCGCGGCGTCACCGCGGGGCAGAACCACCCGGGCGGCGGCGCGGGCCTGCCGCGGTGGCGTCCGCCCGGCCGGTGGCCGCAGAACTCCTGACACGGCGATCGGAGGGTCCGAACCGTCACGGGCGTCGACGTGCAGCATGGTTGCTCCGGTTGCGGGGGAAGGAGAACCGTCTCGCAGCAGCGAACCACACCGGGCACAGCAATTCAATCGATTGACTTAAAGTTGCCCCTCAGGAGCCCCGCTCTCCGCCGAGGACATCGTTCGTGCGTCTGGAGGGTTTGTTCGGCGACGCGGCAAAAATGAGCGCTCGTGTCGCTCCGTCTGCCGCCTGTGCGCGGGCCGGGCGACGATAGCCGGATCGTGGCCACCACTCCGGCCGGCGCCGGGCCGGCGGCCCCGCGGGTGAGGCCCGCAGGGCCTCGGCCTCTTCTGCGACATCGTGACACCGCGGACACGGCCTCGGCCCTGTCCGGCGGTTCACCTGCCGTCCCGTGCCCCCGTGGCGCGCACGCCCATGGCCCACCGGCGCAGCGCCGTGACGGCCTGCGCGCGGTCGGCGGAGGGCAGGTCCGCGATCGTGACGTGGTGGTTGCCTCCCGGCACCCACAGCACGCGTGCATCGCGGTACGGGCCGGGTTCGAAGGACTCGGCGACGGACGGGTCCTGGGTGCCGTTGACGAAGAGCATCCGGTCGGCGTGCCGCCGCACCCAGCGGTCGATGTCGGGCATGGCCGCGGCGTCGAAGCGCATCGGGATCTCGCGCGGTACGAGATTGCGGGGTTCGACGGCGTCCGGATACCGCAGAAGTCCGTCCAGATGACCGGTGGGAACGCTCAGGTACCCCATCTGTGTGCCGAGCTGGTACCAGTAGGGGATGTACTCCCGGGCTGTGGAGTCGGCGTAGGCGGACAGGGCGGCCGTCTCTTCCAGCCATGTGTACAGCGCGTCGGTGGAGGCGTCCGGGCCGGGGACGGCGGCGGCGTCCGCGGTGGTGCGGTTCTGCCAGAACATGAACGGCAGGCGCAGGACGGCGGTCTCCAGCGCCTTGTCGGCGCTGCCGACGATGCGGAAGGTGTCGCCGGTGGCGGCCGCCCAGTCCTGGTAGCGGGCGACCAGGTCCGCGCGGCGCAGCAGCATCTGACGCTGTGCCGCCTTCAGGGCGTCGCGGGCGGCGGCGGTGCCCACGTGCTCCAGGAACCGCACATAGGCGGAGTCCTCGCGGTCGTCGACGTTGTTCGGGGCGGAGTAGGCGACGGTGCCGTCCACGTCGTGGGGGTGGAAGCGGCGGTGGTACACACTGGCCATGCCGCCCTTGCTGCCGCCGGTGGAGATCCACGCACCGGGGTACAGCCGGCGGAAGAGGCGGACCACACGGTGGTGGTCGTCGGCGGCCTGACGGATCGTCAGGTGGGTGAGGTCCAGGGTCGGCGGCCGCGAGGTGCCGAAGAAGCGGTGCTCGACGCCGAGCTGGTTGCCGGCCAGCAGGACGGCCGGTTCGGTCCGCCGCGGCGTGAGCGGCACTTCGTATCCGGTGCCGAACAGGACGGTGGGCCGGTCGGCGGCGGTGTGGAGCAGGGTGAGGCGCTGCTCGAAGGTACCGGCCCCGGCGTCCGCGTGGTCGACCGGTTGGCGCAGGCCGAGCACGAAGAAGCGGTATCCGGGCTCGGCACCCGGCCGTTCCTCGATCACCCGCAGCCCCGGAAGCGCCCGCAGGGCGTCCACCACGTCGCCATGCCCGATACGGTGCCGGTCCGCGGCCCGGACCGGCACCGCGGCCAGACCCGCCGCCGGGACCGCCGACGCGGTGGAGGTGAGCAGACGTCGTCTCGTGAGGATGCGCATGTGAGTCCTTCCCGATGTGACCGACCGCCCCAGTACACCGGCCGGCGGCACCGGAGAGATCCCGCGTGCGAGGGCCCCTCCTCCCCCGGGCGGGGGAGGACACCACGGCACGAGGACGTCTCGTCGTGGAATGCGGGCGCAGGCGGCCGGGTGCTCAGTCGAAGTACCGGACGGCCTCCTCGTACGGAAGCGCTTCGACAGCGGTCTGGTCGCGGACGATGTGCCAGTCGCGCTTCTCGGTACGCTGCCAGACCAAGGAGTTGTGACACTTCAGGCACGTCACCTCTCCGTCGGGCGCCGTGAGCATCGCGATGAAGACCATCCGCCCGCAGGCGAGTTCGCCCGAGACCAGCACCTCCGGCCCTTCCGGGACGGCATGTGCCGCCGACCGCATGGCCGTGAACGCCGGCCAGAACGCCTCCGCGTACTCCGGGACGGAGCGGAACGTCCGGCGCTCCGGATCGGCCTCGTCGAAGAGGATCACGTCGGCGTCGAAGTCGTAGAACCGTCCGAAGACGGTACGGAACTCGCGCGGCGCGGAGCCCTCGGCCTTGTCCCATGCGAAGATCCACTCGCGCTGCAGGTCGGCTACGGTCCGCTCCGCGCTGCGTGTCGTCGTGTCGGACATCCTTCACCTTCCACCGGCTTGTTCGGAACACCGTCGAACTTGCCAGCCGTGAGCCGCCGGAACCAGGGTGTGCTGCTCCGAGGAGCGCCGCGGCCCCTCGGCCCGCGCAGAGCGCGTGGGGGCCGTTCGACGAGCGGCCCCGCCCCACATCCGGTGGCGCCCGTGCCTCACGTCCGTGCCGGCACCGGCTGCGCAGCTCGTGGAGGGCTACGGCAGAGGGCGGCACCGGACCGGTTCCGGTCTGCGCCCAGACGTCAGCGGTCGCGTCCTCCCACGGGACCTGGTCGTATGTGCCGGCGTTGTTCACGAGGACGTCGACCGGTCCGTCGGCCAGCGCCGCGGCGGTGACGGCATCGGCGCCCTCGTCGCCCGACAGGTCCCCGATCGCGACGTGCGCCGTCCCACCGGCGGCGGCGATCGACTCGGCGACAGCGTTCGCACGCTCCGCGTCGCGGCCGTGGACGACGACCGCCGCACCCTCGGCCCGACGGCCTGCGCTGTAGGAACGGAGCCCCTGGAAGACGGCGTCCTCGGTGAACGGTGCTGCGACCTTCTCCGGCTCGCGCGCGTCGACCTCGGACCTCCACCGGTCCATGACGCCCCGCAGGACGGCTTCTTGCCCTGCGGTTCCCGAGCGGCTGGCCCGGGACACCGGTGCCCGCGCGGTGTGCATCTCCGACGGCGGCATCACCGGACCCGCCTTCCACGACCACGTACGCCGCTCGCGCCGCCCCGTCCTCAACTGCCCCAAGGCGCAGACGACACCGTCGCCGCCCGACCCGGTCGCCCGCCCCGTGGTCGGGCCGAAGGTCTACCGGACGTGGTCCCTGGTGTGGCGGCGCAGCGAGGCCCGTGCGGCCGTGCTGAGCACCGTGGAGGCCCTCACGGACGGAGTCCGGCGACCTCGGCCTGAGCGACCCGGCCGTGTGGCTGCCCGACGACGACCCGCACGAGCGGTGACCCGGCTCCAGCGGACCGGGGCGGACCGGCCGAGCAGGAACACCTCGAAGGATCACCGCGGCACGGCTGTGCGCTGCACCTCCCCTCCGGTTCGGCAGCCGGACCCGACAGCGGAACCCCGTGCGCCGAAAGCCGGGTGGCGGTCCCGCCCGCCGCTCGCACACTGGGCACGCGCTCAGTCGGCGCTCACGCCGACCGGCTCGGCGCCGGTCAACCGCACCAGGTCCTTGCAGGTCGTGCGGAAAACGGTGTGCGCGAGCCCGGCCCCCGCCCAGACGTACGGGTAGTCGTCCAGGTGTTCGTCGATCAGGGTGGGCACAGGGCTGGGGTGGCCGATCGGGGCGACGCCACCGACGCGCTGACCGGTGACCTGCCGGACGAAGTCAGGGTCGGCACGCCTGATCCTGCGGTGCGCCACGCCGCGGAGCCGGGCCACGCGCCGGGTGTCGACACGGTGTGCGCCGCTGGTGACGACCAGCAGCGGATCGTCGTCCACGCGGAAGACGACACTGTTGGCGATGGCCCCCACCTCGCAGCCCAGCTGGGCGGCTGCCGCCGCGGCCGTCGGCGCGGGACCGGGCAGCTCCAGGATGTCGGCGTGGACACCGTGCTCGGCCAACGCCTCACGAACCCGCCGGACCGCCGTGTGCATGCGTACACCTCCACAGTTCGCCGCCCGAGACAGCCGCCGACCAAGCGCGGCCGGGCTCACCCTGCCCGCCGGGGCCGCCGGCCGGCACTGCCCATGCGTATAGCACGCCTGCCCGCGGTCACCGCAAGCGCATTTCGTCCGGCGGCCCGGGGCCGCCGGGAAGCCCTCGGCCGAGGGGCGACGGGCATCAGGTGCCGGAGTCCCCGTCGGATTGCCGCCGCCCGGGGCTCCTTCTCACCCGGATCGGCCGGAGCGTGCCTCCCCGGCCTCGTCGCTGTTGTGCGGAGGTGCCGTCCCGGGCCGGCGGACCGGGCCGGTCCCGCTCACCGCGGGGCGTCGAGCAGCAGGCTCGCGGCCACCGCCGCTCCGTCGGTGCGGATCGTGCCGCCCAGAGCCTCTGCCCGCGCCCTGGTCCCGGGCGCCAGGGCCGTCCTGAACGCAACGCTCAGGGATGCGCCGGTCGCGGTCCGGCCGTCGAGTGCCGCACCGATGCCCAGGTCCGCCACGCGGCCGGCCCAGTACGGGTTGTCCGACAGCCGGCCGGCCACCACCACTTGCGGTACGCCCGCCCGGGCGGCCGTCACCGTCGTGCCCGCGCCGCCGTGGTGCACCACGGCGGCCACCCTGCCGAACAGACGCTGGTGGTTGACCTCGCCGACGGCGAAGCAGTCGTCCCGGTCGTCGACCGGGTCCAGGTCCGCCCAGCCGCGGGAGACGAGTACGCGATGCCCCGGCGCGCGGATCGCCTCGAAGGCCCGGCGGACGATGTCCTCGGACGGACGCATGCTGCCGAAGCCCACGTAGACCGGCGGCGCGCCCGCGTCCAGGAACGTCACCAGGTCGGCCGGGAGCGGGCGTTCGTCCGGCAGGCTCCCCGCACCCGTCTGTGCCGTCCCCTGCGTTCCGGCCCGGGCGCGCCCGGGCTTCGAAGGGTCCTCGTCGACGGCCACACGTCGGCCGCAGCGGGTGCGCGGCAGCAGTGTACGTCGCACGGTATTGAATGCGGCAGTGGTTCCCGAACAACAAGGTGTTGGGTCCACGCACCTCTTTCCCGCGCACGGGCGGATACGCATGTGAATACCGTGGAAATGGAGTTTGACGCCGGTCGGCATCGGAAAGGTCCCGGTCATGGAGCGCCGTGCGGTGGTCGGTTCGCTGCCTGGTGAGCCGGGTGGCGGTGTCCGGTGTCGTCCCCATTACGGGTCGACTCGGCGATTTCGGTGTCCCTTTCCGCCTTCGAGGGCGGCGTCGGGCATCCGCCGGGCCCGCTCGCGGACGAGCGCACCGGTCAACGCCCCCCGCTCGCGTGGAGCCGTCCTCGGTGACCGCGGTGACCGTCGACGTGCTGTCCGGGCCGGCGGTGCAGCGTCGGCCCCGGATCGCCCGTGACCGCCCGGGCGCGCGGGGTTCCCGGCCGTCGACACGATCTGAGAGCCACTTGATGCAGAGTTCGTCCGCACCCGTCCCTGACGTCTCGGTCATATTGCCCTGCGCCGGATTCGCGACGCGCTTCGGGGCCCCTTATTCGAAGGAGCTGCATTGTCTGGCTCCTGGAATCACCGTGCTGGACCGCAGTCTGGAGGCCGTTGTCGAACTGGCCAAAAGCGGACTCAATGTGCGCATGGTCGTCGTATTCGGGACGCACAAGCTGGACACGGTGGGTTATCTCGCACGCTATGCCGAGACCTTCCAGATGGTCTTCGTCTACCAGGACGAGTCGTACGAACCGACTCTCGACGGCGCGATCCGGTCCGCCCTGCCGATGACGCGGGGGCCGGTGGCCCTGGTCCTGCCCGACATCGTCATCAACGGCGCGGGCGGTGCCGGCAGCCTTCTCGCCGCGTTGGGGCAGATCGGGGTGACGGGCTGGAGCGTGGTGGCCGCCGAGGAGCGGAACCCCGACACGCTGCGGCAGATGGGCGCGCTGGCCGTGACCGAGGGCGGCACCATGACGGTCGGGGCGGCCACCGACAAACCGGCCGACCCTTCGGGCTTCAACGCGTTCTGGGGCATGGTGGCGGTCACCGAGGACGAGGCGCACCGGTTGCCCGACGTGGTGAGCGAAGGCGCGGACAGCCCGCTGGTCGGCGCCGCCGCCCTCATGGTGGAGGAGATCGTCAACTACAACACCGTCGCGGGCTGACTCCCCGGGCGCCGACCGTCGCGGGGGCGTCTGCCAGGGCGTCAGTGTGCGTGCAGCGCGTCCTTGACGGATGTGTGCAGGGAGAGAACGGTTGCCAGGCGGGTGAGCTCCAGGGTGCGTTCGACCTCGGGGTGGAGGCCCGCCAGCGCGAAGCCGTTCCCGGCCCCCGTGCGGCGTCGGTGGAGGTCGACGAAGGCCCCCAGGGCGCTGGAGTCGCAGAAGTCCACTCGGGTCAGGTCCAGGACCACCAGCGGTACGTTCCGCATGTCCTCGGTGGCCAGGTGTCCCAGGAGCTGGGGCGCGGTGTGGTAGTCGATGGGGCCGTTGACGGCGACGACGGCGTGGCGCGGGCCGCGGTGCGACGTGAGGGTCAGCGTGGGACCGGCGGGAAGCAGGCTGTTCGGCTCCACCAGGGGTGCGGTGGTGTCGGATCCGTAAGGCCGCTCCTGATGTCGGGTCATGGGGTCGTCCTCCGTACGCGGAGCGCAGGCCGCCGCCGGCGGCTTTCGTTCTCGTGCGGTCCGGTCGTCATGAGGTCTTGATCTCCGCCCACACCACTTTTCCTCCGTCGATCCAGCGGGTGCCCCAGCGTGTGGCGATGGCGTCCACCAGGAAGATGCCTCGGTGCCCGAATTCCCCGGGCGGGGAGATGATCAGGCGGGGCTCCTCGGGGCTGCTGTCCGTGACCTCCAGGACGATGCGTTCGCCCGCCCGCCGCAGCTCGACGCGGAGCGGCGTCTTGGCGTGGCGGACGGCGTTGGCGACCATTTCGTCCGCGATCAGCATCATGTCGTTCACCAGACGCGTCAGGCCCCACTCGCGCAGGGCCTGCGACACGACCAGGCGTGCGTCCGGGACCGCGCCGGAGACCGGGGCGTAGTCGCGTACGACCGTCGTGATCCGTTGTGCGGTGTCCTCGGGCCGCTGGAGGTAGAGCAGGGCGATGTCGTCGTCGTGCTGCCCGCCGGCCAGGGTGTCCAGCAGGAGGTCGCAGTCCGCCTCGATCTCGCCCATGGGCCCGCTCAGCAGCTCCCGCAGCTGCCGCAGTCCGTCGTCGATGGGACGCCCGCGGCGCTCGACCAGGCCGTCGGTGTACAGCAGCAGCCGCGCTCCGGGCGGCAGGGCGGCCTCCTGCTGCGGGTAACGGCGCGGGCCCACTCCCAGCGGGGGCCCCACCTGCGCGTCCAGGAAACTCACACGTCCCCGCGGATCGCGCAGTACAGGCGGCAGGTGTCCGGCGACGGCGCTGCGCAATCGGTCGCGGCGCGTGTCCAGGACCGCGTAGACGCAGGTGGTGATGCAGCCGGGGGCGATGTCGTCGACCAGGACGCTCAGTTGCTGCAGCACCTGGGACGGTGCGAGGCCGAGTTGCGTGTAGGCGCGGCAGGCGGTGCGTATCTGCCCCATGACCGCCGCGGCTCTGACGCCCTTGCCCATCACGTCGCCGACGATCAGTGCCACCTCCCCCTCGGGGAGCGGGATCAGGTCCACCCAGTCGCCGCCGACGTCGCGGTCGCGTGCGGCGGGCAGGTAGCGCGAGGCGCTGACGATCCCCGCGACCGGCGGCAGGGTGGGCAGCAGGTGGCGCTGCAGTTCCATGGCCGCCTGCCGTTCCCGGCGGTAGGCCTGGGCGTTCTGCAGGGCCACGGCGGTCTGCGCGGCGACGCGGGTGACCAGGCGTTCGTGGCGCTCGGTGAAGACGCCCGGTTCGGGGTGCCCGAAGAAGAATCCGCCGAGGACGGTGCCCCGGGACGTCACCGGGACGGCGAGGTAGCTGCGTACCGGCAGATGTCCTTTCGGCATGCCGTGATGCGGTGCGTTGTGCCCGTACCGGGGGTCGGCGGTGACGTCGTGCGACCGCACCACGCCCAGGCCCCGGAAGGTCGGCTCGAACACCTGGGTGTTGCGCGGCATGGGGAACCCGTCGAAGGCCGACCGGTCCGCACCGGAGATCACATAGAGCAGGTACGACTCTCCGGTCTGCCCGAGGACGTTGTAGAAGAAGGCGCCGAACGCCGCCCCGGACAGGCGGGTGGCGGCGTCGACCGCATGCTGCACCAGCGCGTCCAGGTCCAGCTCCGCCGCCAGGGTACGGCCGGCCTCCTGCAGCAGCTCCACGATCGCCGCCTCCTCGCGCAGCTCTTCCGTGGCGCAGAGCAACTCGGCCACCGTCGACTGCAGACGGGCGGCGCACTGGGCCACCACGCTCTCCATGGTCTTCAGCAGGTCCAGGGCCGCGTCCGCACCGTGCGGGGGGCGCCCCGCGGGTGAACGCTCCGCGATCGGCCGCGTCACGGACCGCAGGGCCAGGCCGGTGCTGCCCGCGACGGCGCGGAAGAGGTCGGTGGCCTCCACGGGCAACGACAGGTGCGAGAGCAGCGCCACCGCGAACCACTCGCCCGGCCAGAGCGTCCCGCCGAACAGCAGCATGGAGCGGACGCTGTGTTCCACGAGGTCCGCGAGGAGTTCCTCCTCCAGCCCGTCCGTCCATCCGCCGGGCACGTACACGACCTCGGCGTCGACCGCCGGCAGCGCCGGGCCGTCCGTGTTTGCGGACGTGCAGGCGCCCAGGCGTTCGAGGAACTGGTACACCAAGGGCACATCGCGGGCGGCCTGCGCGGACGGGACGGGAAGGGTCGACGGCCCGGTCCTGGTCACCGCACGCCAAGGGGCGTACGTACCACGGAAACCCGCCAGCGAGAGACCGCGGGCGCGCCCGGCGGGAGGTCTTCCGGCCGCCGTGGCGGCGGGGAGACCCGCCGATCGCACCAGGAAGACGCCCACCGCGGAACAGGCGTGCTCGCTCCGCGCGTCGACCATGCTGTCGTGGAAGAAGTCGGCGACGGTCTGTGCCGCGGTCTCCGGCGACGGCGCTCCGCGAACGGCCTCGCGCAATCCCGCTCCGCAGCGGGCCATCTCCCCCAGACCGAAGGCCGACAGATCGAACCGGACGTCCTGCACTGCGTCACACCCAGAGAGCCGAAAACGAAAAGGCGAACACCACGAGCCGGACCGTGGCACGCACCGTTCTGGCGGATGCGGTCGCACTGCCGCCCCACCGGACGCGTCTTCCGCACAGCGCCGAAAGACACGCGGGAAACTTCTTCTCTGTTCAGCCGTACGACGTACGCATCTCCTCGGATACGGCCGCCAATTGATGGAGGGGCTGGTCTCCAGGCCATTTTGCCGCCCTTTTCACCGTCCTTGACCGGAAGGACAAGTCGTTGTCCGCCTGCCCTCACTCCCCCACCGTGACAGCGAACCGGTAACCTGTCAGGGCCCTACCGCGAACCACCCTTTATAAGGCCCTGAATATGCTAGGGTGCCACCGAAAATTCATGTCCCCGCGCTCGCCGCACACGTCGCCCGAAAGACTTCGGGCACACGCCCCTGAGCCACCTCGCGTTTCGCGGAGTCGGGGTGCGCCCCGCCCGGTGACGCACCGGGTCCGAGACGACCGGCAGGCCGTGCCGATGCACCTGGCCGACGAGCCGGACCGCGGCACCGTCCGGCTACTGGCTGAATGATTCACTCAGCGGCCCGTGGCCTTTGGCGTGCAACGACAGCCTGCCAGACCTCACAGTCGGTCGCCGAGCGATCCGCCCCGGACAGGAATCGGCATTTTGCTCAAGCGTGAGTTCTTTCGACCGGATGCGGCGCTTAGCTGGTTAGCGTATTCAGCAGGTCCGCCGCCGCGACGCCAGGCGGACAGAGGAAGGGAAGCGTCATGTCGGTTACGGTCGATTCCCGCACCATGGCCGTGGAGGACATGCGTCTGGGAGATCACGCGTTCGCGCACTACGCCGACGACGACATCCGCTGGGAGGTGCTCTCGGCCTTCACCCAGACCGGGATCGCCAACGACGAGAAGGTCATCGCTCTGGCGGACCCGGCCGTCGCGCACTCGGAGGTGCTCGAGCGGCTGTCCACCTGGTCGCCGACGACCGAGCAGGCCTGGGCCCGGGCCCAACTGGAGATCACCAGTATGCGTGCGCTCATCCATCCGGACCGCTGCTTCACCGCCAGGCGCCAGATCGACCGTTTACGGGAGGAGACCGTGCGTGCCCGGCAGGAGGGCTACGCGGGCCTGCGCTCGGTCATCGACATGGCCTGGGTGCAGGACCTGCGGATGGACATCGAGGGCGTGATGCACCGTGAGACACACGCTGACGCCCTCTTCGCCGATCACCACTACGCCGAGATCTGCACCTACGACCGCCGCCGTTTCGATCCGGACGTGCTGGAGGCCATGCGGGTCGGCCATCCGGTGGTCCTGCTGGAGCGGCCCGGCGACCTGGCGGCCTACCGCAGCGTCAACGGCCTGCGTGTGATCGGCGACGCCGACACGGCGACGGCCGCTTCGTTCGAGGCCGCTCTGCGCGACGCGCTGGCCGATGCCGGCACGGCGGACCGTCTGCTGCTGGACCTGACCCGCTTGAGTTTCCTGTCCGTCACCTGCGCGCGGACCGTGCTGCAACTCATCGCGAACGCCCAGGGATGCACGTCCGTGGAAGTCCTCTGTTCACCTTTCCACGCGCTCCTGCTGGACGGAATGGGTGCGAGCGCACTGGCGAACCTGGTCCTGCTCGATCCGGTGGAGCCTTCGCAGTGACCGCCGTTCCAGGGATTCGGGCGTCCTACGAGAAGGAGAAACTGACGTTCCCCATCACTTTCCCCTTGCTCCCCATGGTGCGTTTCTACGTCAGGGAGTGGGCCGCCGTCTCGGGGCTGCCCCGGGACCGCCGCGAAGCGTTCGTCCTCGCGGCGTACGAGACGGCGTGCAATGCCGTACTGCACGGCGGGGGGCACGGACTTCTGCGGCTGTACGAGCACCACGGCGCCCTGCACTGCCAGGTGTTCGACCAAGGCCCGGGCTTTTTCGCCGACGCCGACGCCGACGCCGAGGCCCCTGAGAGTTGCGGCACGACGACGGACAGCAAACGCGGCCTGTGGATGGTGCGGCAGCTCACCGACCATCTCAAGATCACCACAGACACCACGGGCACCGTCGTCTCCTTCGCCATCACACTCCCGCCCTAGTGCCGTGACCGGCCAAGTCCCCGCTCCGGGACAGGCACAGCGCGTCAGGGAGCCGATGGCGTTCCCGCCGAGGCAGGAAACGGTCAGCCACTTCGGTATGGAACCGCAGGGACCCGGCCGTACCGTCGACGGCCCTTGCACCACGAATCACGGAACGGACTTCTCTCCGCCCGGTCCTACTGCGGGCCACGCGCCCCGCGGTCCGGCCCACCGCCGCACCGCCCCGACACCCACTTGCCTCCGACCGGTCGAGAGGCAGCACCCGGCAGTCGTCCGGTCCACCCATTGGGAGTACATCCGTACGCCGAGCCCGACCGGAAGAAACCGCAGTGCGGTGGGGGAGTCCACGCCGGTGCGGTACCGAGGAGCCTGACTCCGCTCTTCCCGGGCCCGGCCGGGTTCACCGCAACGGACCCGGCCGGGGTCACGTGGGCCCTCCCCCGTCGCGTCCCGTTTGGTCCTTACCGGTTTCGAGCCCGCTGACGCGGACAGGGCGGTTCTTCATGGCGCGACGTGCCGACTACAACGAGCATCAGGCTGCGAAAAGGCTGCGCGTTCCGCTGGCGGTGTTCCGCTGGGCGCGGCATGTGAGCCTCGTCCCGGCGCCGGACGCGTCGCCGGGGACGTGGTCGCGGGCGGCCGTGGAGGAGATGGACGCCCACGCGGTGCGCGCCGCCATGCCGCACGCGGCCGTCACCGCGGTGACGGCCGCCAACCGGATCGCCCAGGCCCTGGGCACACCGAACGTGCCCGGCCGGCCGGTGGTCGTCAGCGCCTTCGCGGTACACCGGCTCATCGCCCAGGGGCTGCTGACCGGCCTGAGCGCGAACCCGGACGGCGCGCTGCTCAACCCCGACCAGGTCGAGGCCATGTGCCGGCGGCCGGACCTCGCGCAGTGCGTCTCCCCCGAGGCACCGCTGGGACCGGACCAGGCCGCCGCACGGCTGCGCGTGCGCCGGGTCGACTTCGACCACATGCGCACCCTCGGATGGATCGAACCGGCGGAGAGACGCGAGGTGTACTTCGGCACCTCCCGCGTCAACGCGGTCCTGATCCCGATGTTCCGCACCGGTGACATCGACGCCCTGCCCACCGCGCACCCCGAGATCGACTGGGACCACCTGCGCGCCCTCGGAAAGGGCCGGCGCTCCCCTCTCGCCGCCCTGGCCGGACAGCACACCGCTCCGGCATGAAGCAGGCCGAAGGCGAACTTGCGGGAGCCGCGAGAGGGACCGGCACCGCCGCCGTGCACCCCAGCAAGACAGCAGGCCGCGTCGGGTCGTGGGCGACGGCGCGACCGGGCCCTCGCCGAGGACGCGACCCGTTCGCGTCCGGGATTCCGTGGTGCGGCCGGGCCATACGAGTGAGTGGCCCGTGCCGTGCCGAGTGTCGGGAGCCGGCCAGGGCGCCGGCCGGCTCCCGACACTCGGCACACCTTCCCGAGCGCGCGTCCGAGCCCGCTGGTCGACGTGTGGCCGTGTCAGCCACGGGTGCGCGGGCGGCGTTCCTCTCCGGCGGGGCCGCCTGCCGCGCTCGTCAGGATCGCGCTCGCGACGACGTCGAAGAGGTGATCGGCGCGCGGTGCGAGGGAGGGCTGGTCGCCGAGCCAGGCGAGCGCCGCGATCAGCGCGAACAGGTCGGTGCCGTCGATGTCGCCCCGTGCCGCGCCCTCGGCCTGGGCGCGGGCGAGGAGGCGCGCACCGGCTGCGCGCAGGGTGACGCACGAAGCGTGGAGTGCGGACTCGGTGTCCTCGATGGCGGCTGCCATGAGCACGGTGACGCCCCGGTACTCGGTCGTCCACGCGACGCAGTCGCGCAGCCACGAGACGAGAGCGTCTTCGGGCGAGGCCGACTTCTCGAGCTCGTCCGCCTTCGTCGTCAGCTCGTCGAAGCTGGTGTGGAGCAGGGCTTCGAGCAGGGCCTCGCGCGTCGGGAAGTGGCGCAGCAGCGTGGCGAGCCCGACCCCGGCTCTGCGGGCGATGTCGCGCATCGACGCGTCGACGCCCTGCTCGGTGATGGCGGTGCCCGCTACTGCGAGCAGGTGGTCGCGGTTCTTCCTGGCGTCGGCCCGCATCTGTCCCTCTTGACTTTCCGGATCACTGGTCCATATATTCGGATCAGTGGTCCACTTATCTGGAGCACTGATCCGAATAACCTTATCCCGCGGTACGGGCAGGAGAGAACGATGCCGACACACACGATGAGGGCGATCCGGCTCCATGAGCACGGCGGCCCCGAGGTACTGCGCTACGACGAGGTGCCGGTTCCCGAGCCGGGACCGGGCGAGGCGCTCGTCCGCGTGCACGCGGTCGGCGTCAATCCTCCGGACTGGTACCTGCGCGGCGGGATGACCAGCATGCCCGGAGAGGAGTCGACGCTCAGCCTGCCGGCGATCCCGGGGACGGACGTGTCGGGCGTCGTCGAGGCCGTCGCCGCGGACGTGGACGGCCTCTCCGTCGGCGACGAGGTCTTCGGCCTCCTGCGCTTTCCCGGCTTCCGGGGCAGCGCGTACGCCCAGTACGTGACCGCACCCGCCTCGGACCTCGCGCGCAAGCCGGCCGGCATCGACCACGTGCGCGCCGCGGGAGTGCCCATGGCCGGGCTGACGGCGTGGCAGTTCCTGATCGAGGTCGGACACGACCGCCCCTCCCCCTTCCAGGAGGCACGGCATCGCCCGACGGCACTCGACCCCGGTACGACGGTGCTCGTCAACGGCGCGGCGGGCGGCGTCGGGCACTTCGCGCTCCAGTTGGCGAAGTGGAAGGGTGCGCACGTCATCGCGGTGGCGTCGGGCGCGCACGAGTCGTTCCTGCGCGAACTCGGCGCCGACCGGTTCATCGACTACACCAAGGACCGTCCCGAGGAACTCGTGCACGACGTCGACCTCGTCCTCGACACCGTCGGCGGCCCCCACAGCAGCCGCTTCCTGCGCACGCTCAAGCGCGGCGGCGCCCAGTTCCCCGTCCTGCCCGGGGACTTCGACGAGGAAGAGACCGCGAAGCTGGGCGTCACGGTCTCCAGCGCCCAGGTCCGCTCTAACGGAGCGCAACTCGCCGAACTGGGACGCCTGCTCGACGCGGGCACGGTCCGCGTCGCGATCGACAGCACGTATCCGCTCGCGGACGCCCGGGCGGCGCACGAACGCGCCGCCCGGGGGCACCTCCGGGGCAAGATCGTGCTCACGGTCCCTCAGGAATGAGCCCGTCCCACCGACGCACGGCACCCGTCCGCAGGACACCGGTGACCGTCGAGACACCGGGGCCCGCAGCCAGAGGCGCATCCGGGCCCCTTCGTCGGACGTCCGGCGATTCGCGACCTGGTGCGTCAGGCAACGAAGGCACAGACCGAGCGGCGAAGGCACGTGCGACGGTCCGCACCGCATCCGCCCCGTGCGTCGTGAGCGCCTGGAGCAGGACCGGCGACGCACGGCAGAAGAGCCGGTAAGCGCCCGCAGGAAGAGCGAACCGGTCGCACAGAGACACGTCGACGTCTTCGGCCCACCGCCTCCCGTACCGATGCGCCGGTACCGGACGTCACACTGCGCGATGAGGCAGTACTCACCCCGCCCGGCGTGGGCCCGTCCATCAAGGGGATTGTCCACCGGCCGCGCCTACGACGGCGAGGGGGGCGATGTCGACGCCTCGCGGTGAGCGGAGACTGCCGCCGGTACAGGAGCCGACTGGAGTGGCCGAACGGGCCACGCCATTCTCTTGACGGTCGAAGTTTGCACATTTCTTCCCGCCAAAGGTGAGCTTTGCCGATTTATCTTCCGCCAAAACCCGTGATAGACGAAGAAACGCCATCGCTGCCGCACTGCAGCATCACGAGCGGAGGACATTGCCATGACCACGTACCGAAACACCACCGACTGGACGCCCAGAAACCGCACCAGCCACCGGCTCGACCGCACAGCGCTCGCCGCGGCCGCCGTCGTCGCGCTCGGCCTTGCCGGAGCAGGCACCGCACAAGCCGCGGACGCACACGGCACGAGCGCCGCGAAAACCGCACCGGCCTGCTCCCCCGCCGCATTCAAAACACTCTTCGGCAGGCCGCTGGCGGGCGGCATGAATCACCAAGGCGTGTTCATAAAGCTCCGCAATCTCAGTGGCAGTACCTGCGCGCTCCGCGGCTATCCCGGCTTGGCGCTGGAGAACTCCGCGCACAAGACGCTGCCGTCCCACACGCACCGGGGCGACACCTGGTATGCCACCAGCCCCGGCGAGAAGAACCTGATTCTCAAGGACGGCGAGAGCGCCGAGGCGATCGTCTCCTGGACCCACGCCAACACAGGGACCTCCGACGCGGTGCGCGCGTCCTACCTCAGGGTCGCCCTGCCCGGTGCGGCCCGGTACACGACGCTGGCCTTCCCGCAGTGGGTCGATCACGGCGACCTCAGGACCACCGCGTTGGCCAAGCACATCGACGTGGCCGGCTGACGCCACGCGTCACGGTGCGCCCGGCACCGGCCGGTCGCCGCGGCGAGCGGACCCGGCCGTGCCGCGGCCGGCCCGCGAGGAACCGCGTAGTGCTCCAGAACGGCTTCACGGCTGTTGACCTGGAGCTCTACGCTCGGCCGGCGACAGGGCACGATCCGTCTCCACGGTGGTACGGCTCATCCGGAGGTCCAGGCGGCCGGAGCGCGCTACCGGCCGCACTCTCCCGCCTGCTCCTCCGGACGCTCCGTAAGCACCGGATCGTCGCTTGCCACGCCCTCCTTCACCCGGCACCGGCGCTCGATCCAGCGCATTCCGCACCAGCCGCCCACCGCCGGCCGTCCACCGACGGCCGCCGCGCTTCGAGACGTGATCATCCGGTTCACCGGCGAGGACCCACGGCGGGGTACGCGCCGCGCGCACGGCGCGCCGCGCCGACTCGGACACCGGAGCGGAACGCTTCGTCCACTCGGTCCGCGGGGAACGCACAGACCGCATCCTGCCGTTCGACGGCGGTCACACCGAACGGCCTCCGTGACCGCGCCAGGCACTTCACCACCCACCGTCCTCGCCGAGGCGGAAGCCGGCTCGCGTCGCACGACGCCCCCGGCATCGCGCCCTTGCCGGCGGCCCGGAGCGGGCGTCGACACACAGCCGTCGACATCGTCGACGAGTACCGCCGCACAGGCTGATCGCCTGACGGAGGGACATCCGTGCATCGTGCACGAAGACGCATCACGCCGAAGCGATTCGGGCAGGCGTTCCCAGACGAAGTGCCAGAGGAACATCCCGTCGACCGTTGCAGAGGAACCTGTGACAGACACACGACGCAGCACAGGCACCCAGCACCTGTCCTTCACCCGCACCACCACCAGCGACGGCATCACCGTCCTCCGACTGCGGGGCGAGATCGACCATCACACCGTCGCCCCGCTCCACCAGGCCCTCACCGTCCAGGACACGACGTCGGCCCCCCGCACCGTCGTCGACCTCAAGGAGGTGACCTTCATGGACTCCACCGGCCTCAACGCCCTCATCGCCGGCCACCGCGCCACCCTCGACACCCCCGGCTGGATCCGCCTCGCCGACGCCCAGCCCCCGGTGCTGCGCGTCATCCAGATCACCGGCCTGGACACCTTCATCGACTACCACCCCACCCTCGGCCAGGCCCTCACCGCCTAGGCGACGCCGTCGAAGTGCCAGGCCGCACCGGCAGCGAGCGGACCGGCACCATGCCGTCCTGCGACGGCCTGGCCACCCCACCTTTCAGCGGTGGTTCGGTCGCAGGCGCTCGATACGGTCCAGGTCGCCGGCGAGCAGGTCGTGGTGGCCGATGGTGAAGTCCCCGTTGGGCAGGGCCTGCCCCTGGCCGTAGTGCCGCCCCACGACGGCGTCGGGAAGGAAGGCACGCAGGCGGTGACGCATGTCCCCGGGGTAGCCGACGGGGGTTCCCCAGTCGGCGGGAGCCCGGTCGGTCGAGAGCAGGACCCAATGGTCCACGGGCACGACGGCGTCGAGATCCGGCGCCTCGCCGGTGTGGCCGTCCAGGGCCGGAACGGTCAGCCGGTCGGGGTCGAGGGGCGGGTACCACAGCAGCAGGGGCTTGGCGCGTCGCGCGTCGGCGTTGTCGAAGCAGCACACGGCGATGGTGTGGTCGGGGAAGTGATCGGCGTAGAAGCGCAGGAGGTCCGCGTCGAGATCGGGGCGCCGGTGCGGCGGCACCTGCCGCAGCGCGGCGGGGACCGCGGTGGGATCGGCGGCCAGGAGCACCGTGTAGACGTCGTGGTCGAAGACCTGGACGGGCTGCGGTTCCGCGCTCATCCACGCGATGCCCTCGGCTGCTGCGGCGGCATGTTCGACGGCGGCGACCATGCGGTGCAGGATGTCCCCTGCCCGCCCGGCGGGCAGGAATTGCCGGGAGGTGAGGTGCCTGGTGGGCAGGTGCAGCAGCATGGCGTTCGGGCCGTCCGCCAGGTTGACGGCGGTGTTCTGGTAGCCCAGGACGTGGATGAGGCCGTGCACGGGGTGGTGCTGCCGCCCGCAGTACACGATCGTGCCGTTGAACGCGGCCTCGCCGGTCGAGATGCACATGGCGTCAAGGTACCGCCCTCCTCCGGTGGGAACTCCTGTGGGGAGACGCGCCGAAGGCCCTCGCGATTGGCCGGGTCGTGAGCGGTCCCGGCCCGGCGGGCGTTCCTCGGGGGCCGGTGGCGGAACGGCGCGAGGGGTGCGGCCGGGACGGCCGCACCCCTCGCGCCGTTCGCGGCCGGGGCGACCGTGCGGATCTATACGGTGAGCGCGCGGTGCACGGTGGGGTAGCAGTCGAAGACCGCGGTGAGGCCGCTGAACTCGAGGACGCGCCGCACGGACGGCTGCATGCCCGCCAGACGCACCCACCCCGACACCTCCTGGGCGGCGCGGCGGAGCGCGAGCAGGGCGTTGAGGCCGCTGGAGTCCATGAAGTCGACCCATTTGAAATCGATCACCACATGGGCGGGATGGCCGGCCCGGTCGGCGGTGAGGACCTGCCGCAGACGCGGGGCGGTGTACAGGTCGATCTCGCCCTGCATGCTGATGACGGTGACGTCGTCGTGGATGGTGCGGATGACGGACAGCCGGCTGGGACCGTCCGTGCCGAAAGGAACGGACACAGGAGCCTCTGCAACGGTCGACGTGGATTTTCAGCCCATGCTTCCTGTGGGGAAGCGCGGTATTCGACCGTAGGGGTACCGCGCACACATGGCCTACCCACCCAGTGCATAAATGCACCGAATCAGGAGGCGTGGCCGACGGATGGGACGGATGCGAAGCAAGGTACGGCTGGTACCACGTGCCTCGCTCGGCGCTGGCACCGACGCCGGCACCGGCAGGACCGTCGGGCACGGCGCCACGTGGGCGCGGGCCGGGGCGACGCGTCGGCGCCCGCCGCCCGAGAGCATGGTGCCGTGCTCTTCGGCGACGCCGCGCAGACCTCCGGGCAGCCGCTCCGGCCGCCTGCTCCGGTCGGGCCGGCCGGACGACCCGGCCCACCTCCTCGTCCGTGGCGTCCGGGTGGCCGTGGGTGACGTCGTCGAGGAGCGCGCAGTGACAGATCTAGCGATCCTGGCGCTACCGGCCCGAGTGGCGGATCGAGACGCTCGGCGGGCGCAGGCTGGAGCAGTACGCGGACGGAGGGTTCCTAATGATGGCCGGCCCCGAGGGCAACGAGTTCTGCATCATCCCCGAAGGCCCCCTTGAACTCGACGACGAGGGGCGCGCGAACTACCTCGGCTGACCGGCGTTCCCGTACGAACTCCCCCGACGGCAGGCTGCCGACCAGGAGGAGCCGGTGCGAACTGCATGATCAAAGCAGTGTCCCGGCCCGCCTTTTCAGGGCATGATGTCCCCGCTCCGTCCGACCGAACCGTTCCGCGACCACGACACAAGGCGGTCGACCGCATGAGAATGGCCCGCACGATCCTCGCCGTGTCCGCCGGGGCCCTCGCCCCGGCCCTGCTGCTCGCCATCCCGTCCTTCGCCGCCACGACACCGCCGACCGCCACGGTGATCTCCGTAGCCTCGGACACCGGCTCCCCCTACGACGAGATGGACGCGGACGACCTGCGCATGGCGATTCTCCGCATCCTGACCGGCCCCGACAGCGGCAAGCGCGTGACCCGGCAGGCCGACCGGCTCCTGAGCAGCGGCACCGTGGAGGAGATGCGCGCCTGGCTCGAGACCGGTTACCGCCTCGCCCGGGCCGAGGACGACAGCGTCGCCATCGCCAGGCTCCTCGCCGACCCCGACAGCGGCAAGGCCGTCGTCCGCGAGGCCAACAGGGTTCTCGACGACGGCAGTCCCGAAACCCTGCGCGCTTTCCTCGAGACGGGCCTCCGCCTCGCCCGGGCCGAGGACGACAGCGTCGCCATCGCCCGCATGCTGGCCGACCCCGGTATCAGCGACGCCCTGCGCGCGGCGGCGAACGCGGCCCTGGACGACGGCACCCCGGAAGCGCTGCGTCACTTCCTCGAGGTCGGCCGGTACGAGGTCGGCGGCTAGTACTACAGGGCTAAATCTTGATCATTTGGAGCCGTAGCCGCCTTCGGAAATGGCGCCGTCGTGCCTCCGCCTGATGCGCACGCCGCCAGATCGACCAGCGAAGTCCCTGGTGGA
>NZ_BMVU01000068.1 GCF_014650875.1 Streptomyces minutiscleroticus
CCGCGGCGACGATCGCGTTCAACGGCGCGGCCGCCTGGCCCGACCCGCTGGGCGTGGGCATGCACGCGGTGATCCCGGTGCTGTTCGTGGTCGCCGTCGAGGCCGCCCGGCACGCCATCGGCCGCATCGCCGACATCACCGCCGACAAGCACATGGAGGGCGTGCGCCTGACCCGCTGGCTGCTCTCCCCCGTGCCGACCTTCCTGCTGTGGCGCCGGATGAAGCTGTGGGAGCTGCGCTCCTACGACCAGGTCATCAAGCTGGAGCAGGAACGACTCGTCTACCAGGCCCGGCTGCGCTCCCGCTTCGGCCGCGCCTGGCGCCGCAAGGCCCCGGTGGAGTCCCTCATGCCGCTGCGCCTGGCCCGCTACGGCGTCCCCCTGGCGGACACCGCGCCCATGGGCCTGGCCGCCGCCGGCATCGAGCCCGCGCTGCTGCCCCCGGCGCCCCAGCCCGCGTCCGCCGCGCACCGCGAGCTGGAGCCGTCGGCTCCGGCCGGGACCGCCGAGGCCCCGAAGGAGCACGCGAGACCCGCGGCCCCGGCCGGTCCCGCGCCCGGGCAGCCGCGCCCCGCACAGGAGCGGGCCGCACAGCAGGTCCCCGGGCAGCAGGCTCCGGGACCGCAGCCCCAGGGCCCGCAGCAGGGTCCGGACCGGCAGGACCGGCAGCAGGGCCCCGACCAGGAGGCGTCGGCGGCGGACGGCAGCAGCCCGTGGTTCGCGCCGCCGCACGAGGTGGTCTACGAGGGCGGGTACGACCCCACGTACGACCCGTCGTACGTGCCGGAGGACGAGTACGAGGCCTGGTACGCCGAGCAGGCGCGGCGGCAGCGCGCGATGGCCTTCGCCCAGCAGGGGCAGGGACCGCAGGCGCAGGGACCGCAGGCGCAGCAGGAGCCGGGCCGGCAGGAGCAGGGGCAGCAGGCGCAGGCGCCCGGGCAGTCCCAGGAGCGGCGACTGCCGGAGCAGGCCGCCCCGCAGCCGCTCCCGCAGCAGGGGCCGGCGGTCCAGGAGGGCCTCGACTTCCCGATCCCGGCGGGCCCGAACCGCACCCGCCCGCTGGGCGACGGCGGCGCCGTGGCGACCGCGGCGGAGGCGCCCGCGCAGGCGCACGCCGAGGTGCTCGTGGAGGAGGCGCCCGTCCCCGACGCGTCCGAGCAGCCCGGCTTCCCCGACGAGAGGACCCGCGAGGAGGCCTACTACACGGTCTTCCGGCAGTCGATCAACGGCCAGGGCCTGCCCACGCCGCGCGAGCTCGGGGACAACATCGAGGCCGCGTACGGCGAGTCCCTCGACACCGCCACGCTGAAGCGCTACATGACCCGCTTCCAGAACCGCTTCAACGCGGAGCTGGAGGAGGACCACATCGCGTGAGCCGCGGCCGGTGAGGCCCACGGCACGCGCACATGACGGAGGGGCGCCCGGTCGGTACCGGGCGCCCCTCCGTCATGCCACCGGCTACGCGCCGAGCAGCCTGCGCACCCGGTCCGCGCCCACGGCGAGGAGCAGGGTGGGCAGCCGCGGGCCGGTGTCGCGGCCCACGAGCAGGTGGTAGAGCAGCGCGAAGAACGACCGCTGGGCCGTCTTGATCTCCGGCGGCAGCTCCTTGGGCGTGGCGTCGGCGGAGAACCCGGCCTGCACCTTGGGCACGCCGTACACGAGGTGGGTCAGGCCGTCGAGCGACCAGTGCGAGTCCAGGCCCTCGACGAGGAGCCGCAGGGATTCCCGGGCCCGGTCGTCGAGGGTGGCCAGCAGGTCCTTGTCGGCCTCCTCGCGCACGACGGTGCGCTGGTCGGCCGGCACGTACGTGTTGATCCACGCCTCGGCCTTGTCCAGCCGGGGCCGCACCTCGTCGAGCGAGGCCAGCGGGCGGGCCGGGTCGAGGTCGCCGAGGATGCGCAGCGTCTGCTCCGCGTGGCCCGCGGTGACGTCCGCGACGGACGCGAGGGTCCGGTACGGCATCGGGCGCGGCGTGCGGGGCAGCTCCCCGGCGGCGGTGCGCACCGCGCGGGAGTGCGCGGCGACGTCGGCGGCCAGGGCCGTGCCGTCGGCGACCTTGGCGTCGAGCTTGTCCCACTCGTCGTACAGCCGCTGGATCTCCTGGTCGAAGGCGATCTTGAACGACTGGTTGGGCCGGCGGCGGGCGTAGAGCCAGCGCAGGATCTGCGGCTCCATGATCTTCAGCGCGTCGCCCGGGGTCGGGACGCCGCCGCGCGAGGACGACATCTTGGCCATGCCGCTGATGCCCACGAAGGCGTACATCGGGCCGATGGGCTGCTCGCCGCCGAAGAGGCCGACGATCTGGCCGCCGACCTGGAAGCTGGAGCCGGGCGAGGAGTGGTCGACGCCGGAGGGCTCGAAGATCACGCCCTCGTAGGCCCAGCGCATGGGCCAGTCGACCTTCCAGACCAGCTTGCCGCGGTCGAACTCGCTGAGCCGGACGGTCTCCGTGAAGCCACACGCCTCGCAGACGTACGTCAGCTCGGTGGTGTCGTCGTCGTAGGCCGTGACGGTGGTGAGGTCCTTGCCGCACTCCCCGCAGTACGGCTTGTACGGGAAGTAGCCGGCGGAGCCGGTGCCGTCGTCCTCGGCCGCGGCGCCGGAGCCCTCGGCGGCCTCCAGCTCGGCCTCGTCGACCGGCTTCTGCGACTTCTTCGCGGGCGCCTTCTTCGTGCGGTACTGGGCGAGGATCGCGTCGATGTCGGCGCGGTGCCGCATCGCGTGCAGGATCTGCTCGCGGTACGCGCCCGAGGTGTACTGCCGCGTCTGGCTGATGCCGTCGAACTCGACGCCCAGCTGCGCCAGCGCCTCGACCATGGCGGCCCTGAAGTGCTCGGCCCAGTTCGGGTACGCCGAGCCGGCCGGGGCCGGGACGGAGGTCAGCGGCTTGCCGATGTGCTCGGCCCAGGACGCGTCGACGCCCGGGACGCCGTTCGGGACCTTGCGGTACCGGTCGTAGTCGTCCCAGGAGATCAGGTGGCGCACCTCGTACCCGCGCCGCCTGATCTCGTCGGCGACCAGGTGCGGGGTCATGACCTCGCGGAGGTTGCCCAGGTGGATGGGACCGGAGGGGGAGAGTCCGGACGCGACGACGACCGGTTTGCCCGGGGCCCGACGCTCCGACTCGGCGATGACCTCGTCCGCGTAACGGGAGACCCAGTCGGTGGTCTCGGTGCTCTGAGCCACGATCGGCACGTCCTTCTTTCTTTCCTGAGGATTCCCTGGAGGAAGCCGTGGGCGCCGGGCGCCCCCGAAGCGTCCGCGCTGCCCCGTGGTCCCACGGCGTCCCCGCCGGACGGCCACGAGGCCGGACTCCCCCATTCTCCCAGCTCCCGCCGCAACCGCGAAAACCCCTTTTCACCGGCCCGGGCCGCACCGCGCCCGCACCGCACCCCGGCCGCGCCCCACCCGCGGCCCGCCCGTACCGCCGCCGGGCCGCGGCACGGCGCGGCCGGGGCCCTGCACCGCCTGACCGAAGCCCGCCCGGGCCCGCCCGAGCCGGGAAAACCGCTTTGACCCGCGTGGGATACTGAGGACGTCTATCTGCACCCACGAGGAGAACGGCACCCACTCCATGGCCTCGGTCACGTCCCTCACCGCTTCCGTCCACCAGCGCCTCGCCGCCGCGCTCTCGGCCGCCCTGCCGGAGAACGCCGACGCGGACCCGCTGCTGCGCCGAAGCGACCGGGCGGACTTCCAGGCCAACGGGATCCTGGCGCTCGCCAAGAAGGCCAAGGCCAACCCGAGGGAGCTGGCGACGACCGTGGTCGAGCGGGTCGAGAACGGCGGCCTGATCAAGGACGTCGAGGTCTCCGGGCCCGGCTTCCTGAACATCACCGTCACCGACCGGGCGATCACCGAGAACCTCGCCGCGCGCGCCGCCGACGGCGAGCGGCTCGGCGTGCCCTACGCGCAGGACGCGGGCACGACGGTCATCGACTACGCGCAGCCGAACGTGGCCAAGGAGATGCACGTCGGCCACCTGCGCTCCGCGGTGATCGGCGACGCGGTCGTGCAGATCCTGGAGTTCACCGGCGAGACGGTGGTCCGCAGGCACCACATCGGCGACTGGGGCACCCAGTTCGGCATGCTCATCCAGTACCTGATCGAGCACCCGCACGAGCTGGACCACGAGGGGGGCGAGGTCTCCGGCGAGGAGGCCATGTCCAACCTGAACCGGCTCTACAAGGACTCGCGCGCGCTCTTCGACTCCGACGAGGAGTTCAAGACGCGGGCCCGGCGCCGGGTGGTCGACCTCCAGGCGGGCGACGCGGAGACCCTCGCGCTCTGGCAGAAGTTCGTGGACGAGTCGAAGATCTACTTCTACTCGGTCTTCGACAAGCTGGACATGGAGATCCGCGACCCGGACGTGGTCGGCGAGTCCGGCTACAACGACATGCTGGAGGAGACCTGCCGCCTGTTGGAGGAGTCGGGCGTGGCCGTCCGCTCCGAGGGCGCGCTGTGCGTGTTCTTCGACGACGTCAAGGGCCCGGACGGCAAGCCGGTCCCGCTGATCGTCCAGAAGTCCGACGGCGGCTACGGCTACGCGGCCACCGACCTCTCCGCGATCCGCGACCGCGTCTTCAGCCTGAAGGCGGACACCCTGCTGTACGTGGTGGACGCCCGGCAGTCGCTGCACTTCAAGATGGTCTTCGAGACCGCCCGCAGGGCCGGCTGGCTGAACGACGGCACCAAGGCCGAGCAGCTCGCCTTCGGCACGGTCCTCGGCAAGGACGGCAAGCCGTTCAAGACCCGTGAGGGCGAGACGGTCCGGCTGGTGGACCTGCTGGACGAGGCGATCGACCGGGCCACGGCCGTGGTCCGCGAGAAGGCCGGGAAGGTGGGCCTGTCCGAGGAGGAGATCGTCGAGAACGGCCGGTACGTGGGCATCGGCGCCGTGAAGTACGCGGACCTGTCGACGTCGGCGGTGCGCGACTACAAGTTCGACCTGGACCAGATGGTCTCGCTCAACGGCGACACGAGCGTGTACCTCCAGTACGCGTACGCCCGGATCCAGTCGATCCTGCGCAAGGCCGGCGACGCCCGGCCCGCCGCGCACCCGGAGCTGGAGCTGGCCCCCGCGGAGCGCGCCCTCGGGCTGCACCTGGACCAGTTCGGCGAGCTGCTGCTCGACGTGGCGCAGAGCCACGAGCCGCACAAGCTGGCCGCGTACCTGTACCAGCTGGCCTCGCACCTGACCACGTTCTACGACCAGTGCCAGGTGCTGAGCGACGCCAACGCGCCGGAGGTCGTGGAGAACCGGCTGTTCCTCGTCGACCTCACCGCCCGCACGCTGCACCGGGGCATGGCCCTGCTGGGCATCAGGACGCCCGAGCGCCTCTAGGACCTGAGCGTCCCCGGGGCTCGCGGGCCCGGGCGTCCCGGTCGTGTCCCCGGCCTGTCTCTGATCGGCATCGCTTGATCCGTAGGGGGCGGCACTGACAGTGCCGCCCCCTACAGTCGCGTTCATGGCGACACTTCCCAACCCGCTGCCCAAGCTGGCGGCCGACCCGAGCGGCCGCTCCCTCGGCCTCGAACTTCCGCCCGGCACCCTGGTCGACGCGACCATCGACGGCCCCTGGCACGAACCGCTGCTGTGGTACGCCGGGTCGCCGGCCCGCCCCGGCGACTGGCAGCGGCTCGCGGGCGCCCGCCGCACGGCCGGGCTGCACCCGCTGCTGCTGGCGCGCGGTTCGGACCACGAGGGCGGCCCGGAGGAGTGGGAACTGGGCCCGGGCCGGACGTCGTACGCGGGCGACCACGACGCGGAGGACGTGCTCGCCGACTTCTGGGAGGGGTACGCGGACCGGCTCCCCGGTGACGTGCTCGCCCCGTTCGGGGCCGAGTGGCCGGGGCTCGCCGAGGCCGGACCGCTGGACGCCGACCCCGACGCGCGGGCCGCGGAGATCGCCGACTCGCTCCTGGACGGCCGCCCGGGCCTGTGGGAGCCGCGCACGGCGCTGGTCCCGGCCAGACGCAGCGCGGACATCCCCGCGGCGATCGGCTGGAGCGGCCCGCTGAACCACGAGAACGACGTGGCGCGGCTGTGCGCGGTGCTCCGCTCCTGGGAGGACCGCTTCGGCATACGCGTGGTGGCGCTCACCTTCGGCCGCCTCGTGGTGTCGGTGGCGGCCCCGCCCGCGACCGCCGCCGAGGCCGAGGCGGTCGCCGCCGAGCACTTCGCCTTCTGCCCGGACGCCGTGGACGCGGCCGCGGGCGGCCTGCGCGCCTACGCCGAGCAGGGCGTCCTGGGGCAGCGGTCCTGGTCCTTCTGGTGGGACTGACGGGCCCGGTGCCCGGCACCCGGTGCGAGCGGGGCCGGCACCGGCCCGCCGCCGCCCGCACCCCGCGGCCGGGCGGCCGCCGTCAGCCGGTCGCGGCCTCCTGCCAGGTGCTCCCGCCGAGCGGGTAGTCGTACGACGGGCGCCCCACGTTGCCGCTCGTGCGGAACGGCTGTCCGCCGTCGTCGACCCGCACGGTCCCGCGCTGCGCGCCGCTGGACCAGTCCAGCTCCAGGTACCAGCTCACGTCGTGCGCCGTGGTGTGCGCGCTCACGTAGAACACCTCGGGGTCGTTCTCGCTGACCTTGTACGGGAAGTCCCGCTGCCCGGACTTCGGCGCGGCGTCCGGGCGGCCCGCGTCGAGGTCCACGTCGAAGGACTTGGTGGACACCCCGCCGCCGCAGCCGACGCCCATGGTGTAGTCGTTCCAGGCGAGCGGCGCCGCGGTGCGGACCACCCGCACGTGCAGGGCCTCCAGGACCACGGTCTGTGCGCCGGTGCCCTGCACGGTCAGGGTGATGAGCTGCTCGCCCCCGGCCACCCCGCCGAGGGGTCTCACCCAGCCGCGCGCGTCCTGCTCGGAGGGCGGCGGCGGCAGCTCGGCGGGTTCCCGGTCCAGCAGGTAGTGCTGGCTGCACGGGCTCTCCCAGGTGTACGGGTTCGTGGCGACGGTCAGCGAGGCCGCGCCCTTCCCCTTGCCCGCGGGAGCCTCGGAGGCGGGGGCCCCGGAGGCGGTGGCGCCGCGCGACGCGGACGCGGACGGGGACACGGAGACGGAGGCGGAGGCGGAGGCGCTGGGGGACTTCGAGGGCCCCTCCTTCCCACCGGGCGAGCCGGACGGGCTCGCGCCGTGGGGGGCCGCGGCCGCCCCGGCCGTCCGCTCCCGGTCCCGGCCGTCGTCGCCGCCGGGCAGCAGGTTCGCGACGAGCGCGGCGCCCACGACGACCGCGGCGACGCCGGTCGCGGCGAGCAGGACGGTACGGCGACGGCGCCCGCCCCGGCCGCCGGCCGCCCGGGGGGACCCGGACACGGAGACGGCGTCCCCACCGGGGCCGCCGGGCTCCCCGGAACCGCCGGAACCGCCCGGTCCGTCGGGCCGCCCGGAACCTCCGCCCCCTTCGGCCCCGCCACCCCCTTCGGCACGCGGCTGTTCCGCCGCGGCCGCGCCGTCAGTGGCGGTGGTTTCGTCGGCTCCGGTGGTGGCGGCAGCGGTGGCGACGACGGCGGCGTCGGCGGCAGTGACATCGGTGACGGTGGCGTCCGTCCCCGGTCCGTCCGCACGCGACGGCGTGCCGGACACCGCCGGCCCGTCCGCCCCGGCACCGGCCGCTCCCGCCGTCCCCGGTACGTCGCCGTCCGCGGAGGTGGCACCGTCGACGGCCGTCGCGCCGCTCGCGGCGGCGGAACCGCTCCCGGTGGCAGTACGCCCCATCGGGGCGGAACGGTTCGCCGGGGCAGGACGGCTCGCCGAGGCGGACCGACCTGTCGAGCCGGACCGCCCTGTCGAAGCGGCACCCTCACCCGCCGGGGCCGCCCCGCCCGCGGCCCGCGGCGCCGCGCCCGCGCCCTTCTGCCCCCGCAGCGCGTCGGCCCGCACCCACTGCCGGTGCAGCTCCACCAGTTCCTCGCGGGCGGCCCCGCAGGCACGGGCGAAGCGCTCCACGGGAGCGTAGTCCGCGGGCACGACCTCGCCGTTGACGTACCGGTGCAGCGTCGAGGTGCTGACGTGCAGCCGCCTGGCCAGGACCCCGTAACTGAGTCCGGACCGCTGCTTCAGCTCCCGCAGCAGTCCCGCGAAGTCGTCCCCCGCCACCGTTCCTCCATCCCTCATGTCCCGGACCGGCGTTCCACGGGACATCCGTTTCCGCAGGTCAGACTGTGTTTCGGCATTCCAGTGTCCCTGATGGTCCGGCAGCGCTGGCGGCCGGGACGGACTGCCCCACAAGCTGTGGTCATCCAAGCACGCCGCTCCCGGCACCCGGTCGAGCGGCCTGCGCGACCCCACCTGTCCGGAAGGGACTCCGCCATGTCCGCTCGCGCTCTCCGCACCTCCCGCGTCCGCCTCTTCGCCGCCGCCACGATCACGCTCGCCACGCTCACGCTGACCGCGTGCGGCCAGGGCGGAGGCGTTCAGGACGAGGGCGCCGCCGCCGTCTCCTCCTCCGCCCGTGACGCCGCGGAGAAGGGTGGTGGTTCCACCGAGCGCGGCTCCGGCTCCACCGACTCCGGCTCCACCGGTGCCGGGAGCGGCTCGGGCGCCGCCAGGGCCGACCAGGCGAAGTCCTCGGGCTCGGGCTCGTCGGCCTCCTCGGGCTCCTCCGCGTCCTCGGGCTCCAAGGGCTCCTCCGGCTCCTCGAACTCCTCGGGCTCCTCGGACCCGTGGGACCCGGAGAACCGCGTCGAGTGCACCGCGGGCAACACCAAGGTCAAGGCGACGGAGGTGACCCGCCCGGTGAACCACCTCCTGATCACCGTCACCAACGCCGGCGACGACTACTGCGACCTCCTCACCCCCTTCTACCCGATCGCCCGCTTCGGCGAGGCCCAGTCCGTGCCGCCGGTCGTCGAGGAGAGCAAGCCGCAGGCGGTGGTCACGCTGGCGCCGGGCGAGTCCGGCTACGCGGGCGTGCTGCTGTCGGCCGCCGACGGCAGCGGCGGGGACGGCTACACCACCGACGAGCTCACCGTCGGCTTCGGGGACGGCTCCTCCGCGTCCGTGGCCCTGCCCGGGGACGGCGTGTACGTCGACAGCTCGCTCGCCGTCACCTACTGGCAGTCGGACCTGGCCGACGCCCTGCAGTGGTGACCGCCTGACGCCCGGTACGCGAGGGGCCCCGCTCCGGCCCGATGGCCGGAGCGGGGCCCCTCGCGTACGGCTAGCGCAGGTTCCGGGCCACCTCGGTGGCCCAGTACGTCAGGATCGAGCGGGCGCCCGCGCGCTTGATGCCCGTCAGGGTCTCCATGATCGCCTTGTCCCGGTCGATCCAGCCCTTCTCGGCGGCGGCCTCGATCATCGCGTACTCGCCGGAGATCTGGTACGCCGCGACCGGCACGTCGACCGCGTCCGCGACCCTCGCCAGGATGTCGAGGTAGGGGCCGGCCGGCTTGACCATCACCATGTCGGCGCCCTCCTCCAGGTCCAGCTCCAGCTCCCGCAGGGACTCGCGCAGGTTCGCCGGGTCCTGCTGGTAGGTCTTGCGGTCGCCCTGGAGGGAGGAGGCGACGGCCTCGCGGAAGGGGCCGTAGAAGGCGGAGGAGTACTTCGCCGTGTAGGCCAGGATGGACACGTCCTCGCGGCCGATCTGGTCCAGCGCGTCGCGGATGACGCCGATCTGGCCGTCCATCATGCCGCTGGGGGCCACCACGTGGGCGCCCGCGTCGGCCTGGACCTGCGCCATCTCGGCGTACCGCTCCAGCGTCGCGTCGTTGTCGACCCGGCCCTGCGCGTCCAGGACGCCGCAGTGCCCGTGGTCGGTGAACTCGTCCAGGCACAGGTCCGACATGACGACGAGGTCGTCGCCGACCTCCGCGCGCACGTCGCGCAGGGCGACCTGGAGGATGCCGTCCGGGTCGGTGCCCGCGGTCCCGAGGGCGTCCTTCTTCGCCTCCTCCGGGACGCCGAAGAGCATGATCCCGGAGACCCCGGCCTCCACGGCCTCCGCGGCGGCCTTCCGCAGGCTGTCCCGCGTGTGCTGGAACACGCCGGGCATCGCCGAGATCGGCACCGGCTCGTGCGCGCCCTCCAGCACGAAGGCGGGGAGGATCAGGTCGGCGGGGTGCAGCCGGGTCTCGGCGACCATGCGCCGCATGACGGGGGTGGTGCGCAGCCGGCGGGGACGCGTACCGGGGAAGGAACCGTACTTCGTCATGCCTTCTACGCTACGCCTGCCCCAGATGCACCTTTGCCGACGCCGTGTCGACCGCGCGGCGGGCCCGACGGCGGCTCCTTCTGCGCAGTCGCTCGACGGCGAGCAGCCGGGCGGGCCGGGTCCCGCGCCGGGTCCGGGCGCTGAGCCGGGTCCGGGCGCTGAGCCCCGGAAACACGACGTGCCCCGCCCCCGGGTTTCCGGGGACGGGGCACGTAGCGTGGCTCAGGTCGCCGCCCGCCGGCGCCGCGCGCCGGGACGCCGCTCGCTGGGCCGGGTGACCGGGTCCCCGGCCTCCAGCGCCGCCGTGCGGCGCCGCGCGCCGAAGTCGGCCAGGGCCTCCGCCAGCTTGTGGACGGAGGGCTCGGGGGCCATCACGTCCACCCGCAGGCCGTGCTCCTCGGCGGTCTTCGCCGTGGCGGGGCCGATGCAGGCGATCACGGTGACGTTGTGCGGCTTGCCGGCGATGCCGACCAGGTTCCGTACGGTCGACGACGACGTGAACAGCACCGCGTCGAAGCCGCCGCCCTTGATCGCCTCGCGGGTCTCCGCCGGGGGCGGCGACGCGCGCACGGTGCGGTAGGCCGTGACGTCGTCGACCTCCCAGCCCAGCTCGATCAGGCCCGCGACCAGCGTCTCCGTGGCGATGTCGGCACGCGGCAGGAACACCCGGTCGATCGGGTCGAAGACCGGGTCGTACGGCGGCCAGTCCTCGAGGAGGCCGGCGGCCGACTGCTCGCCGCTCGGCACGAGGTCCGGCTTCACGCCGAAGGCGACGAGCGCCTTGGCGGTCTGCTCGCCCACCGCCGCGACCTTGATCCCGGCGAAGGCGCGGGCGTCGAGCCCGTACTCCTCGAACTTCTCCCGGACCGCCTTGACGGCGTTGACCGAGGTGAAGGCGATCCACTCGTAGCGACCCGTGACCAGGCCCTTGACCGCGCGCTCCATCTGCTGGGGCGTACGCGGCGGCTCGACGGCGATCGTCGGGACCTCGTGGGGCACGGCGCCGTAGGAGCGCAGCTGGTCGGAGAGCGAGGCCGCCTGCTCTTTCGTCCGCGGCACGAGGACCTTCCAGCCGAACAGCGGCTTGGACTCGAACCACGACAGCCGGTCGCGCTGGGCGGCGGCGGAACGCTCGCCGACCACGGCTATCACCGGGCGCCCGCCGTCGGGCGAGGGCAGTACCTTCGCCTGCTTGAGCGTCTGCGCGATGGTGCCGAGCGTCGCGCTCCAGGTGCGCTGGCGCGTCGTCGTCCCGGCGACGGTGACGGTCATCGGGGTGTCGGGCTTGCGGCCCGCCGCGACCAGCTCGCCCGCGGCCGCGGCCACCGAGTCGAGCGCGGCGGAGACGACCACGGTCCCGTCGGAGGCGCCGACCTCGGTCCAGCAGCGCCCGGAGGCGGTGCGGGCGTCGACGAACCGGACGTCCGTGCCCTGGGCGTCGCGCAGCGGCACCCCCGCGTAGGCGGGCACGCCGACGGCGGCGGCGATGCCGGGGACGACCTCGAAGGGCACGCCCGCGGCGGCGCAGGCCAGCATCTCCTCGGCCGCGTAGGTGTCGAGCCCGGGGTCCCCGGACACCGCACGCACGACCCGCCTGCCGCCCCTCACGGCCTCCATGACAAGATGTGCGGCATCCCTCGCAGCAGGGGCCTCAACGCTCTTTGACGAAGCGTCAGCGAGCGCCGGACGAGGTGTGCCCGCTTCGGTGTCCAGTACGGCACAGCCCTGCTTGGTGTGCGTGCGGACGACGTCGAGCACCTCGGGCTCGGCGACCAGCACGTCCGCGTTCGCCAGCGCCTCCACGGCGCGCAGGGTCAGCAGTCCCGGGTCTCCGGGTCCGGCACCGAGGAAGGTGACGTGCCCGTGCTCCAGGCCGGCGGAAAGGGTGGTGGGGCTCAATGTGCTCGCTCCCCCATCAGACCGGCCGCGCCCTTGGCCAGCATCTCGGCGGCGAGTTCGCTGCCGAGCGCCATCGCCTGCTCGTGTGTCTCGGGCACGGGACCGGTGGTGGACAGCTGCACCAGCGTCGAGCCGTCGGTCGTGCCGACGACGCCGCGCAGGCGCATTTCCTTGACAATCCTCCTGTCGGCCCGGGGGTCCCCCTGCTCGAGCGGATCCGAGAGCGGGGGAAGGTCGGCGAGCGCCCCCACGGGCGCGCTGCAGCCGGCCTCCAGGGCAGCGAGCAGGGACCGCTCGGCGGTCACGGCGGCCCGCGTGAACGGGTCGTCGAGCTCGGCGAGCACGGCGACGAGGTCCGCGTCGGCCGCGGCGCACTCGATCGCGAGGGCCCCCTGGCCGGGGGCGGGCAGAACGACGTCCGCCGGGAGGAGGTCGGTCGCCTCGTCGGCGCGGCCGATCCGGTTGAGTCCGGCGGCGGCCAGCACGACCGCGTCCAGCTCGCCACCGCGCACGTACCCGATGCGGGTGTCCACGTTGCCGCGGATGGCGACCGTCTCGATCTCCATGCCGTGGCTGCGGGCGTACGCGTTGAGCTGGGCCATGCGGCGCGGCGAGCCGGTGCCGACGCGCGCGCCGACGGGCAGGTCCGCGAACTTCAGGCCGTCCCGCGCGACCAGCACGTCGCGCGGGTCCTCGCGCACCGGGACCGCGGCGAGCGCGAGGTCCCCGGGCTGCGCGGTCGGCAGGTCCTTGAGCGAGTGCACGGCGAAGTCGACCTCGCCGCGCAGCAGCGCGTCGCGCAGCGCGGTGACGAAGACGCCGGTACCGCCGATCGCCGCGAGGTGCTCGCGCGAGGTGTCGCCGTAGGTCGTGATCTCGACGAGTTCGACGGGCCGCCCGGTCACCCGGCTCACGGCCTCCGCCACCTGCCCGGACTGGGCCATGGCGAGCTTGCTGCGCCGCGTCCCCAGCCTCAGTGCCCGGGACACCCGGTTCTGCTCTTTAGGCTCACTCATGCCCGCCCTCGGTTCTCGGCGTCGCCGCCGTTCTTGCTGTCGTGTTCGGCCCGCGAGACGGAGGCGACCGTCTCCGGGTCCAGGTCGAAGAGGGTGCGCAGCGCGTCCGCGTATCCGGCGCCGCCGGGTTCGGCGGCCAGCTGCTTGACCCTGACGGTGGGCGCGTGCAGCAGCTTGTCGACGACGCGCCGCACGGTCTGCGTGATCTCGCCGCGCTGCTTGTCGTCGAGGCCCGGCAGCCGCCCCTCCAGGCGCGCGATCTCGCTCGCGACGACGTCGGCGGCCATGGTGCGCAGGGCCACCACCGTGGGCGTGATGCGGGCGGCGCGCTGGGCGGCGCCGAACGCGGTCACCTCGTCGGCGACGATGCGCCGCACCTGGTCCACGTCGGCGGCCATCGGCGCGTCCGCGCTCGCCTCGGCCAGCGACTCGATGTCGACGAGCCGTACGCCGGGCAGCCGGTGCACGGCCGCGTCGATGTCGCGCGGCATCGCCAGGTCCAGCAGCGCGAGCGCGGGGGCCTGATGCGGGACGCGCACGGGCTCGGGCCTGCGCCGCTCGGGCACGCGTCCGGCGGTGGCGGCCGTGGCGGCGAGCGCGCTGATCAGCTCGGCGTCGCCGTCGGGGCCGAGCACCGTCGTACCGGCCGCACCGGCGGCGCGCGGGCCGCGGGCGGCGTCCCCGGCGCCCTTGTCCACCCAGGCGGCGTGCTGCTCCAGGTCGGCGGCGGCCATCCCGGCGACGGCGGCCTCGCCCTGCACGGAGAAACCGGCGGTGGCGGTGGTGGCCTGCACGGCCGTCACGTCCAGCGGGCAGCCGTCCTCGGCGCCGAGGCCGGTGGGCGGAAGGTCCCCGGACACGTCTCGCGCGGCGGCGGGGGCCGTCGCGCGGGCGTCCCCGGGGCGGCCCGGCGCGGGCACGCCGGACGGCGCGGCCGCCGGGACACGGCCCTCGACCGCGGCGGCGACCGCCTCGGCCGTCAGCACGAGACCGGTCGCGCCGGTGCAGGACACCGCGATGTCGGCACGTGTCAGCTCGTCCTGCACCGCGGACATCGGCACGGCACGGGCCCGTACGTCGGTGTCGTCGCCCTCGGTGAGGATCTGCGCGAGGCGCTCGGCGCGCTCCAGCGTGCGGTTGGCCACGACGACCTCGGCGACACCGGCGCGCGCGAGCGTCGCGGCGGCCAGCGAGGACATGGAGCCCGCGCCGATCACCAGGGCACGCTTGCCGGCGGCCCAGGTCTCCACGGCCGCGCCCTCGGCCAGCTGCTCCAGGCCGAAGGTGACCAGCGACTGGCCCGCCCGGTCGATGCCGGTCTCGGAGTGCGCCCGCTTGCCGACCCTGAGGCCCTGCTGGAACAGGTCGTTCAGCAGCCGGCCCGCGGTGTGCATCTCCTGCGAGGTCGCCAGCGCGTCCTTGATCTGGCCGAGGATCTGGCCCTCGCCGACCACCATCGAGTCCAGGCCGCAGGCCACGGAGAAGAGGTGGTGGACCGCCCGGTCCTCGTAGTGCACGTACAGGTAGGGGGTGAGCTCCTCCAGGCCGACGCCGCTGTGCTGGGCGAGCAGCGTGGACAGCTCGGCGACGCCCGCGTGGAACTTGTCCACGTCGGCGTAGAGCTCGATGCGGTTGCAGGTGGCCAGCACCGCGGCCTCGCCGGCCGGCTCGGCCGCGAGGGTGTCCTGCAGCAGCTTGGCCTTGGCGTCCGCGGGCAGCGCGGCCCGCTCCAGCACGCTGACGGGCGCGCTGCGGTGGCTCAGTCCGACGACCAGGAGACTCATGCCGGCATCACCGCCGGTACGTCGCCGTCGGGGCCCTGGCCGGGGTCCTCGGGGTTCCCGGCGACGGCCCCGGGCTCGCCCGCGGCCTCCTCGCCGGCCTTGCGCTGCTCGTGGAACGCGAGGATCTGCAGCTCGATGGAGAGGTCGACCTTGCGCACGTCGACGCCGTCCGGCACGGACAGCACGGTCGGCGCGAAGTTCAGGATGGAGGTGACGCCGGCGGCGACCAGGCGGTCGCAGACCTGCTGGGCGGCGCCCGCGGGGGTCGCGATCACACCGATCGAGACGTCGTTGTCGTGGATGATCCGCTCCAGGTCGTCCGTGTGCTGCACGGGGATCCCGGCGACCGGCTTTCCGGCCATGTTCGGATCGGCGTCTATGAGCGCGGCGACGCGGAACCCGCGGGAGGCGAACCCGCCGTAGTTGGCGAGCGCGGCCCCGAGGTTTCCGATGCCGACGATGACAACCGGCCAGTCCTGGGTGAGTCCGAGTTCGCGGGAGATCTGGTACACGAGATACTCGACGTCGTAGCCCACCCCGCGCGTCCCGTAGGAGCCCAGGTAGGAGAAGTCCTTGCGCAGCTTGGCGGAGTTGACCCCCGCCGCGGCCGCGAGCTCCTCGGAGGAGACCGTGGGGACCGAGCGCTCCGACAGTGCGGTGAGGGCTCGGAGGTACAGCGGAAGCCTGGCGACGGTGGCCTCGGGGATTCCTCGGCTGCGGGTCGCCGGTCGGTGAGTTCGGCCAGTTGCCACGGTGCTCCTGCGGGTGAAGCGGGGCTGCAGGCGGTCATGCGTCCCCAGACCGCCCCGTCGAATGCAGGCTATGTCTTTGTGAACGCGTGCACAAAGATGGTGTCCGTTTTGCCCGGCCAACGTGACCGGGGTCACGCACCCCCGTGCCCCGCGGACGGAACCGGCACACCGGTTCCTTCGTTCCTTGCTTGATGGGGGCAAAACCGCACACTCTCCTCAACGATCCCCGCCCCCGAGGTCATACCACCCCCGATTTTAAGTGACCCGCGGGTACATCCGGGCGGTCCGGACGGGCCGCGGGGGAATGAGTCCGGTCACCTTTTCCCACCCTCCCCGCGGCTCGGCTCACGCACCCAGGGCCCGCCGCAGCCGCGCCTCGTCCACCCGCCAGAAAGTGTGCTGGGCACCGTCGACGAGCACCACGGGGATCTGCTCCCAGTACCGCCGGTGCAACTCCTCGTCCTGCGTGATGTCCCGCTGCTCCCACGGGACGCCCAGGTCGTCGCAGACCCTCGCGACCACCTCCTGCGCGTCGTCGCACAGGTGACAGCCCGGCTTCCTGACCAGCGTGACCAGCCGCTCCTGCGGCGCCTTGCGCTCCGTACGGCGCTCCGCGCGCCGGAAGATGGGACCCATACCGGCCATTCTCGCCCCGCCGCCGCCGGCGTCGCGCCCCCTGCCCCCGGCCCGCTGACCCCGTCCGACACCCGTGCGCGCCGGGCGGCGGCGGCGCTTCCTTAACGGCTCGGTCGCGGAGAGTTCACAGCGCCGCACCGCCGTGGATCCGGAAGCCCCGAACAAACTGGCTATGCTCACGGCATGGCCGCTCTTCTCGGATGGCTCACCCCCCGTAGGCGCTCCGCCACGGCACGGAGCGTGTTGGCAGGCGAGGCCTCGGCGGAGGCAGCACGCAAGTCCTCCCAGGAACTGGAGGATCTCGCTCTCGACACCGCGCCCGCGGGCGCGGTCCCGGAACCGGAGTTCCCGGTCGTCGGCGACGACAAGGCCGCCGCCTTCTTCGACCTGGACAACACCGTGATGCAGGGCGCCGCGCTGTTCCACTTCGGCCGCGGCCTGTACAAGCGGAAGTTCTTCGAGACCCGCGATCTGGCCCGGTTCGCCTGGCAGCAGGCGTGGTTCCGGCTCGCCGGCGTCGAGGACCCCGAGCACATGCAGGACGCCCGCGACTCGGCGCTGTCGATCGTGCAGGGCCACCGCGTCGCCGAGCTGATGTCGATCGGCGAGGAGATCTACGACGAGTACATGGCCGAGCGCATCTGGCCCGGCACCCGCGCGCTCGCCCAGGCGCACCTGGACGCGGGCCAGAAGGTGTGGCTCGTCACGGCCGCGCCGGTGGAGATCGCCACGGTGATCGCCAAACGCCTCGGCCTGACCGGCGCGCTCGGCACGGTCGCGGAGTCGGTCGACGGCGTCTACACCGGCAAGCTCGTCGGCGAACCGCTGCACGGCCCCGCGAAGGCGGAGGCGGTGCGCGCCCTGGCCGCCGCCGAGGGCCTGGACCTCGGCCGCTGCGCCGCGTACAGCGACTCGCACAACGACATCCCGATGCTGTCCCTGGTCGGGCACCCCTACGCGATCAACCCGGACGCCAAGCTCCGCAAGCACGCCCGCACCCTCGACTGGCGCCTGCGCGACTACCGCACCGGCCGCAAGGCGGCCAAGGTCGGCATCCCCGCGGCGGCGGGCGTCGGCGCGGTGGCGGGCGGCACGGCGGCCGCGATCGCCCTGCACCGCCGCCGCCGCTAGCGCCGTCCCACCGCCGGAAGCCGCACTGACGCCCGGCGACCGAACGCCCCGCACGAGACCCGGCGACCGGCCCCCTCGCCGCAACACCCGGCGACCGGACCGCCCGGCACGGCGCACGGCGCCCGAATCGACTGCCCCGAAGGGCGCACACGACCGGCCCCTCGCTACGACGCCCGGACCACCCTGCGCGGCGACCGGCGATCGAGCCGACCGTCCCCGAGGAGTCGGGCCGCCGGACCACCCGCACGATGTGCCGGACGACCACGCCCAGTACGGCGCACGGCGACCGGACCACCCTGCACGGCGCCCGGCGGCCGAGCCGACCGTCCCTATGACGCCGGGCGGCCGCGCCCGTACGGCGTCGGACGGCCGGACCATCCCGGCGGTGCGAGTTCCGCCTCGTCCGCAAGCGGTACGCCCCACCGCCGGTACGGACGGCGCGTCCCCGCCGGCCCTTCAGGGTCGGCGAGCCCTCGCCGGCCACTCGTGGTGACGGTCGGCGCACCTGCGCCGTCGCACCGGCCGTCGCCACGGCTCCGCAGCGGCCGTACAGGCGCCCGGGAGCCCCGGAGGCGTTCGCGCCCGCACACCTTTCGCACGTATGCGCGGACGCCCTCGCGCACGTCCGCGGAAAGCTCTCGCGCACGCGTCCGTACGCGGCGCCACGCACCCGTGCGCCCGGTGCGCCACCCTCCGTCACGGCCACCGGCGCCGCGCCCGTGACCACGGCAATCGTGCGGTTCTACCCGGAGTTCGGCCCCAGCAGTCCCCTGGGCTTCACACGGCCACAACACGCGCCGGACCCTGCCGGAAGACAGACCTATTCGATCAACAACCGCTCAGAAATCGACACTTGATCAGCCGCTGATCCGTAACAGAAGCGACGTAATCGATGATTTGAGCAACTGGGTGTAGCACTGCCTGTACGAAGCGTTATTCTCCTCAGACGCACAACGGACCCCGTTCGTCGCTACGTCGGGTGAACGGTCCGGTACTGCACGTGATGGAAGCTCTGCCTCTGGGAGTCCCGTGTACCCACACGTCGGGGTTGACGCCTCGGGCCTGGCTACGCTGCGCGCAACGGTCTCGGACCTGCTGCGCGCCTTCGTCCCCACCGCGTACGCCGTCCCCGTACTCGCCTCCTCCGCCGCGCCCGTCGGCCCGTGCTACGCACTGGCCGACGGCAGCGCCGCGCTGAGCAGACGGGGCCGCCCGAGCGCGGCGGCCGCCCCCACCGCCCGCCGCCCGGCCGCGGACAGCGACAGCGCGCGGATGATGGATCTCGTGGAGCGCGCCCAGGCCGGCGAGGCCGACGCCTTCGGCCGCCTCTACGACCAGTACAGCGACACCGTGTACCGCTACATCTATTACCGCGTCGGCAGTCGCGCGACCGCCGAGGACCTTACGAGTGAGACGTTTTTGCGGGCCCTGCGCCGCATCGGGACGTTCACCTGGCAGGGCCGCGACTTCGGCGCCTGGCTGGTCACGATCGCCCGCAACCTCGTCGCCGACCACTTCAAGTCCAGCCGCTTCCGGCTCGAGGTGACCACCGGCGAGATGCTGGACGCCAACGAGGTCGAGCGTTCTCCCGAGGACTCCGTCCTCGAGTCCCTGTCGAACGCCGCCCTCCTCGACGCCGTGCGCCGCCTGAACCCCCAGCAGCAGGAGTGCGTGACCCTGCGCTTCCTCCAGGGCCTCTCGGTCGCCGAGACGGCCCGCGTGATGGGCAAGAACGAGGGCGCGATCAAGACCCTCCAGTACCGGGCCGTCCGCACCCTGGCCCGGCTCCTCCCGGACGACGCCCGTTAAGCAAAACGGGCGAAAGTTTACGAACCACACAAGGGCCCCCGACGAACCGACACAGTCGGCAACGATCAACACACTCTATGTAATGGCGTATTGACTTCACGGTCCGATCATTCGTCGTCCGTAACCCAAGCGCCGAGCCGCTCGTTGTGCGGGATACAGGCTCCCTGTGGTCACACCCCGGCCTCACGATCACTCGATCGTGTATATGCGGTCGGGCCGTGCAACCCTCAGGACCCCCTGGGGAGTCGACCGTCATGACGAGAGGAGGTGCCGCCAGTGATCGCGAACGTATCGGCGCACCGGCGGGCGAACGCCTTCGCCCAGGCCCTGGAGGAGCAGCCCGAGCGGGGCACGGCGGCCGAGCAGTCCGACGTCCCGTCCGCGACTGCCGCCGAACGGACCGAGCAGGACCGCATGCTGGTCCTCGCGACCGGTCTCGGTGAACTGCCCAGGCCGGCGCTGGACCCCGAGGTCAAGGTGGTCCAGCGGGCCCAGCTCGTGGCCGCGATGGAGGCCATGCTGTTGGAGGGCACGGCCAGGGGCGGGGCGGACCCTTCGGTGCCCGAGCAGGCGCGAAGGGCGGCGGCGTCCGCAGAGGGACGCCCGAGGGAGGCCGGCGGCCGGTCCCGCGGCGCCCACCGCGCGAGTCCGCTGGGCAAGCTGCGGCCGCGCTCGCGGCTGTCGAAGGGCATCGCCGCGGGCGGGCTCACGATGGGGGTGGCCGCCGGCGCCTTCGGCGGAGTGGCCGCCGCCAGCTCCGACGCGCTCCCCGGCGACTCCCTCTACGGCCTCAAGCGCGGCATGGAGGACTTCAAGCTGGGCATGGCGGACGACGCGAGCGACCGCGGCAATCTCTACCTCGACCAGGCCTCCACCAGGCTGAACGAGGCGCGGAGGCTCGTGGAGCGCGACCGCTCCGGCCCTCTCGACCACGAGTCGCTGGCCGAGATCCGGCGCGCGCTGTCCGGCATGCAGCACGACGCCGCCGAGGGCCACCGCCTGCTGCACGAGGTGTACGAGCGGGACGGCTCCCTGAGCCCGATCCAGACCCTCTCCTCCTTCTCCCGGTCGCACCGCGACGCCTGGGGAGCGCTGCGCGACCGGCTGCCCGTCCAGCTCGGCGACGTCAGCGAACAGGTCTCGTCGGTCTTCGACGCCATAGACCAGGAGGTCGAGCCGCTGCGGGCGCTGCTGCCGCAGGCGCCCTCCGAGAAGGACGGCTCCAGCGCGCACCCCGGCGCCGGATCGGACCGCACGGGCACGTCCGGCACGGACGAGCGTCCCGAGCCCAGCGCCACGAGCGGCTCCACCGACGGCAAGCGCGACAGCGGCTCCCCCAGGCCGTCCAGCTCCGACGCCGGCGAGGAGAAGGGCGACGACGGCCTCCTCGGCGGCAACACGGGCGGTCTGCTCGACCCGCCCCAGGAGGAGACGAGCAGCAGCCCGTCCGACGGGACCACGGAGCCGAAGCAGCCGGACGTGACACTGCCGCCGCTCCTGCCGGGGCTCCTGCCCGGCCTGGGCATCGACAGCGAGGACGCGGACTAGGCGGCGGTCGGCGGACACCGCGGAGCAGCCGCGGCGTCCGCACGCGCACATCCACACGTCCACAGGTCGAAACGGCGACGGGCCGGTCCGAGAGGACCGGCCCCGCTCACGTCGGTCCTCGGACCCCGGCCGGAGGGACCTCCTCGGACCTCTGCCGGAGGGACCTCCTCAGAAGAACACCGACCGCCGCTGCACCAGCAGCTTGTACAGCGTGTGCTGGATCTGCTCCCTGACCTGGTCCGTCAGGTTGAACATCAGCATCGGGTCCTCGGCCGCCTCCGGCGGATAGCCGCTGGTGGCGATCGGCTCGCCGAACTGGATGGTCCACTTCGTGGGCAGCGGGACCGCGCCCAGCGGCCCGAGCCACGGGAACGTCGGCGTGATCGGGAAGTACGGGAAGCCCAGCAGCCGCGCCAGCGTCTTCGCGTTGCCGATCATCGGGTAGATCTCCTCCGCCCCGACGATCGAGCAGGGGATGATCGGGGTGCCCTGCCGCAGCGCCGTGGAGACGAAGCCGCCCCGGCCGAACCGCTGCAGCTTGTAGCGCTCGCCGAACGGCTTGCCGATGCCCTTGAAGCCCTCCGGCATCACCCCGACCAGCTCGCCGCGCTCCAGGAGCCGTTCGGCGTCCTCGGCGCACGCGAGGGTGTGCCCGGCCTTGCGGGCCAGTTCGTTGACCACCGGCAGCATGAACACCAGGTCGGCGGCGAGCAGCCGCAGATGACGGCCCGCGGGGTGGTTGTCGTGCACCGCGACCTGCATCATCAGGCCGTCCAGCGGCAGCGTTCCCGAGTGGTTGGCGACGATCAGCGCCCCGCCCTCGGACGGGATGTTCTCGACGCCCTTCACCTCGACCCGGAAGTACTTCTCGTACACCGGCCGCAGCAGGGACATCAGGACCTGGTCGGTGAGTTCCTTGTCGTACCCGAAGTCGTCGATCTCGTAGTCGCCCGTCAGCCGCCGCCGCAGGAAGGCGAGACCGCCGGCGACGCGCCGCTCCCAGCCGTCGCCCTGCTTCCGCGACGGGGGAGCCGGTTCCTCACGGGTACGGGGCTCCTCCTCCGGCGCCGCCTCGGGGCGGCCCGGCAGGGGCTGGACCTCGCGTACCGCCGCGGGCTCGCCCTTGTTGCGCCGGCTGCCCATGCCCCGGCGCCGCGACGGCCGCTGTACGGCGCTCCCGCGGGACCGGTCGTCGTCGAACGGAATGACCTTGGCGTCAGCCATCGTTGCTGCGCTCCTCAGTTGGCGCTCTGCGTCGGGGGGTGGCCGCCGCTCAGGCGGGGCAGCGCGGCGATCCGGTCCACGGCCCCCGCGAGGGCCTCCGGCGGCAGGAGACCGGGTCCGCGGCTGCGCGCGAAGTCCGCGAAGGTCTCCACGGTGGTGTACTTCGGCCGGTACCCCAGTGTCTCGCGCATCTGGTCGGTCGCCACGACCCGGCCGTGGGTGAGCAGCCGCAACTGCTCCGGCGAGAAGTCCGTCATGCCCACTGTACGCAGGGCCGTACCGACCCAGGTGACCGCCGGGAGCAGCAGCGGCACCGTCGGGCGCCCCAGGCGCCGCGCGCACTGCGAGAGCAGCAGCACGCCGTCCCCGGCGATGTTGAACGTGCCGCTGTTGAGCGTGCCGCGTTCCGGCTCGTGCGAGGCCAGCCGCAGCACCTCGACGACGTCGTCCTCGTGGACGAACTGCAGCCGCGGGTCGTAGCCCAGCACCGTGGGCAGCACCGGCAGCGAGAAGTACGAGGCCAGCGGGGTGTCCGCGTGCGGGCCCAGGATGTTGGCGAACCGCAGCACGCACACGGCGACGTCGGGCCGGCGCCGGGCGAAGCCGCGCACGTACCCCTCGACCTCCACCGTGTCCTTGGCGAAGCCACCGCTGGGCAGCGACTTGGGCGGGGTCGTCTCGGTGAACACGGCCGGGTCGCGCGGCGCGGACCCGTACACGTTGGTACTGGACTTCACCACCAGCCGCTTGACCGTGGGGGACTTCTGGCAGGCGCCCAGGAGCTGCATGGTGCCGATGACGTTGGTCTCCTTGACCGTCGTCCGGCTGCCGCTGCCCAGCGGCGTCCCCGTCACGTCCATGTGGACGACCGTGTCCACGGAGTGCTCGGCGAGCACCTTGGCGATGGTCGGCTGCCGTATGTCGGCGCGGACGAAGTCGGCGCCGCCCAGGTGGTGCTCGGGCGGCACGACGTCCACCGCGACGACCCGGTCCACCTCGGGATCGCGCTGGATCCGCCGGACGAACCGGCCCCCCAGCCTTCGGGCCACCCCGGTCACGAGCACGACCTTGCCCAAGATCAGCGCCTTCCTTCCAGAGTCCGTCGGTGCGCCCTGCTCTGCTCGTACTCCGCCGTGTTCCCCGTGTGCGGCCACGTTAGCGGCTCGGTGTCGCGGTGTGGTGGTCGACCGGCGCACGAAGTGACGACAGCCCCGGACCACGATCAGACCAGTCCCGCGCATGGCCGGACATCCGCTCACCGAAATCTGGCCGGAACGAAACCTCCAGGTCAGCATGGTTGAACGAGACACGACACCGGACCGCCCCCTGGAGCACCCCTCGGCCTCCGCGGCCGATGCCCTCGGGGCTCGCGGTCGGCGCCCTCGACCTCTCCGGCCGACGCCCTCGGCCTCCGCGGCCGGCCGCCGCCGGGCCTCTTTCCCCGGCCCCCTTCCCCCGGTGCCCTTGCGCGGGCTCCCGGCCGACACCGCCGGACCGGCCTTCCCCGGCTCCCGGTCGGTCTAGCGTCGTCGGCCCGGCCCCTCCGGGTTCCCCCGGTCGACCGGTCGACGCCGGGGCCCCAGGGGCCGTCTCGCGGCCTCGCGGCCGTGCGCCGGCCCACGGGGCCCGGTAAACAGCCGTGGCCCTCCCGCCGGCAGGCGGAAGGGCCACGAAGCGCGCGGTCAGCGCGTACGCAAGAGCGTGAGGAAGCACCCCGCGGTCGCGGGGCGCGGCCTCACTTCTTGTTACGACGCTGGACGCGAGTGCGCTTGAGCAGCTTGCGGTGCTTCTTCTTCGCCATCCGCTTGCGCCGCTTCTTGATAACAGAGCCCACGACTACCCTCGCTCACTTCTCTTCACTCGGTGCTGGGCGACATGGGCCCACACGACCTACGAGGGGCTAGCCTACCCGCACCGGGCCTCGCGTTCGTAATCGAGGGGGTCAGCGAGTGCCCGGGGCCGCCCTCAGGCGCCCCGGGCCTCCTCGGAAGACCGTCGTCAGGCCGTCTCCACCCCCACATAGGACTCGCGGAGGTACTCGTGTACCGCTTGCTCCGGGACGCGGAACGACCTCCCCACCCGGATCGCGGGCAGATGACCGCTGTGCACCAGCCGGTACACGGTCATCTTCGACACTCGCATCACCGAGGCGACTTCCGCCACGGTAAGGAACTGAACCTCGTTCAGAGGCCTCTCGCCAGCAGCCATGTCACACCTGAACCTTCCGCACGCGACGGCCACCGGCTTCCCCTTCCGGTGACTCTTCGTCGCTGCGTGCTCACTCCCCAGACTAGGGGCGGGTGGTGCGAGTGGGGAAGAGGGGATGCCATCGGCCGCCTACTGTGACAGACACGCTCGATTGAGTACATAGCGAGTAAGCGGTCGGTAGTAATCAGACCGCACAGCGTCATCAAGCGGAACGACCACGGACACTCGCCCCTCTGCCTCGCCCACGAAGAGCGCGGGATCGTCGGTGTCACCGAGCCCGATGGCCTCGAACCCCAGCTGACCTGCACCGCAGACCCATCCGTGGTCTCCGACCACCAGCTCCGGGAGGGGTCCACCCGCCTCGGCGGCCGCGGCCAGGGCGGTACGAATCGGGAGCGGGGAGTGCGTGTGCGCGCCCTCGGCGCGGCCGGGTGGCGAGGGAGCGGGTTCCCGCACCAGCGCGACTCCCCGTACGTAGTCGAGGTTGTAGGTACGTAGGCCGAACCGGGTCGTTATGTCGACACAGTCGCCCTGCGCCGGTGTGAGGACGGCACATCCCGCTGCCGACAGGGCGTCCGCCAAGGCGGCGTAGAAGCCGAGCAGGCGGTGCGGATGGCCGGTGCCGAGGAGCACGGGGGCCCTGCGCCGGGCGGCCGTGGCGAGGCGGTCGGCGAAGGAGTCGAGAGCGGCCAGCGTCCGGCTCGGATCGATCACGTCGTGGCCGGATGTGTGCCGGGGATCGGCCGAGACCCCGCACCTGTCGGCCATCAGCTCGATCACGTCGCGCTGCCGCCAGGGCAGTTCGGGGTCGAGCCCGAGCAGCAGGCGGGGGTCCCGCGCGGCGAACAGCCGGTAGCTGCGCAGACTGGTCTCCCGGGTGGTGGCCACGGGTCCGGCCAGTCCGGCGGCCAGCAGGTGCGCGCGCATCGCTCCGGTGCTCAACACGCCTGCGATGCTGGCGCACGGGCCCGCCTTCCGGCCCCGTGTCACCGGTAAGTTCGCGCTGTTGGCGTAATGGTGGACGGGTGTGCGCGCGGGGCGTGCGGAAGTGAACGGCACGAGGCGCCCGCACGGAGGCACGAACCAGGGCACCGCGCGGAAGCGAACGGCACGAGGTGGCCGCGGAGGTACGAACCGGGGCGCCCGCGCGGAGGGCACGAGTGAGGGCACCCGCGCGGAGGGCACGAACCAGGGTTTCCCCGCGGGAGGAAACAGGCCAGGGTGCCCACGCGGGCGCGGGACGAGAGGCGCGGGACGCGCTCCCCGCGCCGGACGCCGGGCCTGTGCCCGGAGCCCGCCGCCGGACCTACGCCAGGAGCCCGCGCAGCGGGAACGCCGCCCGGCGCACCGCGACGATCGCCTGGTCCAGCCGGTCCGCCGGGTCGTACCCGTCCTCCCAGTCCTTCCAGGACACCGGCCACCGCCCGTCCGTCATCCGCATCGGCGCCGGCTGCCGCGTACGGGCGTAGACCTCCTGCCGCCAGCTCTCCGGGATCACGGTCGCGGGCTCCACCGGCCGGCCCGCGGCGATGGCGACCAGGTGCGTCCACGAGCGCGGCACGACGTCCACCACCGCGTAACCGCCCCCGCCGAGCGCCACCCAGCGCCCGTCGGCGTACTGATGGGCCAGTTCATGACAGGCCAGCTGTACGGCGCGCTGCGCGTCGAGCGACACCGCGAGGTGCGCCAGCGGGTCCTCGAAGTGCGTGTCGGCACCGTGCTGCGTGACCAGGACCTGCGGCCGGAAGCCGGCGAGCAGCTCAGGCACCACGGCGTGGAAGGCGCGCAGCCATCCGGCGTCCCCGGTCCCGGCCGGCAGCGCCACGTTCACCGCCGAGCCCTCCGCGTCCTCCGCACCCGTCTCCTCCGGCCACCCGGTCTGCGGGAACAGCGTCCGCGGGTGCTCGTGCAGCGAGATCGTCAGTACGCGCGGGTCCTCCCAGAACGCGGCCTGCACCCCGTCCCCGTGGTGCACGTCCACGTCCACGTACGCGACCCGCTCGGCGCCCAGCTCCAGCAGCCGGGCGATGGCCAGGGCGGGGTCGTTGTACACGCAGAACCCCGACGCGGCGCCGGGCATCGCGTGGTGCAGGCCGCCCGCGAAGTTCACCGCGTGCAGCGCCCCGCCGTGCCACACCGCCTCGGCGGCGGCCACGGACTGCCCGGCGATCAGTGCGGACACCTCGTGCATCCCGGCGAAGGCGGGGTCGTCCTCGGTGCCCAGGCCGTACGAGCCGTCGGCCGACGCCGGGTCCGCGGACACGGCCTTGACCGCCTCGACGTAGTCCTCGCGGTGCACCAGCCGCAGCGTCGACTCCCCCGCCGCCCTGGCCGCCACCACGTCCATGCCCCGGGCGGCCCCGAGGGCGTCGACCAGCCCGCGGGTCAGCGCCAGCCGGACCGGGTCCATGGGGTGGTCCCGCCCGAAGTCATAGCCCGTTACTGCCTCGTCCCACATCAGCTGTGCGCGGCCGCTCATGCCCGTCACCGTACCGGTCGGTTCCGGCCGCGAACGAGCGGGCGTACACCACGGTCACCAGGACCAGCACCATCGGCACGAGCATGGCCCCTCGGTAGTCCCACGCGTCGCCCAGCGCCCCCACCAGCGGCGAACCGACCAGGAACCCGACGTAGTTGAAGACGTTGAGGCGGGCGACGGCCGCGTCCGAGGCACCCGGCCCGTGGTGCTCGTGGGCCAGCCGCCCGGCGGCCGCGAAGGTCTGCGGCACGAGCACGCACAGCCCGAGCCCCAGCAGTGTGAAGCCGAGCATCCCGGTCCACGGGCCGGGCGCCCCCGCCACCACGCCGAAGCCCAGCGCCGCGAGCAGCGCCCCGCCGCGGACGACCGCCACGGCCCCGAGGCGCCGCACCCCCAGGTCCCCCAGGGCGCGCCCGAGCAGGGTCGTGACCATGTAGACGTTGTACGGGACCGTCGCCAGCTGCTCCGAGCTGCCCAGGACGTCCTGCAGGTACTTGGCGCTCCAGTTGGAGACCGTCGAGTCGCCGATGTACGCGAACGTCATCACCAGGCACAGCGGCAGCAGCAGCCGGAAGCCGACCGGCCGCCCCCGGCCCGCCGCCTCCTCCCTGGCGTCCTGGTCCCCGCCGGCGTCCTGGTCCCCGTCCCGGTCCGCGCCCCGGGCCGCCGGAGTGGCGTCGACGTACCACCGGCTGCCCGCGAGCGCGGCCGGCAGCAGCACCAGGACGGCCGGCAGGTACGAGGTGAGCAGGGACAGCTCCCAGTGCGCGCCCGCCCACGCCAGCGAGGCCCCGAGGATCCCGCCCAGGCTGTACGCCGCGTGGAAGCCGAGCATGATGCTGCGCCCGTACGCGCGCTGGAGGCTCACCCCGAGCATGTTCATGGAGGCGTCCAGGGCGCCGACCGCGAGGCCGAAGAGGGCGAGCGCCAGCGCCGCCTGCCACAGTTCGCCGCCCGCCCCGACGCCCAGCAGCGCGCACAGCACGACGGGCTGGCTCCAGCGCAGGACGCGGCTGGGACGCACTCGCCGCACCAGCCGCTCGGTGCAGACGCTGCCGACGCCGGCGAGGACCGGCACGGCGGCCAGGAAGGCGGGCAGCAGGGCATCGGAGACCCCGTACCGGTCCTGGATCGCGGGGATGCGGGTCACCAGCAGCGCGAAGGCGACGCCCTGCGCGAGGAAACTGAACGCCAAGGAGGCTCTGCCGTACCGCACCCGCCGCTCCCGCCGCACCCGTCCGGTCATGGCGGCGAGCGTAGGGCCCGGCCTTACCGGTGGGTAGACGGCATGGAAGGTGAATTCTGTTCAGTTCTCCGGGTGAGCCCTCGGACCTGTCCTGGGCCGGCCCTCGGGCGGCTTCCTCTGACTCCCCGGGCGGCCCTCACTTCTCGGGCGGCTCCTCCGGCTCCTGCGACGCCTCAGGCGAGCAGGTCGGGCAGGCGGCTCATGTCGGCGAAGAGTGCCGTCGCCTGTGCGAGCCGTTCGGCCGGCGTCATGGCCGTGAACCCGTACACGTCCATCCCGGCCGCCACCGCGGCCCGCACCCCGAGCGGGCTGTCCTCGACGACGGCGCAGCGTTCCGGTGCCACACCCATGCTCGCGGCGGCGTGCAGGAACAGATCGGGCGCGGGCTTGCCTCGTCCGACGTCCTGCGAGCTGAAGATACGCGCGTCGTCGAACCAGCGGTCGAGCCCGGTGGTGCGGTGCCCGACCCTGATCCGCTCGTGGCTCCCGGAGGAGGCGACGCAGTACGGCACCCCGTCGGCGGTCAGCTTCTCCAGCATCTCGACGGCTCCGGGGACCGGCCGCAGCTCGCGCTCGAAGGCGGCGAACACCCGCCGGTGGAAGACGTCGTCGAAGTCCTCGGGCAGCCGGCGCCCGGTCCGCTCCAGGACGAGATCGTGCACGCGGTGCATGGCGGCGCCCATGTAGTCGCGCAGGGAGTCCTCGTACGAGGTGGGGTGCCCGAGTTCGGTGAGGTAGGCGGCCAGCAGAGCGTTGGAGATCGGCTCGCTGTCGACGAGGACGCCGTCGTTGTCGAAGATGACGAGGTCGTAGCGCATGGGTCGACCTTATGGGACCCGGAAAGGGTCCGGAAATGCGGAAAGCCCCACACCAATGGTGTGGGGCTTTCCCAAGAATTGTTCGGCGGCGTCCTACTCTCCCACAGGGTCCCC
>NZ_BMVU01000069.1 GCF_014650875.1 Streptomyces minutiscleroticus
CACGAGGTACGACAAGCTCGCCGTCCGCTACGAGGCGACCGTGCTGGTCGCAGTCCTCAATGAGTGGCTGTGACCAGCACTTTCCCAACAGGCCCTAGCCGGCATGCCCTGCGCGGACAGCAGCACCATGCGGGCCCGCCGCCAGGTCACCACCGACCCGGTGCCTCTGCGGACAATCCGCAGCAGGCACCGGCCCTCGTCGTCATCGATCTCGCGGACGCGTGCCCGTTCTGCCGCCCGGGCAGCCTGGCGACACCGCGCCGCACGGACCAGCATCCGAACGGCGCGTCACGTCACCACGCGGCACATATTCTCTGATGCGGCATCAGGTACCGGCTCATCTCCGGCTGGCGTGCCGCGCTCGCGGAACCGGGTGTGCAGTGGCGCCCGCAAGCGTCCGGAGGATCGCGGGGGTCAGACGGCCGTCGTGGTGAGCAGGTCGCTCAGCGGCTGGGCGGAGTCGGTGCCGGAGTGGCCGAAGGGAGCGTCGAAGCTCCACACGAGGAAGAGCAGGAAGACCACCAGCGCGCTGAAGGTGGTGGCCAGCAGCAGTTCTCGGGCCGAGCGGCGGATCTGCAGGGTGTAGAGCAGGCCGAGGGTGATGACGGCGCCGGCGATGAGGCCGAACCAGACCGCGCCGGGCAGGGTGGTGCCGGCGCTGTCCAGGCGCTGGTGGCGGGCGTCGTCCGCGGCGGCGACCTGGTCCAGCAGGGGCTGGTAGGCCTGAGCCTGCAGTTCGTCGGCCGGGGTGTGGTGGGCGATGTCGCTGCGGATGCGGCCCAGCAGGTCGGCGCCGGTGGCGTCGATGGGCGCGTCGTCCTTCAGGGCGGGCCATTCGGTGGTGACGGCGTGCCGGGCGTAGGCGTCGATGTGTTCTTTGACCTGAGTGCGGAAGGCGGCCGGGTAGACGTCCAGGCGCTGGTCGATCTCGTACAGGGCCTGGGCCTCGCGCTGGACGGTGTCCTCGGCGGCGCCGCGGGCCTCCCAGACGCCGGCGATCGCCAGGCCGAGCACGATGGCGTAGACGACGCCGACCATCATGACCATGTATTCCAGCACGTCCGGAGTCTCGGAGGTGTCCTCATCGGCCACCCGGCGGTGCCGCATGACGGTTGCGGCGATGACGAGGACGCAGACCAGGACCGAGGCCAGGGTGTAGACGAGCCATTCCGGCACAGCACAACTCCATGACGAGCGCAGCGAGACGAGAGGAAGAGGGTGCGCCCGGCCGGTCACAGGCGTGCCGGCCGGATGCGGGTCGCGGTGGTCAGCCGCGGTTTCGACGGCGGGAGCCGGGCCGCAGCGCGGCCGCGGCCAGAACGGCCGGAAGGGTGACCACGACCGTGGTCATGGTCGTCGGCATCCCGGCCGGGACCGGGCGCGAGGGGCCGCCGGTGTAGTGCGAGCGCGGCACCCACCGGAAGGTCCGTGGCGCCCTGGGCCGGGCCGGGGCGGTGCCGGGCACCGGATCGGCCGGTGACACGGACTCGGCCACTGGCGCGGAGGGTGTCGGCGTGGCGACCGGGGGTGTGACGCGCCGCGCGGCCGTGGGTGCCGGCCGGGGAGCGGACGGCTCGGGTGCCGGTGCGGGCGGGGACGGCGCCGGTGGCCGTGGCGAGGGCGGGGGTTCGGGCTCGGGGTTCGAGCGGCCGTGGCTCATGTCGATCCATACGTCGGGGGCGCACACCACCAGGCGGTCGCCGACCGGAGTGTGGTCCATGGTGATGGTGGTGTCGCCGTGCTGAGGCAGCGGGCACAGGGCCGCGGCCGCTCCCAAACCGATTCCGATCCAGCCGCCCATCAGCGGTCCTCCCCTCGACGACCTGACCCCGTACGCCCCTTGAGCTGCAAAAGGAGCGGGAACGCCGCCGCTGCGAGGCGTCGGCACTGCGGGTAACGATCATGGGCGGAGCCGGACACGGGCAATGCTGCTCGAACAAGGGATCGGGCGTACGGCCCTTCGCCGAAGTGGATGAACTACCCGCCCATTCGCCTCGCGGGCCGCAGCTTATGGGCTTTTCATGCGTTGAGCGCGGGGGCAGTTCGCCACCACTGCCCGCCTCCGCTTCGCTCGCACCGTGGCGGGCGGCTCACGCACGCACCTCATCGGAGACCCATGACCACCGCCCCGCCTTCCACCCGGGTCCGCATCGCGGCCGGCTGCCGCGCCCTCATCGAAGCGCCCCTCTTCTCGTTGGCCGTGCTGGCGGTGATCCTGCTGAACGCCGTCCTGCTGGGGGCGGAGACCTACCACGGTTTCGCCGCCGACCACACCGGCCAGCTGCGCTGGGCCGAGCGCGGCTGCCTGGTCTTCTTCACACTGGAGATGCTGCTGCGCCTGGCCGCCCACGCCGACCGCCCCGGCAAGTTCTGGCGGGACCGGTGGAACATTTTCGACCTGGTCGTCGTCGCCTCCGCCTTCGTGCCCCTGGTACGGGAGAACGCCACCGTGCTCCGGCTGCTGCGCCTGGTGCGGGTCCTGCGCACCGCCCGGTTCCTGCCCCAGCTGCGCATCCTGTTCCTGGCCGTCTCGCGCAGCCTGCCCGGTACCGTCAGCTTCCTCTTCGTCGGCGCCGTCATCCTCTACGTCTACGCCATGATCGGCTGGGTCTGCTTCGGCTCCAGCGACCCCGCCCACTTCGGCTCCCTGGGCCGGGCCATGCTCACCTTGTTCCTGCTGATGACGCTGGAGGGCCTGCAGGACGCCGTCTACACCGGCCTGGCCATCTCCCGCCTGAGCATCCTCTACTACGGCTCCTACGTCCTCCTCGCCTCCTTCGTCCTGGTCAACGTCCTCATCGGCGTCGTCCTCAACAGCCTCGACGAAGCCCGCGAACTCGACGCCCGTACCGAGGCCACCGGCCGCGTACCCCGCGTCGGAGAGCCCGAAGCCGAGGCCGCGGCCGTGCGGGTGGAGGCGACCGCGCACACCCAGGACCTCACCGAGCGCATCGCCGGCATGCGTCAGGCCCTCGACACCTTGGAGCAGTCCCTCGGCGCGACCCCGTCCGCCCCGCACGACCAGGGCCGCATGACGACCACCGCCTGACCGCCGCGCCGGGCCCCGGGCCGCCCTCACCTCCCGCTCCCGCCGACGTACGTATGAACGGGGCCTGGCGCTGATCCTGTGACGGTGCCGGGTCAGGCTGGGCATCCTCAGTGCCGGTTCGCGTCGGGAGACCGTGGCCTCGCCGGTGAGGCGGGCCGTCAGGTCGGCCATGGCCAGGTGGATCATGGCTTCGGAGCGGGCGGGCAGGGTTTCGTGGTCGCGGGCCAGGCACCGAGCTGTCTTCGGCCAGCCAGCCTCAGGCCACCAGGCGTTTCGCCTTCGACCGCACCCCCTCGATCTTCGCAGGCACCACGTCCGGACCCGCAGCCGCGGCGAGCCGCCGGCAGGACATCGCGCCCCCGCGCGACCGACTCCGGTCGGCCAGGACCTGCACGATGCGCTGATACTCCGGCGCCGGCACGCTCACGGCATCGCTTCCAAGCCGTCGTGAACGGCTCGTCCTCGCCCGCTACGACTTCGCCGCTCCCCGGCGACGCGACGGCATGGTCCGTCCTTGCGACCGTGCTCGCGGAGGGGCCGACCTACGACCATCGCCCTGGCCGCGGCTGCTCGCTGCTCCCCTCCTTCCGGCCCCGGACCCGAGCTCGGGTGCGTGTCCGGCGACGCGCAGCCGAGCGGCTGGGCCTGCCTCTGTCGGTGACCCTCGCCCGCCGTGACGCCTTCACCTCGGAGAGCCGCGACGAGCGACCGCCCACTCCGTCGGCCGCGAAGCGCGACACGACCTGAACGTCGCGTCGACGGGGCATGCCGCGCCTGCCATGTGAGCGGTCAGGGCGTGGTCCGTCCCGAGAAGACGCCTCTGGCCAGGTGCCGCGGATTGCCCGGGGCAGCCGAAGTCGGTGCGGTCGGCCGTCAGGTCGTGGCGCACGTCCTGACTGTCCTTGCAGAACCAACCGATGTGCCCCTCGTCCCTTGAGCGCGCGAACGCGTCGAGGCGGCGGTCGAAGCTGTCCTGCACGTCGGTGGCCATGTGCGTACCTCTTGGATCGCGGTGGACGTGGCGGGCCTTTGCCGTGCACGACCGTGGAGGGACCGGCCCGGCCGACGACCCGTCCCTCGGCGTCTGTTCTCTCACAGGGCTTCGCGTACGCGAGGACACACGAAGCCATGGAGTGCATGGACGGCCCACCACGGCACATGACGACCGTCGGCGGCCACGTCATCGCCGAGACATCGAAGCGCGTGCCCGACCTGTACGCCGATCCCCGACTGCTGGCCTTCATCTCCGGACTCGTCGGGGCCACGGCCCTTCCTGTGCCCGACCCCGTGGAGCGACACGTACTGAACATCCTCCACCGTCGAGGCGACACCCACGGCGCACACACCGACGACTGCCCCTACGCCCTTGTGATCTTCCTGGAAGCCCCCGACGCCCCGGAGGACGGCGGCCTGCTGGAGTACGTACCTCATGCCTCCTGCCTGCGAGATCTCACCACCGGCCAGGCACGCACCGCTCACCACCAGGCCGGCGACGCCTACCTGCTGCGCAGCGACACCACCGCGCACCGCGTCACCCCACTCACTCGGTCAGGACTACGGCGCACCGTCTTGAACCTCGCCTGCACCACACCCGATGCCACTCCGCACAGCACGCCATCGGCCCGCCACCTGTACACCTGAAACCGACCGTCCTGCCTCCCCCCGAAACTCGGCGTGAGCGTGCCGGCCCGGTCCCCGTACTCCTGTCGGGCCTTGCGTCGGACCGGGACCGCAGGACACCCTGGCCTCCGTCGAGCGGCTGGCCAAGGACGGGGGTCGGCGGTGGATCGCCGGCACGGCCGCCGCGCAAGGGGTAGCCCTGGCCCCGCCGTACGGCCATCCCCCGGTCGACCGCGACCCGCTCGACAGGCTCCAGCCCAGTGGCGCGGAGGAAGTCGGCGGCCTTGCCCGGTACCTCGAAGGTGATGGGCAGAAATGGGTCGCCGGACACGGAGCGCGGGGCGAGCCGCAGTTCGGCGCATGGCCCGCCCTGCCGCACCCGCGCGTCGTCGCCGAACTCGGCGAACGGAGCGTCCGGCTCGGCTTCGTCGCCGCCGGGCTGGCCATCACCACGATCCCCAATCTCGCAACCGGCGCGCTCCCGAGCGGCGTCGTGGCCATTCCAGTGGCCGATCCGGCCTGGACCGGCCGCTCGGGCGTACAGGACGGACTGGCCGGCGCTGAAGGCCCGTACACCACGGCGGCGGGCGTGACGTCCGGGCAGTCAACCGGCGGACCAGGCGTACGGACTCGCACCACGATGCCGTCGCGCTCCGCCTCCACCGACGCGACGACCGGCGCGGGCAGCCCTCGAAACACCGTGCTCGCAGGGAAGTTCACGAGCAACGTGATCATCTACGATGCTCATCACGCTCGGTCACCACCGGATGCGAGCCAGATCCGTCGATCGGACACTCCCGATGCCGGCACCGAGCGGGTTCGGCTCGGCGAAGACCGCGGAGCACCTCCGCGGTCGTCCCTCCGCGCAGCGTGGTGCGAATCGACGGGCGGAACGCGGCCTCGGCCGTGGTGGCGTCGAGGGCGCCGGCCAGTTCGCGGGTCACGAGCCCGTGCGGGGTTGCCCGGGCCGGCCGCCGGAAGCCGCTTCCGGGCGCCGGCGGAACCGGATACGGCACGGTGCGGTGACGGCCCGGGGAGCGAGACGGGCCACCGGGCGGGGCACGTCGATCAGCTCCATCTCGTAGTGGCGCAGCAGCAGGGTCAGACAGGTCTTGATCTCAAGGCGGGAGAAGCGCCGTCCCAGACAGCGATGGATGCCGGATCCGAAGCCGAACAGGCGCTGAGCCGCCTTGGGGTCCTCCACGTACCGTTCGGGGCGGAAGGCGTGGGGGTCCGGGAACTCGTCCGGCATCCTGTGCACGAGGTAGGGCGAGGTGAGCACGAAGGTGCCGCGCCGCAACCGGTGTCCACCGACCACGGTGTCCCGGACCGTCTTGCGCGCGATCAGGACGGCCAGCGGATTGAGCCGCTCGGACTCGTACAGGACGTGGTCCATACGGGTCAGCCGGTGCAGGTTCTCCACGGTCAGCGGCGCGTCCGGGGACAGGTGACGGTGCTGTTCGGCCAGCAGGGCGGGGTGATGCTCGGGACGGCGCAGCAGATCGGCCAGGGCCCAGGCGAGCTGCCCGGCGGTGGTCTCCCCGGCGGCCCACACCAGTCCCAGCGCCTGGTGGACCGACGCGCTGTCCGGTACGGGGGTGCCGTCCCGGTAGCGGCTCTCGGTGAGGGACTGGAGGAAGTCGGGCGCGGGCAGCGGATGCGCGCGCCGCTGGGCCAGACAGCGCAGTGTGAGCCGCTGCAGATGTCTTCGCGCGACGCGGCTGCGCCAGGTGCGCACCGGATGCAGCCCAGGCGGCAGCAGGAAGCTGACGTTGCCCGAGAACGTCTCGAACAGTTCGAGGTCGTCGGCGAACAGCGGCCCGAACTCTTCGCCGAAGAAACAGTCCACGATCACGCGCAGGTTCAGCTCGCCGCACGTGCGGACCAGTTCCAGCTCCCCTTCGTCGCCCAGCTGCGCGATGAGTTCCCGCGTCCGCCGTTCCATCACACCGAGATACGTACGGAGCGGGCCGCCGTGGAAGACGGGCATGAACAGCTCGCGCTGCCGCCGGTACTCCTCCTCCTCGGCCATGAAGTAGAAACCGGTGCCGAACATCGAGCGCAGGAAGGGGTAGGCGGCCGAGATGGACAGCGCGGTCTCGGGTTGGAGGAGCAGTTCCTTGCGGTGTTCCGGGTCCAGCACCACGACCATCGAGGTACCCGCCAGCTCCAGCCTGAACAGCTGACCGTGTTCCGCGTAGCCGCGTTCGAGGACACTCACCGTGTCGCTCATGAAGGCGGGCAGGTGCCCGACGAGCGGAAGGGCGCCGGAGACCAAGGGGACGGCTGCGGCGGGGTCGGACCCCCGGTCCGTACCGCGGATCGGTGTGATGGGCATCGTGCTGGTGTTCCTTCCCGGGTGGGCTCGGGCGTCTCGGCCGACGGCGGCCGGACCTAGGCGATCCGGTGGGTGGACAGCGCCGGCTTCGTACCGTCCTGGTGACCGTTCGCACGCAGGTAACGGCCCAGCGCGCAGAGTGGGAAGAGCAGCCGGTAGAGGTGATAGTTCAGCGGCAGGTCCCCGGGGAATCCGGTGCCGGTGTACTCGGGCTCGTCCCAGGTGCCGTCCGCGCGCTGGGTACGGGTCAGCCAGCGCACGCCGCGGCGGACGGCGTCGCTGTCGTGTTCCCCGGCGGCGAGCAGGCCGAGCAGCGCCCATGCCGTCTGGGAGGCGGTGGAGGGGCCCCGGCCGCGCCAGGAGGGGTCGGTGTACGACTCCCACCGCTCGCCCCAGCCGCCGTCGGGATTGGCCTGTGCCGTCAGCCACCACACGCCGCGCCGCACGGCGGGATGGCCCACGGGGACTCCGGCATCGACGAGGGCGGGGAGAACCGCTCCGGTGCCGTAAAGGTGGTTGACCCCCCAGCGGCCGTACCAGGAGCCGTCGTTCTCCTGGTGGCGCAACAGCCAGTCGACGGCGCGGTGGACGGCCGGGTGTCCGGCGCGGCCGGTGGCCGCCAGCATCTCCACCACGTGCGCGGTGACGTCGGCCGACGGCGGATCGGTGACCTCGCCGAAGTCGCAGAACGGCAGCCGCGCGGGCCAGCGGCTGGTGTTGTCGGCGTCGTACGCGCCCCAGGGGCCGCCCTTCGACTGCATCCCCAGGTTCCAGGTCACAGCGCGGTGCACTGCCGAAGCCACCTGCTCCGGCTGTGGATGCCGGACCCTGAGAAGGGCCAGGGCGGCCTCGGCGGTGTCGTCGGTGTCGGGGTAGTTGCGGTTGTGAAAGCCGAAGGCCCACCCGCCGGGGGCCAGACGCGGGCGGCGTACGGACCAGTCCCCGTGCGTCCGGACCTCCTTGGTCAGCAGCCAGTCGGCGGCCCGGACGAGAGCCGGGTCGTCCGGGGCGAGACCCGCGTCGGTCAGGGCGATCATGGCAAGGGAGGTGTCCCACACCGGGGACTGGCAGGCCTCGACCCAGCGCTTGCCGTCACGGGTACGCACGGTGAAATCGTCCGCCGCCCGCAGGGCGCTGCTCAGCACAGGGTGGTCGAGGGGGTAGCCGCACAGCCGCAGCGCGATGATCGAGTAGACGAGGGGCGGCTGGATGCCGTTGAAGCAGCCGTCCGCCTCCTGGCGTTCGATGATCCATCCGACCGCGGTCCGGATCGCCGCACGCCGCAGGGCGCGCGGCACGATCCGGCGCGACCGGTGCAGGACGCGGTCCAGCCGGCGGAAGACGCCTTCCCAGGACGTCAGCGGTGCCTTGCCGCACGGAGGGTTCGGACGGGCGGGGTCCACGTGGAGCTCGTCGATGGCGAACGGGGCCGGGACGACCGGCCGGTGGGCGCAGACGATCGTCAACGGCACGACGGCCTGCCGGGCCCAGCAGCTGAACGAGTACAGGTTCAGCGGCATCCACCTGGGCAGGAAGATCATTTCTGGAGGGAGTTCGGGCAGATCCTCCCAGCGCCACCAGCCGAACAACGCCAGCCAGATCCTGGTGAAGACCCTGGAACGTGCCACGCCGCCGTGCTCGCGCGCCCAGCGCGAGGCGGCGGCCATGTGCGGCGCGTCCGGCGGGTCCCCGTCCAGTCGCAGCGCGATGTACCCCTCGATCGTGGTGGACAGATCGCCCGGGCCGTCGGTGTGCGTGGCCCAGGCTCCGTCCGCCCGCTGTTTGGCGCGGATCCACGCGGCGGTGGCCCGGGTCTGCTCCGCGGTACGGATACAGAGGAACTCGCGCAGCAGCAGATCCTCCGTCTCCATCGTGACGTTGGTCTCGAAGTCGCCCTTCCACCAGCCCTCGGGCGTTTGCAGGGACAGCAGATGGGCCACCGCCCGGCCGGTGCAGCGGACGGCGGCCCCCGCGTCCTCGCCCTCCGGCCCGGCCGCTTCCCCGAGGGGGGCGGCGGTCGGTCTCCCGGGGCCGCTGACGGCGGACGCCGCTGCGTCGCCGCCCGAAGCGAAGGGTCCCGGCCCTGGCCGGATACTGGTCTCAGCAGACATGAGTGCTCCTCATGGGCCGGCACGCGCCGCGCCCTCGTACACGGAGAGGTGTCTCGTCTTGTGAAGTCCCGCTCCGGACGGCGACCGCAGCCGTCGTCCCCTGTGGGCCGTGCGGCGGCAGCGCGGAGCGCGGACCCTGCCCGGCCCGCCCGCCCCTTCAGTCCTCCTCGGGCAGGGGCCGGAGGCTCACCATGGCGGGCAGGGGGCGCGGGCGCCCGGCGGCGAAACGGCGTATGCAGGGCCGTTCGACGCGTGTGTACAGCAGCCAGGACGCCGCCAGCGCCACCGGGAGCGAGACGACGGCGACCGGAACCGCACCCCACCTGCCGCCCACGCAGTACAGGACGGTCGCGATCACCGTGGCGTGCACCAGATAGAAGGCGTACGAAAGCTCACCGAGGCGGACCAGGGCCGGTGTCCGCAGTACGGACCCGCGGCCCCGTACGTCCAGTGCGGCCGTCGCCCGGATCAGCAGGGCGACGGGAACCACCGTGGCCGCGGCGAGCAGGAACGGCGCGGGGAGTACGGCGATGCCGAGGAACAGGACCGCGCACAGCAGCCCGGCCGACGGGACGGCCCCGACCCGGACGGGGAGGCCGCTCGCGTGCATCCGGGCGAGGATCATCCCCAGGACGAACTCCGGCAGCCGGCTCGGCGGGAAGAGGTAGACGAGCAGCAGCTGCGTTCCGGTGACCGTGCCCGCCAGGGACGCCTGCCGCAACGGCGGTCCGTCCAGGCCCAGCGAGAGCAGTGGTACCGTCCAGGCCGCCAGCGCGGCGGCCGCGGCCGCGGCCGTCAGCCACCGTGTGCGGATCCGCGCGACCAGCGGCAGCAGCAGCGGGAAGAGCAGATAGAAGAGCAACTCGCAGGTGAGCGACCAAGCAACACCGTTGCCCGCCAGCGCGAAACCCGGCAGCGGGACGAGGGTGTGCACCAGCAGGGCGTTGGCCACATCGCCCCATGCCGTGACGCCGTCCACGACTCCGATGCCGGGCCGCGGCATCCCGATGCCCCGGAAGAGCACCATGATGAGCATCCAGACCACCCAGTGGTTCGGGCAGACCTTGACGAGCCGCCGGCGCCAGAAGCTCCTGGCCGAATCCGTCTCCCGCGCCGACAGGGTCAGAACGAACCCGCTGAGCACGAAGAACAGCGAGACGCCGACCGGGCCCAGCAGGAAGAGGGCCGGCTTCGGCCACCCGGCGGTCCGCGCGGCGTCGAGCGTCGCGGCATGGCAGACGAACACACCGGACGCGGCGACGAAACGCAGACCGGTCAGGGAGGGCAACGACGCGCAGGCGACTGGGGAGGGCACGGCCAAGCAACTCCTGGGACGTTCTCGGACGACCAGCCCAGCCTCCGGACCGGGGGACGTCCGCCCGACGCGCGGCGGTTCACCTCATCGGACGCGTGGGAAACGGCCGAACGGCGGTTCCCGCTGCCGCGGGGACGCGCGCCGCGGGGCCCCGGCGGACACGGTCCCCAGCGTTGCGTCGTGCCGTGGGGTCCACCGAGAAGGGCCCGCTGCCGCGATGAGGGGCCGCGTCATGACAGCGCCGGCTCTCCAGGCCCCGGCACGCCACCCGGCACCGATGTCACCGCGAACCCGAACCCCTGTCCGGCCTCCGCGTTCCCGCGTGAGCGGGGGTCTGTGCACCGTGTGAGCACCTCTCCCCACGGCGAGGTGCGGGCGGTCCTCGGCCACGACGAGGACCGGGCGCCACGTCCTCCGGCACCACCCGCGAACACGGCAGCCCACCGAGTTGACGGACACCGCCCTGTCGCCGGCCTCCGAACTGCTGACCGGCGCCGTCCACCACACACCGCCCCTCGCATTCGCACATGTAACCCTCCCTTCATTCCTGTGACCAATGCCGCATCAGGCGGTGTTCACCTCACCGGGCATCATGAGCCGGGCTTCCGCCGTGCCACGCGTACGGCCGGTAGTTCGCCGGCCCGAAAACCCAGGGACGGCGCGCGGTGCCGGATGCAGAACGACGGGGGCAGGACATGAAAAGAGGGGCGGACGTGCGTTCGCTGCGCTGGGCGGCGGCCGGGGTGTGCGTCACCTTCACCCGCGGGCTGAGTCCCGAGGAGGTGTTCACCCGCTACGGAGCCGACCCGGACCAGGCACGCCCCCTGGACTGGGACACGGCCCTGGACCTGTCCGAGGGTGACTCCGAGGACGGGGAGGTCTCGCTGCTGCGGGCTGGCGGACGCGGTGACTGGACCTTCTGCGTCGAGGAGGACGGCGACATCGGCTTCTGGGCCGAGACGCTCGCGAAGCTGTCCCGCGGCACCGAGACGTACAGCGTGCTGACCACCGACGGTCTCGACGTCTTCCAGTACTGGCGCGACGGCGCGTGCGCGGAGAACTTCGAGCCCGGCATGGAACACACCCGGCCCGGACGAACCGCCTCCTGGTGGGACCGCGTGGAGGCGGCACTCGCCGCACACGGGGACGAGGGCGCCGGGATGGCGCCCGTGGTCGCCCTCGTACTGGACCACCTCGGCATCACCCTGGACGACGACACGCTCGCCGGGCCCTGGCCCAGCCTCACCCTCGCCCAGGACGACGTGACGGCGTGAGTGCCGGGCGACACCCGCGTAGAGAGGAACGGGTACGGCCCGACACGATCGCTGTGCCGCCGGGCGTCCACTCACACGGGCCAGGAACCCCTGCCGCCCGGCACAAGGGCGCTGCCGCTGGACGGCACCGTCACCGGAGAGAAGCGTATGTTGCCCCAGCCGCCACACCGAGCTGTGGTCTCTCCGCGTCCGCTCGTCGCCGGCGGGCCACAGGTCATCCGGTGGGCTGCAGCAGGGATGTCCGGGCGGTGAGGGCGCCGGAGAACTGGTCGACGACGTGTGTCAGGGCCTCGGCGGCTGCCGGAGCCACGGTGAGGCCGCCGTCCTCGTCCGCGGTGATGTCCTTGTCGAGGGTGAACCAGCCCTGCACGATGTGGGCGGCGCCCATGGAGCTGAGCACGGGCCGTAGCGCGTAGTCGATGGCCAGGACGTGGGCGGTGCTGCCGCCGGTGGCCAGCGGCAGCACCGTCTTGCCGGACAGGGCGTACTGCGGCAGCAGGTCGAGCAGGGACTTGAGCAGGCCGGAGTAGGCGGCCTTGTAGACCGGGGTGCCGACGACGACCCCGTCGGCGCGGGCGAACAGCCCGGCCGCCTCGACGATCGCCGGGTGGCCGAAGTCGGCGCCCAGCAGCGCCTCGGCGGGCAGCGTACGGACGTCCAGTGGGATCACCTCGTGTCCCTGGTCCGTGAGGCGCGCGTCCAGATGGCGCAGCAGGCGCGCGGTGCGGGACGTGGCGGAGGGGCTTCCGGAGACGGACAGGACAGTGGCCATGACGGATCCTTCGGTGTGTGGGCCTGGCGTACCGGATCGGCTGAGGGGGTGCGGGTGCGTCGGCGGAGGTGTGTCGGTCGGCCGCGGGTCGGTCCGGAGCGGGTGCGCAGGCGTTCGCCACCACAGGGCGGGCGCCCCGGGCCGCGCGACGGCGTTCACCACGCGCTCGACTCCACCGCGACGACCGGCACCAGCTCGTTGCGCAGGGTTTCGAGGAAGGTGACGATCTCGGCGGCCACCGACCGGTGCTGCAGGTCGTTCAGGGCGTCGTGGTGGGCGCCGCGGACCACCGACAGGCGGGCGCGGGGCAGGGACTTCGCCGTGCGGGTGAGGGCGTCGCGGTCGGCGAGCGGGTCGGCGTCGCCCACGAGGATCAGTTGCGGGACGGCGGCTTCGCTGTCGTACGCGGCGTCGAGCAGTGCGTCCGGCACGGCGGTGTTCAGCGAGCCCCGCCGTACGTGGGAGTCGCCGGTGAGCACGCTTCGGTGGACCGGGCAGGAGGTGCGGACGTCGAGTTCGTCGTCCCATGTGTCCGATGTCCCGGCCGCACCGGCGACACGTCCCGGGAGACCGGCCAGGACGAGGGCGTCCGGCTGTCCGAGGCCGGCGTGGAGCGCGCGGCCGGCCAGCGCCGCGACGGCCGCGGCACCGGTGTCCGCGCCCACCAGCACCAGGGGGCGGACCACGCCGTCCTCGGCGGCCGTCCCCTCGACGGCGTCGGCGATACGGGAGCCGAAGCTGTCCAGGGACGCGGGCAGGTCGTCGCCGTCGGTCTCGTAGGCGTCGACGACGCGGACGCGGTAGGCGTCGGCGGCGAGCCGGGCCGCGAACCGGGCGTAGGTCGCCTGTGTCTCCCCCCGGCCGGGCACCACGACGACCGTGCCGCGGGTGCGGAGCCCTTCGGGACCGTGGTGGTCGGTGTACTGCGTCATCTCACGCTCCTGTGGGTTCTGTGTCGGTTCGCCGGTCGCGACCGGTCATGGGCTGCCGGGCCGGGGCGGGTGCCTCTTCGGCCGCGCTGGGCCGCAGGGAGCGGATCGCGGCGTCGTGGCCGGGGACGGCGGAGCCGGCGTGGACGGCGTGGACGAACCGGCCGGTCGGGCCGGTCGCCACGGGCAGAGCCCTCTTGCGCCGGTTTCGTCGGCCGCGACGAGGAAGTGCCGGGCGTCGCGGTGGGTCTGCACCGCATCGTCGCCGCGGCCCTGGGCCCTGGCGGGGGAGCCCGGCCGGAAGCGGGGCGTCCGGGTGGTCATGAGGCGGCTGCCGTGTGGCGGTTGACGGGGATCGGCAGGCCGAGGTTGCCGCGCAGGGTGTCGGAGGCGTACTCGGTGCGGAACAGGCCGCGCTTCTGCAGGAGCGGGACGACGCCGTCGACGAAGAGGTCCAGGTCGTCATCGGTGCGGAAGGCCAGGTTGATGCCGTCGAAGGTGCCGGCGTCGAACCACTGCTCGATGGTGTCGGCGACGGTCTCCGGTGCTCCGACGAACGGCGAGCGGCGGAAGGTGTTCACCGACTCCGCGACCTGGCGCAAAGTCAGGTTCTCGGCCCGGGCCCGCTCGATGATCTTGGATGCTCCCGTCCGGCCGCCCTTCTCTGCGAGGTGGGCGACGTCCGGGAACGGCGCGTCCAGGTCGTGCGTGCCGAAGTCGTAGGCGCCGAAGGAGCGGCCGAGGAGCGCGAGGTTGCGGTCGAAGTCGTTGTCCTCCTCGAAGATCTCCCGCTCGCGGCGCAGGGCGGCCTCGTCGGTGGCGGCGACGACCGGACCGCCGTGGATGAAGATCTTGACGTGGTCGGGGTTCCGGCCGTACGCGGCGGTGCGCCGCTTGATGTCGGCGTAGTACTCCTGCGCCTGCTCCAGGGTGCCGCCGGGCGCGTAGATGCCCTCGGCGACCTGAGCGGCCAGGTCGCGGCCCTCTTCGGAGACGCCGGCCTGGAAGATCACCGGCTGGCCCTGCGGCGAGCGGGAGATGTTCAAGGGGCCCGCCACCTTGAAGTGCTCGCCCACGTGGTTCAGTTCGTGCAGCTTCGCCGGGTCCAGGAAGACGTTGCGTTCCACGTCGGCGGGGAAGGCGTCGTCCTCGTAGGAGTCCCACAGGCCGCGGGCGACCTGGACGAACTCCAGGGCCCGGCCGTAGCGGGTGGCGTAGTCGAGGTGCTCGTCGAGCCCGTAGTTCCGGGAGGTGCCGGTGTCGAAGCTGGTGACGACGTTCCAGCCGGCGCGGCCGCCGCTGATGTGGTCCAGCGAGGCGAAGCGGCGGGCGAGGTTGAACGGCGAGTTGTACGTCGAGCTGGCCGTGCCGACCAGGCCGATGTGCCGGGTGTGGGTGGCGACCGCCGACAGCAGGGTCAGCGGTTCGAGCCGGTTGAGGTAGTGCGCCGGGTAGGTGGCGTTGATGAACTGGCTGTCGACGATGAACAGGGCGTCGAACAGGGCGTGTTCGGCCGCCTTGGCCTGCCGGATGTAGTAGCCGATGTCGATGCTGGCGTTCTTGGCGACGCGCGGGTCCTTCCACAGGCCGTGCTGGCCGGGGCCGCCGACGCCGTAGGGGTGGAGCGCGAGATGGATGATGCGGGAGGACATGGCTCTTCCTGTCTGTGTCGGTGACCGCGTCCGCGGTGGGACTCGGGTGGTGTGAGAGGTGTCGTGGTCGCGACCGGTGTCCGCGCTTGCCTCAGGCGTGCAGCAGGGCGCGCAGCGCTTCGCGTTCGGCGCGGCGGGCCGGGGCTCCGTGCAGAGTGGGCGCGGAGCCGACCAGCAGGCGCGTGTACGGGTGCTGCGGCCGGTTGACCATGTCGGCGGCGGCGCCGGTCTCGACCAGCTCGCCGCGGTGGAGGACCGCGATGCGGTCGGCGATCCCGGCGACTGATCCCAGGTCGTGGGAGATGAAGACGAGGGCCACCCCGTCGGCGCGCAGTTCCTTGAGGATCTCCAGGATCTGGACGCGGTTGGCGGAGTCCAGGGCGCTGACCGGCTCGTCGAGGATGACCAGGCGCGGCTCGGCGACCAGTGCCCGGGCCACCGCGACCCGCTGGCGCTGCCCGCCGGACAGCTCCCCGGGCAGTCGGTCGAGCAGTTCCTCGGACAGCCGCACCCGGGGCAGGAACGCGCGGACCCGCTCGGCCGCCTCCTGGCGCGCCACACCCTGGACGAGCAGCGGCTCGGCCAGCGACTCCTCGATGGCCAGGTCCGGGTCGAGGCTGCGCAGCGGGTCCTGGAAGACGTACTGGACCACGCCGCGGCGGCGCAGGCCGCGCCACTGCCGCGGACCGTACCCGCCGACGTCCTCGCCGCCGATGACGAGCGAGCCCGCGGAGGCCGTCGCCAGGCCGAGCACGGCACGGGCCAGGGTGGACTTGCCCGATCCCGTCTCGCCGATGAGACCGAGCGTCTCTCCGGGAGCGACGCTGAGCGAGACCCCGTGCAGGGCGCGGCGGCGCCGGCGGCGCGGGCCGTAGTGCACCTCCAGAGCGGTGACCTCCAGGACCGGGTCCGGCCGCCGTACGGTGCCGGCGGCGCCTTCCTGCGTCGGCTGGGCGGTCATGCGTCCTCCTGGGGAGTGAGGAACTTGTCCAGGCCGTACTGCTCGTGCTCGGCGATCAGCAGGCGGGTGTACGCGTGCCGCGGGTCGTGCAGCACCGACCGCGTCGGGCCCCGCTCCACCACCTCGCCCTGCCGCATGACGAGGACCTCGTCGCACAGCTGGGCGACGACGGCCAGGTCGTGGGAGACGACGACCAGGGCGAGACCGGTGCGTTCGCGCAGGTCGGCGAGGAGGTCGAGGATCTCGGCCTGGACGGTCACGTCGAGTGCCGTCGTGGCCTCGTCGGCGATGAGGACGCGCGGGTCCGCGGCGATGGCCGCCGCGATCAGGACCCGCTGGAGCATGCCGCCGGACAGTTCGTAGGCGTACTGGCCGTAGACCAGTTCCGGGTCGCGCAGGTGCACCGCTTCCAGCAGTTCCAGGGCGCGCCGGCGGGCCTCGCGCCGTTTCAGCCCCTTCTTGACCCGGACGACCTCGGCGATCTGCGCGCCCACGCGGACGGAGGGGTTGAGGTAGGACGCCGGGTCCTGGAAGACGGCGCCGATCGTGGCGCCCCGCAGGGCCGTCCACCGCGCCGGGGTGAGCGTCCCGGTGTCGGTGCCGTCGATCTCGACACAGCCGCCGGTGATCTCGAAGTGCGGGGGCAGGATGCCCAGCGCGGCCCGGCAGGTGAGGGTCTTGCCGCTGCCGGACTCGCCGACGATGCCGACCGTCCTGCCGGGGGTGAGCTCGAAGTCCACACCGTGGACGATCTCCCGGTCGTGGACCCGGTCGGTGATGCGCACGTCGCGCACGGCCAGCAGCGGGGGCGCCGGGGCGGCCGCGCCGCCGGGCAGGTCACCGGACGCGGCGCCGGGCAGGTCCTTGCGGGTCCTGTGCGCAACGGTGTTCTTGGACAGGGTCGTCATCACGCGCCTCCGGCGGGAGCGGGGCCGGCCCCGCCGCGGCGACGGGCGCGGGCCTTGCGGTGGTTCACCAGCGTGCGGCCCGCCTCGCCCGAGACGTCGCGGACGGCGTCGGCGAGCAGGTTGCAGGCCCAGACGGTGACCGTGATCAGCAGGGCGGGGGCGAGCGGCGCCCACGGCTGGTGGCTGAGGTAGCCCAGGTCGGAGGCGAGCAGGCCGCCCCAGGTGGGGGCGGGCGGCTGGACGCCGATACCGAGGAAGGTCAGGCTGGAGACGATCACGAAGCCGGTGCCGACGGTCTGGGCGAACGCGACCGCGACGGGCGGAAGCACCTTGCCCCAGACGTGCCGGCGCACGATCCAGCCGGTGGAGGCGCCCGAGACGATCGCGGCCTCCACGTACTGCGAGCGGGCCACGGCGAGCGTGGCGGCGCGGGCCACCCGGTAGAACAGCGGGGACACCAGCGCGCCGGTGACGAGCATGGCCTGGGTGATGCCGTTGCCGAGCAGGGCGATCACGGCGACGGCGAACAGCAGGAACGGCAGGGCCACCAGCGTGTCGGCCAGCCTCAGGGTGATCCACTCGAAGGTCCGGCCCAGCTGGACGGAGAGGATGCCCGGGATCGCGCCGACGACCAGGGCCGTGAGCGCGACCTCGAGCGAACCGAGCACACTGACGCGGGATCCGTCGAGCAGCCGGCTCAGGGTGTCCCGGCCGAGGTAGTCCGTGCCCAGCCAGTGCCCACCGGAGACGGCGGCCAGCGTGTTGTCGCTGGTGGCCAGCGGGTCCTGGGGAGCCAGCAGCGGGCCCAGGAGAGCGAGCAGGGCCACGACGGCGAGGACGGCCACGGCGATCCGGCCGGAGGTGAGGGCGAGAATGCGGCGCACCACGGGTCACACCCCCCTCTGGGCGGCCGGCGTCACGCGCGCCAGCACCAGGTTGACGACCAGGTTGAAGGCGACGACCAGGACGATCGACACCACGAGCACACCCTGCACGGCGGGTACGTCGCCGGCCTGGGCGGAATCGTTGGCGAACCGGCCGAAGCCCTGCAACCCGAAGATCCACTCCGTGACGACGGAGGCGCCGACCAGCGCGGGGAACTTCAGTCCGAGGGTGGCGAGCACCGGGCCGAGGCCGTTGCGCAGCACGTGCCCGAAGAAGACCCGCCGCGGGCTCAGTCCCCGCACCACCGCACCCGTCACGTAGTTCTCGCGGTAGGCCGCGATCAGACCGGTACGCAGCTGGCGGGCCACATCGGCGATCACGTCGAAGCTCAGTGCGAGCGCGGGCAGGGTGATGTGCGCCAGCCACGGCCCGATCCCCTGCTCGGCGGGCACGTAGCCGGCGGAGGGGAACAGGTGCAGCCCGACCGCGAGGACCGTGACCAGCACGATGCCGACGACGAAGGCGGGCATCACCGAGATCAGCGTGACGAGACCGGTGATCGCGCGGTCGATCCAGGTGGTGCGCCGCAGCGCCGCCACGGTGCCCAGGACGAAGCCCAGGACCACACCGATGACCAGGGCGAACGTCGCGACGGACAGACTCACGCCCAGACCGAGCCCGATGAGGGTGGAGATGTCGGCGCCATTGGTCCAGCTCGCGCCGAGCTGTCCCTGCAGGACTCCGCCGAACCAGTCCCAGTACTGGACCAGGAAGGGGCGGTCCAGCCCCCACTGGGCCTCCACCCTGGCGATCGCCTCGGGGGTGGCCTCCTCGCCCAGCTGGATGCGTGCCGGGCTCAGCCCGCTCATCGACCGCAGCGCGAACGTCACGAACGTCGCGACCAGGAAGACGGGCACGAAGACCACGACCGACCGGGCGAGGGTGGCCAGGACGCGGACCGGCGTGTGCCGGGTCCCGGTCCGGGCGCCTCTGCGACGCGGCACCGGTGCGTTCGGCGGTGCCTGGGTCGTCGTCATGGGATCGCCTCCTTTCTGTGTTCCTGTGAGGGACCGGCGGGTGCGGGCGGGTCAGTTGCCGCCGGAGATGGTCACACCGGTCCAGTCGATGTGGGCCGGGTTCTTCGGCAGGTCCGAGACCGACTTGCTCTTGGCGATGAGGTTCGGCGAGGAGTACGTGAAGACCAGCGCCCTGCTCTCCAGACCGGCCCGGGTGGCCGCCCGCAGCGTCTCGGTGTACTCCGGTGCGCCGAGCGGGGTCTCGCGGACCTTGGCGACGGCCGCCTCGAAGCCCTTCGGCTCGTAGGGCGAGCTGAGGTTCAGCGGTCCGTCGGGGCCGAAGTGGGCGGTGAGGGTCTGCACGGCGGAGTCGCGGCCGGTCGTGGAGTACAGCGAGAACGTGAGGTCCTTGGCGAAGAACGGGGTGGCCCAGTTCTTGTCGATCTTGATGTCGACGGTGATGCCGACCTTGCCCAGCTGCGACTGGACGATCTCCGCCTGGGGGTCCTCCGCGGGGACGACCAGGTCGAGCTTGAGCTCACCGGCCCTGTATCCCGCCTGGGCCAGAAGCTTCTTGGCCTTCGCCGGGTCGTAGGGGTAGGTGTTCTCCGACTCGGGGTCGTAGGCCACGTACCCCTTGGGGAACGGCTGGTCGGTCGCCTCGCCGTAGCCGAAGGTCAGCTTGTCGACGAACTCCTGGCGGTCGACCGCGTACCGGACGGCGTCGACGACCTTGCCGTCGTCGAACGGCGCCTTGTTGACGTTCAGGCTGATGTTGGAGGCGTTGAAGCCCGGCTGGACGAAGACGTCGAGTCCGGCCTTCTTGGCGGCGTCCGCCTGGCTGGGGTCGATGTCGGCGAAGTTGTAGACGCCGGTCTGCAGGCCGGAGACGACCGTGGCGGCGTCGGGGGCCGAGGTCAGCTCGACGTTGTCGATGTGGATGTTCTTCGCGTCCCAGTACGCGGGGTTCTTCTTCAGCACCGCCTTGGTGCCCGGCACCAGTTGCGTGACGATGAACGGCCCGGCGCCGACCGGGTTCTGGTCCAGTTCCTCCGGTGACTTCGCCGCCTCGGGGCTGGCGATCTGCAGGACGCGCTGGCCGAGCAGCTGCGGGATCTGGTAGTCGACCTGGTTGAGGTGGACGACCGCGTCCAGCCCCTCGGCCTCCACCGACTCGATCGAGGTCAGGTCGCCGAAGAGCGCGGAGTTCTTCTGCTCCTTGGCCCGCTCGACGGCGGCCTTGACGGCGGTGGCGTCGACCGGCTCGCCGTCGCTGAACTTCAGACCGGACCGTAGGTGGAAGGTGACCTGGTCGCCCTCGTCGTTGTACTCCCAGCTCTCGGCGAGGTCGGGGACGGCGTCGCCGTTCTCGTCGGTGCGCGTCAACGAGGCGTAGACGAGCGCCAGTTCTCTGAATTGAGCGCCGCTCCCCCCGACCACCGGGTCCCAGTGGGTGGGGAAGTAGGAGGAGGTCCACTTCAGCGTGGCGCCACCGCCCGAGGCGGCGGCGTCACCGCCGGCGCACGCGCCGAGGGCGGGTACGAGCAGGGTGGCGAGTGCGGTCCCGAGGGCCGCGCCGCGCAGTCGGCGGACGCGCGGCCGGCCGGCCCTCCGGAGGGGTCGCGGGGTCGGTTCGGGGCGTCGGGGCGTGAGTCGTCCGGACATCTCGTTTCTTTCTGACGGGCCCGGACCCGCAGCCGCACGTGGGCGACGGGGCCGAGGAGCAGAGGGCGGCACGCATCCGCACCGGCCGTGGGCCCGTCCGCACACGGGCACGCCGACGACGGTCTCGGTGCACACGTCGGGCACGCCGCGCTCAGGGCATGGGGCGTCGGTGGGTTCGCGGAGGCGGACCGGAAGGCGAAGAGGACGGGGCGGCCGAGCGCGAAGGCGCGGGCACGCGGGGACGAAGGCGCGTGGGCAACGGACGCGGCCCGGCCGGGAAGCGGGCGGCCGGTACCGGTGAGAGAGCGGTCAGGCGCCTGTGGGCCGTGGGCGGCGGTCGGTCAGCGACAGAGGGCGCTGCAGGTGCGCCGCAGATCCACGTAGCGGCACACCACACCGGGGTGCGTCGTGAGCATGCTGCACATCCTGGCGGCAGCTCTCCGCGACTGTCAATGGACACCAAAAGGTGTCTCATTGGGCGGGACGGCCTCCGACAACAGGTCAGAGGCCGGTCAGGACGCCTCGAAAGCGCTGCGGCGGAGCACCGGATGCGTCGCGGCCTCGTCCGGGTGCAGCCACAGCGGGCCGTTGCCGGTCTCCACCCGGACCACGCCCGGCGGAGGCCACGCCCCCTCGGTCAGGGCCCTCCGCTCGGGATCGGTCAGACTGCGGTAGCGCCACAACGCCTCGGCCGGAGACATCGTCCCCACGGACGGCGGCGGCCCCGGCAGCAGTTCCTCGACGGCCGCGGCGTACTCCTCGTAGGGCCGCCAGCCGGGCACGGCGCGATGCCCGGCGCCGGCACGCACCAGCACCGTCGGCAGCGCGTACCGGTACCCGCCGCCGTCGGTCTCCTTGGCGGCACCGGAGTGCGGCGATCCGTCCCGTACGGACAGCACCTCGCGGACCGGGCGGCGCGCCTCGGCCCGGTCGGCTCGCACCCGCTCGAGGACCGCGCCGGACGCCGCGTCGGCTGCCAGCCGCTCCGGGTCCAGACCCGCAACGCCCCGCACCGCGGACAGTGCCAGCGCGGACGTGTCCGCGGGCACCCCGAGCACGAAGACGGTCTCCCGCAGCCGCCGCAGCACACGATCGGCCACCTCCTCACCCTGGAGCTCGGCGGCCTTGGCGACGAGCGAGGACGGCCAGGAACTCGCCGCGACACGGCTGAGACGCACCGCGCGAGGGGCGCGGGTGTGGCCGGTGATCTCCTCGACGTACCGCGCGTACCAAGCGGTCTCCGCGGCCGGGTCGGGCACCGGGTCGTCGTCGTGGTCGAACAGGACGCAGTACACGCGGCGCCAACGCACCCGGTCCGCCAGCACCGCCCGCAACCGGCGGAAGACGGGCTCCGAACCCCAGGCCCACGGGCACAACGGGTCGGTGTACTCCACCACTTCGACCACCGGCGGATCCGGCGCGGCCGTCACGCGGCTCCCTTGCGCACCGGCTCCTGGGCCGACCCGGCGGGCAGCAGCGAGGTGAGGGTCACCCCGCCCAGGACCGCCGCCGCGTCCGCCTCGACCCGGCGCCACACGCCGGGCAGCCCCGCCGCCGGCCCGGGATAGCCGAGCCCGGCCAGCGGCTCACCGCGCAGGGTGATCAGTTCGCCGTCGACGGCACGCACGACGTCCAACAGTGTGATCTCACCGGCGGGCCGGCCGAGCCAGTACCCGCCCTCGCAGCCGCGCTGGCTGCGCACCAGACCGGCCTTGCGCAACTCGCCCACCACGGACTTCAGGAACCGGAAGGGAATCTCCTGCGAGGAGGCGATGGCCTCGCAGGTGAGCGGACGAGCAGGCTCACGGGCCAGCTCCAGCAGAGCACGCGCGGCGTAGTCCGCCTTCGCGGAGATATGCATGCGCCCATCATGCCCGACCGGCTGCCGCCGCCGAGGGACTTCGCCGACCATCCCCTTTCATTGCGGGAACATTGCAGCAGGTCAAAGCCAAAAGACACCTCTTGACATCCTTTTCGGCACCGCCATAGCGTCCCGCCATGAGCGAGCCGTTGACGGCCCCAGGCGAGGGCTTCCACCCCCACCTCCACGACACCCCCGAGCAGCCGGCGGCGCCCCTGCGCACCCGCCTGCACCACATCCGCGCCGACGCCCTGGACGGCGACACGGCCCAGACCGGCGGCATGCGCAGGTTCGCCGCCGTCAGCGGCGGGACCGTCGGCTCCGAGAAGCTGTGGATGGGCCAGACCCATGTGGCCCCGGCGACCTCCTCCTCCGACCACCACCACGGCGAGTCCGAGACCGCGATCTACGTGGTGAGCGGGCACCCCGAGTTCGTCTTCCTGGACGACTCCGGCGAGAGACCCGAGGAGGTACGGTTGCGCACCTCCCCCGGCGACTACATCTTCGTCCCGCCGTTCGTGCCGCACCGGGAGGAGAACCCCGACCCCGGCGAGGAGGCCGTAGTCGTCATCGCCCGCAGCACCCAGGAGGCGATCGTGGTCAACCTCCCCCACCTGTACGCGCTACCGGCGGAAGACACCGGGCCGAACTCGGCGTGAACCTTCAGCCCGGTGCGGACGGTGGTCGCCGCGATGCTGTCCACGATGACGTCGCGGCCGGTCAGCGGTCGGCCGCGCGGATTCACGGAGATGCAGGGGAACAGCCGGTGCTCGATCACGTTCCACTTCGAAGCGCCCGGCGGCATGCGGCGGACCGTGGGATCCCGACCGTCTCGGTGGCCGGCGCGGCGAGTTCGGTCTTCCAGGCGCGGATGCGGTAGCCGTTGGACCCGCCGGCGTCCGCAATGACCGTGGGGCGGCAGGCGCGTTGCCGGTACTGAGCTGTGCGGCCTTCCGTCAGGGGCGTCCGGGACACCAGGTCCGCGGGCACTCGGCGGCTCCTTGTCATGGCAGTGCCCCATGGCCCTGCTTCTTTTGAAGGGGACCTCGAAGTCGCCGAGGGCGGTGGCGTCGGCGTCGCGGTCGGCCACGCAGAAGGGGCCGAGGTCGTCGTACGGCTCGCCGTGCTCGTCGGTCCGCAGCGGAAACCGGCTGACCTCCTGCACCGCGCCTCGGGTGGGACCCGCGAGACGACCGGTCGTGCCGAGCCCCCTGATACGGCGGACCGTCCGACGCGTCGAGAGCCCGCGCAGGCGAGCCCGACCGGGCCGACACCGGGTCCGCGGCCGAGAGGATACAGCCCCTCAGCGGGGCTCAGGCGCTGCGGGCGACCGGGTCGGAATCGGCGTCGAGTGCGTCGAGCACTGCGTCGCCGTTCGCCCTGGCCCACTCGGTCAGCACATGGATCGGATCGATCAGCGTCGCCCCGAGCGGGGTGAGCTCGTACTCGACGCGAGGCGGCACCTCGGCATAGGCGTGGCGACGGACGAGCCCGTGCGCCTCGAGCCGCCGGAGCGTCTGGGTGAGGACTTTGCGGGAGATGCCGCCGATCAGCCCGATCAGCTCGCCATGGCGCACCGGTCCCTTGCTCAGCCCGTAGAGCACCACCACCGTCCACTTGTCGGCGATCAGCTCGACCGCCAGACGCGCCGGACAGTCGGCGAGGAAGAAATCACCGGGACGGAAGCCGCTCATGTGCCCAATGGTAGGTGCGCCAGAGGTACCTGCCGGTTCCTGTCGTCTTCGTAGCCTGAGGTCTCTCCCCCTCCACAGCCAGGAGAGTCATGCGAGTCATCACCCAGCAGGCGCTCGGCGGTCCCGAGGTGCTCACCATCGTGGACGCGCCCGAGCCCCGCCCCCTCCCGACCGAGGTCCTCGTCCGTGTCAAGGCGATCGGGCTGAACCCACTGGAGGCGCGCCTGCGCGCCGGCGAGTTCCCGCTGATCGGCCGGCCGCCGTTCATCCTCGGCTGGGACATCAGCGGCGTGGTCCAGGAAGCGCCGCAGACACAGACGTGGCGGTTCAGGCCCGGCGACGAGGTGTTCGGGATGCCGCTGTTCCCGCGGGCGGCGAACGCGTACGCCGAGGTCGTGTCGGCGCCGGCGTTGCACCTGGTCCGCAAGCCGGCGACGCTCTCACATGTCGAGGCGTCGGCGCTGCCGGTCGTCGGGCTGACGGCGTGGCAGGGGCTCGTCGACCTCGCCGGCGTGAGCGAGGGCGACCGCGTGCTCGTCCACGGTGGCGGCGGCGGTGTCGGTCACGTCGCGATCCAGATCGCGAAAGCTCTCGGGGCGCACGTGATCACGACTGCCCGCGAGGACAAGCGGGAGTTCGTCGAGGGGCTCGGCGCCGACGAGGTGATCGACTACACGGCGGTCGACTTCGCCGAAGCGGTCCGCGACGTCGACGTCGTGCTGGACACGATCGGCGGCGACACCGTCGAGCGGTCCCTGGAGGTGCTCCGCCCGGGCGGTCACCTGGTGACGGCGGTCGCGGAGGGGGAACCCGGGCTCATCGCCCGGTACGAGGCGGCCGGCATGCGCTTCAGCGGCATCGCGGTCGACCCCGATCCGGTGGCTCTGCGGGGTCTCGCCGGGCTCGTCGAACAGGGCAGGCTCCGGGTCCACGTGCAGGAGACGTTCCCCTTCGAGCGCGTCGCCGACGCGCACCGGCTGCTCGACGACGGCCACCTCCGGGGCAAGCTCGTCCTTACCGTCTGATCCACGTTCACACGAACGCCGACAGCCGATGTCGCGACAGCCGCTCCCGCACCGGCTGCGGCCGTCGCGGCTGACGAGCGACCGCCCCCTCACCCTGGACGCCGCGGGGGCCGTCCCTGCGGACGGCCCCCGCGAGACGCACCCCGACCTCGGCGTCGGGCGATTCCCGGGTCGGCGCGGTCGGCGCGGTCCACGCCATGTGGACCGCGCGGACCCGGTCACCGCACTACAGTCCCCGGTCCTTCCTTCTGACGATCAGGACAGCGATCCAGGAGAACACCACGACGGCCACGATCACCAGCAGCCGGACCGGCAACTGGTCCAGCCCTTTACAGGAGAGATCGACCCGATCACCCACTCGAATCCCCCATTCCTCGGGCAAAAACGGCTTGTACGGCACGGAAAACTCTGTCTCGTCCTGTGTACAGGTAGCCGGTTCCTCCGCCGAGGCAGAGCAGTCCCTCGGGGTCGATGCGGCTGGCGGGGTCGCCTCCGGCACGCGTGCATCGACTCTTGGCCGCGACAGCCGGATAGGCTGCGGGATCCCCGTGGCCTGCGACGGCGGCCGGACGGTACTCGACGAGGAGACTGGCTCCATGCGCATCCTGATCATCACCGCCGGTTCACGCGGAGACGTCGCGCCCTTCACGGGACTGGGGCGGCGTCTGCTGGATGCGGGCCATCAGGTCGCCGTGGCCGCTCACCCGTCCTTCGCCGCACTCGTCGGCGGATGCGGTCTCGACCACCGGCCCGTGCCGGGGGACCCGCAGGGACTGATCCGGGACTGGGCCCGGGCGGCGTCGTGGGACGAGGCCCAGGCATTGACGAGGGCGTACGCCGAAGGGCTCGCCGACGGGGTGGCGGAGGCCGTGGCGGGCGGAGCCGACCTGCTGCTCACGGCCTTCGGCCCGGCACCGCTCAGCCGGATGGCCGGCGAAGCGTCCGGCGTCCCCGTCATCGGCACCTACCTCGCACCGTCCTTCGCCACCGGACGGTTCCCGCTGCCCAACGCGCGGAGCACCGATGACCTGGGACCGGAGGGCAACCTCGCCGCGGGCCGGGACGTGCTGAAGCGCGCGGAAGGGGTCTTCGCGGGCGCGGCGACCCGGCTGCGTGCCCTACTCGGGCTGCCCGCCGACGCGCCCTCGGCACCTGCGGACGTCCGGCCGGTCTTCCACGGCTTCAGCCCGCTGGTGGTGCCGCGCCCCGAGGACTGGCCGTCCTGGGCCGAGGTGTCGGGCTACTGGTGGCCCGCGCGGCCGGACGGCTGGCAGCCCCCGGCCGAACTGGTCGACTTCCTCCAGGCCGGTCCGCCCCCGGTGTTCATCGGGTTCGGCAGTATGGCGGCGGGACAGGGGGAACGGCTCAGTGAGCTGGTGGCCGCTGCGGTGAAGCGGGCAAGTGTGCGTGCGGTGGTCCAGGCGGGCTGGGCCGGTCTGAACGGCTGCGGCGCCGACGTCCTGGCCATCGGCGACGTCCCGCACGACTGGCTGTTCCCGCGCACCGCCGCCGTCGTCCACCACGCCGGGGCAGGTACCACCGCAGCCGGACTGCGGGCCGGCGTGCCCGCCGTGCCCGTTCCCGTCATGGCCGACCAGCCGTTCTGGGCGTCCCGGCTGTACGCGCTGGGAGTCGCCCCGCGACCTGTGCCGTTCCAGGAGCTCACCGCCGAGGCCCTCGGCGACGCGATCACGGCCTGCCTGTCCCAGCCGTCCCACCGTCGCCGCGCGGCCGAACTCGCCCGGGGGATCGCCGCAGAGGACGGCACCGCTTCGCTGCTCTCCCGCATCGGCTCGGCGAACGACGGGTGAAGTCGCATCGTCGTGCTGCTGCGCCGGGCTGCCCGGGGCACTCCGCCCCTGGCGGTGGTTCGGCGACGGTGGATCTGTGGGGGTGCAGGCCGTCCAGTAGCGCTCCGTGGAGTCGGTGCTGATCTGCGGGTTCCGGGCAGGGGCTGCCGGCAGGTGGCGCAGACGCCGGTCCAGCACCTCAGGATGTTCTGGAGAGCATCGAGGACCTGGTGGAGAGTGAGACCGGTGCACCGGTTTTCGGGGCCGGGCGCTGTTGGGCCAGGAAGGCGTGGGCGGCGCTCACGAGGGTGACGTGGTGAGGGAAGCCGGTCCAGGAGCGGCCCTCGAAGCGGTCCGGGCCCAGGCCGTGTGCGAGGTCGCGGTAGTCGTGCTCGAAGCGCCGGCGGATCTTCGCCGGCCGCACCGGATCGGCGAGCGGGGTGTCGTCGGGCAGGCCGGACAGCGGAAGCGGGGCGGGGCGTCCTCGCCGTCAAGCCATTCGGCCAGCAGCCACACCGGGGGCAGGCTTCCGCCGAAGCCGCATCATGGTGACGCTCACCAGCAGTACGGCCTCGATGCGCTGTGCTTTCACCGGGCTGTCGTCTCTGTCGTGGCCTCCAGTACCGCCCACACGCGTTTGCCCCACGGGTGTGCGGGGGCGCCCAGGAGATCGCAACCCCACCGGACGGCTTCTGCCTGCACCAGGTACAGGCCCCGTCCCGAGTCCTCGTCGGGGTTGGGCACGCGCGGGATCGGCAGACGGCGGGGCGCGTAGTCGACGACGGCCAGATACACCGTGTGCTCCGCCTGCCGGGTGAGCTGGATGCGCAGGGGGGTGCCGCGGGCGTGGCGGACGGCGTTGGTGACCAGTTCGGACAGCAGCAGGGCCGCTTCGCCGGCCAGGTGCTGCAGACCCCACTCGGACATCACCACGCGGGCCATCAGCCGGATGGCGCGCGCGGCTTCCGCGCTCCGCGCTATCGGGACGGTGTAGCTCGGCTGTTCCGGGCCGGGCACGGCCGGCCGCCCAAGAGGCTCGGTGGCGTTTTTGGGGTGGTTCCTTGGACTCGCCCATGCCGGAACGCTAGGGGGAGTACAACGAGTGGTGGGCACACAGAGTGTGTGCCTTGCGTCCCGGGGGTCGAAGGGGATGGACGGGTACGCCGTCGGCCGGCGCATCGCCTACTGGCGCGAGCGCCGCCGCCTCACGCAAGCCGATTTCGGAGCCCTGATGGGGCAGTCCCGGCGGTGGGTGCAGAGCTTGGAGTCCGGGGTGCGGCAGGCCGATCCCCGCCTGTCCGTCCTGGAGAACGCCGCCCGCGTCCTGCGGATCCCGCTGGTGTGGCTGCTGTCGGGCCCGGCCGACGCCGAACGGGTGGACGCCGTCGAGCTGGAGGCGATCCGGGCGGTGCTGTACCGGCACGACGTGATCACCAGCACCGCCGCCGACGGT
>NZ_BMVU01000070.1 GCF_014650875.1 Streptomyces minutiscleroticus
GCCGTTCGTGGCTGGCTGACGCCCTGGGCCATGCTGCAACGCTACTGGCGCGCCTGGACAGTGAAGCCCCCGCCCACCGAACTCCAGAACCTCATCGACGCCGTCACCACTGGCAGACCTCTTGACCTCTACTGCCCGGATTAACAAACCACCGGTAGGCATGGGGCGTGCCGGGATGAACATGGAGCTCGAGCGGGACGTCGGCGGCCGCCAGCTTCTGCGCGTAGGCGAGGCTCTCGTTCCGCAGGAGATCGAGATCGCCCACCTCGATGTAGGCGGCCGCCAGACCACGGGCGTCGCTCAACCGCGCGGGAGAGGTCGTCTCCGAGGCCGGACCATCGGCGCGGGCGTTCCAGGAGGTCGCGTTCATGCCAGCGGTCCATGCGAGGAAGGGGTCGAGGGCCGAGCTGGCGACCGTGACCCTGTCGTCGAGCATGGGGTACAGCAGTATCTGCTGGGCGATCGTGATTCCACGGTCCCTCGCCAGGACGGCGGCCGACGCCGCGAGCCCCCCGCCCCCGCTGTCACCCATCACGGCGATGCGCGTAGGATCCACCGCCAGTCGGTCTGCTTCCTCAAGCAGCCACAACACCCCAGCGAAAACGTCCTCGCTGAGCTGCTGGCCTTTTCCCTCGGGGGCCACGCGGTAGCCGACCGACAAGATGGGGACGGACGTCTCGGCCACATAGACGCGCATCCTGCGATCGTAGTGATCGAGGGTGCCGGCCACCTGACCGCCTCCGTGAGCGTAGACGACGGCGGAGCCGGGACGGGCGCCACCCTTGCTGTACCAACGGGCCTCGAGCGAGACGTCACCGCCGACGGGGATGGAGACGTCCTCTCGATCGACACCGGCCGGGACGGGCGGCGCGAGCCTACCCATTTCGGTGTACTGGTAATTGATTCGATCGCGTAGTGCCCGCACATCGTTCGCGGGAGGATCGGGCATGCTCAAAAACTCCGGAGGGAGTTGCGCTAGCGCCTGCGCGAGCTGATCGTCGAGACGATAATCGGTCATTGGTGTTCTCCTCAAGACCTGGGTCGCGGCCGGGGCGCGCCCAATAAATTAATGTCGAAGCAGAGCCCGAAGTATGCCCAGGTCATGCCTCCCGCCGCATGCGGTGCCCCGAGCGGCTGAATGGCCCGCAATGCGTCGAACTCGAAAGGCATCGACTTCTTCACTCCATTCACCACAGAGCGAAAGTTCAGGAATTCCGGGCGAGGTTTGCCCGCAGGACCTCTTCGAGATTGAGCTCGACCTCGCGCGTGTGAGCGCCAGCCGCAAGTGCTGCCTTAGCGAGTTCCCCGGAGGCAGGGGTGAATGTTTCCCCGAGGTAGCGGTCCTCCGCGCGCAGTGCATCCTCGAGTGGGCCGTCGGCAGCGTCGATCGCCTTGGTAGCTGCGACGCGGACACCTTCGGGCAGGTTGGCGATGGTCAGTGCGACCCAGTCGACGTAAGCGTCCAGCTCCGCGGCGGGCAAGGCTCGGTTCACCCATCCCCAGCGCTCGGCGGTCGCGGCGTCGATGAGGCCGCCTGTGAGCACGATCTCGAGGGCGCGAGCGCGACCCACGAGACGGGGCAGGTGAGCAGTTGCGCCAGCGCCGGGGACGATGCCCGTAAGGGTCTCAAACTGGCCGAATGCGGCGGTCTCGAGCGCTGCGAAGCGGAGGTCCAGGCTGGAGATCATCTCGGGGCCGCCGCCTCGGGCAAGTCCTGCGACCTTCGCGATGGTGGTCTGGGGCAGACGCCGCCAGCGTTCGTGGAGCCGCATCATCGGGCCGGTTCCGACGAGCGTCTCCTCCGCGATCGGCAGGGCAGCGTACGTCTCAGGGTTCTCGACGAATGTCAGGTCGCCGTGTGCCATGAAGAACTCCGGGTTGGCGCTCTGGACGACGATGACGTGCAGGTCGGGATCGTTCTCGGCCGATGCAGCAACGGCGTCCAGGTCGAGGAGGAGCTGGGCCGTCATGAGGTTGACGGGCGGGACATCGATCGAGACCCACAGCACGCCGCCCTGGCGCTTCAGGTGGAGGGTGGTCAGGGACTGCTCAGGCATGGTTTTCCTTTAATCAGGGGTGGTATTTCTGGTATACCTGGTGCATGACAGGCACTTCAACGAAACCTGGTACCCCTGGAGACCAGGCCGCCCCGGGCAGCATCGTTGGTCCGCAGCGTGAGCTCCTGGATCAGCTCCTCGATAAATGGGGTCAGCTGCTACTGACGTCGCTGTGTCAGCAGCCGCGACGCTTCAACGAGCTCAAGCGAGAACTTGATGGGATCACGCAGAAGTCTTTGACGCAGGCGCTGCGCCGCCTAGAACGCAACGGCCTCGTCGAACGTCAGGTGCTAAAGCAACGTCCCATTGCCGTGGAGTACCGCATCACACCGCTCGGGCGCACTCTCGATAAGCCATTCTTGACCCTTCTTGCATGGACGGCCGATCACCTCGCCGAAGTGGAACAACACAGGGATGCGTACGACCAAGACTCTGACAACCTTTAGCTTGCGGTTCGGTTCGCTACCTCCAGCGCCACCCGTGTCGCTACCGGTAGTTCGTTAGGTTCGGCAGTAGAGGTCAAGGCCGTGTCCGGCGGTTACCGCGTCGATCAGTGCTTGCAGCTCCGAGGGCGGGTCCTTGTCCGTCCAGGCCTGCCACCACCGGTTAAGAGGTCATCTCATGTGGCGAGGCGGCGGTGGCAGATGAGGGTGCAGGCGATGCTGGTGAAGGCCAGGAAGTGCTCCGCCTTGCGTTCGTAGCGGCGGTGCAGGCGGCGGCAGCCGGCGAGCCGGGCCATGGTGCGCTCGATGGTCCAGCGGTGGCGCCCCAGCCGCTGAGAGGACTCGATGCCCTTGCGGGCGATGCGGTGCCGGATGCCGCGCGCGCGGAGCCGTTTCCGCAGGTGGGCGTAGTCGTATCCCTTGTCGCGGTGGAGCTTGGCGGGCTTGCGCCGGCGCGGGCCGCGGCGGGAGCGGACGGGCGGGATGCCGCGCACGAGCGGCTCCACTGCCTGGCTGTCATGGAGGTCGGCGCCGGAGATCCCGACCGAGAGGGGCAGGCCGGCCCGATCCGTGATCAAGTGGATCTTCGAGCCTTTCTCGCCTCGATCCACAGGATTCGGCCCCGTCAGGTCCCCCCTTTCATGGCCCGCACGGTCACCGAGTCGATCGCGCAGCGCGACCAGTCCAGCTTGCCGTGCGCGCCGAGCTCGTCCAGCACCAGGCGGTGCAGCTTGGCCCGCACCCGGGCCTTGGTCCACTCGGTGAACCGCCGGTGGGCCGTCGGACCGGAAGGGCCGAACGACGGCGGAAGCTGCCGCCAGGTACAGCCCGAGGCCGCCACGAACACGATCGCCGCCAGGACCTCCCGGTCCCCGTACCGGCGCCGGCCGCCACCCTGCGGCCGAGTCGGAGCCGGTGGCACCACCCGCTGGAACAACTCCCACAGCTCATCCGGAACCAAGCGCTCGACGATCCCCATAGCACCAGATTACCGAGCAACCCAAATGAGACGACGTCTAAGTGCGGGCTTCAGCCGCCCGAACATGACCTGTGCCATGTCATGAACGCCGTCCTGTACTACGTGGACCGCACCGGCGTGCCCTGGCCCTGTCTGCCGCACGACTTCCCACCCCACCAGGCCGTCTACGGATTCCTTCGTCGCGAATCTGCGTGCCGGCCGGCTTCGGGATGAGGCGGGTGGCCGCTTGCTGCTATGGCGCGTTCGAGGCCGTCTGCGGTGACGCCCATGCGGGGCTTTCCTTCCTTGATCGCCTGTGCGGGCCGCTGAGCGCCTTACGGATCATTCGGCGGGGGGGTTTCCCCGCCGGAGCGGTGATCGTCGGCGAGAGGGGCGCTCAGCGGCTTTCTCGGGGGCGGTGCGGGCGTGTAGGTTCTCAACCCCGATGTCATGCGAATGACCACGTGACCAGCTGCTTGGAGCCGTTCTCAAACGGATGACACAGCTCCGGATTCTCAGGGTCGTGACAGATCCTCGCGATCGCGGTGCTGCCTCAGGATGCGGTCGACCGGCGCTCGCAGGGCGGGTGAGGTCAGTTTCAGGTCGCGGTTGTCGCGGCCGCTGAGCATGTGGTCGAGCCAGCGTTCGTACCAGGCCAGGAAGTCGGTGGCCGACGAGACGTTGGGGCCCCAGAAGCCGTCGGCGTTTCCGGTGACGACGCGGCCGGCCAGGGGACCTGTGATGCCGAGAAGCACCAGGTCGGTGCACCCTGCCTCGATGATGTGCAGGAAAAGGTCACTTCGGTAAGGCGGGCCGCCGGAAAACGTGAACCCCCGAGGGCGGCCGGACTCGCCTCGGGGGTCCATCGTGAACAGTCGGCATGACTGCAACGACAGCAGGCCGCAGAACGGCGATGCTCCGCCCCCGCCCAGTGTGGTCAGGAATCTGCGGTAAGGATCGGGCAGTTCGATGTGGTGGTCGGCCTCGAACTCGGCGACCTTCGCGTCCGGCAATGGGGGCTTGAGGCGGAATCCGTGCTTCTCTTCACCGAAGGAGTAGCTTCGCAGCGCGGCATAGGGCACCTTGGCGAGCTTGCGTCGGATGCGGGCGATTCGGGAGTCCATGCGAACTCTTCTCTCTGTCCTCCCGCAAACTACCTGCTCACCGGCAGGGGTGTCACCAATGGATGGTGTCCTGCGGCGTGGTGTAGCAGCGATCTTCGCAGGAGCGGCTTCAGTGCTTGCCCCTCGGCATGAGTCGCCGATCATCTGTGCCGACGAGACAGGCTGACGGCCCGTCGGGCCGTGCTGACTGCGGATACCTCTGATTGCCAGTGCGACCTGCAGCTCTGTGCTTGATCGCTGGTACACCACATGAGGGGACACGGCCCTCTGACGTCGTGATCACACCAGCCACCACAAGATCGGTTCATGATGCCCGGCACAACATCGTGATCCTCTGTCTCCCGCCCCGCGCAGGCCAAGCCGAATCCTGTAGCAACGCCCGAACTCGGTCTCTACAGTCAACGCATGGCCACAGAGGACGAGCTCCCCGGTCACCCCGACATCGCCGCGATGCTCACCGACCAGACGAGCGCGTGCAAGGCAGCACGCGACGCCATCGCCAGCGGCGGTGAGGTACAGGTCTGGGACAGGGCGGCGCCCCACTGGATGGTTTACGGCATCGCCGCAACGAGACTGAGGCGGTCGTTGAAGCGTGGCCTGCCGAAGACCATCGGCCTCGACGAGGCCGTTGAGATCCTCGCGCGGCACCGCGGCGAGCAACTGTGCACTGGGAGCATCCTCGCAGCAGACCGGTCCTGGTTCTTCACTCTGTACTTCGACGCCACCGGGACTGAGCTCTTGGCGTGCAGCGGTGTCAAACGCTCTCCGAGGCCCAGCACGAAGGACTCCGTCGAGCCCTGAGCTGATCCGCATCCGCGAGGAGCAGGTCGTGTAGGCAGGCAATGCCGAATCATCTCAACTGCGTCCAGGTGTTGCGGGACAAGCCTTACTGAGTTTTTCGTTAGTTCTGTGGTGCTTGGGGATGAATGGTCAGGCCGGTGTGGGTGAGGAAGGACCATGGGAGTTGCTCGCTGGAGCAGACTCGGTGAATGCCGCGTTCGGCTGCGTCAGCGACATCGGCGAGGTGGTCGCCGGCGAGGTTGGCGAGCTCGCGGGTTCTGATGGCCGACCACAGCAGTTCAACCGGGTTGAGTTCGGGTGCATAGGCCGGCAGCCGCTCGAGGGTGAGCCAGTCCTGCTCGGCCACCCAGGCCCGCATGCCCCGGCTCCAGTGGGCGGACAGCCCGTCCCATACCAACACCACCGGCTCACCGGCGTAGAAGGTCTTGATCTGTTCCAGCACCTCGATCAGGGAAGTGGTGTCGTAGCTGCCCGGCTTGAGGTGGAAACACAGCCGCGGGCCGCGTTCGGGGTCGGCGGCGTGATAGCCCAGCGCGGCGGCCATCCCGAGGTACGCGCGGATGCCGCTGCGCAAGTTCAACGGCGGGCGGCCTTGGCGGCCCAGCAGTGGGGGCAGCGGCAGCGGTAGGCCCTCGCGGTGCCGTGCTCGAGGTCGGGGTCGCAGCCCGCCCTCAGGGCCAGGGCGCGGCCCCAGGCGGGTGCGTGGCGGCCGTAGCTACGGGCGCGGTTGACGCTGATGCCGAGGTCGACGCAGACGTCGCTGATGTGCTCGCCGCTGACGATCCGACCCAGCAGGGCAGCGCGAGCGGCGGGTGGGAAGCATGCCTCCGAGGAGCGGTGCCGCACCCGGCACTCCTCGCAACGGCCGGTACCGGGCACGGGGATGCCGCGATGACGGCAGCGCCGAGAGGCGGAGGGCGGACATGAGGGATCTGCTCCTCCCTGCGGGCAGGCCCTACACATCTGTCTCTCACCTTTCACCGACACTCAGCGCCAGCCTTTCAGTACGACCTCGGCGCCCCGTCTTCAGCACCCTCAACAAACCGCTAGGCCAAACGCACTGTGAACAAAACGCCGAACCACTGAAAAATCAGTGCTGAACATCACGTTCAACAGTGAAGAACGCATTACGCCCACTAGTGAAATGTACGCAGATTCACAGGCGTGCTATTTTCTTTTATGCGGTCGGCGATGGTTCAACCGAATGAGGTCTTCTGGCCCTATTGAAGAGGACGGTTGGAGTGCTTCGCCATGCTGTGGGAGTGGAATCATGGAAGTGGAAGGAGTAAGACAGTTCCCCTTCTCCTTCCCTGGATGGTGAGGTGCATTCCAGCGGTGAGCCTGACATCTTCGACCGCCGGTATCCTCGCCGCCGGGAGGGCCGCGATGGAGTCGACACCATTGCGGCTGTGGCCGGGAGCGGTGGGCTGGCTGCACGTCCGTCAGGAGGTATGCGGACGCCTCCCGCCAGGACTGCCCAGTTGGGGGCCGGGCGTGCGGTGCGTTCGCCCCCGCCGTGCGCAGGGGTCCCGCCCCCGGATATCTCCTGCGCACGGCACTGCAGACGTGATCAGCTGCCGGTGGCCAGGGCCGTGGTTGTTGTGCTCGTGTGCCCGGCGATCGTGGTCGCGAAATGCGTCTTCCGGTCCTTGGCATAGCGGCTGGCTGGTGTCGGCGGTCCGCTCAGAATTATGGGTGTCAGCCTTCGGATCGTGGCTCGGATAGGGACTTTCGGCCCTATCGTATAGGCCGCTTGTGCCACCTTTACGCTTGCTGTGGGGTGGCATTATGGAAGTGGAAGGAAGGTCCTCCTCCTTCCCCCGGGGACGGTGGGCGAGATCCGGTGGCGAGCCTGCCTCTTCGTTACCAGATTCTTCGCTCACCGGGAGAGCTCCGATGGAGTCGGCGCTATTGGGGCTGCAGCCGGGACGTGGGCGAGCGGCTGGTTGCGTGCCCGTGCCGGTCAATCCCACGGGCACCTCCCATAGGGCTGCACCAGCGCGAAGCGGGTGTATCAGGTGTTTCTTGCTTTCTTGCGGTTTTCCCGCCGGGAAGGTGCACGCTCAGTCGGTACGTGTTCTGGCTGGGCTTGGTTCGCGGTGCCGTCAGTCGAGCAGGACGATCAGTGTGACCGTGGTTCCGGCCGCGCCGTTCGTGAGGGTGAGATCGTCCACGAACGCCCGGGCGAGTTGCAGTCCACGACCGCCCTCTTCTTCGCCCGGCGGGTGGGGTGCGCACGGATCCGGGTGGGCCAGCCCGGGGCCCTGGTCGACGATGGTGCAGCGCAGTGCGGCATCTGTCCGGTTCAGTTCGAGGTGGCCTCGGCCGCCGCCGTGCACGACGGCGTTGGTGGCGATCTCGTTCACCGCCAGCACGAACTCGTCGAGCCGGGCAGGGCACAGGCCGGCTGTCCGGGCGTGGCGGGCGACTTGGCGTCGCAGCTTTGCGAGGTCGGAGGCTGCGAAGAAGGTTTTGAGGACCATGTGGTCCGCCCGGGGGGCAGTAGCGCCGTTGACGTGCTTTTTTTGTGCGGTGGTGCTGTTGTGCTCTTGTGCGGAGCTGGGGCTTTCCCCGATGCCGGGATCATGGTTGCGGTCAGGGATCACGGTACGAAGCACTCCTCTTGTACCACTAGGTGCGGTATTGCCGAGGCGTTGCTCAACCGCAGCAGCTGGTTGTGTATCGGCAGGCAGCGGATGGTCAGGAGCTGGCTGGCGGGCCGTCGGTGGGCGAGCCGTACGATCGTGCGGGCGCTGTGGCCGTCCATGAAGCACAGCTCGCACAGGTCCAGAACGGTGATGCGGTCCAGGCCGGTCAGGGCGTCGGCCAGGGTGGTGTCGAAGGCGTCGCGCGTGGTGAGGTCGGCCTCGCCGGCGGCCCACAGCTGGGTGCCGACCCGGGTGAACTCCAGCGCGTCCAGGCGGGACAGCACCTTCTTGGAATGAGCCCGGCCGATGCGCTGCAGCAGGTGTTCGTCGAAGAGGCGCTGGTCGTACTCGCACACGGCGGTGAGGTTGATGTCGGCGAGCACCGCCGACAGCCGGCTCTCGTACTCCACCAGCACGTCGTGATCGACACCAGGACCAGCGGCCCATCCCATGTCGGCCATGATGCGTACCCCTGTGAAGCCCTGTGTCCTGGCCCTTGTCGTCGGCTCCAGCCAGAACCGGATGCGGGCGTCGGGATCCAGGCCGCGCCGCGGGTCGAACCCGGCGATCTCCGTGCACACGAGCAGCTGCCCGGCCGCGAGCGCCGAATCGACGGCCGGCCCGCACTCGGTGAACCGCGCCATAACGTCGTAAACTGTGGTGGCCGGGTCGGTGTACAGCACCACCTGCTCGCCGCGCGCCAGCCCCTGCTCCACGTAGGCGGCCCGCACCTGCCAACGACATGCCTGATCGTCGAACATCAAACAGGCATGATCCCCGCCGGATACGCGCAGAGCCGAGACCGGCCGGGCGAAAGCGCTGGCGTCCATACCCCCAAATCTAGAGCCGCCCCACCGCGTCAAGGCCACGGCGACCACAAGTGCCTGGTTCGCCGGCATACGGGCCCGAACCGGTGCGGGAGATGCTTCCCACGGCGCAGCGCCCTTCGTAACTGTTCGGCATGGTTGCCGGGAAGCGCGCCCGTCCGCAAGAAGAAGTCAGCTCCCGCATGACGCACACACCCCTTCCTGCGCTCCGAGCGGCTGCCGACCATGCGGCGGAGGCCAGCCGCCCCTCCGCCCAGCGCGCGGAGGCTTCGCCGACGCGCCAGAAGGCCCCTCTCGCGCCCCGACCCCCCTGGGCAGCCGCTCGCCACGGTCCCGCCCGCCCTTTTTTCTGCGGGTGGGGCGGTGGCGAGGGGGTGCCCAGGGGGATGTCAGACCTGCAGACCACGCGAAAAAGGCAGTCTGACCTGCGAAAACGCGTGGGGCGGGCGGACGTGAGGTGCAACAGCTGTCGTAAGAGCTATCGCAACCAAGTATCGCAACAGCTAACGCAACCAGACCACGGCCCCGGCCCGTCAGGGGCCTTCACGGCCCGCACGGGGCGTAGGAATTGCGCGCTCCTCTCCTGTCTTCTGCGCGCAGCACAGGCCCGGTGACCTGCGCTGAGGTATCCGGTGGAGGGGGTCGGGGCGTACCGAGCGGGGCGGTTGGGGTGCCGTGGTCGGCAGGGTCGTGTTCCGCGGGTGGCGTGCTGGAGGTGTCCTACCAAGTTCAGCTGGTCAGTGGAGAAACCTTGTCCTCCATGAGTCTGTCGCTTGTGGTCACGCAGGGCACGGCCGACGTCCAGGTCCAGCCGGTCGAACCCGGCGAGTAGCCAGGGCAGATCGACCACCACCCGCGAACACCGGCGACAGGTCCACGACCTCCTCGACCAGGGCGTCGGCCTGCTCGCGTGCGCCCGCCGTCTGGGCGTGTCGCTCAACACCGTCAAGCGCTACGCCCGCCACAGCGAGCCGGACCGCATGGTCCGCGCCCCGTCCACCGGGCCTGCCCGGCCGACCCCTACCGCGACCATCTGCGCAGCCACCGCACCGCGGACCCGGCCGTCCTTGTCACCCATATGCTGGCGGAGATCCGGGAACAGGGCTGCACCGACAGCGCCAGCCTCCTGGTCCGCTCCATCGACCAAGGACGCGTCGAGGCCGACCACGCCGCCCTGTCACCCCGCAAGGCCACCGGCCTGCTCACCCGCCGCCCCGACCACCTCGACCAGGACCAGCGCGCCCTGCGTGACCGGCTCACCGGAGCCTGCCCCGAGACGACCGTGCCGGCCGACCAGCTCCGTACCTTCGCCGAGCTGCCGGCTCCGCACGAGGACAACGCCGGGAAGCTGACGGCCTGGATCAACCGGACTCGCGGTGCTGACCTGCCGTTTCTGCACTCCTTCGCCACCGGACTGGAGCGCGACCGCGCCGCAGTCGATGCCGCCCTCACCCTGCCCTGGCACAACGGCCGGACCGAAGGAGCCAACACAAAGATCAAGTTACTCAAGCGTCTGATGTACGGCCGCGCCGGCCACCGCCTCCTGCGCCGGATCGTCCTGCTCAACTGAAGCCCGGCCCGGACGACCAATGCCTACGAAAATCTTAAGAGCCGAACGATTTACAGTCCCTTTGTCGATAACTGCGGGAGGCGCCTGGTGACCGGATTTGACGGTGTCATTCGGTTTTGACGGCAGTCAGGGCCTTGCGCTGGGGCGTTCCTTGTGCTTCTCCCGGCTGTATCGGTGCGCGCCGTTGGTCGGCGGGTGGGGAGGGGCGGGTGGTTAGCCGGTGGGGCCGGGTTGTACGGGGGCGTGCGGGGAGGTGCCGGGCGGGGTGAGGGCCTCGGCGATGCCGGTGTTCGGGGCGGTGTCGTATCCGGCGTGGAAGGCGGTCTGGTAGGCGTCGTTGCCGAGGAGGCGGCGGGCGGTGTCCTCGCACGCGGTGCGGGCGGTGACGAGTTCGGGTGAGCCCATCTGCGGAGTGCCGAGGGTGTGCCAGATCTGCTCGGCGAGGCCGAGGAGGCGGGCGGCCTGTTCGGTATGGCCGGAGGCGACGGCTGCGGAGGCGAGCACGTCGAGGGTCATGGCGATGCCGACGCTGTCGTGCAGGCGGTGTTTGCCGTCCAGGGCGGTGCGGGCATGGGCCGCGGCTTCCTCCGCCCGTCCCAGCCCGAGTGCGGCGAGGGCGCGCAGGTAGTCGCCCCAGGCGCGCATCCAGGTCTCGCCGCGCCGGGCGCACTCGGCACACAGCTCCTCGGCTACGGCCAGGGCGTCGGCGAACTGCCCGAAGAGGACGTGGACGAAGGCCCGGGTGGCCCGCAGGAGGAACCACGCCGCGTCGTACCGCCCGCCGGCCGGCCGGGTGTGCGGCACCGCGTCGAGCACCTCGGCCGCCTGCGCCGGCCGGCCGTGCACCGCGAGAGCGGCGCCCTCCAGATAGGCGGCGGCGCACCCGGCGCTGGCGTCGGCTTCCCCGGCCACGGCCGCCCGGAAGTCGTCGGCGAGGCGGAGGCTGGTCGCGGTGTCGCCCAGGTTGATGGCGGTGTGACCGCAGGTCCACAGGGCCTTGGCGCGGGCCGGTCCGGCAGCGGTGTCCAGGGCCAGGGCCCGGTCCAGGTAATGGCGGCCCTCCTGGGCGAAGCCGCAGGCGTACCAGAAGAACCACAGCGCCCCGGCCAGCTCCAGCGCCGCGTGCCCGTCCCGTTCGGCGAGGCAGTGGTCGAGCGCGACCCGCAGGTTGGCGTGATCGGCGACCGTCCGCTCGTACCAGGCCACCTGGTCCGGCCCGATCCAGGCGGCATCGGCGGCCCGGGCCCGGGCCAGGTAGTGGTCGCGATGGCGGCGGCGCAGCACCTCCTCCTCGCCCAGACCGCGCAGCCAGAAGGCGCCGTAGTCGCGGAGGGTGTCCAGCATCCGGTACCGCTTTCCGGCTCCGGTGGGCACCCACTGAAGGATCGAGTCCCGCACCAGGGCGGCCAGGAGACGGGGAACGTCCTGGGCCGGCAGGTGCTTATCGGCCAGCACTTCGCTCGCCGCCTCGGCGTCGAAGCCCCCGGCGAACACCGACAGCCGGGCCCAGGCCAGGCGTTCGGCCGGGGTGCACAGCTGATGGCTCCAGCCGATCGCGGTGCGCAGCGCCTGATGCCAGGGCGGATCGGCATCCAGGTCCTCGGTCTCGGTGTTGCCGAGGACGGCGTAGCGGTCGTCCAGCCGCTTGTTCAGCTCGGCCACAGGCATCTCCCGCAGGCGGGCCGCGGCCAGCTCCAGGGCCAGCGGCAGCCCTTCCAGGCGGCGGCACAGGGCGGCCAGTTCGGTCCGGTTGGCGTCGGTGACGGCGAAGCCGGGCACGGCCTCGGCGGCCCGGTCGGCCAGCAGCACCAGCGCGTCGGCCGCAGCGTCGTCCATCCCGGGGAGGGGCAGCGGGACGAGAGGGAAGACCTCCTCGGCGGCCAGGGCGAGCGGGCGGCGGCTGGTGGCCAGGATGCGCAGGCCCGGTGCGGCGATGAGCAGCGAGGCCGCGAACCCCCGGCAGTCCTGGACGAGGTGCTCGCAGGTGTCCCAGACGAGCAGGGTCTCCCGGCCGGCCAGGTGTTCGGCGACCACCTTCCGCATCGGCCGGGTCGTCTGGTCGGCCAGCGCCAGCGCCTCGGCGACCGCATACGGCAGCGCGCTCCCGTCGCGCAGCGGCGACAGCTCCACCCACCACGCCCCGTCCGCGAACGACGGCTGCAGCTCGGCCGCCACCCGCCGGGCCAGCCGGGTCTTGCCCACGCCCCCGGCCCCGGTCACCGTCACCAGCCGGGACCGCCCGCACAGCCGGGCCAGCTGAGCCAGCTCTGCCCGCCGCCCGACCAGCCGGCCCGTCTCCTCCGGCAGGTTTCCCACCCGCCGCTCCCCTGCCACCGCGACCGCCCCTCTCCCGCTGCGGCTTTCCGTCCGCGAGGCCTTGGTGGTAGCAGAGGGCCGCACCCGCCCGCAGGGCTTCGGCCGTTCGGCCCGCGGCCCGCCACCGGCAGTGAGAGAGTGCTGCCTGCCCGCCCGCGACGGCGGGAAGGCAGCGTTCGTCCGAGGGAAGACTGTGATGCGCGCGAACCGCGCCCGGCCGCTGCCGGCACGGATGGCCCAGGCACATCTCGCCCTGGCCGTGCGCGCCCACCCCGCCGACGGTGCCCGGCAAGGGGGCGATGTGCACGCCGCCGTCCCCACGCCGGTCGGGCCCCGCCTCCTCCTGGGCGACGTCAAGGGCCACGGCCCCACCGCCGCCCCACTGGCCGCCGCCGTCCTCGCCGTCTTCCGCCACACCGCCGCCGAGGCCGACGACCTCACCCTGCTCCTCCTCCAGCCGGCCCCGCCCTGACCACCGTGGCCAGGGCCTGGTACGCCGGGCAACCAACAACGGCAGCCGGCCCCAGCGCCGCCGACCCGATCCGGACCCACACCGATCGCGTGGACCACAGACCACCCAGCGGCAAGACCGGGTCGCCGCGCCGGGCGCCAGCACCAAGATCAGCGCGCCAAGGAACCCCGCGGCAGCCCGCCCATGCGAAGCGACCTCCCCGCACACACGAGCGACATCAGAAGTCATCGATCCTGATCTTCAGCAACCCGCTGAAACGCCTCCCGAAGCCATCGACGAACGCCTCCGCGAGAAACCGACACAGCCAGCCGGGCGGTGCTCGGTGTTCCACCAGGCCACCCAGTCCAGCAGCACCTTCACGAAGTCGGCGTACGGCAGCAGCTCCTCCACCGGATCGGGCCGGTACACCTCCGCGGGCCGGGCGCGGCGCGTGTACCCCGGCAGGGAGACGAGCAGCATCTCCTCCACGGCACCGTTCAGCGCCTCCACCGTGCCCTTGCGGTAGGGCTTGTAGGCCGGCAGATCATCTACCCGGACAGCGAAACCGCCCAGAGCCCGCGACACCGCCTTGGGCAGGAAGTCCTTGCCCCGGTCCACCCGCACCCGGCCCGGCAGGCCCCCGAACGGCCCGTAGGGGTCGGCCCGGCTGATCCCCGTGCGCAGCGCGGCCAGGACCGCGTCCCGGGCCGGCTGATGCGGGGTGACCGCCACCCCCACGATCACTTTCGACGCGACGTCGATGAACCACGTCACCCACGGACACACCACCGCCCCGTCCAGGCTGAGCCCGTCGTGATCTGGAGCCGGGACGGCGAGTACGAGACCATCCCCACGGGCACGGCCGAATTCATCGAAGGCTGGACCACCCGACACCTAAGCTCCCGCCTCATCGGCGGTATGGAGCCGGACCTCGCCCCCTGGTTCAACTCCTTCCGCCCACGCACCCACCGATGCCTCCGTCTGTCCGAAGGCCCCCTGCCCCACCACGAACGCCTGCGCCTACTCCGTAACTCCTTGGCCCCCGCCACAGACCGCGGAGCCTGGCGAACAGAAGACGGCCAGTCAGGACAGGACCACTTCGCAACCACCGACACCGACTGGCACCTGACCTACGACATGGCCAACCCCCACCAAATTCGCGTCAGCCACCCACCACACGACCACGAAGCGGTTCACCAGCGCCTGTCCACCGCCATCCGCCTCATGGGCTGCGACATCCTCACCATCACCACCGCGGCCGGGACCCCCCCCTGGCCACCTGGAACACCCACACCGACGAAGACGAACCCCGGTGACACCCCCCTTCCACGGTCACCATCGCTTGAAGACAGGACCACCGACAGGCGAACACGCAGCGGAACAAAAGCGATGCGCCAGTACCCAGAACACCACGCCCACGACAAGCCCACCCCTCGAACGCCTACGGACTCAGCGCCACACACACGCCCACATCAGCGGCACTCCGCAGCACCGAAACGACGCCACCCCTTCAGCACACCCACAACATCCCGGCACGTCACCAGGTCACACGACACAACACCCACTGAAAACGAAACACCGAACCACTGAAGAACCACCACCGAGCATCACCACGGCCGTGCTGAGCACGGCGGCGGCTGCCGCGATCAGCGGTAACTGCCATTTCGCACGGCGGTGCTGGGCGCTGCGTTCGGCCGCGCGCAGGGTCTCGCCTCTGCGGCGGGCGCAAGTCAGGGGCCTTTGAGCAATCAGCGCGGGGGCGGCGGCATTCCTCGTACGTCAGGCCAGTGCTGAGCCTGCGGGTGTGAAGAACGACAGGAGCGCCGAGACGAAGGCGTCGGGTGCCTCCTCAGGCACATAGTGCCCGCATCCCTCGATCACGAGCTCCTTCACATCGCTGGCGACGCGGCGTACGTCGCCCGCGACGCCGGCTCCGCGGAAGGCGGCGCCCCCGACCGCCAGCACAGGCATCGTCAGAGGGGCGTGCGTCCGCGCCTGGTTCTGGGTGATCGTCACGTCCAGGGCCCGGTAGTACTGGAAGCTGGCATGCAGCGCGCCGGACCGGCGAAGCGCCTCGATGTAGACGTCGACGACGTCCGAGGGCATCGCGTCGGGTGTGGCGCCCTTGGCGGCGAACTGATCGCGGAAGTAGAGGTCCTCGCGTCCCTCGACGAGCTTCTCGTTGACCGCCGGCAGTCGGTTGAACATGAAGTGCCAGGTGGCCTCGACCGCGCGGGTGGCCGGGGGCGTGGCGCTCGGGTCGTCGGAGATGCCAGGCAGGGCAGCTTCGGCCAGCACGAGTTGGGTGACGCGCGAGGGGTGATCGCTGGCCAGGGCGTAGGCGAGCATCATGCCCACGTCGTGGCCCACCAGCCGGAAGTCCTCGTGGCCCAGGGCGGTCATGAGCCGGGCGAGGTCCTGTGCCGCGGTGACGCTGTCATACCCCGTCTCCGGTTTGTCGGAGCGTCCCACTCCGCGGGGATCGACCGCGATCACCGTGAAGTGCTCGGAGAGCGGGAGCATCACCTTGCGCCACTGCCACCAGAACTGCGGCCAGCCACCCACCAGCAGCAGCGCGGGCCCTGAACCGCCCGAGACGGCGTGCAGGGAGATGTCGCCCAGGTCGTAGCGGTTGCTCTGGAACCGTTCGCCGAACCCGGTCGGCAGGTCGGGCATCGCCGTTACGGTGCCGAATCCGGTCACAGGCACTGCTGGGACAAGCGTCATCGCGCCCCTCCAAAGAGTTGAACCACTTTAAGTGGTTCGAACGGTAGCAGGAGTCCGAGTGAACCGGATAGTGTGGTTCTCGTGGCGGACGGAGGAAATGTGGCAGTGAGGGAACGCGGCAGGCGCTCGGACACCGAGGCACAGCCGTTGTGTCTCCAGTTCACGAAGACGGTGACGGCTCGCGAGACGGCGACACCGAGGGACTCGCTGCTCCGCCCGTCGGACCTGGCCGAGTGGCTCGCCGACGCAGGGCTGGGCGGGCGGCCGCCAGGGTTGGACGAGGAGTTGCTGCGCGAGGCGCGCGAGCTGCGGGAGTCGATCTACCGTGCGGCCCGGGCCGTCGCGGATGCGCAGGAGATGGCCGAGGCGGACCGGGATCGCATCAACGACTGGGCCGCCCGCAACGACGCGTTCCGCGTACTCGACGGCGCTGGTGTCAACTGGCGCTTCCCCGGCTCGTCGCCGGCACGGTCCGCTCTCGCGGTCGTGGCCGGCGACGCGGTCGACACGCTCGGCGGCCTCCGCGTCGGCACCATCAAAGTGTGCGCGGGGACCGGCTGCGTCGCGGTCTTCCTCGACACCACCCGCGGCAAGTTCCGCCGCTGGTGCTCAATGAGCACCTGCGGCAACCGGGCCAAGAAAGACGCCATGCGTGTGCGAGGCGCCCAGTGACGTCACACGGTGAACGCAAGGCGGAACCATGACCAGAGTGCCTTGAATCCGCTGTGTGCGGTGCCCTGTCACCAGCGTCGCCGCCTGACCCCTCACCTCACGAGTTCGCCGGCCGCCTTCGACGGCGCGGTCTCGGCCTGGTTACGCAGGCCCTGGGCGATCCGGTCGGGCGTCCACGCCGTGTGCTCGTCGCGGGCCTGCTCGGGCCCGCCCTGTTCGGTGGTGCTCATGCTCGTCTTCTCCTTCTAGTGTCCTGAGTCGGGGATTCGCTGCGTAAGTTCTCGGTTGTTCGGCATGATGGCCCGGTGGCGAGGACGGGACGGCCGAAGACCGAGCTGGTGCTGACCGATGACGAGCGTGAGACGTTGAGCCGCTGGGCCAGGCGTCGGACTTCTTCGCAGGCCCTGGCCCTGCGGTGCCGGATCGTGCTGGAGTGCGCAACCGGCGCTTCGAACAGAGACGTTGCCGCCCTGCTCGGCATTCGAGGAGCACACGGTGGGCAAGTGGCGGGCCCGCTTCGTGCGGGACCGGCTTGAGGGCCTGACCGACGAGCCACGCCCGGGTGGCCCCCGGAAGATCACCGACGCCCAGGTCGAAGAAGTGGCCGTCAAGACACTGGAGACCACGCCGAAGAACGCCACGCACTGGTCCACACGGTCGATGGCCAAGGAAGTGGGACTCTCCCAGTCGGCCATCACACGTATCTGGCGGGCCTTCGGCCTCAAACCGCACCTGGTGGACACCTTCAAGCTGTCGAAGGACCCGCAGTTCATCGAGAAGGTCCGCGATGTGGTCGGCCTGTATCTCGCCCCGCCCGAGCATGCGCTGGTGCTGTGTGTGGACGAAAAAGACGCAGATCCAGGCGCTGGACCGGTCGGCTCCGGTGCTGCCGATGATGCCGGGCATGCCCGAGCGCCGTACTCACGACCACCTGCGCGGCGGTGTCACCACGCTGTTCGCCGCGCTGAACACCGCTACCGGCGAGGTGATCGGCCAGATCCACCGCCGGCACCGTGCCGTGGAGTTCAAGAAGTTCCTCGTCCGCATCGACAAGGAGGTACCCGCCGGCCTGGAGGTGTATCTGATCTGCGACAACGCCTCGACGCACAAAACCCCGGCCATCCAGCGACGGCTGACCGCACACCCCCGCTTCCATGTGCACTCCACGCCCACCAGCTCCTCCTGGCTCAACCAGGCCGAGCGGTGGTTCGCGCTGCCGACGGACGAACAGATACGCCGCGGTATCCACAGGAACGTCCAGTCCCTGGAGAGGGACATCCGCAGCTGGATCAAGACCTGGAACGAAGAGCCGAAACCCTTCGTCTGGACGAAGACCGCGGACGAGATCCTTGAACGCCTCGCAGGATATCCGAAGCGAATCCCCGACTCAGGACACCAGAGCGGCTCTTCGTCTATCGGACCGAGTTCGTCGACCCACCCTCCTGGGCCGCCGCCCTCGGCGGTTTCGGCTTCGCTCTCTTGACTGCGGCGGAACTCCTGTCCTCGCTGGAGGATGCAGACACTTCAGCTCTCTCCAGGCGGAGTTGCGCCAGATCAAGCACTGGCAGCCCGCGACTCTTGGCGTGGCGATCTTCTTCAAGGTCCGGTGGCGCAGGACAACCGTTCCACTCGTCGACGCGTACACCGAGGCCCGGCGCTCCAACAGAGACGTCATGCCAAGTGCCATTGTGGAGGCTGCCGTTCGCCTGCCAAGCGGGTGATACGTCCCCCACCGTGATCGTGTGTCTGCACCCCCTGCGCCCCCGCCGCCGACAGTGCCTCCGCCTCCGAACCGATGGCAACGGGCGCGGGCGCGATGGGCCGACCGGCACGCTCTGCCAGGCCTCGGGCGGACCCGGTCCCACGCCTGGGCTTCGGCCTTGCCGTAGTTGGTGGTGTCGGTGACGGTGGTGATCGCCGCCTCGGGCCAGGTCTCGGGGTTGGCGAAGCGGAACTCCTTGCCGTGCTTCGGCGGTCGCCCGCCCTGGGGACAGGCCAGGGCGTACTTCTTGATCGAGGACCTCGGCAGCCGCACCACCCGGTCGCTGCGGATCCGCCCCACCAGCCCGACAGGAGCCCTGATGCGACCCGGCCCGCAGACGAGGGCGCTGTGGAAGGTGTTCTCCGACCTGATGGACCTCGACGACGCCCACCGGTACGTCGCCGACCCGCTCGCCGGCATGGACGCCCGGTACGACCTGGGCGACGACCATCGGCTCGTCGGCACCCTGTGCCCGGACATGAAGTTGACACTGGAGCGGCCCGACCCGGACGTCGTCACCGCGGTGAACCGGTCGGCAGACCTGCTGCGTGAGGGGCGTGGGCCCCTGCTCGACCTCGTCGACCGCGCGGAGGCCCGCGGCGCCGCGGCCGCGTGGACCGGACGGGTCAACACCGTCACCGCCCGCACGGACCGGGTGGACGTCGACGCGTTGCTCATCCGACCCGACGGCTGTGTCGCCCGGCCTTGCCTACCGGGCAGGACCTCGACGCCACCACGCTGGTGCGTGCGCTGGGCACATGGTCCGGCCAACCGGCCTGAGCACCGTATTAACAGTCGTCTCAGGTTCGCTCGCTAGGAATTCGGCGTCCAGATAAGCGATGCAACCCGTATGTAGGAGGCTAGTGATGGCAGTCAACGCAGCGCCGTCCGGGGAAGCGCCGGCCGGCCGGTTGGCAGGCCGGTGGGTGCCCTGGTTGGTGATTGGCTTGTGGCTGGTGCTGGCGGCGGGCATGGTGCCGCTGAGCGGAAAACTGAGCTCGGTCACCACCGACAGCGCCGTAGACACCCTGCCGGCCAGTGCCGAGTCCACCAAGGTGGCGGTGCTGGACGACAGTCTCCCCGGCGGTGACAACAACACGTTCGTCTTCGTGTACCACCGCGCCGGCGGCATGACCGACGCCGACCGCGCGACGGTCGAGCGCCACTACAACACCCTTGCCAAGCGGTACCCGCCGAAGGCGACGGCGGCCGCCGACGAGGACGATGAGGGCTCACCGACGAGCCCCTCCACCGACCGCAAGGCGATGATGTTCACCCTTGAGGTGAGCACGGCCTACGGCGCACCGGAGGACATCGTCGGCCCGTTGCGTGACGCCGCGAAGGACCGCCCCTCCGGCCTGGAACTCGACGTGACCGGCCCGGGCGCGATCGACGGCGACATGGACGCCGTCTTCGACGGCATCGACGTGCAGGTCCTCCTCACCACCATCGTCGTCGTCACGCTCCTGCTCATCCTCACCTACCGCAGCCCGGTGTTGTGGATCATCCCGCTGCTGGCCGTGGGCGCGGCCGCACTGACCGCGATGGGGACCGTCTACCTGCTCGTCAAGGGCTTCGGCATCGTGGTCAACGACCAGAACTCGGCGCTGCTGACGATCCTGGTATTCGGCGTAGGCACGGACTACGCGCTGTTGCTCATCGCTCGATACCGGGAGGCACTGCACCACCATGAGAACGTCCGGGTCGCGATGGTCCACGCGCTACGCGGCGCGGCGCCGGCCATCGTCGCGTCCGCGGCCACCGTGGTCGCCGGCCTGCTCTGCCTGCTCGTCGCGGACCTGAACAGCACCAGCGGGTTGGGCCCGATCGGTGCAGCCGGCATCCTGTGCGCGCTGGTGGCCATGCTGACGCTGTTCCCGGCGGTGCTCGTGGTGCTCGGCAGGCGGATCTTCTGGCCGGCCATCCCGCGGTTCAGCACGGCCGTGGAGGAGAAGCCGGGGCTGTGGGGACGGCTCGGCACCGCCATCAGCCGCCGCCGGTGGGTGGCGACGCTCGGCTCGCTCGGAGTCCTCGGCGTGCTCGCCCTCGGCCTGGCGGGCAACACCGGCGCCCTGCGGGAGCAGGACCAGTTCCTATCCGCGCCGGAGTCGGTCACCGGCTTCACCGTTCTGCGCCAGCACTTCCCGGAGCTCGGCGGCCAACCGATGACGGTCTTCACGCGGCCGGCGCACCAGGAGCGGGTGCTCGACATCGTCAAGGACACTCGCGGGGTGGCCCTGGCCATCCCGGAGCAGACCAGCGGTGGCTGGGCCAACATCTCCGTGTTCCCGAAGGACGCGCCGGACACCGTCGCAGAGTACGACACGATCAAGCGAGTGCGCACCGCCGTGCACGCGGTGCGCGGGGCGGAGGCGATCGTCGGCGGGCCGAGTGCGGAGAACCTCGACACCGAGGTGACCACCAGCCGCGACGAGAAGCTGGTGATCCCGCTGGTGCTCGCCGTCGTCCTGATCGTCCTCGGGCTGCTGCTGCGCGCGATCCTGGCCCCGCTGGTCCTGATGGCCACCGTGATCGTCTCATTCGCCGCAGCCTTCGGCGGCAGCGTGTTCGTCTTCGACACGATCCTCGGGTTCAAGGGTGTCGACTATTCGGTGCCGCTGCTGGCATTCCTGTTCCTGGTGGCGCTCGGCGTCGACTACAACATCTTCCTGGCCAGCCGGGCCCGGGAGGAGACCGTGCGTCTCGGCACCAGAGAGGGCATGCTCAAAGCCCTCTCGGCCACCGGTGGCGTCATCACCTCGGCAGGCATGGTCCTGGCGGCCACGTTCGCGGTCCTCGCCACACTTCCGCTGGTGATGCTGATCGAGGTCGGGTTCCTGGTCGCCTTCGGCGTGCTGCTCGACGCCCTGCTGGTGCGATCGGTCCTGGTACCCGCTCTCACTTTGCTGATCGGCCGGCGGACGTGGTGGCCGAGCCGGCTGTCCCGTCCAGCGGCAAAGCTGGCGGACGGCCAACAGCCGCTCGCCGACGACGAGGAGCCCGCGCTGCAACGGTGAGCGCGGCGGCACGGACGAGATCCGGGACGGGCCCCAGGCCCGTCCCGGATTTTTCATGGGCCCGACGGCCGCCGCCCTTTGGTCCCGCGCCACACGCCGGGGCTGGGGCCGGCGCATCGCGGTGTCCTGCCCCGACGGTGAGCCGCGCGGGGCCATGCCCGAGGGCCGCCGTCCCTCGTCCTGCGCCGCGCCGCCGGGGCGGGTCAGCGCACCGCGGTGTCCTCCCCGGCGGTGAGCCGCCCGATCGGGGCGGGCGGGGCCGCGGCCGGAAGGTCGACCCGAAGCAGCGCGCCACCGCGTGCGGAGCGAGCGACGCTGGCCCGGCCGCCGTGGGCGTCGACGACCCGCTGCACGATCGACAGCCCCAGACCGGATCCCGGCAACGCCCGGGCGCTGTCGGCTCGGTAGAACCGGTCGAACACCCGCGGTATGTCGGCAGCGTCGATGCCCGGCCCGGCGTCGTCGACCTCGAGCACCACCGACGCGTCCTCGGCACGGAGCCGGACCTGGACCGGCTGGTCCGCGGGGGACCACTTGCCGGCGTTGTCGATGAGGTTGAGCACCGCCCGCTCGAGCGCAGCGGGACGCCCGCTCACCCACACGGAGGTCACGTCGAGCGCGACCTCGATGTCGGGCGCGCGGGAACGCGCCCGGGTCGCGGCGGCCGCCACCACGTCAGCGAGGTCGAGCAGCTCGGTGTTCTCGTCGCTGACGTCACCGCGCGCCAGGTCGGTCAGCTCGGCGACAAGGGTGCTCAACTCGGCCACCTGGGCGCCGAGATCGTTGAGCAGCCGGGTCCGGCTCTCCGCCGGCAGTGCGCTGTCCAGGGTGCCGCGCCGATCGAGCCGGATCAGCAGCTCGACGTTGAGGCGCAGGCTGGTGAGCGGGGTCTTGAGCTCGTGGGCGGCGTCCTCGGCGAGCAGCCGCTGGGCCCGCCGGGAGTCCCGGAGCGCGGCGAGCATGTCGTTGATCGACTGGATCAGCCGCCGGATCTCCCCGCCGCCCTCATCCGGGATGTCGGCGTCGAGATCCCGGGTGTGCGCGACACGTACCGCGGCGGCGGTCAGCCGGTCGATCGGTGCCAGCCCGGTCCGCGCCACGGTCCGCCCGACAAGGGTGCCGCCGACCACGCAGAGCAGCCCGATCAGCAGCATGCCGAACCCGAACTGGTTGATCGGGCTGTCGTCGGCGACCTGGGCCACCTGGACCGCGCCGTCGCCCGCCCGCAGCGTGTAGATGAGGTAGCCGTCCTCGTCGCTGTCGTTCGACTCCATCAGGTCGGCCGACGCGCCCTGCGCCACCCGCTCGGCGTGCTCGCTGACGGGGGGCAGCGCGGGTTGGGCAGCCGGCGTCCGGGTCGAGCCGTCGGGCAGGACGATCCGCACCAGCCGACCGGATCCGGGATACGGCGGTAGCTGGACCTGCGCCAGACCGGCGCGCTGCGCGTTCGTCGCCAGGACGCGGGAGTCGGCGCGCAGCTGATTCTTGGCGCTGTCCTGCAGCTCCCAGCCCAGTAGTTCGCTGGCCACCTGGAAGGCCACGAACACGCTGACCGCGATGGCCGTCGCCGCGATCACCGTCAGCCTGGCCCGCAGGGACCGCCGGCGCCACCATCGGGTCAGCCGGCGCGGTTCCCGGCCGGCGGGCCTGCTCACGGAGGAGTCTCCCGCAGCACGTAACCCAGGCCGCGCAGCGTGTAGATCAATCGCGGCTCACCCTCGGCCTCCATCTTGCGGCGCAGGTAGCTCACGTACACCTGGAGGTTGTTGGCGGTGGCGCTCATGTCGAAGCCCCAGATCGCCTCGAACAGCGCGTCGCGGGTCAAGACCCGGGTCGCGTTGCTCATGAGGACCTGCAGGAGGGAGAACTCGGTCCGGGTCAGGCGCAGCGGCCGACCGCCCCGCCACGCCTCGAACCTGTCGGGATCGAGCCGGACGTCGGCGAACGACAGGATCTGCGACTCCTCGTCGGTCGGCGTGCGCCGGCGCAGCAGGGCCCGCACCCGGGCCAGCAACTCCTCGGTGGCGAACGGCTTGGGCAGGTAGTCGTCGGCGCCCGCGTCCAGCCCCGTGACCCGGTCGGAGACCTGGTCACGGGCGGTCAGCATCAGCACCGGCAGATCCCGACCCGCGGCCCGCAACCGCCGGCAGGTCTCCAACCCGCCGAGGCGGGGCATCATCACGTCGAGGATCAGCAGATCCAGCGTGTCGCCGTCGGCCCCAACGACCCCGTCGAGCACGGCGAAACCGTTGGCGACGGTGCTGGTGTCGTAACCCTCGACCTGGAGCACCCGCTCCAGCGACTCACGGATGGCCGCTTCATCATCCGCGATCATGATCCGCACGCTGGCCCGCCCCCTTCCAGTCGATGTTTTTGCCGCTCATTGTCCCCGATCAACCTGAGGCCAGGATTAGAGCGTCGCTGGGGACCGCGCTCTTACGGATACCTGAGAAGTGACTCCTCTCCCGCCTGAAGCCGGGAGCTTCTCGCTAGGCCGGTGGGGCTTCGCGACGGGCCAGCCCGGCCCGTAGAACGTTCAGGGCACCCACGGTGTCGGCGTGCGCGGTGTGGCCGCACGCAACGCAGTGGAACGTGGCCTGGGTGGGCTGGTTCTCCTGGGCGGTGTGCCCACAGGCGGGACAGCGCCGGGAGGTGTGGCGGGGGTCCACGGCGATCATCTCCCGTCCGGCGCTTTCAGCCTTGGCGGTCAGGATCGCGAGGAACACCCCCCAACCGGCATCGTAGATCGATCGGTTGAGCCCGGCCTTCGCACCGGCCCCGTTGGGCAGGAAGGCGCCCGGCTGTTCGGGGTCCGGTTTGGGCGCGGGCGCCTTGCTCATGTTGCGGATCTTGAGATTTTCGTGCGCGATGACGTCGTGCTCGCGCACCAGGTGCAGTGCAGTCTTGTGGTGGTGGTCCAGGCGCTGGCGGCGGACCTTGCGGTGCAGGCCGGCCACCTTCTGCACGGCCTTGCGACGGCGTCGACTGCCCCGCTTGCAGCGGCTCAGCGCCTGCTGAGCGGCTTCCAGTCGCGCGGCGGCCGTGCGGGCGTGGCGCGGGTTGGGGACGAACCGGCCGTGGGAAGTGGCCAGGAAGTTGGCTATTCCGAGGTCGATGCCGACCGTGGACCCGGTGGCGGGCAGTGACTGGGGGGCGGCTTGTTCGGCGGTCAGGATGACGCACCAGCGCTTGCCCTCGCGCTTGACGGAGACGGTCCTGACCGTGCCGGTCACCGGCCGGTGCTGGTGCACCCTGACGTGCCCGACGCCCTGGAGGCGGACGCGGGTGACCGGATCGTGCGGGGTGGCGTTCCAGCGGCAGCCGTCGCCGTCCTTGGGGAAGTCGACCGTGTCGAACCGGCCCGCCGACCGAAATCGCGGATATCCCGGCGTCTGCCCGGCCCTGACCCGGCGGAAGAACGCGGTGAAGGCCTTGTCCAGACGCCGCAGCGTGGCCTGCTGACTGGAGAACGACCACCGGCCCTGGCACTCCGCGTCGAACGCGCGGATCTCCTTGAGCTGCGCGGACCGCTGCCCGTAGCGCACGGTCGTCTTCGAGACAGGCCCTGGGCCTGGCCCACTTCGAGGGCCGCACCTTCAGCGGCTGGCACCACCACGTCACCCTCGTCTCCACCGCCCACGCCTTCTGCACCCTGCAACGACTGGCCCACGCCCCAGAAGAAGCAGCGCAGGTCTGAGCCTTTACCGAGTCGTCCGCGAACCGCAGACACTCCTCGCCACCTGGGCCGGCGCCTGCCCCACCTGCCACCGCGACACACCCACACCAATACGAACCTGACCAAACCCTACTGGAGCCGGACGCGCATCGCGTAGGTCTCGGGCGTCTTGCGGACATCGCGTTTATCGGCCACTGGAGACACCTCCGCGCATGCTTTTGTCACATGGCCTTGGCTGCTCCCTCGTTGGCGGCGACCGCCCTCGCCAGCAGTGCCGGGTCGGCCAGCGTGGCGGGGTGGCGCAGCATGTAGGAGACGTTGTTGAACGCGCGCGTGACGTCCCCGTCGAGGAGGGTGGCGGCCGTGATCTGTTCCACGGCCCACCGCTGCCGCGCGATGTCCTCCGGCACGTCGGTGCCGTCCCGCGCGTCGAGGCGGGCGGCGTCACCCCCGGCGGAGACGGCCCAGGCGGCGTCCACGACCACCTGCTGGAGACGGAAGAACTCCCGGGCGGCCGAACCCAGGTCGGGGCCACCGCCGAGGTAGAAGGCCAGGCAGGAAGCGTGCAGCGCGGCGGAGCTCATGCCCTGGCCGTAGATCGGGTTGAACGACGCCACGGCGTCCCCCACGCTGACCAGGCGTGCGGGAAAGCGGCTCACGTCGGCGAAGTGGCGCCGTCGGCTCTCGGCCTGGTGGTAGGTCACCACGTCGCCGATGACGGCGCCGGCGGTGGCCGTGGTGAAAACCGAGGGCAGCTTGGCGCACGCCTCGCGGAACTCGTCGACCGTCCGACCGGGCCGGCTGTCGCCGTACCCCATCAGCATGACGATCCACCGCTCGTCCTCGATCGGATTCGCCGCCGCGACGGACACCCCGCCCGAGGGGTACTCCGGCGAGAAGAGCGCCAGGGCGCCAGGAGCCTCCAGGTCGGCGACGTCCACCGGCCGCTCGAACAGGGCCGTCGCGTAGTTGATGGGGGCTTCCAGCCGCTCCAGCCCGGGCTGGTCGTAACCGCCCTGCCCGAGCCAGTTGGACAGCCTGCTGGAGCGCCCCATGGCGTCCACGACAAAGTCCGCGTCGAGTACCCCCGCGCCACCGTCGCTGTGATCCCCGCCGGCGGTCGCGACGTAGCGGACGGCGCTGACGGCGTCGTCGCGGTACCGCAGTCCGGTCGCCCGCCCCCGCAGGACGGACACGTTGGGGAGGGACGTGACCCGGCCTCGGATCAGGGTCTCCAGCAGGGGGCGCCCGATCGCGAGCAGCCGGTGGCCCTCACCGTCAGGCGCCTGCGGCACGCCGTTGAGGGAGGTGACCCCCTTGCCGGGCACCAAGCGCGCGCCCCGGTCCTGCGCTTCCTTCGTGAACCCCGGAACCCACCGCTCCAACCACAGCTGACCGGCCGGGAGCAGCGTGTGCACCTGCTGGTCCTGGGGCACGCCGGGACGCGGCCCGGTCTCCGCCGAGACGTCGTCGGGCTCGATGACGACGACTCGGCGTGCGCGGTCGGAGAGCACCCGCGCCGCCAGGAGACCCGCGATACTGCCGCCGATCACACAGGCCGTGTCGAACAGCACGGGTACGTCGCCGGGCGGGTCGGCGTGGACGAGCTTTTCGAAGAGGGAGACCGCGGAATCGGTCATGAGACGTGCTCCAGTGGCTGAAAGAATGCGCACCGCAGCGCGCGCTCCGGTGCGGGGACCGGCCCCCGAAGGGCCCGTTACGGCCACTCTCGCTCGCTCCGGCCGTCGGCGTCTTGTTCCGGTCTGCCACTCGGGCTTGTACTTTCCTGCCACGCCCGGGGATTCGCAGGCCGCACATGTACCCTGTTCCGGTGGACAGCACCGTCAGCACATCGTCCTGGCGGGTGGGCGGCGCCTCGCCACCAGCAGTCGACATCGCCGTGCCCTACGCCGACGAGAACCGGAACCATGTGCTGCTCAGCGAATGGCGCCGCCAGGGGGGCGAGTCGTTACCGGCGCCCCCGCTGATGCTGCCGCGCCACAGCGAAGGGGCGTACCGGGTCCGCATCCGGGCCCAGCGGATGCTCGACGTCTCCATCGAGGACCAGTACAGCGACGCGATCACCGGGGGCACCGGCGGCCCGGGCGGCCACCTCGGGTCCATGATCGTCACGCACATCATGCTCAGCGGCGAGTTGCGATTCGCCTCGCGGAAACAGCAGTCCAGGGTGGGAGCCGGGACACTGTGCGTCCGCAGGAACGAGGAACCCTGGGACTTCGAGTACGCCCGGGGCACGCGAGCGGTCGTGGTGGGCCTGCCCGCGAGCGCCCTCCGCTTTCCGTCGAACACCCTCGCCGTCACCGCCGATCAGGCGTCTCCCGCCGCACGGCTGCTCCTCGCCCAGCTCCGTCTCTTCGCGGAGCTGTCGGACGAGCTCGGACCCGCGGCCGCCACGGCGGCGCGCGACGCGACAGCCGAGCTGTTCCGAGGGCTGGTGCACGACCAGGTCATGGATGACGCGGACTTCACTCCGGCGCTCCTCGAAGCGGCGCGGGGGTACATCGAGGACCGGCTGCTCGACGATCCCGACCTGAACCCCCGAGCCATCGCGGACGCGCTCCGGGTGTCGGTCCGCACGCTCTACCGTGTCTTCGCCCAGCAGGCGACGTCGTCGGTCATGGCGTACGTCCGTGAACGACGCCTCGATCGCGCGAGGGCGGAGCTCGTCTCCACGCGCCTGACCGTGTCCGAAGTGGCCGCCCGCTGGCACTTCGCGGACGGCAGCCACTTCGTCAAGGCGTACAAGAAGCGCTTCGGCGAAACACCGACTGCCAGCCGACGGGGCTGACTGCTCTTTACGCGACACAGCGAAGTTTTCCGATCATTGGTACCCACAACTGGGACTTCTGGTCGGCTGTGCGGGGAATCTCCTCGCGGAGGGCGGGTGCGCGGGATCGGCCTGACGGGCCGTTCGATGTCATGGAATCGTGCTGGCACCGTTTTTTGTTGTGTGCGGGCCGTGAGCCAGGTGATGGCCCTGGCCAGGGGCAACGGCATAGTGGGGGGCGTCCCAGTGGGACATGGCGCGAAAGCACCGGGACGAACCACGCGCACAGCAGAACAACAGCACCACAGGGGGATAAGAACTCCTAACAAAAGTGGGCGTGATCCCTTGGAATGAGGCCGTGCGATGGGGTGTTGGCCTTCGCATGAGGAGGGGTGAGCAGCTTCCGTGGA
>NZ_BMVU01000071.1 GCF_014650875.1 Streptomyces minutiscleroticus
GCGGGATCAGCGGCTCCGCGATCTCCCGCAGCCCGTCCGGAACAATCCAACTCCACGTACTCCGCCCCGTACACAGCTCAACGAGCCGTCACCACATAGGACACGGTCTAAGGGACCCACGGCTAGCGAGTGCAATGCATGAACTGCACGCGGACCTGAGCCGTCCGTGGACGGTCGACGAACTCCCCCGTAAGGCAGGAATGTCACGCTCGGCGTTCGCCGCCCTGTTCAAAGAGAGGACGGGGGAGACCCCGCTCGGATACCTCACGGCATGGCGCATGTACCGGGCGAAGGTACTGCTTCGCGATACACCGCTGAGCGTTCAGGAGATCGCTGTCAGAGTCGGCTACGACACCGGAACCGCCCTGAGCCGCGCCTTCTCGAAGAAGGAGGGCGTCTCGCCCGGAGCCTGGCGAAACCTGACCCACGAGACGACCCGCCGGTCATCCGCCTGACATGCCCCCCCGGAGCCTTGCGGCGGGAGTGTCTGAGATCCGGCGCCTGGTGGTGCTGGCGCAACCCCAGCCGCTCCGAGCCGAACGGATCCGCCACGGTCCGGCCTGGTCATACTGGCGCCGCTGCCACCAAGGCCGTAGCCCGCGCCTGCCACCGCAGACACCACGACCACGCCACCGCCCGGCCACCACCCCGAACTGCAGCGGCGCGATCGATCTCCGACTGAAGGGCCAGAGAGGCCCCTGCCCCGTCACGGGGTCAGGGGCCGCTCGTCGAGCTGAGCGGGGACGGCCGGGTCCGTGCCGATGGCGACAGGACCGGACCGTGCCGGCGGTCGGTACCCCCGCGGTGCTTCAGCCCAGTTGCGCTGCATCCGACACAACCGGTGCCGAGGCCGGCGGTCGTAGCCGGCGTGCGTCCCTCAGCAGTTGCGGATGGACCACACCGGCGTCCAGTCGTACGTGAAGGGCCTGTTCTCCGGCAGGGCGACGTCCAGCACCTTTCCGTCCTGGCCGTAGAAGAAGGCGGCGGCCCCGACCTGGTTGTTCACGGCCTGGCCCACGCCGTTCCAGTACGACAGGGAGTACTGGGCGCACCGGTAGAGGAAAAAGACCTTGTACTTGCCCACGGCGGGGTCCCATACGCCGGCGCACAGGTTCCCCGAGGTGCACTCGACGGGGCTGCCCGACGTCGTGTGGACGTAGTCGGCCGCCGGGGACACTGTGGGGGAGACGGCCGCCACGGCGCGCGAGGAGGCGGCAGCGGTCCGGGGCGCCGGAGGCATGATCATGATGTGGCTGCCGCCCTCGCGGGGCGTGTCCGAGGCTGCGTGGGCCGGAGCCGACGCGAAGACGGACGCCAGCACCCACAGGAAGGCAGTGACCACTCCGAGGGTGGAACGCCTGGTACGCGACATCGTCACTCCTTTTCCGGGGACATCCGGAATCAGCGCTGTTCTGTGCACAGCGGAACGTCGGGCAGCTGGTTGTCCGGATGGCTGATGTAGATGTTGGTGACGTAGCCCCCGTACTGCGGCAGATACGCCCACCAGTCGTTGGTGTACGGCGGGACGGAGACGACCTGGCCCTTCTTCTGGCAGCCCACCAGCACCTCCACGCCGGCCGGGAGCCGGGTCAGCAGGTTGTCCCCGAGCGCCGGGTCCTTGCGGACCGCGACATCCGACCCCCACGTTCCGTACCACTTCCCTGTCGGCGCCGTGCCGCCGGGAACGTTCAAGGAACGGGTCAGTCGGCCGAGGTCGGTGTAGGCCTTGCCGTAGGAGGTGCCGTCCGGGTGCAGAGTGAGGACGGCGACGATCGAGCGGTCGCCGGCCCCGACGGTGCCGGTCGTGTGCAGCGCCGGCCGGCTCAGGTCGACGCCCGCGGCCTCCCTGGCAGGGACGGAGTCCACCTGCGTACGGGCCGAGGTGCTGCTGCCCGGGCCGCAGGTGCCCTTCGCGTAATTGCCTGACCAGCCCTGCTTGACAGCCCACGGCCGGTTGAAGGCGGCGGCGATGCCGAAGTGCTGGTCGAAGGAGTCGGAGGCGCACCGGGTTGACTGGCGCAGACGCTGCATGATGAAGTCGCGCACATCGGCGGGGGCCGTTTCCAGGATGTGGCGGTAGATCTTCACCGTGTCGCGGGCGGAGATGGCCGTGTAGCCCCAGTAGCCCTCGTACCCGGCCGGAGGCGGCGCCGTGTCGGCGAGCCCGAGACGCGTGATCATGCGGTCGACGATCGCGGGCCCGCCGTAGGTCGACCAGTAGTGGTTGGCGGCGTCGTCCTGACTGCTGCTGAGCATGGCGTCCAGCCGGGCACGGTCGGCGTCCGCGATGCTGCCGGGGCTGAGGTTCCACAGGAAGTCGAGAGCTAGCAGGAGCTTGACGACGGAGGCGGAGCGGAACGTGGCCGTCGCGTTGAACTGCTCGGTGAAGGCGCCGGTCTGCCGGTCGAACACGGCTACGCCGGCTGTGACGCCGGCGGGCACCTGAGGGCTTCGCGGTGCGGCCGACTGCATGTCGTCCGCTGCTCTCGGCGCCGCCGCTGCCGCACCGGAGTGCGGGAGTGCCGCGCAGGTGAACGCGAGGGAGAGGAGAGCCGCGGCTGCGGCGAGCGTGCGTAGAGGGGCGCGGCGTGACGGCGTGGGGGAGTGGCGTGAGGTACGGAGCATGGCGTGACGGGTCCTCGGCGGTGAGTAGGAAACGCGATGGGGGGTGGGAGCGTCCGGGGCGGGCATCGCGCTGTCCGGCACGGCGACACCCCGGTGAGGAGCCTCCGCGCCGGACGCGTGCGGCCCGGGCGGAGCGCCCTGGTGGCTACTGCCGGGCGGCCTACGGGATGTTGCATTCCGTCATGCCGGGCCAGGGGTCGGTCGACGTCCACACGTCCACGGCGGGGATGAATCCCCATGCGTGGTGCACGTCCTGACCGGGAGCGACGCGGTCCCCCATGGTGTAGTACCAGACATTGTTGCCGCCGTTGTGCGAGGCGCCCCGGCCCCAGCACACGAACCAGCTCGACGAGGTGTCGATCCAGCCGATCACCGGGCAGGCGGCGAAGAAGCTGGCGCAGGCGTACAGCGGGGCTCCGGCCCGGTTGCCGCACACCCAGTCCCGCGACCAGGTGCGCCCGGTCCACGCGTCGTAGTGGCTGACGTTGCGGGCGGTGCACGATGCCTGGGGCGCGGGAGGCGCGGCATCGGCCCCGCGGGATGCGCTCGGCGTCGCACGGATCGTGCGGTCGGCCTGCGGCGTCGACGCCTGAACGGCGCCCGCGCTGAACAGTACGGCCAGGAGGGCGGCGAGTATGGCCACCGCTCTTCTCACGGACATGTGTCGGCCCCCGTCGTCGAGAAAGTGGTGGTCACAGCGGTGGTCGGAAGGCCCGTGGAACCAGTGGGTTGCACGGGGCGTCGCTTGAGATCGAGCCTTCCACTCTCACTCGGTGGATGTCATTGTTTATGTCCATGCGAGATGAACATTGATCGATAAGGAATTCATGATGGTTGCTGGCGGAACGGTCTCCGGGGCGGGAGCACCGACGGGTCCCGATCCACGGACACCGAGCGCCCACCAGCTGCGGCTGTTCGTCGCCCTGGCGGAGGAACTCCACTTCTCCCGCGCCGCCGCCCGCCTCTTCATCACGCAGTCGGCCCTGAGCCAGCAGATCAAGGATCTCGAACGGCGCCTCGGTGTGCAGTTGTTCGACCGTTCCAGCCGGACCGTCACTCTCACGCCGCAGGGGAGGGTGCTGTTGGCGGACGCGCGGGGCGTGGTGGCGGCCATGGACCGGCTGAGCCACAGCGCCTCGACGCAGGCGCGTCGGCTCTCGGGCCGACTCGTGGTGGGCACGATCGGGGCCGAGGCAGCCATGCCCTACACCCGGGCCGTCCTGAGCCTGCTGCACGAGCGGCATCCGCGGGTCCAGATCGACGTGCGCAGCCTCCACTTCGCCGACCACTTCGACGCCTTGTTCCGCCATGACATCGATGTTGTCTTCCTGCGGCCACCGGTACCCGACGGCATCGAGGTGCAGCAGCTGGCCACGGAGGACCGGTTGGCCTGTCTGCCGGCGAGCGACCCGCTCGCGGACCGGGAACGGATCACCCTCGCGCAGTTGGCGGACCGTCCGGTGATCGACGTACCGCCCCAGGTGCCGCGGGTGTGGTGGGATTTCTGGGCCGTGGACCCCAGGCCCGGCGACACCCCGGTCCGCTACGGACCGGTCGCCTCGGACGTGGAGGGGCTGCTCCATCTCGTCGCCCAGGGCGAGGGCATGTGCTTCCTGCCGGCCGCCGCCCGCGACCTCTTCCCGCGTCCTGGCGTGAGCTACGTCGAGGTCACGGACCTGCCTCCCTCCACGGCCGGCCTCGCCTGGCTGAGGAGCAACCGTACTGAGCCGCTGATCAAGGCCGTTGCCAGTGCGGCCCGGTGCGTGGCATCGGCGTGAGGCCGAACGGACTCTTCATCCGGCTCTGTCCGGTGGAGAAGCGCGTCGTAGGCTCCGGAGCATGCACAGCACCCTGACAGAGCACGCGCGGTGTCTTTACGGAGACGAGGACGCGGCGAAGCCGGAGTGCGGGGCTCGAGCACAGGGAACACTGCTTCGTCGAGCAGCTGACCTTCACCGACGCGGACTCCGACCTGGCCATGCTTCGTACGCTGTGCCCGCACGTGGTCGACGGTCACCTGCCGGTCCGGGTCCGGAATCTCGCTTATTGGCTGGTGCTCCTGTAGCGGCCGGACGAGTCAGGTTTGACGGGCCCAGTATCTACGGACAGCGCGCCCGGCGGGGCCGGTTTATTCCTACTGCCGCACGAAAAGAGCGTGCTCCGACGAGGTGCCCCGCTCCACCGCTGCCACGATGTAGCAGCCCCTCCTGGAGATGCACCGACAAGTCGTTCTGCCTTCGTGGTCGGTAACGAGGGAGCGAATTGGGGCACAGGGAAAAACGCCCGATTCTTCCGGGGAAGCGGCATACGGCTATACGGCTGCGCCCGGTGGAGCGGTGTGAAAAGTTCACCTGAAAAATTGATCGGGGGACAACCAGCCAGCAGAGAAAGACGTCCGAATCATTGTCCCCCGGTTTCGATATTTCAGAACTTCGAGCTGCACTTCAACGGGTACTCGTTACCGACAAAGGAGACGCAGACACGGTAGTAGTAGCTGGCGCCGCCCAGCATGTTCGACCAGTCCGAGCCGCCCTTGGTGTCCGGGATCCGGATGCTGAGCGAGCGGATCAGTTTCCCGGCCGAGTCGTACTTCTCGATGTAGCCGTAGGAGTTGTAGAGCGAGTTCGAGGAGTTGTTGGTCACGCGCACCCAGGCCGCGCTGCACCCTGCCGACCAGCGCAGCTCGGCCTTGCGGCTGTTGTTGTCGATGGTCCGCTCGGTGGAGACGCTTGCCGTCTCACAGCCCGTGGCCCTCGGGCCCTGGTTGTCGCAGCCCGCCCCGCTGCAGCTCGCGGCGAAGGAGGTGCCGGCCAGTGGAACCATGCCCATCGCGACGACGGAGGCAGAAATGGTTGCGACACGGGTCAATATCTTGTTCACGAGGACTCCGATTCGAATCAGGAGATGCGGGCGCTTATGTGCAGCGCTAAATGATCATAGGTGCGAGACGCCGGGCTGACAATCATCATCGATGCCGAGGGCGGATTTTTCGGCCGATATAGGAGTAGAGGTCACTCGGGTACGGAAAATTAAATCACTCTTGGGGTGTTTCCCCGATTCCTGCCCTTGCTCCGGGTGCGGCTCCCCCTGTTGCGTTTCTTGCCGGCGGTACTCGAAGCGGCGTCTCACCGCGTGGGCCGGCGGCTTGGGGCGATCCCGTACCGAGGGCCGATGAAACGGCAGTGAGCGTAACGACATGTGCAGGTGCGGCTGGTTGCCCTTCACGACGAAAACGTAATGCACCCCTTCTTGACCCGCACCTGCCACGTCACGTGGCCGTGGCAGGTGTGCAGGGCGTCGGCGGTCACCGTCACTGCGGCCAGGTCGAACGGGGCGAGCAGTGCGGTGAAGCCGGTGACTTCGGTGGTCTTGTCCGCATCCGCAGGTGGGCGGCCGTGTGTCCGCCGGAGGGACGGTCGAGAGGAGGTTGGCGAGCCGCGGGCGGTCCTGCCGTCCACCGCCACCTGCCGGGCGTCGGCCGGGCTGCGGCCGAGCAGGTCGGCCGGCCCGCCGGAGCAGGTCAGATGCATCACTCGCTGGATGGTGGAGGTAGCCGGGGCTTGGTGCAGCGCGAACGGACCGGTGGTGCGCACGCCGGGTCGGGCCAGGGCGTTCTGCGGGACCTGGGCCGCCCACTGGTCCACGGCAGCGTAGGAGGGGGCGTCGGCCGGGACCGCACAGCACGCCGTGAGCAGCATCGACACCAACGAGTGGCGCTGCCAGCGCCGGTCACGCGGATCAATGAGCGAGGCCGGCCGGTCGACGACTCGCGGCACAGGTCGCTGGGCGTGGGTGGGCGGTTTGATCAAGCAGATCGTGGCAGACTGGCGGCACATCGAGGCTCCGGCGGTTTAGGCGACTTGGGAAGGCCACCCGGAACAACCGGAGTCTCGTTGCGTGCGGCATGGTCACGCTACCGACCAGCACCTGTCCATGGTGTTGAGGCTTCGCATCAGCCTCGGGGTGCAGGGGCGGGTTGCGGAGTCAGTGCTTTGGCCGGTGTTGTCGTCTGCACTGGCTGTCAGGACGAGTGAATCCGCTCGTACAGCGCCGCTTGTCTCCTCGTGCCGTCGGTGGCCCTTTCGGAGGCGCGGCGATGCCTTCGCATGTTGTGGCCTGCGGCCACCGGCAGTATCAGGCTGCCTGCTTGCTGGCGAGTTTCTTCGCGGCTGTGATGCGCTTGGGGTCTGCAATGTTTTGCGTCCCCGCTCCCTTACCGGGAGTGAGTCTCCATTGCCTGAGGGTGTCTGCGATCAGTGCGAGTTTCGGCGAGCCTGGTGGGACGTCGATGAAGAAGGTTGACTCCTTGGAAGGCTCCATGTCGCCGCCCCATTTAACGACACCTTGAAGCTCGGCCAGGATATCCCGGATTGCCGTGACCTGGTAGGGGAAAAAGTTGCCTTTCGCCCCGAGCGGGTAACTATCCGGGTATAGCGCCAATGCGGTACCGGACAGATGGTTGGATTCGAAGTCTGCCTGCACCTGTCGCTCATCGCTGTACCCGATGATCTGTCCGCGGGCTGCTTCTAGTTGGGTGACGTCATAGTGGAAGCGTTGTGCCACATAGGCCAAGACGATTCCCACATCCCCTTCTCGCAGGATGACCTGAAGATTTGTTCCCGGTACGTCGTAGGTGGCAGTGTCTGATGAGCGCCCGATGAGGACATCCCAGCCGTTCGCCGACTTGGTCTTGTTCCACGTGGTGTCAGCGGCCTGGGCGGTAAGGGGACCAAGGAGCCCTTCACCGGTAGCAAAAAGTGCTGCTCCGGCGGCCACACCGGTAAATCTTTTGAGAAGTGTACGGCGCGAGAAGTCAGTATTCATGAGGTCGCTCCAGAAGGTTGTCTGAGTCGCTTGCGCAGGTATACGGAGATGCCGGCCGAGACGAAGCCGAAACTCGCCGACAGGCACACGAGCACGGTGATCGCCATTGAGACGTATTCCACGGTCGATCCGTCGGAGTACAGGCAGGCACTTCGAAGGGGCCAGTACTGTTGCTTAATGGCCGTCAACTCGGCGCCAACGTCGTTGTGGCTCTTGCATAGTTCGGGGAAAGGTCCCTCCATGGTGACGGAGAACCAGCCGTAGCAGTACACCGCCGCCGCCAAGGAAACCAGGACCAGAGCGACAAGCGCGTAAAGCCTGGAAAGAGGCAGAGGCGGGTGGCTCAGCAGTATGAGGACTACTACGATGCCCACTACCGCGGTGACTGCACTTGCAATCAGCAGCGCGCCCACCAAAAGCATGTGTGACTTACCTCTTCTCTTCCTTCTGCGCGGCAAGGAACTTCGCTCGGCGCGCTACCTGCTGATCGATGAGCTTCTGTAGCGTCTCGGCGAAGCCTGCATAGAACTCGCTCATCACGGAGTCTGACTCATTCCATGGCTCCTTGCCCACTGGGCAGTTCCTGTGAATGAGAAGCGCGCGGGTGGAGGACAGCAGCGTGTCGTCTATCTGCCCCTCCAGGAACGCCTTTGCCGTTGCTTCAACGTTGCTCGTGGTGCCGCTGAACTTGTAGAGCTTGAAGTCGCTGAAGCGTGTCAGGTGGCCTGTTCCGAGCAGGATCCTCTTCAGTTCGTTCACAATATTCGTGCTGCTGTTCTTCAGGCGTTCGGCGACCAGGAATCCATCGATGTCCTCGATGAGGTCGCCCAGCGAGAACGTTGATGCGACATCAGGCCTGCACAGTGTCTTGCGGCAGAAGTCCAGTGGCGACGCGTTGTCCGAGCGACTCCACTCGCCGTAGAACGTGAGCAAGTCACCGCCCCAGCTGGCCAATTCGGCGCGATTTGCCTTTCCCGCCCCGGCGTTTCCCTTGAGGAAATAACCACTGGCGCTTGCCACAAGGTGGTCCGGGTTGATGATGACACCCATCGACGGGTCGGCATATGCCAAATTTCTCGATCGGCCGATTCCTCGGCCGGATGCGTAATCGATGAACGCGTCGTCGACCTCACCGAACAGCGCCCTCCAGCGGGCATCGGTGTACTTGTCCCAACGCATAAACTGCAACGAGAGTTCATTCGGGTCGCCCTTGCCATAGGAGACTGCGGCGTCGTACACGTTTTGAACGTAGGCGATGAACTCTTCGACCTCTGAACCGCCTGGATCGTTGACCGACGACTGCCCGGAGTCGGCGCCAGGGCGATGCGATACGCGGTCCAGCCCGAAGGAGTCCGAACCGTTAACGAAGTCGAACTCTTTGATTTGGTTGAAAGCCCAGTTCTGAGGCAGCGGGAAGCCGAGGTTGCCTGAGAAGCCGTAAGACATACCGGAGACATACGCGTGCGGAACGTATGCGCCCCCGGAAACGCTGGCGCATACATTCCGGGAACCATAGACGCCGGCTATGTATTTGCTGCCGTTGCTCTTGAGTGCGTCGTTCACCCCGGAGAAGTAGTCGATGATCCGATCCATGTCCGCCGAGGTGGCGTCGTAGTCGACCGCGAAGTAGATGACCGTACTTCTGTTGAATCCGTACCCCTCGGCTCGACCGTGCGCCAGACTGCCGTGAAGGTATCCATTGCTGTACTTGAAATCAGCGAGGCTACTTGCGTCGTACTGCCAGATAGGTATGACGTTCAATCCGGCAGAGAAGATGGCGTCCAGTTCACCTGGCTGAATTTCCTTGTTCAATTTACTTCCGGCCGGCTCGTCCAAGTAGCGGCCTACGGCGCGGTATCCTGCTTGGTGAAGAGCCTGTGCCCGTTGGGCGGTGATGGTGAACCTGGTGTCGCAGGCGTTGACGTTGACGTTGCGATCAGGGTTCCCGTAGGAGACGAGCAACTGGGCCCAGGTGTCGAAGTCGGCCTTGCCGGTCTGGCTGATCGCGGAGAAGCTCTGGAATTTCTTAACCCAGTCCGTGAGGTCTGCGTCGAACTGATTGCCGAAGGTGGCAATATCGCCACTCGTATTGGAGGGGCCATTCGCCACGCACGCGCCTGTAAAGAGCTGTACCCACGTGCCGGAGTCACCTTCTGAGAGTGTGTGGGCTTTCAGGCCGGCTACGGTGCCAGGGCCGAAGACGCCAGTGGCCTGGTCCTCAGGGATGCCTGACTCGTACTGGATGCCCTTCATCAACGCCTGCTGGGCGTCCCGAGAGAAGTAACCGTCGCATGGGCCGATATAAAAGGTTGACTTCTCAAAATAGCGACCGTTGAGCCACTGCTGCATGAAGCGAATCTGTTCCAGTCCGCCAGACAGGAACACGTAGCTGTCCATGGTCAGCAAGGCCTTGAATACCTTCGGGCGCACAGTACCGTTGAGGTAGGCCGCGGAAAGGCCCATGTGCTGCATCATCGTATTGAGGCCGGTCTGGGTCGCCTGGGACATCTCCCCGTCGATAGCGCCCGCGCTATAGCCCTTGCAGTACATGCCGCACTGAATAATTTTGACGATGTTCTCGTTGGGCTCGCCAACCTTGATGGCTCCCTTGGCCTGCAGCGTCGACAATGTCGTCGGGCCGAACGCGTTCGACAGTGCTGTAATGCCGAGTTCGTGCTGCAGGGCGCGGGTCAGGGAGTACATGGTGTTCCAGCCGGTCTTGCCGTCCTCCGTGACAAGGTTGTAGCCGGAAACATTCTTATAAGTGGAGTTGACCCACTTCTGGGCCTGAAGTACCATTTCGTCAGCCATTATGGCGACCGACCTTTCGTTCGTAAAAATGTTAAGTGATCTTCTCGGGTGAGCGTTCCGAAGGGGACCGGGGCTCACATCACGCGCATGCAGCCGTTGATCCGCCGGCCCTTCAGTACTTTTCCGACTTGGCGACGCAATTTCTCGGGTTCTGGGATGGAAGGCCAATGTGGACACGACCGAAAGTGCTGGTCTGGCCGTTGGCGCCGTGAGCGGGCACCTGCGTGTGGCGGCAGGTGTTGAAAGCTACCCGATGCACCGCCATTTCCATAGTGGTGACGTGAGGTGAACTCTGCGGCGAACAAGTCGAGGACAGCTAACGCGCGGAGCGGGGACGCTGCGCTATCCGCTCCTGCAGATACTGAAGAGTCGAGGGTATTGTTGGCTTTGCGGCTTTTATGTCGCGCTGCGACGCGACGTCCTCCTCGGGCCTACCATTCATTTTGTGGGCTCTCGGAAGGGCTGCGGACGGGCATGCACAGAAGCGCGCAAGCTGCGTAGAACCCGTCATGATACGTTCCGGGCGAGCAAGGCAGTCGGTGCGTCATCCGCATTCGTCATACATGGCGGCTGCAGTGCACCGCCCGTCAGGAAGATGGCCGCCTGAAGAGGTGTCAGGCGGCCATTCCACGTAACCTGGGATCCGCAGAGGACGAATCGAACCGAAACTGAACCCCTTTTCATGGGGCGCTCGGCGTGAAATTTTTGTTGGGTGCCCTGTCGTCAGGGAGGTTTCACCCGATCCAGTTGCAGTACCGTCGCTGGACTGCCGGGCGTCAGGTTATCCGCAGGGGAAAACGCGATCCGACTTGTAATCAATGTACAAGCTTGAAGAGCTTTTGCCCATCTTTGCGGTCACGGGGGCGCAAGCGAAGCTATTGACGTAGACGGGGCCGGCGTAGGAGCTGAAGTTTCCTGTGTCGGTGTCGCAGCTGGTTCCGCCAACCTTGCAGACCTTCAGGTACATGTACTGCGCGGAACCGTAATTGTTGTCGAGAATGACGCATCCATTGCCGCCGTTCTCGTATGCGAACAAAGTGCCCAGTCGCAGGCTCGGGTCCGTACCCAGGGGTAGCGGGATTCCCTTACTGAGCGTGTAGTCGGCTCCGCAGACGTTTGCTGCGGCGGCGGTGGCCTCAGGGGCGGTGCGGGCGATGGCCTTGGTGACAGCGTCGGCGTCGCTCGCGACTTGCACGACAGGGCCGTCGACGGCCACCGCCTGAGGCGCCATCGCGTTGACTCCAGCCAGAACGAGAGCAGCGGCAGTTGCACGAAGGGCAGCTTTGAGCTTGGACATGACAAGCACCATCTTTCCTGCTGGGAACCTTCACGGACAGTTCGAACGTGCGAGCAGCGGAACCGCATGGCAACCCGACTGAACAGGCCGGGCGCAGCGCGACCTTGGTAGGCCGTGCAGCAAGGCCATCCGGTATGGGGGATGGGTGTACTGCCTAGATGGTGAGAACGCCTGAAGCGGTGATCACTCTAGATGTGGTCTGGTCCACTCCCCCTGAGTCGTCGGAGGATGCTCCAGGGGACTGGCTCAAAACTCGACCGCAAGCGGAACGGTGTGCATGCGGTCTGTGCCGTTGCTGCTCCTGAGCGTTACTTATGCGCACAGAAGGAAGTGGAATCATGAATCATGCATTCCGGATCGAGCAAGGATGGCTGAATCTGATCATGCGGGGCGGGCTCTGACTGTGCGGGAGACGGGCAACGAGAATCAGGGTCCCTTGCGCGATCGGGTTCATCCGGTGAGAGCGGGGGAGGTCGGAAAGTGGCGGTAGCCGCGAGCGGCCCGACTGGCGTCGGCGATGCTGGTGTGGCCGTCCTGGCGATAGACGCTGACGGCTAAGGTGCGCAGGTTGTCTTCGATTCGTCAGCGGTGATCGCTGTTCGATCATGCGGTGAATTCGCCCTGTTTGTTCCGCTGGTGGGCCGGTGGGGCCGTCGCGTGTCGCTGCGGCTGCGCCGGGTTCCACGGGCCCGGAAACTGCTGGGTTCTGCTCCTTCTGATGCTCGTCGGGATACGTTCGCGCTGGTCAAGTGGTCTGAGGTAATCCGGTGAGCCGGTACCAGGCGAGGGCGAAGGCGGCCCCCCAGGGCCAGGACGCGTCGAGGCGGAGGCGCCGGGCGCGAGCATGGTGTGCGAGGCGGCCTGTCTGGTGGTAGATCCGCATCCGCATGGTGGGGGGCTCGGCGTCGGCCAGGCTGTCCTGGTCGTGGAGGGCGAGGAGGCGGAGCCAGGCGTCGAGGTCGGCGGCGACGTTCGCGGCGAGCATCCGGCTACGGTTGCTCGTCCAGGACGTGGCGGGTGGGTTGTGCAGGGCCATGGCCTTGTTGGTGCGGACGCGGTCCTCGACGACGGCGTGGTGACGGTGCAGGGCGTCGATCCACTGGACCTGGTGACTGCCGGCCACGCCCCACGGTTTGGTGATGTCGGTGGCGACGATCGCGTACTTCCAGCCGGTCCTCTTCTCGAGGTCGGTGAGGTTGTCGGTGTGCCGGCCGGATGGGCGGACGCGGCGGACGATCAGCCGCATGCCCTCCAGTCACCCTTCCCGTCGGCTCGGACCGGTGAGCTCCGCGACCGCGCTGTGATCGTCCTCGTGGAGGGTGCCGTCCTGCTTCAGGCTGGATTCCCAGGCGTGTTCGGGGAGTTGGGCGATGGCGGTCTCGTCGGCCGCGGTGATCTTCCAGCCGGTGGTGGAACGGACCCGGCGCCGGGCGGTGTTCAACTCCGCCATACGTGCAGGTCATGGGCGGCGCCTGCCCCGTCCACCCGGATGAGGGTCTTCGCCGCGGAGGAGCCGGGGATCTGGTCGAGGGCCTGGTCGAGGACGGCGAGGTGGTCCGCGGCGGTGTTCGAACCGGCACTGCCCGTGCGCGGCAGCATGGCCAGGCACTCCTTACGTGTTCGCGCACCACGCCGCCAGCGGGTGGAAGCCGTAGCTCTTCTTGCAGGGGGCCGTGGCGCCCTCCTTCTGGGAGGCCGCCGTGGTGATCGTGGCGTCGATGTCGACGACCACCCACCGCCGCAGGTGTTTCCCGGCGACGGTCAGCCAGGGAAACCCACCCGGCCACAGGGCTGGCCAGGTTCACGCGACACGGCGGGCCCTTGCCCGGGCCCGGGCCACCGTGGCGAACGTGGCCTCGTCGAGGCCGGCCAGCGGCCTGCGGAGCCATGACACGTACCGCCGCCTGATCCGGGGCCTCGGCGGGAGACGCTGATCGCTTGCCGCGGCACCGAGCACGGCTCCGGCTTGGGCACCCAGCGCTGAGTCGTCGAGCGCGCCTTCGCCTACCTGCGTTGGTTTCGGCGGCTGCGGATCCGCTGGGAGATACGTGACGACATCACGGAGCCTTCCTCGCCCTCGTATGCGCACTCATCCGCCCGCGCCGCCTGACGTCAGCGCGGGTCGGACGCGGTACGGCCGGAGGGCTGAGGTCTGCTTCCCGTTGAGTGTCACTTTCGTGCTTCGATGGGAGTTCGGCCGAGCCGCCACAGGGCGCGGAGGGCGGCGGCTCCCAGGGCGGCACGGGCGATTTTGTACAGGAGTGGCAGGTTGCCGCGATTGATGCGTAGGGGCAGGTCACTGACCTTGAGCTGAATGGAGAGTTCGCGATTGGTGATGTCGCGGAGGAGGTTGCGTATCTGTTGGGGCGCGTCGTCCGAGGCGACGATGGCCTGCATCACAGTGTGCGCCGCCTGTCCCTCGGAAAGGCTCTCGCCGGCGGTCCGGAAGAGGATGTGGCGCAGTTCCGTTTCGAAGACGTTGATGAGGGACAGTTCCGGGCACAGGTTGCGGATGGATCCTTCGATGTTGGCGAAGGACTTGCCGAGGATGGAGATCATGGGGTTGGTCTTGATGCCGCGGCGGGTGGAGTAGGCCAGCAGCGAGGTGAGGGTGACGCCGAGGTTCAGTTCCTCCAGCGAGGCGTTGGCGATCTTCGGCACGAGCGAGGCCAGGTCGATGGTGAAGTTGCTGACGTTCGCCCACGGGGTGGCGTGTCCGAGTTCCATCCAGGCTTTGGCGGTGGCATGTGCGTCGTTGCGGGCGAGACTGAGCAGCACCAGGATCATACGGTGACTCATGGAACGGTCGATGTGGCCGACCATGCCCCAGTCGATGAGGTGGGCCGGCTCGCCGGGGTGTACGAGTATGTTGCCCGGGTGGGGGTCGGCGTGGAAGGTGCGGTGCAGGAAGTAGGAGCGGTACATGTAGGCCAGCAGATCGCGTCCGATGCCGGTGCGTTCTTCGAGGGTGAAGTCCGCGGGGTCGGCGTCGCGGATGGAGCGGCCGGGAGCCAGGGTCTGCGCCAGCACACGGGGGGTGGCGATCAGCGGGGTGGGGACGGTGAGGTACTTGAACTCCGCCGTGGTCTTGGTGGCCGCGCGCATGTTGCGCGCTTCGAGCGTGAAGTCGATTTCGGATCGCATCGCGTCGAAGACGACGTCGAGCATAGCGGTGGTGTCGACGACGGCACTGAACCGGGGTGCCTGTCGACCGATCACACGCGTCATTCTGCGCAGCAGGGCCATGTCGGCTGCCATCTTCGCTTGAATGCCGGGTCGTTGCACCTTGAGTGCCACTGGGGTGCCGTCGGTGAGAGTGGCCCGGTAGACCTGTGCCAGTGATGCGGCTCCCAGGGGGTGACTGGTGTCTATGTCCAAGAAGCGTGTTCTCCACAGCGGTCCGAGTTCGGCAGCGAGCACAGGTTCGAACTCGGCAAAAGGTGTTGCTGTCACGCGGTCGTGCAACCTTCCCAGTTCCTCGATGATCGGCTGGGAGACCAGGTCGGGCCGGGTGGACAGCATCTGGCCGACCTTGATGTAAAGGGGGCCCAGTTCTTCCAGTGCCTCGCGTATCGCCCGGGCTCGATCGCTCTGGTCGCGCGGTGGGGTTTCGCCGGGTAGGTGTCGCTGCAGGAAGTGCACGCTTTCCCTGCCGAGCAGGGCTCCGAGGGTGGTGGTGAGCATGCGGGCGCGACCGGTGCCCATGGGCGACTCCGGGAGGTGTCGGGGACGTGGTGTGCCGCGGGCCCGGCGCCAGCTGCGCGCCGGGTCCGCGGGTTGTCTGCTCTGTGCGGCGGAGGCGGTGGATGCCGACCTGGCACTCGATCAGGTATCGGGTTGCCAGAGCCGGCGTGTCCCTTCCTGCCGGGGGACAGCGGCCTTGATGGACTGGACGAGCGCTTCGAGGGCGATCCGGCCCACGGAGCCGCCCAGGGCGTGGGCGAGGGCGTCGCCCAGAACCTGATAGGTGCAGTCCTGCCCGGTGTCGTGGTCGTAAGCACGGAACTGGCGTTCTGCGCGTAGGTCCCGTACCAGTTGGTCGAGAGTGACCCGGTCCTGCTCATGGGTGTCGTACAGATCGCCTTGCCTGCCACGGGTGAGAACTCGCTCGGATGGTTCGGGAAGGCGGCTGAGCGTTCCGTCACCGTGAGGGACGGCGCTGTTCGCATGGTCCATGGTCAGTCCCTGGAGGTGTGATGTTCCTTTTGTGAGGTGCTGTCCTCCTGGTGCCGGAGGGCAGCGGCGATCCGGTCCAGCTTCGCGTGCAGTTCGGCCACCTCGCTGCGCAGTTGCCTCGTCTCCTCGCTGATCGGCTGCTGTCGTCCCGCTTCGAGACCTTCGGCGCTTGTGTCCTCTGCCTGATGGTGCCGGAGTGCGGCGATCAGAAGGTCGAGTTTGGTGTGAAGGGCGGCGATGTCGTCGTCGGAGTGGGTGGTTCGGGAGCGGTGGGCGTCCTTGTCCTCGGTGTAGCGAAGGTTCCTGCCGAGTGTGTCGCGGGTGTTGCGCTCCACGTCGCGTCCGCGGTCCAGGATGTCGTCGACGAGATTTTTGGTGTCGTCGACCATGTCACCGATGTATCTGGTGATGCCGGTGCCGGACCGTGCCATGGTGATCACTCTCCTGTCGAGTGGGCGGGAAGGGGTGTCGTATCTGTCGGTTGTTTCTTCGGTGTGCACGGGAGGGGCGGACCGTTGCCGCGGGGTCTCGTGGCATTTGCGGATGAGGGAACGAGGCGGCAGTCATACGCCTGTGTCGGTCCGTGCCGGCCGGGGCCGCCCGTCGGGTGGTGGGGTCGCCGTTCGGCGGATGCGAGGGGAGCGGAGGGCTTCCGGCTCTGCGCGCGCCGGCTGCCGGCTGTGTAGTCGCTTCGCGTTTCGAGTCGTGGAAAGCGATGGCCGATTTCTGGAGTGGACGGAACACCTTCTGTGCTTCTCGTGACCCCCTTTCGGCGGTTCAGCCGGCCTGACGGCGATGCCCAAAGGGCCTTGACGGTCCGCCGGAAGGACATGCGACTCCCAATACATTCACCGGACATTGGCTATTGCAACCGGCGCGTAGGGGTCTTTCGGTGCGAGGTTGCGCACGTTCGTTTTTTACGTGACCTCCTTTGCGCCCGCGCACACCGGAAAATATTATAAGTGAGGTCTGAGTGACTGTAGAGATCAGTGATATTCAGGTGAAGAGTGCCTGCGGCGCTCATCTGGACCGTCTGCCTGGCCGGACAGGTATTTCAACGGTTATTTGCGCTTGCGTCGGAATGTGAACCGTTGTGATCGGGGCGTGCGCGGGCTCGTTCCACAGTCCCGCGCCAGTCGAATGCGCCGCATGTGCATATGTGCGCCCCTTTGATCTGTTCCAGCGGGGAAACATTGCTGGGGGAAGATCAGAAGGAGTTGCCGTCGACTCTCACGGGGCCGGCCGATCCCCTTACGGGCTCACCCGGGTACTTCTGCCGCAGTCGCCGGATCGATCGTTGGCCATGAATTCGGTTCCTTGTGCGATCCTTCGATTTCTCGTTCGAACGTATCGCTTGTTCGACCCTTTGGGGTCGGCGTTCTGCAACGAAAGGGAGGGCCTTTTCGTGAGTTCTGCTGCGCAGCCGTGCACCGACTGGCCGCTTTTACAGGCCGTTTCGTCTCTGGCAGATCTCAGACATCTGCCGATCGAACGGCTACCGGAACTGGCCGCACAGATCCGTGCGTTCCTGGTGGCCAAAGTCACCGCTCACGGCGGGCATCTGGGACCGAACCTGGGCGTCGTGGAGCTGACGATGGCGGTGCACAGGGTCTTCGACCGGCCGGAGGACACGGTGTTGTTCGACACCGGCCATCAAAGTTACGTCCACAAGGTTCTTACCGGGCGGGCCGGGGGCTTCGACCGCCTGCGCGAGGCCGGCGGTCTGTCGGGCTATCCCAGCCGCGGCGAGTCCGGACACGACGTCATCGAGAACTCCCACGCATCCACCGCCCTGTCCTACGCCGACGGCCTGGCCAAGGCGCAACGACTGCGGAACCGCACCGCCGGCCGAGTGGTGGCCGTGGTCGGTGACGGAGCACTGACCGGCGGCCTGGCGCTGGAAGCACTCAACAACCTCGGTCACACTCCACAGCTGCCCGTGGTAGTGGTCCTGAACGACAACGGCCGCTCCTACGCTCCCACCGTCGGAGGCCTGGCGGCTCACCTGACCGCGTTGCGTACAGGACGATCCGACCCGGCACACAATGTGTTCACCGAACTGGGACTGGCTTACCTCGGCCCGGTCGACGGGCACGACGTCGTCGCGCTGGAGAACGCGCTGCGCCGTGCGCGGGATCTCGGCACCGCAGTGGTGGTCCACACGGTGACGGTCAAGGGCAAGGGATGCGAACCGGCCGAGCAGGACGCGGCCGACCGCCTGCACGCAGTGGGCATCGTCGACCCCGTCACCTGCCGGCCGACCGCACCGGTTCCCAGGTCGTGGACGTCCGTCTTCTCCGAGGCACTGGTGGAGATCGGCCGTGAGCGGCAGGATGTGGTGGCTGTCACGGCCGCCATGGCCGGCCCCACGGGCCTGGCCGCGTTCGCCGAGGCTCACCCGCAGCGGATGTTCGACGTGGGCATCGCCGAACAGCATGCCGTCGCCAGCGCCGCCGGACTGGCCCTGGCAGGCATGCATCCGGTCGTCGCCGTCTACGCCACCTTCCTCGGCCGCGCGATCGACCAGGTGCTGATGGATGTGGCGCTGCACCGGCTGCCGGTGACGTTCGTACTGGACCGGGCCGGTGTGACGGGGCCTGACGGGCCCAGTCACCACGGCATGTGGGACGCCTCGCTGCTGTCGGTCGTACCGGGCCTGCGGCTGGCCGTCCCCCGGGACACGGTCACACTGCGGTCCTTGCTGCGCGAGGCCGTCGCCTGGGACCGGGGGCCCACGGCACTGCGCTTCCCCAAGGCCAGCGCCGACCCGCCGCTGCCGGCCGTCGCCACCGAGGACGGTATCGACGTCCTGACGTCGTCCGGTGGCCCGGACGTCCTGCTGGTCTCGTTCGGGCCGCTGGCCGGTGAGTGCGTACGCGCGGCCGCCATGCTGGAGCGGCGTGGTGTCGGCGTCACGGTGGCCGATCCGCGCTGGGCCCTGCCCGTGCCACCTGCCCTGGTGGAACTGGCGGGACGTCACCAGACGGTGGTGACAGTGGAGGACAACAGCCGCACCTCCGGGCTGGGCGCCGCCCTCGCCCAGCTGTGCGCAGATCGGAAAGTGCCCGCAGCAGTGCACACACTGGGCCTGCCGCGCCGCTTCCTGCCGCATGGCTCCCGCGCCGACCTGCTGACGTGGGCGGGTCTGGACGCAGCCGGCATCACCAGGGCCGTCGTCCGCGCCCGTCAGCGCACCTTCCTGTCACTCCGAGACGAGAGCCTGTCATGAGCCTGACCGACCTGCCCCTGCCCACCACCCGGCCCCTGCCGCCATCCGCGCACTCCGCACGGCGCCTGTCCCGGCAGATCCACGTCGGCGATGTCGCGGTGGGCGGTGACGCACCCGTGTCCGTACAGTCCATGACGACCACCCCCACCGCCGATGTCGAGGCGACGCTGCGACAGATCGCCGAGCTCACCGCAGCCGGCTGCCAGATCGTCCGCGTCGCGGTGCCCTCCCAGGACGACGCCGACGCCCTTCCGGCGATCGCGCACAAGTCGAAGATTCCGGTCGTCGCCGACATCCACTTCCAGCCACGCTACGTCTTCGCCGCCATCGACGCCGGATGCGCAGCCGTACGCGTCAACCCCGGCAACATCAAGGCCTTCGACGACAAGGTGCGCCAGATCGCCACCGCCGCGTCGGCCGCCGGCGTGCCCATCCGCATCGGCGTCAACGCCGGCTCCCTGGACCCGCGGCTGCTGGCCAGGCACGGCGGTGCCACCGCCCAGGCCCTGGCGGAATCGGCGCTGTGGGAAGCCTCCCTGTTCGAGGAACACGGCTTCACCGATCTGAAGATCTCGGTCAAACACCACGACCCGCTCACCACCGTCGCCGCCTACCGCGCGCTGGCCGCCGCCTGCGACTATCCCCTGCACCTGGGTGTCACCGAGGCCGGACCACCCCCGCAGGGCACCATCAAGTCCGCCACCGCGTTCGCCATCCTGCTCGCCGAAGGCATCGGAGACACCCTGCGCGTCTCTCTCACCGCCCCGCCCGTCGAGGAAGTCACCACCGGCATCCAGATCCTGCAGAGCCTGGGCCTGCGCGAACGGCAACTGGAGATCGTCTCCTGCCCCTCCTGCGGCCGAGCCCAGGTCGACGTCTACGCGCTGACCGCCAAGGTCAGCGCCGCGTTCGACGGATTTCCCCACCCTTTGCGGGTCGCTGTCATGGGCTGCGTCGTCAACGGTCCCGGCGAAGCCCGCGAGGCCGACCTCGGGGTGTCCTCCGGCAACGGCAAGGGACAGATCTTCGTCCGCGGCAAAGTCGTCAGGACCGTTCCCGAGGCACAGATCGTCGACGCGCTCATCGACGAGGCCCTGCGCCTGACCGAAACCGCCGACACCGACACCACCGGCACCGCCAGGACAGGCCGAGTCCCCGCTGCCCAGGAACGGACGGGTGAACCCGCTCCCGACCCGGTCCACACCCAGCAGAACCCCGAGAGGAGCACCCCCTCATGACCTCCACCGTACTTGCCGACCCTCTCGACCCCACGGCCATACAGGCATCGGTCGACGCGGTCCTCAACCGCTTCCTGACCGCCAAGGCCCGCCCCCACGCCGGGGCCCACCAAAGGTACATGGCCGCTCTGCTGCAGGACTTCCTGGTCGGCGGCAAACGCATCCGCCCCCTGCTGTGCGTCACCGGCTTCCACGCCGCCGGCGGCCAGGCGAACACGACGGAAGTCATCCAACTGGCCGCCTCCCTGGAACTCTTCCAGGCCTTCGTCCTCATCCACGACGACGTCATGGACGCCTCCGACACCCGCCGCGGACGTCCCTCCGTGCACCGCGTCCTGGACCAGGAGTTCCGCCGCATGCGTACCGACTGCGACGACCGCACGGCGCAGCGGTTCGGCACCGCGGGCGCGATCCTGCTGGGAGATCTGGCCCTGACGTGGTCCGACGAACTGCTGCACGCCGCCGCCGTGCACGGAACCCGCCGCACCGCTGTTCTGGACCACCTGGATCGCATGCGCACCGAAGTCATGATCGGCCAGTATCTGGACCTACGGGCCACCGGAGACAAGCACACCAGCGTCGAGGACACACTGACCGTCATCCGCTACAAGACCGCCAAGTACACGGTGGAACGTCCCCTGCAGCTGGGAGCCGCCCTGGCCGGCGCCGACACGCCCGTCCTGGAGGCATGCAGTGCCATCGGCATCCCCTTGGGCGAGGCCTTCCAACTCCGCGACGACCTGCTGGGCGTCTTCGGCGACCCCGCCCAGACGGGCAAGTCCTGCCTGGACGACCTGCGCGAAGGCAAGTCCACCACTCTGCTCGCCCTCGCCCTGGCCGACGCCGACCCCGCACAGGCCGCCCGGCTGCGCGCCCTGGTCGGCGACCCCCGCCTGGACCTGGAGGGTGCCGAAGAGGTCCGCGACATCTTCACCGCCACCGGTGCCCGTGCCACCGTCGAGCAGATGATCACCGACCGGTACCGGCAGGCCCTCGTGGCCCTCGACACCGCTCCCTTCACCCCGGCTGCAGCTCAAGCCCTGAGCGCTCTCGCGCGGCAAGTTGTCAGGAGGACGTCGTGACCCTGCCCATTCCTGCCCCTCACCCACCCGACGGCACACCGAGCGGCAGCAACGTGCTGCTTGGCGCTCCGCGCGGATCCTGCGTAGGAGCACCACGCGCGGCGGGCGCCGTCGAGACGGCCCTCGAACAGTACGGCACCCCTGGCCACCAGCGGAAACAGATCGCGCATCACCAGCACGGCGTCCGCATCCTGCAGGAGGCAGGCGCCGTCCTCGTCGGCGGGACCCGAGAAGTCCTCCAGGCGGCGTCGTGATCTTCGCCGCGGCGGATGATCCATGTCGTCCTCCAGGCCGGTGTCCCGGTGTCCGCAACGCCCACCTGATGGACTCCGGCAACGACATCGACCAGACCTGGCTGAAGGAAGCACACACCACTGTCGGCGCCGCCCCGACGCAGCCGTGCCGGAAGTCCGGCCGCCGTTGCCCTGCGGGAGGCCGGCCCGGTTCGGCCACGACCACACGACGACGCTGCGTACCGCCGAGGGACACAGCCAGTTCTCCCCGCCCGAAAAGCTCCGCCACGACCCGCGTGCACTCCCTCCAGACCCCAAGGAGTCGGCCGTGACCACGACATCTCTGACGATCCCGCCGTTCTACTGTCCCATCGAGCCCGCCGTCCACCCCGCGGTCGACGAAGTCGCACGGCGTGCCACCGAGTGGATCGACCGTTTCGGCTTCTGCCCCAGCGAAACCGCACGTGCCTGGACGCTGGGCAGCGCCAGCGCCGAGTTCTACGGCCGCTTCGCGCCGGACGCCCACCTCGAACCCCTCGTCCTCGCCGCCTGCTGGACCTACTGGGCATTCACCTTCGACGACGTCCACTGCGACGAGGGGGAACTGCGCGACAAGCCGGCGGAGTTCGCCGCCTACGCCGGACACGTCCAGCGTGCCCTGGAAACCCCCGGTCCACAGCACTACGACGATCCGTTCACCGCGGCCATCCACGACCTCGGCGAAAGCTTCCGCGCCTGCGCCAGTCCCACCCAGGTCCGCCGGTTCATCGCCGCCCACCGCGCCTGGCTGACCGGTGCCCACTGGCAGATCGCCAACCGCGCGCGCTGCCACATGCCCGACCTCGACGAGTACGTCACCATGCGCATCCACGCCAGCGGCGGCGAACCCGTCTACGCCATGCTCGAAATCGCCAACCAAGCCGAGATACCCGCAGCAGAGCTGGACTCACCGGCTGTGTGCGCGCTGACCGAGATGGCCATCCTCGTCGCCGCACTGGACAACGACTGGCACTCCCTGGCCAAGGAGACCGCAGCCCTCGACCAGACCGAACAGAACGTTCCCCATCTGCTGATGCACCACCACAACCGCACCGCCGCCGAAGCGGCCACTCAGACCGCCGCTCTGCGCGACCGGATCCTGTGCCGCTTCCTCACGCTGCGCGAGCGCCTCCGGCCCCATGCCGGTCCCGCACTGCAGCGCTACCTCACCGACCTCGGCCACGGCATCCGCGGCAACATCGACTGGGCGTTGCACGTGCACCGGTACCTCACCGCGTCCCAAGGCGAGATCCCGAATTCTGCACCGGCGGCCGTCTGGAGCGACCACCCGTCCGACTCCAGCCGCACACCACCGCCCCTCCCCTCCATCAGCTGGTGGTGGGGCCCCTTCGCACCCTATGAATGACGAAAGCCGGAGCCACGACCACACCGACACCTCTCAAAGCCAGAACATCTCCGGCTCGAGTACGGGGGCAGCGGACGACGCTGACCCCGGCAGCTTGAGCATCCACACCGGCACGCGACCAGTTCTTCGTCCCACGGCAGCCAAGGACAGTGCTCTGGCAACAGTGGAACTCACGCCCTACCACCTTCCGCCGCTGTCTCGCTGCCGACTGAGCGACATCGCTGCTGAGACATTCAAACCGGCAAACGGGACCCGCGACACCGCCGCGGGTCCCCTCACTCCCGTCACCGGTCCCGGCGGGTCCGCACGGCACGGAGCCCAAGGAGGAAGCGATCATGCTGAGCCGTCCGCGCAGCCTGTTGTTCTGGCTCGTACTGATCATCCTCTTGTACATCATCGCCATCGCCCCCATTGAATTCGCTCATGCCATCGTCAATGTGTGGCAGAAAGCCGAAGCGTTCTTCACATCCCTGGCCGTCTTCGTCCACACCCTCGCGGCCTCTCTTTGAACAGGGGCCTGTCAGAGGGCATTTGATCTAGGTAGGTTGCCCTCTATGTTCCAGTAGGACTCCGTCAGGTCGGTGCCGCCGATCGGTCCGCTTCCCGGTCGTCGCCGACCGGCGCGGGAGGCTGTGCCGTCGCTGCGCGGAGGGTGTCACGGACCAGGGCGTCCGCCGTCCCGCAGTTGCCGGCCTCAGACGCCGGGCTCATCGGAGACCGGTTGTTCTTCCGGGGGATCGACCTGGACGACGTGGATGCCGCGGTCGGTGAAGGCCGCCACCTGCTCGGGGCTCGCCGCCCGGTGGGTGACCAGGGTGCAGCCGGGCGGCAGGGCGGCAGGGCGGCCCAGGCGTGGAAGGGGGCGCGGCCCAGCTTCTCGGCGTGGGCCAGCACGTAGACGTGGGCAGCGCGGCGGGCCATCAGCTCCTTCAGACGGGTCTGGCGCAGGTCGGCCTCGCAGATCTCGCCGTCCGCCGTGACGCCGTCCGCGGACAGGAAGGCTCGGTCGAAGGTCGTCCGCTCCAGCGCCGCCTCGGTCAGCGGGCCCACGAATGCCTGGCTGAGGGGCCGGAGCGTGCCGCCCAGGCACTCCACGCGGACGGTCTCGACGTCCGCCAGTTCGTGCAGCGCCGTCAGGCCGGTGGTCTCCACGGTGAGATCCTTCGCGGTGCGCAGCTCGTGCGCCGGCGCGCCCACCGTCGATCCGGCGTCCAGCAGAACTGTCCTGCCGGGCTGTACCTGTGCCGCCGCCCACCGGGCGATCGCCCGTTTCTGCTCGTAGGCTTCACCGGTGCGCTGCCGCAGCGAGGACTCCGGGTGGGCGGTCAGCGCCATCGCGCCGCCGTAGGTCCGGGCGAGGCGGCCGTCGGTAGTCAGCCGGGCCGGGTCGCGGCGGATGGTGGGGGCGGTCACGCCGAAGCGCTGGGACAGTTCCTCGACGCTGGCCAGGCCGATGGCGGTGGCGAGCTGCAGGATCTCTTCGCGCCGGGCTTGGGATCCGGCGGACGGCTGGCCCAAGCACTTCGGGCCCGAGCTGCACGGCAAGACCCTCGGCGTCGTCGGCTTCGACCGCATCGGCCGCCTCGTCGCGGGCTACGCGCAGGCCTTCGGCATGCGCGTCCTCGCCCACGACCCGTACATGCCCGACGACGCCGTGAGTGCCGCGGGCGCCGAACCGGCCGCCCTCGACGCCCTGCTGGGCCGCGCCGACGTCGTCGCCCTGCACCTGCCACCCACCGGGAAACCGCTGCTGACCGCAGCCCGACTGGCCGCCATGAAGCCCGGCGCCGTGCTCGTCAACGCGGCCCGCGGCGACCTCGTCGACGACACCGCGCTCGCTGAGGGGCTGCACTCCGGGCAGCTGTCCGCCGCCGCGCTCGACGCCTTCGCGATCGAACCCCTCCCGGAGGACCACCCGCTGCGCACCGCACCGCGGGTGACCCTCACCTCCCACATGGCCGCCTGCACCCCGGAAGCCAACCGCACGACGGGCCTGGTGATCGCCGAAGACGTGCTGCGCGTCCTCGCCGGACAGGCCCCGCACCACCCCGCGAGCTGAACCGGCCTCGTACACGGGTCAGCTCGCGGGCCGGTGAACCGGCCCGTACGCAGTCCTCCGCGGGCCGGTCCGCCGGCCCGCACACAGCCCCTCACCGCATCGCTGTTTCCCTTCCGCTCCGGCGGCGGCGCCGGATCCAGCAAAGGAACACCGTCATGTCGACCACCGACACCGCGCCCCTTATCTCACCGACGCGGGCTGATCCGTACGCCCTGCGCGCCGAGGACGCCAAGCCGGCCCCCCGCCTCCTTCCGGGACCGGCTGCGCCACCTCGGCCCCGGTTTCGTGCTGTCCGCCGCCGTGGCCGACTCCGGAGAGCTGATCACCACCACACCGCTCGGCGCCAAGGCCGGCTTCGCGCTGCTGCGGCTGGTGGTCGTGTCGACCGGCGTCAAGGTCTGGGTCCAGATGGAGCTGGCCCGCTGGACCATCCTGAACGGCCGCACGGCACTGGAGGGCTACCGCGAGGCCGGTCCCCGCGTCGGCCGCCTGGGCTGGATCAACTGGCTCTGGATCGGCATGGACTTCGCCAAGGTGTTCCAGCGCGGCGGCATCATCGGCGGCACGGCCGCGGCCTGCTCCGTGCTGCACCCGCAGGGCCTGGTGCCCGAGGGCAACGAGATGATCACTACACTGTCGCGCATCTACACCGACACCATGGGACCCCGGGCCGAGTACCTCTTCCTCGTCGTCGCCGTCGCCGTGCTCTTCTCCACCCTCATCGGATCCACCGCCTCCGTGCCCCGCCTGTGGACCAACACCCTCGGCATGCTCGGCGTCGTCAAGTAGGAGGACGTGAACAGCCGCACTCGCACCATCCGCGTCCTCACCTGGACCCTGCCGCTGGTGTGGGCCTGCTTCTTCCTCTACGTGCAGTCCCCGGTCCTGATGGTGCAGATCGGCGGCATCGGCGGCGGCATCTTCCTGGTGGCCGTGGTTATCGCCGTGTGGAAGCTCCGCTGCACCGGCGTCCCGGAACGCTTCCGCTCCGGCCCCTGGACGACCGTGGCGCTGGTCGTCAGCAGCGTCGCCATCCTGTGCGTCGGTGTCTACGGAGTCCTGGACACGCTGGGAGCGGTGACGGGTGAGTGAGGCGCACCCTTCGTCAAGAAGGCGTGCGTCGGCGGACGTCTTGCGCATCGTGCGCAGCAGATAGGGACTCTCCCCCGCAAGCGGGGGCACCCCGGGCGAGATTCTCCTCGGTCAGGGCGTGCGGGAACAGGCTGTCGGGTGCGGTCATCGTGCTGATCTCCTTCAAGGACTCGGTTGTCTTGAAAGATCAGCCGGTGACCGTTCATCCGTGCGGGCATCCATCCTGAAGCCGGAGTAAATCCCCGGATCGGACCGCACCAATACACCACGTCAGTGGACGCAGCCCCTCATGGCCGGGGCCGGCTGCGCAGGCGGGACTCATCGAGCCGGTACCGCCGTGGTCGACCGGCGTGCGACGAGTTCCGGTAGGAGGACGACGTGCGTATGTTCGTGAAGTAAGCCGACGGATGTGTCCTCGACGAGGAGGCGGCCTGCCTGCTGGCCCATGGCGAGGGCCGGCCGTCGTATCGAAGTGAGCGGTACGACGGCGGATGCGGCGAACTCGATGTCGCCGTACCCCACCACGGCAATGTCGTCGGGCACTCCGAGTCCGGCTTCGTACAGGGCCTGCATCACACCGAGGGCGAGCAGGTCGTTGGCGCAGAAGACGGCGGCCGGCCGCTCGGGAAGGCCGAGGGTGCGGTGTCCGGCGTCCTTGCGGGCGTCCACGGTGAGGGCGCTGCAGGGTGGTTCCAGCAGGGTGTCGGCCGGGAGGCCGGCCTCGCCGACGGCGCGCAGTGCTCCGTGGCGGCGGTTCCGTACCTGCTGGAGGCTGTCGGGTCCGTTGACGTATGCGATGGAGCGGTGTCCTTGGGCGATCAGGTGTCGGGCCGCGGCGTGGCCGCCGGCGAGGTCGTCGATGCCGACCGAGCAGGCGGCGGGCTGGGGTGCGCTCTGGTCGGCGATGACGAAGGGCACCGCGCTGCGGCGGAAGGCGGCCACGGTACGGCCGATACCCTCGTCGGTGGTGAGCACAGCGCCACGGACCTGGTGCGAGGTGATCGGTGACAGGTGGCGTGCGGCTTCCGCCGGGTCGTGGGCGCCGGTGCGCACCATGACGCCGAGGTCCGCCTCGCGGGCGGCCTGTTCTACGCCGGAGGCGAGGGCGGTGAAGAACGGGTTGGCCATGTCGAGGACCATCACGGCGATCACGCGGGAGGCCCAGCCTCGCAGCCGGCGGGCGCCCTCGGCGCGGATGTAGCCCAAGGAGTCGATCACTTCCGGGACGCGCGTGCGCATCGCCTCGGCCACGGCTTCCGACCGGTTGAGGATGTCGGAGACGGTGCCGAGCGAGACTCCGGCTTCCTGGGCCACGTCCTTGATGCCGACTCGAGGACGTGTCCGGCTGCCACGCCCGGCCGCGTGTCGCCCGGGACCGGGTGCGTGGTGAGCCGCGTGCGCGGCGGCCGACCGGCGGTCCACGGTCCAACGGCAATGCCGTGACTCTGTTGGTGATCTTGCGGGTGCTCAGGGGGTGATGAGTCCTGTGTTTGTGCAGAGTGTTCGGAAGTTGCTGTCCCGGCGTGGGGTGGTCGGTGTGGTGTCGAACCAGTCGGCGAGGCGGATGAGGTTGCGGGCCATGGCGGTCAGTACGTGCTGGACGTGGGTGCGGGCCAGTCCGCGGTAGCGGCTTCTGCGCAGGCCGCAGGTGCGCACGGCCTGGGACAGGGTGGCTTCGGTGCCGGTTCGGATCGCGTAGCGATGCTTCCCCTGCGGGATGTGCCGGTCGCGCCGGTTGCGGAGCTGGATCTCGTGCGGGGACTGGCTGGGCAGGAGTGCGAGGGAGCGTGGCCGCTCGGTGGAGCCGGTGCACTGGGCCCGGACCGGGCAGGCCAGCCGGAATGCCTGTGCTCCTTCGCGGACGCAGCGACACGACCCTCACCCCCTGGCTCGGCGCTCTTCCACCATGGCACCGAAGCGACGAACCCGTCCCGCCTCCGACAAGATCACCAGCAGAGTCACGGCATTGCGCCTAGGGCCTGTTGCGAAAGTCGATCTTGGTTGTGGATGATCACATCTTGTGGGACGTGGTGATCTGACGAACGACCAGTGGGCCCGGCTGGAGCCG